>NZ_JBAFUY020000002.1:0-206975 GCF_043193855.2 Xanthobacter wiegelii | reverse complement strand
TCGACCGTCGCCGACCGCCACTACGTGGTGGAGCACGGCCGGGTGGTGGACATGGTGGAGAACGACAAGATCGCTGAGAACGCCGCGCGTCTCGAAGCCTTCCTCGGCGTCTGAGGGCAAGTCATGATCGAACTTCTTGGAATACCTCCTCAGGCCCTGTTCGGGCAGTTGCTGCTCGGGCTCATCAACGGGTCCTTCTACGCCATGCTGAGCCTTGGGCTGGCGGTGATCTTCGGCCTGCTCAACGTGATCAACTTCACCCACGGCGCGCAGTATATGATGGGCGCCTTCGGGGCCTGGATGCTGCTCAACTATCTGGGCGTGCCCTTCTGGGGGGCGCTCGTCGTGGCGCCGGTGATGGTGGCGCTCATCGGCATGGTGATGGAGCGCACCTTGCTGCGCCGCCTCTACCATCTCGACCACCTCTACGGCATGCTGCTCACCTTCGGCCTCGCCCTCATCATCGAGGGCCTGTTCCGCCGGCAGTACGGCTCCTCCGGCCTGCCCTACAACAACCCCCTGCCGGGCGGCACCAACCTCGGCTTCATGTTCCTGCCCAACTACCGCGCCTTCGTGGTGGTGGCCTCCCTCGTGGTGTGCCTCGCCACCTGGTTCATCATCGAGCGCACCAAGCTCGGCTCGTACCTGCGCGCCGCCACCGAGCGGCCCGACCTGGTGCAGGCCTTCGGCATCGACGTGCCGCGCATGATCACCCTGACCTACGGCTTCGGCGTGGGCCTCGCGGCGCTCGCCGGCGTGCTCGCCGCCCCCGCCTATCAGGTGAGCCCCACCATGGGCTCCAACCTCATCATCGTGGTGTTCGCCGTGGTGGTGATCGGCGGCATGGGCTCCATCCTGGGGGCCATCCTCACCGGCTTCGGCCTCGGGGTGATCGAGGGCCTGACCAAGGTGTTCTATCCCGAGGCCTCCTCCACCGTCATCTTCGTCATCATGGCTCTGGTGCTCATGGTGAAACCCGCCGGCCTGTTCGGCACGGCCAAGTGAGGGCGCATCAATGACAACGTCTTCCTCCACCACAGCGCCCGTCACCACCTCCGCGACCTCATCCAGGTTCCCGATGACACTGGTGCTCGGGCTGATCGCAGTCGCGTTGCTCCTCGCCGCACCATTCGCGGTCTATCCAGTGTTCCTGATGAAGGTGATGTGCTTCGCGCTGTTCGCGTGCGCCTTCAACCTGATGCTGGGCTACACGGGGCTCTTGTCGTTCGGCCATGCGATGTTCTTCGGCGGTTCGGCGTACATCTCTGCCCACGCCATCAAGGTGCTGGGATTCACGCCGGAGTTGGGCATCCTCGCCGGCGTGCTGTTCTCGACCGTGCTGAGCTTCCTCGTCGGCCTGCTCGCCGTCCGTCGCCAAGGCATCTACTTCGCCATGGTGACGCTGGCGCTGGCGCAGATGTTCTTCTTCTTCTGCCTACAAGCCAAGTTCACCGGCGGCGAGGACGGCCTCCAGGCGGTGCCGCGCCGTGCACTCCTCGGCTTCATCGACATCACCAAGGACATCCATCTTTACTATTTCGTCCTGGCGATCTTCCTGTTCGGGTTCCTGGTGATCTACCGCACCATCCACTCCCCGTTCGGGCAGGTCCTGAAAGCCATCCGCGAGAACGAGCCGCGGGCAATCTCGCTCGGCTACAGGGTGAACCAGTACAAGCTGCTCGCCTTCGTGCTGTCGGCCGCTCTGGCCGGACTTGCGGGATCGACCAAGGTGCTGGTGTTCCAGTTGGCCTCACTCACGGACGTCGCCTGGCAGATGTCGGGCGAGGTGATCCTGATGACCCTGGTGGGCGGCATGGGCACCATCCTCGGCCCGGTGGTGGGGGCGGCGGTCATCGTGACCATGCAGAACTACCTCGCCGGCCTGGGCGAGTGGGTGCTCGTCATCCAGGGCGTGATCTTCGTCGTCGCCGTCTCCCTGTTCCGCCGCGGCATCGCTGGCGAGATCGTCGCCATCGGAAGACACTACAACGCAAAAAAAACACACGAATGAAGCAATGCCGATCGCCTGGGCAAACCTTGTGAGTACGCGATAGGCGGCAGGCGAATGATCCTCCCGACTATGCCCTCGGACTCTCTTCTGAACCGGGGGAGAAAAAGGGCTCAGGCTAGGCCCACTCACACCATTGCCCGGATCTCCTGCTGCTCAATGGGAAATGAGCAAAGGGATCGGCGACTGCGCCAGGAGCGAACGCGTCACGCCGCCGAGCATGATCTCCCGGGCGCGGGCATGACTGTAAGCGCCGAGCACGATCATATCGTGCTCATTGGACGCAGCGTATTCCAAGATGACCTCGGGGATCGCTCGCCCGTGTGACTGCACGGGATCGACGGTCAGGCGTACACCGTGGCGCAACAGGAACATGGCGACTTCCATCCCCGGCTCCTCTCCCGCGGGGATGGTCGCCTGCGGATCCACGATAAGCACCGTCACCGATGAAGCGAGCGCCAGCAGAGGCAGGGAATCGCCGATGGCCCGGCGCGATTCCCGGCTTGCATTCCAGCCGATGAGAATGCGCTGTGGCGGTTCCATGTTGCGCCAGTTCTCCGGCACGAGCAGGAAGGGGACGCCGGTCGCAAGTTGCACGACATCGGCTGGCGGCCCGTCGTCGAGCCAGGAGTCCTTCGGAGATGCAGCGACGACGAGATCCGCGTGCAGGGCGCCGAGGCGGCGTTCATCTTCTCCGCGGGGCGCGTGGACACGGAACTCGCAACGCACATCCTGCCGGGCGGCGTGCTTTTCGAAGATGTCCCGCGCGTCGCGGATCATGTCGTCCTTGCGGGCTTGTTGATGGTGCAGAAGGTTGGCGATCGCCGCTTGCCCGCGGACATGGGAGGCAGCCAGCCCCCCGCCGATGTCCGGGGGAAGCAGGAATATTCCGATGAGGTGCGCGCCGTGGCGCCGCGCGAGATTGGTCGCATAATCCATCCGCGTTTCGCGCGACGGACTGGTATCAATGAGAACAGCGATTGTCTTGATATCCATGGATCTTACCCTGTGATGCCCATTCGCTGTATCGGTGGCTGCTCTACGAAGCCGCGCGCCTTGGTCGCCCGGCTATCCAGAAGGCCGCTTGAGCGATGATGCCGGAGCCGGCAAGCACAAGAGCGGCGGCGAGCGCGGGGTCGGATCCGACACCGGCCAAGGCCGTGCACAGGGCGCCGACCGCCATCTGCATGGCGCCGTAGAGGCCCGAGGCGGAGCCGGCGACGCGGGGATTGACGCTCAGGGCCTCTGCCAGCGCGGCGGGGGCCGCGGTGCCCACGCCCACGGAAAATATGAACACGGTGGCGATGGCCAGGGGCACGGTGAGCTGATCCGACAGCACGACGGCGAGCAGGATGAAGGCGGCTGCCACGCTGACCCCATTGGCGCCCACCAGCAGACGGCCGACGGAAACACGGGCGATGAGCCGGCTCGCCAGCATGCTGCCCACCCACACCCCCAGGACCAGGAGGGCGATATAGCCCCCGACGCTGGCCGTGGGCTGGTGCAGTTCGCCGGTGAAGATGAAGGGGGCCGCCGCGACGAAGCCATAGAGGGAGGTGGTGGCGCAGCCGCCGCCCACGGCGTAGCCCCAGAAGGCTGGCGCCCGCAGCAGTTGGCCATAGCTCTCCATTAGACCGATGGCGGCGCCTTCGGTTGCCCGTCCGGTCTCCGGGAGAAGACGCCAGGTGAGCAGGAGGTTGACCACGCCGAGGAGGGTCAGGGCGATAAAGATGGAGCGCCATCCCGCCGCATCGGCGAGAAAGCCGCCCACCAGCGGCGCCGCGCCCGGACCGACGGTGATCATGAGATTCATCAAGGCGAGGCGCCGGGTGGTGTCCGCCGGCGCCGAGGTGTCGCGCACGATGGCGCGCGCGAGCACGAGGCCGGCGCAGCCGCCCAGCGCCTGGAACAGCCGGGCGGCGATGAGGGCGTTGACGCTCGGCGCCAGCATCGCCGCGAGGCCGGCGACGGTGTAGAGCGAGAGCCCCGCCAGCAGGACGGGCCGGCGCCCGAACCGGTCGGCGAGAGGCCCGTAGACGAGCTGCCCGCCGGCGAGGCCGAGGATGTAGAGGCTGATGGTGAGCTGCATGGCCGCCATCCCGCCGCCGAGATCCTGCTGGGCGACGGGCAGCGCCGGCACGAAGACGTGCATGGCGAGGGTGCCGGAGAAGGCCAGGAGCGCCAGCAGCCAGAGCGGCGCCGTCCCGCCCGGCGGGGTGTCCCCCTTCAGGTGTCCTGGTGTCAGCGCGGCATTCGCGGGAGCATTCATGGCATTTCGTCCTGGCGTCACGGCAAAGCGCGGAGCGGTCCTTGCGGCCACCCGCCGGCAGCAAGGACCGCTCCGCGCTCACCGGACCGGCCGGGAGGCTTGCGCGGACCGGGCGTCCGGCGTGTCCGCGAGCACGGCCTTGCCGGCCGCGGGGGAGATGGGCTTGATCTCCACGGTAGCGGTGAGGCCGGCCACGAGGCGGATGTCGGGCGGCACCTCCTCCAGCGCGATGCGGACCGGCACGCGCTGGGCGAGGCGCACCCAGTTGAAGGTCGGATTGATGTTGGCGAGGAGGCCGGTGCCGGCCGTGCGCTCGCGGTCCTCGATGGCCGCCGCGACGCTCTGCACCCGACCGCGCAGCAGGGTCGGCTCGCCCATCAGGCGGATCGTGACGGGATCGCCCACATGGATGCGCGGCAGCTTGGTCTCCTCGAAATAGCCCTCGACCCGAAGCGAATCCGTATCCACCAGGGCCACCACCGCCTTGCCAGTGGAGACGTAGTCGCCCCGCCGCAGCTCCAGATTGGTGACGATGCCGTTGGCCGGGGCCTTCACCTCCGAGCGATCGAGGTTGAGCCGGGCGAGGGCGCGCTCGCTCACCGCCTGCTGGTAGGCCGCGTCGGCCTGGGCGAGGGCGGTCTGGGCCTGCTCGGCGTTCTGCGGCGAGACCACCTGCCGCTCGCGCAACTGCGTGTAGCGTGAAAGGTCGCGCTTGGCCTGATCGAGGGTCGCGGCGCGGCCTTTCACCGCCGCCTCCGCCTGCTCCAGAGCGATGGCGAAGCGCTCGCGGTCCACCCGGAACAGGATATCGCCCTTCTTCACCGCGGCGTTGTCGCGGACCAGCACCTCGCTCACCAGGCCGGAGACGTCGGGGGCGATGCCGACCACGTCGGCGCGCACGCGGGCGTCCCGCGTCCAGGGGGCGTTTATGTAGGTGTCCCAGAGCGCGCGGCCCACGAGACCGGCTCCCGCGACCACCGTGAGGGTGACGCATATGCGGACCCACTTCGCGACATTGGTCTTCATCATGCGATCCGTTGGAGAAGGACATATCCCGCGCCGGTCACGAGCACGAACACGGCGAGGTCGAACAGCGCCCGGTGCCAGATGAGGTGGCCGAGCCCCATCTGGCTGACGAGGCGGGAGAGGAGCCGCGTGGCGGCCATGGCGGCGAGCGCGAGGAGGAGAAAGGTCGGCACGTAGACGCCGAAGATGTCGAGTTCCGCGGGCATGCGTGTCTCACTCGGCCGCGAGCAAAGGCGGGTCGACGGCGCCCCGTGCCGGCGGCAGGAGGGGCGCCGCGGCCCCGGGGAACAGAGCCTGCCTGAGGCCGACCAGCGCCTGCAGGGCATTATCCGCCGCCTGCCCGGCGCGCTGGGCAAGCACGGCGCGGATCGCCTCGTCCACATGGTCCAGAAGGCCGGCGGGCGGCAGCAGCGCCGCGCCGGCCTTCTGCTGCGTTCGGAAATGCCCGGCCACTCCGGCGAGGACGGCATTGATGGCGTCCTTTGCGGCACCAGGCAGCGCCCGGCGATCGCGCTGCAGATCAAGGACATTGTAGCCGATGCGCAAGTCTCTGAGCCCGTCCGTGGCGAGGCCGTCGTCGATGGCGCCCGAGGCGAGGCGGAGAATGAGCAGACCGAGGCGGTCGAGGGTGCGGCTCACCAGCACGCGGTGATCCTGCAGGCGGGTGCCGGCGGCGCAGGCGGCAAGGTCCGCCCAGCCCGAGCGCACGAGGCGGCGGGCGGTGATCTCGGCGCCGAAGGGTTTGGTCGCCAACGCCCAGATCCAGGCGAACAGGAAGCCGCCGGTCACCGCCAGGCTTTCATTCACATAAACGGTGAAATCCGCATTGTAGTGGCTCTGGACCGAGAGGGAGCCCGAACCCGTTGCGGCGAGCAGTAGGGTGACGAGGCCGAGTTCCGGGCGGGGAATGAGCGCCCCAACCAGCAGGAACGGCAGCACCAGCACCAGCACGAGCATCGCGAAATCGTGGACCTGGGGCACCACCGTGAACAGAAGGACCCCGGCGATCACCTGGGCCGTGGTGCCCCAGACCACCATCATCCAGAGGAACGGGGCTGGCCGGTCCTGGGCGCCGAAGAAGCAGCAGGCGACCGCCGCCATGGCCACGAAATTGGCGCCGCCGGGCCATCCGCTCGCGATCCAGATCAGGCTCGCCGTCAGGGTCGCGAGCGCGGCGGAAGCGGTGGAGAATAGCAGCAGGCCGTGATCATGATGGCGCGCGGTGCCGATGACGGGGCGGTGGTGCAGCACGGGCGCCCAGTGTCCCGCAGCAGGGTCTCCAGCCACCTGCCGGCGTAACGCGAGGCAGTCCTGCCAGAGATCGACAAGCTCTTTGAGGCGGGCGCAGAGGTTCGCATGAAGGAGGCTCGGCCAGTCCCTGAGGGCGCCGGGATCCGGAGTCAGCTCAGCGATCCGTGCGCGCAACCGCTCCGGCGTGTCGGGAGCCCCCCCGATCCAGTCCGCGATTTCGCGGGCGAGGGCGACAAGATCGTCCCGCGCGCTGCCCATCGCTTCCTCGCGGGTGATCGCGCGCATCCGGTCGTTGAGGGAGGACAGTACCGGCAGGAGCAGCAGCAGGCGACCGCGGAGCTCTCCGGCTTCGCGGGCGAAGGCGCGCGCCTCGGGATCGTGTGCCAGTTGCATGATGAGCGCGTCGAGCGCCGCGACGTCCGCGGCGAGCTTCTGTCGGACCAGGGGCACGACCTCATCCGTCACCTCGCCACGCAGCACCTCGCCGGCCCAGGCGCCGGCATCGCGCAACCAGCCGCCGACGCGTGCGGCGAGGGCCGGCCCGACGCTCACTGGGAACACGACCGCGCCCACGAGGCTCGCGCACAGGATCCCGAGGATGATCTCTTCGCTGCGAGCGAGAGCCACGTCGAAGATGGTCTCCGGCGCGGTGACCGTCGGCAAAGCGATGATGGGCAGAGTGTAGGCCGCCAGCATGAACACGTAGCTGCGGGGCGTGCGATCGAGCAAAGAGAGGTAGAGCAGCCCTCCGATCCAGGCGGCGACGGCGATGCTCAGAAGCTCGGGGGCGCTCACGAACGTCGGCACGAGCACCACCGCGCCAGTGGCGCCGATGAGGGTACCGAGCATGCGATAGAGCGCCTTGGAGGTAGTGGCGCCGGTGAGCGGGTGGGACACCACATAGACCGTGGTCATGGCCCAATAGGGGCGCGGCAGGTCCATGGCCAGGGCCACGTAGAGCGCCAGCATGGCGGCGGTGAAGGCCTTGGTGGAGAACAGCCAGTCGCGCGCCGAGGGAAGCTTCAAGAGTCCGCCTCCAGGAGACTAGGGTTCTGCTGGAGGCGGGTATGGGCGTGCTCGAGGGCCTCGAGCACCCGGAGGGTCGCCTCGACGTCCGCTTCGCTGATCTCGGCGAAGATGCGGGACCGCAGCCTGGCGATGGCGCGCTCGATGCGCTCCGCGAGCTGCTCGCCCTCCGCAGTGAGCCACAGGGTCTTGGCGCGACGGTCCTCCGGATCGTCCCGGCGCACCACGAACCCGGCGTCACAGAGCTGGTCGAGCAAGCGGACGAGGGACGTGCCTTCGATGCCAACGTGTGCCGCAAGGGTCACCTGACGCACGCCGCCGCCGAGGCGCCTCAGCCACACCAGGGGCGAGGCGCAGGCCTCCGAAATGTCATCGGCCGCGAGCGCGGCTTCCGCCAGCCGCCGCCATTGCCGGCCCGCCTGCAACAGGCCGGAGGTGAGCCGCCGACGGCTTGCTTGTTGGTTGTTCATGAGCACATACTGTGTCAGAAATTAATTCTGATGCAATCAATTTGGGTCGTGAGCGAGGGCGGCGACCGGATCAAGCCGAGGGCGGCTCGACCGCAAGAGCCTGCGCAAAGCGACCGTCCATGCGGACCGCACGGACCTCTCACATGTGGCCGGTGAATGGGCCGCCTCGGTCCGGGAATGGGAAAGCGTGCGATATGGGGAGCGAGCATGACCACCGGCCTGCATGAAGCCGTCTCGGACGATCTCAGCGAGGTTGCGCCCGGCCTGCTGCGCGTGCGTGTGCCGCTGCCCTTTCCGCCGAGCGAGGTCAACGCCTGGCTGCTCTCGGGGCCGGACGGATGGACCCTGATCGATTCCGGCATTGACGACGCCCCGACGCGGGCGCTTTTCGCGCGGGTGCTGGCTGATCCGCTGCTCGGCGGACGGCCGGTGGCGCGGCTCCTCGGGACCCATTTCCATCCGGACCATGTGGGGCTGGCGGGTTGGCTCCATGCCCGCACCGGCGCCGACATCCACATGAGCCGCCTGGAGTGGATGCAGGCGCGCCTGCTCCTCAACGAGGATCCCGTGGAGGTGATTCCTCAGCTCGTGGCCCACAACCGGCTGTGCGGCGCGCCCCAGCCGTTCCTGGACCTGGTGGAACGCCGGGGCATGCTTTATCCCAAATGGGTCGGGCCGCTGCCCCGGCGCTATATGCGGGTGAAGGAGGGGGACGAACTGATGCTCGCCGGCAGCGCGTGGCGGGTGATGATCGGCGAAGGCCACGCGCCGGAGATGATCTGCCTCTATTGCGCGGAGAGAGACCTGCTGATCGCGGCGGACCAGATTCTCGCACGAATCTCGCCGCACATTGGGACGCACCCTTCGGACCCATGCGCCGATCCGCTCGGCGCGTTCCTGGGATCGCTCCTTCAGTTCGGGGCGCTGCCCGAAGGCACTCTGGTCCTGCCTTCCCACGGCGACCCGTTCTACGGCCTCCATGGGCGGATCGCCGCGCTCAAGGCGCATCACGACGAGCGGCTGGAACGGCTCATGGACTTTTGCATCGAGCCGCGCACGGTGATGGAGACGCTGGAGGTCCTGTTCCGGCCTCTGCCGCTCGATCAGACCGGCTTCGGCCTCAGCGAGGCGCTGGCGCATCTCCGCCACCTTGTCAGCCGCGGGGAACTGGGGCACGGGATGGACGCGCAAAGGTGGGTCTTCCTTCGGCGGTAAGGAGGGTGGAGGCCCTCCAGGAGCACCCCTCTGAGAGCCCAACTCGAAAAGAGTTTAGCGGTTTCAGTCGGTTGTGATTCCGTCAGGTTGCGAGACTTGATGGAGGCCACGATGTCCGGTCGTGTCTCGGAAGTGGTGGAAATTTGAAGGCGGCGTAATCTCCGGGTGACTTGCAACCACCCAACCGGCGGCTGGAACCGCCAGGGAGATCACGCCATGAACCAGATTACTGACACTTTGAGCTTTGCGCTACTGGCCGGGGAGGCCGGGTTTGACCCGATCGAGGAGCGGCTGCGGGTCAACGTCCGTGCGACCATCGAAGCCGTGTTCGAAGAGGAACTCGCCAGCTTTCTCGGCCGCCTTCGGTACGACCGGGGCGATGGTCCCGCGAAAGGCTATCGCCACGGGCACCGAGAGCGTCAGATCACCGGCACGTTCGGCACCGAGACGGTGCGGGTGCCGCGCGCCCGGATCGAGGGCGACACTGGCAAGGTCACGGAATGGCGGTCGAAGGCGCTGCCCCGTTATCAGCGGCTGACGAAGAAGGCCGAGGCGCTGATCGCGGCGGTCTATCTTGCTGGCACCAACACCCGGCGCGTCAAGCGGGCGCTGTTTGGGCTGTTCGAGGGGGCCGTCAGCAAGGACGTGGTCAGCCGCGCTTGGCGCAAGGTGAAGGTGGACTGGGACGCCTGGTGTGCCCGCAGTCTGGCCGATGAGGACATCGTCCGCCTGATCCTCGACGGCACCGTGATCAAGACCCGGCTGGACCGCAAGGCCACGAACATCTCGGTGTTGGCCGCAATCGGCGTGCGCCGGGATGGGCAGAAGGTGCTGTTATCCATCAGAAACATGGGCGGGGAGAGCACGGCCGCCTGGCGGCAGTTCCTCGACGATCTGGACGCACGCGGCCTGAAGCGGCCCGAATTCGTGATCGTCGACGGTGCCCCGGGGCTGGAGGCCGCGCTGGTGGCGCTCTGGGGCGACGGCCTGCCCATCCAGCGCTGCACGGTTCACAAGCACCGCAACCTCCTGGCCCACGCCCCGAAGCACATGCAGGATGAGCTGACCGAGGATTATCGCGACATGATCTACGCCGAGACCGCGGCCGAGATCGAGAAGAAGCGCAAGGCCTTCCTGCGCAAGTGGCGCCTGAAGTGCCGGGCGGTGGCCGACAGCCTTGAAGAAGCCGGGGCGCGGCTCTTCACCTTCACCCGCCTCGATCCATCGCAATGGAAGTCCGCCCGGACCACAAACGCCATCGAGCGCCTGAACGAGGAATTCCGCCGCCGCATCAAGACCCAAACCGTCCTGCCCTGTGCCGAGACCGTGCCGATGCTACTCTGGGCGCTGCTCGCCTCCGGCCAGATCCAGATGCGAAAGGTTGATGGCTGGGAAACTCTCTCTCAGCCCATCGAACCGATGCCCCTTGACCTCGCCGCCTGAAAAACCGAGCATCCACATGCCCGGAGCGCGCCGCCAGGGAATTTCCACAGCATTCGCGACACGACCCGATGTCCTGGACTGAAACCGCTCGGCGTGATCATGTCCGCTGAGGGCTGCGCTATTCAAGGGATCTGACCGATCGGGAGTGGGCGCTGATTTCGCCATTCCTGCCCGAGCCGAGGCCCCTTGGTCGCCCCCGAACGACAGACCTTCGCGAGGTCGTGAACGGGATCTTGTATCTGGCGTCGAGCGGCTGCCCGTGGTCCCTGCTGCCCAGGGACTTCTCGCCCTTCACGACCGTCCAGCGCTACTTTTACGATTGGCGCAACCGTGGGGTTCTGAAGACGATCAGCCACCATCTCGTCACGGCGGCGCGTGAACTCGAAGGCCGGGAGGCGAGCCCAACGGCCGGCATCGTTGACAGCCAGAGCGTCAAGACCACCGAAAGCGGCGGTGTTCGCGGCTACGACGCCGGCAAGAGTGCGCCTCGAAGGCGCGTATCATCTATGGAGGAAGGTTCCATCCGGAAAGTTGTCGATTTGATCCGGAAGCTGACGAGCGGCTCGGTTGGGCAACCGCCCGGGTCGAAGCCTCGTGACAAAGGTCACCTTGGGTGGCCGAGCGATCCAACGGGCCGTAACGCGAGTGAAGTTCGAGCAGGCCTCGAAAGAGTCGATGCAGATGCCGACCCGTCTTTTGCTCGGGGAAGGCCGCGTGGACAGGGAAGCAATCGACACGCGCACCTGTCTGATCTGCCGGGGTATTGGACACAGCACGTTGGAATGGTGATGCGGGTAATCGAGGGAGACCCATCCGGGTCGGAGGTCGCGGCTTCAACACCGCTTCAAGGCGGTGGACCGGGTGGGTGTCGGACAGGGTCGTATGACCAACGAAGCCGGGTAACGCCGGCTGAGGAAAGGACCCTGACTTCTGGTGTGCTTTCGACGTTGGCAAGGTGGGGGTGATTGGCGATGAGCCTGCAAACGCCCGATAAGATCAGGAGCCTTCAGAGAAAGCTGTATCGTAAGGCGAAGGATGAGCCTGCCTTCCGCTTCTACGTTCTCTACGACAAGGTCTGTCGCGAGGATATCCTGCGCCACGCCTACGCGCTGGCCCGCGCCAATGCGGGTGCGCCGGGCGTGGATGGAGTGACATTCAAGCAGATCGAAGCGTCGGGCGTAGAAGCTTGGTTGGCGGGCTTGCGTGAGGACCTCGTCTCGAAGACCTACCGGCCTGATCCGGTGCGGCGGGTGATAATCCCAAAGCCCGGCGGCGGCGAACGGCCGCTCGGCATCCCGACTATCCGGGACCGGGTGGTTCAGACCGCAGCGAAGATCGTGCTGGAACCGGTGTTCGAGGCGGACTTCGAAGACAGTGCTTACGGCTATCGGCCGCGTCGGAGCGCGATCGATGCCGTCAAGGAAGCGCACCGGCTGTTGTGCCGGGGACATACCGACATCGTCGACGCCGACTTGTCGAAGTATTTCGACACGATCCCGCATGCGGACCTCCTTCTATCGGTGGCTCGCCGCATCGTCGATCGGCACGTGCTGTGGCTTGTCAAGCTGTGGTTACGGGCTCCGGTCGAGGAACGGGATGGCGACGGGAACCGGCGGATGAGTGGCGGCAAAGGTCATAAGTGCGGCACGCCCCAAGGCGGCGTCGCCAGCCCATTGCTGGCCAACATCTACATGAACCGGTTCCTGAAGCATTGGCGCCAGACGGGACGGGGCGAGGCATTTCGCGCACATATCGTCTCTTATGCCGACGACTTCGTCATCCTCAGCCGCGGTCGCGCGGATGAGGCGCTGGCGTGGACGAAGGCGGTGATGACGAAGCTGGGGCTGACGCTCAACGAGGCAAAGACCTCGGTGAAGGATGCCCGGCGCGAAAGCTTTGACTTCCTTGGGTACACCCTGGGACCGCGCCACCTGCCCAGCGGAGGGCGCTGGTATCTGGGAGCAAGCCCGTCCAAGAAGAGTGTGCAGAGGGTCAAGCTGAAGGTTGGCGAACTGTTGGTGCCGGGTAACAAGGGTGCATGGGATGAGGTCAGGGCACGATTGAACCGCGTCTTGCGCGGATGGTCGGCCTACTTTTCCTACGGCGCTCTGGCGTCCGCATACGAGGCCGTCGATCAGCATGTCTATGATCGGACGCGGCACTTCCTCCGACAACGACACAAAGTGCAAGGGCGTGGGACGGACCGCTTCTCCCGGGAGCATGTCTACGGGGAGCTGGCCGTTCTGAGCCTTCGACGCGAGCGCGGGCGGTCGTCGCCGTGGGCCTTACGATGAAGCCAGTCGGAAAGCCGGATGCGGGAAATCCGCACGTCCGGTTTGATGAGCGGGGACGGGAAACGGGGCTTCGCCACCGCGCCCGTCCTCGACTCTACAGATCAAGGGCCGCAAGCGCCACATCGTCACCGACACACTCGGCCATCTGGTCGGGCTCGTCGTCCACGGCGCCGATATCCAGGATCGAGACGGGGCCGCCGAGGTCCTGAGTTCGATCCGCCATCGCTATCCCTGGCTGCGTCATGTCTTCGCCGATGGCGGCTATGGCGGCGACAAACTGAAGGGGCGCTTGACCAAGGGTGAGCGGTGCCCTGACCCCACCTTTCGCGGGCGAGGTTGAGGGGGTGATGTTCCGAGCCTGGAGGGCTTGGGCATATGACGATTTCAGAGCTTACGCTTAAATCGAGCGCCGAGGAGCCGGTCCGGCGGTTCGAGGTTTTCACCGGAGCGGGGCGCCGCCGGGAGTGGGCTGCCGAGGACAAGGCGCGGATTGTCGCCGAGAGCCTCGAGCCAGGGGCCACGGTGAGTGCCGTGGCGCGGCGCCATGCCTTGTCGCCGCAGCAGTTGTTCACGTGGCGCCGTGAGGCGCGCAAGGCGAGCGAGATGATCCCGGCGTTCGTGCCAGCTATGGTCGCGCCGGAACCGGCTCCCGCATCTGAGCCGTCCGCCCCACCGTCACGGCCGAAGCGGCGTGGTCGGCAACGTCGCGCGGCAGCCATCGAGGTCGATGTCGGCGGGGTCCGGGTGACGATTGAGAACGGAGCTTCGCCGGCCACCATCGCGGCGGTGATCGGCGCGCTGAAGGCCGGGTCGTGATCGGCCCGAGCGGTGCGGTCCGCGTCATGGTGGCGACGCGGCCGGTGGACTTCCGCAAAGGGGCGGAGGGGCTCGCCGCCTTGGTGCGTGAGACCATGGGCGCCGATCCGTTCTCCGGCACGGTGTACGTCTTCCGGGCCAAGCGCGCCGACCGGGTGAAGCTGGTGTTCTGGGACGGCACCGGAGTGGTGCTGGTGGCGAAGCGGCTGGAGGACGGTGCGTTCCGCTGGCCCAAGGTAGAGGACGGCATCCTGCAGCTGACATCGGCCCAGCTCCAGGCCTTGCTCGAGGGGCTCGACTGGCGGCGGGTGCATGAGGCGCAGCGCACGACGACACCGGTCGCCGCCAGCTGAAGAGGCTCGCCGGCGCCCGGCGAATATGATTCACTTCCGATCATGGCTTCGCTCTCCACCGAGCTTCCCCGCGATCCCGAGACGCTCCAGGCGATGCTGATCGCGCGGGACGCGGAGATCGAGCGCCTGCGCCAGATCATCAAGGAATTGCAGCGCCATCGCTTCGGCCGGCGGGCGGAGAGCCTCCCCGAGGACCAGTTGCTGTTGGCCCTGGAAGAGGCGGAGCAGGTCGAAGCCGCCGGCTTCGCCGCGTCCGAGGAGAAGGCGCCGGCCGAGAAGGCCGGACGGGTCGCCAAGCGCCGTGCGAACCGCGGGGCGCTGCCCGCCCATTTGCCGCGGATCGAAACCGTGGTCGATATCGAGAGCGACATCTGCCCGTGCTGTTCCGCCAAGCTGCACCGCATCGGCGAGGACGTGGCCGAGCGGCTCGACATGGTGCCCGCCCAGTTCCGCGTCCTGGTGGTGCGGCGGCCGAAATATGCCTGCCGCTCCTGCGCGGATGTGGTGGTGCAGGCCCCGGCGCCGGCACGGCTGATTGAGGGCGGACTGCCGACCGAGGCAACCGTCGCCCATGTGCTCGTCTCCAAATATGCCGACCATCTACCCCTGTATCGCCAGGCCCAGATCTACGGGCGCCAGGGCATCGCGCTCGACCGCTCGACGCTGGCGGACTGGATCGGACGCGCGGCCTTCCTGCTGCGGCCTGTCCATGAGCGGCTGCTGGCGGTGCTGAGGAGCTCGCCCAAGCTGTTCGCCGACGAGACCACGGCGCCGGTACTGGATCCCGGCCGCGGCCGGACCAAGACCGGGCAGCTCTTCGCCTATGCCCGTGACGACCGGCCCTGGGGCGGCGCCGATCCTCCCGCCGTCGCCTATGTCTATGCCCCCGACCGCAAGGGCGAGCGGCCCGTCGCCCACCTCGACGGCTTCAGCGGCATCCTGCAGGTCGATGGCTATGGCGGGTACAAAAAGTTGGCCGGACGCAACGCCGTGAACCTGGCGTTCTGCTGGGCGCATGTGCGGCGTCGCTTCTACGAGCTCGCTCAGGCCGGCCCTGCACCCATCGCCAGCGAGGCCCTGCAGCGCATCGCCGAGCTCTATCACGTCGAGACTGCAATCCGGGGCCGGACCCCGGATGAGCGCCGGGCCGCACGCCGGGAGAAGAGCAGGCCGATCATCAACGCCCTCGAGCCATGGCTCCGGGCGAAACTGGCTCTGATCAGCCAGAAGACCAAGCTGGCCGAGGCGATCCGCTATGCGCTCTCGCGCTGGCAGGGGCTGACCCTGTTCCTCGACGACGGCCGCGTCGAGTTGGACAACAACATCGTCGAGCGCTCCATCCGACCCCTGGCCCTGACACGGAAGAATGCGCTCTTCGCCGGCTCCGACGGCGGCGCCAAGCACTGGGCCGTCATCGCTTCGCTGGTCGAGACCTGCAAGCTCAACAGCATCGACCCCCTGGCCTACCTCGCGGACGTCATCACCCGCATCGTCAACGGCCATCCCAACAGCCGCATCGACGACCTCATGCCATGGGCCCACCCGGCACAGCCCGCCCTGAGCAACGTGGCCTGAGGACGACGCTTACGACCAAGGTCGGCCAATGGACCCTTCAGATCATCAAGCGCTCCGATCGCGCCACCGGCTTCGAGGTTTTGCCGCGGCGCTGGGTCGTTGATCGCACCTTCGCATGGCTCGGACGCTGCCGAAGGCTCGCCAAGGACTACGAAAAAACCATCGCCAGTGCTGAGGCGCGGATCTTCGTCGCAAATCTCCGTATCCTCACAAGGCGCGTCGCAAGGTACTGCTATCCTTCATAGAGTTCTGAGTCGGGAACTGAGGGTTCGTGAGCCTTGTGCGACGCGGCAATCAGCATGAGAACGCGCGACAATCAAGGTGAGAAAGTCTTCTGACGCTTGCGGCGCAGGGAGGGCGTAGCCCGACCGGAGGCGCAAGCGTCAGAAGACTTGGCCTGAGCTCCCGCCGGGAGCGCGGGCCGACTGTTGATCGTGACCGGCTGGAGGATTGGATGGATCTCTTCGTGAAGGGATCCGCCATTGCCCGGCCGCCATGTCACCGATCACCAGATGAGGCTCTACATGACATTCCGACAGACAGACGGCCCCGCGGTCTCGGCCGCGAAGGCGTCGATCAGCACAGCCACCGCCTATCGCTTCGAGCAGGATCACCGACCGCCCTCGGCCAAGGCGGAGCCACGCGGGCGTCGGCGCCCTGATCCTCTCGTCTCGTTCTTCGACGCCGAGGTGGTGCCGATGCTGTCCGCGGCGCCGGAGTTGCGCGCGGTGGCCATCTTTGAAGAGATGCAAAGGCGCCATCCCGACCTGCCCGACGGCACGCGGCGCACGCTGGAGCGCCGGATCCGCTCGTGGCGGGCCCTGCATGGTGCGAACCAGGAGGTGATTTTCCGCCAAATCCATGAGCCCGGCCGGATGGGACTGTCGGATTTCACCGACATGGCCGATCTGGCCGTGACCATCGCAGGCGTTCGGCTTGACCATCGGCTCTATCATTTCCGCCTCGCCTACTCCGGTTTCGCGCATGCCCATGTCATTCTCGGCGGCGAAAGCTATGTGGCGCTGGCGGAAGGATTGCAGAATGCGCTGTGGGCCCTGGGTGGTGCGCCGCACGAGCATCGCTCCGACAGCCTCTCGGCGGCGTTTCGCAACCTCGACAGCGACGCGCGCGAGGACCTGACCCGGCGCTATGACGCGCTGTGCCTACATTACGGGATGGAACCGACCCGCAACAACCGCGGTGTCGCGCATGAGAACGGGTCGATCGAAGGTCCGCACGGCCATCTCAAGAAGGCGGTGGAGGATGCGCTGCTGATGCGCGGCACCCGCGACTTCGTCGATCTCGCTGGCTATCGCCTCTTCATCGACGAGATCGTCAGCCGCAAGAACGCCCATCACGCCAAGCGTATCGCCGCCGAGCGAATTGTTCTGCAACAGCTGCCCGGCCACCGGACCTGCGCCCATGAGGAGACGATCGTCACCGTCACCTCCTCGGGCGGATTCACGCTCAAGAAGGTTTTCTACACGGTGCCGTCACGGTTGATCGGCCATCGCCTGCGGGTCCGGCTGTATGATGATCGCCTCGAATTGTTCATCGGCGCCACCTTGCTGATGACGCTGGCGCGCGGTCGCGCCGCCACCACCGGCAAGCACGCCCATGTCGTCGACTATCGCCATGTGATCCATGCCCTGCGGCGCAAGCCGATGGCGCTGCTCAATCTCGTCTACCGTGACCAGTTGTTCCCCCGCGACGCCTATCGCCTGACCTTCGACCGGCTGCTCGAACAACTCCCGGACAAAGCGGCGTGCCGCCTGATGGTGGATCTTCTGGCACTCGCCCATGACCGCGGCTGCGAGGCGGATCTCGCAGCGCAGCTTACCGACGATCTCGCGGCGGTTCGACTGCCCGACATCGCCGCCCTGCGCACCCGCTTCGCGCCAGATCCCGCCTCGCTGCCCGAGGTCGTTGTCCATCTCATGCCGCTGATCGCCTATGAGGCCCTGCTTGGCACCGACATCGGAGAAGCAGCATGACCCACAACATCGACCGGGCCCGACTCATGCTGATGCTCAACGATCTCCGCCTGCCCGCAATCAAGCAGAATTGGCCGGATTTTGCCGAACGGGCGGACAAGGAGGGCTGGCCTGCCGCACGCTTCCTCGCGGCCCTCGCCGAACACGAGATCGCCGAACGCGACCGCCGCCGCTTGGCACGCCATCTTGCCGAGGCCCAGTTGCTGCCGGGAAAGACCCTCGACAGCTTCGACTTCGACGTGGTGCCGATGATCTCCAAGGCGCACGTGAGGGCGATCTGTGCCGGTGACAGCTGGATCGACAAAGGCGCCAATCTGATTCTTATCGGCGGACCTGGCGGCGGCAAGACGCATCTGGCCTCCGCCGTCGGTCTGGCGCTGGTGGAAAACGGCTGGCGCGTGCTGTTCACCCGCACGTCCGACCTGGTGCAGAGACTTCAGGTGGCGCGGCGCGAACTGGCATTGGAGGCGGCCATCGCCAGACTGGATCGATTCGATCTGCTGATCCTCGATGACCTCGCCTATGTCAGCAAGGATCAGGCGGAGACCTCCGTCCTGTTCGAGTTGATCAGCGCCCGATACGAACGCCGCTCCACCCTGATCACCGCCAATCAGCCATTCGGGGCCTGGGGCAAGGTCTTCCCGGATCCCGCCATGACGCTGGCCGCAGTTGATCGCCTCGTCCATCACGCCACGATCTTCGAAATCAACGTCGACAGCTACCGCCGTCGTGCCGCACTCGAACGCAAGAAAAAAGGCGCCGGACGGCCGCAGAGCTACGCGACAATCAACGATCTCGAAGCCGTGTCGCTGCCCGACAATCAAAACGAAACTTAGCGCTTGTCAGCGACAATCAGACCGAACAACATCGTTCCCGTTGCGGTCACAGTTTCTCATCCTGATTGACGCATTTTCTCACGCAGATTGTCGCGCCATAGCCGGACCCCGGATGAGCGCCGGGCCGCACGCCGGGAGAAGAGCAGGCCGATCATCAACGCCCTCGAGCCATGGCTCCGGGCGAAACTGGCTCTGATCAGCCAGAAGACCAAGCTGGCCGAGGCGATCCGCTATGCGCTCTCGCGCTGGCAGGGGCTGACCCTGTTCCTCGACGACGGCCGCGTCGAGTTGGACAACAACATCGTCGAGCGCTCCATCCGACCCCTGGCCCTGACACGGAAGAATGCGCTCTTCGCCGGCTCCGACGGCGGCGCCAAGCACTGGGCCGTCATCGCTTCGCTGGTCGAGACCTGCAAGCTCAACAGCATCGACCCCCTGGCCTACCTCGCGGACGTCATCACTCGCATCGTCAACGGCCATCCCAACAGCCGCATCGACGACCTCATGCCATGGGCCCACCCGGCACAGCCCGCCCTGAGCAACGTGGCCTGAGGACGACGCTTACGATGAGTAAGTGTCGGTCTCGGTCAAAACCTGCCTGGCCACGGCGGTGCAATACGGTCCGCGCCCTGTCCCTCAGCCCTATCGTGCCCACTGTCGGTGGCGACGGGCACGGCGGTCGCCTGCGGGTCAGCTGATGCGGTAGAGCTTCATCTTGTCGTAGAGCGTGCTCTTGGCGACGCCCAGCTGCCGGGCGGTCTGCGTCCGGTTGCCGCTATTGTCCCCCAGGCAGCGCAGGATCAGCTCCCGCTCGCTCATGCGCAGGGTGCTGAGGTTGTCGGCGCGGGCGCCCGCCGCCTCCGCGAGCGCCGGCGGCAGCAGGTCGATGGTCAGCTCCTCCCCCTCGGACAGGGCGGCCATGCCCTCCAGCACGTTGGCCAGCTCGCGGATGTTGCCGGGCCAGTCATAGGCCCGGAAGGCCGCAATGATCGGCGCGTCGAGCGCAAGCCCGGGCATGTGGTAGCGCAGCCGGATGCGCTCCAGGAGGGCTTCCGCCAGCTCGGGCAAATCGTTGCGGCGCTCGCGCAGGGGGATGAGCGTGATCTGACCGACATTGAGCCGGAAGAACAGACCGGCGCGGAAGCTGGCGGCATCCACCGCCGCCTTGAGCTGCACGTTGGTGGCTGCGATCACCCGCACGCCGACGGTCCTCTCGTCGCCGCCGCCCACCCGCTGGACGCTGCCCTGCTCCAGCACCCGCAGGAAATGGCCCTGCACGTCGAGCGGCATGTCGCCAAGCTGGTCCAGGAACAGCGTGCCCTGGTCGGCCAGCTCGAAGAAGCCGGCGCGCCCCTCCCACCGCGCGCCGGTAAAGGCGCCCGGGGCGTAGCCGAACAGCTCGCTGGCCGCCAGCTCGCGGCTGAGGGTGGCGCAGTTGACGGCGACGAACGGCCCCCTGGCCTGAGGCGACGCGGCGTGGATGGCGCGCGCCATGACCTCCTTGCCGGTTCCGGTCTCGCCGAGGATCAGCACCGGGGCGGCGATGCGCGCGATCTGCCGGGCCCGCGCCACCACCGGCTGCATGGCCGCGGACCGCCCGGCGATCTGCCAGAACGGATCGCTGCGGTCCGGCGTCGCGGCGGCGGGCGACGGCCGGGACGCGCGGGCGCCCCCGCCGTCGGCGGGAAGGACGAGCATGGCGCCGAGGCAGTCGCCGCCGTCCTCCAGGGTCTCCATCTCCACGCCGGGGGCCCAGAAGGGCGCGCGGAAGGCGCCACCCTGGGGCTCCAGCAGCTTGGCCTGCCGCGTGGGCGCGCCGTCCTGGCCGACGCGGCGCATCAGCTCCCGCACCCTCGTCGTGGGCCCGAGGGCGCGCACGAAGCGCCCCTTGCGGTCCAGCAGCACCACCGCGTCGGCGCCCGACAGCGCCATGCGGCCCTCCAGCCATGCGGAGAGATGATATTCCTCAAGGGCATATCTTTGGGCGAGGACGGCGCGGGCCTCCCCCGCCGCGGACATGGCCAGGGCGAGACAAAGGGGATGCACCGTTCCCCTCGGCCCCGATATGTCGAAGATGCCCATCAGCTCCCCGTCCAGGGGATCGTGGACCGGGGCGGCGGCGCAGGTCCAGCTCTTCACCGCCGCGCAGAAATGCTCGCTGGCGTGGATCTGCACCGGCACGTTGTCGGCGAGCGCGGTGCCGATGGCATTGGTGCCGCTGTTGCCCTCGCTCCAGGTGGCGCCGGAATCGATATGCGCCTCGCGGCCGAGCTCGCGGGTATGGGGATCGCCGATGAGGTCCAGCACCAGTCCGCGGGCATCGGCCAGGAGCAGGATGCTCTGGGTGTTGTTGAGCAGCGGATCGAGCCGGCCGAAGATGGGGCGGCTGGCTTCCACCAGCAGGCGCGCGCAACGGCGCTGGCGCCAGAGCGCGTCGCTCTCGGCCGGCCGCGGCGCCCGCATCATGGACGGGTCCACGCCGGCCGCTAGCGACCGCCGCCATGAGCGACTCACCACCCGGCGGACTTTCAGGAGATCTTCCTCCTTTCCGGAAAGGAAGTCCTCCCAAGCGCGGATGGTCGAGCGGATGTCCACCTCCGAAGTCGGCGCAATCTCCGGGACGATCGAGGCCGGAATCATCAGTTCCTCCCAATTCTTAGCCGAACCGCCGCGATCTTCTTCTTGGTTTTGTTCAAACCGGCGGCCGCGGCCGGCCGGCGCAGGGTCCCGACGCTTACATGTACAGTTTGATCGGCACCGCCCGCCTCAACGACATCGATCCGCAGGCCTGGCTCGCCGACGTCCTCGCCCGCATCGCCGACACCCCGCAGAACCGGCTCTCCGATCTCCTGCCTTGGAACTGGCAACCCAGCTCCGCCGACAAGCTCAAAGCTGCCTGACCGTGTCCCTCACCGGAGGATTACGGGGTAAGCGGTGCCCTGACCCCAGGTTCTGCCTGTTGAGCATGAGAGTAAGCGTCGTCCTCAGGCCACGTTGCTCAGGGCGGGCTGTGCCGGGTGGGCCCATGGCATGAGGTCGTCGATGCGGCTGTTGGGATGTCCGTTGACGATGCGGGTGATGACGTCCGCGAGGTAGGCCTGAGGGTCGATGCTGTTGAGCTTGCAGGTCTCGACCAGCGAAGCGATGACGGCCCAGTGCTTGGCGCCGCCGTCGGAGCCGGCGAAGAGCGCATTCTTCCGTGTCAGGGCCAGGGGTCGGATGGAGCGCTCGACGATGTTGTTGTCCAACTCGACGCGGCCGTCGTCGAGGAACAGGGTCAGCCCCTGCCAGCGCGAGAGCGCATAGCGGATCGCCTCGGCCAGCTTGGTCTTCTGGCTGATCAGAGCCAGTTTCGCCCTCGAGCCATGGCTCGAGGGCGTTGATGATCGGCCTGCTCTTCTCCCGGCGTGCGGCCCGGCGCTCATCCGGGGTCCGGCCCCGGATTGCAGTCTCGACGTGATAGAGCTCGGCGATGCGCTGCAGGGCCTCGCTGGCGATGGGTGCAGGGCCGGCCTGAGCGAGCTCGTAGAAGCGACGCCGCACATGCGCCCAGCAGAACGCCAGGTTCACGGCGTTGCGTCCGGCCAACTTTTTGTACCCGCCATAGCCATCGACCTGCAGGATGCCGCTGAAGCCGTCGAGGTGGGCGACGGGCCGCTCGCCCTTGCGGTCGGGGGCATAGACATAGGCGACGGCGGGAGGATCGGCGCCGCCCCAGGGCCGGTCGTCACGGGCATAGGCGAAGAGCTGCCCGGTCTTGGTCCGGCCGCGGCCGGGATCCAGTACCGGCGCCGTGGTCTCGTCGGCGAACAGCTTGGGCGAGCTCCTCAGCACCGCCAGCAGCCGCTCATGGACAGGCCGCAGCAGGAAGGCCGCGCGTCCGATCCAGTCCGCCAGCGTCGAGCGGTCGAGCGCGATGCCCTGGCGCCCGTAGATCTGGGCCTGGCGATACAGGGGTAGATGGTCGGCATATTTGGAGACGAGCACATGGGCGACGGTTGCCTCGGTCGGCAGTCCGCCCTCAATCAGCCGTGCCGGCGCCGGGGCCTGCACCACCACATCCGCGCAGGAGCGGCAGGCATATTTCGGCCGCCGCACCACCAGGACGCGGAACTGGGCGGGCACCATGTCGAGCCGCTCGGCCACGTCCTCGCCGATGCGGTGCAGCTTGGCGGAACAGCACGGGCAGATGTCGCTCTCGATATCGACCACGGTTTCGATCCGCGGCAAATGGGCGGGCAGCGCCCCGCGGTTCGCACGGCGCTTGGCGACCCGTCCGGCCTTCTCGGCCGGCGCCTTCTCCTCGGACGCGGCGAAGCCGGCGGCTTCGACCTGCTCCGCCTCTTCCAGGGCCAACAGCAACTGGTCCTCGGGGAGGCTCTCCGCCCGCCGGCCGAAGCGATGGCGCTGCAATTCCTTGATGATCTGGCGCAGGCGCTCGATCTCCGCGTCCCGCGCGATCAGCATCGCCTGGAGCGTCTCGGGATCGCGGGGAAGCTCGGTGGAGAGCGAAGCCATGATCGGAAGTGAATCATATTCGCCGGGCGCCGGCGAGCCTCTTCAGCTGGCGGCGACCGGTGTCGTCGTGCGCTGCGCCTCATGCACCCGCCGCCAGTCGAGCCCCTCGAGCAAGGCCTGGAGCTGGGCCGATGTCAGCTGCAGGATGCCGTCCTCTACCTTGGGCCAGCGGAACGCACCGTCCTCCAGCCGCTTCGCCACCAGCACCACTCCGGTGCCGTCCCAGAACACCAGCTTCACCCGGTCGGCGCGCTTGGCCCGGAAGACGTACACCGTGCCGGAGAACGGATCGGCGCCCATGGTCTCACGCACCAGTGCCGCGAGGCCCTCCGCCCCCTTGCGGAAATCCACCGGCCGCGTCGCCACCATGACGCGGACCGCACCGCTCGGGCCGATCTCGACCCGGCCTTCAGCGCGCCGATGACCGCCGCGATGGTGGCCGGCGAGGCCCCGTTCTCGATCGTCACCCTGACCCCGCCGACGTCGACCTCGATGGCTGCCGCGCGGCGTTGCCGAGTGCGCCGCTTCGGCCGTGACCGTGTGGCCGAAGGCTCCGATGCCGGACCAACCTCCGGCGCGACCACCGCCGGCACAAACGCCGGCACCGTCTCCGCCGTCCTCCGCGCCTCGCGGCGCCAGGTGAACAGCTGTTGCGGTGTCAGGCCGTGGCGGCGGGCAACCGCCGAGACCACGGCGCCGGGAACGAGCGTCTCTTCCAGGATCCGTGCCCGCTCGTCCGCCGTCCAGCGCCGGCGCCCCATCGCCCCGTTGATCACTTCGAAGCGCCGGACCTCAATCTCCGGCTCAAGTCTATGGTCAAGCCCAGACACAAAACGATCCTCCATGCAGGATCGTCAGACTGCGCTCTCACGCCCAACCTATGAAGGTGCCCCCGGGACGACGCTTACGCAGTACCGCTTGGAAACCTAGATGGTAGTGGGGCGCAACTGACCAAAGTTTCGATATAAATTCTGGTCAGGACCGGCAGCCACGTTGCTACTGACCAAAGTTTGTATATACTTTGCGGTCAGAACGCCGGGGCAATGATGCCTGATCCGACATCCGACACGCTCGATCGCATCCATGATCGCATCGCCGAGGCAGCGCCTTCGGGCGTCTGGTCGCGCGCGGATTTCCTCGACATCGGAACCCCCAACGCCGTCGAGAAGGCCCTGCAGAGGCTTGCGCTCCGAGGCGATATCCGTCGTCCCTATCGTGGTCTCTACGACAAGCCAGGCACGAGCAAGTTGACCGGCAAGATGGTGTTTCCGCCGCGCGCCTCCTTCATCGATGCGATCGCCCGGCGCGACAAGCTGCGCGTGCTCGTCGACGGCCTGACCGCCGCCAATGACCTCGGCCTCACCACGGCCACTCCCGCGCGCTCGACGATCTATGCCGACACCTACCCTCGGACGATCGAGATCGAGGCCAATGCCGGTGATCCGCACGCCACGAAGCCGGTCATCTACAGACTGGATTTCAAGCGCATCTCGGCAAAGACGGCCTTCTGGGCCGGCCGGCCGGCCATGCGCGTGATCCAGGCACTCAGCTGGTTTCGGGACGAGAAATCCAGCCTCGATACCGCCGTGAATGGCATCGTTCGCCACCTGGAACGGAATCCCAATCGCCAGATGATCGTCCAGGACCTGCGCGGAAACATCAGCGCGGTCCCGGCCTGGATGTACCCATTGGTGGACAGCATAACCAGCGCCCTGCTCGCGGCAGATCGCGACGGCGGTCCGTCGGAGCAAGAGAATTCCACGGGGGAACATGCATCAGACGTTCATTGAAATCCTCCGCTCCACCGTCGATGAGCGACGGACGCTGTTCTCGAGCGCCGCGGCCGACCTAGAAACGCGAGCCGAGAATATCGAGAAGGACCTCTATGTCTGCTGGGTGTTGGACTTCCTGTTTAACCGGCGGCCGGCCGACCCCATCGGACTCTATTTCAAGGGTGGTACCAGCCTCAGCAAGGCATACGGGCTAATCCGGCGTTTCTCCGAAGATATCGATATCGGCATCTACAAGGCCGATCTGAAGGTGCCGCTTGAGGCGGACATCGCGGCCCTCCCCTCCGTGACGCAGCAACAGAAGACCTTGGCCGAACAGGTCGACGAGGCCGCGCGGCAGTATATTTCAGGCCCACTCAAGGACCTGCTGGCCAGGGAAATCACTGCCGTCGAACAAGGAGCCGGCCAAAGCGGCCATTTTTCTCTCGGCTTCGGCTATGACGCCTACCGAAAAAGGGAAGCGCTCGACATCCTGGTCGTCGGCTACAAGAGCGTGTTCGATACCAGTGGCGGCTATGTCGAGGCAGCGGTGCGGATCGAAGGTGGCGCGCGTCCCGATCCCCTTCCCGCCGAACCACGGGAGATCGTCCCCTACATCGCATCGGAAATGAGACCAGGACTCGATCTCACGGTCCATGGCGTAACGACGGTCAAGCCGGAACGGACTTTCTGGGAAAAGGTCCTGATCCTCCACGCGATGACGGAGATGAGCGAGAAGCGCGGTCTCGAAGCAAACCCGGAGCGGAAGGTGCCCGATCTCAATCGATACTCACGGCACTACTATGACGTCCACCAGATCTGGACCCACTCTGACTATGGCGCCGCGACCGCATCCATGCTCGACCTCGCCGAAGCCTGCCGACGACATAAGGAGCTGATGTTTCGCGCGCCGGACCATCGATACGATCGGGCCGTGCCTGGCAGCTTCCGGCTCGCTCCGACGGCAGACATGCGCAAGAGGCTTGCGGTAGATTATGACCGCATGTCCGCCATGATCTTCGGAACACCGCCTGCCTTCGACGATGTGATGGCGAGCATCGAGGCGCTCGAGCGGCACCTCAACGCTGCACCAACCACTACCGATCAAGCGGCCCCTTTCGATCATCAGGATCCGACTCGGCCATGAAGATCTTCAGGCAAAGCGGCGCGCAATGTTGGCGGCTCGCGCCGCTCGCCCCGGACGAGAACACAGCCGTCGCGCGCGAGCCCTCGTAGAAGGTCTGTCTGACGGAGGCTGGACGAATCCTCCTCGGTGAGGCCGACAGCCTCGTGAACGAATGCCTCGGCCAGCGAGTTTGTTCCGTCAGGCGGCCTGCTCGGTGAGCAGGCCGCCTCGCTTCATCGTCGAAAGTCGGCCATGAGGGGCTTGGTCAAAGCGCCCGCTTGATCTCCGCGTAGTCGCCATTGGTACGCAGCGTCAACGTAACGTCGGCGCGGCCGCGGTTTCGCCAGAACCAGCCATGATTGCCGTCGAAGACAGCCTCCAGCACGCCTTCAGCGCCCGGCACCGCGCGGCCCTTCTCGTAGCTGATCTGCTGACCACCACCGTCGCCATGGAGGTCGAAGTTCACGACGCCTCCGGTGACGGTCCAGGCGAAGTTGACGCGGGCGCCCTGAATCATCACCAGCTTGACCTCGGTGCCTTCGCCCGGCTTCAGCGTGATGGTCATCTCGTCGGATCGGCCGGCCGGCGCGGTCTGCGCCACAGCCGAACCGATCACCAGCTCGGCGAAGATCCTGCCGGCCAGACCGGAGCGCTGATCGGGCGTCGGCAGCACAGCCGGGATTTCTCCCTGCTGGCGAGCGGCACGGTCCCGTTCCGCCTCGTCGGCGAGCTGGGTCTTGATCTCGCCCATCTCGGCCAGGCCGAGCGCGCGGCCGATGCCGGTCGGATCGATCGCATATTCGGCCGGCAGAACGATGGTGACGAGGATCGCCGCCGCCGCGACGATGGCGATGATGGTGGAGCGGAGAAGCTGTTTCGACGTCGGCAGCTCGGCGCGGGTCGGAATATCGGTGTTGTACATGGGAGGAATCCTTTTTCGGATGTTCAGGAGACGACCCAGCCGGTGAGCTGATAGCCGATCAGCACGAACCCGGCGGTCATCATGACGGTGTTGGCAGTGTAGGCATGGCGCCAGAAGCTGTCGGTTCGGCGCCAGTAGCCCATGACGATCAGGATGGCGGCGAGCGCCAGGAGCTGGCCGATTTCCACGCCGACATTGAAGGCGAGAAGGTTCGGCACGAGACCGTCGGGCGAGATGTTGTATTCGATGATCTTGGTCGACAGGCCGAAGCCGTGGAAGAAGCCGAAGATCAGGGTGGCGATCTTGGTGTTCGGCTGGAAGCCGAGCCAGCGCTGGAAGGCGCCCATATTGTCGAGCGCCTTGTAGACCACCGACAGGCCGATGATCGCATCGATGATGTAGCTGTTAATCCCGACGTTGAAATAGACGCCGAGCAGCATGGTCGTGGAGTGGCCGAGCGCGAACAGGCTCACATAGATGCCGATGTGCTTCATCTTGTAGAGGAAGAAGATCACGCCGAACAGGAACAGGATGTGGTCGTATCCCGTCACCATGTGCTTGGCGCCGAGATAGATGAAGGGCAGCAGGTTGATGCCGGTGATCTCCTGGATGTAGCCCTTGTCGCCTTCGGCCACGGCATGGGCGAAGGCCGCCCCGCCGAGCAGCGGCAGGGTCAGGAGAGCGATGAGCATGGGAAGGGCGAGCCGCCAGCGCGCGCAAGGCGTGCGTGGCGGGCCCTCGTAGAAGGGTCCTTGCATGAGAATTCCTATCGTCGTCGTTTGAGGGTGGCCGCGTGCGCGGCCGCGATCATGCGAGGAGGATCGGTCTCGGAGGGCGTTCAAGCCGGAAACGGGTTTCCAGATCGGCAAACGACGGCGGGTAAGCCAGCCAACTCCGACCTATCGAGGGAGCCGGCTGTGCGATGCCGGAAAGCATGCTCGCTGTCTCATGGGTATGATCGGCTGGATTGTGGCCGTGGGAATGGCCAGGGCTCTGCTCGTCGGCTTCGCCGTCGTCATGGCTGTGGTCGTGTGCTTCGATCTGCGCTGCCAATTCAGCATGACGGGCTGCTTCGGCGGACGCAAGCGCGACCGGATTGTGCGAGGCGGAGCTGCCCATTGGGGACAACAGCATGCCGATCGTCATCGCGACGGCGATGACGAAGCGAAAGGCTGCGCTGTAGGCCCAGTTCGGCATGCTCAACGACTATTCACTCAAATCTTAACGAATCGTTGTCAGGCCGGAATCATCTCCTGGCCAGTGTCTTGTGATATCCTCTCCAGGGGGATAGTATCAAGCCCATGAACGAAACCCTTCACGTCCACGAAACCCACCCCGAGATCGTCAAGCGGCTGAAGCGCGCCGATGGGCACCTCAAGGGCATCATCGAAATGATCGAGGCCGGCAGACCCTGCCTCGATATCGCCCAGCAGCTTCATGCGGTCGAGAAGGCAGTCTGTCAGGCCAAGCGGACGCTGATCCAGGACCATCTCGACCATTGCCTTGAAGACGTCGTCGGCCCGCTGGCGCGCGAGCAGCGCCGCTCGATCGACGAGTTCAAGGAAATCACCAAGTACCTGTGAGTCCCCGATGCCGTCCTGCGCCGAGCTGATCCAACAGAGTTCCGGCCACGCCTGGCTGTTCATCCCGAGCGCGATCCTGCTCGGTGCGCTGCACGGGCTGGAGCCCGGCCATTCCAAGACGATGATGGCGGCCTTCATCGTCGCCGTCCGTGGAACCGTGACGCAGGCCGTGCTGCTCGGCCTGGCGGCGACGGCGTCGCACACCCTCGTCGTGTGGGGCATCGCGCTCGGCGGCATGTATCTCTGGCGGGGTGTCGATGCCGAGACGTTCGAGCCGTATTTCCAGCTCGCCTCGGCAGCGATCATCATCGCGATCGCGCTGTGGATGCTCTGGCGCACGTGGCAGGATCAGCAGCGGGCCAAGGCCGCAGCCGGCGATCACGGCCATGGGCACGATCATCCTCACCCACATGGAGATCATGATGATAGCCACGCCCATGAGGGTCATCATGGGCACGATCATGGCCATGGCCATGGCGGTCATGCCCATGGGGAGGATATCCGCCGCATCGACACTGGCCATGGCGTCGTCGCGGTCGAGGTGTTCGAGGATGGCGTGCCGCCGCGCTGGCGCATCCGCACCGAGCGCGGTCACGCCTGGACGGCCGGTGACGTGACCGTCGTCACCGAGCGGCCGGACGGCGCACGGCGGGCCTTCACCTTCGTCGACCGTGGCGGCTATCTCGAATCCGTCGACGAGATTCCCGAGCCGCATGAGTTCATGGCGCGGGTCAGCCTCGGCCATGGCGGCCACACCCACGACTACGACCTGTCCTTCGTCGAGGGACAGGGCCACGACCACATGCACGAGGAACTGCGCGGGCTCGAGGTGGCGACCGACGGCTATCAAGACGCGCACGAGCTGGCGCACGCCAACGACATCCGCCGCCAGTTTGCCGACCGCGACGTCACCACCTGGCAGATCATCATGTTCGGGCTGACCGGCGGCCTGATCCCATGCCCGGCGGCGATCACCGTCCTGCTGCTCTGCCTTCAACTCAAGGAGTTCACCCTGGGCTTCGCGCTGGTGCTGTGCTTCTCGATCGGTCTGGCGATCACGCTGGTGACGGTCGGCGCGGCTGCGGCGCTGAGCGTCCGCCACGCGACCAAGCGCTGGTCGTGGTTCTCGACCTTCGCCCGGCGGGCCCCCTATTTCTCCAGCCTCCTCATCATCGCGGTCGGCCTCTACGTCGGATACCACGGTTGGGCGGGACTATCCGCCGCCGGGGCCTGATGCGCTCACGTTTCAAGCCAAGACCGCAATCCGAGATAGCGAGCCGATCATGATGTCCGAGATATCAGGCGCCGAAAGCGTTGCACCGGCGCCCATGGCGGTTCCACAGGGCTGGCGATCGCTGATGACGCGCGAGCGTTGGTTCGAGGTCGCGCGCATCGTCTTTACCGGCCTGATGGCGTTGCTGTATTGGCGGCAGCTCATTCCGATACAAGCCTTGTGGGTGGCCGTTGCCATCGGCTTGTATCCGCTTGTCAAGACCGGCGTCGTTGACCTCGTAAATGAGCGCAAGATCGGCACCGAGATATTCGTCACCATCGCCACGGTGGTCGCGCTGATCGGAGGCGAGACCGTCGCCGGCGCGGTCCTCATGGTGATCATTCTGATCGCCGAGTTCATCGCCGATCTGAATATGGATCGCGCGCGAGCCTCTATCAAAGACCTGATCGGCTCCGTGCCGCAGGTTGCGCTTGTGAGAGACGCGCGCGGCGAACGCATTGTCCCGATCGAGAAACTGCGCGCAGGCGACGTTGTCTTGGTGCGGGCCGGCGAGAAGATCCCGGTCGACGGCACCGTCGTCGGCGGAGCGGCTTCGGTCAACGAAGCGTCGATCACGGGCGAGAGCATTCCGAAGGACAAAAGCGACGGTGCCGATGTCTTTGCGGGGACCATCGTCGAATCCGGCGCTTTGGACATCGAGACCGAGAAGGTCGGTGCCGACACCACCTTTGCCCGCATCATCAGTCTGGTCGAGAATGCCGAAGCGGAACAGGCACCCGTCCAGAAACTGGCGGACAAGGTCGCGTCATGGCTGATTCCGGTCGTGCTGATCTTCCTCGTTGCGGTTTATCTTTATACTCGCGACATCCGGATGATCGTCACTCTGCTGATTTTTACATCGCCTGCCGAACTCGGATTGGCGACCCCGCTGGTGATCATCGCAGCCATTGCGCGGGCCGCACGCAGCGGAATTCTGGTCAAAGGAGGCATCTATCTGGAGTCGTTGGCCAAGGTCGACGTCCTGGTGTTCGACAAGACAGGCACCCTGACGGCGAACAAGCCCGAGGTCGTCGGCGTGAAGATGCAGGACGGCACACTTGCGGAAGCTGATCTGATCAGCCTTGCCGCCGCCGCTGATCGGCGCTCGGCCCACCCCTTGGCAAAGGCAGTCGTCAACTACGCCACCCGGATGAAAATCGACGTCCCGGAACCGGAGCACTATGAGCAGTTGCAGGCGCGCGGTGTGAAGGCGACGGTCTCCGGCCGCACCGTGCTGGTCGGGAATGCATCCTTGTTGCGCGAGAGCGGTGTGCGGCTTTCCGATGCGATCGAGAATGGCGGACAGACGCCGGTTCACGTCGCGATCGATGGCAGGTTCGCGGGTGTGATTTTCATTGCGGACACATTGCGGCCCGGTGCGCGCGAAGCGCTGGCACGACTCCGCGCGACCGGGGTCAAGCGCATGGTGATGTTGACAGGCGACAATGAGGCCACGGCGCGGACCATCGCTAAGGAACTCGGCGTGGATGAAGTGCGTGCCGATTTGATGCCGCAGGACAAGGTCGCCGCCATCGCCGAACTGCAAAAGCAGGGCCATCGCGTGGCGATGGTCGGCGACGGCATCAACGACGCGCCGGCGCTGGCACGCGCCGATGTCGGCATTGCGATGGGCGGCGGCGGCACGCAGGCGGCGCTGGAGGCCGCCGACATTGCATTGATGCAGGATGATCTCACAAAAATTGTCAGCGCCCGCGCGATTGCTCGACGCGCTTACCGGACAATTCAAGAGAACCTCTTCGTTGGCGTCGGTGTTGTGCATGTCTTGGGCATTACCGCGGCGCTGATGGGCTGGATTGGCCCCATCGAGGCCGCCATGTTGCACTTGGGTCCTGATATCCTGGTATTCCTGAATTCAGCAAAATTGCTGCGCATTCGCATCCGTGACGTTTGACAATGCGTTGTGGCCTTTCGCCGTTGAGCATGCTCGTCGCTACGGCACCCTCATCCCGGTCAAGTGCAGCAACTCGACAGGACCAGAGTGATGGCCGATCTCGCCGTCTATGCCGGCCTGTTCATGGCAGCGCTTGCCGCCGCGACCATCCTGCCGATGCAGTCGGAAGCGGTTCTGGTCGGGTTGCTGCTTGCGGATTATTCGCCGTGGCTGCTGATTGTCAATCGGCGTGGAAACCTGGGTCTGACGCAGTTTTGGTGGTGAAAAGCTAAGGGGCCCCGATCAGGCGGGCCTGGAGGAGGTCGAGCTTTCCTCTGCCGTACATCTGGCGCTTGACGAGTTTGAGCTTGGTGATCTGGCCTTCGGTTTGGCCGTTGGACCAGGGTGAGGTGATGGCGGCAACCACGGCCGCCCTATCCTTGACAACGCCGTTGGCGAACGATGCGACGAGACTTGGTTTGGCCCGCTCCAGCCATGGCTCCAAGTCTGCGACAATCTTCTTGCGGATCATGGCCTGGAAGATGGCGATGGTCGTCCGCGCCTCAACGAGGGGTGGCACGCCGTCCTCAATCGCCGCGATCGTAATGCTCTCGGATTTGGACAAGCGGTCGCGGCTGATGGTCATGAGGCGCGCAATGGTGCGCGCCGAGGGCGTACGGCTGAGTGCATCACCGTCCATTCGTTCGGCGCGGCGACGACGTGCCACCCACTCGGTGACGACCCGAAGGCAGCCGCGGAAGCCTTGGCGCTTGAGGTGTCGCCACAGCCCCGCGCCATTACGTTCGCCGGCTGCCCACTTGTCCTCGAGCCACGGCAGGTACAGTTCGAGCGAACTTTCCCGTAAGCGGAAGACATCTGTGCGCTCACCGCGCAGGATCCGACGAATAAGGCCACGGCTGTGCCCGGTGCGGCGCACGATCTCCTTGATCGGAATCCCGCCCTTGGCCAAGCTGAGGATGACCGCGTTTGCGTCTTCCCGGCGAAGATATCCCTCATACTGAAGCCGCTCGGCGGCCGTGAGCAGATCGGGGTTGATTGTCGCGGCGCCGATCGCGGCTCGCACTTGGCGCATGGACTTGCGCACCGCGTCAAGAAAAGCGCGGCTGGCATTCTCCATGAGGTGCCAGCGGTCAGCCACCTGCATGGCCATCGGCAGCGCCTTGGCTGCCGCTGTGGCATAGCCCCCGCCGCGGTCGCGAGCAACGATGGTGATCTGCTGCTGGTTGGTGAGCCACGCTTGCGCTGTCGCGGGCTCCCGGTCGGGCAAGAGAGCTATGGTCCTGCGGCGCTCAAGGTCGCAGATGATGGGTAAGCGTCGTCCTCAGGCCACGTTGCTCAGGGCGGGCTGTGCCGGGTGGGCCCATGGCATGAGGTCGTCGATGCGGCTGTTGGGATGGCCGTTGACGATGCGGGTGATGACGTCCGCGAGGTAGGCCAGGGGGTCGATGCTGTTGAGCTTGCAGGTCTCGACCAGCGAAGCGATGACGGCCCAGTGCTTGGCGCCGCCGTCGGAGCCGGCGAAGAGCGCATTCTTCCGTGTCAGGGCCAGGGGTCGGATGGAGCGCTCGACGATGTTGTTGTCCAACTCGACGCGGCCGTCGTCGAGGAACAGGGTCAGCCCCTGCCAGCGCGAGAGCGCATAGCGGATCGCCTCGGCCAGCTTGGTCTTCTGGCTGATCAGAGCCAGTTTCGCCCGGAGCCATGGCTCGAGGGCGTTGATGATCGGCCTGCTCTTCTCCCGGCGTGCGGCCCGGCGCTCATCCGGGGTCCGGCCCCGGATTGCAGTCTCGACGTGATAGAGCTCGGCGATGCGCTGCAGGGCCTCGCTGGCGATGGGTGCAGGGCCGGCCTGAGCGAGCTCGTAGAAGCGACGCCGCACATGCGCCCAGCAGAACGCCAGGTTCACGGCGTTGCGTCCGGCCAACTTTTTGTACCCGCCATAGCCATCGACCTGCAGGATGCCGCTGAAGCCGTCGAGGTGGGCGACGGGCCGCTCGCCCTTGCGGTCGGGGGCATAGACATAGGCGACGGCGGGAGGATCGGCGCCGCCCCAGGGCCGGTCGTCACGGGCATAGGCGAAGAGCTGCCCGGTCTTGGTCCGGCCGCGGCCGGGATCCAGTACCGGCGCCGTGGTCTCGTCGGCGAACAGCTTGGGCGAGCTCCTCAGCACCGCCAGCAGCCGCTCATGGACAGGCCGCAGCAGGAAGGCCGCGCGTCCGATCCAGTCCGCCAGCGTCGAGCGGTCGAGCGCGATGCCCTGGCGCCCGTAGATCTGGGCCTGGCGATACAGGGGTAGATGGTCGGCATATTTGGAGACGAGCACATGGGCGACGGTTGCCTCGGTCGGCAGTCCGCCCTCAATCAGCCGTGCCGGCGCCGGGGCCTGCACCACCACATCCGCGCAGGAGCGGCAGGCATATTTCGGCCGCCGCACCACCAGGACGCGGAACTGGGCGGGCACCATGTCGAGCCGCTCGGCCACGTCCTCGCCGATGCGGTGCAGCTTGGCGGAACAGCACGGGCAGATGTCGCTCTCGATATCGACCACGGTTTCGATCCGCGGCAAATGGGCGGGCAGCGCCCCGCGGTTCGCACGGCGCTTGGCGACCCGTCCGGCCTTCTCGGCCGGCGCCTTCTCCTCGGACGCGGCGAAGCCGGCGGCTTCGACCTGCTCCGCCTCTTCCAGGGCCAACAGCAACTGGTCCTCGGGGAGGCTCTCCGCCCGCCGGCCGAAGCGATGGCGCTGCAATTCCTTGATGATCTGGCGCAGGCGCTCGATCTCCGCGTCCCGCGCGATCAGCATCGCCTGGAGCGTCTCGGGATCGCGGGGAAGCTCGGTGGAGAGCGAAGCCATGATCGGAAGTGAATCATATTCGCCGGGCGCCGGCGAGCCTCTTCAGCTGGCGGCGACCGGTGTCGTCGTGCGCTGCGCCTCATGCACCCGCCGCCAGTCGAGCCCCTCGAGCAAGGCCTGGAGCTGGGCCGATGTCAGCTGCAGGATGCCGTCCTCTACCTTGGGCCAGCGGAACGCACCGTCCTCCAGCCGCTTCGCCACCAGCACCACTCCGGTGCCGTCCCAGAACACCAGCTTCACCCGGTCGGCGCGCTTGGCCCGGAAGACGTACACCGTGCCGGAGAACGGATCGGCGCCCATGGTCTCACGCACCAAGGCGGCGAGCCCCTCCGCCCCTTTGCGGAAGTCCACCGGCCGCGTCGCCACCATGACGCGGACCGCACCGCTCGGGCCGATCACGACCCGGCCTTCAGCGCGCCGATCACCGCCGCGATGGTGGCCGGCGAAGCTCCGTTCTCAATCGTCACCCGGACCCCGCCGACATCGACCTCGATGGCTGCCGCGCGACGTTGCCGACCACGCCGCTTCGGCCGTGACGGTGGGGCGGACGGCTCAGATGCGGGAGCCGGTTCCGGCGCGACCATAGCTGGCACGAACGCCGGGATCATCTCGCTCGCCTTGCGCGCCTCACGGCGCCACGTGAACAACTGCTGCGGCGACAAGGCATGGCGCCGCGCCACGGCACTCACCGTGGCCCCTGGCTCGAGGCTCTCGGCGACAATCCGCGCCTTGTCCTCGGCAGCCCACTCCCGGCGGCGCCCCGCTCCGGTGAAAACCTCGAACCGCCGGACCGGCTCCTCGGCGCTCGATTTAAGCGTAAGCTCTGAAATCGTCATATGCCCAAGCCCTCCAGGCTCGGAACATCACCCCCTCAACCTCGCCCGCGAAAGGTGGGGTCAGGGCACCGCTCACTTTTCAACATCGACCGGGACATTCCCAACGCGGCCGTGCAGACGGCGGAGTGCGAATACCTGATCGCCACCACCAAAGACTGGAAGCAGCGCAAGGCGATGCGTGATGCTCCGCCTCCACGGGGGCGGTGTCCTGCGGACATGAGCGTCCGTGACCGGATGGAGCGCAAGCTGTTGACCAAACGGGGCCGGGCGCTTTACCGCCTGCGCGGCCAGACCGTGGAACCGGTGTTCGGACAGATGAAGGAGACCCAGAGCGCGGACCGCTGGACCGCTTCATGACGCGCGGCGAGCAGGAGACCAAGGGCGAATGGAGCCTGCACTGCTCCGCCCGCAACATCAAGAAACTACACTCGGAGTCCGTCCGCCGTGGCCGCAAAGGCGGAAAATGGCTTCGGAATTGAGGCTATAGGGCGGGGAACGCGGCCATCGACAGCGAAAACCAGCCGGGGACCGCTTCATGCCGCCAATCCCGGCCTATTCTGCAACGGGCTCCGTGCCGAGACCAATTCCGAGCACCACGATTGACATTGGTCCGCTCCCTTCCTCATTTCCCAAGGCGATCGTAACCGACCGCTGCCGAGTGGGGCGGGCCATCCCATAATCACACAAAAAGAGTGGCGTACAATCATGCCAAACGCCTCAGTGTGCGTGACAAGGACAATGCAGGGAGTTGTTATTGCCGTCCTGGGCCCGTCAGCTTCGCCACGCTCCCGCTTTTTCATGAGACCGGATCGCGTCTGATGCCAGCCATCCGGTCAGCGCATCCTTGGCCGTATTCGATGCACCGGGAGCGCGAGGGGTCTCGGGCACGCTCCGGCTGAAGCGCGGAGCAGGGGCGGGCTGCTTGACGCCGTCGAGCTCGATGAAGGCGTTTCGAAAATCGAGGTGCGGGTCGGCGAAAGCTTCCTCCACGGAGTTCACGACGGTCGCACAGCAGTCACTTCCTTCGTAAATGGCGCGCCACTCGTCGGAGCTCTTCGCCGCGAAGGCGGCCTCAAGGCCGGCGCGGAGCGATGGCCAGTCCGAACGCTTCTGCCTCAGCGACTTTTCCGGATCAAGCCCAGCCTTCGAGACGAGTTGGACGAAGAACTTATCCTCGATCGCGCCGACAGCGAGCCAGCGGCCATCAGCGCAGGCGTAGACGTCGTAGAACGGACTGCCGCTGTCGAGCACGTTCGTCCCTCGGGGGCCCTTCGCCAGCCCGGCAGCTACCATGCCGATGTGTCCGGCGAGCAAGGAAAGCGTGCCATCGATGATCGCCGCGTCGACCACTTGTCCGCGGCCCGACGACTGCCGTTCCCACAGGGCGCTCAGAACGCCAAGCGCGAGATATAGTGAACCGCCGCCGAAATCGCCGACCAAGTTCAGCGGAGGCGTTGGCGGCTGATCCCGCCGTCCGATCGCATCAAGCGCGCCCGTGAGTGCGATGTAGTTGATGTCGTGGCCGGCTAGGGGCGCCTTCGGCCCAGTCTGTCCCCAACCGGTCATGCGACCGTAGACGAGCCCCGGGTTGAGGGCGAGGCCCACGTCGGGACCGAGGCCGAGACGTTCCATCACCCCTGGGCGGAATCCCTCGATCAGCACGTCGCTTTCGCCGATGAGGGCCTTCGCCAGTTCCACGGACGCCGGCCTCTTGAGATCCAATGCAAGAACCTTACGGCCTCGCTGCGAGATCTGGAAGCGCTGCGGACGCTCGATGCCGAGGCTGGAAACCTCCTCCCGGTCGATCCGCAGCACCGTCGCTCCGAGATCGGCGAGCAACATCGCGCAGAACGGCACCGGGCCGACAGCGGGGAATTCGAGCACCTTCAGACCGTTCAGCGGACCCATTGATATCTCCCGATGTTTCTGGCTTCAGACGTGGCGTCACCAGTTTCGATGACCTCACGGGCCACCTCGCGCTTGCGCTGAACACTCGGCAGGGCCGCGAGCACGGCGCTCCGAGCTGCCGCCTTGTTCCTGGCCTGGTCGCGGCTCCGCTGGATGGCGGTTAGGGAGAGCACGGCAAAGTCAAAACCGCTGGTGCCGCGCTTGGCTTCCAGGTTGGCGCGCGGGTCGGGGCCGCAGATTTGGCTTTCATCTTTTCCCATGCAGGAAGCCTATCCCGGTCGGGGCGGAGCTGTCAGGGAGCCTGCCCACATATCAAGCGAAAAATCACAGAGCCTGTTGCAGAAATCTGCGCACTCTTCCCGTTACCGGCGTGTTCGACACGCGCGCCCCTTCGCGCCATCGACATGATCGAAGGCGCGCTGCGCGTGTCGTCCACCGGCCTAACGAACGCCCTGATCATCGTGCGCCGAACTTTTTCAACGACCGGGACTGGGGGAGCCCCCGCCGGACTTCGTGATACCCACTGAGGACCTCGCCGAGCCTGCCATGGGGGCTCACGTCGGAGAACGTGGGACCTACTAAAGCTATTTCGCACCCCTACCTTAACTATGCCCATATTCATCAACTCGGTCGTGTCGCGAATGCTGTGGAAATTCCCTGGCGGCGCGCTCCGGGCATGTGGATGCTCGGTTTTTCAGGCGGCGAGGTCAAGGGGCATCGGTTCGATGGGCTGAGAGAGAGTTTCCCAGCCATCAACCTTTCGCATCTGGATCTGGCCGGAGGCGAGCAGCGCCCAGAGTAGCATCGGCACGGTCTCGGCACAGGGCAGGACGGTTTGGGTCTTGATGCGGCGGCGGAATTCCTCGTTCAGGCGCTCGATGGCGTTTGTGGTCCGGGCGGACTTCCATTGCGATGGATCGAGGCGGGTGAAGGTGAAGAGCCGCGCCCCGGCTTCTTCAAGGCTGTCGGCCACCGCCCGGCACTTCAGGCGCCACTTGCGCAGGAAGGCCTTGCGCTTCTTCTCGATCTCGGCCGCGGTCTCGGCGTAGATCATGTCGCGATAATCCTCGGTCAGCTCATCCTGCATGTGCTTCGGGGCGTGGGCCAGGAGGTTGCGGTGCTTGTGAACCGTGCAGCGCTGGATGGGCAGGCCGTCGCCCCAGAGCGCCACCAGCGCGGCCTCCAGCCCCGGGGCACCGTCGACGATCACGAATTCGGGCCGCTTCAGGCCGCGTGCGTCCAGATCGTCGAGGAACTGCCGCCAGGCGGCCGTGCTCTCCCCGCCCATGTTTCTGATGGATAACAGCACCTTCTGCCCATCCCGGCGCACGCCGATTGCGGCCAACACCGAGATGTTCGTGGCCTTGCGGTCCAGCCGGGTCTTGATCACGGTGCCGTCGAGGATCAGGCGGACGATGTCCTCATCGGCCAGACTGCGGGCACACCAGGCGTCCCAGTCCACCTTCACCTTGCGCCAAGCGCGGCTGACCACGTCCTTGCTGACGGCCCCCTCGAACAGCCCAAACAGCGCCCGCTTGACGCGCCGGGTGTTGGTGCCAGCAAGATAGACCGCCGCGATCAGCGCCTCGGCCTTCTTCGTCAGCCGCTGATAACGGGGCAGCGCCTTCGACCGCCATTCCGTGACCTTGCCAGTGTCGCCCTCGATCCGGGCGCGCGGCACCCGCACCGTCTCGGTGCCGAACGTGCCGGTGATCTGACGCTCTCGGTGCCCGTGGCGATAGCCTTTCGCGGGACCATCGCCCCGGTCGTACCGAAGGCGGCCGAGAAAGCTGGCGAGTTCCTCTTCGAACACGGCTTCGATGGTCGCACGGACGTTGACCCGCAGCCGCTCCTCGATCGGGTCAAACCCGGCCTCCCCGGCCAGTAGCGCAAAGCTCAAAGTGTCAGTAATCTGGTTCATGGCGTGATCTCCCTGGCGGTTCCAGCCGCCGGTTGGGTGGTTGCAAGTCACCCGGAGATTACGCCGCCTTCAAATTTCCACCACTTCCGAGACACGACCATCAACTCGGCGGCACTGAGAACCATCCTGAGCGGCTGGGGTGAACGATGTTCGAGCTTTGGGATGTGAGGGCGGGGCAGACAAAGGACCGGCACCGGGTGGGCAGTTGGTTCCGGTTCGCCTTCCTCAAACACGCAGGCGAAAACCGCCACGGCGAAGAAGCACGCAGCTTCGCAGCATACGCGCATTTTCACTGTGCCTGCCCTGCCAGCTGACACGCGGATTGGCTGCGACGGCCCGCACCGCCGCCTCATGGCTGGCATCGTGGGTTGAGGATCTTGATCGAGATCTCGCTACGGCCGATCGCCTCGTGAGAGGTCTCTGCGTCCATAGCCTTCTCCTTCTCTACCCGGTGAGCCCTCGGGCTTGGTTGATCGTCCGCATCCGCCGCTCAGAGAGGATCTTCTCGCCGGCATCGATCCGGACAGATTGCTGCAGCACACGCAGCGAGGCACGCATCGCCTCGAAGGCCTCCCGCTGCGCCGACGGCACGCGGTTGGCCACATCCTTCTCGCCGCGCACGATTGCATTGCGCCCGAAGCGCGCATCAAGCGCCCTACTCACGGCGGAAAACTCCTTCCGGATATTCGGATCAAGCGCGCTGACCATGGCATTCAGCCCGCGGGCGTTCTTGTTCGCCTCGGCGGTGAGCCTCTCCAAAGCGTCCTGCGCCGGCCGGGAGAGACCGGGGATGGCGAGCGCCATCAGCCGCCGCTCCTCGGCGATGGCTTGTCGCTGGGCCTCCGTGGCACCGGCGTAGGCTGAGCCGAGCGCACGCAGTTCCGCCGCCGCGGCGGGGAGCGCGGCAAGGGCCTCCTTGCGCTCACGGCCGGTGGCGAGCAGCCGATCCATCATCCGGCCCGAGCCTCGCACAGCGCCATAGGCATCGGGCGCATTGGACATGGCGGCCGCGATGCGCTCCGCCGCGAAGCCTTTGACGATGAGGTCCTCGATCTTCCCGACCGCGGCCGCCGGGTCACGCCAGATGCGCGATGCGATCGCCCCAAGCGCGGCCCGCTGCTGCCGATAGTGGGAAGTGTCCAGCGCCCGCTGCCGCGCCTCGTCCTCCACCGGCTGCCGGAATTCCGTCACCGCCGGAAGCATGGGCGGAAGGGTGTTCCCGGCGTCGGACTGATAGGGCGCCGGCGCGACGATGCGCGAGCGATCCTGCCGCTCCGCCTGGTGTTGGGCGCCGGCGAACCTGCGCACCGACTCAAGCAGGGTCTTCAGCTCCGCCCGCTTCTGCGGGTCCATGTCCTCCGGCAGGCGATCAGCCATATTGCGCTCCGCGACGGTGTCGGTTTTCTCGGTGAAGGCGCTCCAACCAAAGCGCGCGGTCAATGCTTCGCTGGCGGCCTTGATCTCCTGCACGACCGCACGATCCTCCAAGGCGAGGGCAAAGGCCGTCTTGTAGGCATCCGCCCCTCCGTGCGCGCGCACGGCCTCGATCTCGCCGAGCCGCGCCATCGCCCTTTCCGAGAGGGCGGGCACCGACAGCGTCATTGAGGCGCGCCGCCGCTCCTCCCGGATCTCGAACGAAGCCGCGCTCCTCTTGAACGCCACGGCATGGGCGCGGGCGAGCGGCACCAGCTCCTCCGTGACAGCCTTCTGCGCCGTGGCGCGTTCACGGCGCGCGGCACCGCCGTCGACAAGGGCAGCGCTGCCGCGCAGGAGGCCGAGCTGCTCCGGGCTCCGCGCCAGGACGTCGCCGAGCGCCCGCGAACCGGTCTTCGACGCGGAGGCCAGATCGTGGAGCTTCGTCATCGCCGCTTCGGGATCGCGATAGATCCGCTCCAGCACCCGCCGCAGCGCCGCTTCCCGCTCCTTCACCGCCGGCGAGGCGATCTGCGCCAGGCGCGCGCCTTCTTCCACCGATCGCGCAAAGCGCGACACCGGCGCCAGCAGGTAGCGGCCCGCATCGGCGGGCTCCCAGGCCGGCCTGTCGACAGGCTGGTCGCTGTAGACGACGCTGCGCTCGCGGGCGATCGCAAAGCCGAGCGCGACGCTTGCCCGCTCCCACAGCTTGCCCAGATCGCTCCGCTTCTCGGCCAGCCACGCCAGCCACTGCGCCGTCCCCTCCTCCATCCCGGCCGCGGCCTCGGCGAACTGGTCGATACCGCGCAGCCGCGCGAAGTCACGGGCGTGCGCCTGGTATGAGGGCTCGCTTTCATAGTCGAGCGTGGTGGTCTTTGCCCCCGATCGCGACAGGCGCTCGACCAGCTGCTTGAAGAGGCCCGGGCGATGGCTTTCCTGTTCGAGGCGCTCTGTGCGGTCATCTGCGGTTTCGACCTGCTTCGCGGTCCAGACGTTGCGCGCGACCTGGCGCTCCTCAAGACGCCTCTCACCCGTCTCCTCGTCCGTCACCGGGATCCTCACGGTGATGGTCTCGACGCCGTCCTTGCGCAAGGTGATGGTGTCTCCCACGCTCACGCCACCCTTCTCGAGCGCGGCGGGCAGGCTGACGCCCCACTGCCGCTGTGTCGCTCCATCCTCGGTCCGGACATCGGCATAGGGGCTCGGAGCGACACCGTCGTCCTCACGGAATTTCGCCCGACCGGTCTCGACGAGCTCGCCCGTGACGCCGGCGGCGTGATCGACCCGCGCCACCCGGCCCCATTCGGCACGGGGCTCGAAGTCCTCCTGGGCCGCATAGAGGTCAGCCCGATCGCGGTGACGGCTCATCGCCACATAGGTCAGATGCTGGTCCATCATGCCCGTGGCGAGCACGAAGGTGCGGTCCACGGTCGCGCCCTGGGCCTTGTGGATGGTCGCGGCATAGCCGTGGTCGACATTGCGATAGGTGTCCTCGCCGAAGACCACCTCGCGCCCGTTGTCGAGGCGGACCGCAAGGAGTGTCCGGCCGCTTTTGTCGGTGCTCGACGTCACCGTGCCGAGCATGCCGTTCTTGACGTGCTGCGGCCCGAGGTGCTTGGCCCGCGGCTCCACGAACCGCGCATTCTCGAGCAAGATGATGCGATCGCCAACGGCGAACTCGCGCGTCCCCCGTTCGGTCGCGAACGAGCGGCTCGCCGATAGCGCGCCGTCGTCGGTCAGCACCTTGCGCAGCGCATCGTTGAGGCGCCTCACGTCCTCATTGGTATGGGCGAGGACGAGCAGTTCGTCCCCACGCAGGGGTTGGGGATCGCCCTCGGCCGATGTCTTGCCGGCGAGCGTGCGCCGGGCCTCGGTCCAGTCGGTGACGATCCGGCCGATGGCGGCCTCGTGTGTCGCGGCCTCAATGATATGGCCATGCTGCGCATAGGCGTCGAGGGCGGTCTCGACCTCGGCGCGCGCAAACAGCCGGGACGCATTGCGCGCCCATTCCTCCCGCTGGCGACGGACGCCGGCAAGCTCGGCAAAGCCGATCCGCTGCACGATGGCCCGGAATGCGGCCCCGGCCTGGATCGGCTGGAGCTGCATGGCGTCGCCCACCAGAACGACCTTCGCCCGCGCCTCCTCGGCGATCTTCAGCACCCGCGCCATCTGCTGCGAGGACACCATCCCGGCCTCGTCGATGACGAGTACGTCGCCCCGCCCGAGGCGTTCATGCTCGCCAGCCCAGGCCAGTTCCCATGACGCGAGCGTGCGCGATGTGATGCCGGAACTGTCCTCCAGGCCCTCTGCCGCCTTGCCGGCGAGCGCCGCGCCGAGAACCCGGCGCCCGTCGCTTTCCCAGGCGATGCGTGCGGCGGCGAGCAGCGTCGACTTGCCGGTACCGGCGAGACCGACGACGGCCGCGATCGCCGAGTCCGACGTGACGTGACGGACGGCATCGACCTGTTCCGCGTCGAGCTTGAACGACCTGTCGGGCGCCCCGCTCCCGACGCTCTTCATCGCCGCGGCGACACCGAAGCCCTCGCGCCGAGTCAGGTTGAGCGCGGAGCGCGCCATGCCGTGCTCGACACGTAGCATCTCGCGCGTCGTGAAGATCGCTGGCTCCGCCGCCTTCCCCGTCTCGGGATCGAGCTTCTGCGGGCGCAGCGTGACGAGCTCGGGCGAGGCCATCAGCCGGGCCCGGATCGTGGCGAAATCCTCAGGATCATCGACGTAGCGATGGAGCGCGCGGGCCATATCGCGCTCATCAAAGGTGGACCGTTCGTTGCTGAGCTGCTGGAGGAGCAGGCCCGGATCGGCGGCAAGGCGATCGGCCATCTCCTGCCGCCGGGCGAGGTCGGCCGGCGCGAAGTACATCTCGACGCCCTTGCGGGCGAGCGCCGCCTTTTCCGGCCCCAGATGCTTCTGGGCAATCCCGTCGCGGCCCTGCTCGGCATAGGAGCGTCCGTCGAGGCGGACCTCATGGCCGGCGAGCGCCAGATGCCGGTTGGCGGTTTCCGCCCAGGCGATCTTCCACGCTTTCATCGTTTCCTTGTCGCCGGCCCACAGCTTGTAGACAATCTTGCCATTGGGCCGATCGGGCGTGACCACCCGGAGCGGCTGTCCGTCTTCCCCGAGCACCGGGACCTTCTTCGCACCGAAGCCGTCCGCCGCGAGCGGCCGCAGCATCGTCATCAGATGGACGTGCGGGTTGCCGTCCTTGTCGTGATAGACCCAGTCGGCGACCATGCCCTTCGATGTGAAGTTGTCCAGCACGAACTCGCGCATCAGCGCGATGTTCTCGGCCCGGCTGAGTTCCTCCGGCAGCGCGATGATCAACTCACGGGCGAGCTGCGCGTCTGCCCGCTTCTCGAACACGTCGACCGCATTCCACAGCACCTCGCTGGCCCCGGCCACCGATTTTCCGGCAATCGCTACCTCGAGCCAGGCCGGGATGTCGTCCGGCAGCGCCAGCTCTTCGTGCACCAGTTCGGACGCTCCGCCCCGATAGCTGAAGGATGTGCCGACCTGTTCGTCCATCATCCGGGCGCGATGGCGATAGGCAGCGGCCGAGACGATGCTGCGTCCCGCCCCCCGGCTGATCACCTGCGCCCTGACGAACATGATGGCCATTGCCGCCGCCACTCCCTCCAAGCACGTCGCGCCCGCGACGTATATTGCGCCCTCAAACAGATCGGACCGCAGGGCCGATGCCGCTTCGAACGGACGGCCCCAAAGGGCGCCGGCCGTCAGAGAGCCTTTCGGCTCACTGACAAATTAGCCTATTTAACTCACTTATACGAGACGATATAATCGACCGTCTTCGAGCTTTTCCAGCGTGGGACGAGGCCATTTTATGCGCGTAAAGTCGTCACTTTCCGAGATCGACGCCCAGATCGAGAAGCTGCGTGAACGTCGCAAATTTCTGGTCGTTAAAGCGGGTGAGCGCTTCGCGCGGGCCGCCGCCAAGGCCGGCCTGGTGGAGCTGGAGATCCCGGACGAGGAACTCGACGCCATCTGCGAGGAGATCGCCGCGCGATTTCGCAAAGGGGCCAAGGCCAAAGGGACCGCCGGTTCATCGGCTCCTTAGGCGGATCGATCAGGAGATCGTCCGTTTCGAGCGACGGCGGAGAGCCATGATGACCGACGCACGCAGACGCGACGCGCGCCAGACATTCCTGCTGGGCGGACTGGTCGTGCGCGCCGGACTGGGGGAGGCTGATCGGGCCTTTCTGCTCGGCGCGCTGATCGAGGCGCGCCGCATCGCGCCCGGCTCCGACGAGCACGAGCGGCTGAAGGCGATTGGACAAGACGCCTTCAGGCAACGCCCTGCCGACGACATGCCAGAGCCCGATCCGGAACATGGAGAAGAACCATGAAGGGGCGTCTGAACCCGACGCTGCTCCTTGTTCTCGTGCCGATCGCCGTCACGGCCATGACGGTCTTCGTCAGCGGTTGGCGATGGCAGAATCTCGCCGTGGGCATGTCCAGCAAGATCGCCTATTGGTTTCTGCGCGGGGCGCCGCTGCCTGCCCTTCTGCTGGGTCCCCTCGCCGGGCTCCTGACCGCCTGGGCGCTGCCGCTGCACCAGCGCCGGCCGATCGCCATGGTGACGCTCCTGTGCTTTCTCGGCGTGGCCGGCTTCTACGCCTTGCGCGAATATGGCCGCCTCGGACCGTTCGTCGAGAGCGGAACCATCCCATGGGACCGGGCGCTGTCGTACCTCGATGCTTTCGCCGTCGTCGGTGCCATCGTTGGATTTCTGATCGTGGCCGTGGCGGCCCACATCTCCGTTGTGGTTCCCGATCCGGTCAAGCGCGCGAAGCGGGCGGCTTTCGGCGATGCGGACTGGTTGTCCCTGTCGGCGGCCGGGAGGCTGTTCCCGGCGGACGGGGAGATCGTGATCGGCGAGCGCTATCGCGTCGATCGGGAGATCGTTCACGAGCTGCCGTTCGATCCCATGGACCGGTCCACCTGGGGCCAGGGCGGACATGCTCCGCTTCTGACCTACAAGCAGGATTTCGATTCCACCCATATGCTGTTTTTCGCCGGCTCCGGCGGCTTCAAGACGACGAGCAATGTTGTCCCCACGGCCCTGCGCTATTCCGGTCCGCTGATCTGCCTCGATCCCTCGACCGAGGTCGCGCCGATGGTGCGCGAGCATCGCATGCGCGCGCTCGGCCGGGAGGTCATGGTGCTCGATCCCACCAATCCGGTCGCCGGCTTCAACGTGCTCGACGGCATCGAGGGATCGCGGCAGAAGGAAGAGGACATCGTCGGCATCGCGCACATGCTGCTCTCTGAGAGCCTGCGCTTCGAATCCTCGACCGGCGCCTATTTCCAGAACCAGGCGCACAACTTTCTGACCGGGCTTCTGGCGCACGTGATGCTCTCGCCCGAATATGCCGGCCGGCGCAATCTGCGCAGCCTGCGCCAGATCGTGTCCGAGCCGGAGCCATCCGTGCTCGCCATGCTCCGCGATATTCACGAGCACTCCGAGTCCACGTTCATCCGCGAGACGCTCGGCGTGTTCACGAACATGACCGAGCAGACGTTCAGCGGCGTCTTTTCCACCGCCTCGAAGGACACGCAGTGGCTCTCGCTCGACAATTACGCCGCCCTCGTCTGCGGCAATGCCTTCAGGTCGCGCGACATCGTCTCCGGCAAGAAGGACGTCTTCCTCAATATCCCGGCGTCGATCCTGAGGTCCTATCCCGGCATCGGCCGGGTCATTATCGGCTCGCTCATCAACGCCATGGTGCAGGCCGATGGCGCCTTCGCGCGCCGCGCCCTCTTCATGCTCGATGAGGTGGACCTGCTCGGCTACATGCGGGTCCTGGAAGAGGCCCGCGATCGCGGCCGCAAGTACGGCATCACGCTGATGATGATGTACCAATCGGTCGGTCAGCTGGAGCAGCATTTCGGCAAAGCTGGCGCGACGTCGTGGATCGATGGCTGCGCCTTCGCCTCCTACGCCGCGATCAAGGCGCTGGAGACGGCGCGCAACGTCTCGGCGCAGTGCGGCGAGATGACGGTCGAGGTTCAGGGCCGGTCGCGCAATGTGGGCTGGAGCAGCTCGAGCAATGGCAACCGTCGCTCGGAAAGTGTCAGCTTCCAGCGCCGGCCGCTCATCATGCCGCATGAGATCACCCAGTCGATGCGCAGGGACGAGCAGATCATCATCGTGCAGGGGCATAGTCCGATCCGCTGCGGGCGTGCGATCTATTTCCGGCGCAAGGACATGAATGCGGAGGCCAAGGCCAACCGCTTCGTCAAGGTGTGAGCATCCCCCACGGGACTGTGCTTCCCAGGGGCAACGCTCTTCGCCCCGGCGACGCGGGGCAATAGCGGGCCCGCCCTGGTCACCCCCGCCTTGAGTGTCTCTCAAAAGAGATACATAATGTCGTCGATATAGGAGGATCGAGAATGGCCGCTCAAACCTCTATGCTGCACATCCGCATAGACGACAAGCTGAAGGCTGACGCGACCGAGAAGCTGGCCAGCGTTGGCCTGACGGTTTCCGACGCCGTCCGGATTCTGCTCACGCGCGTCGTAAAAGAGGGCGCGTTGCCGGCGGGCCTGACTGCGGACCCGGAAGCCCATGACGCATGGTTTCGAGCCAAGGTGCGCGAGGCCCTGGCCGACAGCCGGCCGGCGGTGCCGCACCAGCAGGTGATGGATGAGGCACAGGCGCTGATCGACAGGAAGCGCCGTGCGAAGGCTTGAGTGGCGCGAGGACGCACGCGCCGATCTGCTGGCGATTGTCGATTTCATTTCCGACGACAACCCCGATGCCGCCCAACGGCTGAAGGACGACATAGAAGAAAAGGCGTCAAAGTTGCCTGAGCATCCGAAGCTCTATCGTCTCGGCCGTGTCGATGGCACACGGGAAATGGTCGTGCGTTCGAACTACATCGTCGTGTACGCTGAAGATATCCACGTCGTTTCCATCTTGCGCGTCCTGCATGCGGCCCAGCAGTGGCCGCCAGTGCGGGAGGACTAGGAAATCACGTGCCGGAGCGCGGGTTCGACCCGAACGACAAGCGCCCTGCGCTGGCCCCGAACTCTACGTGCCGCAGCGCTACTGAGCACACGAGGTGAGGCTTCCTGGCGCGCCCGCCAAGACGCGGGCGCTCACCGCGGTCTGCCGGTAGCCGCATGCACAGGTGTCCGAGGGCGGCTACCTGCCTTTCCGATATCGCTCGAACGGGTCCGCGGTGCCGGGCGGCGTGAACCAGTCGAGGAAGATCGTATAGGCGAGCGCGCATGCAACAAGGCCGATCGACATCAGGCCGAAGCTCCAGAACGGCGTTCCACGGGCGGCATCGGGATGGGCATAGACCACGATCGAAACCGGGACCATGACGATCGAGGCCAGCATCATGAGCCCTGTGAACGGCCGAAACATGCACAGGACATAGAAGGCGAGATACCACACGCAATAGAAGGTGCCGCGCCCGATGTGCTCAAGGATGCTGAAGGGCAGCGCGAGCGGAAGCGGCAGCGACCGGCAGGTTGCCGATCCGCTGCCCAGACCCCTGCCCGCCTTGTTCGGAGATAGAAGCTGATTGGTCGTCATCGCCGTCGCGTCGCCGGTCACCGGATCGGAGCCCGCCATCCCTTCGGCACCGGCTCAGCCCTGTGGAACATTTCGTGTACAGGTCCAGGATGGCCAACCGGGCGTGCCTTGTCGAGGGGTCGATCGCGCCGTGAAAGAACACCCTGTTGCGCATCGTCATCAACCAGCTGTCATCGCGCGACAAACGCTTGTTTCGTGGCGCCATTTCACAAGGTTGCCCACCACCACGAAATCCGCCCTTCGTTCGCCGCAGGACGATCGATTGCCGTCGACGACGGCATCGGCGGCGATTCAATCTGGCACGTTGCCGTCATTCCATGACGGCAACGTGCCCATGGCCGCGCCGCGGCCAGCTGGAGCAGACGGTCGATCCGGCTGCTCCGGCTTTTGCCATGAAGGGAAAGAGCTGCCTCACGGCAGCTCCTCCTCGGCGATCCGGCGGGCGAGTTGGGCGCGGGCCGCCTCAAGCTCGGCTTCGATCTGGTGGCGCTCGCCGGCATCGACGGCGTTCCGCAGCTCGGCGCGCAGTTCCTCGATGTGGTGTTCCAGCGTCATCGTCATCTCCTCGATGTTCTTGTGAAAGATGACGACGGCGGTCATGGCGGGTGGGCACGGGTCAAAACCCGCGTCAGCGGCCAGCTTGCTGGCGCGCGGAGGAACCGATTTTCCTGCGCAGCGGGAAAATCGGAGGGGCCGCGCGGTTTTGAGGCGTGTCCGCCCGCCATGGCACACTGGGCATTCTGAGCAGACACGGGTCTTTCGGGACGCTGGGCATTGGCGCGCGCAGCTCCTGCCGGCAGGCAGGCTGCACCAATGGAGTCAACCGGTTCAGCCCTCCGACGCCCTTGTGACGCGCCGGAGGGACCAGGCCCGCGCAAGGGATCGTTACGCCGCAAGGCGCGAAGACCGCCTGGCGGGCTTCGTGGAGCCAGGGTACCCGGCGGAATAGAGCCCGGTCCGGCTTGCCGGATGCGCCCAGCGCAAAGCGTCGTCAAGTCCTCATGGTCTCGACGATGGAGGTTGGCCGTTCAGGGTTTATCGGAACATGGACAGCCCCTATACTGCTTCATATCAGGCCGTTAAATGAGGCAGGCGACCGTCATGCGGCAGTTCAGGATTGCCGAGGGGACCTTCAACGAGGACACGCCGGAGCTTCAATCCGCCCTCGCCCAAGCCTACGAGCGCAAACAGCGGCCCCTCTGCCTGTGCAGCGAAAAGCCCATCGCGATGTACATCGCACGGGTCGATGGGGACCTGCTGGTCAAGCGTATGCCCCTGTCGGGACGCGACCATGCGCCGTCCTGCCCCTCCTACGAACCACCCTACGAGCTTTCCGGCCTCGGGCCCCTCATCGGCAATGCAATCCAGATCGACGCAGCGACCGGCGCCGCGGTCCTCAAGCTGGATTTCTCGCTGACGAAGCGTGGCAGCCGCACGGCATCGGCAGCCGCGTCCGAGCCGTCCGACACGGTGCGCAATGAGACCAAGAAACTCTCGCTGCGCGCGGTGCTGCACTATCTGTGGGAGGCCGGTGAGCTGACGGAGTGGACGTCGCTCTGGGCCCGCAAGCGCGGTTGGGGCAAGGTCCGGGCGAGCCTCATGAACGCCGCGAAACAGATGGAGACCCGGGCAGGCCCGCTCGGTGACATCCTCTTCGTGCCGGAGGTGTTCCATGCCGAGGACAAGGCCGCGATCGCGGCGCGGCGCGCCACCGCGCTTTCGGGTCTCCAGACCGCCGTGGGCGGCGGACCACGAAAGCTCATGCTTCTGGTGGGAGAGGTCAAGGAATTCCCCGAGGCCCGCACCGGCCGGAAGGTTGTCATCAGGCACCTGCCGGATTTTTCGCTGACGCTGGAGGACGCCGCCTGGCGTCGCCTGGGCAAGCGCTACGAGACCGAGCTGGAGCTTTGGGAAGCAAACGCGAACGCCCACCTCATCGCCATCGCGACGTTCGGCATTTCCAGCGCGGGCGTCTCGTTTATCGACGAGATCGCCCTGATAGTGGTGACCGAAAACTGGATTCCCTTCGAGAGCGTCGATGAATTTCGCCTGCTCTCCCGCTTGGCGGGAATGCTGCGCAAGAGCGTGAAGGGGTTGCGGTTCAATCTCAGCCGCGACCAGCCGCTCGTGTGCGTCACGCTACCGGAGCAGCGGCCATCGCCCGTGGCGATGTACATCGTGCCGGCGAGCGCTGGCGAAAAGTACGACCGCGGGCTCGCGGAAATGATCGAGGCGCGACCGGAGATGGCGGCCTGGATCTGGCGGACGGCGGACGGCGAGATGCCGCCCTTGCCTTGAGGCGGTCATCACGGGAATGAATCGGTCCCGCGGGATCGATTCATGGAAGTCGTTGGACGTCCTTTCCCTGGGACGCGAGACTCGCTCCATGGAAAGAACGGCACCAGGCCCATTGCATCTCCGCCGCATCGATCCCGCACGGAACATGCGCCCGTTTTATACGCTCTCCCTCCAGCCGACGCTGTTCGGCGGGGCGACGGTCATCCGCAACTGGGGCCGGATCGGCACGAACGGCCAGTCGATGATGGAGACCTTCGATCAGCCGGAACAGGCTGAAGGCGCGTTCTCGCGCCTCGCCCGGACGAAACGACGTCGCGGCTATGGCGACGCCGGCGTCAACGGAAACGGCTGACCTCGGTGAAGGCTTGCCGGCGGGCGATGAACCGGCGCAGCAGCGGCAGGAAGAACGCCTTGCTGAATCGGCCGATGGGCGGCTCGGGTTCGAGATAGAAGGACCTACCGACAAGATCGGTGTTGAATTCGTCGAGGATGAGCCAGAGGCGCAGATCGGCATCCAGCCCGGCACGGAGCCTTTCGATGGCCGGGATCTCGGCAAAGAACCGCGATGCTTCCGGCTCCTTGGTGGTGATCGGAAAGAAGAGCACGAGATCGCCGTCCGGCCGGACGATGCGCACGCCGACGGCGACGGGCCGATCCTTGCGGCCCTCAGTCTCGCCGGCACGAGCCTGCCGCGCCCAGAGATTGGGATAGCGGATGACAGTCGCGGTCTGGATGTCGTCGAAGCTCATGGCTTTCCGGCCTCATCCTCCCGCGCGTAGGCGTCGACGGCATTCTCGAACTCTGCGAGAAGGCCGTCGGGCATCGTCTCGATGGTCCCCGCTGAACGAGCGTCCGACTGGCGCATCAGCCGCTCATAGTCTTCAATGTTGAGGAGCACGAGGCGCGGCTTGTTGCGCTGGGTGATCATCACCGGCCGGCGCAGCGCCTCGGCGATGATATCGCCGGACTTCCGGGACAATTCGCTCGTGGAATAGGACCCACCTGAACGCGGCATGGCGATCTCCTGTATTTGCTGCCCTTGCTGTCATATACAGCATTGACCGCATTTGTGCAACGCCGAGCCGTCCGAAGCGCCGTCGCCGACCAGGCGTGGCGCCCTGGACGGCGCGACATGGCGAAAGCTCCCTAGAAGGGAGGCTCGCCGCTGAGCAGGCCCTCCAGTTCGGCCCAGATGAGTTCGCGCTCCGCGAGAGCCATCTCCAGCTCGGCCTCGATCTCGCGGCGCTCCACGGCGTCGACGGCGTTCCGCAGCTCGGCGCGCAGTTCCTCGATGTACTGATCGATCGACATTGGTCGTCTCCTTGATGTTGGTGAAAGACGACACCGGCGGTCATGGCGGGCCGGAGGGATCAAGGAGCGCGAAGCGACCGCCGGAGCCGGCGAGTGGGGGAGCCGAAATGCGCCAGCATTTTGGGGGAACCGCTCGTCCTTGAGGCCTTCGGGCCGCCATGGCATCCTGGGACGATCTGAGCAGCCATCCCCGCTCCCGGTTGTGCACCCGACAAGCCGGAAGCAGGTTCGATGCCTGCTTCCGGTTGCGACACCGTGAGAGCCGGCTAGTGGATTGAAGGCGACGGAAGAATCCCGATGGGGATTCCGTTCTGGTTGCTGGCGTGCGAGTCTGGGCGATGCGCCCAGGGATCATCATCACCGTGACCGCCGCGGACCGCGCCCGGCTTGAAGCCATTGTCGCGGACCGCAACAGCCCTCAGAAGCACGTCTGGCGCGCCGCCATCGTGCTGGCGACGGCGGACGGGCTCGGCACGAACGCCGTCATGCGTCGGACCGGCAAGAGCAAGACCGCCGTCTGGCGCTGGCAGGAGCGCTTCGCCAGCGACGGCGCCGACGGGCTCTTCCGCGACAAGACCCGCCCCCCGCGCATCGCGCCGTTCGGCCCCGAGGTGGGGGAGCGGATCGTCGCCCTGACGCTCGCCGAGCCGCCGGGCGAGACGACCCAGTGGACCGGGCGGGCCATGGCGAAGGCGGCCGGCGTCAGCCTGTCTTATGTCCAGCGCGTCTGGCGCTCGCATGGGCTGCAGCCGCATCGCATCCGCACCTTCAAGCTCTCGAACGATCCGGCTTTCGCGGCCAAGGTCCGCGACATCGTCGGGCTCTATCTCGATCCGCCCGCTCATGCCGTGGTCCTGTCCATCGACGAGAAGAGCCAGATCCAGGCGCTCGACCGCACCCAGCCGGGCCTGCCGCTGAAGCGCGGCCGGCTCGGCACCATGACGCACGACTACAAGCGCCACGGCACGACGACGCTGTTTGCCGCCCCCGACGTGTTGGACGGCAAGGTGGTGGGCCGATGCATGCAGCGCCATCGCCATCAGGAGTTCATCCGCTTCCTCAACGCCGTGGAGAAAACCGTCCCGGCCACGAAAGCCATGCACGTGATCCTCGACAACTATGCCGCCCACAAGCATCCGAAGGTGATCGCCTGGCTCGCCCGCCACCCGCGCGTCACCTTCCACTTCACCCCGACCAGCGCCTCCTGGCTCAACGCTGTCGAAGGCTTTTTCGCCGCCCTGACCAAACGAAGGCTCCGGCGTGGCGCCTTCCTCGGCGTCGTCGACCTTCAGGCCGCCATCAACCGATATCTCACCGAGCATAACCTCGAACCGAGGCCCTTCCGCTGGAAAGCCGACCCCGACGCTATCATCGCCGCAGCCGCAAGAGGGCATCAGACGTTGGAGTCAATCCACTAGAGCACCTCGTCGACGATGCCGAGGGCATCCAGGCGAGCGTGATCCTTGATCGGAACCACTTCGTAGTCATCCGACATGAAGGTGTATTCGCCGCTCCAAAACATCGCCGATCTCGGCCCATGTTCCGTCAGGCCAGACCGCGATGTCGTCACTACGGTGGACCTTTGCGCCTGTGAGATTTGTGGTGATGGTCATGTGTGTCCTCCTGGCTGCGGCCGTTCGCTACCAAAAAGGCTGAAGGCCCCGCCTTGCGGCGGGGCCTTCTGGTCGGAGGCTCAGTCCCGGTTCGGCCGGGACCAGATCAGCTGGAGGCCTTCCTCGCCTTCCACCTCGATCAGGGTGGCGTAGATCGGGGCCGGGAACGAAGGGTCGTCGAGCTTGACGGAGAGGTAGTCGCGGTCCGTGTCCCGGGCAGTCTTCTGCCAGGCCGCGCCGAGCTCGACATTCGCGCCGGCGAAGATGCGGAAGTGGGGGCCCTTGTCGGACGGATTCTCGACGCGGACCAGCTTGGCCTTGACGTTGAGGGAGAGCGTCCGGATGGAGCCAACGAAGCCGTTGGTGGTGGTGGTGAAGGTGCCGATGGTCGCCATTGTCTCATTCCCTTGGTTTTCTCGGGCCGCGCCCACCGCGACCTCGATGGCGGTCGACAGACCGGAGGCGATCGACCCGCACCCCCGGGGTCCCCGTTGCGCTCGCGCAATGGGGTGGCTCGTTGGGCCGGAATGAAATGGAGGGCGGCAGGGAGCGGCTTTCTTGTCACGCAAGGAATGGCGGCGATCCGGGGTCCCCGTTGCGCTTGCGCAATGGGGTGGTCCCGGCAGGGGAAGAAAGCCGCTCCCGGCCGTTGCGGGGATAAGAGCGAGACGAGCGAAGCGAGATCGGCCTTCGGTCAGACCAGCTACATCGAGGACGCAGGTGGGTGTGCCCGTCGCGAAGACAACCGGAATGAAGGCACGCGTTTGCCTTGGCCGTTCAGCTCCGGCGACGGCCCGCGCCCGCTCACGACCTCGCCGACGACAAGGCCCCTCGCGCCAGCGCGATAAACCTCCCCACGAGGCCAACCCGACATCCGTGCTTCCTCTCGCAACCGATATGGCAGGATAGGGTCCGGGAAGTTCGCGCCAGGAGGTCGCGCGACGTCCCTATCGAGCACAACGTCCGACTCCTCGAGCGACCGTCGTTACTCCTCGAAGGGTGGGGGCAGCAGGACCAGCGATCCGGCGCCGCCGGGCGGCGAGCCCCATCGAGGGCGACCACAAGGCGGGCCTTCAGCCTTTCACCCCGGACGGCCGCGCCAGCGTCAGACACCACACATGCCCTCACATTCGTTGGGCCAAAGATCGAGCTGGCCGTGATCGGCTTCGATCGACAGATCGGCCTCGTCGAGCGGAACGGCGGAGCGATGGAGATAGACCTCCCCGCGAATCCCGCGCAGGCCGGTGCGGACATCAGCGCCAGGGTCGTGGATTGGACACCGGCCCCGAGGCTGAGCACGCGGAGCCGGATGGGGGATGGCGCATAGCCATCCCCTTCGACGGTTGGTGCGCGGAACATCACGCCGCCTTCACCGTCTCGGCCTGTGGCTGCAGGCCGTGCAGATAGGCGACGGCACGCTGCGCATGGGCGGCGGCCGCGAAGATCGCCCGCTTGTCGTTGGAAAGGACGCTGAGTTATCCGCAGCAGCCCATAATGTGAAGGAACGCGGCTGCATTGCTTGAAACCCGCGGGATCCAGCTTTCGCGGAAGGGATTTGCTCAGCATTATTTTCGGTCGAACCTTTGCTGTCGTTTTGACAAGCAGAGGAACCAATGATGTCGAATGCTGATTACGAACCCATCTCAAAGCTCAGGATTTTACTCACCGAGCAACGATACAGCCCTGTGGTGATCGGGAACTACTGCGCCTACGCACATGGTTTTCTCGACTACTTTGCCCAGCATGACCTTCCGATCATGGATGTGACCGAAGAGCAGGTATCTAAGTACCTGCAGTATGCGATTGCGATGTTCCGCAAACGCCATGGTCGGGCGCCGGCGCGGGATTGGCACTCCATTCCGCGTTCTGGAATCCATGCATTGCTGCGACTCGCACAGGGGCAGTGGCCATCCGCGCCGAAGGCGACCTGTGCTGCTGACGCGTTGCGCTTTGCAATCTGCGACGAGTACGAGACCTGGCTGCGTGAGGAGCGAGGTCTCGCTTCGGCCAGCATCGACGCGTTGATGTGGGAGGGGCGGAACTTTCTGACCTGGCAGCTCGATCGGCTTGGCCCCGACAGTCTGATGACTATGACCGTGGGCGACATCGACTGCTACATGGACACGCGCAGCCCTCACCAAACGCGCAAGTCGGTGAAGGATGTGGCGGAGCGCCTTCGTTCGATGCTGCGCTATCTCCATCGGACGGGGCGCACTGCGATCGACTTGTCGCCGCACGTCGTCGCGCCCTTGCTCTATGCCTATGAGGGTGTGCCTTCGATCCTTACGCCGGATCAGGTCGCTGCGGTTTTGCAGGCATCGGGGGCCGACAAAACGCCGGTGGGTCTGCGGGATCACGCCATCCTGCAATTGCTCGCGACCTATGGCCTGAGATCGGGCGAAATCTGCAATCTTCGGATCGGGGATATCGACTGGCGCACGGAAGCGATCCGCATCAGGCACACCAAGACGCGGGCCTGCTCATTCCTTCCATTGATGGCGCCGGTGGGTGAAGCGGTGCTCGCCTATCTGCAGGCGGGGCGGCCTGTGACCGGTGCTCGCGAAATCTTCATCCGCACACGGGCGCCTTATCGCAAGCTCGGCTTGCTGGCCAACATGGTACGGCGGCGACTTAAGGATGCCGGAATTAAACCGACCGGCAAGAGCGGTTCCCATATCTTCCGTCACGCACGTGCAGTCGAAATGCTGCGCGCCGCTGTGCCCCAGAAAGTGATCGGCGACCTGCTCGGGCATCGGTCTGCCGAATCCACGGCCCCCTATCTGAAGCTTGCCACCGAAGATCTCCGGGCCATCGCGCTCGACGTGCCGGGACAGGAGGTGCGGTCATGACGATCTGGCCCGACCCTGAGCGCAAGTTGATCGCGCGGTACATTGCAGGCCTCAACCTGCGCACCACGAATAGCTCCATCTACTACAGGCAGGCGCTCAACATCTTCCAGGATGTTGCCGAGCGCCACGCCAAACTCGACAAGGCCACGCTGGTGGCCTGGCTGAATGTATCCCCGGGCCGGTGGGCGTCGACGACGCGGCTGCACCGAACCCGGATTATCGATCGGTTCCTCGATCACCTTGAGGAAACCGGAGCGATCGAACGCAATCCCGTCGCCGTGCTGCGTGAAGCATGCAATATCAAACAGTGCATGCCGGTGTGGCGGGCGCTCGCCTCCGGCGATCCGGACAGCGCGTTTGCCGAACTATCCCAGCCCAGGCCATTCGGCAGCGTGCTGGGCGACATGATGGCCGAGCGCGTCACGCTGATGCGCAACCGAGGTTATAAATATATTGCGCAAACGGTCTGGCTCTCGCGGTTCGACCGCTTCCTGCAGCTAAACCCGACGCTTCAGGATCAGCCGCTCGGGGTGATGCTCGAGCACTGGTCCGCGGCCAAGACCACGCGCAATCATCCGAACGAGTGCGAAAAGCTGAAGCGGGTGCTTGCGAAAATCCTCCGCCATCAGGATCCATCAATCCCGCCCCGCCGACCTGACCCGCGCCCGGAAAAGGAAGTGGCCAGGCAATGGCGCAAACCGCATATTTACACGCCGGCCGACGTGCGGCGTATGCTCGACATCGCCCGCTCTTACCCCTCGCCACGGGCGCCGCTTCGCCCGTTGAGCATCTACACCATGCTGCTGCTCGCCTATTGCGCGGGTCTGCGGCGAAGCGAACTGGCCCGGCTCGATTTGGGTGACGTTGACTTCCAAGCCGGCACGATCACGATCCGGCAGACCAAGTTCTACAAGACCAGGATACTGCCGCTGCCCGACAGCGTGATGGTCGAGCTTCGATCATATACCGAAACGCGCCGCTGCGCCGGCGGGTCCCTTGATCCGCGCTCCGGCCTGTTCTGGCACGAACAGCGTTGTGACCGCTACTCAAAGCAGGCTGTCGCCTGGCTGCTCGTTGAGGTCATACGCCGTGCCGGGCTGAAACCGCCTCGGGGGCGAACAGGACCTCGCCTGCACGACCTGCGGCATTCGATGGTCGTGAACCGGATCCTCGAATGGTACGAGGCGGGCATCAACCCACAGGATCGTCTGCCGTTCCTCGCAACCTATCTTGGCCATCGGGACATCAACTCGACCCTGGTCTACATCACCGTCACGCAGGACCTTCTTCACCAAGCCAATGAGCGGTTCCGCGTGCTGGGCGCGCCATGCCTCAACATCGGGCCGGAGGTGCGGCCATGACCAGGAACAATCGGTTCCCACACCTGATGCGCGCGTTCTTCTACGAATGGCTGGTCGAGCAGCGCAATGCCTCCATCCATACGGTGCGGTCGTATCGCGATGCCTGGCTATGGCGCGACAATCTGCGTGAGAAAATGCGTCAATCAGGATGAGAAACTGTGACCGCAACGGGAACGATGTTGTTCGGTCTGATTGTCGCTGACAAGCGCTAAGTTTCGTTTTGATTGTCGGGCAGCGACACGGCTTCGAGATCGTTGATTGTCGCGTAGCTCTGCGGCCGTCCGGCGCCTTTTTTCTTGCGTTCGAGTGCGGCACGACGGCGGTAGCTGTCGACGTTGATTTCGAAGATCGTGGCGTGATGGACGAGGCGATCAACTGCGGCCAGCGTCATGGCGGGATCCGGGAAGACCTTGCCCCAGGCCCCGAATGGCTGATTGGCGGTGATCAGGGTGGAGCGGCGTTCGTATCGGGCGCTGATCAACTCGAACAGGACGGAGGTCTCCGCCTGATCCTTGCTGACATAGGCGAGGTCATCGAGGATCAGCAGATCGAATCGATCCAGTCTGGCGATGGCCGCCTCCAATGCCAGTTCGCGCCGCGCCACCTGAAGTCTCTGCACCAGGTCGGACGTGCGGGTGAACAGCACGCGCCAGCCGTTTTCCACCAGCGCCAGACCGACGGCGGAGGCCAGATGCGTCTTGCCGCCGCCAGGTCCGCCGATAAGAATCAGATTGGCGCCTTTGTCGATCCAGCTGTCACCGGCACAGATCGCCCTCACGTGCGCCTTGGAGATCATCGGCACCACGTCGAAGTCGAAGCTGTCGAGGGTCTTTCCCGGCAGCAACTGGGCCTCGGCAAGATGGCGTGCCAAGCGGCGGCGGTCGCGTTCGGCGATCTCGTGTTCGGCGAGGGCCGCGAGGAAGCGTGCGGCAGGCCAGCCCTCCTTGTCCGCCCGTTCGGCAAAATCCGGCCAATTCTGCTTGATTGCGGGCAGGCGGAGATCGTTGAGCATCAGCATGAGTCGGGCCCGGTCGATGTTGTGGGTCATGCTGCTTCTCCGATGTCGGTGCCAAGCAGGGCCTCATAGGCGATCAGCGGCATGAGATGGACAACGACCTCGGGCAGCGAGGCGGGATCTGGCGCGAAGCGGGTGCGCAGGGCGGCGATGTCGGGCAGTCGAACCGCCGCGAGATCGTCGGTAAGCTGCGCTGCGAGATCCGCCTCGCAGCCGCGGTCATGGGCGAGTGCCAGAAGATCCACCATCAGGCGGCACGCCGCTTTGTCCGGGAGTTGTTCGAGCAGCCGGTCGAAGGTCAGGCGATAGGCGTCGCGGGGGAACAACTGGTCACGGTAGACGAGATTGAGCAGCGCCATCGGCTTGCGCCGCAGGGCATGGATCACATGGCGATAGTCGACGACATGGGCGTGCTTGCCGGTGGTGGCGGCGCGACCGCGCGCCAGCGTCATCAGCAAGGTGGCGCCGATGAACAATTCGAGGCGATCATCATACAGCCGGACCCGCAGGCGATGGCCGATCAACCGTGACGGCACCGTGTAGAAAACCTTCTTGAGCGTGAATCCGCCCGAGGAGGTGACGGTGACGATCGTCTCCTCATGGGCGCAGGTCCGGTGGCCGGGCAGCTGTTGCAGAACAATTCGCTCGGCGGCGATACGCTTGGCGTGATGGGCGTTCTTGCGGCTGACGATCTCGTCGATGAAGAGGCGATAGCCAGCGAGATCGACGAAGTCGCGGGTGCCGCGCATCAGCAGCGCATCCTCCACCGCCTTCTTGAGATGGCCGTGCGGACCTTCGATCGACCCGTTCTCATGCGCGACACCGCGGTTGTTGCGGGTCGGTTCCATCCCGTAATGTAGGCACAGCGCGTCATAGCGCCGGGTCAGGTCCTCGCGCGCGTCGCTGTCGAGGTTGCGAAACGCCGCCGAGAGGCTGTCGGAGCGATGCTCGTGCGGCGCACCACCCAGGGCCCACAGCGCATTCTGCAATCCTTCCGCCAGCGCCACATAGCTTTCGCCGCCGAGAATGACATGGGCATGCGCGAAACCGGAGTAGGCGAGGCGGAAATGATAGAGCCGATGGTCAAGCCGAACGCCTGCGATGGTCACGGCCAGATCGGCCATGTCGGTGAAATCCGACAGTCCCATCCGGCCGGGCTCATGGATTTGGCGGAAAATCACCTCCTGGTTCGCACCATGCAGGGCCCGCCACGAGCGGATCCGGCGCTCCAGCGTGCGCCGCGTGCCGTCGGGCAGGTCGGGATGGCGCCTTTGCATCTCTTCAAAGATGGCCACCGCGCGCAACTCCGGCGCCGCGGACAGCATCGGCACCACCTCGGCGTCGAAGAACGAGACGAGAGGATCAGGGCGCCGACGCCCGCGTGGCTCCGCCTTGGCCGAGGGCGGTCGGTGATCCTGCTCGAAGCGATAGGCGGTGGCTGTGCTGATCGACGCCTTCGCGGCCGAGACCGCGGGGCCGTCTGTCTGTCGGAATGTCATGTAGAGCCTCATCTGGTGATCGGTGACATGGCGGCCGGGCAATGGCGGATCCCTTCACGAAGAGATCCATCCAATCCTCCAGCCGGTCACGATCAACAGTCGGCCCGCGCTCCCGGCGGGAGCTCAGGCCAAGTCTTCTGACGCTTGCGCCTCCGGTCGGGCTACGCCCTCCCTGCGCCGCAAGCGTCAGAAGACTTTCTCACCTTGATTGTCGCGCGTTCTCATGCTGATTGCCGCGTCGCAGCCTGGCGGCTGTTCCTCCGGTTCACCGCACAGCGCGCAGGGAAGAAGGTGGCGATGATCACATTGGTCGATCTGACCGCCGGAGAGGTCATTGCGTTCCTCGGTCACGCCGAACACGAACGCGGTGGCACGATCGGCACGCGCAACTGCCGGCTTGCAGCGATACGCAGCTTCTTCAACTTCGTTGCGACCAGGGATCCCGGATCGATCGCGCAGTGTGTTGAAATCCTCAACATTCCGGTAAAGCGAGGGCCAATATCGGAACCCTGTTATCTGGACCCAGCGGAAGTGACGGCGATCCTGGCTCAGCCGGACCGTTCGACACTCGAAGGCATGCGCGATCACGCCTTGCTCTCGTTCCTCTACAACAGCGGCGCGCGAATACAGGAAGCGCTCGATCTGTGCCCCGATGCGATCCGGTTCGAAAGCCCAAGCTGCGTGCGCCTGACCGGCAAGGGTCGAAAAGAACGTATCTGCCCACTCTGGCCGGAAACCGTGATGCTGTTGAAGAAGCTGCTCGAACGGCGACCGCGGGCGCCAGACCAGCGGTTGTTCGTCAACCGCTATGGCGAACCGCTCAGCGCCTCGGGGGTCCGGTTCAAGCTTGCCGCCTATGTAAGGGCGGCGGCCGAGACCACGCCAACACTCCGCGATAAGCATGTGACGCCCCACGCCTTCCGGCACGCAACCGCCGTGCACCTCATATCGGCAGGCGTCGACGTCACGGTTATCCGTAGCTGGCTCGGTCACGTGAGCCTCGATACGACGAACCACTATGCCAGAGCCAACCTCGAAACAAAGCGCAAGGCATTGGAGCAGGTCGGCGTTCCCAAAACACCCGGTCGTCAGCCCTCGTGGAAACGCGATACGAGCGTTCTCGCCTGGCTCGACACGCTCTGAAATAATGCGGAGGAATGTGGCCAGAAACCGCGGACTTCAGCCAATCTGGTCACGTTCCTTCGCATTATGGGCTGCTGCGGATAACTCAAGTTATGAAGAGGAGAGCATAAGCTGAGCCAGCTTCCCAGATAGGCAGCGTGGTCGGGTCTGGGCTCCAGCTCCGGGACGATGCCGAGATCGGCGCAGAGGAGCGCCGAGCCGATTTCCGCCACCAGCTCTTCGCGCGCCCTCTCGCTGCGATCCTTCGCGTAGCGGCTGAGATCGCGGCCGACGCGGCGGGGATCCGCCGTCCAGTGCACCTTATGCCGATATCGGCATAAGGTGCATAATGCCGTGATCCGGATTATGCCGCATGGCGCCCGCCGGAGACTGGTTTCTCTGGCATTGGCCATGCGTCAGCTCGGCATAATCAGAGCCCTTCGAGGAACGCAAGGAGCTGGTCGTCGGGCCGGAAGCGGCTCGACGGGGTGGCTGGGGCTGCAACGCGGGCGAGCGCCTTCTCCTTCAACCTCATGTCGGCGTGGATGTAGATCTGGGTGGTCTCGACGTTCTCGTGACCAAGCCAAAGTGCGATCACGGCTGGATCGACGCCGTGATGGAGCAGGTCCATCGCCGTACTGTGGCGAAGCGTATGCGGCGTGATCCGCTTGGAACCGATGCTCGGGCACGCGCGCGATGCCGTCAGGCAGTGCTTGCGGACCAGGTGTTCGAGCGCGTCGCGGCTCAACGGCTCGCCCCGGAGCGAGGGGAACAGCGGTCTGTCGTCCTTGTTGTTGCCGATCCACGCCGCCAGAAGTTTTGCCGTCTCGCGGCGAAGCGGTGTGGCACGTTCCTTCCGCCCCTTACCCATGCAGCGGATGTGGGTACCGGTTCCGAACACCACGTCACCGCACTTGAGGCCGACCAGTTCGGAAGCCCGCAGACCAGTCTGCACTGCGAGCAGGAGCAGCGCATGGTCACGCCGTCCGGTCCATGTCGTGCGGTCCGGCGCCGCCAGTAACGCCGCGATCTCTTCGCCGTCGAGGAACGTCACCGCACGCCTCACATAGCGCTTGTTGGGCATGGCAAGGATGCGCTGACAATGCAGCAGCCATGTCGGATCGCTCATGGCGACGTAGCGGAAGAAACGATCGGATCGCGGCGAGCCGAGTGTTGCGGCTTCGCGCGCTGTTGCCTCGCGCAGTCTCGGTGTGGACGAGGAAGTCGGCGACCAGATCGGCATCGATATCCTCGATCGTCAACTTGACCGGCGCCTTGCCGTGCCGGGCACTCGCATACCGCAGTAGCAGCCTGAACGTATCGCGATAGCCGGCGACAGTATGGCGGCTTGCTTCCATCTGGACGCACAGCCGGTCGGTGAAGAAGCGCTGGATCAGCGCGGGCAAGGCAGCGCCGCTCATCGGTCTGCCTCCGCGTCATCAGCGCTCGCCCGCTCCATCGCCAGATCGAGCAACTCGGGGACCGCTTCCAGATACCAGTACGTGTTGGAGGGACTACTATGGCCCAGGTAGGTCGTCAGCCGGATCATCTCGCGCCGGGTCTTCGCCGGTGCGGTACCAGCCGATCATCGTCTTCACCGCGAAGCTGTGCCGAAGATCGTGGATGCGCGGTCCCCGGCCATGCTTGCAGTATGGCTGATGGGCCCGCAGTCCGATCTCCTGGCAGGCCCGCGCGAAGTTGTATCGGGCAGAGCAGTCGGTGAGGCGCGAGGCCTTGTCGGTAACGAACAGTGGCATGGCGGGATGGCCGATCAGCCGGTCGCGTTCGGCAAGATAGTCGATCAGGTGCGTGACGACGCTCGGATCGAGCGGCAGCAACCGCTCTTTGCCGAGCTTGCCTTGTCGGACGCGCAGCACGCCATTGACGATGTCGAGGTCGTCACGGTCGAGCGCTAACGCCTCGCTGATCCGCAGGCCTGTGACCGCGATGAGCCCGAACAATGTCGAACTGGTCAACCCGCGTAGGCCATAGATGGACGGGAGCACCTTGGCCGCCGCGATGATCGCTGCGATCTCGGCATCACTGTAGATGTACGGTCGCGACCGCGCGACTGCACTTGGCAGCAGGCCTCGCGGCGGTACTTCATGGCCTGAGTCGAAGCTGCTCAACCACTGTGCGAACAGGCGCACGACGGTGAGCCTCGTCCCTCGGGTCGAGGTACAGGCCTCGGCCAGCGTGGCGTGCCAACGCAGGAACAGCGCGGTGTCGATATGAACGGCGCCCTCTCGGTCGGCGAACCGGGTGAAGCGGCGAAGGATGCGCTCGGCGGTGCCAAGGTCGTAGCCGAGGCTGCGCCGGACGCTTAGATAGCAGCCCAGTTGGGTGGTGAGGGTCATTGCACGCCTCCCACCACCGGCCAGGGTTGCGCTATCGTCCGCAGCCCATCGAGGTCGAGCCGAGCATATATCATCGTCGATGTGCGCGAGCGGTGCCGCAACACGTCACCGACCTCTTCGAGCGAGGCACCCGCGTTCACCAACTGGGTTGCAAGGCTATGACGCAGCAGGTGCGATCCCACATAGGGCGTCGCCGGCTTCTGGCCGGTTGCCTTCAAGGCCTCCTTGAGGATATCGTTGACGATCTGGCTATCCTTGAACGGCCGATGCGGCGCCCGATGGGTGACGAACATCGTACGGCAGGTCGCGGGTCCTCGCTCCTCACGAAGATAGCGGCTCAGCGCGTCGCCGATCTCCACCGTGATCGGCAATCGGTCGTGCAGCTTACCCTTGCCGCGCACCGTGAGTTCGCCCGCGCGCCAATCGACATCGTCGAGCTGGATCGCCATGACCTCGAGCGCGCGTAGGCCGAGCCGGGCCATGAGCAGCAGCATCGCATAGTCCCGCGCGCCGTGCCGTGGATTGTCGCGTACGCAAGCCAGCACCGCCTCGACGCCATCCGGCGACAGATGACGAGGCAGTCGTGCGCCCCATCGCCTCGCCGTCCTCGGCAGGCTCAGCGCCAGATTGGTCGACGTCGCCCCGCATCCGAACAGGTACTGGAGGAAGATGCGAACATGGGTCGCAATCGTCTTGTCGCGACGTGCGCCTGCCAGCACGTGTTCGATAAACCCGATCGCATCGGCGGGACGCAAGCATGCCGGATCGATCATCGTCTCGCCGAAGCGATAATCGAGGAACCGGTTGGCGAAGCGCAGTGTATGATAGATCGTTCGCTGGCTGAGGCCCCGCTGCTTGATGAGATAGGTCTCGAAGCTCGCCAGCAATGCGGTGCGCGCGATCTGCGCTTCGGTCAGCGGCGCCGGCCGTGCTACGCCGATATCGATCAGATGCCCGGCGAACCGGCGCGCAAGATTGTGCGGGCGGACGGTCTGACCATGCTTCCGCGGCACCATCCGGCCCAGCCGTTCGGCCTGGTCAGGCGTCAATGCGGAAGGCTCTATCCCTTCCGCGTTCATCACCCGGCCGAGCCTCCTGATGATCGACCGATAGTTCTTGATGGTGGGCGCCTTGTAGTCGGCGACGGCCAGACTTGCAGTGAACGAGTCCAGGTACGGTTCGACACAGGTTTGCAGATGTTCAGACATGTTCTTCGTGCTCCACGTTGTTGGAGCGACGAAGATTATGCCGAATGCGCCCGGCGCCATCATGCTGCCAATCACGCGCTCTCGACGATGTGCGGCATAATCCGGATCACGGCATTATGCACCGATTCATGGCTCAGAACGGCCACGTAGGAAGCCGCGTCGCGAAACGTCTCGAACGGCGGCATCTGGATGTGGTCGGTCGACGGCGAATAGAATGCCGCCGTGCCGCCGTGCCGGATCACGGCACCGGTATTGGCGAAGAATCGATCGGCATGCTCGATCCGCTCGATCGGATCGAGGACGGGCCCCGGAGGGCGATGGAAGTGGTCCGGCAGGCCCTCGATCTGCTCGACATTGAAGACGCTGTAGGTCTTCAGGAACGGGATGTCTCGCTCCACCTCTCCGCCGTGCGCGTCCGTTTCGGTCTTCGTGAACCGGCTGGCGTAGATGACGATCGAGCCCGATTCACCCTTGCGAACATGCCCGCCCAGCTCAACCGCCTGCTTGAAGGTCATCCAGGTCGACGAGACGAAACCCCGCGCCATGCCCTCCGACCACAGCAGCAGCACATTCATGCCAGTGTACGGCTCGCCGTTGTGGCGCAGCGGCCTGGTGATACGGCTGGTCGCATGGGCCGCACTCCATGGCCGGACCCACGGCCGCACACCTTGTTCGAGATCGGCGACGATCCGCTCGGTGATCCGCGCGTAGATATCGCCACGCTCCTTTTCCTCTTTCCTGCTCATTTTGCTGAACCTCCGTCGAGGAGGCCGCGCCGATCGCGGCCCTGTCACGGGGTCCGAAAGCCGGGGAACAGGCGACCCCGCGCACCCGGAGGCGCTCGCCCGCGGGGCGAGGCGCGACGGGCCGCAACGACGTGGAGGACGGCGAAGCCGTTGCGCTGTCCGCCGGCCCCGGCAGGACCTCCATCCGGGACGGGGCACGCTCGGCGGGACCGCCTCCCGGTCCCACTTTCCTCCTTTGGCGATCGAGGAAGGTTTCGAGGAAACATGCGAACAGGCCAGCCCCGCGAGGGACCGGCCTGTTTCCGGGCGACAGTTGAGAAGGGCGGAGCCTCAGCTCCGCCCGGGCGGCTCAGCCGAGAGCCGCCATCTGGAGCTCGGCCGCCTTGCGGTCGACGCTCTGGCCGGCATTCTCGACCGGCCGCTCGAAGGGCTTCCAGCGCTCGCCGACGACCTGCTCGTAGGCCGCGACGGCACCCTCCGCCGCCATGCGGAGCGCATGGGCCTGAAGCCCCATGTCGGCCGCGAATTCGCGCTTGCGCTGGGCAGAGCTCGAGAACCCGACCGGGCCGTCGATATCCTCGTCACGGATGTCGTTGGCGAGCTTGGCGGTGGCGTCGCGGGCTTCGGTGACCGCGCGGGAATAGAACTGGCCGGCTCCGTGGGCCGATCCGACATAGGCGCCGACGATGCGCTGGAGATGGATCTGCATCGCCCGTTCGCTGAGACCCTCGCCCAGGCTCTCGGCCGTCTCGACGATCAGCCGCTGGTGGAGCTCCCGGATGCCGTCGCTGTCGAGAACCGGAAGTCCGAAGCTTTCGGAAATGAGGATGGTCTGGTGGGCGTCCGGACACGCCAGCCGGACCATTTCGAGCGTGGTGCCCTTACGGAGCGGGACGACGCGGGCGGACTGGCGGGGAGCGCGAGCGGTCTTGGTCATGTGAAATTCCTTTCCTTCGGTTTCACCGTCGGGAACGGACCGGCCCTTGCCGGTCTTCCCTTCGGGTGCGGTCGCGAAAAACCGGCGACAGGCGGGCGCTTCAGGGTCCGGAGACGGCGAGGCGAGCGAAGCGGGCCTGCGGACAAGCAGGGCTTTCAGCCCTCGCGCGGGACGCGGGTCCGCTTTGCCGAGCCTGACGGGTCCGGCCGCCACGCGGCGCGGAACGCGGCCTTGAAGCGGCCGGCCGCCGGTTTACGACCGCTGCAAAACCCGACGGGATGACCAGCAGGGGACCTGTTCGCAGGCCGCGAAACCGACATGGGAAAGCCGACATGACCCGCCGCCACGGTCCGCCTCTCCCCTTCGGCCGCGACAAGGTGCAGGCTTAGAGATCGAACGGCGTGCCGGCGCGCAGCTCCACATCCCCGAAAGCCGCTGCGGTTCACGACAGCAATCTTGGGGAGAGCTACGCGGTGATCGTCGAGACGGTCGACAACGGGTGAATGCGAGAAGAGGCGCGAATCCACTGCCGCCGACGAAGCCTTGGCTGGAGACAGCGTGGAGCTGGACCTCAGACCGCTTCGGTTGCCTTCGCCCACACGTCCGGCCGCCACTGCCGGATGACGTCCTCGATCTCCGCCCGATAGGCCTCGGGATATTCCGCCACAGGTCGGCCGGCGACATAGGCAAAGACCGTCGCCATGTCATGGGCGATGGCCTCGTCGACGGCGAAGAGGTCCGCGATGTCGAAGCCGCCAAGATCCATGGCGTTCCACCAGGCGAGGATGAAGCCGGCGACGCGGCGCGACTGCCCGGTGTCGCTGCGGGCGATGGTCAGGAGCCGCTCGAACGCGGCGCGCGTCGTCTCGTCCATGATGGTGTCCCTGTGGCTGCGGAAGGTTAGCTCAAGCTCGATCTCCTTGCACGCTCAACGCTGCAACCGAGCGCTCCTGCCGGCGGGTTTTCACGAGAGCGCCTCGATGTCGCCGCGGCGCTCGAAGGTGAGGAGTTCGACAAGCTCGCGGAAGAGCCGTTCATCCGCCGGCGACCACCCGGCCTGATGCCGCCTCGATGATCGGGCTTTCGCCTTTGCGGTGATGGTTCTCCGTTCGGCACGGTGCTCGATCTGTCGCTCGATCCGGGCAAGATGGCTGCGGGCCTCAGAGCAGGCGGCTCGTATCCTCGCGGCCGGCGCCGGTCCGCCCGGGGGTGTCATGACGAACTCCCCCGGGCGCGGCGCCTCGAACATGCCGCCGGCCATGCCGGAAACGGGGTGGTGTCCGGTGCATAGGAGGCGGACAACGTGACCGGAATGATCGAGGATGCGAGATCCGCGCCGGCGACCGCCCAGTCGACCAGCGGGGAGTGCCCGCCGGCATTCTGCCGCATGGCATCGCTGAGGATGTCATGAAGAGACGCGTCGATGGCGGCGCGCGGCTCCGGCCCCGCCTCGACCAGCAGATGAACGGCGACCAGGTACGTCGTCATGGCCGGCCCTCCCTACGGAGTATCGGGCGCGCCGACGGCGCCCGGATCGAGAGGAGGACGGCCTGCTTCCAGGCGTCGGCGCCGTTATAGTGCCGGCGCAGCCTGGGATGCCAGACGACGAGGAGATCCTCATCGTCGTCACGGGCGGCCTTCCAGCCGAAGGCGGAGGCGATGATCTTCCAGGGCATCGCCGCCTCCTATCCGTTCCAGCCAACGAAGCTCGACGGGCCGGAATAGATCGGGTGGCGATCCTCATCGATGACGAAGCCGAAGCGACCGACGCGGTATTCCTCCGCCGGAACGAGGAACCGGCGCTCCTCCGTGCCAGGACCACGTCGGCCGCCCATCGTGGCGACGACCTCGACGAAGCCCTTCTCGTGGTCGGAGGTGATCGCCGAGATCACGATCCAGTCGCCGGCGTGCTGCTGCTCGAAGGACCGGCGATCCTTCTCGCGGGATTCTCCGGGGGCGAGAACGGTCCCGAAGATCTTCTCCCATGCCTCCGGCCAGCTGTCCTTGATCGTCCGCTCGGCGCAGCGCCGCTCGAAGGGGGTGAACAGGTGCGGGAAGGTGATCGCGACGATCGCCCAGGCTTCATCTTCCTCGTACCAGCCGCCCACGGCGCGGAGCATGGGATGGACCATGCGGTTGCGCGCCGCCGAGAGGTGGATGCCTCCATGGCCAGCCGTGGAATGGAACACGACATCCTCCGCGTAGAGGGTCGCGCCCTGCGACGGCCCCCAAGGCGTGCTGGCCATCGAGCGGATCTCGCGGCGGCCGAGCGCGCGCTTCTCGCGCTGATGCTCGGCGTTCTCCACGACCTTGACCCGGAAAGCGCCTTCGTCGGCAAGCTCGCCGGAATGACTGTGGAAATCGGCGCGCGTCCATTGCTCCATAGGATGACCGATGCGCCAGCCGCTCGCCAGATAATGACGCCCGTCGCGGGCGGGCAGCATGGCGAAAGTGGTATCGGCGACGCGGGCGACGGCAAAACCCTCGGTGCTGCGGCCGAACGCCACCTCCGGGAATCCGGTGGTGGCATCCGCAGCTTTGTTCGGAGATACGAGCATCGTCATGCCACCGCCCTCCCCTCGACGATATCGGCGCCGACCTCATCGGCCGTCACCTCCTCGAGCACGGCGCGCGGATAGCCATGGCGCGAGAGCCATTCTTCGGCAGCCTGCCGATGCGCAGCGAGATGGACGAGCTCGCCGCCGACGCCGGCGCGGTCGAAGATCCGCACCGACCCGATGGCCGGACGCTCGAGAACCGTGAAGTCCAGCTTCGAGTCGAGCGAGAACGTCCGGTGGACGCGGATGGCGATGACGCCTCCGGCGCCGAAGTCCGCCTCGTGCAGGGTGAAGCTGGCGGACAGGCCGACGCTGCCGATCCCGCGCTCCCCTTGCTTCTGGATCAGGCGGCCCTTGCTGTTGTGGGTCTGCCAGGCGGACAGCTTCCTGGTAAAGCGCTCGGGCGGGCGCGGCGTTCCGTCGGACCAGGCGACGAGGGCGCCGATCGGCGCATTGCCATAGATCGTGTGCGCGGACATGGTGTCCTCCGTGATTGCGCATGCGTGGAAACGAAAGCGCCGCCGGCAGAGCCGGCGGCGGGATGGAATTCGCGTTGCGATGATGTGCGCCGGCTATTCGGCCGCGACGCTGTAGGCCTCGTCGTCGGGCACCTCGGCCGGCTCAATGGCGTCCGGCTCGGCCGACCCCTCGTCGAGATCGTCGTCCTCGCTCGCCTCGTGCTTCACCAGCCAGCTCGCGAGCTTCATCGCGTCGGGCGCGAACTGCGCCGACGGATGAACGAACCGCTCGTCCTTGAAGTGCTCGACGAGAGCGGCGCGGGTGTCCTTCACCTTCTGGCGCGGCAGGACCGGGGTGTCCGTGCACGAGCCTTCGAGCGCGGCGCGGGACAGGCACGAGAGGAATTCCTCCGTGCCCATGTTCGGAAGGAAGCCGTCGGCGCCGATGGCATCGCCGGCGACGCGCGCGACGATGCCGGAGTCGGTGCGGTTCTCGCGGCACGACAGCACATCGATGAGGACGCCGCGCGCCACCTGCTGCAGCGTCTCGCGGTCGAACTCGAGCTTGCCATCATTGCCGACCAGTCGTGCGGCATGGCGGTCCATCCGGGCGTAGCCATAGACGTCGCCCGAGGCGCCGGAGGCGATAGAGATATTGCGGCCGGCGAAGGCGAGGACGAGCAGCGCCAGCAGCGTGTCATCCTCGATCGGCGCGCGGGCGAGCGCCTCGTGCAGCGCATCGGTCCGGAAGTCGCCAACCATTTCGATGCCCCTACGGGTCACGTCCGGGCGCGGCTTCGTGGCCACGATGCCGTCGTCGCCAGCGGCGCCGTTGGTCGGCTCGTCCTTGCCCTTTGCCTTCTTCGGCTCGGGCATACGGTAGTGGACCGTCTGTACCTTGCCCTCGCGATCGAGATACATGGCCGCGTGGTCCGACTTGCCGGGCCGGCCGTAGACCTGCTCGGCTTTGGGGGGCAACTTCGCGCGGCCCCAGGTGTCGGCCTCGACGATGACGCCGCGCTTGGGCAGGTGGTTCGCCATCCATTCCTGCTGCGCCCCGAGGAAGGCCTCGACATCCGTGGTGTAGCGGCTGTCCTCGTCGGCCGAGGCGAACAGGTCCTCGACCCAGGCGATGCCGTAGGCCTTGGCGAGCTCATCGTCGAAGCTGGCGTCCTTCGCGTACATCCGGGTCCTTTCCAGCCCGTTCGCGACGTTGTACCAGGCGACCTGCGGATCGGCCTTGGACGGCTTGTGCTTCTTCCAGACCTCCTTCTGCTCCTCCAACGAGGCGGCGGCGATCGTGCGCAGCTGCTTCTCGTTCGGCATGTCGCCCTTCGCCATGTGGTCGAGCATGGCGGGAAGCACGTTGGCGAGGAGCCGCAGCTTCTTAATCTGGCGGATCGGCAAGGCAAGCGCGACGCCGATCGCCTCCTCGGTCCAGCCGAGCGCGACGAGGCGCTCGATGGCGCGCCACTGGTCGACCGGGTTCAGCGGCTCACGGGCGATGTTTTCGACCATCGAGCGCATCGCGCCATTGTCGTTGGCGGCTTCGTCGACGAGGACCTCGATCTCCTCGAGCCCGGCCGCGATGGCCTGGCGCACGCGACGGTGGCCACGATCAATGATGAAGCCATTGCCGCCGTCAGTTTGCGGCGCGACGACCGGCGGCTGGACGATGCCGACGGCCTTGATCGTCGCCAGCAGCAGGGCATCGGCCTGCGCCGTGGACTTGGTCAGGCGGGTCTTGTCAGGATTCTCCCGCAGCGCGCGCGGATCGACCTTGATGAGATGCATCGGGATGCTCCTTGTGGGGATTTCGGACGCCGTCTTTCGCGGGTCCTTCCTTTGTCTTCCTCTCGAAGACCTCCCCCGGCCCGCGGAGCGGGCGGGCCGGTGCAACTGCGGCCGAGCATCCCTGCCCGGCCGGCCAAGCGGGGCTATAAGCCCTGCGCAGGACGCCGTGGCCGGGGATCGCGCAGGCCGCGGTTGAGCGTCAGCGTCGCCGGTTCGGCCGATCGGCGAACCGGATTTTTCCTGAATGCCTCTCCTTTCCTCCCCCATATCGCGCCTTGAATGCCGGCCATGATGACGCTATATTCCGTCAGAATTAGCGTCATTTGGACAATAGGAGGCTCGCATGGGGTTGGAGCAATATGCGGATAACGGCTTCCTCGCCCCCCGGAAGATCGCGGTTGCGTTCCGAACCACCAGCGAGGAAGTCGCCCGCACGGCGGGGCTGGGCAAGGATGCCGTCCAGCGCAAGGATCGCATCCGGTCGGACAAGACCCAACGCCGGCTGCGCGAGATGGTCGAGGTGATCAACAAGGTCGAGCCGCGCTTCGGTTCGACCTTGATGGCATATGCTTGGTACCGGTCGGAGCCCCTGCCCGGCTTCTCCGGCCAGACAGCCATGCAGCTCGTGCGCAACGGCCGAGTGGATGACGTGCTCGACTATGTCGACGCGGTCGACGCCGGCGTGCACGCCTGACAACGTGCAGTATCGGGGAAAGCTCTATCGAGCGCTGAATCCAGTCTACGCACGCGAGCCATTGTCCGGGCGAGGAGCCGAACTCTATGGTGGACGGTTCAACCCGAAGGGCCTGGCCGCGCTCTATGCGTCATTATCGGTGATGACGGCGCTGCGCGAAGCCAATCAGGTCGGCAACCTCCAGCCGACCACGCTCGTCTCCTACGACGCGGAGATCGATGGCATATTCGATTGCCGGGATGATGAGGCGCTCGAGGCAAAGGGCATGGACGCCGCGGCACTCGCCGACAGCACATGGCGCGACCAGATGAAGGCGAGCGGGGAAGCGCGAACGCAGACCTTTGCCCGGCGGCTCATTGCCGCCGGCCATAACGGCCTGCTCGTCAGGAGCTTTGCGGCCGGCGCGACTGCTGAGGATTTGAACCTCGTGCTCTGGAGATGGGGCGACAGTGCCCCATCTCGTCTCGTTCTGATCGACGATGAGAACCGCTTGTCGCGAGAACGGTCCTAGAGCATTTCCCCGTTTCACTGAATCGGTGAAAGGCTCTAGGTTATTGAGTCTACGCGTTTTCTTTACGCGAACCGGTATCCCACTTCGCTCGAAAACGCTCTAAGCAGCAATCCGATCACGGGAACTCTCCGTATCGTTCGCAAGATCAGCCTCGATCTCGGCGAGCTGCGTGCGCTTCGTCTCCAGCTCGTCGGCGAAGGCGAATGCGCCGCCCTCGCGCACCTGATAGGAAGCGAGGCGACGGCGGGCATTGGTCAGTCGCTGCCCATATCCTTCCTGCTCCTCCTCGAAACCCGACAGCGCGTGCTCGAGCCGGGCGACGGCGCCGAGCGGCGTGACTGCGACGGGCAGATCGATCTCGTAGTCTGCGCCGGTCCGCAGCAGCATTATGGCGTAGTGGAAGCCGTCGCGTCCGACCCGCTCGCCATGGAATGCGAGATCGAAACCGCGGAGCGAGGCGATGACGACTTCTCCCTCCTGCTGGAGTTGGATGAGGGTGAGGATCTCCTTCATCAGAGCGCGGCCGGCCCCCTTGCGCTCGGCATGGCGGTTCCCGGTCACGGTTATGGCGAAGGCATCGCCCAAGGTCGGCGCGAGCCGTTCGATGTCCTGCCCGATCTCGGCGATGCGCCGGGCCGAAATCTCGATCTCGCGCTCGGCATCGCGGATCTGGCGGCGAATGGCATGCTGGTCGTCGACATGGGCGGCGCGCAGGCGATCTAGCCGCGCAATCTCGGCTTCCAGCCCCGCCTTCTGCATCAGGCGCTGGTCGCCGCTGGCGATGGCCTTCGCCATGGCGAACTGCGATGCCTGCCCCTCGCCCATGTCCTCAAGCCTGCGGATCGAGGTGTCGCCGGAGAGCGCCGCGGCAATGAACCGGGCCTTTCGCTCGTTGTTCTGCCACATCCTGGCGTCGAGCGAACCGAGCGTCGCGTAGGCAAAGATGTCGATGACGTCATGCTGATTGCCTTGCCTCGCGATCCTGCCTTCACGTTGCTCGATCTGGGACGGCAGCCATGGCACATCGAGGTGATGCAGCGCCTTCAACCTGAGCTGCGCGTTGACGCCCGTTCCCATCGTGTCCGAGCTGCCGAGAAGGAAGCGGACCTTCCCAGCCCGGACATCGCCGAACAAGCGCTGCTTCGCCTCGGATCGTTTGAAATCCTGGATGAAGGCGATCTCGGAGGCCGGCACACCCAATCGGATGAGCTCGTCGCGAATCCAGCGGTAGGCCGAGAAGCCTCGACTTTTCTCGACACCGAGCGTGCCGAGATCCGAGAAGATCATCTGCGCGGCACCGGGCAGCTCGTAGGGCTTTCCATCGCCGCGGACATAGGTGTTTTCCGCCGTTTCCTGCCAGATGCGGAAGGCGTTCGCGACGAGCTGGTTGAGCTTGTTTCCGGGCTCATTGTCATTGTCGGGATCGACCAGCCGCAGATCGATCGCGGCATGGCGCCCGTCGGTGATGACGGACAGCAAGATGTCGTCACCGGGCTCTGGGGGACGGTCCCGCTGCTCGATGGCGGTGATGCGGGCGTCGAGCAGGCGCTGATACGCCTTGAACGCCGCACTCGGCGGCACGGTGATGATCTGGCGCTTGCCGCCGGAGATCTCCGGAACCTTCACATGGTCGCGAAGGTCCGCCGGCATCACCACGTCGGCAAACGAGCGGAACATGGCGATCAGCTCGGGGACATTCACGAACTGCGCGAAGCGCGTCACCGGCTTGTATTTACCCGAAGGCTGCAGCTCGAGCTCGGTGGAAGCGTCGCCGAAGGTCGAGGCCCACGCATCGAATTCGTGCAGACCACGTTCGCGCAGCGCCGCGTGGCCGATCAGCCGCTGTACGGTGAACATTTCTCCGAGGGTGTTGGTGATCGGCGTGCCGGAAGCCAGCACAAGCGCCCTGCCCGGGTTCTTCGTCTCGATGAAGCGGGATTTGACGAACAGGTCCCAGGCGCGCTGCGAACCGTTCGGATCGACGCCCTTCAGGGTCGACATGTTGGTGCCGAAGCTGAGCTTACGGAACTCCTGCGCTTCATCGACGATGATCTGATCGACGCCGATCTCCGAGATGGTCAGCAGGTTGTCCTTGCGCGTCGCGAGTGCCTCGAGCCGCTCCTTCAACCCCTCCTTCAGTCGCTCCAGCCGCTTGCGCGAGACGCGGTCGTCGCTCTCGACCTTGGTCAGCAGCTCCTCGTAGAGTTCCAGCTCGTCCTGGATCATCTTCTGCTCGAAAGCCGACGGCACGCCGATGAAGCGAAAGGCGCTGTGAGTGATGATGATGGCGTCCCAGGTCGCCGTCGCCGCGCGCGACAGGAAGCGGTGACGCTTGTCCTTGGTGAAGTTGGTCTCGTCGGCGACGAGGATGCGGGCGTTTGGATAGAGCGCCAGGAACTCACGTGCCGCCTGCGCCAGGCAATGGCCGGGAACGACGAGCATGGCCTTGGCGATCAGCCCGAGCCGGCGCTGCTCCATGATGGCGGCGGCGACCGACATGGTTTTGCCGGCGCCGACAGCGTGGGCGACGTAGGTGCTGCCGGAGGAGATGATGCGCCAGATGACCCGCTTCTGGTGCCCATAAAGCGAAAAGGCGCCTGAGGCGCCCGGAAGCTGGAGATGATCGCCGTTGAAGGCGCGTGGCGCGATATTGTTGAAGCGATCATTGTAGACTCGCGCCAAGCGGTCGGTCCGATCGGGGTCGCTCCAGATCCAGGTCTGGAACGCGGTCTTGATCTTGGCGAGCTTCTCCTTGGCCGCTTCGGTGTCGACGACGTTGAGCACCCGACGCTCGCTGTCGCCATCCTTCACGATGTCAAAGATCTGCGGCACGGAAGAATTGAGGGCGTCCGAAAGCAGCTGGCCGGCGTGACGCCGGTTGGTGCCCCATTCCGACGTGCCGGCCGCCATATATCCAAGCTGCCGCGCCTCGACGGTCCAGGAGGCCAGTTCCGGCATGTGATGGATCCGGATCTCCGCGCCCATGGTTTCCCGCACGAACGCGACGACATCGGCGGCCGGTATCCACGGCGCGCCGAGACGCGCGGTGATGTCGGAAGGCCGCAGATCGGCCGGCTGGACATCCTGCAGCGCGGTGACATTGCGCCGATAGGCTGGATCGAGCGCGGCCGCGGCCTGCGCGGTGACGAGCTTCGAGCGGACGGCACCCGAGAGATAGGCGTCGGTGGTCTGCCAGGAGCCGTCGGCGGGATCGCGGAAGATGGCGTTGCCGAGTTCGGCGATGACGTCGTCGACATCACGGTGCAGCAGCTCGGCGATGTGGTCGGGATCGACATGACCGCGCTCGTTGAGAACGACCGCGAGCGCGTCGGCAGGTGACGTGATGATCGGAGCCGGCGGCGGCGCGATGACCCGCTCGGTGAAGATTGGACCGCGCTTGGCCGTATTGCTCTCGAGGTCGTAGTCCTCGATCGAGGCGACCAGCCAGCAATCGGGATCGTCCAGGAAGGGCTGGATGTTCGGGCGGCGGTGCGTCTCGCGCACTTCGCCGGTCTCCTCATCCTCGCTGGTCGAGACGACGGTGGTGTTGATGGGACCGAAGTCGCGTACGAGATTCGACCAGGCGATGCGCAGCTTCACCTGCGCCGGCCTCCACGGCCTGTCGAACTCCTGGGCCTTCAGCACCTCGCGGACCGCGTCGCGGATGGGGATCAGCTTGCGGATGATCCGCACGTGCTTTTCCGGAATGCCCTCGGGGCTGCGGCCCTTGCGCACGCGGATCGCGACCGGGGTTCCGTCGACGAGCTGCATGAGGCCATGACGGCTGTCGACGAAATAGCTGCCCTCCCGCGCCCGAGACGCGTCGGGCAGGTCGGCGGTGGGGCTCGGGTCATCGGAGAGCTCGGCCTCGATTGGCTCGGGCTCGCCGTCATAGATGCCTTCCGGAAGGAAGGTAAGCGCCGCGGCAAGGCCCGCGTCGAGATCCTCGCCCTCGCGCGGCCTGCACGTATAGGTCTCGCCGAAGGGGCCGGAGGTCAGCCCATGTGTTCCGAGCACCATGTCCGGACGGCGGGCGAACCAGCGGTTGACGCGAATTGGGGCCTCGTCCTCGGTCGCAGGGCGCACCTCCTCAAGGTCGAGCCAGGACTGATCGCCCTCGGGCTCGCCGTCCCGGCGCCGGCGGAAGAACAGGATGTCGACCACCACATCGGTGCCGGCATCGGTGCGAAAGCCGCCCTCGGGCAAGCGGATTGCGCCGATGAGATCGGCCATGGTGGCGATGTGCTCGCGGGCGGTCGCATCCGCCTTGTCCATCGTGCCGTGCGAGGTGACAAACGCGGCGAGCCCGCCCGGCTTCAGCCGATTGATCGACTTGGCGATGAAGTAATCGTGGAGCCGCAACCTGAGCGACCGGAAAGCACGATCCGAGCGCACGCTGCGATCGGAGAAGGGCGGATTGCCGATCGCCAGATCGAAATCCGTCGGCGGGTCGACGCGGGCAAAGTCGCCTATGACGATCCGGGAGCGCGGCTGAAGGAGCCGGGCGATCCGCGCCGTGACAGGATCGATCTCGATGCCGGTGACGTGAGAGACGGATCGCAAGTTGTCCGGCATCAGCGCGGGGAAGAGTCCTGTGCCGATGCCGGGCTCCAGCACCCGCCCACCGCGCCAGCCGAGACGTAGCAGGCCGGCCCAGATGGCACGGACGATATATTCCGGTGTGAAGTGCGCGTACTGGGTGCAGCGTGCGAGCGAGGCGTAGTCCGTGCTGCTGACGGCCTCCTCCAGTCCGGCGCCGAGCGCCTCCCAGCCCTTCCGGAACCGGTCCTCGCCCGGCCGGCGAAACACGCCATTGGCGAGATCGGACGCGCCGAAGCCGATAAACCGGATCAGTGCGGCCTGCTCGTCGGCGGTGGCGGGTCGCTGTGCCGCTTCGATCTCGGCTGCCAGGCGAATGGCGGCGAGATTGTCGCGGGCGCGGTCCTTCCACGAGCGGGCAAGCTGGCGCGTCCCGGTGAGATGAAAGTTCTCACCCGTCTCGGCAGGGCACGCGACGGATCGCCTTTCAACCGAAGCCATCGGCGCGGCCGGCGCCGGCGTCATGGGCGGTGGATCGTCGTCGTCCGGTCCCTCGGTGAAGCTCGCCGAGAATGCGGTGACGCCGAGGCCGAGGTCGGACGAGAGCGCGGTGTTGCCGAAGAGATCAAGGGTGAAGGGGTCATCTTGCGCCATGGGGAATGTCTCCTGTGATGAAGGCGCGCGCCATCGGCCCCGCCGGAGGCCGGCGAGGGTGTGACACGTTCGATAGTCGGGAAGGGTGGGCGAGGTCCGCCCGCCGGGTCAGCGGCGGATCAGGGCGAGCGACAGGCTGGTGTCGGTGGTCACGATCGTCAGGTGCGTGGCGCCGGGGACGGCGGCCATCAGCCTCTCGAGCTCGACGGCGTCGAGGAATTCGATCCCGTCATCGCCGCCGAAGTGCTGGCGCTTGTAGTGCCAGTAGTCGGGATTGGTCTTCGGATCGCACTCCTCGGCGTAGCAGACGAGGGCGCGTTGCCCCTCGGCGAGCTTGCCGTTTGAGAGGAGGTACACCCCTTCATCGCCGACGAGCCATAGGCCGAGCCGTTCGTCTTTGCCCGGGGCGAGACCGTAATGGGGATTGCGGTAGCCGCCATTGGTCGCGGCGTCGGATTTTCCGCGGGCGATGACGGCGCGGACTTCCTGCACGGGGAAGGTGAACATGATCGCCACCTCACGCCGCGATCGCATCGGGCAGGTAGCGCAGATGCACCGGCAGCTTGGCGGAGACCTGCGCGTCGGTCAGCCCGTCGAGCAGGACCAGGCTGGTGCCTTGCCGTCCGCCGTAGAACAGCACGGTGCGCTTGCCGCGATCGGCCTCCGGCCAGCGGTCCCCGGCATAGCCGCGATAGTCGTCATGCGTCGCGCTCCAGACGTGCTCGAGGCGCTCGGTTCGCGTCATCGCCTTCACCGGGCGCGATTCCCGGTTGATGATCGCGGCACGCATCCGCTCTGGCGAAGCCGTGTCGGCGAGATCGCAACAGCCGTGGAAATGACGGACCCGACCATCGATCATCAGCGCGAAGAAGACGCCGGTGACGCTGCCGGTCAGGAATTCGCGCATGGCGAACATGTCGCCGCGCATCCAGAGCGGCGGCAGGATCTCGAACATATAGTCGTGGTCGACGGGGCTGGTTTCGAACCATTCGCCGGTGTAGAGCGCGCTCGCATCGCCGTCCCAGCGGGAGGGTCGCTGCGCGTGACGGTCGAACATCCGGAACATCTGGCGCCGGTGGGGGATGCCTTGAAACACCTTGCGGATAGGGGTGGAGAGAGTCATGTCGGGGCTCCTTCAGCCTCGTCGGGCTGGAGCGCGGCGCATCCTCTTGGATCACCACCATCTTCAGCCCTTCAGGACCTCTCCCCGCGGCCGCATCGAAGTCCGGGCGGGTCAAGGGCCGCGCAGCGGGCGAAGCTTCACCCTTGACGCGGCCGGTGGGCATGCGGCAGCCGGTTTCCTTCCCTCTTCTTCCCTCCTCTTTCTGGCGCGCAGATCTTCGTTCCAATCCTCATGCTCGGGCTTTTGCCGTCCGTAGTCGGCGGTCGTCGCCACGGCGATCGTCACGATTCGTTCGGCATAGACCTCGCCCTGCGCATTGTTGTCGGTAGCCGCCACAAGCAGGGCGCCATGGCGTGACGCGAGCAGCCGGATGGCGGCTTCGGTCGCCGGCGCCCATCCGCCGCCAGTGCTGAGATAGAGGCTGTCGGAGCGCTGGCTTTCAATCGCGGCGAGGCTCATCGCGTCGATCGCAGCCTCGGTAACACAGAGCCGGCGGGCACCGACCGGCCCGAGGCGGAAGAGGACCTTGCCGCCGCCGCGGGCGAAACCGCGCCATTCGGGGCCGCGCTCCTCCCAGCCCGTAACCGCGCCGGTTTCGTCGACATGAGCTGCCCACATGCTGCCGCGAGGTCCCTCGCGAAGCCGGCCCTCCTGGATTGCGGCGCGGATGACGGACTCCGGAAGGCCGCGCTCGTCGCGCAGATAGCGCCAGGTCATGGAATCGGGCCATGGCTTGCGCCGCGCGCGCCATCGATCGGGAATGCCGACATCCGGATCGTGCTCGCGGGCCTCCCTCGTCCAGACGGGCTCGTTCGGCACGAAGCCAACCAGGTCCGAAACCCGCTGCAGCACCTCCACAAAGCCGACACCATCGAGATGCTCGACAAGCGAGAACACGTCACCCTTGGCCTCGGACCGGGCATCGAACCAGCCCTTGCCGTGATGGATGACGATAATGATGTCGTCACCGCGCCGGTACTTGACCGCCCTGCGCGTGCTCTCCTTCAGATCGATCGCGAACCCTGCTTTTTGGAGGACGACTGCACAGGGCACACGGCTCCTCAGCTCCTCGATATCCGTCTTTTCCATCTTCCTCTTCCGACACGCCTCCGGGTCGGACCTTTCCCCGCCTGAGATTTCCCGTCCCGCACCTCGCGGGACCATTTCCCGGCGCCGCGAAGAGCGAAGGGGGCAAGGGCGCGGCTGGCAACTGATGAATCCTGCAGGGCGCGCAGCGCCCTGACTTCGACCCAGCCACGGCGCAGCCTCCCTTGCGGCCGCCCGCTCGCGAGCGGCACACGCCCTCCGGTGAACCCGGCTCAATGAGCCGGGCCGAACCGGTGGGGATCGTATTCGTGGACGACGACCACGTCGGCGTCGTCGAGTTCGTCGCTCGGCATGACGCCGTTATCCTGACTCTGCGTTCTGTCTTACCGCTGTGACGTTTGCAGCACAGGATCAACGTTGACGACACCCTTCCCCGCTTGAGGTGAGGCGATGCGATTTTCCCGCCGGGACGGGCTCGAGCCCGTCCCGGCGGGAAAATCGCGGCCAAGGAGAACAATGTGCCCCAGCTCTTCTTCACGAATCTTTCGGCGCTGCGGCAGTCTGTTGCGCTTGATGGCGTCATGCACACGCTGTCTATGGACGAAATCACAGCCGCGGAAAATCTGGACCTCGTGGACGGTGTGCCGTTCATTCTTGACCAGGATGGCAGCTACGATCACGACTTGAACCGGTTCTTCAGAGCCTGTCCCACCTTGGGGGTCCGTTCGCCCAACAGCCTGCGCGCCTATGGTCGGGATATCCTGATTTGGATGCGCTTTCTTTCCGAGCGCCGAGACAACAAATCTCTCTGGGCGGCTGATCGGCACGATGTTGCAGCCTTCCATGCGGCGCGACGTCTGGCGCTTCCCCCGGTGCGCATCTCCGCGGCGAGCTGGAACCGGTCGATCGCGGCGCTGGACAAGCTTTACGGATGGGCTGTTGAAGAGGGTGTGATTGCCAAATCGCCATTCACCTATCGGCAATCATGGCGACGGACGAACAGCGGCTCGGTCATGACGGTCGCCGCCAACGCTGCCACGGAGCGCGGCGCACGCAGCCACGATGTCCGATTCCTTTCCCTGGATCGGTATCTCCTGTTCCGCGAAATCGGCTTGCGCGGTCGTCTTCCGGACGGGAGTGAGGACCCGACCTGGCAGGGCCGCAACAGCGAGCGCAATGCGTTGTTCGCCGAATTGCTCGTCACGACGGGCCTGCGGCTCCAGGAGGCGGCAAGCCTCCTCTGGATCGAGCTCCCGAAACTGGAGCCGGCCGGTGTGGTGCGCAGCCGACCTTTCCGGTTGGCGTCGGCGATTGGCAAGGGCAGCAAGGGGCGCGTGATCCGATTGCCCGAGCGCGTTCTGAAATGTCTGCATGAATACGCGGCGTTGGAACGGGCCAATGTCCTCATGCGCCATTCGCAACCAAGCAGCGGATCGAACGAACATCCGATCCGTGTTGTCGGCCACGATCGGGGAAGGCTCCTTCTCGAAAAGAATGCGGCTCCGGCCAGCGTCGATGTGCTGACGCCCCACGAACGCAGCCGCTTGGTATGGGCGGAAACGTCCGAACCATTGTGTCTTTGGCTGGCGGAAGGGGCACGGCCCATGCCTCCCGTCGCTTGGGAGGTGGTCTTCCGGAGGGCGAGTGCACGATGCAGGCGGTTCGGGGTCGATCTCGACGTCACGCCGCACATGCTGCGCCACACTTTTGCGGTTCATATGCTGTCGCTGCTCGTGCGTGAACAGATCGGATGGGTGCTCGACGAGCGCCGATCCCATATCGGCGCGGCGTACCGCCGCCTGATTGGCGATCCCCTCCTGAAATTGCAGCGCCTGCTGGGCCACAGCCGCATCGAAAGCACTCATATCTATCTCGAGAGCCTGGAAGAAAGCCAGGAAATGATCGATGCAGCAGTTGAAGCCTGGGAACTGCGCATTAATGCTGGTGGACCCCCGTGATGAAACGCGGTCGTCATGCCACCTTCCCAGTTGGAATCGAATTGTCCGACACACGGGACGAAAGTCCGCAAGATCCGCTCGTCTTCGTCCTTCGGACGGAAGATGCCGGGACGGTCGACGTCAATCTGTCTTCCTGGCCGCTGAGGGCGCTGACCCGTGACGTTGCGCCGTTCCTGCAGGAATATCTCCACCGGATGGGACCGGCCCCACTCTGGAAAACCGCAGGCACCTTTGTCCGTCGTCTGCGGCGGTTCTGGCTATTCCTGGAAGGGTCGTCGGTAGAGCCTCGCCGTCTCGGTGACGTAAACCCGGCAGTGATCAACGCCTATGAGAATTGGCTGGAGCAGAACGGCGGCGAACGGCCAAATCAGCGCAATGTGCTCGGTGCTCTGATCGGGGTGCTGCGCGTGGCCGCCGAACTCGACCCGGAAAGACTTCAGGCCGAAACACTGCCTCGCCTGAAATACATCGGCCACGGGGAGCACGGCGTCTCCAAGCCGCGTGATGCCTATAGCGGGAAGATTGCCGCGGCATTGCTGCAGGCGGCAACGCATCAGATCATCGAAGCTCGCGACCGGATAGCGACGGGCGAGGCTCTGCCCCTCCCACTTCTGGATGTAGCCCGTGATTCGGAATTGCAACGTCGCTACAGCCTCGTGGTTGAGCAGATTGTGACGACGGGAACAGCCGCCGGAGATGGTCCTTTATTCGACAATCTGCGCTACCACGCCCACAGATGCGGGCTCGAACCGCCCCCGGTCGAGGAGCTGCATGCCGGCTTCCACCTAACCCGGTACGATGTTGTCGGCTTTCTTGTCTGGCTGTCCTTGACGACCGGCATGGAGATCGAAGCGCTGCGCGGGCTTGAGGCCGACTGCTTGCGCAATCCCAACCGGGGTTACGTCGAGATCGAATATCGAAAGCGGCGCGCGCACCAAGCCCAGTGGAAACGGTTGCGTGTCCGCGATGGCGGTCGGGAGACGCCCGGCGCCTTTCTGCGGCTGGCGATCAAGCTGACGGAACGGGCGCGGCAGCACACGGGATCAACTAAGCTCTGGATCACCTGGAAGCCGGGGCGCCTGTCGTCACCGAAAAATCTGGGGGCCTGTGTGACCGCCTTTGTCGAGAAGTATGGAATCGTCGATGACGCCGGAAAACCGCTCGCGCTCAATCTCTCCCGGCTGCGCAAGACCCAGAAAGCTGACTGGTACAAGCGGACCGGAGGACAATTGGAGATCTTCGCCGTCGGCCACACGGTAGCGGTGGCGGCCAATCACTATGCCGACATCCCCGCCCTTCGGCATCTGCATGAGCAGACGATAGTTGAGGCGCTGGCCGACGCGATGGCGCCGGCTCTGCAACCTCGGATCCTTTTGCCTGCGGATGAAGCCCGGCTACGAGCCTCAGCCGACGTGACCGGGCTGCCGGTGACGCCTGAAAAGATCGGCCTGCTCCTCGGCGGAGAGCAGGATCTTTGGCTCGCGGCATGCGGCAACTTCCGAGCCAGCCCTTTCGGTCGGGAAGGCGAAGCATGTCCGACGCCGTTCTGGGGATGCCTGGAATGCTCCAACGCGGTCATCACCGCACGAAAACTGCCGGCCCTGATTGCGTTCCAAACGTTCATGGACGAGCAGCGGGAGGCGTTGCCGCTGAACGATTGGGATGACAAATTCGATCAGCCCTATCGCAGGATCACGGAGCAGATCCTGCCGATGTTCCCGCCCTCCGTCGTCGGAAACGCAAGAATTGAAGCGGCAGAAGCCTCGGCGCCGCTGCTCTATCTTCCGCCGGAGGCCTACGGCTCATGACGGCTGCTCCTCGTTTGAGTGATCAGCTTGCCGTCTCGCGCATCAGGGCCGACGACGACATCGTTCTGGCGTCGATGCCTCTCAGGGATGAAGCCGACCGAGCGACGCTCTCGCGGTTCGCCGACGATGTCTGGGATATGGCACCGGCGATGTTTAACATGGCCCGAAAGGCCTTTCGAACGGTCGACTTCAGCGTGATCCCCTGTGCCGCCGAGCGGTTGCTCGCCAAGGAATACATCTATGCCTGGATGAATGAACGGCTCGCCGACGGTGAGCCGCGGCTGAGGCCCGTGTCGGGCCATAGCGCGCTCGCCACGCTGCGCCGCTTCCTGGACTTCGTTCGCTCGCGGATCGGCAGGTTCGATCTGGCAGCCGTCGATCAGGATCTGATCGATGCGTACGCGGCCCACCACCGGGCACGCCCAATTACACCCGGACGGGTGGGCGTGTGCCTTCGACCCATCGTCCAGCTTCATCGCCTGGCGCCCAATCTGACGTGTGGCGGCCTCACCTTCGCGCCATGGCGCGGCCGGCCGGTTTATCGGGCAACCGGCCAGGGCACACGCAGTTCGGAAAATCGGACCGAGTGCATCCCGGAGGCTGTAATCGGCCCGATGCTGCGTTGGTCTCTCAAATATATAGAGCACTTTGCCGAGGATATTTTGGCTGCGCGAGCTGAAGAGGATGCGCTGAACGCCCGCTTCGCGGCTCGTTCGCGCCGCCGCCACACGCGGCCCGCAATCGTGCTCGAATCCTGGATAGAAAAGCGTCGCCGTGAAGAACGAGGTATTCCCGTCTGGGAAAAGCCTCTTTCGATCGGAGGGGTGACCGGTAGACTGTCACGGGATGGCAGGTTCGATGGCAATGTCATTAATCTGAAGTTCGTGACCATGCAGTCCGGATTGCATCTAACGACGGTCTTTAAAGACCCGGCTTTGTTGTCGATGATTCACGGTGCTGCTGATGAACTTGGATTCGAGGTCGGCGGAATGGACACGCCAATCTCCCCCGACCCCGACACTGGCCAGCCGTGGCGCGAGCGCTTCGATGCCATCAGCCTGGCACGGGAAGAAAGGCATCTGCAGACGGCCGCCTACATCGTATGTAGCTATCTGACGGGAATGCGCGACGGCGAGGTGCAGTCGCTGCAAGCCGGTTGCCTGAAACGCAGTCTCGGCCTGGATGGCCAAACGGAACGGCTGGCGATCGAGGGCGTGACCTGGAAGGACCGCGGGGCTCGCGGCGAGCAGGTTGATTGGATCACCATCGAACCCGCCGTCCAGGCAATAAGGGTTGCCGAGCGTCTCTCGGAACGGGTCCGACGGAACGCGGGCACCGAGCGGCTATGGCTTGCTCTTGATGACCGCGAGACGAACAATGCCGAGACGCCGATCCTGATTGCCAGGAAGATCAACCGATTCCGCGAACACCTCGATGAACGATATGGCGCAGACGATAATCCTTTGATTCCCCGAATGGGAGAAGACGTCTGGCACTTCAACACCCGTCAGTTCAGACGAACACTGGCCTGGTACATCGCAAACCGGCCCTTCGGGGTCGTCGCCGGCAAGATCCAGTATAAGCATGCTTCCGTAGCCATGTTCGGCGGCTATGCCGGCTCGTCCGCATGCGGTTTCAGGCAGGAGGTCGAGCAGGAACTGGCGCTCGGGCAACTCGATGACATCATCAACTACTTCGAAAACCATCGGCGCGGTCACGGTCCAGGGGGACCGGCCGGCAAGCGTGTCGGGGCAGAACTGGAACGGGTCGGTCGCGAACTCGGCCCGCTTCCGGGACAAGTGGCCGAGCGCAAGCGCCTAAAGGCGATGTTGGCGCATTTGGCGCGCACACTGCATGTCGGATATCTGAACGATTGCTTCTTCGACCCGCTGACCGCACTCTGCCTCCGGGAAGCCGAGAAACCTTCAGCCTCGGCGCCCGTCCTGTCGCGATGCGCTCCCGACCGATGCCCCAATGCCTGCCTTGTCGAGCGGCATCTGCCGCCCTGGGAAACCTCGATTGCACAGGCGGAGGAACTTCTCGCCGATAAGCGTCTCTCTCCGCTGCAACGCGAGGCTCTGCGGTCGGATAACAAGCGAAAGCGCAGGCTTATCGCGCCGCTGAAGGTACGCACATCATGAAGCCGGTCAGCGCAACCACGGAACAAGCCCTTAGCGAGGCGATGGCACGTCTGTTTGATGGATGCCCTCGCGTGACCGATGGCAGGCTGACGGTCGTCAATCTCGCCGTCGAGGCAGGCGTCAGTCGCGCAACCGCGAACCGCGCCTTGAAAGTGCTGGCGGTCTTTCGACAGGCGCTCATCGAGGCCCGGTCGCGGCGTGATGCCGAAGACCAGCCAATGGCGGCGTCCCGAGCGGAACAAGAGCGTCGTGCGGTCAACAACATCCTTGCCCAGCATCATCAAGTGCGGGCGCTATGCGAACTCATGGAACAGTGGCGTTACCGCTACAACGCCGAAGTTATCCCGATCGCAAATCGGAAACGCCCGTGAGACAGATTGACTGTTTAGATAAACGCCGAATTCTCCATCGACCTCGAACAGCGTGACCGGGACCATCAGGGTGCGGGCGAGCTGGAACGCGTGGGACTGGGCGAGGAAAAGATCGTGCGACATCTGAGGGCTCCATCTTGGAGCGAGGCCGATCCCCGCTCGATGGCGTCCGTCAGTGTCCTCAACCGGCCGCGATCACCGCGCAGGCAAAGCCGCAGCGGCGGCATGCTCCGCATAGCCGACCCCTTTTGTGGGTTGATCGTCGAAGGCCGGGCGGAGGACCAGGAAAGCCATCCAAGGAGAGCGGGGTCGGACTCGCTCAAAGGTGGTCCGTGCCCTCTCGCACACTCCTTTTTCCGAATGCCGAACCACATGGCCGTACCGGTACACGCCCGGCTCCGCGCCGCACCTCAGGTCAGAAGGCTTCAGTGCTTTGCCGAAGCGACGGCGGCGCAGCCGTCCGATCAATCGTCCCGACTGCGAGAAACTCCCCACATCGCGGCTCATCGTCCACGATCGCCTGGACCACGGCGAGGTCCATCGGCGCGTGCGGCGAGATTCTCGCCACCTCGGCCGCCACCTTACCCCAATGGATGAACTCGCCGGCTTGACCGCACGCACGGGCCCGAGCAGCCAGTCGCTGCGCCTCGTAGTACGCGCCAAATTCGTCATGCTGCACCAGACGACGCGCGTCTGCCTGCCATGTCCGGCGGATCTGCCTTCGTCCCTCCATCCACCGTCGCAGCGCACTCAGCAAGAACCCCCGCCTTCCCTTCCTCGGGCGGCATTCGCCCGGACCGCGTCAGGGATGGCCGCCCGCCAGGGAGAAGACCTAACCTCGGGGCTTCGGCGCAACCTACAGCCCGGCCCGAAGGGCGACGCCGTCATTCACTTCAGGTTTTGAAGCACTCCGACCATATTGCTGAGGTCCGAGCCTTGAAATAGGTCAAGGTCAAAGGCGAGGTTATGGCTGAGCGGGTCGCGTGACGTGAATTTACTGCTGAATGGAATAGACGGCGGCTATCTCCGCAACATCATTCTGAACCCCACAGAACATACGGAACGTGTGGATGCCGCCGTTGCCTATGTTTCCGAGAGTGATCTGCTGTTCGATTGGTGCCGTGAGGATAAACTCCCGCTTCACTTCTGGGGACGGTTCGATGATCAAGTCCCTGTCGGCATTCCGGTTCTCGACAAATTCGCACCTCCGACGCGCGAGCCGGCGACCCAGGATCCCACAGTCAGGCGCATCGGGGCGCCCGCAAAGTTGTCATCTGGCGGCCAAGCGCCTCATCGCATCGTCATCCAGACTGATTAGATTTGTTCTAAAAATTGGTGCAGACCGGTTCCCCCCTGGCACCATGTTGCGCGCCAATCCGTAGGTCCTCCCAGCAGGTATCACCATGAAACCTCCTCACCGCGAAAACCATCTGATCGAGCGCATCGGCTGGCTGCGCGCCGCCGTCCTTGGCGCCAACGACGGCATCATTTCGACGGCAAGCCTCATGGTGGGCGTCGCGGCGGCATCGACCAATGCGTCGGAGATCCTGGTCGCGGGTGTCGCGAGCCTTGTGGCCGGCGCCATGTCGATGGCGGCGGGCGAATACGTTTCGGTGAGCTCGCAGGCCGATACCGAGAACGCCGATCTGCGCAAGGAGCAGCGCGAGCTCGCCGAGCAGCCGGAGAGCGAGCTCACCGAGCTCACGCAAATCTACGTGCGACGCGGGGTCGAGCCGGCGCTGGCGCGTCAGGTGGCCGAGCAGATGACGGCAAAGGACGCTTTCACCACCCATGCGCGGGATGAGCTGGGGCTCGCCGAGCATGTGGTCGCGCGCCCCATCCAGGCCGCGCTGACATCGGCGGTGACGTTCGCGCTCGGGGCTGCGATCCCGCTCGTCATTTCCCTGCTGGCGCCCACCGCTTTGATCGCGCCGATCGTCTCCGGCGGGTCGCTGGTCTGCCTCGCGGCGCTGGGCGCGCTGGGCGCGCGTGCGGGTGGTGCGGACATCTGGAAGCCCACCGTCCGCGTGACGTTCTGGGGTGCGATCGCCATGGCGGCGACCGCAGCCATCGGAACGCTGGTCGGTCACGCCGTGTAGGGGTCTCCCATCGGGGCTGTCGCCATCTCGGGTGGCGGAGCCAGAGACCACGTCGCCTCCACCGCGCCATCCGCGCGCACGAACAGCGCCGCAAGGCCCAGGCGGCGGGCGAGGGCCTGTCCCTCGCCGGCTCCGCGCACCAGCAAAGCGGTCGCCCAGGCGTCCGCTGCCATGCAGGTCTCGCCGAGCACGGTGACGGCGCAAAGGTCGTTTTCCAGCGGCGCCCCCCGCGTCGGGTCCATGGTGTGGGAGAGGACGCGGCCGGCCACTTCCACCCGATGGCGATAATTGCCCGAGGTGGCGACGGCGGCGCCGGAGAGTTCCAGCACGCCGAGGATGTCCCGCTCGTCGGCGGAGGGCCGCTCATGGGCCACCGTCCACGGACGCCCATCCGGCTTCAGGCCTTCGGCGCGCATCTCGCCATCGATGCCCACCAGAAAGGAGGAGAGGCCGGCCGCGCGCATCTCGCGCGCCAGTTCATCCACGCCGAAGCCCTTGGCGATGCCGGCCAGATCGAGCCTGAGCGGCGCCAGCCGGCGGGCGCGACAGCCGGCCGGATCGAGCTGCAAGGTCTTGGGCGGCTCGAAGGAGGGCCGGCCGGCAAGCGCCGCGATGCGTCCGCCATCGGGCCCCGGCGATGCGCCGAAGCCCCATGCCCTGACCAGATCGCCGACTCCGACGTCGAACGCCCCGCCGGAGAGACGGCCGATCTCGATCGCTGTCGAGAGGACGTGCATCAGCTCGTGGGGGATGGGCATCCACGCCCCGATGGGCGCGGCGTTCAGCCGTTCCAGATCGGAGTCGGGCCGGAAGGTGGACATCTGCTGTTCCACTTTCTCCACCGCGCCCTGGAGGCGGCAGGTGAGCGCCACTTCGTCCACATCGTCGGCGGCGAAGAAGGTGGCGGACCAGCGCGCGCCCATGGCCGGCCCGCTCAGGGCGCGGCGCCGGAGCGCCGTAGCCCCCCAACCCGCATCAATAGACATCTTCGACATAGCGTCCGCTCGATTTGAGGGTGGGAAGGTCGAGGCCCAGCGGGCGCACCACGGGCTCCAGCGCGCGGGTCACGGCCTCGGCCATCTCGCGGCCGCCGCAGACGAGGATCTGCGCGCCCTGCTTCACCAGTTCCCGCAGGCGCGGGGCGTCGGCGGCGATGCGGTCCTGCACATAGGCGCTCTCGTCCGCATCCCGCGAGAAGGCGGTGCGCAGCGTCGTCAGCCGCCGCTCGGCGAGGTGCTGGGCCAGCTCGTGCTCATAGAGAAAGTCGGACGCCGCGCTCCGGCCGCCCCAATAGAGATGCACCGGCCGGCCCGCCGCATTGGCCCGCACGAAGCCGGCCAGCGGCCCGATGCCGGCCCCCGCGCCGATGAGAATGAGCGGGCCGCGTCCCTTGGCCGGACGGAAGGCCGGATTCTCGCGGATGAAGACATCGATGCCCTCGCCGGGCCGCAGCCCGTGCAGGAAGGTGGAGCACAGGCCACCCGCGCGCAGCCGCACGCAGATTTCCAGCACGCCGTCGCGGGTAGAGGAGGCCAGCGAATAGAAGCGCGGCATGGCATCTCCGGGCACCCCTTGCACCGGCGGCACGATGCCCACGAGGTCGCCGGCCTCGAAGGCGGGCAGGGGGCCGGGCGCGCCGGTGCGCGGGTCAACGGGCGCCTCAAAGCGCAGGATCGCCACCGGCGCGCCCACCGCCTCGCCGTAAAGCTCGCGCCCTGCGAGCACCAGCCGGGTGGTCTTCGGCGGCTCCGCCACATGGGTGAGCACGAGGTCGTGCCCCAGCACGTCCCCCAGATCGTGGCCCCACTGGGCGAATTCCTGGGGCGAGCGGCGATCCACCCTCTTCATGGGCAGGAGCTGCGGGCAGCCGCGCGCGTCCAACGCATCGGCGACATCGCGCGCGAACCGGCAGAAATGCGGGAAGCTGCGATCGCCGAAGCCCAGCACCGCCACCGCCGGTTGCCCCGGCAGGCCCGCGAGGCGGGACAGGAAGTGCTTGGCCGATTGGGGCGCAGTGCCCTCGCCATAGGTGGCGGCGAGCACCAGCACGCGCGGGGCGGAAAGATGGGCCGCGGTCACGTCGTTCATGGCGGCGGTGTGGACCTTGTGGCCGGCGGCGACGAGGGCCGTGTGCAGCGTGCCCGCGAAGCCCCAGGTGGAATTGCCCTCGCTGCCCACGAGGATCACCGTATCGGCCCTCCGCACTGGCACATTGGCGGAGATGCGCGGCCGTGCCGCCCGCCGCCGCAGCCACAGGGCGAAGCCGGTCGCGGCCAGCACCGGAACCGCAGCCGAGGCAAGGCCGAGCAGGAGGCCGAGAACCCAGGCGCCGCGCCCGGTGTGCAGCATGCGCACGAGGTCGTTCATCCGCTCCAGCGCCGTCGCCGGGGTCATGGCAAGCGTGGCGCCGGTGGCGGCATCCACCAGCCGCTCGCCGTCGGCGGTGACGAGGGTGAAGACATCGGCCGGGCCGGCGGGATCGGGGAAGGAGAGCTCGCGCAGATCCTTGAGCTTTACGGCCCTCAGGCCGGTGAGCGTGCCGACGGGAGCCGGCGCGCCGCCGCTGGCGGCGACGGCGGAGTTCGCGCCCGTCGTTTCGGGCAGAAGGCCGAATGTGCCGGCCCACATCCACAGTCCGGTCAGCGAAGACATGATCAGGCCCACGGCCGCCAGCCGTCCCAGCTCCCCATGCCAGCGTTGCGCCGGGGTGCCGCGGATGGGCCGCAGCAACGCCCCCGCGCCGCCCAGCCGGCGGGCGAGCAGCATGAGGCCGGAGACGGAGACGCCCAGCATGGCCAGCGCGCCGATGGCCGCCGCCACGCGGCCCGCATCGCCCGCGAGGAAGGAGCGGTGGAGATTGGTGAAGAAGCGGGTCGTTTCGGACACCGCGTAAGGTCCGAGCCCGGCGCCGGTGGCGGGGTCGATGCGCTCCACGCCGCGCGTGTCGCCATCGTCGAAGGCCGCGGTGAGGCTGCCGTCCGCCCGCAGCCGGATGGCGCTGACGCCGGGATGGCGCGCGGCGACCTGCGCGGCGAGGTCCGCGACACTCGCCGCCGCCGGGATCGCCGGCGCGGCGGCGCGATCGAGCGCCGGCTGCACGGAAAGGACCGCGCCGGTGAGGGCGGTGACGGCAAGGGCCAGCGCCAGCGCGATGCCGGGCAGGCCATGGAGGCGGCGAAGCATTTTGGGGATGTCCGAAGGGGGATCAGAAGGTGACGGTGAAGGATTTCATATAGCCCTTGCCGGCGAGGGGCTTGCCGGATGCGCTTGCGGCGAGCGGGGCGACCACCTCGGAGGGATTGTCCATCCCATCCTCCACCGCAGTGTCCACATGGACCTGGTAGCCGGCATCGATCATGGCGTCGGCGAGATCGAGGGTGATCTTGAGCGTCTTGCCGGAGCCGACGCTGGCGCCGGTGATGCCGTCGATCTCGGCGGGGCGTCCGCCGGAGGCGCGCTGCCAGTCGGAGAGATGGCGGTAGTATTTTGCCTTGCCCCCGGCCATCCAGAGCGTGCCCTTGTAGGCACCGGCGGCATCGGTGACGTAGAGCACCAGATAGGCGCCGTTGCCGCCATAAGGCTTCAGGGTGGTCTCGAAGGTGACCTGCCGCGCCTCGGCCAGCACCGGCGAGAGCAGGGTGGCGGTGGCGGCCACGGCGGGAAGAACGAATTTCATCTGATTATTCCTTTGAAGGTGCGCGGGGGCGGCCGGAGGTCACTGCACCTCGACCTTGGGCCGGGCCTTGCCCTGGAACAGGCCGTTGTCCGGGACGGGCGCTGCGGGATCGGCCGGGCCGTTCTGCGGAACCGCGCCGGGGCGACCGCCCGAACGGCCGTCATCGTCGTCGTCGTCATCATCATCATCATCATCATCATCGTCGTGGCGGCCGTGATGGCGATCCCCGCGCTCGTGCTGACGATCGTTGTCTGCGAGCCGGAGGGGCCGGGTGTCGGCGCGGGCGGCGTCGTCGCGGATGTGGAACGGCAGGTCGAGATGATCGATCTGCGTGGCGGCGAGCGCCACGCCGAGGCCGGCGGTGGACAGGAGAAGGGCCGTTCCGATCAGGGTGCGCGTCTTCATGGGAGCCTCCCGGCAAGGTATCAGGCAAGTCATCAGGGAAGGGATGACGGAGGCACACTCGCGCCCGAACCTGACAGCTCCCTGAAGGAGGGGCGGGATCGCGTTCAGCTTCCCGTCAGGATCGCGCTTGCCCAGGAAAGCGCACCACGGCGCTGAAGCCATCCGCACCGCCCGGGATCGGCGAGGCGATCTCCAGAGTGAGCCCCGCGCCGCGGCAGATGGCGGCGGCGATGGCGAGCCCGAGGCCGGAGCCGTCCGCCCCGGTCGGCCCTCGCTCGAACGGGCGCAGCAGCAGGGCGAGGCGGTCGGCGGGCACCACGGGACCGTGGTTGGAGACTTCGAGCCGGTCTGCGGCGAGGCAGACATGAATGGGGGTGTCCGGCGTGCCGTGTTTCAGCGCGTTCTCGATGAGGTTGCGCGCGAGCACGGCGAAGGCGTCGGGGTCGAGATCGCTGACGAGGCCGCCGTCCGCCGCGATGGTCACGATGAGGTCACGCGCGCGTGTCGCCTGGCGGTCGAGGTCCGCAATCACATGGCGCAGCACCGGGGCGAGCGGGGCCGGCGCCTCGGCGAGGAGGCCGGCGCCTTCCGCCTTGGCGAGCTGCAACAATTTCTCGGACACGCGCGAGAGACGCCGCAGCGCGCCCGCAATCGTCCGCGCCCGCTCCTGCTCCGGTCCCTCGGGCAGCTCGGCCATGAGGCGCTGGGTCTGGGCCAGGGCGGCCGCGATGGGCGTGCGCAGCTCATGGGCGCTGTTGGCGGCAAAGCCGCGCTCCGCCTCTAGCGCGCCACGCAGCCGTTCCAGCAGCGCGTTCACCGCGCCGGCGACCGGCGCCATCTCCTCGGGCAGTCCCTGCTCTGGCACCGGCGCAAGGTTGCCGCGCCCGCGTTCCGCGATGGCATAGCGAAAGGCGAGCACCGGCTTGAGAGTGAGGCGGAGCGTGAGCCAGACACCGGCGAGCGCGATGGGCACGAGGGCGATGAGCGGCCAGATCAGCGCCATCACCGCCCGCTGCACCGCGGCGGCGCGATGGCTGAGCTCCTCGGCTGCCGTGACGACGATGGTGCCCCGGACCGCGGCTTCGGTATAGGTGCGCAGGCGCGCCGTGGTGTGAAAGCCGGGGGCGAGGCCCGCGGGGATCGCCATCTGCTCCGCATCGCTGGATTGGAGCAGCACGCGGCCTTCGGCATCGCGCACCACATAGGTAATGTATTCCCGGTGCGGGCCAACCGGCGCCATGTGTTGGGCGCCGGCGCCGTCCTCGCGGGAGAGCAGTTCAGAATAAGCGAGCGGCAGCACCCTCTGGGCCACCTCCTGCAGAGCGCTGTCGAACACCTCGTCGATCTCTTGCCGCAGCACCAGCCCCGCCACGGTGGCCGCGGCAAGCCACAGAGCCGCGACCGACAAGGCGAGCCACAGGCCGAGGCGCCGGCTCAGGCTCCACCGCCGCGGCCCGCTCATGCACCGCCTCCGGGTGTGCCGAGGCGATAGCCCATGCCGCGTACGGTCTCGATCACGTCGGCGCCGAGCTTCTTGCGCAGACGGGCCACATAGACCTCGATGGCGTTGCTCTCCACCTCCGCATCGAAGGAATAAAGCCGCTCCTCCAGTTGCGGCTTGGACATGAGCTGGTGCGGCCGCTGGACGAAGGCCTCGAACAGCGCCCATTCCCGCGCCGTGAGGGCGACCGCCTGCCCGGCGCGCCGCACCGAGCGGGCGGCGAGGTCCACCTCGATATTGCCGAGCGTGACCAGCGGGTTGGGATTGCCCGCATAGCGCCGGCCCACCGCGCGGATGCGCGCCGACAGCTCGCACAGGTCGAAGGGCTTCACCAGATAGTCGTCGGCGCCGGCATCGAGGGCGGCGATGCGGTCGGAAATCTGGTCGCGCGCCGTGAGCACCATGACCGGCGTCGCTGCGCCCGCGCTGCGCAGAGTCCTGAGGAAATCGGAGCCGCGCCCGTCGGGGAGCATCAGGTCGAGGAGGATCAGGTCGAAGGCCGCGACATGGACGGCGTCGGCGGCATCGGCGAGGCGCGTCACCCAGTCGGTGCCGTGCCCGTCCGCGACGATCTGGTCGCGCACGGCCACGCCCAGGACGGGATCGTCTTCGATCAGCAAGATACGCATCTGTCACCTCGGCGCGCCGCATGGCAATCTAGCGCGGCCGGAGGTGGAAGGGGCGAGGGAATGCGTCCGGGCGTTCAGCTGGGCGTCAGCTTGGCGTGCTGTTCATGGGCGCCGGGGCGGAAGGAGGATGCGCTGTGAGACGCCCAGGGTTCGCATTTCAGCTTTTCTACGCCAGCCTCTTGGCGGCCAGCCTTGCCGCGACGCCGGCCGCGGCGGATCGCGACTGCAACGTGCCGCTCGCCGACTGGCAGCCGCGCGAGGCGCTGCAGAAGAAGCTGGAGGCCGAAGGCTGGACGGTGCTCTCCATCCGCTCGGACGACGGTTGCTACAAGGTCCGCGCCACCAACGCGCAGGGCGCGCGCCTGAAGGCGAAATTCGACCCCGCACGTCTTGAGCGGGTCCCCGGCCGGGATGAGGACGATTGATCGGGCCGCAGGGATTCGAGCGCTGCAGATCGAAGAGGGCAGGAAGCGATGCTCGCTACTCCCATAGGGCCGCGAAATCATTGAGTCTCCTCCTGTGGTCGCAAACGCTGTTTGAGCGTTGCTGACCCCTAGATGCCGTAATGGGCCGGCGTCTTGCGAGTAGCCATTTTGGGTGGCTGTCCCTCAGAATGATGGTGTTGGAACGGGGTCCGAGGGATCGGCCCCAAGCCTCATGAGAGGAACAGCCATGAACTATTATGCAGGGATCGATGTTTCGCTGAAAGAGAGCAGCGTGTGTGTGGTGGATGCCAAGGGTAAGGTCGTCCGAGAGGTCAAGGTTGCCAGCGAGCCAGAGGTGCTTGTTCGGTTTTTTGGCGGGCTGGGCTTTCCCGTGAGTTGCATTGGGCTTGAGGCGGGGCCCTTATCGCAATGGCTCCGCGCCGGGCTTGTCGTCGCCAGCTTCGAGGTGGTGTTGCTGGAGACGCGCCATGTGAAGGCGGCGCTGTCGGCGATGACGGTGAAGACCGACCGGAAGGACGCGCGCGGGATCGCGCAGCTGCTGCGGATGGGCTGGTATCGGCCGGTTCATGCGAAGTCGATCGACGCCCAGGATACCCGTGCGCTACTCGTTGGCCGCAAGTTGCTGCAGGGCAAGCTGCTCGACGTCGAGCTCAGCATCCGCGGTATCCTGCGCGGCTACGGGCTAAAGGTTGGCGAGGTCAGCCGTGGCCGGTTCGAGGCGCGCATCCGGGAATTGGCGGCGGGCCACGTCATGCTGGAGACGGTGATCGGCGCCATGCTGACCGCACGAGCGACGTTGTGGAGCGAGTTCACGAAGCTGCATCGCCAGATGTTGAAGATCGCACGCGCCGACAGGATTTGCCACCGGCTGATGAGCACGCCCGGGGTCGGCGCGCTCGTCGCCTTGACGTATCGCTCGGCCGTCGATGATCCGACGCGGTTCAGCAAATCCAGTACGGTCGGCGCCTATTTCGGGCTGACACCAAAGAAATATCAGTCCGGCGAGACCGACCGGGATGGCGGTGTCAGCAAAGTCGGCGACGCGATGGTGCGAACCGCGCTCTTCGAGGCAGCGCACATCATGCTGACGCGGGCGACGCGTTTTTCCAGCCTGAAGCGCTGGGCGCTCGGAGTGGCGCAGCGTCGCGGCATGAAGCGCGCCAAGGTCGCTCTCGCGCGCAAACTGGGTGTTGTGCTCCACCGCATGTGGATGGATGCAACCGACTTCCGCTGGGGGGCAACCGCAATGGCGACTTGAGGACAGAAACGTGATGGCGGCGGGTCGACAACAATACCGCCCCTACTGAGGTCCCGTCGCTGGGACGCGGGCTTGGCAAGGTCGTGTGTAGTGCTGTGAATGCTTCGGCAAACCACGCTTCCTAGATTGACCTGCCGGCTCGGGATCTGATGGCATGGTGTGGCGGTCTTCGTGCCGACCACGGACAGAAGCATGATCCTGGCGATGAGATATCGTTCGGAGGGACTTGACGAACGAAGGCCCATTACAGAAGGCTACCCCTTGGAGTGTCCGTTTCGCGGCGCAATCGACGAACGCTTGGTGGGCGCCTCAGGCGGTCTGAAGCAGCACGGCTCGGACCGTCTGACGCCAGTCGGCATGAACGAGCCGGCCCTCGAGCACGCTGGCCTTGAAGTGAAGCGTGCGCGGTGCTCTAATCGTTCTAACCAGCCTCGATGGACGCTTCGCCCCGAAGCTTACTGGCCGCATCGACGACAAGCCGGGCCTCGCCGTCGGAAGCGACGGGATCGCACCATTTGACACCGCGATGCCACGGCTCACCCGCGAGGCTCAGGCACCTCTCGCCATCGCGGATGAAAAAGAGGCGGGGCGTGAAGCCGACGGCGTCATCGTCGGCGGTGGGGATATCCTCCAATGATGCCAGTTGTTCGACACAGGCGATGGCCTCGGCAAGCGAGGTGCATTCCGCCAGCTTGAGCGTGTCCGGGACGCTGTAGGTCCTGTAGACGGGATTGTCCTGCGGATATTCCATTTCGCCAAGGCAGGCGACGCGGAGCGGGAGCTTCCGGGCAGAGGCGAAAGGGCCGATCATCGGCGCGATGACCTGGGGGATCGGGGTGGCGGTAGATACGGGCGTGCGGATTCTTCGCCAGCCAAAGTTCGGCGGCCTCGCGGCTCTCGACGAGGTGCAGCAGCTCGACATTTTCGCCGAGATGCTGGAGCACGTACACCATCCCGATGGCAGGTCGTTCGATCACCTTGAAGATCAGGTCACTGGTGACGGAATGGGTGCGCATCACGGAGCCCGTTGCAGAATAGGTCGGGATTGGCGGCATGAAGCGGTCCCTGGCTGGTTTTCGCTGTCGATGGCCGCGTTCCCCGCCCAATAGCCTCAATTCCGAAGCCATTTTCCGCCTTTCCGGCCACGGCGGACGGACTCCGAGTGTAGTTTCTTGATGTTGTGGGCGGAGCAGTGCAGGCTCCATTCGCCCTTGGTCTCCTGCTCGCCGCGCATCATGAAGCGGTCCGCGCCCTGGGTCTCCTTCATCTGTCCGAACACCGGTTCCACGGTCTGGCCGCGCAGGCGGTAAAGCGCCCGGCCCCGTTTGGTCAACAGCTTGCGCTCCATCCGGTCACGGGCGCTCATGTCCGCAGGACACCGCCCCCGTGGAGGCGGAGCATCACGCATCGCCTTGCGCTGCTTCCAGTCTTTGGTGGTGGCGATCAGGTATTCGCACTCCGCCGTCTGCGCGGCCGCGTTCTCGTCGGACCAGTAGCCCGCGTCGAACAGGCCCACTCCCAGCGCCACCTCGTCGCCGGTCACCGCTTCCATCATGGCCAGGGTCCTGGCGATCATCGGCGCCAGTTGGCGAACGTCGTTGGCCTGGTTCGTCACATCGGGGGCGAGGATGATCTGGTCGTGTCGCGAATGCTGTGGAAATTCCCTGGCGGCGCGCTCCGGGCATGTGGATGCTCGGTTTTTCAGGCGGCGAGGTCAAGGGGCATCGGTTCGATGGGCTGAGAGAGAGTTTCCCAGCCATCAACCTTTCGCATCTGGATCTGGCCGGAGGCGAGCAGCGCCCAGAGTAGCATCGGCACGGTCTCGGCACAGGGCAGGACGGTTTGGGTCTTGATGCGGCGGCGGAATTCCTCGTTCAGGCGCTCGATGGCGTTTGTGGTCCGGGCGGACTTCCATTGCGATGGATCGAGGCGGGTGAAGGTGAAGAGCCGCGCCCCGGCTTCTTCAAGGCTGTCGGCCACCGCCCGGCACTTCAGGCGCCACTTGCGCAGGAAGGCCTTGCGCTTCTTCTCGATCTCGGCCGCGGTCTCGGCGTAGATCATGTCGCGATAATCCTCGGTCAGCTCATCCTGCATGTGCTTCGGGGCGTGGGCCAGGAGGTTGCGGTGCTTGTGAACCGTGCAGCGCTGGATGGACAGGCCGTCGCCCCAGAGCGCCACCAGCGCGGCCTCCAGCCCCGGGGCACCGTCGACGATCACGAATTCGGGCCGCTTCAGGCCGCGTGCGTCCAGATCGTCGAGGAACTGCCGCCAGGCGGCCGTGCTCTCCCCGCCCATGTTTCTGATGGATAACAGCACCTTCTGCCCATCCCGGCGCACGCCGATTGCGGCCAACACCGAGATGTTCGTGGCCTTGCGGTCCAGCCGGGTCTTGATCACGGTGCCGTCGAGGATCAGGCGGACGATGTCCTCATCGGCCAGACTGCGGGCACACCAGGCGTCCCAGTCCACCTTCACCTTGCGCCAAGCGCGGCTGACCACGTCCTTGCTGACGGCCCCCTCGAACAGCCCAAACAGCGCCCGCTTGACGCGCCGGGTGTTGGTGCCAGCAAGATAGACCGCCGCGATCAGCGCCTCGGCCTTCTTCGTCAGCCGCTGATAACGGGGCAGCGCCTTCGACCGCCATTCCGTGACCTTGCCAGTGTCGCCCTCGATCCGGGCGCGCGGCACCCGCACCGTCTCGGTGCCGAACGTGCCGGTGATCTGACGCTCTCGGTGCCCGTGGCGATAGCCTTTCGCGGGACCATCGCCCCGGTCGTACCGAAGGCGGCCGAGAAAGCTGGCGAGTTCCTCTTCGAACACGGCTTCGATGGTCGCACGGACGTTGACCCGCAGCCGCTCCTCGATCGGGTCAAACCCGGCCTCCCCGGCCAGTAGCGCAAAGCTCAAAGTGTCAGTAATCTGGTTCATGGCGTGATCTCCCTGGCGGTTCCAGCCGCCGGTTGGGTGGTTGCAAGTCACCCGGAGATTACGCCGCCTTCAAATTTCCACCACTTCCGAGACACGACCCGACCGCAAGAGCCTGCGCAAAGCGACCGTCCATGCGGACCGCACGGACCTCTCACATGCGGCCGGTGAATGGGCCGCCTCGGTCCGGGAATGGGAAAGCGTGCGATATGGGGAGGGAGCATGACCACCGGGCTGCATGAAGCCGTCTCGGACGATCTCAGCGAGGTTGCGCCCGGCCTGCTGCGCGTACGCGTGCCGCTGCCCTTTCCGCCGAGCGAGGTCAACGCCTGGCTGCTTTCCGGATCGGATGGGTGGACCCTCATCGATTCCGGCATTGACGACGCCCCGACGCGGGCGCTTTTCGCGCGGGTGCTGGCTGATCCGCTGCTCGGCGGACGGCCGGTGGCGCGGCTCCTCGGGACCCATTTCCATCCGGACCATGTGGGGCTGGCGGGTTGGCTCCATGCCCGCACCGGCGCCGACATCCACATGAGCCGCCTGGAGTGGATGCAGGCGCGCCTGCTCCTCAACGAGGATCCCGTGGAGGTGATTCCTCAGCTCGTGGCCCACAACCGGCTGTGCGGCGCGCCCCAGCCGTTCCTGGACCTGGTGGAACGCCGGGGCATGCTTTATCCCAAATGGGTCGGGCCGCTGCCCCGGCGCTATATGCGGGTGAAGGAGGGGGACGAACTGACGCTCGCCGGCAGCGCGTGGCGGGTGATGATCGGCGAAGGCCACGCGCCGGAGATGATCTGCCTCTATTGCGCGGAGAGAGACCTGCTGATCGCGGCGGACCAGATTCTCGCACGAATCTCGCCGCACATTGGGACGCACCCTTCGGACCCATGCGCCGATCCGCTCGGCGCGTTCCTGGGATCGCTCCTTCAGTTCGAGGCGCTGCCCGAAGGCACTCTGGTCCTGCCTTCCCACGGCGACCCGTTCTACGGCCTCCATGGGCGGATCGCCGCGCTCAAGGCGCATCACGACGAGCGGCTGGAACGGCTCATGGACTTTTGCATCGAGCCGCGCACGGTGATGGAGACGCTGGAGGTCCTGTTCCGGCCTCTGCCGCTCGATCAGACCGGCTTCGGGCTCAGCGAGGCTCTGGCGCACTTGCGTCATCTGGTCGTCCGCGGGGAACTGGGGCACGGGATGGACGCGCAAAGGTGGGTGTTTGCCCGGCGCTAAGACACTTCGGAGCAGACACATGCAGTTTGCACGGCAAGCGGCGACAGCTCATGAGGGTTGCATCTTGTCATCCGAGAAGAGCGACCATGCGGCAACGAACAGGGCGACGATCAGCGGGCCGAGGACAAATCCATTCATGCCGATCAGCGAGAGGCCGCCCACCGTGGAAATGAGCACGGCGTAGTCCGGCAGCATGGTACCCTTCCCCACCAAAGCTGGCCGCAGGACGTTGTCCACCGTGCTGATCACCAGCGTGCCGATCGCGAGCAGGATGGCGCCCTTCAGATAGGCGCCGGTCAGCAGCAGATAGGCTGCCGCCGGCACCCAGACCAGTCCGGCGCCCACAGCGGGCAGAAGTGACAGGACGGCCATCAGGACGCCCCACAAGAGCGCGGCCTGGATCCCCAGCATCCCGAAAGTGACCCCTCCTATGGCGCCCTGGATTGCGGCAATGGTGACATTGCCTTTGACCGTGGCCTTCACCACAGAGGTGAACTTCTCGAGCAACTGGTCGGTTTCGTGCGCGCCGAGGGGGCTGGCTTTGCGGATACGGGCGGCAAGGGCTACGCCATCGCGGAACAGGAAGAACAGCAGGTAAAGCATCACCCCGAGGCTGATGATGAACTGGGCCGTGTTCTGCCCGATGATGACCGCCCTGTTGGCGAGGGTCTGGCTGAATTCGAGGAGGAACGATGTCAGCCGGGTCTGGAGCTGAGCCATGTTGCCGAGATCGAGCGCGGCAAGGGCCCTCCAAACGAAGGACGGCAGCACCCCCTGGAGCTGCGCGAGCATTGTGCCTGGATCGAATTCGCGCGTGCCGATGCGGGTGTAGAGGCTGGCGGCTTCGTTGGCGAGGGCGGCGAGGATCAGTGTGCCGGGGATGACGACGACGCAGACGCAGGCCAGGACGCTGAGTGCCGCCGCGAGGTTGCGCCGGCTGCCGAGCCGGTTCTCGAGCCCGCGTTGGAGCGGATCGAACAAGATCGCCAGGATGACCGCCCACAAGATCGCGCCGTAATAGGGCGATAGCAGCCAGAGGAACGCCACCGTCACGAGGACGATGGTGGCGAGAAAGGCGAACTCCTGGATCTTCGTCCGCGACATGAGCGGTACAGGCCCCATGGTTGCAGGTCCCCTATCTCGCCTGTTCCGGCCCGGCATGTCCAAGCAATCAGGGCATTGTCCCGCCTCCCGCCGCTCGGATTTCGCCGCCGGCTCCGAGGTTCCGCGTCCGGCGGCGGGCGTCGAGATCGTACAGGATCGGGACGACGAACACGGCGAGCGCGGTGGACACCACCGTTCCAAAGATCAGTGAGATGGCAAAGCGTGCCGGCGGACGGATGCGATCCGTGAATTCCTGAAAGGTCGGGCCGGCAGTGCGACGGCGGCGCAAGTTGCCGAACTCGCTGCCGAGATGGAAGTTAGCCAGGCGATGGCGTTGCAGTATCCCTCCGACGGCGGCCGTCTTGCGAATTGAGGCTTGGTGGTGAGAATTCGTCTGTATGGACGTCTATACAGACACGCCGATCAGTCGGCTTGAGATCGTTGAGAGCGGCGGCCGGCGGCGCTTCAGCGATGAGGCGAAGCTGCGGATCGTCGAGGAGAGCTATTCGGGTCGACGCCTGGGCTCGACGACGGCCCGCAAATACGGGATCACGCGCACGCAGTTAACGAGTGGCGTGACGCGGCGCGGGCCGGGCGGTTTGGTCCGGCTTCGAGAGCGGGGTTTGTTCCGGCTGTGATCGTGCCGGAGGTCGCGGCGGCGACCCGCCCGCTGATGGCCGACGGCAGCGGCCGGATCGAGATCGTGATGGCTAACGGGCGGCGGGTGCTTGTAGATCGCGATGGCGACGTCGAGGCTCTGATCCGGGTCGTGCAGGCGGGCACAATTACGTGCTCCTTCCGCGCCGACTCCGCATAATCATGGTCGGCGCATAGTTGCGGAAGTCCACCGGCCGCGTCGCCACCATGACCCGGACCGCGCCGCTCGGGCCGATCATGATCTACCCTTCAGCGCGCCGATCACCGCCTCAATGGTGGCCGGTGAAGCTCCGCTCTCGATCGTCACCCTGACCCCGCCGACGTCGACCTCGATGGCCGCCGCGCGGCGTTGCCGAGTGCGCCGCTTCGGCCGTGACCGTGTGGCCGAAGGCTCCGATGCCGGACCAACCTCCGGCGCGACCACCGCCGGCACAAACGCCGGCACCGTCTCCGCCGTCCTCCGCGCCTCGCGGCGCCAGGTGAACAGCTGTTAGGGTGTCAAGCCGTGGCGGCGAGCAACCACCGAGACCACGGCGCCGGGAACGAGAGTCTCTTCCAGGATCCATGCCCGGTCGTCCGCCGTCCAGCGCCGACGCCCCATCGCGCCGTTGATCACCTCGAAGCGCCGGACCTCAACCTCCGGCTCAAGTCTATGGTCAAGCCCAAACACAAAACGATCCTCCAATCAGGATCATCAAACTGCGCTCTCACGCCCGACCTATAAAGGTGCGCCCGGGACGACGCTTACCAAAAATGAGGGCCGTTGGTATTAGGTGGAAACCTGCGGCAGGGTCCCCCTCGACAGACCCTGCCTCAGGTCCGCAGAGCTGTCCTCAAGGCGATGACCTTGCCGTTGACGCTGCGAAACCCGCCCCAACTGGCGTAGGCTCTTCTGGAGACCGCCAATCTGATCCTGCCAAAGTCGGCTGGTCGGCGACCGGCATGACGGCGACTCGGCTCAATCTTGTGCGGGTGCGTTCGGCGGCACGTTGATCTGGAACCACGCGACATACAGCGCCGGAAGAAACAGGAGGGTGAGCACCGTGCCGACGATGATCCCGCCCATCATGGCGTAGGCCATGGGCCCCCAGAATACTTCGCCGGCGATGGGGATGAGTCCGAGGCTCGCGGCGGCGGCCGTCAGCAGGATAGGCCGCATGCGGTTCTCGGTTGCTTCCACGACCGCCTCCCATGGCGGACACCCTTCCCCGCGCAGATGCTCGATCTGCACGATGAGGATCACGGAATTGCGGATAAGGATGCCGATCAGCGCGAGCACGCCGAGAATGGCGACGAAGCCCAGGGGTGCGCCGCTCGGCAGGAGCGCGGCGACGACACCGATCACCGCGAGGGGCGCCACCGCGAAGACGATCACCAGCCGCTGGAAGCTCTGAAGCTGGAGCATCAGGATGGCCGCCATGATGAACAGCATCAGCGGCATCACCGCGAGGATCGGGGCCTGGCTCTTGCCGCTCTCCTCGACGGCACCGCCGATCGCCACGTGATAGCCGGCCGGCAGCTTCGCATTGAAGGCGGCGATCTCGGGCTTCAACTGCTCGACCACCGTGTTGGGCTGGGTCGCATCCAGAATGCCGGCCTTGAGCGTGATGGTGGGAAGCCGCGACCGCCGCCAGATGGTCGGCTGCTCCAGCTCGTAGCGCAACGTGGCCACCGCCGCCAGCGGCACCGGCTGGGTGCCCGATCCGGTCAGCTGCAGGTTGCGCAGGGTTTCGAGGGAATGGCGTTCCCCCGCATTGGCGCGCGCCATGACATTGACCAGATAGATGTCGTCGCGCACCTGCGTGATCGAAGCTCCGTCCAGCACGCTGTTCATGGTTGCGGCGATGTCTTCGGAGGTGACGCCGAGCTGGCGGGCCTTGTCCTGCATCACGTCGACCTTGATGACCCGCGCCGGCTCCATCCAGTCGAAGACCACATTCCCGAGATGCGGGTTGCGTCGGACCACGACGGCGAGTTCGAGCGCTTGGGCGCGGACGGACGCGATATCGGGACCGCTGACGCGGAACTGCACCGGGCGGCCCACCGGCGGGCCGATGTCGAGCAGGTGCACGAAGGCATCGGTGCCAGGAAACGTGGCCTTCAGGTAGTCCTGCAACTCGGCCTTGAGGCGGTCGCGCGCCTCCAGATCCTTGGTGACGATCACGGTCTGCCCGAACGAGACATCCGACGGCTGCACGTCGAAGGTGAGGACGAAGCGCGGCGCGCCGGTCCCCACATAAGTCGACCAGTGATCGAGGCCGGGATTATCCTTCAGCGCCTCCTGCTCGAAGCGCGCCATTTGCGCGCTGGTCTCGGCGATGGAGGCATTCTGGGGCAGGTTCCAGTCCACCACCAGTTCGTTGCGGTCGGAGGACGGGAAGAACTGTTGCTGCACGAAGCCCATGCCGACGACGGAGACGAGGAACACCAGGATTGTCACCGCGATGGTGATCCAGCGCCGGCGCATGCAAAGGTCGAGAACCCGGGAGAACAGGCGGGAGAAGCGTCCCATTTTGTCGTGATGGCTCTTCATCGTCGCCGGCAGGATGGTGACGCCGAGCAGCGGCGTGAACAGCACGGCCACCACCCAGGACACGATCAGCGACACCGCGATGACCACGAACAAGGTGAAGGTGAACTCGCCGGCATTGCTGTTGTTGAGCCCGATGGGAATGAAGCCCGCCACCGTCACCAGCGTTCCGGTCAACATGGGGAAAGCCGTCGACGTATAGACGTGGGTGGCCGCCTTCCGCAGGGTATCGCCGGCTTCGAGCCGCGCCACCATCATCTCCACGGCGATCATGGCATCGTCCACCAGCAGGCCGAGGGCGATGATGAGCGCGCCGAGCGAGATGCGCTGCAGAGAGATGCCGGAACTCGCCATTACCAGGAAGGTGATGGCCAGCACCAGCGGGATCGAGATTGCCACAACGAGCCCCGCCCGCATGCCCAGACTGACGAAGCTGATGGCGAGCACGATGATCACGGCTTCTAACAGGGCCCGAGTGAAGCCGCCCACCGCCTCCTCCACGATCTGCGGCTGGTCCGACACCAGGTGCACGCCGACGCCGATGGGCAGGTCCGCCTCGATCTTCGCCATCTGCGCCTTCAGCGCCTCGCCGAATTCGAGCAGGTTGGCGCCGGCCTTCATGCCGATGGCGAGGCCGATGGCTGGCTCACCGTTGAAACGAAACAGGGAAATGGGCGGGTCAACATAGCCGCGGGTAATGGTGGCGACGTCGGTGAGCGGGAAGAACCGGTCGTTGATCCGCAGATTGATAGCCTTCAGGCTCTCGTCAGAGGTGAACTGGCCGTTCACCCGCACGCTGACGCGCTCGGGACCGGCCTGCAGCACGCCCGACGGCGTGATGGCGTTCTGCGCCTGCAATGAGGACAAGATGGCGCGCTGGTCCAGCCCCAGCGCGGCGAGCTTGCGCGTGGAGAACTCCAGATAGATGACCTCGTCCTGCGCCCCGATGACCTCGACCCGGCCGACACTGGGCACGGTGAGCACCTTGGCGCGCACGTCCTCGACCTGGTCGCGCAGCTCGCGCTGACTCAGCCCGTCGCTCGTGAAGGCGTAGATGTTGCCGAAGACGTCGCCGAACCGGTCGTTGAAGTTCGGCCCGACCACCCCTTGCGGAAAGGACCCCTTGATGTCCCCGATCATGTTGCGCACCAGGACCCAGGTGGGAGGAACGTCCCGGGCCTTCGTGGTGGCGCGCAGATTGACGAAGATCGTCGTCTGGCCCGGCACCGTGATGCTCTTTGTGTAGTCGAGGGATTCGAGTTCCTCAAGCTTCTTCTCGATCCGGTCTGTGACCTGACGCGTGACGTCTTTGGCGGAGGCGCCGGGCCACTGCGCCTGGATCACCATGGTCTTGATGGTGAAGGCGGGATCTTCCTCGCGTCCCAGCTTCAGGTAGGAGAATGCTCCGGCCAGAATGAAGGCGATCATGAAGAACCAGACGAGCGAACGGTGATCGAGCGCCCAGTCGGAGAGATTGAACGGCTTCACGGCTGGGCTTCCTGCTCGATGCGGACCTTTTGGCCGTCGGAAAGAGAGTGGATGCCGGCCGTGACCACTCGCATGCCGGCCTCGACGCCTGAGATCACGCGTCTGCGCCCGTCGCTGACGTCTGCGACTTGGACATGCTGCAGGACGACCGTCTGGCTGGACGCCTCGACGCGCCAGACGAAGGTCTTCCCGTCGCGAACGAAGACGGCGCCCGCCGGCACGAAGAGGGCGATCGCGCGCACGACCGCCGGCTTGGCGGTGATCGTCGTGCCGAGCCGAAAACTGTCCGGCGGTTGGTCGAGCCCGATACGGATACGGCGTGTGCGGGTCGCCGCGTCGGCTTGAGGCGCGATCTCCCGGACCTTGCCGTTGGCGGTGACGGACGCATTGCGTCGCAGGCTCACGATGAACGGGGTTCCGATCCTGAGCTCGCCCACCAGATCCTCGCCCACGTCGATCACGGCCTCGCGCACATCTGGCCGCGCGACGGTGACGATCCGTTCGCCTGGCGCCACCACCTGGCCGACTTCGGCCCCCACCGTCGTGACGACACCGGCGAAGTCCGCCTTCAGCTGCGCATAGCCGAGCTGCTCGCGGGCCTTGACGAGATTGGCCTGAGCCTTCGCCATCGAGGCCTGGGCGGCGGCACGCCCCTGCTCGGACGTCTCGAACGTGGCGCGGCTGGTGGATGCGGTTTCGAGGAGCGTACGCTGACGATCCTCCACACCGGAGGCGTTGGCCAGCTGGGACTGGGCATTGGCGACTTCGGCAACGGCAGAGCGCACGGCGAGCTTGAGCGCGGCATCATCAATCGCCGCGACGACCTGATCCTTCTCCACCCGGTCGCCGACACCGACCGGCCGCGCGACGAGCCGCCCCAGCGAGCGAAAGCTCAGCTCCGTCTTGAACTGGGGCTCGATGGTGCCGACGGTCACAACGTTCCCGGTGGCGACGGGCCTGACGACGGTCGACAAGACCGGCCGCGGAGGCTTAGCCGGCGAGGTCTCTTCGTTGCAGCCGGCGAGGGCGGAACAGGCGACGAGAATGAGGAGGAGCGGCATCTTTTTCACGACCGGCTCTCCGCGTCATATGTAACAATCTGGCCGGGGCTCAGCAGCTTGCCGCCTTCGACAACGACCACATCCCCGGGCGCGAGCCCATGGGAGATCACGATCGTCCCCGTTCCGTAATCATCGACGGTCACCGTCTTCAGGGAGACCGTCTTGCTGGCCCGGTCCAGGCGCCAGACGGCGGGCGTGGCACCCACCGCAGCGAGCGCGCTCCATGGCAGAACGATCCGTTGCTCCGGCTTCCAGGTCGCGGTGCCGGTGACCGGGCTGCCCAGGGTCATCGCCGCAGGCGGGTTCTCGATGGCCACCTTCACGTGCACCGTGCCGGTCTTGGGATCCACGGTCGGCGAGATTTCCCGCACGTGCCCCGTCGCGGTCACCGCAGGATCGGAGACGAGGGCCAGCGCGATCCTGTCGCTCTCCGCTTCCCGGAAGAATGTCTCGTGCACATCGAACACGGCGTCCCTGTCCCCGTCCTGCGCCAGCGTGAAGACCGAAAGCGCCGCCTGCGCCACCTGTCCTGCTTCGAGATTGCGGACGGTGATGACGCCGGCCGCGCTTGCCCGCAGTTCGGTGTAGGTCAGCGCGTCCTTGGCGGTGCCGAGCTGCGCCTTGGCCACCTCGAGTGCGCTTTTAGCGCCGCCCAACGCTTCCTGCGCCTGATCGTAGGCCGCACGCGTGGTGAAGCCCTTGGCGAGGAGCGTCTTCTGCCGCTCGAAATTGGCGGTGGCGACCTTGAGCCGGGATTCGGCTGCTGCGACCGCCGCGGTAGCGGCGGCGAGATCGGCCTGCTGTTCCGTGGGAGCGAGGCGCGCCAGGACGTCGCCGGCCTCAACATGCGCGCCCACGTCCACCAGACGTTCGGTCACCCGCCCGGTCACGCGGAAGGAGAGTTGCGCAAGGGTTCGGGCCTGCACGTCTCCGGTCAGGACGATCGAGATCGTTCTGTCGACCATCTGCACGGTCTGGACGCGAACAAGAATAGGCTGCTTCGCCGTCGCCACGGAGTCCGCGCGGTCGCAGCCCGCCAGGGCTTGCATGAGCACCAACATCAATACCAGCGGCCCTGCGGGTCTCGCAACGGGCCACGCGCTCGACCATCGATCGGAGCGGCGGGCGGGAATGGGGTCGATCATGGATGCAGGCTCACAACAAGGCGCATGCCGAACCGCCTCGTCCCTGGGCGATCCGAACGTTAGGCCTTCGTGGATATTATTGACTAACTCGTAAGTCAATAGATAGATTGGTTTCCGGCGAAACGTCGCGTCGCTTGCATGCGGCCAGGCACGCTCACGAATGGGTAGACAAGCCATGAACGCACCGACCAAGGCCCGGATGCGCCGCAAGGCGGACCGACCGGGCGAAATCCTTGAGGCGGCATTCGAGGAATTCGCCAAGCACGGCTACGCCGCGACCCGGCTCGAAGACGTGGCGAAACGCGTCGGCGTGACCAAGGGCACCATCTATTTCTACTTCGAGACCAAGGAACGCGTCTTCGACGAGATGATCCGTCACGTCTCGCGGCCCATCTTCGACGAGGTGACCAGCTTCGTTGCCGCGCTCGAAGGTCCGTTCGGGGTCCGGCTGCGCGCTCTGCTCGACTTTCTGTTCCGTTTCATCGCCGAGGAGCGCGTGGGCCGAGAGGTGATGCGGTTCCTGATCGCTGAAGGCGCGCGGTTTCCCGATCTCGTCGAGCGCCACCACCGGGAGTTCCTGGTGCCGTTCCTCGAACGCCTGCGCGAGATGATCGCTGCCGGCATCAAAGCCGGGGAGTTTCGCGCCACGCCGGCGCTCCGATACCCCGAGCTCATCTTCAGCCCGGCGCTGCTCCTGAACGTCTGGTGGCTTCTGTTCGACGACCGGCATCAGATCGACGTAAAGATGTTCATCGATGCCCAGTTCGACCTTCTCATGGATGGTCTGTCGATGGGCGGTCTGGAGTCGGAGCCCAAGAGGCTTTCAGCAAAGTTGCCCCGCTCCGGGCGCTCCAAGGCATAGGCATAGGCTCATCGGCCGTCAACATCACGCTGCTGCGGCACGACGCTGACATATGCGAAGCTCCTCGCGCCGATCATGGGCCGGCGCGAGGAGGCATGCATCTATTCAGCGCTCACTTCATGGCGTCGGAAAGGGAGTCGCGGATGGATTGATAGGTCTCGACGACACGCGTGCGCACATCCTCGTAGGCCTGCTTCGCCTTGTCCCATGAGCTCGCACTGGCCTTCTTCAGGCTGGCCGCCCGCGCCTTGAGCTCCTCAACCTTCTTCTCCAGTGCCGCGATCTGCTTGTCAACGGCCGCGCGCTGGTCCTGGGCGAGCTTGCCGGCATCGGCCTTGAGCTTGGAGATGGTGCTTTCCAAGGCCTTCTGGCGGGCTTCGACCTGAGCGAGAAGCACCGCCTTGCGCGTGTCGAAATCGGCGTGGACCTCATCCAGATAGGTATCGACCTCCTTCTGGAAGGTCTTCCAGCTGTCGTCCAGCGACTTGCGGGCGTCGGTGATCTGTGCCGCCGTCCACGTGCGGCTGTTGTCGAGCATCGCCTCGGCCTTGGCCCGATAGGCGTCGCGCGTCTCCTGCAGCTGTTTGACGGCCGCATCCGCCTTCGCCTTCACGGCGCCCTTGAGCTCGGAGGCATTCTTCTCCACGACCAAGACGCTGGCATCCAGTTCGGCAAGCCGCTCCTGCGACCAGGCGATGGCCTGTCGGGTCAGGGACGGATCGGCCGGCACAGTCGTGGAGGAGGGGGCGGCCGCCGGAGCGGGTGCCGGTTTCACCTCAGGAGCCGCGCCCTGTGCTGGCTCGGCCGCAGGAGCAGGGGTGGTCGCGAGGTCTTCTGCGTGGGCGGTGGCCGCCGGCAGGATCGCGATCCAGCCGAACAGCGCGGCACCCATCTTCCAGGCGCGAAAGGGCATCGTATTTCTCCCTGATATTGTCGACGTTTTCGTCAAATGGAACGGGGCGCCGAAAGCCGCGCGCCGCCGGGCGCGCGGATCAGAACAGCTTCGCCAGTGCTTCGGTGATCTTTTTGACGGTCTTTTCGTGAACCGCCTTCGTCTCGGCGATGCCAGCCTTGATCGCCTCCCAGGTCTCTTCGCCCGCGCTCGGTGCCTGGCCGAGCTTCACCTTGGCCTTCTCTGCTCCTTCGCTGAGTCGTGTCATGGCGGCATCGAATTCGATGCTCGCCTTCTCGACGGCGGCTTCAGCCTGCGCCTTCAGACCGTTCAGCGCGCGCTCCCAGGACTTGCGCTGGGCTTCGACCCGCGCGGAGATGGCCTTGCGGGCCACATCGGATTGCTCGCCGGTGGAGGCGAGGAAGGCCTGGAAGGCGGACTCCACTTCCACCCATTCCTCTTCCACGGCCTTCTGCGCTGTCAAGACCGCGCTCTTCGTTTCGTCCGCCTGGGCTTGCAAAGACGCGACCTGCTCCTTCAGCTTGGCTTGGGAGTCGCGCAGGCGGGAGAGCGCCAGATCGGCCTTGCCGCGGGCTGCCTGCTGAAGCTCGCCGGCGGCTTTCTCGGTCTGAGCGACCATGGCGTCGACTTCGTCGAGCCGTTGCTTGGCCCAGGCGATGGTTTCGTGGGCGAACGATTGCTCTGTCATGATCAAACTCCCTAAGTTTACGCGTGGGGGCGTCTTCCCGGCGGGAATTTGGCGTGGCGCTGCGGATTATGGCGTACCGGTCAACAGGTCACTGCGGGTCAGGTCATGGATAAGGACATCGACCATCGCCATGTGCGCCGACTTGAGCTCCGTCCAATCCATGCCACGCAGGAGGATGCCGCGCAGCAGCCGGAATCCGGCCATCCCAGTGACGATGGCGGTCGTGCGGAGCCGGACGGCTTCATCATCAATGGATGCGGGTGCGATCATCCGCACCGCCGCGACGAGTTTTTTCTGAAAGGGGGCAATGGCCTGATCGTGGATGAGCTGGAGGGCTTCGTCATTGTCATAGGCGCAGCGGGCGAAGAAAGAGGCCCAGGTGCGGGGTTCGGCATCGTCGAGCAGGACGCGCAGGTAACCGGTCAGTGCCTTCTCGAGCCGCTCTTCGGGCGAGGCGATGGCGGGATCGTCCAGGATGGCGCAAAGAGCACCTACCCGCATGTGAGCGTAATCGGCGATCTCTCGGGCCGCTTCCATGTAGAGCTCGCGCTTGCCGACGAAATGATAAGGAATGGCGGACAATGTAACATCCGCCGATTTGGCCAGCATGCGCGTGGTGGTTCCCTCGAACCCTACGCGGCCGAAGACATCGATTGCAGCTTCGATCAGCTGCCTTCTCGTTTTCATACTGCGTGATTCATGGCCATTCGCCGACTGACCGGATGTGTACAAGCTCATCGACTATCGCCTTTTGTAAATATAGTATGATCGAACGAACCCTTTATGAAGGGATTCGTTGCAGGCGCAGAGCACCGTTCCGCAGACGACGGCTCCGTCGGTCTGATCCAACCGAGGAGAATGCCCGGCTGAGGTGGGTGAATGGATCTCCTCCAGATGGTCTCACCCTGGCGCGCCTTGATCAGCAAGTGCAAAAAAAGGAAATGCTCCTCGCCATGAAGCCGCCTCGGCGGGGAGGAGCCTCGCCTCATTCCGCAGCCAATTGCGACTTATTGCCCGCCGTCCCCTTGGCAAATCCAAGGCGGCGGGTCCGCGCGGCCGCGACGAGGGATTTGAAGATCCGGCGCGCGAAGGCGCGGTGCTGCAGGAATTCCGGATGGAACTGTACACCTACGCAGAAGGAGCGGGTTTCATGCTCGATGGCCTGGATGAGGCCGTTGGCCTCCGCACCGTTCACCTTGAAGCCTGCGCCCAGATCCTTTACCGCCTGGGTATGGATGGAGTTGACCTCCAGCTGCTCATGACCTGATAACCGCGCCAGCCAGCCATCGGGCGTCAGAAATACGGTCTTGCGGTAAAAGATGCGGCGCAGAAAGCTGGTGGGATAATTCTCTTCATGGTGGCTGAGGTCCGGGTAGAGGGTGCCGCCCTCCAGCACGTTCAGCATCTGCATGCCCCGGCAGACGCCCAGGACTGGAATGTCGTGCTCCAGCGCCGCCTGCGCCCAGGACGCCTCCATGTCGTCGCGGGCGAGGTCGTACCGGTGGCCCGTCTTCGGAGCGCCGCCATAGCGGTTGGGGAAAACATCCGAACCGCCCCCGAACAGCAGGCCATCCACGGAATGAGGGTCGTGGGGAGCCTTCGATGTAATGGCGATCGCCTTGCCCCCTGCCAACCAGATCGCGAAACGCATGGCATGGTAGGCCATCCAATCGCCTTCGTCCGGCTTGGTCACGCCGATGATGGGACGTCCGCCGGCATCGTAGCGACGGGAGGTGGCGGGCCTGCCCGCGCGGCCGGAGTGAGCCTTGTCGGTCGCCTGAGGTGCAGAGTACCGGAACTCCGGTGGCAACTCGCGATGCTTGAGCAGGCTGGACACCACGAACAATATGCCCAGGCCCACGGCGGGATCGTCGTCGAAATCAAGCTCGGAAGGCAGGTCCTTCTGCTCTTCCAGGCGCGTGCGGAACTCCTTGAAGACGCGCGCGCCTTTCGCGGCGGCGCTCGCCGATTCCAATAACTGGTGCGCCGCCGACAGGATTTCCTTGCGTGATGCATGACCGCGGCTTTGCGCCCAGGCTTCCGCGGCGCGTTCCAGATCGGGGTCGGAGGCGGCCAGATCCTCGGCTGCGGAGAGGATCCACGCCCCCGGTGTGCGGGTGCGGTGGCCTTGCAGGACGGCGTGCGGATCGGCCGCCGGCAGCGCGCGGCCCGCCGCCAGCTGGAAGGCCAGCCAGGGGAAATCCACGCCCGAGGACATGGAATGGTAGAGCCCGGCCCAGTAGCGGGGGTTCATCTCGATCATTTTCGGCGGCGTCGATGGGTCGCCGTTCCAGCGAAAGTCGATCTCTCCCACGCCGTTCCATCCTGTCGCCTTGAGCAGGGCGCGGGCCGATGCCCTGAAGGGCGTGTCGTCCACCGTCTCGCGAACGGCGCCGGCACCCGCCTCGTGGGGGAATTGGGCGAGGTTGCGATAAACGACGATCCCCGCCAAATCTCCATGATCGGCGATGATGGAGACACAATAGTCCTCGCCCTCCACCAGTTCCTGCAACAGGATCGGGCGTTCCGGACCTGCGGCCTTCAGATAGGTGTCCAGCGCGGCTCGATCCCTGATCTTTTTCACGCCGCGCCCGCCCACACCGTCGGTCGGCTTGGCGATGAGCGGGAAATCGGTGGCGACGTTCGCGGGCAGACCGTTTCGGAACGTCCCCGGCTCAAGGATGCGGGTGGCGGGACCCGGCAGGCCGGTCTCTTTCAGAAAACGGGCGAAGTGATCCTTGGGCGAGATCATCTCGATGGAGGCGAGGTCCGGTGCCGCGACGCGGATCGCCGGCTCGAAGCGTTCGCGGTATTTGGCAAACAGGCGCGCATCGCGAAAAGCCGGCATCAGCACATAGGGGCGGTCGTCCTCTGGTGCGTATCTGCGCACAGCCTCTTCGAAATCGGCCAGCGCCTGTTCTTCATCCTTCTCGAAAGCGGTGTGAGTGAAATTGTCCATCACATGGCGCGAAAAGGAGAGGACGGTCATGTTCACATCATCGCAGCCGATCACCTCGACCCCATGCTCGTGCAGAGAGCGGGCGATGGCCAACGCCATAAGGCTGCGGCCATAAGTGACGATCACCCGCCCGGCGGATGGAGCTTCGTCGGATAGCGGTACTCCAAGGATGTGGCGGTTGGGCATCCGATCGTTTCCCTCTGAGAACAACGTGCCACAACGAGGCGCGGTTGGGCGGGCCCCGGTCAGTCGGCGAGCGCCCCGCCCGCCAGAGTGAACGGGCTCGACAGGGTCGTGCCCACCGTGTTGAACACGAAGGCGCCGGCACGGCGCAGATCACCGCCCGCGCCGTCTCCGCGGGTCGCCGCGAGCCGCGGATAGAGCCCGGCGAGGCTGGCATAGCGGTCGTGCTTGAGCGGGTCCGAAGTCGTCAGGCTGGAGATGTCGACGATCTCAACGTTCGCCCTCACCGCGGTCTCTTGGACCCGCGGGTCGTCCACATCAAGCGCCCCGACCCGCAGGCGCTCCCCGCCGATCTGGCTCGACACCTTCAGCGCCACGTCGTCCCGCGAGACCAGCACGACCATGGGCGGCGAAAGTGGCCCGATTACCGCCAGCTGCGCATGGAACACGTCCACGTCGATGTCCGGGGCGGCGAGCACTACATCGAGCCGGCCGATGACGGCGCCTTTTCCGGCAAGCCGCAGCTGGCGCAGCGCCTCCATGGTGAGCCAAGCGCCCATGGAATGGGCCAGCACCGTGATGCGCCCGTTCCCCCGATCGCGGACGAGGAGGGTCAGGAGGTCCGCGAGGCCGTCGCGGGAATAGGTGACGGCCTCCTTGTCGGCGACATAGCTCGTCACCTTCGCCTCGGACGGCCATGCGAAGAGGATGGGCACACCGGAGATGTCGGCGTCCGCCGTCATCTGCGCCAGCCGGAAGAGGGCCTCCTGGAAACTTCTGTTGTAGCCGTGGACATAGACCCCCACCTTCCGTCCTCCGGTTGCGAGCCCCGCGGCCGCGACCCGGCGCTCGAACGTGGTGCGGTCGAGCGTGATCTGCTCGACGGTGGCGAAACTCGTCGCGGGATTGGTAGGTCCCTGCGCCCATTCGATCTCGCCGGGCCGATGCCCGGGGGGCACGGAAATCCTGAACGCGGCGAAGTTGAGAGCCGCCGCGCGCCCCGTGGTGAAGTTGTTGCTCTCGGGCGCGCCGCGGGCCCGTGTGGTGGCGACATAGACTGTCACGACCCTTGCACCGGGGACGGAAGCGAACGTGGGGGTGAGCACCTCCGGACCCGGGCGCGGTGCGCAGCCCGCGATCAGGGTCAGCGCCAGGAGCAGGGCCAGCCGCTTCGTCGCAGAGACGAAACGGCCGCTCTCAGGTCTTGTGTTCCCTCCCGGCTCCATCGGCTCTCCCCCGTGTTGGGTCGCAATCAAAAGGTCCGTAGAGCACGGCCGTCAGGTGTGCCTTCCCGCCTCGCCCATCATGCAGGTGATCGCCTCGGTCATACGACGCTCCAGTTCTCCGCCCTGAGGCTCCTGCAGCGGCGCCACCTGCAGAACAGTGCGCATAATGCCGATGCCCACGAGGAAGGCGGCGATCATCGATGCCTCTTGCATTCCCGGCTGGCCCAGCCGTCCGCTCAGAGGCGCGATGAATTCTTCCACGATGAACGCGCGCAGAACGCTCGCCGCCTTCGGGCTGGACAAGGAGCGGATGACGATGTCGAGCGGCCCGACTTCGTCAGGTGACCGCGCGCCGTCGCGTGAAAAGATCTGGCTGGCGAGCACGCGGGCGGGATCGGCGGCGGCATCCGCGAGAATCCGGTCGGCCTGGATCGTCGCCCTGACGGCCTCGGTGAACAGGCGTTCCTTGGAGCCGAAGCAGCGGTGGACGTAGGCGACGTCGACCCCGACGTCGGCCGCGATGTCGCGCAAGCCGGTCTCTTCATAGGAATGCATGGAGAACCGCAGGATCGCAGCCGCCAGGATGCGGTCCCTCGTCGCCATTGCTGGCTTTGTTGCCGATCCGATGAGCATCGCCCCCTCATGGAAAAATGGTTGCTGGCTGTCGCTCCTATGCCTAGGATCGGCCCCGGTCAACCTTGGTTGATCAAGCTCAAGGCGCCGCCGGCGATATCGATCCAGCTTGTTTTTGCGATAGGCGCGCCCTTTGATGGCGAGGAGAGCTGCAATGACGAGCGAGACCACCACGACCGGGATGCAATCGTGGCTGAATCAATTCACGAATGCGGCGCCGGGCCAGTTCGACTGGACCAAGTCGGTCTCCGAGGGGCCGTTCAAGCTCTACGGAGCGTTGTACAAGCAGATGCTCGCTGGCGCGGCGCGCCAGCTGCAGATCCAGGCGGACTACGTCGGGAGACTGGCGGAATGCAAAGACCCGGGGGAGGCGCTCGCCGCCCAGAGCGAGTTGGTGCAGAAATCCGTCGCGTGCTGCGTCGAGAGCGGACAGCAGATCGCGACGGCAATGGGCCAGGGTGTTCCGCAGGCTTCTCAATTAGACGCTTGAGCTGACGTGCTTTCTTCGCGCGACGTGGTTTCCATGGTCGCGCGAAGACGTTTCTGTTCCGCCCTTCGGGACGCGTACTCATTTTCCTGTCCAGGGGACAGTGCGATGTCCGGTTTCGCGTTCTTTCAATTCGCGTCCTTTCAACAGGAAGGCGGAGTACGGCGGAGGCCGTTGGACCCCACGCCGTTTATGAGCTCCGAATTTCAACGAGAGCCCCCGACCCCATGACCTCGACCCGGAAGCTTCTGATTTTCGCAACCCTCGCCGTGATCATGGCCGGCGGAGGGTATTGGGGGTGGCAGACGTTTTTCAACAAGAGTCTGCCTGACGGCATCGCCAGCGGAAACGGGCGCATCGAGGCGACCGAGATCGATGTGTCCACCAAGATCCCAGGCCGCATCAGGGACATCCTTGTGGACGAAGGCGACTTCGTCGAGGCCGGCCAGATGCTTGCCCGCATGGACACGGAGCAGCTCGAAGCTCAGCGCCGACAGGCACAGGCTCAGCTCCAGCGGGCCTTGATCGGCATCGACACCGCCAAGAGCCTCGTCACCCAGCGCGAGGCCGAACGCCGCGCCGCGATCGCCACCATCGCCCAGCGCAACGCCGAGCTCGACGCTGCGGACCGCAAGCTCGCGCGATCGAGCCAGCTCGTGAAGACCAATGCTGTGTCCCAGCAGGTGTTCGACGACGACCGGGCGAGCGCCGAGGGCGCCAAGGCCGCCGTGGCCGCCGCCGAGGCCCAGCTCGCCGCCAGCGAGGCCGGGATCAGCACCGCGAAGGCGCTCATTGTCGACGCCGAAGCGGCAGTGGACGCGGCGCGCGCGGCCATCGACAGCATCACCGCCGACATCAATGACGGCGTGCTGAGGTCCCCCCGCGCCGGACGCGTCCAGTATCGTGTCGCCCAGCCCGGTGAGGTCTTGTCCGCGGGCGGGCGGGTGCTCAACCTCGTGGATCTCGGCGACGTGCACATGACCTTCTTCCTCCCCACCGTCCAGGCCGGGCGGGTCGCCCTTGGCGCGGAGGTCCGGCTCGTGCTCGATGCGGCGCCGCAATACGTCATTCCGGCCAAGGCTACCTTTGTGGCGGACGTCGCCCAGTTCACGCCCAAGACGGTGGAGACGGAGGAGGAGCGCCTCAAGCTCATGTTCCGGATCAAGGCGCAGATTCCGCCGGAGCTGCTGACGAAATACATCCAGCAGGTGAAGACCGGCCTGCCCGGCATGGCCTATGTGCGGCTTGATCCGAACGTGGAATGGCCGGCCCGGCTCCAGCAGGGCCTCCTGCAATGAGCCCCTCGGAGGAAGCCGGCACGCCTCCCGCACCCGTCCGGTCCGTGGTGTCCGTGCAGGCGGTCTCCCTCTCCTACGGCAAGACCCGGGCGCTGGACGGGGTAAGCCTCGATGTTCCCGCCGGCCGCATGATCGGCCTCATCGGGCCGGACGGGGTCGGCAAGTCGAGCCTGCTGTCGCTGATCGCCGGAGCACGGGTCATCCAGCAGGGACGCATCACGGTGCTGGGCGGGGACATGGCCGACGCCCGGCACCGGCGCACCACCTGCCCGCAGATCGCCTACATGCCGCAAGGCCTCGGCAAGAACCTCTACCCCACTTTGTCGGTGTTCGAGAACGTGGACTTCTTCGGCCGCCTGTTCGGGCAGGGCCGGGCCGAGCGGGAGCGCCGGATCGGCGAATTGCTGCAGAGCACCGGCCTTGCCCCCTTCGCCGACCGACCGGCGGGCAAATTGTCCGGAGGCATGAAGCAGAAACTCGGCCTGTGCTGCGCCCTGATCCATGATCCGGACCTGCTCATCCTCGACGAGCCCACCACCGGCGTCGACCCCCTGTCGCGGCGCCAGTTCTGGGAGCTGATCGAGACCATCCGCGCCGGCCGGCCGGGCATGAGCGTGATCGTCGCCACCGCCTACATGGAGGAGGCCGCCCGCTTTGACTGGCTGGTGGCCATGGATGCCGGCAAAGTGCTCGCCACCGGCGCGCCCGCGGATCTCCTGGCGAAGACCGGGGCCGCCAACCTCGACGCCGCTTTCATAGCCTTGCTTCCTGAAGAAGAGCGCGCGGGGCACCGGGAAGTGGTCATTCCGCCTCGCCCGGAGGGCGCGGACGGGGAGATCGCCATCGAGGCCGAGCATCTCACCATGCGCTTCGGCGACTTCACCGCGGTGGACGACGTGAGCTTCCGCATCGCCCGCGGCGAGATCTTCGGCTTCCTCGGCTCCAATGGCTGCGGCAAGACCACCACCATGAAGATGCTCACGGGCCTTCTGCCGGCGACCGAAGGCAAGGCCCGCCTGTTCGGGCAGGAGGTGGACCCGGACGACTTGGCGGTGCGCCGGCGGGTCGGCTACATGTCCCAGGCCTTCTCGCTCTACACGGAGCTGACGGTCCGGCAGAATCTCGACCTGCACGCCCGCCTGTTCGGCTTGGCCCCGAAGGCGATCCCGGCGCGGATCGCCGAGATGGTGCGGCGCTTCGATCTTGCCGACGTCACCGACGCGCTGCCGGACGCCCTGCCGCTCGGCATCCGCCAGCGCCTTTCGCTGGCGGTGGCCATGATCCACGCGCCCGACATGCTGATCCTCGACGAGCCCACCTCGGGCGTCGATCCCATCGCCCGCGACGGCTTCTGGCAGATCCTCTCGGACCTTTCCCGCAAGGACAACGTGACCATCTTCGTCTCCACCCACTTCATGAACGAGGCGGAGCTGTGCGACCGCATCTCGCTCATGCACGCGGGCAAGGTGCTGGTCAGCGACCGTCCGGCGGCGATCATCGAGACGCGCGGCGCCAAGGACCTGGAAGAAGCCTTCATCGCCTATCTGGAAGACGCCATCGGCACCAAGGCGGCTCCCGCCGCGCCGCCGGAGCATCAGCCTGTGTCGGCGACGAGCGACCGCGCAGAGGAATGGGCCGGCAAGGTGGCCACTGACGGCGGCACCAAATTCAGCCTGCGCCGCATGTTCGCCTATACCCGCCGCGAGGCGCTGGAGCTGCGGCGGGACCCGATCCGCGCCGCCCTCGCCATCCTGGGGAGCGTGCTCCTGATGCTCGTGGTGGGCTACGGCATCAACCTGGACGTGGAAAACCTTTCCTTCGCCGTGCTCGACCGCGACGACACTACGGTGAGCCGCGACTACGTGCTTCAGATCGCCGGCTCGCGCTATTTCACGCAGAAGGCGCCCATCACCGACTACGCCGACCTCGACCGGCGCATGCGCAGCGGCGAGCTCAGCCTCGCCATCGAGATCCCCCCCGGCTTTGCGCGTGACGCCGCGCATGGGCGCAAGGTGCAGGTCGCCGCCTGGATCGACGGCGCCATGCCGGTCCGGGCGGAGACCGTGCAGGGCTACGTGCAGGGCATCCATGCGAGCTGGCTCACCCAGAAGGCGCGCGAGCTCTACGGCAAGTCCGCCACCGTCGGCGATTTCCAGCTGCAGATCCGCTACCGATACAATCCAGGCGTCGAGAGCCTGGTCGCCATGGCTCCGGCAGTGATCCCGCTGCTCCTGATGATGATCCCGGCGATGCTGGCGGTGCTCAGCGTGGTGCGCGAGAAGGAATTGGGATCGATCATCAACTTCTACGTGACGCCAGTGACCCGGCTCGAATTCCTCGTCGGCAAGCAGCTGCCCTACGTAGCCCTCGCCATGCTGAACTTCCTGATGCTGACGGCGGTCGCCGTCTTCATCTTCCGTGTGCCCTTCACCGGCAGCTTCCTCACTTTCACCTTCGGTGCGCTACTCTACGTCATCATCGCCACCGGGATGGGGCTCGTGATCTCCACCTTCATGAGCAGCCAGATCGCCGCCATCTTCGGCACCTCCCTCATCACCCTCATCCCGGCGGTGCAGTTCTCGGGGATGACCGACCCGGTCTCCTCCCTCCAGGGCGCCGGGGCGTTCATCGGGCGCATCTACCCCACCACCTATTTCATGGTCATCGCCCGCGGCACCTTCTCGAAGGCCCTCGATTTCGCCGACCTGTGGAGCGCGTTCGTGCCGCTCCTCATCACCGTGCCCGTGCTGCTGTGCCTCGGGGCCGTCCTCCTCAAGAAACAGGCGACGTGAGCCATGCGCGCCGCCAACGTCCTCCAGCTCGGCATCAAGGAGCTGCGCGGCCTCGTCCGCGATCCCGTGCTGCTGTTCCTGATCGTCTATGCCTTCACGGTCTCCATCTATACGGCGTCGAGGGCGATGCCGGAGACGCTGAACCGGGCCGCCATCGGCATCGTGGACGAGGACCAGTCCCCGGTGTCGGTGCGCATCTCCACCGCTTTCTATCCTCCCTACTTCACCCCGCCGCAGCTGATCACGCCGCAGGAGATGGACGCCCGCATGGATGCGGGCCTCGACACCTTCGCCCTCGACATCCCGCTCGACTTCCAGCGCGATCTCCTGGCCGGCCGCGCCCCCACCATCCAGCTCAACATCGACGCCACCCGCATGACCCAGGCCTTCACCGGTGGCGGATATGTCCAATCCATCGTCTCCAGCGAGGTGAGCGAGTTCCTCAACCGCTATCGCCGCGCCTCTGACGTGCCCGTGGACCTCGTGCTGCGCTCTCGCTTCAACGCCGAATTGAACAAGAGCTGGTTCGGCGCCATCACCAACGTTATTTCCCACATCACCATGCTGTCCATCATTCTCACCGGCGCCGCCCTCATCCGCGAGCGCGAGCACGGCACCATCGAGCATCTCCTGGTGATGCCGGTGACGCCGACCGAGATCATGGTGAGCAAGATCTGGTCCATGGGGCTCGTGGTGCTTGTGGCCACCTCTTTTTCCTTGACAGTGGTCGTGCAGGGGTTTCTCGCCGTGCCCATCCAGGGCTCCCTTGCCTTGTTCCTGGCAGGCACCGCCCTCCAGCTCTTCGCCACCACGTCGCTGGGCATCTTCCTGGCGACGGTCGCCGGCTCCATGCCGCAGTTCGGCCTGCTGCTGATGATGGTGCTGCTGCCCCTGCAGGTGCTCTCCGGCGGCGTCACCCCGCGCGAGAGCATGCCGGAGATCATCCAGGTCATCATGTATGCAGCGCCCAACACGCACTTCGTCATGCTGGCTCAGGCCATCCTGTTCCGTGGCGCCGGGCTCGACGTGGTGTGGCCCCAATTGCTGGCCCTCGCCGGCATCGGCACGGTCCTGTTCCTCTTCTCGCTCCAGCGCTTCCGGGCCTTCCTGCGGTGAGGGGCGGGGGCTTTCGCCCCTATCCCTGCGGGGAAGCCCGGCCGAGGGTCTTCCTCGCCACCGCATAGCCCTCGGCCTGATTGGCCTTGATGGCCAGGTCGGAAAAATCGTAGTCGCGGGACGAGTGTTCTCCCGCCTGGCCTGCGCGCACGAACCGCGTGATGGTCGTCGCCGCGCCGTCCCCCATGAGCTGGATGTAGGCCGGAATGCGCTTGATCCGTCCACTCTCCTCTGGCTCGAGCCGAGCGAGGATATGGTCGATGAGCCGGCGATAGGCTTCGACGGTTTCGCGATGGCGCAGGTCGCTGTGCACCCGCTCCGCATAGACGATCTCGTCGCGCCGGGCGAGGACCTCCAGCATATTGGTCGGCAGCGCCCTCTCACCCGAGAACAGATCGACGACGAACACCCTTTTCCCGTCGGGGCCGCAGCGGTCGATGACGAGGTCGAGCGGCGAGTTGCTGATGATGCCGCCGTCCCAATAGGCCTTGCCGTCGACCATGGTCCAGGGAAAGCCCGGCGGCAGGCTGCCGCTCGCCAGCACATGGTCCGGGGTCAGGTCGTCCACGTAGCTGTCGAACACGTCGAGGGTCGCCGTCATCACGTTCACGGCGCTGACGAGAAGGCGCACGGGACTGTCCTTGAGCGCGGCGAAGTCGACATATTTGGCGAGCAGCGCTTTCATGGGCGTCGTGTCGTAGCAGCTGGTCCAGTTCGCCGCCCAGTCCGCAGGGCCGTAGGGCGGCAGGCCCCAGCGCGGGGTGAAGAAGTTGGGCACGCCCAGCGTCAGGATTCTCGTCGCCGCTGCCGCACGCCTGAGTTCGGGGAAGGGGACGTTGGGCGTCGTCACGGCAAGGTCCGCCCAGAACGCTTCGAGGGCCTGCGCGGCGTGGCGGGGATTGCCGGCGATGACGGCGCCGTTCAGGGCACCGATGGAGACGCCCGCGACGATGTCCGGGAAGATCCCCTCTTCCTCCAGGGCCTTCACGACGCCGCATTCGAACGCGCCCAGGGCACCGCCGCCCTGGAGGATCAGCGCCGTCTGCGTCGGGATGCGGTCGAGGACGAACGCATCCTCATGCAGGCGCTCCTTCACATCGCCCAGGCCAACCCGATAGCGGATCAGGCCCTCGGCCACGCGCGTCTCGTCGGCGGGACGCCCCACCGAGAACAAGGCGCGCGGCACGTCGCCCTTCAGGTAGAACAGCGCGAAGGATCCCTGGTCGAGGGCGCCGCGAGCGACCCGGGCATCCGCCTCTTCCGTCGCGCCGAGCACGTTGAAGCCGATGTCGCCCACTTCGCAGAAGAAATAGGAGACCTCGTCGTAGCGCAGCCGGCGGCCCATCATGTTGCGCGCGGCGAGCCGCCCCTGCTTCACGGCGTTGTCCCAATGCTCGATGTGCCGGCGGCGGGCGAACACGGGATCATAGAAGGTGGTGACGTCGCCGGCGGCGAAGACGTTCGGGGCGCTCGTGCGCAGCAAAGCGTCCACCACCACGTAGCCGCCCTCGAGGGCGATGGCGCTGCCGGCGAGAAATTCCGTGGCCGGAGCGACGCCGATGCTGACCACCACGAGGTCGCACGCCACGTGACGGCCGGCGGCCGTCTCCACCTCCTGAACGCGCTCCCGGCCGCGCAGCACGGCGGCGGTGTCGTTCAGGATCACGGTGGCGCCGCGGCCTTCGGCATAGCGTTCGAAGTAGCTGGAGAGATCGGGGGCTTCGAGATGCCGCAGCAGCACCGGCCCCTGCTCGATGATCGTCACCTTGAGGCCGGCGTCCAGGAGCGACATGGCGATCTCCATGCCGAGGAAGCTGCCGCCGAGCACGACCGCGTGCTTTGCCTGCGTGATGGCGGCCCGGATGGCATCCGCATCGGTCTTGCGGCGCAGGCTGAAGACGCCGGGGAGCGACGCGCCGGGAACCGTGAGCGGCTTGGGCGCCGCGCCGGTGGCGATGAGGAGCTGGCCATAGCCGATCTCCTCCCCGCGCGCCGTGGTGACGGTCTGCTTTGCCGTATCCACGCCGACCACCCGTGCGCCGAGGGCAAGCTCGATTCTGTGCTCGCCATAGAAGCTTTCCGGGTGGACGAAGATCCGCGCCTCGCCTTCGGTTCCGGTCAAAAGGTGCTTGGAGAGCGGCGGATGGTGATAGGGCGGCACATCCTCGGCCGAGAGGATCACGATCGACCCCGTCGCGCCCTCGGCGCGCAAGGTCTGCGCCGCGACCGCGCTCGCGAGCCCGCCGCCCACGAGCAGGAAATCGACGTGCCGTGACGCCGGACGATCAGCCCCGGCACTCTCCCTCTGCTCTGTCATCAGGTGCTCCTCGATCGGACGCCGGCCGACCCCATTCAAAGCGTTCGCGATCCGGCCAAATTGCTCAGCATTCGCCTACGCCCTCCCCTACAACCAGCGGGGGGCGATTTCCGCGACCCGCAGCGTATCGGACCGATCACCTCCCGGAAGACATTTCATCACAAGTCCCGAACAACCGGATCACATGTGGAATCCTGCCTCACCTCAATGTTCCTAAATTCCATTCGATTGGAGGCTGTTACAGGATCGCCACTGGGCATCAGACAGCATCTCGTGGGTGCCGCGGCCTCTACTCCTCGCGTCAGCTCGCCCGCGCCTGCGAAGAGCGGGTCCATGTCATGGCGGTGACCGGCCTGAACCGGCCCGACGTCCGCACCATCGCGGCGTTCCGCAAGCGCCACCTCGTCGCCCTGTCGGAGTTGTTCGTGCAGGTGTTGCATCTGTGCCGGGCAGCCGGGCTGGTGCAGTTCGGTCATGTGGCGGTGGACGGGACGAAGCTGAAGGCGAATGCCTCCCGCCACAAGGCCATGAGCTATGGCGGACGAAGACGGTCGAACCGGCTCTGGCGGCTGTTTAGTCCCGGCATTTGGTGGGCCGGCTTGGCCTGCTCACCCCCTCCGTCCTCGGGACGCACTCTCATCGTCCGAGATACTTGATGAGCGCCGCGATCCCGAGGACGACCAGCACCAGGATCAGGAGGCTGAACAGCCACATTCCCCACATGCCGGAGCCCATCATACCGTCGAAATTCATCATGATTCCCTCCCTGGAGCCGGACCCGCCTCTGCATTCCAAGAACGAGGACGCCTCAGCCGAGCGGCGTGCGCCGCAGGCGCAGGGCATTGGCGATGACGCTGACCGATGACAGCGCCATGGCCGCGGCGGCGATGATGGGCGACAGCAGAAGCCCGAACAGGGGATAGAGCACGCCCGCCGCCACCGGTATGCCCGCCGCATTGTAGATGAAGGCAAAGAACAGGTTCTGGCGGATGTTGCTCATGGTGGCGTGACTCAGCTGCCGGGCGCGGGCGATGCCCTGAAGATCGCCTTTCAGCAGGGTCACGCCGGCGCTCTCGATGGCGACGTCGGTGCCCGTTCCCATGGCGACGCCGACATCCGCCGCGGCGAGCGCGGGCGCGTCGTTCACGCCGTCGCCTGCCATGGCGACGATGCGGCCTTCCTGGCGCAGCCGGGCAACCACCTGCGCCTTGTTCTCCGGCAGGACCTCCGCCTCCACCTCGTCGATGCCGAGGCGGCGCGCCACCGCCTGCGCGGTGGTCCTGTTGTCGCCGGTGAGCATGACGACGCGGACCCCGGCTGCCCTGAGGGCCGCCAAGGCGGCGGGCGTCGTCGCCTTGACCGGGTCGGCGATGGCGATGAGGCCACCGACGCGCCCGTCGACGGCGACGAAGATCACGGTGGCGCCGTCGCCGCGCAGCGCCTCGGCCTCGGCCGAAAGGGCCGAAAGGTCCACGCCCGCCTCGCCCATGATGCGATGGCTGCCGATGACGAGCTTGCGGCCGTCCACGCTCCCGGTCACACCCTTGCCCACGGGACTATCGAAATCCTGGGCCTCGCCGAGGGGCAGGCCCCGCTCCTGTGCCGCCGCCACGATGGCCGTTGCGAGCGGGTGCTCGCTCGCCCGCTCGAGCGTCGCCGCAAGCCGCAGGAACGCGTCCTCTTCCAGTCCGCCGGCCGTCCTCAGGGCGACCACCTTCGGCTTGCCTTCCGTCAGGGTGCCGGTCTTGTCCACCACCAGCGTGTCCACCTTCTCGAACCGCTCCAGCGCCTCGGCGTTCTTGATGAGCACGCCCATGGATGCGCCGCGGCCGACGCCCACCATGATGGACATGGGGGTCGCCAGCCCGAGCGCGCAGGGGCAGGCGATGATGAGCACCGCCACGGCGGCGATCAGCCCGTGGGCGAAGCGCGGCTCCGGTCCGAAGACGCCCCACGCCGCGAAGGCGAGGACCGCGATGGCGATCACCACCGGCACGAACCAGCCGGAGACCTCGTCGGCCAGCCGCTGGATCGGCGCGCGCGAGCGTTGCGCCTCCGCCACCATGTGGACGATCTGCGCCAGCATGGTGTCCCGCCCCACCTTGCCGGCGCGCATGACGAAGCCGCCGCTCTGGTTGAGCGTGCCGCCGATGAGCCTGGCGCCCACTTCCTTGGTGACCGGCATGGACTCGCCGGTGATCATGGATTCGTCCACGGAGCTGCGCCCTTCGACCAGTTCGCCGTCCACCGGCACCTTCTCGCCGGGGCGCACCCGCAGGCGGTCGCCGACGGTGACGATTTCGAGGGCCACGTCCTCGTCCGTTCCGTCGTCGCGCACGCGGCGCGCGGTCTTGGGCGCGAGGTCGAGCAGGGCGCGGATGGCACCGCCGGTCTGCTCGCGGGCGCGCAGTTCCAGCACCTGCCCCAGCAGCACCAGCACGGTGATGACGGCGGCGGCCTCGAAATAGATGGCCACCGATCCGTCGGTGGCGCGGAAGGTGGCGGGGAAGATCTGCGGCGCGAAGGTCGCCACCACGCTGTAGGCCCACGCCACGCCCGTGCCCATGGCAATCAGCGTGAACATGTTGAGGCGGCGCGTGACCAGAGATTGCCACGCGCGGGTGAAGAACGGCCATCCCGCCCAGAGCACCACCGGTGTGGCCAGCAGGAACTGGATCCAGTTGGAGGCCTGGGCACCCAGCAGCATGTGGAGGTTGGTGAGGTGCCCGCCCATCTCCAGAGCCAGGACCGGCACGGCAAGGACGAGGCCGACCCAGAACCGCCGCGTCATGTCGAGAAGCTCGGCGCTGGGGCCGGTCTCGCCTGTCGTCACCTCTGGTTCGAGCGTCATGCCGCAGATCGGGCAGTTGCCGGGCCCGACCTGCCGGATCTGGGGGTGCATGGGGCAGGTATAGATCACGCCCTTCGGCTGCTCCCTGGCGGGGCGGGAGCGAGCTTCCGTCGCCACATAGGCGGTGGGTGCCGCCTCGAATGTGTCGTGGCATTTCGCGGAGCAGAAGAAATAGGTCTTGCCGCCGTATTCCGACCGGAGCCCGGCGGTGGCCGGGTTCACCTCCATCCCGCAAACGGGGTCCTTGACCGTCTCCGCGGGCGAGCTTCCGGTCCCGATGTGCGGGTGATCCACAGGGGCATGATGATGATGGCCGGCGTGCGCGTCATGCTCAGTCATGAGGACCGTCTCCGGAGGAAGGGACGTATGGGGATGAAATTGCGATACGAGGGAGAAAGGCGGGAACGCGCCGGGCGTAATCGTCCCACAGGGGCCCGAACTCGGCGCGGGCAGCCGCTTCCTCCTGCCGCGCCAGTCGGACATAGACCCAGACCAGGATCGGGAAGATGGCGAGCGTGACCAGCGTCGGCCACTGCAGCAGGAAGCCGAACATGATGACGACGAAGGCGGCGTACTGGGGATGCCGGACCCGCGCGTACGGGCCTTCGGTCGCAAGGCGATGATCGCGCTGGGCCGCATAAAGCACGTTCCAGCTTACCGCGAGCAGCCAGAAGCCGCCGAAGATCAGAATGGTGCTGAGGATGTGGAACGGCTCGAAATGGGGATTCACGCGCCACCCGAACAGGGTCTCGAGCAGATGACCGGCGTCGTGGGACCAGAAATCGACGCCGGGGAACTGCCGGCCGAGCCATCCCGACAGGAGGTAGATGGTCAGCGGAAACCCATACATCTCGGTGAACAGGGCGACGACGAAGGCCGAGAACGCCCCGAGGGTGCGCCAGTCCCGCGGCGTCCTGAGCCGGGTGAAGCTCGCGGCGAACAGGATGAAGACCACCGAGTTGAGGATGACGAGGCCCCACAGGCCGTAGGCCGGCGTTTCGGTCATCGGACATCCCCTTCGGGCCCCGGCCCCGGCCTGCTCCGTGAGTGTCCCGCATGGTGGCCATGGCCGTGATGCATGAACATGTGCATCAGCGGGCAGGCGAGCAGCAGGAGGAAGGGCAGGTATCCCAGCGCATGGGCACGATGCTCCGAGAGCAACAGGAAGCCCGCCGCGAGAAGAAAGCCGATGGCGACGATGCCGCCAGGCGAGCGCCAGAATCCTCGGTGCCGGACTTGCGCGCCGTTGTCGTTGCCGGGTCGCGGCATATGGCTGGTGTCGTCATGCAAGGACATATGATCCTCCCGCCTGCTCGAGGCGGACCGGCCGCGTTCATGCCGATCCGCCCAAGGGCTCGATCCTCACCTGGACTCGACGCTCACATGGTCACGATGCTCACATGGGCCCCATTCCGCCCGGCATCATGAGTTGGTCCGCCGTGCGCTTCTGTGCCTCGTCGAACGACGCGTAGAGCGGCCCGAGCGCGGCCTTGAGGCGCCGTACCGCTTCGAGACGGGCGACAAGCATGCGCTCGTGACCGTCGATCCGCTGCAGCACGGTCGGGGCGCCGCCGCCCTGCGCGGCCATCATCATCTCCTGCATGTCGCCCATCATGGCGCGGTTGGCCTTGAGCGCCTCCGTGAACGCACTCCACAAGGGCTGCTGGGCGTCGGTGATCTTCAGTTCGGCCTTCAGGAAGGCGATGCGCCCTGTGATCCGGCCGGGATCCATCATCTGGCCCATCCCCATGGCGCCGGCGGCGGCTCCGCCCATCATCCCCATGCCGGCCCCTGTGTTTCCGCCTCCCATCATGCCCATGCCACCCTGACCCATCATCCCCATCATGCCTTGAGGACCACCGGGTGCCGGGGCGGCTTGAGGCGGCTGCGGCGTGGGCGTGACCGCCAAGGGCGCCGTGGGTTGGGGCGCAGCAGGCTGGGCCTCCGGCGGATGGTGCGCGTCCTCGGCGAAGCCCGGCGTAGCAAGCAGCAGCGCGCTGGCGAGCATCAGATTGTGAAACGTCGTCATGGTCAGTTCCCTCTTGTTGCTGCGGCGCGGCTGATGCCCGCCGCCTGGAAATCCAAACCGCTCCGTGTGTCTTGCGGCCTTGTGTTCTCGCTCCTGTCCTGTGGTTCCATATCGACCGGGCGGGTACTGCCCGCGCCGCTGTAGAGCTCGTCGAAGGCGCGCTCCCACACCGCGTCCCGCAGGCGCCGTCCCTGTGCGATCGCCTCGGTGACACGGGAGAAGATGTGTTCCTCCTGCACCTTGAAGGGATTGTCCGGTGCGGCCGGATGCCGGTCCGCAGCGAGTTGCGTCGCAAGCCAGCGGACACCGTGCATCCAGGGCAGGAAGCCTTCCGACAGGAGGTGCCGGCTCGTGCGCATGGGATGCAGCGTCTCCAGCAGCGCCGCAGACCATGGCGTCGTCAGTGTCTGCACCCAGGGGCTAACGAAAGTGCTGTAGAAGGCTTCGTTGCGCTCGGAGAGGTCGCGCACGCGCTCGAAGGCATCGTCCTGCCGGGGGAAGCGGATGTCGCAGACCTCACGCGCCTCGAAGTGGACAGCGTAGCCACCGTCGCGGCAATCGGGATCGCCCGAGGGATTGTCGATCTTCATCTCGTAGAGACCGGGCGGAAGGGCCTCGATCCGCGGCAGGCTCTGCAGGATCGCCCGGTGCTCGAGCCGCGCGACCTTGGCGGAAACGAAGATGCCGAGATGCCCGACATGGCGGTTGACGAGATAGACGATGCGCTGGCCCGCCGCCTTCAGGTCGTCGGTGTCGCGGTACACGACCGGTATCCAGCCAAGCGCTTGATGGGGCGGGGTGATGTCGTCGCCATAGGAGGCGAAGATCACGAGCGGGTTGCGGATGCGCCTGAGGTCCGCATGGCACCCCGCGCAGATGCGCAGGCGCCCCTCCTCGAGCCGGTTGCCGACGAAGAGGTTCTCGACGATGGCGAGGATCTCCTCGCGGCTCAGGAAGTAGTAGCCGCCCCACCAGCGCTCGAAGGCGAGGAACCGCTCCCGCTCCGTGTCCATGTGGGCATAGAGGTTCGCGTACTTCTCCCACACCGCCTCGGGCTTCAGCCCTTCGAAGTTCTGCACCAGGAAGGCGCCATCGAAGCGGCCGTCCCCGAGGTCGGCGAGGAGATGCGTCAGCCATGCGCCGCCCTCGAAGCCCGCCGCGATGCGCATCGGGTTGATGCCGCTCTCGCCGGCCCAGTAGGACAGAGGGGTCCCGTTGAGAACGACGGGACCCGTCAGCCCCGCGCAGTCCGCGGCGAGCAGCGTCACCGCCCAGCCGGCCTGGCAATTCCCGTAGAGCACGGGCGCGGCGCCGGAATGGCGGCGTGACACCTCCTCGACGAACCGCCGCAGCACGTGAAGCACGTCGGCGAGCGTCTGCCCTGCGGCAGGCTCGGGATAGAAGGTGACGAAATAGACGGGATGCCCCTGATGCAGGGCGAGGCCGACCTCGGAGTCCTGCCTGAAGCCGCCGATCCCCGGTCCGTGGCCGGCCCGCGGATCGAGGATCACCACCGGCGGCTTGGCCGCGTCCAGGCAATCGTCCAGGCATTGATCTCCAACGCGGGTCACGCGCAGGAGCGCATAGTTTGTCGGATGCTCAAACCGGCGGGCATCGAGCAGGACTTCATAGTCGAAGTCGAGCAGCGGCGGCTTTCCGGCGCGCTCGTGCGCCAGCATGTTGTCGGCCCTTTGGCGAAGCGTGTCCCAGAACTGGATCCAACGCTCGGCCGCGTCCCTGCCATAGGACAGGGCATCGCGAGCGAAAGTTCCTGGGTCGCTGGAGAAGGCGCCCCCCTGGGCATTGCGGGTTTGCTGCGAGGCTCCGGTGCCCGTCGGTCCGGATTGCCCGAGCGCAGCCGTGCCGGCCATAGGCTCGGCAAGCGTGTCGCGACCATACATGGAAAGGTCCTCGTTTCCCCATCGGCACGAGGCCGACGCTGATTTCGGGGGCATCTTCCGGCGCGTCGACGCGCCGGCCCCCTCAATGGGTGTCACTTCGCGCGTCCGCCTCACGCCTGAAATGCGTTGAGACCGCTATCAGCTCTGGAAACGCGGGGGATCGAGGCCGGGCAAGACCGCCAGGCCGTCCCCGGCCTGGTTGGCGAGATCAAAGGGCTGTCGCACAAAGACCAGATCCAGAACGTGCAGGTCCGCGCCGTCGGCCACGGGCACATAGACGCTGTAGGAGACGCTGCAGCATTTTCCGTGGTCAGCGGTTTGGGTCGACTCGTCCGAATGATGATCCGCGGGATCAGGCGAGGCGATCTGGTGCGGATGATCCGCCGCAGCGGCGTATGCCGAATCCTCGTCGTGGCACGGTGCGGAATAGGCGCTGGCGATGGGTGCGAACAGCATGGCCATTGCCACCAGAATTGCTGGTAGCACTTTCACCCACTCCGCTGCGGAACTGAGCCTGAGCATGTGCCTCATCGCCTCACCGGCGAACTATGCCTCATCGTAGGTGCGCATGAAAGGACCGCCTTGAGCAGGATCAACGTGGGCGCTGACGGGGTCGCGGGCGCATTGGTTCCCGCTGCACCCCGATCAGCTTAGGCTATGCCCGCCAACCCTGGTGCATAATCCGGACTAGAGCCCCGAATACGTGGAAGACCAGGCGGCCGCCGGATGTCGTGGTGTTGATGTTCTCGGTGATAAAGCGAAAGCCTTGCAAGGGATTTTCGTGTGACTGCCGAGGACCAGCGTCGAAGCTTTTTTACATGACGCCAAAATGGTCCTTGCCATTTGCGGCGTCACCCGTAATTTGCAACGTGATATGATGCTTTCGCTTCGCTCATTCGCGATTCTTCTGACCGTGCTCGCCTTTTCGGTGACAAGCACGGGTTGGGGCATTGCGAGCAGCTTGATGGTATCGAGCGGTGGGAAAGGGCACCACGCCCCGATCGAGACCAGCCATTCCAGCGGATCGCATGAGCACGGCGACGGCGACCTCGCCCAGAATTCCGCTTGTCTGGAAGCAGACGGCTCGGCCTGCGCGGCCAAACATCAGCACGGCGATGAATCCAACTCCTGCTGCGCCATGGCCTGCCACACGGCAATTCCCGCCAGTGCATGCGCTATGGCGATCATCGCTTTTGTGCGGACCATCGATCATCCGTCGCTCGAGGCGGGTGTAAAGGGATCGTCCGCGACGCGCCTCGAGCGCCCGCCGAGATCCGCCGACGTCTGATCGTCGGCCGACTCCCTTCACGACCTCTGATCGCTGACGGACAAGATCCGTCTCCGTTTCCGTCCTCGGGTTTCTGCCGACGGCCTTCGCCGCTGCGTCTCCGCAGCCGCTGAAGATCGCTGTTCGATGCCGCGCAGCCATGCCGCTCTGGCCGACTGGGCCGATTCCGAGGATCTCCATGAAACCTGTCTTGCTGACGGCCTTCGCCGTCGCTCTGTCCGCATGTTCCGGACCGCCCGCGATCGAGGTGGGGCCGAACCCATCCGATGCGAGTTCGAGCGTGAAGCCCTTGCGCTACGCGCCCGTCACCGCGGGAACGGTCGATTACCGTCCGGTTGATCCGAAACCCTGGATCGAGCGCAATGAGCGCGTCGCTCCCAAGACGGGGGGCGAATGATGGCGCTCACAATCGATAGCCAGGCGAAGCCTCTTGCAGCGCCGCCTTGGAAGCGGCTTGTCGCGATCGGCGCCGTCGCCACGACACTGGGTGGCTGCGTAACCTTCACGCCCGACGGCGGCATGAGCCCGGTGTCGGCGGAGGTCTCGGCCGCGATCGGCAAGGACACCGTGAAGATCGTGTCATCGGCCGAGGCGTCCGCGGTCCAGAGCCGCGTCAAGGCACTCCTGACCAAGCCCTTGACCGCGGACGGCGCCGTCCAGCTTGCGCTCATCAACAATCGCGGTCTTCAGGCCGAGTACAATGCGCTCGGCATTTCCGAGGCCGCCTTCGTCGAGGCCAGCCTGCCGCCAAATCCGGTCATCGGGGTCGAGCGGCTTTCCACCGGTGCTTCGCTGGATATCGAACGTCGCGTGGTCGCCAACATCCTGGCGCTCCTGACACTTCCGGCCCGCAGCGACATCGCCAGGACGCAATTCGAAGCCGCCCGGCAGAAAGCAATCGAGGCAACCTTCCGCACTGCGGCGGAGACCCGCCGCGCCTATTACCGCGCTGTGGCGTCGCGGCAGACCGCGTCCTTCCTCGAGCAGGCACGGGTTTCCGCCGACGCGGCCGCCGACCTCACGCGCAAGCTCGGCGAAACCGGCGCCGCGAAGAAACTCGACCAGGCGCGAGCGAGTTCCTTCTACGCAGAGGTGTCCAACGAGCTTGCCCAGGCTCGATTGAAGGTCGGGACGGACCGCGAGGCCCTGACCCGCATCCTGGGCCTGTGGGGGCCCGACGTCGACTACAGATTGCCGGGTCAGCTCCCGGGCATGCCCCGCATCCAGACGGCACAGCAGGTCGAAGTCGATGCCATTCGAAAGCGCGTCGATCTCATCGCGGCGCGCCTCGAGCTCGATGCCATGGCCAAGACCCTCGGGCTGACCGAGGCGACGCGGTTCATCTCCATGCTCGATGGTGGCTGGCGCGGCAACTACGAGCGATCGACCGTGGACGGCGTACGGGAGAGCTCGTCGCCGCGCGGCTTCGAGCTCGAAATCCAGATCCCGATCTTCGACGGCGGCGAAGTCAACGTGCGCCGATCGCGGGAGACTTACATGCAGGCGGTCAACCGCCTGATGGAAAAAGCCATCAACGTGCGCTCGGAAGCGCGCGCGGCCTATCTCACCTATCGCGGCAGCTACGACATCGCCCGCCAGTATCAGAACAGCATTCTGCCGCTACGCCGGACGATCAACGAGCAGGCCCTGCTCGAATACAACGGCATGCTGATCGACGTCTTCGAGCTTCTGACGACGGCGCGGGAAAGCATCGCCACCAACGTCGCGGCGATCTCCGCCAAGCGCGACTTCTTCATCGCCACCGTGGACTTCGAGACCGCGATCATCGGCGGAGGCAGTTCAGCCGGCTCGGCTGGCGAAGGCTCCGTCATGGCAGCGGCCGCCGAAGGCGGCGTGAACTGACCCGAGAAAGGAGACCATCATGACGATCTCACGTCGAAATTTCCTCGGCGCCTCCGGTGGCATGGCACTGATCAGCGCAAGCGCCGTCTCAGGCCGCGCCCAGGCGGCCGCGATCCCCGAAGCCGCCACCATGAAGGAGGCGGTCATGCAGCCACCGCTCGTTCCGACGAGCGGTCCGGACTACCAGCCCGTCGTCACGCTCAATGGCTGGACCCTGCCCTGGCGGATGAACGGCGACTGGAAGGAGTTCCATCTCGTCGCCGAACCGGTCGTGCGCGAGTTCTCGCCGGGCATGGTCGGCCATCTGTGGGGCTATAATGGCCAGTCGCCCGGACCGACGATCGAGGCGGTCGAGGGCGACAAGGTCCGCATCTTCGTCACCAACAAGCTGCCGGAACACACCACCATCCACTGGCATGGCCAGTTGCTGCCGAGCGGCATGGATGGGGTCGGTGGGCTGACCCAACCGCATATCAAGCCGGGCAAGACCTTCGTCTACGAGTTTCAGCTCCAGAAGAGCGGGACCTTCATGTACCACCCTCATGCCGACGAGATGGTCCAGATGGCCATGGGCATGATGGGCTTCTTCGTGGTGCATCCGAAGGATCCCGCATTTCGCCGCGTCGACCGGGACTTCGTGTTCCTGATGGCTGCCTACGACATCGATCCCGGCACCTATGTTCCGAAGGTCGCCGAGATGACCAACTTCAACATGTGGACCTGGAACACTCGGGTCTTCCCCGGCATCGACCACATCGTTGCCGGCAAGGGCGAGAAGGTCCGCATCCGTTTCGGCAATCTCACCATGACGAACCACCCCATCCACATGCACGGCTACGACTTCAAGGTGTCGTGCACCGATGGGGGCTGGGTGCCGGAGGCGGCGGCCTGGCCCGAGGTCACCATCGACTGCGCCGTTGGGCAGATGCGCGCCTTCGATTTCGTCGCCGACAAGCCCGGCGATTGGGCGATCCACTGCCACAAGTCGCATCACACTATGAACGCCATGGGCCACGACGTGCGCAACTTCATCGGGGTCGACAAGAAGGAATTCGCCAAGAAAGTCCGCAAGCTCGTCCCCGACTACATGCCGATGGGCACGGCGGGCATGGCGGACATGGGCGAGATGGAGATGCCGCTGCCCGACAACACCCTGCCGATGATGACGGGCTTCGCCCAGTTCGGTGCGGTCGAAATGGGCGGCATGTTCTCAGTCGTCAAAGTGCGCGAGGGGCTCGCATCCGGCGACTACAAGGATCCGGGTTGGTTCAAGCACCCGGAAGGTACGGTCGCCTTCGAGTGGAAGGGTGAGCCTAAAAAGGCCGAACGGGCACCGTCCCCCGCGTTCGACAAGACGAAGACTGCCGAGTTCAACGTCGTGAAACCCGGCGTCAAATCCCCCCACGACAATCACTAAGAAGGAATTCTAAATGAAGACGAGAATTTTGGTCGCCGCTCTCGCGGCCCTATCGCTCTCGACGGCCGCTCTGGCGGACGCTGGCCACTCCCATGGCGATGAGCGTGCGTATGGCGAACCCGGCGATCCGAAGAAGTCGGGCCGAGTCGTCCAGGTCACTATGCGCGAAGCGGACGGGAAAATGGAATTCATCCCGAACCGGCTCGAAATCCGCAAGGGAGAACAGGTGAAGTTCGTCCTCCGTAACAACGGCGAGCTCGACCACGAAATCGTCCTTGCCACTCTGGACGAAAATCTCAAACACGCCGTCGAAATGGCGAAGAACCCCGACATGGAGCACGACGATCCCAACGCTAAGCGTCTCGCTCCGAAGAAGACGGGGGAGATTGTGTGGAAGTTTACGAAGGCAGGCGAGTTCGACTTTTCCTGTCTGATCCCGGGTCACCGAGAAGCCGGCATGTTCGGCAAGATTGTCGTCAAGTGACCGAGCCGAAGAGAAAGAGCAGAATGATGCGCAAATTCATGATGGCAGCTGCGATCTCGGCGTTCTCTACCGTCGCCTTGGCACAGACCGCGCCGGTCGACGGGCAAGTCACCAAGATCGACCAGGCCCAGGGCAAGATCACGCTCAAGCATGGGCCGATCAAGAACCTCGACATGGACGGCATGACCATGGTGTTCGCCGTCGCCGACCCGGCCATGCTGAAAGCGGTCAAGGTCGGCGACAAGGTGAAGTTCGAGGCCGATCGGGTGAGCGGCCGTCTGACGGTCACCAAGATCGCCAAGGCGAACTAACATCTCGCTATCCCGGGGAGCGCTGCAGCGCTCCCCGTCCCCGGAGGACCACCCGATGAACATGGATCGCAGACGCGTGCTCCTGCTCGCTGGCGCGACGCTGCTCGCGCCAGCGGCTGCCAGGGCCGCCGGCCAACCTTTGGTCACGGTCTACAAGGATCCGTCCTGCGCCTGTTGCGGGGCCTGGATCGACCACATCGCGAAGGCCGGCTTTTCCACGAAGATAGTCGAGGAGCCAAGGATGAACGCAATCAAAGTTCGCTTTGGGATTCCCTCGGCGCTCTGGTCCTGCCACACAGCCGAGGTCGAAAACTACCTTCTCGAAGGCCATGTTCCAGCCACGGCTTTGATCCGGCTCCTGGCTACTCGGCCGTCCGTGAGCGGAATTGCCGTTGCCGGCATGCCGGTGGGATCGCCGGGCATGGACGTTGCCGGGATGGAACCGGAGACCTACGACGTGATGGCTTTCGGTTCCGAAACGCCGAGCCTGTTCATGCGCTTCCACGGCACCAGCCCGATTCCGAATTGAGCGCACAGCCATGGACGAACAAGCGGGGTGCCTTCGGAAGGCAGGCCGGCTAACCAGCACGGTTCTGATCGCACGCCCTGCACCGGCCTATTACGGCATCTAGAGATCGTCGATCATGCGGATCTGGACGCGCGCGATTTCGACGACGGTGGAAACTATAAGTTTCCGCATGCCGTCGCCCTGGCCGAAGTGTGGCGTTTCGGCCCACCGCCACTCCTGTCCGACGTCCTGGCGAGCCAGCTCACAATGGTAGCGACCCCCGGCGTCGAAGAGATCGGCGAGGAGGATGTTGCCAGAGTCCTCGCGTTGCCGGCAGAAAGGCTCCTGCTTCCGGAATTGCCCGCTCTGAAGCGCATGCGCAGGCTCAACGAGGGGCATCGTCCGACAACCGGCCCGCGCCCAGGCGATGCCAACTACATGGTCGAGCGGTCGGGACACGGCGCGGCTTCGACCTATGCATTCAGGTTCGGGAAGCGAAACCTCTTCAAGATCGGCCACGCGGAAGATGTGCAGGGTCGGCTCGCGGCAGTAAACCAACATGGCCCGGTCGAGGTCCTCAACGAACAGTGTTCCGTTTATCTGACGCACCGCTGGCCGACGTCCGTCGACGTTTACGACATGGAGCAGCGTCTCCTCAAGCACATGGAGGCGCGACCCGGCGGTTTCGAGCGCGTGCAGTGCTCGGAAGGCGATCTCTCATCGGCATGGGCATCCGCTCTCATCTCGGACTATTTGACGGGCGCGATCCTGTTGGCGGTCGGTGTGCTGGTTATCAGCACGATCGACAATTTCCTACGGCCGGCCTTGGTCGGAAGAGAAACGCGTTTGCCGGACTACGTCGTCCTCATATCGACGGTTGGCGGCCTCTCGTTAATCGGCATGAATGGCTTCGTCATCGGTCCTCTGATCGCGGCGTTGTTTGTTGCCGACTGGTCGCCGTTCACCGAGGAGCAGCTGCATTCTTGAATCCGTCGGGCCAATGGATATGAAGGATGCAATCCTTCTGGAAATTGCCACGGAACTGGCCACGCTCGGCAACGACCTCGTGTTCTTCGTCCCCGTCGCGACTGTGACCGGCTTCGTCCATCTCGTCGAAGAGCGCCCTTCGTCATTGAAGCGGTATGGCCGACTTGGCATAGATAGGGCGCCAAGAGAAGTCCCGTATTGCAATCCTTCGCGGATGCGTATCGTTGCGGCATGCCCGTCACACCCACCGACCCGATCATCGATGAGCCGTACCGGCAGACTGCCGAAGAAGTCGCCGCCGCCTTGAAGACGCAGCCGCAGTCCGGCCTCGGCCCGACGGAGGCGGCGCGGCGCCTAGCGCTCTATGGCCGCAACGAGCTGGACGCGGTGCCGCCGCGTCCGCAATGGCTGAAGTTCCTCGAGCAATTCACCGATGTGCTGGTGCTTCTGCTGCTCGCCGCGGCGACGATTTCCGCTGCGATCTGGCTGCAGGAGCGCGACACGGCGCTGCCCTACGAGGCGCTGGCGATCTTCGCGATCGTGATTCTCAACGCGCTGATGGGCTACATTCAAGAGGCTCGGGCCGAGCGCGCCGCCGCGGCCCTGCGGCAACTGTCCGCCACACATTCGAGCGTCATCCGCGACGGCGACAGACGGAGCATCCCGGCGGCCGAGCTCGTGCCCGGAGACATCGTCCTCGTTGCGGAAGGCGATACCATTCCGGCCGATGCGCGGCTGATCGAATCCGCCTCCCTGCAGACGGTGGAGGCCGCCCTCACCGGCGAGAGCCTGCCGGTTTCGAAGGACGTCGCGCCCGTCACCGGCACGCCCGAGCTCGGCGACCAGCACGATATGGTCTTCAGTGGGACCAATGCGGTCTACGGACATGGCCGCGCCGTCGTTACCGCGACCGGAACGCGGACCGCCATGGGGCGCATCGCCGGCATGCTGGAAAAAGCCCCGGACGAGATCACGCCGCTGCAGCGGGAGCTCGACCGCGTCGGCAAAGCGCTGGCGGTCACCGTTGTCCTGATCGCCATCGCGATGATCGGCACCATCTTCCTTGTCAGCGATGTCCGCGGCTTCTCGGAAATATTCGACGTGCTGATCCTCGGCGTCGCCCTTGCCGTCGCCGCGGTGCCGGAAGGATTGCCGGCGGTGGTCACCGCCGTGCTGTCGCTCGGCATGCAGCGCCTGGCGAAGAACAAGGCGATAATTCGCCGCCTCGTCGCGGTGGAGACGCTCGGCTCGGCGACCGTCATCGCCTCCGACAAGACCGGGACGCTGACCCGGAACGAGATGACGGTGCGCCGGGTCGTGACGGCGAGCGGCGCCGCGAACCTGTCCGGGACCGGATACGCGCCGCACGGAGATGTGGAGTTCGTCGGCATGCCATCGCCCGGCGAGACCTTGCAGTTCGAGCTTGCGCGCGCGCTGACGGCCGCCGAGCGGGCCAATAATGCGATTCTGCAGCAGCGCGACGGCAACTGGTCCGTCCAGGGGGACCCGACGGAGGGGGCCCTGATCGTTGCGGCGCGCAAGGCCGGCCTGCTTGCCGAGACCCTCGATGCACGCTTCGCAAGGGTCGGCGAGGTGCCGTTTTCCTCCGAACGCAAATTGATGAGCACGGTCCACACCGATGCCGAGCGGCCCGAGCGTCTGATCGCCGTGACCAAGGGCGCGCCGGATATTCTGCTCGCGCACTGCACCGATGAACTTGTCGGCCGGGACGCCGTCGTACTCACCGATGCGCGCCGGGCCGAGATCATGGCGAGCAACGACGCACTCGCCCAGGAGGCGCTGCGCACGCTTGGCGTCGCCTTCCGCCTGCTGCCGGCCGACCATTCCGACCGTGACGCCTTCGAGGAGGATGTGGAGCACGATCTCGTCTTCATCGGCCTGATCGGCATGATCGACCCGCCGCGCCAGGAAGCGCGCGAGGCGGTGACGCGGGCGCAGGCTGCGGGCATCCGCTCCATCATGATCACCGGCGATCATCCCGTGACCGCGGGGATCATCGCCGCCGAGCTTGGCATCACCTCGGGAGGCCGCGCCGTCACCGGCGCAGAGCTCGCGGCCATGACCGAGGTGGAACTGGACCGAACGGTTCAGGAGGTTTCCGTCTATGCGCGGGTCAATCCTGAGCACAAGCTGCGGATTGTCAAAGCGCTGCAGCGCGCGGGTGAGACGGTGGCGATGACGGGCGACGGCGTCAACGATGCCCCCGCGCTGAAGGCCGCCGATATCGGCGTCGCTATGGGGATCACCGGCACCGACGTCTCCAAGGAAGCGGCCGACATGGTGCTGGCGGACGACAATTTCGCCACCATCGTCGCTGCCATCGAAGAGGGGCGGGCGATCTTCTCCAACATCAGGAAGTTTCTGCGCTACCTCCTGTCGTCGAATATCGGGGAGGTCATGACGATGTTCTTCGGCATTCTCCTCGCCGACATGATCGGACTGACCGGCGCTGCGACCGGAGGCGTCGTGCTCCCGCTCCTGGCGACGCAGATACTGTGGATCAATCTGGTCACCGACGGTGCGCCGGCGCTGGCTCTCGGTGTCGATCCCGCCGACGACGATGTGATGCGCCGGCCGCCACGCCCGCGCGGCGAAGGCGTGATCACGGGCCGGATGTGGGGTGGCATTTTCCTTGTCGGCGCGATCATGGCGGTCGGCACGCTGCTCGTGCTCGACGCCGCGCTGCCTGGAGGAATGATCGAAGGCACGGGCACGCTCGCCTATGGCCAGACCATGGCCTTCACCACTCTGGTGATGTTCCAGCTCTTCAACGTCTTCAATGCGCGCTCCGACAATCGCAGCGCATTCCATGGCCTCTTCACGAACCACTGGCTCTGGGGGGCCGTTGTGCTTTCGCTGCTGCTGCACGCTTTCGTGGTCTATACGCCCGTCCTGCAGGAGGCGTTCTCGACCGTCAGCCTGGGCGCTGGAGACTGGCTGTTCTGTGCCGCGGTGTCGAGTTCGGTGCTGTGGCTGTGCGAGTTGAGCAAGATCGCGACGCGAAGGATTGGCGGGGACACGATATCCGCCGGCGTCTCCGAACGATCAGCATGATCGCGGGTGGCCTGATCGATCGGGAAAGCGCGCGATGGAGGCCCCGCCCCATGGGGGATCCCCACCTGTCCCGCGCTGATCGCCGCCTCGGCGGCGGCGCGCTGAAGTGAGCGAGGATATCCTGATCGTTCGGCCATCGCCCATCGGCAACCATGGCCTTGATCAGGGCGATCTCCCAGCGTTCGAGCTTATTGCCCCCTGCGCACCGGCATCGCCGTCATTCCCCGTCTGTCTCGTCATCGGCCCTTGGCACGTCCCCGGTCTCACGGCGGCGGTGACGCCGGCCGGTCATATGTCGCCGAGAAGATGGTATCGGCGAGCCATCGCTTGAATTCAGGATTGTCGCTGAACTGTTTGAACAGTTCCGTGTCGTCCTTCATCAACCCAATGATGACGCTCCCGAGCGCCTTGTCGTGTTCAATGCGAGCGTTCTGCTTGTCTAAGTTCTGCTTTGCATTCTGATAGGCGGCGTTCGCGGCCACCTTGTTCGGAATCTCGTTTGCGATCAGTTGCCGGATGCGGTCGCCGTCCTCCCAGGCGATGTTCCCGAACAGATCGTTGAAACCGCGAATGATATTGGACAGCCGGTCGAGTTCAGGGTCCGCCTTGTGGCCGCCGCCATCGGTGGGAACAGGGTCGATCTCGGCATCTTGATCCGCCAATTGCACCCGCTGCGCGGCCTGCTTCTCGACCCGGTAGCTATCCATGTCGATCGCTTCGAGAATGCCCTTTGAGAGGTCCTCCTCCCGCGGAGCCGGCAGCTTGGGCGCGAGGAAATTCTGGAAGATCGAGAGTTTTTCCCATTCGGCGTTCGTGAACGGCAGGATGGCCGAGATGAAGGCGTACGTCCGGGCGAAGGCTTTCGCCTTGCCCTTGAAATCAACCTGCCCGTCTTCGACATAGAGGGCCTGTCGGCGCTCACCGCTGCGCGTATTCTCGTCAATATCGTGGGCACCATAGTCCGGCAGCCCTGACCCGACTTCGCAGTGGAACGCCTATCGACCGCCTTGGACAGAGCCGCACCTTGATGTGCTTTGAAATGTGCATATATTGTGCATGACACAAGCGAGGTTCTGCCATGGCCCAGGCTCAGCTAGCTCACACTGCAATGGTTTCCGGCTTCGTCGACAGCCTTCAGGAGCCCCGGACGCCCTATATCTCGCCGAAGCGCCTGTCTAAGGCACTCGGCGTCAACGTTGCCAACCTAGCCCAGCTCACCGGCGTTCATCGCAACACCTTGCGCAACCCCTCTTCCGAGCGGCTGCAGGGACGGATGCGCGAAATGGTGAAGGTGATCTCGGCAACCACGGAACTCACCGGGGATATCGACAAGGCGATTTATTGGTACCGGAACGAGCCGATCGCCGATTATGGGCATCGCACGGCGGCTGAGCTCGTGGCCGATGGCCAGGTAGAGGCGGTGCTGGCCTTCATCCGCGATCTCGAGAACGGAGCCCGTGGGTGAAGATCGCCCGCCTCGGTCCGGACGAGATATTCCACCGCTATCTAACACCTAAATGGGCGTTCGTGCCGACGAGCGGCGCGGGTGCCGCTATAGATGGTGGCCGGTTTAACCGGCCCGGCGTCGAGGCTCTTTATCTCTCCCGCGCGCCGCAGACAGCCCTTGAAGAATACCGGCAAGGCGCCAGCATCACGCCGCCGGCAACCCTTGCCGCCTACACGGTCACGCTCGGCGAAGTCGCGGATCTGTCCCAAGGATTCGATCCGAGCGTCTGGGATGACGCCTGGAAGGACTGGGATTGTGCGTGGCGCTGCATTGCCCGCATCGACGGAAAAGTCCCCCCATCCTGGAAGCTCGCTGATCGAGTGATCACTGCCGGGCTTCGCGGCATCCTGTTTCCCTCACTTCGCCATGCCGGCGGCACCAACCTGATGATCTTTCCAGCCAATCTTCTCGCTGACGACACGGTCATGGTCCACGATCCCGATCATCGGCTGCCGCAGGACCAATCATCGTGGTCCTAGGCTAAACGGTCAGAAGACCGGCGAGAGCTTTCAGCTCTCCTCGTCGGCCTCAACCTCCTCCGGCTCCCCGTCGTCCGTATCGCCCGCCATGAGCCCGAGCGGGATATCCCCCGCAAGCAGCATGTCCTTGCTGAGCAGGCCGGCATCCTCGAGCGCCTCCATGTCCGGCAGGTCGCGCAGCGTGTCGAAGCCGAAATGCGAGAGGAATTCCCTGGTCGTCACATAGGTGTAGGGCGCCCCCGGCTGGGGCGAGCGCGGACCGGCGGCGAGGAAGCCGAGCCGCCGCAGGTGACCAATGGTATCGCGGCTGATCTCGCGGCCGAAGAACTGGCTGAGCTCGCCACGGGTGATCGGCTGGAAATACGCCACACACAGCAGCACCAGCGCCTCGGACTGCGACAGTGGCTTGGGATCGTCCGTACCGAGACCGGTGGCCACCTGGATCGCCTCGGCAAAGTTCTTGCGGGTGCGGTGCTGCCAGCCGCCGGCGACCGCCACCAGCTCATAGGGCCGGCCGCGCAGCTCGGCGCGGATGTCGTCGATAAGCAAATCGAGGCTGCAGTCGCGGCCGACCACCCGGGCGAGTACCTCGCGGGGCACCGGCTCGGGCGCGGCAAAGATCACCGCTTCGACCCGGCCCATCCATTCGCGCCAGCGCAGCTCCGCTGGCAGGTGCGCCAGCTCGGTGTCGAATGGTTCGGATGCGCGCGGGCGGCGGGCCATGTCACAGCCCGTAGAGCTTGAAGCTGGAGCGGCCGGAGAGCTCGCGCACGGCGCCGAGCGCGACCAGCCGGTCAAACAGCCGGCGCGCCGCGAAGCGGGAGAGCGCGGCGGTCTGCAAGGTGCCGGGGACGACGTCGTCGTCCAACAGCCGGCGCACCGCGTCGCCGGCGCCCTTGGCGCGCAGCTTCGGCACCACGGCGTCGAGGCGGGCGGCGCGCGGCGCAATCTCGGCGGCCAGCCGGCAAGCGCGGGCGGCGCCCTGAGCAACGGCGACACAGACGGCGGCATCGAGGCCGTCGCCGTCCGCTGGGAAGCCCCCTCCCCTGCTCGCCCGGCGCGGCCCGCCGGCGTCGGCCATCAGCAGCGGCACCGACAGCGGCCAGCGCAGCCGCAGCGCCAGCACCTGGTCGGCCAACCACCAGCCGAGCAGCCGGGCGCCCGGCTGCGCCGTCTCGACGGCGCGGACCATCGCCGCGGCGGCCAGCGGCGCCGGCCGGCCGGCGGCGAGTTGCCGATCGATCTCGTCCGGAAGCGACGCAAGCTCCGCGCTCCAGCTGAGGCCCAGCAGCGTGCACACCGACTGGAGCGCCGTGGTGTCGACGCCGGGTGAGCACTCCGCCAGGCGCCGCCACGCCGCCAGCATTCGCCCCGCGGGCCCGGGATCGCCATCGGCCGGGCGCAGATACCATGCGTCCCGGAGCATGCTTTCATCCTCCGCTCGCCCGGCCTGGCGGGCGGCCGCCGCGGCGCAGATCAGCGCCAGCCGGGCGCGCCAGGCGCCAGCCCAAGACGGGTTCGCGCGCACCAGATTATCCAACGCATTCAATGCCGCGCCGGCCAGAAACGCGGCCTCGGCCGGGTCCGCCACCGCGCCGCGCGGCACCGCCCAGCCCGGCACGGCCGGCACGGTCCAGGGCGCTCCGGAGGCGGGAATCGACGCGAAATCCATGTGCGCACCTTATCTGCGCTGTGCGGTTTTTCCTATAGAGACTGGCATTAAGCGCACGCCCTGTCGCAAACAATTAACGACCGATAATGTTGTATTATCGTTCGTTTTTCTCCTTATAGAGAGAGTCCAGCGAACCCGGCCGAAATGGCCCTTATTCGCTGGAAAATGGACTGCTTGACCCGTCGGACTCGCCGCCTATATAGCTAGACAGTCTAGCTAGGAGACCACAGAAATGGAATGGCCGCTACAGGACGCCAAGAACCAGTTCTCCAAGGTGGTGCAGAAGGCCCGCACCGAGGGACCGCAGATCGTCACGCTGCGCGGCGAGCGTGCCGCCGTGGTGCTCTCGGCCGCCGACTACGATGCGCTGCGCGCCAACCGGCCGAGCCTGGTCGACGATCTGCTCTCCGGGCCGGCTTGGGACGAGGATTTCGCCGAGGCGGTCGAAACGCGCACCAGCGCCCCGAGCCGCGGCGTCGCGCTCTGATGTACCTGGTCGACACCAACATCATCTCGGAGGCCCGTCGCGGCTCGCCGCAGGCGACCTCCTGGCTGCGCGGCGTGGATCCGCTCAGCGTCCATCTCAGCACCCTGACCCTCGGCGAGATCATGCGCGGCATCGCCTTGAAGCAAAGGTCGGACCCGAAGGCCGCGGGCCACCTCGCCGAGTGGCTGCGCAAGATCCGCCACGATCATGCCGAGCGCATCCTGCCGGTCACCGACCCGATCTCGGTCGAGTGCGGGCGGATCGTTGCGATCCGCCCGCGCGGCGACATCGACGGGCTGATCGCGGCGACGGCCATCGTCCACGACCTCATTCTCGTCACCCACAATGTCGCTGACTTCGAGGACACTGGCGCGTCGGTGATCAATCCATGGGAGGCAAGCACATGACATCTGGGCCATCCGACGGCGCCACCCTGACGACCGACGACGACGCGCCGGCGCAGATCGTCGGTCGGGTGACAGGAGTCGCCGAGAATCCCTCCCCTGCCCTCCCCGCACATCTTGAGCGCCTCACCGAACGGGCGCGGGACTATGTCGATGCGGCGAGCTCGGCGAACACCCGCCGGGCCTATGACGCCGATTGGAAGCATTTCTCCGGCTGGTGCCGGCGGCAGGGCCTCGAGCTGTTCCCGCCCTCCCCTCAGGTGGTCGGGCTCTACATCACAGCTTGTGCCTCTGGCGCCGCCATTCCGGGGGGCAAGCCGAACGCGGTCTCGACCATCGAGCGGCGGCTGTCGGCCCTTAGCTGGAATTTTGTCCAGCGCGGCACGCCGCTCGACCGCGCCGATCGTCATATCGCCACCGTGCTGGCCGGCATCCGCAATACCCATGGCCGTCCGCCGGTGCAGAAGGAAGCTGTGCTTCCCGAGAACGTCATCGCCATGCTCGAGACGCTTGAGCGAGGCACGCTGCGCGGCCTGCGCGACCGCGCCATGCTGCTGCTCGGCTTTGCCGGTGGCTTGCGGCGGTCCGAAATCGTCGCGCTCGATGCCGGTCGCGATCAGACCGAGGACGGCCGCGGCTGGGTCGAGTTCCTCGACGATGGGATGCTGCTTACTCTGCGCGGCAAGAACGGCTGGCGCGAGGTCGAGATCGGTCGCGGCTCGTCGGACTCCACCTGCCCGGTCGTCGCGGTCCAGACCTGGCTCAAGCTGGCGAAGATCGGTCACGGACCCCTGTTCCGCCGGGTCACCGGCCAGGGCAAGGACGTCGGTCCGGATCGTCTCACTGACCAGCAGGTGGCGCGGTTGGTCAAGCGCACCGCGCTCGCCGCCGGCGTGCGGGCGGATCTCACCGAGGGCGAGCGGGAGTTGAAATTCTCCGGCCATTCGCTGCGCGCCGGTCTCGCCTCCTCGGCCGAGGTCGACGAGCGCTACGTGCAGAAGCAGCTCGGCCACGCCTCGGCCGAAATGACGCGGCGCTACCAGCGCCGCCGCGACCGCTTCCGCGTCAACCTCACCAAGGCGGCCGGACTATAGGCGGCAAGCCCGAAGGCGGCTGCGAGCCCCCTCCCCTCTCAGCGATCTGCAGGCATCATTCGCTTCGTGGGACGCTGACGTGCGCCTGGCCGCGGGCGAGCGCGACGAAGCGACGTTTGACCTCATCAAACAGCGCCGGCGGGATGGCCCCGTAGTAGCCGCTATCGCTGTCGACAGGCCGCAGGTCCGGGCCCGGCCCGGCCACACGAAGCGGTTGCTCTCGTTCAAGACGATCCAGGAGCGTTCGTCGTCGAACCGAAGCCGCAGCTTGACCGGTCTCGGAATCTCAATGGCATCATCGGGGCCGGCCTGCGGACTATGAGTGATCGGCAGCACACGAACAATCGGCGAGCCGTCTTCCTCCGTCGTGACGATCGCCAGCACGAGGCACGGTCTATCCTTGTCGCCCTCTTCGCGGCCTTCGATATGTTGGCGATGCCAAAGGTACGAATAGCGAAAAACGCAGCCTATCCGAACGTCAGTCGGCAGCATGCGGACCGAGCTCGGCGTTGAGATCCTCGTGGCCAGGTTCCATCTCCGACCGCTCGACCGCCGCGATCTCGACGTCGCTCAACTCGACCGTACGCTGAACCCGCCGATCACGCTTGGACAACCGGATGAAATCCTCATAGGCTATCAAAACGGTGCGCGGGCGCCCATTCTTGGTGATGATCACCGGCTCGCGCACGGCGGCATCCTGATAGGCGCCGAAGTTCTTCGAGACCTCACCGGCGGTAACGGTCGCGGTCATGGCCAATCTCCAATGTTCTGTAATATACAGAAATCCCGGTAATCCCGCAAGGCGCAGCGGAACGACGGTGCCGCCTTCTCAAGCCCGCTTCTTGTCGCGCTTTCGGCTGCCGATCAGGGCCATCAGCATCGGACCAAGGGAGAACCCTCCGGCTTGTGCCTTTTTCGTCAAATCGCGGATGTAGCCACCGGCGCTGTTGATCGCGGCGCCGCGCTGCAGGATCGCCGCAACCACCACAGCAGCCTGAACTTCGCCCATAACGGTCCGCGCCTCCTCCCAGGCGCTCGGACTGATCCCCAGCACGGGCCGGACCACGGCAACGGTTGCCATAAAATCCCGCCAGTTCGAAATCCCTGTCTTGGCGTAGTCGCAAATATCGGGACAAGCCTCGAGAACCATCCCCAAGGGGTAGCACCCTTCCGGCATCCGCGGCGTTTGGGGTTCTGGCACTGCCCTCTCCCCCCTCTCTTCTCGGAGAGTAGGTTCAAGTTCAATTAGGAAGTCTGATTTTGAATTTTGTTTGTGATGCTCAAATGTGGACTCATTGGCGCTCATTTTCTCTGTTTTTGTATGGGCTTCCAGCAACATAAGGATCTCATCCGCCAGTAGGGTGAGTTCCTCGGCGATCGGCTCGAGCTCTGTTAGTGTGGCACTCCGCGGAATCCGAGCCATGATGGCGCGGAAGAGCCCGTGGATCTCTGTCCAGTCGCTCGGCCCCTGCCCTGCCCGCGTCGTCGGCACCCCCTCCTCCAGGCCCGTCGCGATCATCTTCGCAATGTCACGCCGGCAAATGGTGATGCGTTCACGCACGAGCTTCAGCTCGCGCTCGGCCGCCAGGATCGCCTCGGCAATCCGTTCGAACTCTTCGGCGCGCGCTACGAGCGGCCCGAGATCGAACCCAAAGGCCATCGCTACCTCGCCATCGCGGCCCTTGCGGGCGTAGCGCTTCCCGTTCGGACTATCGCGGCGGATGATGAGCCCGGCGTCAACCAGGACGGCCAGGTGCTTGCGCAAGGTTGATGCCGGCATGCCGTGCGCCCGCCGCGCCAGCTGATCGTTCGAGGGAAAGACGATCAGGTCTTCGCCCGTCAGCATGGTCTCTGGATGAAACGTCAGCAGCGCGTTTAGCACCGACAATGCGCGTTCGGACACACCGAGCGTGACTCTGGCAATGCAGAGCGTCTGATAGACGTGCCATTTGTGAACCGCCTTTTCAGGCGGCCGTGACTTTGCGATCGCCTGGTTCGCCACATGGGCGAGCGTCAGCGTTCGCCGCCCAAAGGGCGTCGTCGATAGATGTGGTTCCACGTTCTTTCACCTTCGATGAGGCAAAAGAAATCCGCTCGCCGAAAATCGACGCCTAAAACGCTTGACAGTGATTCGCGGAAATGTGATTCTTTGGGTGCTTAGATCAAAGAAAAGGCTTCCGCGCGGCGACGTTCGGGGGCTTTTTTCTTTTGCGGTTTAATCTCCTTGATTGCGGACCTTCGTCTCCTTGAAGTCGCGATAAAGCGTCTCGAGGTTGGACGAAATGAATTGGCCGAACTCACTCGCATCTTTCGACGTGAGCGAGAGGCTGAAGGTTTTTCCGGTGTTACGATAACTGGCGGCCACCATCTGGTCGTCGGGAGCCCATGCTCCTGATCCGCGATCGTGGGCTGATTTGCGCGCCACTTTGCGTACACGCTTCAGCTCCGTGAGGAGATGGTTGAAGCGTTCTGTGCCTTCGAGCGCTTGGAAGTCATTTGTCCCAACCAATTCGCCCGCGAACTCCGCGTTCTTAGGGTGAGCGAGAAGCTTCTTGAGCTCCTCCCATCGGTCTCGACCAACAGACTTCGCCGCTCCAATCGCATCGATCACCGCGGAAGGCACCGACTCCACCACGGACAACATCCTCGACAGCAACGTGTCGTCGATGCTCAGGGCCGATTTAATCGTTTCCTTGCTCTGCCCCATGCTGAGCAACTTCGCGGCAAACAGCGCCTTTTCCATAAAGGACAGGTTTGCGCGGCGGGAGTTCTCCTGCCCTTGGGCAACGATGTGAGCGATCGCCTCGAGGTTCTTCACGACTGCTCGAACAGGGATACCAAGCTCTTTGGCAGCCCGGGTTCGACGATGCCCGAAGACAATCATAAACCGACCGTCTACCTCGGGGTGAGGTCGCACGAGGATTGGCTGCAGTTGACCTTCCTTTTCTATCCCCCGCTTGAGCAGGGCGAATTCTTCCTCGTCATCCTCAATACGGTCGGAGACAAAGGATCCATCGACCAAATTCGGATCAAGGCTGACGACGGCTTCGCCAGCAATCATCTTCTTGGCGTTCTCAGCCATTTCCTCAATCGACAGCATCATCGAGCGCGATGCGCCGCGACTGGCATATTCGGACCTAGCTTCGTGACCGGCGTTCGTCGTCTCCTGACCGGTCACACTTGCCAGCAGGTTCTTACGAGCCATGGCGACCTCCTATGATCGGGAGCAACCTATTGATGCATGGAGCCATTTCGGACTTCTGCACGGCTGTCAAAACAGAGCTCATTTGCGACCCCATGCATTGTGGACGAGCGTCGTGATCTCCTCGTTTACGGCGTTCAGGGCCTCGAGAGCGCGATCATAGGTCCCCCGGACGAACTGGGAGCGTTCGACCTCATAGAGCGATTGGTTCGTTATACCGGCGTCTGAAATCGCTGTGGACTTCAACATCGGGTTCTTAAGCATCTGCTTTGGAAACAGAGCTTGCATGAATCCGACCATCTGAGCCTGCGGACCATCAGTCGGCTCATATCGAGTGACCAGATATCTAAACCACTTCAGACGGACCTGGGCACCTGCCTTGCTGATCGACTGCAGGATACCCCCAAGCATGAGTAGGAACTGGCTCATGGACATCACGTCGAGCATCTGCGGATGAATTGTGATCAGGACCGACGTAGACGCTGTAAGAGCCGTAAGCGTGAGATAGCCAAGCTGCGGCGGACAATCGATGACGATGACATCGTATCGATCGTCGACCTCTTTCAAAGTGTCAGTAATACGGGTGAAGAACATACGACCATCCGAAGTTGCCTTGTTAGTGGCAGCCAGCGGTGTGTCGTACTCGTATTCTTGAAGCTCGAGATTCGCCGGCACTATGTCGAGTCCAGGAAAGTTGGTTGCTCGGATCACCTCCGAGATTGGCTTCTTGGCTTCGTCGTAGCGGAGCGCTTCGTACAGCGAGGGGTTCTTGTCGAGTTCTGGCTGAATGCCATGCAGCGCGGAAAGCGAAGCCTGCGGATCGAGATCGATCGCAAGCACACGATGACCGGTGAGAGCCAGGTGCTGGGCAAGATGAGCTGCTGTGGTGGTTTTTCCGCTGCCGCCCTTAAAGTTCACGACAGAGATCACTTGGAGGTGTTCTCCCGCCCTTCGGTAGGGAACATACTTCTTGAAGTCCGCCCGACCGTGTCGGTCGAGATACTGCCTCAACTCCAGCATCTGCTCCGCGGTGTATGTCCGACGCCCTGAGACGGAGGTGGTAGGAGTCGGACCCTTCCCGTCGAGATGCAGCTTCTTGACGTTCGACTGCGTCACGCCCAAAAAATACGCCACCTCGGCGAGCGAGAACTGCCGCAGCCCTTTCGTGGCATCGGGAGGGTAGTGCTCAATTCGAAGCATGTTCAGCTTGTCCGAGATCAGTTCTCCTTGCTGGAGAATGGTCTCGTGGAAGCTGAACCCATCAAAGTCCTCAGCGGGCATCGCCATAGTCATTTTCGCCGATTCTCAGAATAACGCTTTTCCGAACGAATTATCATTTCAAGCGGGAATTATGCCCGATTCTCTCGCAGCGGCAATCGGTTTTAAGTTAACGAGAAGTTAACGGCGCTCGTTGAATCGCGGCGTGCAGGCAAAGCGTCGCGGCAAGGAATATGTTGTTGTATTTATTGAATATTCTCTCGCTTTGCACGGCTGTCAAAGAGACGGAGCAGATCGAGCGCGTCGTCAGCCGTTGTCGCAATTCATGCAATTGTTCGCAAGCCAGCGAGATAAGCGGTTCAGCGCACGGTCGAATCAAGCTTCACTTGGAAAGTCGCCGGCCCCGCCTTGTGGCGGGGCCGGCGACTTCGGGGTCAGCTGGCGGGGTTCCAGATGATGACCTTCTTGTTGGGCTCCTCGCCCGGCGCCGGCGCCACGTTGCCGTAGATCGTGCCGAACTCGGGGGCCGAGAGCGAGACCGAGATGTACTCCTCGCCGGTGGTCTTCGAGATCCGGTTCCAGCCGGCGCCCAGCTCGAAGCCGTTCTTGCGCGAGATCACCCGGTAGTCCGGCTCGTTGTCCTTCGCCTTGCGGGTGTTCGGCACCAGCGCGATCGGCGCGGTGACGTTGAGGGTGGCGAGCGTGCCTTCGAGGTTGCCGTCCGCCTTCTGGGTGAGGGTTGCGATCGTGGCCATGGGAAGTCTCCTTGGCGAGTTGCTCGGGGACCATCCCCGATGACGCTGCACAAGGAAGGGGCCGGGCGCCGTCGTCACCGGAGCGCAGCGCAGGGGAACCCCCGGTCGGGGTCCCCGCGATGCCCGCATCGCGGTGTGGCCAGCAGGGTTGACGGCACTAGGCGGCCGAGACCCGCACACAGGCGGCAAAGAGGAGGGGATGGGCTTCGAAGCCACCGACCAAAGGAGACCCCGCGACCAGGCCACGCCCACCCTCGCCTCGCCTCGCTAGGCAGGACCCGCACCGCAGCGCTCGCTCCCCGTCCCGGCCACCGCCAGTCAGGACGCCGACGCTCACGGCCGCCGACGGACATCCGGTCCGCGCTGCTCGATCACGCCGACGGCGCCGCGCCGGCGCCCGCTCGAACCACAGATCGACGCCCAGGCAGGTGCCTTCGCGCCGCCTCCGCGCCGTGGCGCGGGCTGCATCCCGGACAGCAAGCCAGGCGCCCGCGCAATCCCGACCGGATCATCGCTATCCCGACAAAACCGCAGCCGAAACCGCACCAATGCGTGGTCGCTCAGCAACCGCTGTGAGGGAAGTGCCCGACGCGCCTTTCGGCCGGCACAGAAGCCTTTCGGCAAGTCCGAAACGGCCGCTAGTCGGTCCGATCGATGCGCGCCTGTCCGGCCCGGAAGAGGGGAGACACCGCGCTCGCAAGCTGCATCATGAAGGAGCGGCTGAAGCGTCCCAGCAGGGGCTCGCCCGCATCGAGATAGAAGGACCGCTCGACGATATCGTAGTTGTACTCGCTGACGGTGATCCAGGCCCGCTTGAGATCGCTGAGCCCGCCGCGCCGGCATTCGATTTCGGGAACCTCGATCGCAACCTGCTCGGAGCCCGGCTGGCGGCTTGAAATCGCCAGGAGCGCAAGGTGGGTCAGACCGTCCGATCCGCGCACTGCGAGGATAACGCAGACGGGTCGATCCTTGCGACCTTCGGTCTCGCCGTGTTCCTGCTGCCACTTCCAGAGATACGGATACTGGATGATCGTGCCGGGACGCAGGTCACCGGTCATCGTCGTAGCCTTCGCCCGTCGCCAGACGGTCGAGCTCGGCCGAGAACAGCGAGGCGACGTCGTCCGGCGTCTCGCCGGCGGCGTATGCGCGGCGGGGGTCGCCTTCGCCCCTGATCTTCTGGTAGTGCTCGTAACTCATCATGACGAAGCGGGGCTTGCGATACCGCGTGATGACGATCGGCGACTTCGCCGCGGCATCGGTGACTTCGCCGACCTGCTTGTTGAGGTCATTGGTGGTGAAGGCGCGCATGTGAAACCTCCGCGCTAATATCCATGCTTTCCATGATATCCATGTTTCCCATGATTTCAAGGGAAACGACGCTCACGCGCCGCCCCCGAACCGCCAGACCGGGATGCCCATCGCCTTCGCCTTGTCGGCGAGGTTGTCGGTGATCCCGGAGCCTGGGAAGACCACGACGCCGATCGGCAGCGCCTTGAGCAATTCGTCATTGCGCTTGAACGGCGCCGCCTTGGCGTGCCGCGTCCAGTCCGGCTTGAAGGACACTTGCGGCACCTTGCGCGCATCGGCCACCTCGAGGCGATGAACTCCGCGCCCTTCGTCGATCCGCCATGGAGCAGCACCATGTCGGTATGCTTGGCATGCACCTTGTCGAGCACGTCCCAGATGGCCTGGTAGTCGTTGCAGTCGAGCCCGCCGGCGAAGGCGACCTTCACGCCGGCCGGCATCAGGGGCTCGATCCCGACCCGGCGCTTGGCGGCGAGGAAGTCCCGGCTGTCTATGACCGCAGCGGTCAGGTTGCGATGGTTGACCTTCGAGCCGGTCCTCGGATGCCACACCGATCCGACATGGGCCTCGAAGAGGTCGGCCGCGTGTTCGCGAAAGAACTCCATTGTCTCGCGGCGCTCGATCATGGTCGTGCCCTCGGCGATGAGGCGCTCGAGCTCGACGGAGCGCACTTCCGAGCCGTCCTGCTCCTGCTGGCTCTTGCGCTGGTCGTCCTCATTGCGGTCGAGCTCGCGCTGTACACGGCCCGCCGCGCGGTGGAACAGGTTGACGGTCGACCAGAGCAGGTCCTCGAGGTCGGGTTCGAGCCGGGTTTCGGAGAGGGTCGCGATGAGAGCATCGAAGATGTCGGCGAGGGCGCCCCGGACCACGGGCTCGTCGGGGTGTCAAACGGCGTTGGAAGGGGACCCCGGATCGGCGTCCAAGAAGGGGTCTGACGCAGTTTTGGCGAAGAAGATCTATGGAGCGCCTACGAGGCGGGCCTGAAGGAGATCGAGCTTTCCTCTGCCGTACATCTGGCGCTTGACGAGTTTGAGCTTGGTGATCTGGCCCTCGGTTTGCCCGTTGGACCAGGGTGAGGTGATGGCGGCAACCACCGCGGCCCGATCCTTGGCGACGCCGTTGGCGAATGACGCGACCAGGCTGGATCTGGCCCGCTCGAGCCATGGCTCGAGCTCTGCGACAATCTTCTTGCGGATCATGGCCTGGAACGCGGCGATGATTTCTCGCGCCTCGACGAGGAGCGGCACGGCGGCTTCGATCGCCGCGATCGTGACGCTCTCGGATTTGGACACGCGGTCCCGGCCAACGGTCATGAGGCGCGCGATGGTGCGCGCCGAAGGCGTTCGGGTGAGTGCATCATTGTCCATCCGTTCGGCGCGCCGACGACGTGCCGCCCACTCGGTGACGACCCGAAGGCAACCGCGGAAGCCTTGGCGCTTGAGGCGCCGCCACAGCTCCGCGCCGTTGCGTTCGCCGGCTGCCCACCTGTCCTCGAGCCACGGCAGGTACAGTTCCAGCGAACTTTCCCGGGAGCGGAACACGTCCGTGCGCTCGCCGCGCAGGATCCTGCGGACAAGGCCACGGCTATGCCCAGAGCGGCGCACGGTCTCCTTGATCGCGATCCCGTCCTTCGCCAAGCGGAGGATGACCGCGTTTGCGTCTTCCCGACGAAGATACCCCTCATATTGTAGCCGCTCGGCGGCCGTGAGCAGATCAGGGTCGATGGTCGCGGCTCCGATCGCGGCTCGCACCAGACGCATGGATTTGCGTACCGCGTCGAGAAAGGCACGGCTGGCGTTCTCCATCAGGTGCCAGCGGTCCGCCACCTGCGTGGCCGTCGGCAGCGCCTTGGCTGCAGCCGTGGCATAGCCCCCGCCGCGGTCACGAGCGACGATGGTGATCTGCGGCTGGCAGGTGAGCCACGCTTGCGCTGTCGCAGGCTCCCGGTCGGGCAACAGAGCGATGGTCCTGCGGCGCTCAAGGTCGCAGATGATCGTGCCATAGCGCTGGTTGCGCCGCCACGCCCAGTCGTCGATCCCGATGATCGTTGGTGGGACGAAATGCCGGTTGCCACGGCGCCGCACGACCCGCAGCAGGGTGTCATTGCTGACCGGCAACATCAACCTGCGGGCGAAGCTCGCCGCGGGCCGCCCGCCCAGCGCCAGCCCCAGGTGGTGGACGATGTGGTCGAGCCGGGCAGTCCGCCGCGCCCACGGCGCCAAAACCTTGTCGTCGAAGCGCTCCGCAAAGATGCGCCGGCCGCAGAGCACCGTGTCGCAGTGGAAACGCCGCGCCCGGACGACGAGCCGAACCGGTTTGCCCGCCATCGGCAGATCCGTCAGATGCCGATGATAGCGACTGTGTATCCGCTCCGAGGTTCTCCCGCATCCCGGGCACGAACTCGCCTTGCCAACCGCGCGAACCGTAATCAGCGTGCCCGCGCTGTCGCTGCTGACATCATCCACCACGAAGCCGCGCGGGACCAGGATCGAAGGTCGGAGTGAGTGTCGCATGGTGTTGATTCCAATCTCAAAATCAACGCCAGACGAATCTCGAACTCCATCAAAAATGAGTCAGACCCCTTATTCCACGCCGATTCACAATATTCACTAATGACTCCGACCACTTAGCCCCCGGCAAACCGTCGGCATGTCCGACATCGGTGCTGCCGCGAGAATGGCGGGTTCAGATCTTCGCAACCTCACCGCAACACCTCCTCCAAGCCTGCGACCTCTGAGTCCGAATCGTGGTCAGGAGCTTGAACGCTCAATTACAGATCGCCGATCCAAGTGCCGCCCGGCTGGATTACGTTGCGGGCATCGCGCCAATAAACATCACCGATTTGGCCAATCTGAATTCAAAGCCCGGGAACGCCAGGACGAGGGTAGGGACTAGCGCCGGATCGGTCGACGCCGGATCAAGCTTGGCGAGCACGGCTTCGAGCCATGCGACGTCCGGAAGGCGAGCAGAGGCCGTCATCTCGATTGGTTGCCATCGGTCCACGGGTTGAAAATCGGCACGCCGAGGGGAGGGGAGCCGTACGAGCCCTCTTTGTCCCGACGACCCTTGCCCTCGTCCCACCAACCATTGCCTACTCGCGATTCGGCCTGATCCGAATGAAGGCTGGATGACCTCAACCGGAGGCGCCATACTATCACAATTGCGATAGTTTGAGATGATACCGACCGTCGACCGGAATTTTGCGCCGCTCCATCAACCGCCCTGTAGGCTGCGGAGCTTCTTGAAAATATCAGGTGCAATCTTGAATTCGCGCGCCTGCCCTCGCCCCATCGAGTTTTTAACCATTGCTTCTGCCAAGATCTTACGATTGACAAGCCGATCAATCGTCTCCGTGACACCACCGCGTGTTAGCGACGTCACCTCAATTATATTGGTTAACGTCAGGCGCTGATTGCCCTGATGCATATAATAGAGGACGCTCATCATTCCAATTTGCTTCAGGCGCGACTGAGGGGTCTCATCGTCGAGCGGATAGTCGAGGATCAGCCGCAGAATAAGCGCCGAGAACGAGAGGCTGCGCCATTCGGCGTCAAGTGCTCTTGGCATCGGCTTCACTGCTCTGTATATGAGAGTTAACCGGGCATGAGATTGCGGCCGACAAGCCTTTCCGGGATCGTTTCGGGAGGGTGGAAGGCATGAATTCCCCTACTGCCAGGGCGCTTTCCTGCGCATTCGTATTGCTGTCATCCTACTGCATTTCCAGCAGTAAAGCGCGCGCGGACGATTGGGGCTGTCAGGTTCTCCTTTGCCTTTCGAACCCGGGCGGTCCCATGCAGTTCGCCGAATGCGTCCCTCCCGTTCAGAGGCTTTGGAACGAACTCGCCAGGGGACGCCCCTTTCCAACCTGCAGTGGCGTCGGATTCCAGACCTCCAGGCCCGGATACGAACCGTATTCTTGCGAGACCGGCTACCGCCTGACCGCCCGGTTCGGCCCGCAAGGGCAAGAAGCGGCCTGTGTGTCGGCGACACGCCAGGTGGTCGACAGCAGCCAATGCACATCCGGCGCCGGAGCCGGCAGTGGCGCCGCACGCTGGGTGTCGGGCGGCGGACAGCACCGGTGCATGGCCTACGTGACAGCTCAGCCGAGCGCCCGAGCGCAACCTCATTTTGTCGATGTAATGATCGACGGTGCGGGCACCCAGCGGGTGTGGTTCTAGCTCATGCCCGTTGCCTTCGCCGATCTCGCGCAGACCTGCGCGCCGACCGTTCAGGTCGAGACCCTCTCGGCGGTCGTGAGCCTCGAAAGCGGTTTCGCGCCATTCGCCATCCGCATCAACAGCGGCACGCCCCTGCGCGACCCGCCGAACACCAAGGCAGAGGCCATCGAGCTGGCCACCACGTTTATCGCGCAACGCCAGGATGTCGATCTCGGTCTTGGCGGCATCAATGCCGACGATCTTGGCCGTCTCGAACTCACGGTCGCCGACGCATTCGACCCCTGCCTGAACCTCAAGGCGACCGCCCGACTGCTCGACCGCTATTACCGTGTGGCGATGGGCAGAGGTGTCAGCCCCGGGCATGCAGCCACCATGATGCTGCAAGCCTATTACGGTCGCGGCGACGCCTCGGTTGGCGAGATGGTCGGCTACGACAAGCAGGTGCGTGACGAGGCAACGCGCCTCGCGCCCACGCTGGTTTCGCTGGCGATCAACCCAGCCAACACGTCCGCCTCGAAAGATCGCGTGGGGGAGGGACCCGCATCGGCACCGCCGGCTGCCGCGTCGCCCGGCCCCCGTCGCGATGCCAAGCCAGCGCCCTGGGATGTTTTTGCGACAGGGCGGACGTCCTCCGTTCTCGTCTTCCAGAACGAACAATCGGAGTGAGCCGAATGAGTGAAAAAGTGCGCGTGCGTCCAGCCCTAGCCATCATACTGATGGCTGGCGTCTTCGCGATCGGGATGGCCGAGCCGGCATTCGCCCAGGCGTCCGGCGGCATCGAGACAGTCCTTCAGAACATCGTCACCCTGCTCACGGGCAACGTCGCCAAGCTCCTCGCGACGATCGCCGTGATCGTCGTCGGTATCGCCTGGATGTTCGGTTATCTCGACCTGCGCAAGGCCGCCTATGTGGTGCTGGGCATCGGCATCATCTTCGGCGCCGCCCAGCTCGTCACGACGATCTCCGGCGGGTGACGGCCATGGCGAAGAGCGTGGCGCTTGAGGAGGACACGCTGTTCCTGGCCTGCACGCGGCCGGCCATGGTCGCCGGCGTGACGATGGAGGCCATGGGCATCAACGTCATCCTGACGACGATCCTCTATATCCTTGCGGGCTCGATCGCCTACGCCCTTGTCGGCTTCGTCTTCCATCTCGTCTTCAAGACGCTGGTGAAGCATGACCACAACATGTTTCGCGTCTTGATGGCGTGGATCGAAACTCGCGGCCGGTCGCGCAACGGGGCCTTCTGGGGCGGCACCACGCTGACCCCCCTCAAGCTCGTGAGGCGCTACGACGAAAGAGACCTTGGCCTTGCCTAACGTCGTCATTCTCAAAACCCGCGAGCTCGAGCCCGAGACCTTCATCCCGTATGTCCGTCACGTGGACGAGACGACGATCGCGCTCGATTCCCGGGCGCTGATGGTCATGATTGCCCTCGACGGCATATCGTTCGAGACGGCCGATCCGCTCGAACTCAACGGCCTTCATCGCGACCTCAACACGCTCTACCGCAACCTCGCGGACGAACGCCTCGCGCTTTGGACCCACATCCTCCGTCGTCGCGACAACGACTATCCCGAGGGAGCGTTTGCCAATCCCTTCTCCGCTGCCCTGAACGCGAAATATCGCGCCCGCATGGTAGAGGAGGATCTCTTCCGCAACGACCTCTATCTGACCCTGCTGTGGTATCCGACCCGCGATCCCGCTGAGAAGATCTCGAAGCTCCTGGGCCGCCTTCGCCGGGCGCGCCGCGGGAGCGTAGAGCTCGACGAGGAGGCGCTCAAGCAGTTGCGCGACAAGGTCACCGACGTGACGGCCGGCCTCAAGCGGTTCCAGCCACGTGTTCTTTCCCTCTACGAACACGATGGTCTTCTGTTTTCCGAGCCGAGTGAGGTCCTGCACCAGATCATCGGCGGCCGGCGGGAACGAGTGCCCCTCACGGAGGGGCGGGTTTCGTCAGCGATCTATTCCGACCGCGTCATCATCGGTCGCGAGACGGTGGAGATCCGCCATGAGGCTGAGACCCGGTATGCAGGGATCTTCAGCTTCAAGGAATATCCCGCCCGGACCAGGCCCGGCATGCTCGCTGGCGTCCTCACCACGCCGTTCGAGCTCATCCTGACGCAGTCCTTCGCGTTCGCCTCAAAGGCCGATGCCCGGACCATCCTGGGACGCAAGCAGAACCAGATGGTGAGCGCCGGCGACAAGGCGAATTCGCAGGTCGATGAGCTCGATGGCGCCCTGGACGAACTGGAATCCAATCGCTTCGTGCTGGGCGAGCATCACCTGACGCTGTCGGTCTTCGCCCCATCGGTGAAGGACCTCACCGACAATCTGGCGAAGGCACGCTCTCATCTGACCAACGGCGGTGCCGTCGTGGCACGCGAGGACCTTGGCCTCGAAGCCGCCTGGTGGGCGCAGCTGCCTGGCAATTTCCGCTACCGGGCCCGCTCTGGTGCGATCACCTCGCGCAACTTTGCCGCGCTGTCGCCATTTCACTCATATCCGGTCGGCCGGAAGGACGGCAATGAATGGGGGCCGGCCGTCGCGATGCTCAAGACGGCCTCCGGCTCGCCGTTCTATTTCAACTTCCACCATGGCGATCTCGGCAACACCTTCGTGTGCGGCCCCTCTGGATCCGGCAAGACCGTTATCCTGAACTTCATGCTCTCGCAGCTCGAGAAGCACGATCCCCACATGGTGTTCTTCGACAAGGACCGTGGCGCCGATCTCTTCGTGCGGGCGGCGGGCGGCACGTATCTGCCTCTGAAGAATGGGATGCCAACCGGCTGCGCGCCGCTGAAGGGGCTTGAGCTCACACCGGAGAACAAGGTGTTCCTGGCGCAATGGATCGCCAAGCTCGTCGGCTCAAAGTCGCGCGAGCTTTCCGTGAGTGACCTGCGCGACATCGCCGGCGCCGTCGACGGCCTCGCGGACCTCCCGGTCCAGCGGCGCACCATCGGCGCGTTGCGCACCTTCCTCAACAACACCGACCCGGAGGGCATTGCCGCCCGGCTGCGGCGTTGGGAGAGGGGAGGGCCCCTCGGCTGGGTCTTCGACAACGAGACCGACGACATTGGCATCGGCGCCAAGTTCCTCGGCTACGACATGACGGATTTCCTCGACAATGAGGAGATCCGCACGCCGCTCATGGCCTACCTGTTCCACCGGGTGGAGCAGCTGATCGACGGCCGCCGCATCATCATCGTTATCGACGAGTTCTGGAAGGCGCTGCTGGACGAGGGATTTCGCGACCTCGCCCAGAACAAGCTCAAGACCATCCGGAAGCAGGGCGGCCTCATGCTCTTCGCGACGCAGAGCCCACGCGATGCGATCGCCTCGCCGATCGCCCACACCATCATCGAGCAGTGCCCGACCCAGATCTTCATGCCGAACCCGCGTGGCAGCCACGCCGATTACGTGGACGGCTTCAAGCTCACCGAGCGGGAATATCAGCTCATCGCGCGCGAGCTGTCCCCTGAAAGCCGCCGCTTCATTGTCAAGCAGGGGCACAACAGCGTCGTCGCCGAGCTGAACCTCGCTGGCTTCGACGACGAGCTCGCCGTCCTCTCCGGCCGCACCGCCAATGTCGAGCTGGCCGACGCGATCCGTGCGGAGGTCGGCAGCGGTCAGGAGGACTGGCTCCCCCTATTCCAACAAAGAAGGAGTCCCGGCTGATGGCAAAGCGAACCATGCTGTTGGCGGCCGCAGCCGCGCTCTGCATCTTCGTGGGAGCGGCCAACGCCCAAGGCATTCCGGTGATCGACCAAGCAGCCCTCGCCAAGCAGCTGGAGAGCATCGCGCAGCTCAAGTCGCAGCTCGACACCCTGAACCAGCAGCTTCAGCAGGCACAGCAGCTTTACGGTTCGCTGAACAAGCTGACAAACATGGCCGACGTCGCGAGCGTGCTCAACGATCCCGCGATCCGCAAGGCGCTGCCCCAGGACTTCAATGCGATCGAAGGCCTGCTCCAGGGCTCCGGTTCAGGCGCCTTCGGCGAGTCCGCGTCCAAGTTCCTGCAGGACAATTCCACCTACCAGACCAGCGCCAACGATTTCTACGCGCAGGAGCTGTCTCGGATCCAGAAGAAGAACGCCGGCCAGATGAGCCTTGGCCAGCAGATCTATGATGCCGCCACCAAGCGGATCGACGGCATCGACCAGCTCCGGCAGCAGATCGCATCGGCCGGCACCTCGAAAGACGTGGCGGACCTGCAGGCGCGTCTCCAAGCCGAAGCGGCGTTCCTACAGATCGATGTGGTGCGGATGCAAGGCCTGCGCATGGTGCAGCAGGCCCAGGCCCAGGTGGACGACCAGCGCAAGGCCGAGGACTGGCGCAGGCGCGTCGACACGATGAACGCGGCGCTGCCATGAAGCGGATCGCGGCGTTCCTCCTGATGCTTCCTCTTGCCGCTTGCTTCGAGCCGGGGGAGGGGGCTTACACCGTCAGCGACTATCTCGCCGATGATGCCTTGCGTGCCGAGCAGCTGGCGAAGTGCCGCGAGAATCCGGGGCAGCTCGCCGCAACCCCCAACTGCGAGAATGCGACCGAAGCGGATGGCAAGGCCCGCCTTCAGCGCATGAACAAGGCGCTGGGAGGGTAGGGCATGTATCAAGTCTTCTCGTTCCTCGATAACCAGTTCAAGACGCCGCTCGAGGACTTCATCAGCTCGGGGACATCGGGGATCAGCTCCTGGGTGACGGGGCCGCTGACCATCGCGCTGACGCTTTATGTCATCCTCTACGGCTTCCTCGTCCTGCGCGGCTCGATTCCCGAGCCGATCATGGAATTCGCATTCCGGGCGATGAAGCTCGCCATCATCCTGATGCTGGTGCAGAACGCCTCGAATTATCAGACCTATGTCTCGAAGGTGTTCTTCGAGGATTTGCCCACTGAGATCTCCGGCGCCCTCAACACCGGCTCGGCGCCGAGCGCCTCCGCTTTCGATTCCCTCCTCGACAAGGGGCAAAAATCCGCCAACGACATCTGGGCGAAAGGGTCCTGGCCGGTCGACATCCTAACCGGCGCGGCAGGGCTCGTGGTCATCGTCATGACCTTCATCGTCGCGGCGATTGGCTATGTGGTGTCGCTCTATGCCCGCGTCGCGCTCGCCATCGTCCTCGCCATAGGTCCGATCTTCGTCGCGTTGGCCATGTTCCAGTCGACGCGGCGGTTCACCGAGGCGTGGATCGGCCAGATGGCAAACTTCGTCATCCTGCAGGTGCTCGTCGTCGCGGTGGGATCGCTCCTGGTGACCTGCCTCGACGCCACGTTCGCCACCATGGAATCCTATGCGGACGTGCTGATGCGTCCGATCGCGCTCGGCGCCATCGCGCTTTCCGCTCTCTACGTCTTCTACCAGCTCCCCAGCATCGCGTCCGCGCTTGCCGCAGGCGGAGCATCACTGACCTACGGCTACGGCGCCGCGCGCGACGCGCATGAAGGCACGATCGCCCGGAGCACCCGGTATGCGGCCCGCGCCGTCGGCCGGGGTGTCCGCGCGGCGGGACGTAACTTCGGATCGGGCGGGGCTGGGTGACGCCGTTTCCTGAGAATCATTTTCACAGCCGGGTGGGTGCATGTTGCGTATGTTCGTATTGCTCTGCATGGCGTCGGCCCTCAGCGGCTGCGCCTCTTGGTCTTATCCCTTGCCCAAATGCGACGGCTACGCGCGCCGGCCGCTTAACCGCGCCATGTGGCAGTGGGAGGGGAGCAGTAACGTGAAGGCGCAGTCGGACGCTGCGCCCCTGGCGCCGAACCGCGCAACGGCATTTGCCGATGAGGCGCCGGCATCGCCAACTGGCCCGTTCGCGCATCTCGACAGCGCCGGTTCCTACCGATCTTGCGCGGGGCAGGGGTGATGGTGACGAACGAAAGCCTTAAAAGTTATTTCGAGAAAGCCCGCCGGTTCGATCAGGACCGGATGATCCGGGCGGAGCGCTCGACCCGGGTCGCCTGGTTCGTGGCGATCTGCGCCGGCATCCTGGCGGCGGCCGCGGTCTTCGCGGTTGCGGGTCTGACGCCGCTGAAGACGGTGCAGCCCTTTGTCGTCAGGGTCGACAATTCCACAGGCATCGTCGATGTGGTCTCGGCCCTGACCGCGACCGCCGGAACCTACGACGAGGCCGTCACCAAGTATTTCGCGGCGCGATACGTCCGGGCGCGGGAGGCCTATGTCTGGAGCGAGGCGGAAGAGAACTTCCGGACCGTCGCCCTTCTTTCCACCCAGGCCGAGCAGCAACGGTTCGCCGCGCTCTATCGCGGCAGCAATCCGGAATCTCCCCAGAACATCTATGTCCGCAGCGCCACTGCCCGGATCAACATCGTCTCGATCTCGCTGATCAACCCTCACGTGGTGTCGGTCCGCTACATCCGCACCGTCACGCGCGGAGAGGATGTCCGCACCACCCATTGGGTGGCAACGTTGACCTTCGCCTATGTCAACGCGCCCATGTCCGCGACGGACCGGTTGGTCAATCCGCTCGGCTTTGTCGTGAGCGAGTACCGGGCCGACCCGGAGGCCATCAATTGAAGCGCGCTGCTCTCATCTTCGTGGTGGCTTGGGCCTGCCTCGTCACCCCTGCCAATGCCCTGGAGACGCCCAGCAGCGCACCCCAGGACAACCGGGTCCGCTTCGTCGACTACGAGCCCTACAACATCACCAAGATCGTGGGCTCGCTGCGCTCCTCGGTCCAGGTCGAGTTCGCCGAAGACGAGGAGATCGCTCATGTGGCGCTCGGCAACACAGTGGCCTGGGAGGTGGCACCCGCCGGAAACATCCTGTTCCTAAAGCCGCGCGAGAACCAGCCGGTGACGAACATCTCTGTGGTGACGACACGGCGCAATGGAGCGACCCGCAGCTATCAGATGGAGCTCACGGTGCGCGACGGCTCGGTGGCCTCGGGACAGCCCACCTACTTCTATGTGAAGTATCGATATCCCGCCGACGAGGCCGGGCGCCGGCGCCAGGAGGCAGCGGCAAGGGCTCAGGCCGCCCAGGCCGGCTATGCCGACAAGGTGCTCACCTTCCATGAGCAATATGGCCCCCGCAACTGGCGCTACTCGGCGCAGGGCTCGGCCGCGCTCGAGCCGGAGGCGGTCTACGACAATGGCAAGCTGACCACCTTCGCTTTCACCGGCAACCAGGAGATGCCGGCGATCTACATGGAGAATTCCGACGGCACGGAGAGCCTGGTCCCGAAATCGGTCGAGGGCGACTTGGTGCTCGTCCAGGCCATCAGCCGCAAGTTCATCCTGCGACGTGGCGGCGATGTGCTCTGCATCTTCAACGAAGCCTATGACCGGGTTGGGATCAACCCGGGCACCAACACGACGTCTCCCTCGGTCGAGCGGATCGTGAAACCACAATCGGCGCCGAAGGCGCAATAGGGGGCGGGCGATGGCGGACGATATCGAAAGCGGCGTGCCGGGAGAGCGTGGTCAGTCCGTCACTGGACGGCGGCAAGACAACCCGCTCCTGAAACGCGGAGCGGTGGTGCTGGCCGTCATCGCATTCGTCGGCTTTGCCCTGTGGTCGATGCGAGATCGAGGACCGCGGACGGACGCTGAGAAGCCCGAGCGTGTCGTCATCCGGCAGACCACGGATTTTGAGCCGGCCCGCCAGCCTGCGGCCATGCCGGAGGTGAAGCTGCCGACGCCGGTCGTCACGCCGCAAGCCGCCCCGGCGGACGACCCGTTGCTCGACGCCGCCCGCCGCGCTCCGGTGATGGCGTACGGGGCACAGCGCGGCCCACAGAACCGGCAACAAGCTGCCGGCGCTCCGCCTGACGTCAGCTCCAACTATGTACCCCTGAATGGCGCTGGAGGCGGCTTCAACGGGCCGGCCGAAAACGAGGACCAGCGCTTCGGCCGCATGATGACGCCGACCCGCCTCGAAGGGTCCCGGGCGGGCACCCTGGGCAACCGGGACTTCATCATCGCCATGGGCACGTCGATCCCGTGCATCCTCGAGACCGCCTTGTCCTCGGATCAGCCCGGCTTCGCCAGCTGTGTCATCAATCGCGACGTGCTCTCGGACAATGGCCGTGTCGTCATGATGGAGAAGGGCACGCAGGTCGTGGGCGAGTACCGTGGTGGCCTGCGCCGCGGGCAGGCCCGCCTCTTCGTGCTGTGGAATCGCGCCAAGACACCGAAAGGCGTGATCATCACCCTCGCATCACCGGCCACCGACGCCTTGGGCCGGGCCGGCATGGACGGCTATGTCGACACCCATTGGTGGGAGCGCTTCGGCAGCGCTCTGCTGCTTTCGATTGTTGGCGACGCCGCCAACTACGCCCAGGGCCAGCTCCAGCAGGGCGACATCCAAGTCCAGAACAGCGCCAATGCCGGCCAGCAGGCGGCCGCCATCGCGGTCGAGCAGTCCATCAACATCCCGCCGACGCTGGAGAAACACCAGGGCGAGTTGGTGTCGATCTTCGTCGCCCGGGACCTGGATTTCTCTGGCGTCTACGGCCTGCGCGTCACCGAGCCGCGCAACACGATCTACGATCGCGGCGTGCTCGGCGACTTCAGCCGGCGTTCGACGCTCGTCACAAAATAGGCGAGGGGAGGGGGATGACAGAAGGAGCAGATGTCGGCGTCGTCCGCGACCTGCTTTTCCCTCTCGCGCAATTCCTCAGCGACGAGACGCTCTACGAGATCGTGATCAACCGCCCAGGCACCGTCCTCACCGAGGGTCCCGACGGGTGGCGCACGCACGCAACGCCGGATCTCACGTTCGAGAAGCTGATGCGGCTCGCGCGGGCCGTGGCGAGCTATTCGCACCAGTCGATCGACGAGTCCCATCCCCTGCTCTCCGCCACCCTGCCCGATGAGCATCGCATCCAGATCGTCATTCCACCCGCCACCCCTAAAGGCACGGTGAGTATCACGCTCCGCAATCCCTCCGCGGTCGCGCTGACGCTCGACGATCTCGAAACCGCCGGCCTCTTCTCGGAAGTCAGTCCGATCCCCGACGAGCTCTCGGCAGCCGACGCCAGGCTGCTCGAGCTATACCAAGCCGGAAGCTACATGCCGTTCTTGCGGGAGGCGGTGCTCGCTCGAAAGAATATTATCATTTCGGGCGCGACGCGGTCCGGCAAGACCACGCTCTCGAAGGCGCTGATCCAACATATCCCCGAAGACGAACGGCTGATCACCATCGAGGACACGCCCGAACTCGTGATCCCGCAGGATAACCATGTGCGGCTGTTCTATTCGAAGGACGGGCAGGGGCTGGCCAAGATCGGGGCGAAGGAGCTTTTGGAGGCATCCTTGCGCATGCGTCCGGATCGCGTCCTGCTGCAGGAGCTCCGCGACGGCACCGCCTTCTATTACATCCGCAACGTGAATTCAGGACATCCCGGCTCGATCACCACCGTGCATGCCGATTCCGCCAGGTTGGCGTTCGAGCAGCTTACGCTGCTCGTGAAGGAATCTGATGGTGGGCACGACCTCGAGCGGAGCGATATCCGCGACCTGCTGAAGATCGCGATCGACGTCATCGTTCAGTGCAGGAGAGCAGGGGGGCGATTTCGTGTGTCAGAGATCTATTTCGATCCGCATCGGCATACCGGACCAGAGATGTAGCGCGAGGAGCTAATCGGAGGGTCGAATACTGTTTCATTGATCGAAGAGATGTTCGTCACTTCGGCATGCTTTCGCGCGCTATCCGAGATACGCCATGGGCGAATCCAAGATATTCATCCAGAATTTGGCTTCTAAAATGGCAAAGCATCGATCTTTGCACGGTTTGAGATTTGACTTCCATCCTAGGCATACCGCTTTTTTTGGCAGCAGTGCGACGGATACCTAAATAGCAGTGTGACCGGCTCGCCTATGCCAAGTACCCCAAAGCTTAGCAGTGCCATCAAGCCTTTTAAGCCCCATCGTGAGGTGAGGCGTCAGCCTATCAGATGCCGAAGCGCCACGCCTGCCAGTGCACAACCTGCCAGGGTTGGCAACATTCCAATCTCAAACCGGAGCATAGCGACCATCGCCGCAAGGGAAAGAACAGCCGCCCGCCAATCGACGGTGTCGGGAAAAGGAAGGTCCACGCCGATGCCGAGAAACCAAACCGTTCGGACTTCGCGGAACACGACGTGGAGCGCGAACCAGAGGGCGAGATTCATGATCACGCCGACTACGGCCGCCGTGATGGCGGACAAAGCCGCCGATATGGCCCGGTTGCTGCGCAGCGCCTCGACATAGGGCGCCCCGAGGAAGGTCCAGAGGAAGCACGGCGCGAACGTCATCCAGGTGGTGAGGAGGGCGCCGAGGCATCCGGCGAGACGCGGATCGAGCGACCCCGGCGTCCGGACGGCGGCCAGGAAACCCACGAACTGGAGCACCATGATGAGGGGACCGGGGGTGGTCTCCGCGAGGCCGAGGCCGTCCACCATTTCCCGGGGGGCGAGCCAACCGAAGGTCTGCACCGCCGCCTGGGCCACGTAGGCAAGGACGGCATAGGCCCCGCCGAAGGTGACGACGGCCATGGCGCTGAAGAAGCTCCCGTTCTGCGTCCAGACGCTGGGTCCCGTCAGGACCCACAGCAGGAAGACGGGAGCGAGCCAGATCGGCAACCAGATGATGAGGACGCGGAATGCGCGGGCCAAGGACGAGTCGGCATGGCCAGTTCCCCGCGCTCGAACATGAGGTCGATGACGCCCTTGACGTCGGCGGCTCCGCCCTTGGATCCGTGGCCTCCGGCCACGAACAAGCCTGGTGCCAATCGGCTGCCAATCCAGCCGATAAGACCTGCGGCGAGGATGATGAGGGGGAACGGGATCGAGAAGACGAAGATGCCGAGGAAGGCGGCCACCGCGATGGCCACCATTATCCGGTTCTTCAGGGCCCGCCTGCCGATCCGGAGCACGGCGTCGACCACGACGGCGAGCACCGCCGCCTTCACGCCGAAGAACACGACCTCGATCACGGGAACGCTGCGATAGAGGGCGTAGAGAATGCTCAAGCCCAGCATCACGAAGGCGCCGGGAAGCACAAAGAGTATCCCAGCGACGAGGCCGCCCGGCGTTCGATGCATCAGCCAGCCGATATAGATGGCGAGCTGCTGGGCCTCCGGGCCGGGCAGGAGCATGCAGTAGTTGAGGGCGTGCAGGAACCGCTGCTCGCCGATCCAGCGCCGCTCCTCGACCAGTTCCTTGTGCATCAGCGGCGTTCCGAGCGGCGGCGAGCGCCGAGAAGCTCCCCCCTTTTTGCCGTTCGCCCCCTGCTGGTGGACGCGGATGGTGGTGGAATCGACCATCTGGATGTCGCCGTCGTAGGCCTTCGACACCGCATCGAAGATGCGATCCCAGACGCCGATCTTCCGCCATCGCACGAAACGGTTGTAGCAGGTTGTGGAAGGCCCGTAGCGTTCGGGGATGTCGGCCCACGGCGAGCCCGTGCGAAGGCGCCAGTAGATGCCGTTCAGCACCATCCGGTCGTCCGCCCGAGCCACCCCGCGCGGCTTGTTCGGCAACAGCGGCTCAATGATGAAGTGAGGTGGTTCGATCGACACTTCATATACCGTCAATGGCCAAATCCGCCGGCGGTAATTCCATCGGCCAGGGGAGCGGTCGTTGAGAAAAAACCAAAGATACAGTTCAGGGCGACGCGTTTGCCTCGCAGGAGTGGCCATAGCCACGGAGTTTGGATAATTGGCCGCGGTCTCGGGGCTGCCATGCACGCGGGTCCTGCATGGCCCTCAACCGGGGCCCGAAGTGGGCTGGCAGTGAACGTCGAACCGCGCTGTACCGCAAGCCTACGGTTCGTCATGGTTGAGAAGTGACCAGACAGCAACGAACAGAGCGACGATCAGCGGGCCGAGGACAAATCCGTTCATGCCGATCAACGAGAGCCCGCCCACCGTGGAAATGAGCACGGCGTAGTCCGGCAGCATGGTGCCCTTCCCCACCAAAGCTGGCCGCAGGACGTTGTCCACCGTGCTGATCACCAGCGTGCCGATCGCGAGCAGGATGGCGCCCTTCAGATAGGCGCCGGTCAGCAGCAGATAGGCTGCCGCCGGTACCCAGACCAGTCCGGCGCCCACGGCGGGGAGGAGCGAGAGCACGGCCATCAAGACGCCCCACAGGAGCGCGGCCTGGATCCCAAGCATCCAGAAAGTGACTCCGCCGATGGCGCCCTGGATTGCGGCGATGGTGACATTGCCCTTGACTGTGGCCTTCACCACCGAGGTGAACTTCTCGAGCAACTGGTCGGTTTCGCGCGCGCCGAGAGGGCTGGCTTTGCGGATACTGGCAGCAAGGGCCACGCCATCGCGGAACAGGAAGAACAGCAGGTAAAGCATCACCCCGAGGCTGATGATGAACTGGGCCGTGTTCTGCCCGATGATGATCGCCCTGTTGGCGAGGGTCTGGCTGAATTCGAGGAGGAACGATGTCAGCCGGGTCTGGAGCTGAGCCATGTCGCCGAGATCGAGCGCGGCAAGGGCCCTCCAAACGAAGGACGGCAGCACCCCCTGGAGCTGTGCGAGCATTGTGCCCGGATCGAATTCGCGCGTGCCGATGCGGGTGTAGAGGCTGGCGGCTTCGTTGGCGAGGGCGGCGAGGATCAGTGTGCCGGGGATGACGACGACGCAGATGCAGGCCAGGACGCTGAGTGCCGCCGCGAGGTTGCGCCGGCTGCCGAGCCGGTTCTCGAGCCCGCGTTGGAGCGGATCGAACAGGATCGCGAGGATGACCGCCCACAGGATCGCGCCATAATAGGGCGACAGCAGCCAGAGGAACGCCACCGTCACGAGGACGATGGTGGCGTGAAAGGCGAACTCCTGGATCTTCGTCCGCGACATGAGCGGTACAGGCCCCATGGTTGCAGACATCCTGTCTGGCCTATTCGGATCCGGCGTGTCCGAGCCGTCAATGTGTGGCTTCGACCTTCGGTGTGTCTGTTCGAGTTTCGGTTTCGGTGCCGGGCATCCGCCGCCGAGCGTCGAGATCATAGAGGATGGGAACGACGAACACGGTGAGCGCCGTGGATACCACCGTTCCGAAAATCAGGGAGATGGCGAGCCCGCCGAAGACCGGGTCCGTCACCATGATCGCCGAGCCCAGGATGATGGCGAGCGTGGTGAGAAGGATCGGGCGCAGGCGCACGGCTCCGGCCTGCCGCACGGCCACATCGAGAGGCATGCCGTGCTTCAGATTGTCCTGGATGAAGTCGATGATCAGCAGCGAGTTGCGGATCACGACGCCGGACAGGGCGATGATGCCCACCATGGAAGTTGCCGAGAAATCCGCCCCCACCAGCCAGTGGCCCGGGAAGATCCCGATGATGCCGAGCGGTACTGACGACATGGCGATCATGGGAATGAGGAACGACCGATAATAGGCCACGAGCAGGAAGTAGACCATGAGCAGGGCGCCGCCCAGGGCCACGCCCATGTCGCGGTAGATGTCGAGGGTCATGCGCATCTCGCCGCCCCACAGGAGTTGGTAGCCACCGATGGTGTCGGGCACGTCCTGGACGAAGCCGAGATTGCCGGTGCGCAGCGGCTGCCCGTCCGGCGCCGTGATGCCGGAAAGGCGCCGCTGCAGGTCCAGCACGGCGTAGAGCGGCACCGAGGCGGAGAGTTCCGCGCCGACGAAGGTCACCTTTTCGTTGTCGCGATGGAGGATGGGGCGGTCCGCCTCCGCGGGGATCACTGTCACCAGTTCGGAAAGCGGCACTGGCCTCCCATCCGCATTGTCGACGAAGACGCGGTCGAGCCGCGTCGGGTCCACCTCGAAGCGGCGGGGCACGAAGGCGCGCACATCCACCGGGTCCTTCTCGTCCGGCAGATGGGCGCGGCTCAGCACCTTGCCGCCGTAGATGAGGGAGAGGGCCTCGGCGATCTGCGCCGTGGAGACCTTGGAAAGGGCGGCCTTCTCCTTGTCCGGCACGATGCGGTGCTCCCGCACGTCCTCCGGCTCGGTGTCGATGAGATCGACCACGTCGTAGGTTTCCGTGAAGGCCTTGCGCACCCCGGCCGACAGCGCCCGCAGCCCCTCGGAATCCGGGCCGTAAATCTCGGCGAGGACGGTCGAGCGCAGCGGCGGGCCGGGTGGGTCCTCGACCAGGGAGACCTGGGTGCCGGGATAGGCCCTCGCGAGGGCCTCCACCTTGGGTCGCAAATCGCGCACGATGTCGATGGAGCTTTCCGACCGGTCGTGCTTGTCGGTGAGGTTCACCCGGATCTCGGCGATGTTGCTGCCGACGCGGCCAGCCGTGCCCTTGAACAGGCCGTTGAAATCCTCGACGCCCGCCTGCCCGATCCAGCTCTGGGTGTTGGCGACCTGCGGCTCCGTCGCGAGCAGCGCCATGATCTCCCGCGCGAAGCGGTCGGTGACCTCGATCGGCGTCGTCTCCGGTGTCTTGATGACGACGTTGAACGTGTTCTTGTTGTCCTTCGGCAGGAAGCCGAGGGGCACGCCCAGCGCCGAGACCGGGCCGGCGACGCCGGACGGGCGAACGAAGTGCCAAGCCCCCTGCATCATGGAGGCGATCATCAGGACGAGCACGGCCGCGGCGAAGATACGGCGGACGCCGCGCCGGTGCTGGAGGGGCGCGATGAGGCGAAGATAGAGGCGCTCCATCCACCCCGGCTCGCCGTGATGCGCGGCTTCCGCGTGGGCGTCCTCCTCCTGCACCTCATGGCGGTGGAGCCACCGGTTGGCCGCCCAGGGCGTGACGATGTAGGCCACGAGGACGGATGCGGCCATGGCGATGGGCACGTTGTAGGCGATGGGATAGAAATATTCGCCCGGCATGTCGGTGACGAAGAACAGGGAAGCGAACACCAGCATCACCGCGAAGGTGGCGAGATTGGTGGCGTTGCCGATTTCGTTGGTGGCCTCGACCGTCATCTTCTCCTTGCTGGCGCGGGAGCGCTTTGCGCCGTAGTGGCGGTGGATGTTCTCGATGACCACGATGGCCGCGTCCACCAGGAGGCCGAGGGCGAGGATGAGGGCGAACAGCGTCACGCGGTTGATGGTGACGCCGCCGAGAAGGTCGGCCGCAAGGGTGATGGACAGGATGAGCGGCACCGTCACCATCACAATCAACGCCTCGCGCCAGCCCAGGAAGAAGATCAGGACAAGCCCAACCGTGGCGAGGGCGATCAGGAGGTGCTCGAGCAGAAGGTTCACGGCGGCATCGGCCTTCTCGCCGTCGTCGCGGGTGACCACCGCCTGAACGTCCTTCGGCACGAACGTCGCCTGCATCTGTGTCACCCGGTCGATGACGGCGTTGGCCACTGTGACGGCATTGGCACCCTTCTTCTTGGCCACGGCGATGGTCACTGCCGGTAGATCTGCCGCGTCCGGTCCACCGAAGCGCGGGTCGCCGGGGCCGAAGGAAAAGCGGCTCAAGGTGGAGAGTTCAGGCGGGGGACCATCGGTCAGCGTCGCCACGTCGCGCACATAGACCGGGCGGCCATCATGGATGGCCACGATCTGGTTCAGCACGTCGTCCGCGGAGGTGAAGTCGGCTGAAAGCTTGATGGCCTCCACCTTTCCGCCGCGCACGGTGGGCGCAAGGGGCACGGAGAGGTTGCTGGCGCCGAAGGCCAGATAGGCCTGGCTCAGCGTCACGCCGAAGGCCTGAAGGCGGTCGGGATCGAGCTCGATGGCGATCTCTCGCGTCTGCCCGCCCTTCACCGAGATGACGGAGACGTTGTCCGTGCTGCGCAGGTGCTCCGCCATGCGTTCGGCGAGCCGCTTCAGGGCATAGTCGTCATAGCGCAGGGAGGAGAGGGTCACGGTGACGATGGGCACGTCGTCCGCATCGATGCTGCGCACGAAGGGCGTGCTCGCGTCTGCCGGCAGGCGGGCGCGGCTCGCCAGGACCCGGTCGTAGAGCTTCACCAGCGACTCTTCCTTCGGCTGGCCCACCTTGAACTGCACCTGGACCATGGCGAGGGAGTTCTGCGCCGTGCTCTCCACATGGTCGACGCCGGACATCTCGCTCATGATGCCTTCGAGCGGCCTGACGACGAGCTGCTCCACCTCGGACGCCGACGCGCCGGGCAGGCTCACCGTGATGAGGGCCGCCGGCACGATGATCTGCGGGTTCTCTTCCCGCGGGGTCTTCAGCACCGCCACAACGCCGATCAGCGCCACCGCGATGATGAAGACGATGGTGAGCTTGGAGGTGATGAAGGTCTGGGCGAGGCGCCCGGCCATGTTGAGACGCGGCGTGCTCATTTCGTCCCCGCGACCATGTTGACCGTCGCGCCGTCGCGCAGTGTGTCGGTGGCGCCGACGAGAACGGTCTCGCCGGCCGCGAGCCCGGCATTGACCTCCACGGCCTCGTCGATCTCCTTGCCGGTGCGCAGCCAGCGGAACCGCGCCGCGTTGCCGTCCAGCACGAACACCCCGTCGAGCCCGCCGCGACGCACGATGGCGGCGCGCGGCACGAGCAGCGCCGTGCGGGCGCCGAAGACGAAGTCCGCGCGCCCGAACATGCCCGGTACCAGCGCCGGGTCGGCGGGCAGGATCACGTTGATCTCGTAGCGCCGCGTGATGTCGTCTCCGGACGGTACGATGCCGCGCACGCGGCCTTGGAAAGCCTTGCCCTTCAGCGTATCGATCCGCACTTGGACCGTGGCCTTCGGGTTGATCTCACTGAGCTTGCTCTCCGCGACGAAAGCCTTGAACAGGAGAACTTCGCGCGATTCCACCGTCAGCAAGGGTGTGCCGGCGGTCGCCATCTCGCCGGCGCGCCGCGTGACGGCTACTACTACGCCATCCACGGGGCTGGTGATGGCGGCATAGCCTTTCTGGGCCCTGGCGGCCGCGAGCGCGGACTGTGCCTTGTCGAGGCCCGCCTGGGCGACATCCACGCGCACCTTGGCCTTGCGCAAGGTTTCAGCGGCGACGGAGCCCGTGACGGCGAGCTTGGAATATTTTTCCACGTCCTGCTTGGCGTCGTCGAGATCCTCACGGCTCGCCCGCACGCCGGCCTCGGTCTGCCGGATGGCCTCGTCGATGTCGGAGGGGTCGATGCGCACGAGGAGGTCGCCGCGCGACACCTTCTGCCCCTCGCGCACGTCGAGCTGCTGGATGAAGCCCACCACCCGCGAGGACATCGCGATGCGCCCGTCGGAGACGACTGAGCCGGGAATGCTATAGATCACCGGGACATTGGTTTCCTCGATTGGCACGGCCGATAGGCCCGTGGGCTTTTCGGAGGAGGGCTCCGCCGCGGCCACGCCGGCCCCGGACAAGACGAACAGGAACAGGGCCGCGAGGCAGGCGGCACGGGACATCGGCGCCATGTCACTCGTCCCCCGGCCTGCTGGAGGAGCCGACTTTCCTGTCGGCGCGATGCTGCTCAGCCTGGGGGTGGACGTCCCAGAGGGCAGAGCACTGCGCCCTAAACACGGACGGCGTGGCGAAGCTCAGGGGTGACATGACTGATCCTTTTGAATCACCAACCGTGTTTTCGATCGGGAGTGGGCCGGCCATGATCGCACGTTCGGCGTCTTGATAAGTTCATTCGAATGAACTAATTGTTGGACGAGGAAAATGCAATGGCAACAGAAACCACATCGCAGAGTGGTCACGACGCCCGGAGCGCAAAAACCCGTGAGCATCTCATCGAGGCGGCGATCGAGGTCGTCGGCGCCGTGGGTTATGAGGGGGCGAGCACACGCGCCCTGGCAAAGGCCGCGAACGCGAACCTGTCGGCCATCCCGTATCATTTCGGCAGCAAGAAAGAGCTGTATCTCGCGGCGGCGCAGATGATCGCCGACTATGCGCGGGGTCGCTTCGCGGAAGTCACCGCCTTGCTGGATGAACCTGCGGACGCCGATCCGGCCAGCCGCTTCGAAAAGGCGCTCATCCACCTGCTGCACATCGTTCTCGATGATGCCGAGCCGCACTCCTGGACGTCGTTCCTGGGGCGCTGCACCTACGACAACGACGATGCCTTCGCCCTCATCCACGATCAGGCCATAGCGCCGCTGCTCGACCGCCTCATCCGCTCCGCAAGCGTAATCTCCGGACAAAAGCCCGGTGAAGCGACCTTGCGGCTGCGCATCAGCGCCATCGTCACCGCCATCATCGGCTTCCGCTTCCTGCGCGGCATCATGCTGCGCGGCATGGACGGGGAGAGCATCCAGGCCGGCTATGTCAGGCAGATGGAGGACATGGTCCGCGATCTGTGCCGCAGCGATTTTCTCCGCGCGTCGCAGCCACGGTGATCCCCGGCTGCGGCCGCCTTTTCAGGCCCCGTCATCTTAGCTTCAGCACCCGAAAGGACAGACGTCATGAGTGACCAATCCTACCCGCACGAGACCATCGTCTGGGTCAAGCAACGCCTCGACGAGCTCGATGCCATCATTGGCGAGGTGGAAAAATCCTCGGCCGAACTGGAGGGCAAGGTCCGGGCCGAGGCCGAGCAGGCTCTCGTCAAACTCAAGGAGTCCCGCCTCACCATCGGCAGGCAGTACGACCGGCTGCTCGCCGAGGCCGACGACGTGAAGCAGGGCGCCAAGGAGTTGCAGGACGCCCTCGACGACGAATGGGTTGAGGTGGAAACTTCCCTCCAGTCCTTCCTCGCGGCCGCCGCGGGCGAAGCGGGCGCGGTGCGTCGGCTCGTGGTCGCTCGAGCCGATGCGCAGCGCCAGTCGTGGGAAGCCTCGCTCCAGGCGTTCCGCGACCAGGCCACCGAGACGGTGGAAAAGGCCCGGCAGGACCTTGATGCCGCAATCCGGCGCCTGTCCGACGAGGCAGACAAGTTCCAGGCGAAGATCGGAGAAGCGAAGGACGCCGGTGACGAGTCGTGGGCGGCTGTGAAGACCGGCCTCGCTGAGGCCAAGGAGGTCCACGATCGCACGATCGAAAAGATCAAGGGCGCATTCGCCAAGCTGTTCTGAGCTTTGTGGCGCTCGGGTCCATCGGCCTCTTGAAGCCCCAGTGGAGATGAAAATGAAGACTATGCGCTCAAACATTTTCGGGCTCGCGATCCTGGTTCCCGCCCTGGCGATCGCCGGCCCCAGCGCGTTCGCCCAGGGTGCTGCGACGCCCTCTCCGGCGCAGGGGGCCGGCCAGACCTCCGTCCCCCGCCAGGCCATTCAATGGACCCAGGACCGCCTCGCGGAGGCCGACGCCACCATCGCTGCGCTGGAGCGCAGCGCCGCAACGCTCACGGGTGAGGCACGCGCCAAGGCGGATGGCGCGATCAAGACGCTGCGTGAGCAGCGCGATGCCTATCGGGCGCAGGCCGACGCGGCGATAGCCAATGCGAAATCTTGGACCGAAGCGCAGGTGAGTGCGGCTCAGGTCGGGCTCGATGCGAGTTGGGCGGCATTCCAATCGGCACGCGATTCCTATCTGGACGCAGCCAAGGCGGACCTCGCGACGCGCCGGGCTGTGCTCCAGGCGGAATTGGAGGCTCGGCGGACAGTCTGGCTGCAATCCATCGAGGATCTGCGCACACGGGCAGATAAGGTCTCGGACGACCAACGCGCGGCCATCAAGGCGCGCGTTGCCGCGCTGAAGGCGCAGGTCGATGATGCTCAGGCTAGGCTCGCGCGGCTCGAAGAAGCCTCGAGTACAGCCTGGAAGGCTGTACAGAAGAGCTACGCCGATGCCAGGGCTCTCTTTTACGAGACCTATCGTTCGATTCGAAAGGCGATCGACGACGCGTCAAAGTAAAAATGTGTGTTTCGGCGTCGATGATTGAGTATGACGCAATTTTGGTGGAGAAGATCTAAGTGCCAGACTCGACACTCTACAAAGGATAGCAACAGCTTGCGAGGCGCCTTGTCATGAGGCGAAGATTTGCGACGATGATCCAAGCTTCGGCGCTAGCGATGGTTCTCTCGACATCCTTTGTGAGCCTGCGGCAGCGCCCGAGCCAGGCGAAAGTGCGTTCAACGACCCATCGTCGCGGCAATGGCCTGCCAGAGGTCTGGAACGGTCCGTGCGGCGGCCTCTCGCAGGAGTGCCTTGAGCTTGGAGAAGGCATTCTCGATCGGGTTGAAGTCGGGACTATAGGGCGGCAGATGACGGGGCTGATGTCGCTGGGCCACGCGCTCTTCATCGGCCTCGGCGCCTACAGCGTCGCCTGGGGTGCCTCGGTGCAGGGCTGGCCGCCGCTGGTGACTTGGCCGATGGGCGTCGCCATCGCGGTGGCGGCGGCGGCCGTTATGGGCATGCTCTGCTTCCGCTACGGCCTGCGCGGCTATTTCTTCGCGATCGCGACGCTCGCCTTCAACGAGGTGGCGTTCTTCTCGGTCTCGGCCAGCGCCGCGCTCGGCCGCTCGGACGGGGCTCATCCTGCCGACCTCCTCGGAGGGGTCTGCTGATGCTGCAGTTCTTCGACAAATGGCCCTATGGGCTGATCATCGGCACGGTGCTGATCGCGGCGCTGGCGATCAGGCAGTACCTGCTGACCTCCCGCACCGGCTATTACTGGCGGGCGCTGCGCGACAACGAGGAGGCGGCGGAAGCACTCGGCGTCGATGCGCGCGCCTACAAGCTGCGCTGCTTCATGCTCAGCGCCGGCATCTCGGCGCTCTGCAGCGCCTTCTACGCCAATTACGTCGCCTTCGTGGACCCGCGCTCGATGCTCGGGATCGACCTCTCGATCCAGATGCTGGTCTATTCGATCATCGGCGGCATGGCCCTGCTCTGCTGCCGCCAGCGCATCCAGACGTTTGATGCGGGCCTGGTTCCAAGCCTTATCCTCGGCGGTACAGATGCCCTTTTCCTTCAGATTGCGCACCGCGCCCTCGTGGAAGGGGAGATCGAGCCGGGAATGACCCGATTGCTGGAGCGACCACCGGCTCATGATGGCCGTGGTCTTCTTGTAAAGGCCGTAGGTCTCGTCGAGCGCCTTGATGAAGGCATAGACGTCGGCGGCGGACTTGTCCTTCAAGGTCGCCACCACCGGGTAGCGGTAGGCGGCCATGGAGATTTTCTCACCCTTCTTCAGGCCGGCGGCGATGTCCTCCTCGAAGGGGCCCATGATGGGCAGCACCTTGTGACGGGCGGCCCAGCCCTTCTTGTTGTTGGGATCGAGCGGAATCCAGCGGATGCCGCGGGGGGAATCGGCTTCGGTCGGTGCCCACGCCGGGGTCGCGAAGTCAAACATGCCCTCGGCGATCAAGGGCCGCAAGCGCCGCATCGTCACCGACACGCTTGGCCATCTGGTCGGGCTCGTCGTCCACGGTGCCGATATCCAGGATCGAGACAGGGCCGTCGAGGTCCTGAGCTCGATCCGCCATCGCTATCCCTGGTTGCGTCACGTCTTCGCCGATGGGGGCTACGGCGGCGAGAAACTGAAGGGACGCTTGACCAGGATCGGCTCCTGGACCCTGCAGATCGTCAAGCGCTCCGATCACGCCGGGGGCTTCGAGGTTTTGCCGAAGCTATTCCGGCCTTCACGACCGGCGAGTGCCAGAACTACTTCGAGGCCGCCGGATATGAACCGGTGTAAGGAGAAAATGCTCTAGAGCGTTTCAGCGTTTGCTTGAATCGACGGGGTTCCAGTTTTCGGGAAGTTGTGATTCAAGATGCTGGCTGGGCGGAGGCCAGCATCGCATGGTCCGACCTCTATCGACTGACCTGCGGGAGCGGGTTGTTGCAGCGGTTCTTTCCGGAGAGACGAGCCGAGCGGTTGCGGCGCGGTTCGGGGTTGCGGTCTCCTCGGTGGTGAAGTGGTCGCAGCGTCATCGAGCGACGGGCTCGGTGGCACCGGGCCAGATGGGCGGCCACCGCAAGCGGGTACTTGAGCCGCACCGCGCCTTCATCGCGGAGCGGATCGAGCAGACGCCGAGCCTGACGCTGCACGCCCTGAAGGGGGAACTGGCGGCGCACGGGATCTCGGTCTCGCATGACGCCATCTGGCGGTTCCTGCGCCGAGAGGGGCTGCGCTTCAAAAAAAACGATGTTCGCCCTTGAGCAGGCCCGAGCCGATATCGCACGTCGCCGCCAGCGCTGGCGCAAACATCAGCCCAAGCTCGACCCGAGCAGGCTCGTCTTCATCGACGAGACCTGGATCAAGACCAACATGGCCCCGCTCTATGGTTGGGGACAGAGCGGCAAGCGCCTGCGCGGCTTTGCGCCCCACGGCCATTGGAAGACCCTGACCTTCCTTGGAGCCCTGCGCGCCGATGCCCTGACCGCGCCTTGCGTCTTCGACGGCCCGATCAACGGTGCGTGCTTTCGCGCCTATGTCGAGCAGGTGCTCGTGCCCACGTTGAAGCCCGGCGACATCGTCATCATGGACAATCTGGGCAGCCATAAATCCGAGGCGGTGCGCCATCTAATCAGGGCGGCCGGCGCCAGGCTCTGGTTCCTGCCGCCTTATTCGCCTGATCTCAATCCAATCGAGCAGGCCTTCGCCAAGATCAAGCACTGGATGCGCAAGGCCCAGAAGCGAACCATCGAAGACACCTGGCGCCATGTCGGCGAACTCGTCCAGGCCATCGACCCAACCGAGTGCGCAAACTACCTCAAAAATGCTGGATACGCTTCAATCAAAACATGAAACGCTCTAGATGACCTGCTGCCCTGGGCCTATGCCCCCGCGCCACTCAAGGCCGTGGCCTGAGAACGGCGGTTACGATGGGTTGGACTATGGACAAAAAGAGCAACAGCGATAGCAAGCTTCTGAACGTTACCTCTGGAAATCGAGTGTGTGTAATCTATTCTCGACGGGATGATTCGATCTCAATACACATTGAGAAAGATATGTTTGATTGAATTACACAATATTTGCTCGTATATTCGGAAAATATGCTAACTCAATGCGCAGTGCATTCACAAAATGCGATTTCAACGACAGGGGCGTGGAAGGAGGCATATATGAGGAAATTTATATTTGAACCAAGTATACTGGTGCAAAAAGGAGATATGTCTATCGATCGAATTTACGGAAGCTTAATGGAGCTATGTACGAGTATAAATCGTAGTGGAACCGATTTGCACCTTAACTTTGAAGTGGGAAGCGCGCTTCTTCGTGTTGCATGCAATGCATTTCTAATGCGCGTTGAAGCGGATGACTTGGTGGGATGTCATTCCATGAAAGTCGTGCTCGAAGGCACAGCCGTGGAAATTGCCGGTCTCAGAGCCGATCCGGGAAGTTTTGATTCCTAATCATTGGCTTGTGGCCAGGCGCCTGAGCATGAGGCGGATCATGGCGAGGCGGACGAAGGTGGCAGCTTTGCGGGCATGGCATTCATAGTCCCGGGCGAGGCGGCGGCACCGGCTGATCCAGGCCAGCGTCCGCTCCACGATCCAGCGCTTGGGCAGGACGACGAAGCGGTGGCGGTCACAGCGGCGCACGATCTGCAACGTCCAGGTCCCGGTCCGGGCGACGGCCGCTTCCATCTTCGGTCCCTGGTATCCGGCGTCGCCGATGACGCGCTCCACGAACGGGAAGCTCCGGCGCGCCTCCCGCAGCAGGTCTTCGGCGCCATCGCGGTCCTGGACGTCGGCCGGATGGACGGTGACCGCCAGAAGCAGGCCCAGCGTGTCGGTCAGGACGTGGCGCTTGCGGCCGAGCGTTTTCTTTCCGGCATCGTAGCCGGACGGATCGAGCGAAGCCCCCCTTTGAGCGCGCCCTTCGCGGTCTGGCTGTCGATGAGAGCTGTCGTCGGGCTGGCCTCGCGGCCGGCCTGCTCGCGCACCTCGACGTAGAGCGCGTGGTGGATCCGCGCCAGCGTGCCGTCCCACTCCCACAGGTCAAGGTATTCCCAGACGGTGCTTTTCGGCGGCAGGTCCTTCGGCAGCGCCTTCCACTGACACCCGGTCCAGAGCACGTAGAAGATCGCGTTCAGCACCTCCCGGATATCGACGCTCCTCGGCCGCCCGCCCCGCTTGCCCGGCCGGATCAACGGCCCGACCAGCGCCCATTCCGCCTCGCTCAGGTCGCTGTCATAGCGAAGCCCTCGACGATCCGCCTTCTTACGATGCTCCGGCTTCCACACGGTGCCTCTCCCGATTCAACATCAGGAGGGAATCACAACTGACTCCCGCGACTCAACTTCTTTTCGGATCGGCTCTCAAACAATCGTCAATTCTCTGGATCGCCGCTAATTCGGTGCCATTCGCGGCATTGGCAGATCATCCGATCGTACCGAGGATCTAGCTGGCCACCGCAGCCGGCGGATCAATGCAATCTACTCTAAGCCGCTTCCCTGGCGTTTCACAAATCTGACCGCCCGGAACTGCGCGCCGAGCTTGCGCATTGCATCCTCACCCGCAAGGAACGCGCCGACCCTCGCCGCGTCGGCTGAGATCTCAGCCGCTACGCGAAGGATCATTCCGAGAGGGCGCGCGAGGAACTCGCCGAGATTGGTTCGGCGCTCCTCTGCGCGATCTCGGAATTGTCCCCGAGCTGGATACGCATCCACTTGGCCAGACCCTATATGTGATGTCTGGAGAAGGATGGTTTCAGCTCGATGGCGAGTCCGCGAGGGAAATTCGGCCCGGAGACACGATATGGATCGCGCCGGGCGAGAAGCACTGGCACGGTGCATCCGCCCATAGCGCCATGCGGCATCTGGCGATCCAGGAAGCGCTGGACGGCAAGCACATTACTTGGCTCGAGCCGGTATCCGATGAGCAATACCCGTCGCATGCTCCGACTTGAGTGTGGATCGGCGCGGCATATGATCCTTGATCAGTGCCCGACAATGCCCCGTCCGAAGCGGGTCAAATCCGTTCCAAAAGATCCCGGAAGTTCATCATGTCGGTGGTCATCGGTGGGTCTTTCGGTCTGGCGTTGGTGTAAGCAACCAGACCCTACCGGAACATCCCCGGTGACCACCTCAGCCAAGACCTACACCACGCCTGGGGACACGATCCCAGTCCTAGCCACCGCCTCCGATGTCGTTATCTTGTTGTAGTTCCGAAAATATCTAATGACGAAATTATATTATTTTTGGGAGCCGCGCAGTTGATTTCAAATATACCAAGCTGTGGCAAATCATTCTCGACCCCTCCATTCCAAAGGGCGCTACAAGACTTCCGCTCTTTAGCTCCCACTCCACTCTTATGACCGTAATCAAGAGTGACGTGCAGGCTTCTTCGGCCCATGTCTTTGCCACAGGCTTGGTTTGTCGTTGATGGGCAGCATGGGCAGGGCTGTTCAACCCTAGGATCTTTGGTGGTCGGCGCGGCCGGGCTGGAGGCGAAGAAGGCTATTCCCTCGAAGCCTTTTGTCTGAATCTATGGGGAGCAACCGTTTATGAGGGTTGCTCGGATGGCCAGCACGTTGCTGTCGTTGTTTTCCCAGATCCCCGATCCGCGTCGAGGTCAGGGTCAGATGTACCCGCAGGCGCCGATCCTGCTGTTCACGGTGCTGGCGATGCTGGCCGGAGCGCAGTCGTATCGTCAGGTCCATGCCTTCATCCGCGCCCACCTCAAGCGCCTGAACGCCGCGTTCGGGATATCGGTGTGCGACGCGGCAATCAGCATGAGAACGCGCGACAATCAAGGTGAGAAAGTCTTCTGACGCTTGCGGCGCAGGGAGGGCGTAGCCCGACCGGAGGCGCAAGCGTCAGAAGACTTGGCCTGAGCTCCCGCCGGGAGCGCGGGCCGACTGTTGATCGTGACCGGCTGGAGGATTGGATGGATCTCTTCGTGAAGGGATCCGCCATTGCCCGGCCGCCATGTCACCGATCACCAGATGAGGCTCTACATGACATTCCGACAGACAGACGGCCCCGCGGTCTCGGCCGCGAAGGCGTCGATCAGCACAGCCACCGCCTATCGCTTCGAGCAGGATCACCGACCGCCCTCGGCCAAGGCGGAGCCACGCGGGCGTCGGCGCCCTGATCCTCTCGTCTCGTTCTTCGACGCCGAGGTGGTGCCGATGCTGTCCGCGGCGCCGGAGTTGCGCGCGGTGGCCATCTTTGAAGAGATGCAAAGGCGCCATCCCGACCTGCCCGACGGCACGCGGCGCACGCTGGAGCGCCGGATCCGCTCGTGGCGGGCCCTGCATGGTGCGAACCAGGAGGTGATTTTCCGCCAAATCCATGAGCCCGGCCGGATGGGACTGTCGGATTTCACCGACATGGCCGATCTGGCCGTGACCATCGCAGGCGTTCGGCTTGACCATCGGCTCTATCATTTCCGCCTCGCCTACTCCGGTTTCGCGCATGCCCATGTCATTCTCGGCGGCGAAAGCTATGTGGCGCTGGCGGAAGGATTGCAGAATGCGCTGTGGGCCCTGGGTGGTGCGCCGCACGAGCATCGCTCCGACAGCCTCTCGGCGGCGTTTCGCAACCTCGACAGCGACGCGCGCGAGGACCTGACCCGGCGCTATGACGCGCTGTGCCTACATTACGGGATGGAACCGACCCGCAACAACCGCGGTGTCGCGCATGAGAACGGGTCGATCGAAGGTCCGCACGGCCATCTCAAGAAGGCGGTGGAGGATGCGCTGCTGATGCGCGGCACCCGCGACTTCGTCGATCTCGCTGGCTATCGCCTCTTCATCGACGAGATCGTCAGCCGCAAGAACGCCCATCACGCCAAGCGTATCGCCGCCGAGCGAATTGTTCTGCAACAGCTGCCCGGCCACCGGACCTGCGCCCATGAGGAGACGATCGTCACCGTCACCTCCTCGGGCGGATTCACGCTCAAGAAGGTTTTCTACACGGTGCCGTCACGGTTGATCGGCCATCGCCTGCGGGTCCGGCTGTATGATGATCGCCTCGAATTGTTCATCGGCGCCACCTTGCTGATGACGCTGGCGCGCGGTCGCGCCGCCACCACCGGCAAGCACGCCCATGTCGTCGACTATCGCCATGTGATCCATGCCCTGCGGCGCAAGCCGATGGCGCTGCTCAATCTCGTCTACCGTGACCAGTTGTTCCCCCGCGACGCCTATCGCCTGACCTTCGACCGGCTGCTCGAACAACTCCCGGACAAAGCGGCGTGCCGCCTGATGGTGGATCTTCTGGCACTCGCCCATGACCGCGGCTGCGAGGCGGATCTCGCAGCGCAGCTTACCGACGATCTCGCGGCGGTTCGACTGCCCGACATCGCCGCCCTGCGCACCCGCTTCGCGCCAGATCCCGCCTCGCTGCCCGAGGTCGTTGTCCATCTCATGCCGCTGATCGCCTATGAGGCCCTGCTTGGCACCGACATCGGAGAAGCAGCATGACCCACAACATCGACCGGGCCCGACTCATGCTGATGCTCAACGATCTCCGCCTGCCCGCAATCAAGCAGAATTGGCCGGATTTTGCCGAACGGGCGGACAAGGAGGGCTGGCCTGCCGCACGCTTCCTCGCGGCCCTCGCCGAACACGAGATCGCCGAACGCGACCGCCGCCGCTTGGCACGCCATCTTGCCGAGGCCCAGTTGCTGCCGGGAAAGACCCTCGACAGCTTCGACTTCGACGTGGTGCCGATGATCTCCAAGGCGCACGTGAGGGCGATCTGTGCCGGTGACAGCTGGATCGACAAAGGCGCCAATCTGATTCTTATCGGCGGACCTGGCGGCGGCAAGACGCATCTGGCCTCCGCCGTCGGTCTGGCGCTGGTGGAAAACGGCTGGCGCGTGCTGTTCACCCGCACGTCCGACCTGGTGCAGAGACTTCAGGTGGCGCGGCGCGAACTGGCATTGGAGGCGGCCATCGCCAGACTGGATCGATTCGATCTGCTGATCCTCGATGACCTCGCCTATGTCAGCAAGGATCAGGCGGAGACCTCCGTCCTGTTCGAGTTGATCAGCGCCCGATACGAACGCCGCTCCACCCTGATCACCGCCAATCAGCCATTCGGGGCCTGGGGCAAGGTCTTCCCGGATCCCGCCATGACGCTGGCCGCAGTTGATCGCCTCGTCCATCACGCCACGATCTTCGAAATCAACGTCGACAGCTACCGCCGTCGTGCCGCACTCGAACGCAAGAAAAAAGGCGCCGGACGGCCGCAGAGCTACGCGACAATCAACGATCTCGAAGCCGTGTCGCTGCCCGACAATCAAAACGAAACTTAGCGCTTGTCAGCGACAATCAGACCGAACAACATCGTTCCCGTTGCGGTCACAGTTTCTCATCCTGATTGACGCATTTTCTCACGCAGATTGTCGCGCCATAATCGGTGCGAAAGGCTCCGGCCTACTCGACGGTGCGCTTCATCCTCCGCGGCCTGGACGCGGCCGCGGTCGAGACCGTGTTCCGCCAGCACGCGGCTGGATTGCCGACACCGGCGCACGACGAGCGGGACACGGCCAAGCCTGCTTGCGTGGCCATCGACGGCAAGACGCTGCGCGGCAGCTTTGACGCCTTCAACGACCGCAAGGCGGCCCATGTGCTGAGCGCCTTCGCCAGCGATGACCAGATCATCCTCGGCCACCTGGCGATCGACGATAAGAGCAACGAAATCCCCGCCGCCCAGGATTTGATCGCCACCCTCGGCCTGACCGGGCGCCTGTTCACCCTTGATGCCATGCACGCCCAAAAAAACCTTCGCCACCGCCCTGGAGACCGGTAACCATCTCCTGGTCCAACTCAAGGAGAACCAGCCCAATCTGGACGCCGACGTCCGCGCCATCGCCGACAGGCGCCAGCCCAGCGACACCGCCTCCTCGCGCGACATCGCCCGATCCCGCCAGGAGCAGCGCACCGTCGACGTCTTTCCCCTCGGCGACGCCCTCGCCAAAAGCGAATGGCAGCCCTTCATCAAGACCATCATCCGCGTCACGCGCCAGACCTGGCTCCGCCACGCCGCCACCGGCCTGTGGACGCAACGCGCCGAGGTCTCCTTCTACGTCTCATCCGCCCAAGGCCTCGCCGCGCCCATCTGGGCCGAGATCATCCGCGGCCACTGGGGCATCGAGAACCGCAACCCCTATGTCCGCGACGTCTCCTGCAACGAGGATCGCAGCCGCATCCGCCACAACCCCGGCATCATGGCTCGCGCCAGAAGCTTCGCTCTCAACATCCTCCGACACAACGCCACCACCAACGTCGCTCAAGCCCTCTGGAACGGAGCACTCAGCCTCGATCTCATCCTCGCATACCGCGCTCTGTAATCAGCGCTGAACAGCCCTGCACTTCCGGCGCGGGATTTCATCGATGATGACAACGTATATACTGTATAAAGTGGAGTATAAGAAGTATATGCGAATGAGCGGAAGTGTCAATGAACCCGTTGCAAAATAGGTAGGGATTGGCGGCATGAAGCGTGGACGGCTCACGCAACCTCAAAGAACGCGTATTCCGGCCCGGTTGATCGTCGTGATCCCTTCCCGATGCAAACCAGCCGGTTCAGCCAAGACAGGTTGGGTTCTGATGCTTCAAAGCTTCCGGTCACGTAGTAATAGTAACTTTCAGGGTCAACGGCCTCTCCGCTCGAAACGCGTGCCAGTATCTCGGGGTCTCCCGCGCGTATGCCGGCATAGTGCAAGATGACCAAGCTTCCCTCGTCGGTCTTGAGCGGCAAGCGGACATCAATCTGCATGCAGGACTGATCATCATTGAGCGTGATCCAGTCGGTTCCACCCGGGAGAACCTCCCCCGACACGCGTCCTTCAAATCGACCGCCGGAAACGGGGGCAACTCGGCGATAGCCCCGTGGAGTCACACCCATATTATGGTGCGCGCCGACGCGAAGTTTGAGGTAAAATAGAGGTTTTAAGGAAATTTCGTTGCTCAAGAGGGCCTCCATGAAGGCTGGAACTGGCAGTGGGCGAGCTTTGTAGATCGCATTGGTATTTGGGCTCCGAAATTGGTGCGCGCGAGATGCCGTGGCCTAGAACTTCTGCGGTCCCCACTGCGTGGTTCGCTCCGGTCAGGAGCCGTGTTCACGCGGTGCGACCGGTAAAGTTCAGTGGTAAACCTGCTGAAGGCCACGGCATGGTGGCGAGCCTGCCGCTGCCGGACAGAGTAATATAGGCGGTACGCAGGTCATCCCCACCAAAGCAGATGTTGGTGGGGTAAGGATCAGGCATTGTCCATTGCCGGAGCAAAGTCCCGTCGGGACTGATCTCGCTGATGGCGCCGGATACGAGGGTCGCGACACAGATCACGCCGGCCTCATCCACGGCAAGGCTGTCGAACCGCTGGTAGCCTCCCAGCCCGGCGACAAGCCGGCCGCCGTGCGGTGAGGGCCAAGGTAGCTTGCGCACCACCCCCGGAGCCTGGATATCAAACGCCCAAAGCCGTGCCGTATCTGTTTCCGTTACATATAGAATCCGACCATCGGGAGACAGGCCAACCCCGTTTGGCGCCAGCAACGGTGCTGCAACGGTTGTGATGTGGGTGCCATCAATGGACGCATAGTACAATGCGCCATGGTCACGTTCATGCATTCGGACCTTGCCCATATCCGAAAAATAGAAGCCCCCATGGGTATCGAACACGATATCGTTGGGCCCGCGCAGCGGCTGCCCCTCACAGGACGTATAGAGGACCCGGATTGCTCCCGTGACGAGATCGACTCTCTCGATGCGTCCACCGGAATAATTGGACGCTTGGAGCGTCGGCCGGAGCACATCCCGCGTCTCCAGCCACTCAAAGCCACCATTGTTGCAGACATAAAGAGCGCCGTCCGGACCAAGCGCAGCTCCATTTGGCCCGCCGCCCGTTTCGGCGACAACGGCAACAGTACCGTCAGGATAGATTCGGGTGACAGTGCCGCGCGCAATCTCCACCAGCATGATGGAGCCGTCTGCACAAAATACCGGACCCTCCGGGAAGAGTAGTCCATGGGCAAGGATGTGTAGTTCAGGAGACTCCATCACGATTTCCTTCACAACCTTCGAATACGGATTGAAACGCCGTATGGCCGGCGACATCGCCACTTACCCCAGAGCGATGCGGCCACCGGGGCCAAAACTCAACACTAGACCATCCAACCGAGATGAAAGACATTCTCCGAAGATTCAGGCATCGGGAAATGCTCTCGAATCCAATAGCTTCCGTGCCGTTGAGTCTTGACCCCGGAGGACCTAACGATGTCTGCCGCCGATACGACGGATTTGGCCTAGGCCGGGAGAAGCCCCAACTCGGCAGCCTTGATCTGCAGAGCGAGATACTTTGAATAGATGCGGCACTGGGAGAATGCGCCGCCTGTGAACCACAGGCCAGGCTGGCCAGTCCGCATCCACATGCTGCGGAGCTCCTGGGATTCGTCGAATCCCCAGATGCTGCCGACGCGCTTGGATACATCCTCCCCGAACAGCGTGCGCACGACGTGATCCAACCCTTTGTAGCCGGTCGCCAGAACCACAAGCTCGCCTGGTACGAGCCCTCCATCCCGCATGCGCACACCGGAGGCTTCAAACCCCTCGATGTCGTGGTACTGCAGCAGCCCAACCTCCTTGTTGGCGATGAGGTCGGAGCCGCCCACGTTGAAGTAATAACCGCCACCACGGGTCCGGAATTTCAGCGGCCAACCGAACTCGTCAAAGTCCAGTCGGAAGCCTGCCTCCTGCAATCTCTTGTGCAGAGGCGCATCGTACTCGCGCGCCTTCACCGTCAATAGCCGGTGTGACTGCTTCATTACTTCCAGCGGAATGGAGGCGCTGAGCAGATCCCGGTCGATGATCGAAGGCCCCTTGCCGTAAAAGATGCCGTCATACAGCTGAGCGCTCGGCTCAATATTGATGACTTCCGTCGGGCTGCGCTGCACCATGGTGACATAGGCGCCATGGCCGTGCAGATCCTGGGTAATGTCGTGCGCGCTGGTGCCAGTGCCAAAGACGAAGACATTCCTGTCTTTGTACTCAGCCCCATTCCTAAAGGCGCTGGAATGCACGACGGCCCCGCTGAAATTCTCTAGCGTCGGAATTTTTGGAATGTTGGGCGTGCCGCTGACGCTGGTGGCCATGATGATGTGGCGCGGGCGCATCACCCTCTGCGAGCCGTCATCCAGACGCAAGCGAGCCGACCAGTGGGCGGCCGCCTCGTCATAGGTCGCGCCTTCGAACTGGGTGCGCGTCCAAAAATTTATGTCCAACGCTTCGACGTAAAGTTCCAGCCAATTGGCGATCTTGTCTTTGGCGATGTAGTTCGGCCAGGTCGAAGGAAACGGCAGATATGCCAGATGATTGCTGGGCGTCTTGTTGTGCAGCTTCAGCGAGTGGTAGCGATTGCGCCAGTTGTCGCCTATGCGCGCCATGCGATCCACCACCAGCGCATCAATCCCCTGCGCCTTGAGTGCGGCAGCTGCGCTCAGGCCGGAGTGCCCTCCTCCAACGATCAGGACAACGGGATCGCGGTCGGCAAACCGCCGTTCCTCCTCTCGTCTGTCCAGCCAGTTCGGACCATGCCAATCCCGCTCGAAAGGCGGTTCCTCCCGACTCAGGCGAACGGTTTCCTCATCATGCCCACCGATGCTCTGCAGCGCAGTCAGCAGGGTCCAGGCCCGGGGGACGGAATCCACCGCGTCGGCGCGCTTGATGCGCACCACCCCCTCACCGTGCCCCACAGCCGTCTCGAAACGCAAGATCGCTTCGACCACCGCGTCACCCGCCCGCTCGGCAAATGTCGGGGCGGCACGCTCCTCGTCGATCCGGAAATCCCGGGCACCACTTTCGCGGGCAGCATCGAGCAAGGCAGGCGCGATCGCATCTTTCTCGCTGATCGTGCCCAGGGTCCATCGCAACGCTACGATGTCACGCCAATGAGCATCGTGACGGAACAGTATCCGTACCGCGTCGAGATCGCCGGATCGCATCGCTGAGTTCAGTCCGGTGAGCCAGGCCTGAACGATCTGCTCTGGTGCCTGGTCCAATGACGGCGTGTAGAGGTTATTCATGTTTCCTCCGTTCTTTTAGCTGCGTGGCCAGGAAGCCTGGATTCTGATGAACATCAGAATCCTTGCAGCGCAAGGGTGCTGATAAATTTTGTGTTCTGGAATGCCTGGAGCCCCTCCAGCCCGCCCTCGCTACCGAAGCCGCTCTCCTTCACACCGCCGAATGGCGTTTCGGGCAAGGAGACCGTCCAGTGGTTGAGGATCACGTTTCCGGCCTCTATCGCTTCAGCGACCGCATGAGCGCGGCGCACATCGTTTGTCATCGCATAGGCGGCAAGGCCGAACGGCAGGCGGTTGGCGCTCAAAATTGCTTCGTCGAAGGTCTCGAACGGCCGGGCGATGGCGAGCGGGCCGAAGGGCTCCACATTCGCGGCCATGCAGTCGTCGCTGAAATCGGTGAGCAAGGTCGGCCGGTAGAAGAAGCCGGCATTGCAGCAACGCTCACCTCCGGCGGAAAGGCGGATTCCGCGGTGGCGCGCATCCGCCACGAACTCCTCCATAGCTTCCACGCGGCGCGCATTGGCGAGCGGCCCCATACCCGTTGCCGGATCGAAACCATCGCCCACCGTGATGGCCTTCGCCGTTTCCTCGAATGCGCGGGCGAAGCGCTCATAGATGCCGGCCTGCACGTAGAATCGGGTGGGCGAGGTACAGACCTGTCCGGCATTGCGGTACTTGGCGGTTGCGGCGGCTACGCCGACCTTCTCCGCGTCCACGTCGTCGAACACGATCACTGGTGCGTGGCCGCCAAGCTCCAGGGTCATGCGCTTCATGCTCTGCACCGCCTGACTGGCGAGCAGCTTGCCGATGGCGGTGGAACCGGTGAATGTGATGCCGCGAATCACCGGCGACGACAGGAGCTTGCCGGAGATCATGGCGGGATGGCCGAACACCATGCTGAGCACGCCCGCCGGCAGGCCCGCCTCCTCCAGCATGCCCGCGATGGCGAGCGCGGTGGCGGGGGTCTCCTCCGAGGGTTTGACGATGACCGAACAGCCCGCCGCCAGCGCCCCGCCGATCTTGCGCGACGGAGTGATGGCGGGTGCGTTCCAGGGGGAGAAGGCGGCAATGGGACCGACGGGCTCCCGCACGCTCATCTGGCGCGTGCCCTCCGCCCGCGACGGGATGATCCGCCCGTAAGAGCGCTTGCCCTCTTCTGCATACCACTCGAACATGCCGGCGGCCTGTTCCACCTCAAGACGCGCTTGAGCGAGGGGCTTGCCCAACTCGCTGGTGACGAGAAAGGCAAGGTACTCTCGCCGTTCGCGCATGAGGTCGGCGGTGCACTTCAGTACCTTGGCCCGATCCACTGCGGAAACCCGCCGCCAGACGGAAAAGCCCACGTCGGCAGCGGCCAGCGCCTCGTCCAGGTCGGCTTCGGTCGCGAGAGGCAAGTCCGCGAGGCGCGCACCCGTGGCCGGGTTCAGCACCGGCTCGGTCGTCCGCCCGCCTCCTTTGACTTGGCGGCCGGCGACAACGAGATGCAGTTCGGGATAGGCGAAAGCCATGGCGAGACGTCCTAGTCACAGTCGAGGAAAGCCGCAGGCGGCAGAAGCACGTTGGCGATATCGGCACAGGCGGGGTGACGGAGCGCACGTACCCGCCGAGTGCAGACCACGAGCAGCAGGTGTGCACTTCGCGCCCGTGGAGGAAGGCGTGGCGCAGGGCCGGAACCTCATGGGCAGACGGGCTCACTGAACCGCGTCCGCTGGTAGCGCGGCCAGTTCCAAAAGAGAAGAGACATCCGCGCTCTCCTCCACGGCAAGCAGTTCCACAAGGAGGCGCTCCGCCGCCTCCGTCCCGAGCACGGGCGCGACGAGGCTGCTGAACTTGCCGTGCAGCCCCGCATCATCGAAGGGCACGAGGCGCGAGCCGAGCGCCTCTTTTGCCTCTCGCACGAGGGTGCCGCCCAGCGTGCGCACCGTCACCCGGGCCGGACGAAAGTCGGGATAAAGCCTGTCAAGATCCGGATCGACCCGAACGGAGACCCTCGCGCCGATCGCGGCCAGCGCCGGACTCTGCCGCACCTGCGGCGTGAAATCGGACAAGGTGATAGCACCGCGGGCGAGGCCCAGCGCCATGATGAAGGGAAAGGAGAGCTGGGCGCTGGCGAAATCGCTCCAGCCGGTATCGCCGTGCTTGGCGGCGATGGCGTAGGTCTCGACCTCAATGGCCTCCACTATATCCGCATTCAAGCCGTGCTCGGCGACGAGGCCCATCAGTGCCTCCACGGCCGGCTGGATATGACGGCAGCAGGCGTAGGGCTTGATGTAGCAGTCGGTGATACCGAATGGCGCGGCGGGAGGAAGCGTGAGCCGCCGCGCCCGCGCGTCGCGACCGAAGGCGAAGGCCTGGAAAAAGCCGTCCGCTGCCTCGAGCACATCCGGTGGCCCGCCAACGCCCCCGGCCGCGAGCAGCGTCGCGATCAGCCCCTCGCGGGCGGCGTGGCCAGCGTGCAGGCGCTTCACGTCCCCACCCCCGCCGAGAAAGGCAAACAGGCCGCCGGCGCCGCTGGCGGCGAGACCGAGGGCGTGGCCGAGACCAGCCTCGTCCAGGCCTGCGAGGCGGCCGACAGCCATCGCGGCTCCCAGCGGCCCTACACAGCCGGTCGGGTGGAAGCCGCGCTGCCGGAGGTCCGGATGGCAGGTCCGAGCCACCGCCGTCACCGTCTCGTAGCCAGCCACCAGCGCTTCCAGCAGGCGCACGCCGGATACCTGCCGGCCATGGGCATGGACGAGCAACGCAGGCACCACGGCAACGCCAGGATGCACGGAGCCCTGGCGATAGCCGTCATCAAGCTCGATTCCATGGGCACCCGTGCCGCCCAGATGAGCGGCGTCAAGCGCATCTACCCGACGCGTTCGGCCGGGGACGGGAACAGCACCAGCCGGCCTCACCGCAGCCAGCACGCCGTCGAGCCGTGCCGCCACGTCGCCGGCGCAGCCCGCCACCATGACGCCGACGGTATCGAGCAGGTGCCGGCACGCGGCGTGTCTCACCTCGTCGTCGAGGTCGTGCCACGACAGGCCGGCGACAAAGGAGAGAAGGGCGCGCGTCTCGCCAGTGGGAGGTATCGTGGGGGCAGCATCCACCATGGCGCGGTTCAGACCTTGGTGGCTTCGATGAGACGGATCATGGCGGGATAGTAGGCACGCCCGTACCCGGCCTTGCTGGTCGCCTCCAACATCTCCCGGGTGTGCTTCGCTGCCTGTGCGTCGATGCCTCCCTGGCTCGCCAGCTCGAGGGCCAGCTTTATGTCCTTGATGGCGTAGTCGGTCGGGAATGTCTGCTCTGGGAACGTATCGGGTACCAGCGATTTGAGGCCCGGCGTACGCAGGGCGAAGCTGTCGGCGGAGCCCTTGGACATCACGTCGAACAGCAGCGCGCCATCGACCCCGGCGGCGCGGCCGATGGCGAGGGCCTCGGCCAGCGCGTTGACGGTCATGAAGACCACCATATTGTTGAGAACCTTCACCACTTGCCCGCTGCCGATACCGCCGCAATGGGTGATGTCCGTGCCCATGGTGGCGAGGAACGGGCGCACCGCCCCGAATACCTCCGGCGTGCCGCCGACCATGATGGAGAGCGTGCCGTCCTTCGCCGCCTGCCGCATACGGGCGACGGGAGCATCCACGAAAGTAATGCCATGGGCTGCCATGCGCTCGGCGAGCTCGCGGGTAAGCTTCACCGGGCTGGTGCTCATGTCCACCACGGTGTGCACCCGGCCCTTGGCGGCGGCGATGCCGCCAAGGCCGAAACACACCTCCTCCACCTGCGCGCCGCTGGGCAGGGAGAGAAAAATCACGTCCGCCGCCCGCGCCACGCCAGCGATGGTGTCGGCCGGTTTGAGACCGATGGCAGTCAAACGCTCAATCGGTTCGCGCTTCAAATCAGTGCCGGTGACGGGCAGTGGGCTCTTGCGGACGAGGTTGGCGCACATGGGCTCACCCATGACGCCGAGGCCGATGAAGCCGAGGCTCCCGATTGCCTTCATGTCACGTACTCCTTGGGAAATATTCGGACCCTGGCGATCGATCAATGCGGCGAAATCCACAGGCCACGTCTTCCCGAAGCCGCCTCTTGAACACGCCACCTTATTCAACATTATCGTTGAACATTAGCTCGACCATCGACCAGTACTGGGTTCTGCAGAATGCTTGGGCCAAAACGCAACGAACTGCCATCCCGTCGATCCAAAAGCGCTTCAGCCACGCCCTGTCTGGAAACACCCAGAAATTCAACGACGCCCGCGCCGTCGCGCTCTGGCACTCCGAAGTTCGAAGAATGGCGCTGCCCGGTCTTCTTCCCGCATCCCGATGCACCGTCTTTCTTGTTCCATCGGGAGTACGTTCCCATGGATAGAACAAGAGAGCCCAAGCTCGGCACCGGGAGATAGTCCATCAATTCTGGGAATGCTGGACCAGCGGGCACTCGCTTTCGGACAGCGGCCTGAAGGCATCCGAGCCGGAAATCTTGTCGACCACCTTGTAATAATCGTAAGGCCCCTTGGATTCGGCCGGCGACTTCACCCGCATGAGATACATGTCATGCAAGACGCGACCATCGGGCCGAATTTCCACATTGGCATTGTATGCGTCGTTGACTGGCGTCTGCCGCATCTTCCGGGCCACCACGCGTGGATCGACGGATCCGCTCGCCTTCACTGCCTTCAGATAGTGCTTCACGCCGCTATAGACGCCCGCATGAATCATGGTGGGCATCCGTCCGTTCATCTGTGCGCCAAACCGCGACGAGAACTTGCGGGTCTCCTCCGTCAGGTCCCAATAGAATGACGTCGTCAGCAGGAGGCCCTTGGCATTTTTCAGACCCATCGCATGCACATCAGACAGGAAGATAAGAAGGCCAGCAAAATTTTGCCCTCCATCAAGGAGGCCAAACTCCTGGCCCTGCTTCACGGCATTGACGGTATCCGCGCCTGCATTTGCAAGGCCGATGATCTTTGCCCGAGAGGCTTGCGCCTGCAGAAGGAACGAGGAAAAGTCTTGCGTTCCCGTCGGATGCTTGACCGAGCCAACCACCTTGCCCCCAGCCTTTTCGATGAACTTGGTCGCCTCCTTCTGAAGGGCATGGCCGAAGACGTAGTCAGCAGTGATAAAGAACCATGTATCACCACCCTGTTTTACGACAGCGTTTGCCGTTCCGTTTGCCAGCGCGTAGGTGTCGTAGGTAAATTGGAAGGTCGTCAGGCCACAACCCTTTCCGGTGAGCTCGGTCGACGCAACACCGGCCGCTATGAAGATCGTGTCATTGGCTTTGGTCACTTCGTTGATCGCAAGGCCCGCTGCGGACGAGGCACCATCGGCGATGACATTGAACCCGTCCACCGCGATGCCCTTGCGGGCCGCTGCCGCGGCAATGTCGGGCTTGTTCTGATGGTCGATGCCAACCACTTCGATCTTGCGGCCGTTGATCTCTCCCCCGAACTCCTCAACAGCGAGACGAGCCGCGACAACGGAGCCTAGCCCTCCGACTTCAGAGTAGATGCCGCTCTGATCGTTCATCACAGCGATGCGAATTGGCTTTGTATCTTGCTCTGCCGCCCTAAGTGGTGATGCCATGAGCAGAGCTGATATGGCGACAACACAATGCATCGTACGCATTCTTTCCTCCAGTGTTTATTATTATGTACAGGGTATATCTCAGTGCACGCTAGAATCGAATTCTGAATACATGAGTTTGAAAGGCGCGTGAATGCGCGGCATTTGCTATTCGGCAGCCACCGCCTGTTGCGCCCGCTGGTCGAAGCGGCGGTCGAAGACATGCTCCGCGATACGGTTTTTCAGGATCTCGACCGAGCCGCCGGCAATCATCCAGCCACGGGTGCGGCGCATGCAGTATTCGGCCAGAGCCTCCTGGCTGTAACCGATTCCGCCCATGATCTGCACCGCCTCGTTCGCCACATCGAAGCCGGCAAGATTGCAGGCTGCCTTGGCGATGGCGGTCTCGTATGGGTCCGGAAGGCCATCCTCTCCTGCATTGGTAGCGGCGCGATAAAGCAGAAGTTGTGCACTCTCGAGCTTCAACGCCATGTCAGCGAACTTCCACTGGAGCCCCTGGAATTCACACAGGGCGCGACCGAACTGGCGCCGCGTCATCGCATGGTCACGGGCGAGGTTGAAGGCGTAGCGACCAAGGGCGAGGGCACGAGAGGAATTGCCGAGGCGCTCCACATTGAAGCCAGAGATTTGCTTCTTGAACCCACCGGGGCCGAGCAGCAGATTGGCTTTGGGGACGCGGCAGTCCTCGAAATAGAGCTGACACCACTCCTCCCCGCTCATGAAGGGCGAGGGCTGGCCAATGGAGAAGCCCGGCATGCCGCGCTCCAGGAGAACCGAGCCAATGCCCTTCACGCCGGGCCCGAAGCGCACATACACGAGGAACAGGTCGGCATCGGGGCTGTGAGTGGAGAACACCTTCGTGCCGTTGACGATATAGCTGTCGCCATCCTCGCGCGCCGTGGTGCGCAACTCAGTCAGGGCGGAGCCGGCGTCTGGCTCCGTCATGCCGAGGCTGATGACCTTGCGCCCCTCCAAGAGATCGGGCATGAAGCGGCGCTTCTGCTCAGCGCTGGCATATTCTGCGAAGGTGCGGATCGGGCCGAAATTTCCAGCCTGCACCACGTCGGCGCTGCGCGGGCATACGGCTGCGATCTGCTCAATGGCGATGACCGCGTCCATGAGGGTACCCCCCTGGCCGCCGTCCCCCTGCGGAATGGTGATACCGAGCAAGCCCAGTCCAGCCAGTTCCCGAGCCACATCCAAGGGAAAGCGCGGGTCATGGGCACGCTTGAGAGCCCCCTCACGCAGGTTGTTTTCCGCGAACCGCCGCACAGAATCGGCAAACAACTGCTGCTCTTCGGTCATTGCGAATTTCATCTAGGTGTATCCAATGTCTCAATCTGTCCAGTAACTTTCCGCGGAGGGTTTGCCGCACCAACAACGCACGACGGATCGATCACGCAACATTCCCGTTGCCGCCAACGTTGTCGGGGGCGTTCCGGCGGGGATGCCGGGTCGCCAGCGCGGAATGGAGTCGGTGCACTGATAAGCCTGGAACGGCGCGAAAGCACTCCACCGTTGCGGCTTAGCTCAATCCTCCCTGCGACCCGCTCCGGATCAGCGTGTTGCTGGGGCTCGCCGGGCTGCGTCACGGGGAAGGTTGCCCCGCAGTGAAAGGACTTAACACTTCAAAGATATCATAGAAGCATGACTTTTTATCATGTTTCCAGCAGAGCTTTCCAAATCGGTAGAGCTGCGGCTGAGGTCCATCACCGGAGGGCAATTGCGTCTATCGCCCGCTCAGGCAGGTCTCCGGGTTGAACAAAACTTTTCGCGAGTGCGCCGGCCAGCCCTCTTTGGAGCGGACATCAGCGATCCTTGCCGGCCTCCTTGAACAGCCAGTTGCGGAAATTGCGCAGGCGACGGCGGTTGCCCATGGCCTCCGGGATCACGAAATAATAGCCGAGGTCTCGCTTGACCGAGTGGGGATAGGGGCAAACAAGGCTGCGGTTGTCGAGTTCCGTCTTCAGCATGGTTGGCTGGCCCATGGCAATGCCGAGCCCGTCCACGGCCGCCTGATAGGTGAGCAGCGAACTCGGGAAGATCGTCGGCTGCTCCTCCTTCGGCATGACGAGGCCGAGGGAGGCGAACCAATGATCCCAGTCGCGGCGGCGATAATGGGAATGCAGGACCGGATACCGCAGGAGATCCAGCGGTCTCTCGATGGGCGGCCCGGTTTCCAGGAGCTTCGGGCTGCACACGGGCTCGAATGAATCTCCGAACAGGAGCGTTACTTGCATACCCGGCCAGTCACCGTTGCCCAATTGGATGGCGGCATCCACCCGGTGGCGGGTGAAGTCCACCGGAACCACGCTGGAATTGATTCGGATCTGCACCTCGGGATGGAGCGCCTGGAACTCTGGGAGGCGGCGCATCAGCCACTTGGCCATGAAGGTCTGGTAAACTTGGAGACGCAGCGGTTCGCGCTCGGAGGTTTGGGTGAGCCGGTCGGTGGCGTCCACGATTGCCTGGAAAGCAGGTCCCACCTCGGCCAGATACTGCATCCCGTTCGGAGTGAGCCTCAAACCCGGGCGCTCGCGCAAAAAAAGGCGCAACCCCAGAAAATGCTCCAAGACAGCAACCTGCCGGCTCACGGCGGATTGGCTGACGCTGAGTTCCTCTGCCGCCCGGGTGAAACTGCAATGCCGCGCCGCACACACAAATACATGCAGCGGATTCAAGGGCGGTAAACGGGCGCTCATGTAACTACATTACTAAATCTCATGATGGGCCGACAAGTAGGAAGTTGCTCTCGCCCGGCAAGACCGGAAAAAGACGGGAACACTCAAGCTGGCATCGGCATGCCCGTCACCTTCTGCGAACATGACGCCTTCGGCAGGGTCGCCAAGGCAGAAGAACCGGCGGCTTGGCCGCTTTCCATGAAACCCGGTGTCGGGCGCCCCCGCATCCGTCACCCAAGCAGTGTGTATCATGATCTCCCTGCCCGCCATCTCCACTTCAGCGCCCCATTGGGCCCAGGCCCTTCTGCATCCGCGCTCCGTCGCCCTCGTCGGCATCTCGGACGATATGACGAAGACGGCGGCGCGCCCGCTCGCCTTTCTGCGCCGGGCGGGTTTCGCCGGCCGCATCTATCCGGTGAACCCCTCTCGCGCAACGGTGCAGGGCGAGCCCGCCTTTCCCTCATTGTCGGCATTGCCGGAGGTGCCGGACCACGCCTTCATCCTCACCGGCACGCAGGCGGCCATAACCACCGTGGAGGAATGCGGGCGGCTCGGAATTCCGGTGGCGACGATCCTGGCCGGCGGTTTCTCGGAAGCGGGGCCGGAAGGCGCTGTCAACGAGATGTGGCTGAAGGAGGTGGCGCGGCGCCACGGCGTGCGGGTACTCGGCCCCTCCAGCATCGGCGTCGCCAACCTGAAGGAAAAGCTCATTCTCACCGCCAACGCTGCCTTCGCCGAACCCAACCTGCCCGTGGGCTCCGTCTTTGTCGGGTCACACTCCGGCAGCCTCATCGGCGCGCTCCTCTCGCGTGGCAAGGCACGCGGTGTTGGCTTCGCGGGATTGGTCTCGGTTGGGGCGGAAAGCGACCTCTCCATGGGCGAGATCTGCGCCGCGACCCTCGATGATCCCGAGATTACCGGCTACCTGCTTTTCATCGAGACCATGCGCCATGCTGACACGTTGCAGGCCTTTGCTCTCCAGGCGGCGCAGCGGGGCAAGCCGGTCGCCGCGTACAAGCTAGGTCGTTCGCCAGAGGCGGCGGAACTTGCCGTGTCCCACACCGGCGCCCTCGCCGGTGCAGACGACATTGCCGACACCTTCCTGCGCGAATGCGGCATCGCCCGGGTCGAGTCCTTCGAGGGGCTCATCGACATCTTGCCCCTGCTCCAGCGATTATCGTCCAGCCCTCGCCACCGCGCGCCGACCGTCGGGGTGGTGACCACCACAGGCGGAGGCGCCGCCATGGTCGTGGACCAGCTTGCAATCCGTGGCGTGTCCGTGGTCGCACCTTCGGACGCGACCCGGGAGCGGCTCGCTGCGGCGGGCGTGGATGGCGGGCACGGCCGCATCGTCGACTTGACTCTCGCGGGCACCCGTTACGACGTCATGAAAGCGACCCTTGACGTGATGCTCAAGGCGCCGGAGTTCGACCTGGTGCTGGCGACGGTGGGCTCCTCCGCCCGCTTTCAGCCAGATCTGGCGGTCAAGCCACTGGTGGATACCGCTCGCACGCACGAACGCCCCTTCGCCGCCTTCGTCGTACCCGACGCGCCGAATGCCCTCCTGCACCTCGCCGCGGCCGGCATCCCGAATTTCCGGTCGCCGGAAACCTGCGGGGATGTCATCGCCGCCGCCTTCTCCCGCCGCCCTCCTCGGCCGGACCTGCCTTTGCTGGAGCCGTCTTACGCCACTTCTGGTCCCGCGCGCATGCTCGATGAGGCGGAGGCCTACGATCTCTTTCGTTCCGTCGGCATCACCCACGCGCCGGTCGCGCTCGTGGCACCGGGCACCGACATTCCGGAGCTGCCCTTCCCCTATCCCGTCGTGGCGAAGGTGCTCGACGCCAACATTGCGCACAAGACAGACGTCGGCGGTGTCGTGCTCGGCATCCAGGACCAGGCGGCCCTTGCCCGCGCCATCGAAGACATCCGCCGAACGGTGGAGGCACGCCGGCCCGGCACGAGCGTTTCGCGCATCCTGGTGCAGCCCATGCAGCGAGGCCTAGGTGAGGCGTTGATCGGCCTGCGGCGGGACCCGCAGGTGGGGCCGATCGTGATTCTCGCAGCGGGCGGTGTCTTCACCGAACTCTACCACGACCGCGCCCTCCGGCTCGCCCCGGTGGATCGTGACGGTGCTCGCGCCATGATCCAGGAGGTGCGGGCGATGAAAATCTTCGCGGGCTATCGAGGCAAGCCCAGGGGTGACCTGGACGCTCTGACGGACGCCATTGTCGCGGTCTCTCGCCTTGCCGCTCTGAGGGACCAAGTGGTGCTGGACGCCGAGATCAACCCCGTCCTCATACTGCCTGAGGGCGAGGGCGTGGTCGCCGTGGACGCACTCGTGCGTGTCGCGGAGTACGCCCGATGACCTCTTCAGCGCCTGCCGCCGAGCCCCGCCCCGCGGTCCGCACCGAGCGGGAGGGGGCCGTCGCCGTCATTCTCATCGACAACCCGCCGGTGAATGCCGGCTCCCTAGCGGTGCGCGAAGGGCTACTTGCAGCCTTGACCGCGGCAGCGTCTGACCCCTCGGTTGCGGCCGTTGTGATCATGGGTGACGGCCGCTCCTTCATTTCCGGCTCCGATCTAAAGGAGTTCGACCTGCCACTGGCCGAGCCTCAGTTGCCGGCGGTAATCCGCGCCGTCGAGGACTGCCCGAAGACGGTGGTGGCAGCGTTGCACGGTGCAGCGCTAGGCGGTGGTTTCGAGCTGGCCCTCGGCTGCGACGCTCGCATCGCAACCGCCGCCACGGTGGTGGCCCTGCCCGAGGCAACGCTGGGCATTATCCCCGGCGCTGGCGGCACCCAGCGCCTGCCCCGCATGGTCGGCACCACCCTCGCCATCGATCTCGTGTGCTCCGGCCGCCGCGTTGAAGCCGAAGAGGCTTTGCGCTACGGCATCATCGATCAGGTGGCGAAGGGCAACCTGCGCGCGGCCGCCACGGCCCTTGCACTTACCCTCACCGGTCGCAAGAGCTTGGTGATTGAGCGTGCCGTACCCGACGACGGCGCCGACGAGGAGGTGGCCGCCGCAACGGCCCTTAAGGCCGGCCGCAACCGTCCCCACATTGCTGCTGCGATCCGGCACGTGCGCGCCGCCCGCAGCGTGCCAGCCGCACGGGCATTGGCCGACGAGCGAGCCGACTTTCAACGCTTGAGGGTTTCACCCGAGGCAAAGGCGATCCGCCACCTCTTCTTCGCAGAGCGCGAAGCCGCCCGCGGCGGTGGCCTCAACAAAGTGCCGCCGCGTCCCCTCGCCCGTTTCGGTGTGGTGGGCGCGGGCACCATGGGCGCGGGCATCGCGCTGGCCGCCCTCCAGACGGATCTATCCGTGGTGCTGGTCGAGCGAGACCCGGCGGCGCTCCAACGGGGTCTTACCACCATCAAAGCCCAAATCGCCCGGCGTGTGGAAACCGGACGCCTGACCGAAGCGGATGTGAACGCTATGAGCGCCCGCCTGACGGCGGGCCTCGACCTCGGCACCCTTGCAGACTGTGACCTCATCGCAGAGGCCGTGGTCGAAGACCTCGCCGTGAAGACAGCGGTGTTCCGCACCCTTGATGGCCTCGCCAAGCCCGGCGCGGTCTTGGCCTCCAACACCTCCTATCTCAATCTGGACGCCATCGCCGCCGCGACGGGTCGGCCGCAGGACGTGATCGGCCTGCATTTCTTCAGCCCCGCCCATGTGATGCGTCTGCTGGAAGTAGTGCGCGGCAAGGACAGCGCTGAAGACGCCCTCGCCACGGGTCTTGCCCTGGCGAACCGGCTCGGCAAGCAGCCGGTGGTGGCCGGCAATCGGTTCGGCTTCATCGGCAACCGCCTTTATGCCGCCTATCGTCGCCACTGCGAGTTCATGCTCGAGGAGGGGGCCCTTCCGCAGGACGTGGACAAGGCCCTGGAAGCCTTCGGCTTCGCCATGGGGCCGTTCGCCGTGGCCGATCTCTCCGGCCTCGACATTGCCTGGCGCATGCGCCTGCAGCAGGCCTCCACCCGCGACCCGGCCGCGCGTTACGTCACCATCCCGGACCGGCTGTGCGAAATGGGACGGCTCGGTCGCAAGACCGGAGCCGGCTATTATCGCTATAAGGATGGCCCCGCGCGCGGTGCGCCCGATCCGGAGGTGGAAGCCATCATTCTGGCCGCCTCGGCGGACGCTGGGCGCACGCGCCATTCCTTCACCGCCGAGGAAATCGTTCGCCGGGCGCTGCTCGCTCTGGCCAACGAGGCGGCCGTTGCCCTTGCCGATGGCGCCGCGATGAATGCGGACGACATCGACGTGGTTCTGGTGAACGGCTACGGCTTTCCGCGCTGGGCGGGTGGCCCGGTTCACTGGGCGCGGAACGAGGACCCCGGGCGGCTCATCAGCGACTGCGATTCGCTCGTGACCCTCGCCGGCCCCGGCACCCGTCGCGGGGACCTGTCCCTTCTCCTCAGGCCGCCCTCTGCCCGGGGGCCCGTCCGGGCCAGAGGCTAGGGGCCGCCATTCGAAGCGAGGCCCCGCCGCGCGGCTGCTGCAACGATGTCTCAAGAAAAATCATATCTTCAGAGCGAGAGAACGTCCCATGTTCAACAAACACGCCAGCGACCGCGTTGACTGTGGCGACGACCATTGGTGCGATGTCCTGATTGTCGGGTCCGGTGCCGGCGGACTGGCCACAGCCATCACCGCACGGATGGCCGGCCTGGATGTCCTCGTGGTGGAGAAGGCGCCGGTCTTTGGCGGCACGACGGCCGTCTCGGGCGGCTATGTCTGGATTCCGGGCAACTCATTGGCGGCGAAGGCGGGTGTTGAAGATGATATCGACAATTGCCGTCGCTATCTGCAAGCCGAGCTGGGAAATGCCTATGATGAGGCGTTGATCGAGACATATCTCGCGCGTGGACTGGAGATGATCGACTTCTTCATGAACGAGGTCGGCATCCCCTTCATCAGCACAAAAATGCCAGACTACCATTCGAATCAACCGGGTGCCTTGACATATGGGCGCTCGCTGCAAGTCGAGCCGGTCAATGCTCGGATCCTCGGTGCCGAGCTGCGGCGCCTGCGGCCACTGCCACGCGAGCTCTCCCTCTTCGGCATGGGTATCTCGTCAGGATCGGACCTGAGCCACTTCTACAAGGTTGGCCGATCGGTTCGCTCGACCATCCGGGTCGCAAGCCTGCTGCTCAAATACGGTTACGACACCGTTCGCTACGGCAGGGGGCAAACGCTCGTCAACGGCAATGCCCTGGTGGCCCGCCTTGCCAGCGCCCTGTTTCGCCTGCGCACACCCCTGTGGACGTTCGCACCCGCCACCGAGCTCATTCTCGAAAACGGCCGGGTCACGGGGGCGATCGTCAATCGCAACGGACGCCTTGTCCGGGTCAGGACGCGGCGGGCCGTGGTGCTTTCCAGTGGCGGCTTCGCCCAGAATACGGAACGCCGGTCGAAGATCTATTCCCATCCTGCGCTGGAGGGTGAGCACATCTCGCTGACCGCGCCCGGCAATGTGGGCGACGGCGCGCGCATGGCGGAGTCGGCGGGGGGCTATGTCACATCGGACATTCCAAATGCCGGAGCCTGGATGCCGATTTCCCGCGTTCCCCACCCGGATGGGACGGTCGGAGCTATCATCCACTCGGTCAATCAGGGCAAGCCCGGAGTAATCGCCGTGCTACGGAATGGACGCCGGTTTGCCGACGAGAGCATGTCTTACCATGATCTGGTCGCGCGCATGATTGCCTCTCCGGAGAGCGGCCGCCCCACCGGGGCCTTCCTGATCTGCGACCACAATGCCTTCTCGAAATATGGCCTCGGCTATGCGAAGCCCTTCCTATCGACCAGAGCATTGATCGACGCCGGCTACCTCTACAAGGCGGAGTCGATTGCAGCGATCGCATCGCAGATCGGGGTTGATCCGGACGAGCTCGGCAAAACGGTCGCGAACTACAACGAGAACGCCATGAGCGGGAAGGATTCGGAGTTCGGCAAAGGCACGACGACCTACGGATATTACCTCGGCGATGCGAGCAACCCTCACAACCCGAATGTGGCGCCCCTCACCAAAGCGCCTTTCTACGCGGTGTGGGTTTATGCTGGCGACATCGGAAACTTTGCCGGCCTGAAGGCCGATCAGTATTCACGTGTCCTGACGCCGGGCGGCTCCGTGGTGTCCGGGCTCTATGTCGTCGGCAACGACAGGGCCAGCATCTTCTGCGGCCGCTACCCAGGCGGCGGAGCACTGATCGGACCAGCCATGACGTTTGGTTTTATCGCCGCGCGTCATATTGCCAACAATGCGCCTAACGCGCATTAAACGCCCTCGGCGTCTCACCGCCAACCGCCAACGCAAGGCTTAATCGGCTCATGGGGGATGATCCCGTCAGCTTTCAAAGCTGGCTCTCGAAGGCTTCCTATGGTCGCCGCCCTGAACGCCCTTCGGTCGGCTTATGGGCGATGACCGCTACCGTGCGTCCCATCTGCAACGCCGCGGTGTGTTGCGTTGGGACAGGCGCTCGCCCAGACGGGCGCCGGGACGTCCGGACACTGATCTCGGCTTCTGGCCGACAAGGAGGGGCCGCGCGCGGCCTGATGCCATGAGTGAAGCCTTCATCTGCGACGCCGTCCGCACCCCCGTCGGGCGCTATGCCGGCGCCCTTTCCACGGTACGCGCCGACGATCTGGCGGCGATCCCCATCGCCGCCCTGATGGCGCGCAATCCGTCAGTGGACTGGGGCACCATCGATGACGTGATCCTCGGCTGCGCCAACCAGGCCGGCGAGGACAACCGCAACGTCGCCCGCATGGCGGCGCTGCTGGCGAAGCTGCCGGTGGAGGTGCCGGGCTCCACCGTCAACCGCCTGTGCGGCTCGGGCATGGACGCCATCGGCACCGCCGCCCGCGCCATCAAGGCGGGCGAGACCGGGCTGATGATCGCGGGCGGGGTCGAGAGCATGAGCCGCGCGCCGTTCGTCATGGGCAAGGCCGACAGCGCCTTCTCCCGCTCCGCGAAGATCGAGGACACCACCATCGGCTGGCGGTTCGTGAACCCGGCCATGAAGGCGATGCACGGCGTCGATTCCATGCCGGAGACGGCGGAGAACGTGGCCGACGACTTCCAGGTCTCGCGTGCCGACCAGGACGCCTTCGCCCTGCGCAGCCAGCAGCGCGCCGGCCGGGCCCAGGCCTCCGGGCGGTTCGCCCGCGAGATCGTGCCGGTCTTCATCCCGCAGAAGAAGGGCGAGGCGAAGCTGGTCGAGCTGGACGAGCACCCCCGCCCCGACACCACCCTGGAGCAGCTGGCGAAGCTGAAGGGCGTGGTGCGGCCGGACGGCTCGGTGACCGCGGGCAACGCCTCGGGGGTCAATGACGGTGCCTGCGCCGTCATCCTCGCTTCCGAGGCCGCGGCCCTCATCCACGGCCTGAAGCCCCGCGCCCGGATCGTCGCCATGGCTACGGCCGGCGTGCCGCCGCGTATCATGGGCATGGGTCCCGCGCCGGCGACCCGGAAGGTGCTGGCCCTCGCCGGCCTCACCCTTCCCGACATGGACGTGATCGAACTCAACGAGGCGTTCGCCTCGCAGGGGCTCGCCGTGCTGCGCGAGCTCGGCTTGCCGGACGACGCCGCGCACGTGAACCCAAATGGCGGGGCGATCGCGCTCGGCCATCCGCTCGGCATGTCCGGCGCGCGCCTCATCACCACGGCGCTCCATCAACTCGAGGAGACGGGAGGCCGCTACGCCCTGTGCACCATGTGCATCGGTGTCGGACAGGGCATCGCTACAATCATCGAACGCGTGTGAAGCAAGAAGAGATCCGGGGAGGAATTGATGAACGCTCCACCAAGTCAGACCAAAGGCGACGACATTGTCGACGCCCGCGGCCTTACGAAGGAATTCAAGGGGTTTGCTGCGGTCAAGGACGTGGATCTGAGGATTCGCCGGCACACGATCCACGCCCTGATCGGGCCGAACGGTGCCGGCAAGACCACATGTTTCAACCTCATCACCAAGTTCTTGGAGCCCACACGCGGCTCAATCCACCTGAACGGGCACGACATCACCCGCACCAAGCCGGCCGACGTCGCCCGCCTCGGCATGGTGAGATCGTTCCAGATTTCGGCAACGTTCCCCCATCTCACGGTGCTTGAGAACGTGCGCATCGCCCTGCAGCGTCCGGTGGGCAATTCGTTCCATTTCTGGAGCGCGGAGACGTCGCTCGACGTCCTCAACGACCGCGCCATGCAATTGCTCGCCGACGTTGATCTCACATCCTACGCCCGGCATCTGGCGGTCGAGCTGCCCTACGGTCGCAAGCGCGCCCTGGAGATCGCCACCACCCTGGCGCTCGAGCCGGAGATGCTGCTGCTCGACGAGCCCACCTCCGGCATGGGCCGCGAGGACATCGCGCGCACCGCGGACCTCATCCGCCGGGTATCGGCCAATCGCACCATCCTGATGGTGGAGCACAACCTGTCCGTGGTGGCCGACCTCTCCGACACCATCACGGTCCTCGCCCGCGGCGAGATCCTCACCGAGGGACCCTATTCGGAGGTGTCGAAGAACCCGCAGGTGATCGAGGCCTATATGGGCACCGGTGGAGCGCATTGAGATGGCCGCATTGAACGGGACCGCGCCTCTTCTGTCGGTGAAGGACCTGCACGGCCACTATGGCGAGAGCCACGTGCTGCACGGCATGACCTTCGACGTCCATCCCGGCGAGGTGGTGACGCTGCTGGGGCGCAACGGCGCCGGCAAGACCACCACCATGCGCGCCATCATGGGCCTTTTGCGCAAGCGCGCCGGCTCGATCCGCTATGAGGGCACCGAAACGGTCGGGTTGCAGCCCAACAAGATCGCCCGGCTCGGCATCGCCATCTGCCCCGAGGAGCGTGGCATCTTCGCCTCGCTCTCGGTGCGCGAGAACCTGCTGCTGCCCCCCGTGGTGCTGCCCGGCGGGCTGACCGTGGACGAGGTGCACGAGCTGTTCCCGCGGCTGGAGGAGCGGCGCAACAGCCAGGGCACCAAACTGTCGGGCGGCGAGCAGCAGATGCTGGCCATCGCCCGCATCCTGCGCACCGGCGCCAAGCTGCTGCTGCTCGACGAGCCTAGCGAGGGTCTCGCCCCGGTGATCGTCCAGCACATCGGCCAGATCATCCGGAACCTCAAGAATAAGGGGTTCACGGTGCTGCTGGTGGAGCAGAACTTCCACTTCGCC
>NZ_JBAFUY020000003.1:0-219002 GCF_043193855.2 Xanthobacter wiegelii | reverse complement strand
CGTCGTCACTTTCTGAACCGGATGATGGCCGGAGCGGCCGCATTCGGCACATCAGCCGCCTTCCATCCAATCAACGCCTGGGCGCAGGCCGTGCCCGATGCTCCGCCGCCCGCGTCAAACGCTACGCCGCGCCCGCTTGGCGTGGTCAGTCGGACCATCGAGGTCAATGGCAAGGCCGCGCGCGTGTTCGGGCTTGCCCAACCCGATGGCACGCCGGGCCTGACGCTGGATGCCGGGAGCAGCTTCGACGTCGCCCTCTCCAACCGGATCGGCGAGCCGACGCTGATCCATTGGCACGGCCTGACACCGCCTTGGCCGATGGACGGCGTGCCGGACAATCCCGCCGCGCTCCTGGGACCCTCCGAAACTCGCCGCTACACGTTCCCGGCCGGCGCCGGAGGCACACACTGGATGCACGCCCATACGCTGCAGGAGCAGAACCTGCTGGCGGCGCCGCTGATCGTCCGGACCGCCGCCGACCGGCAGCGGGACGAGCAGGAGGTGGTGATCCTGCTGCACGACTTTTCGTTCACGCCTGCGGAAGAACTGCTCGCGAAGCTCAAAGGAAGCCCTGCCGCCGGCGGCATGCCGATGGATCACGGCGCGATGGGCCGGAGCGATGCGATGAAGGGCATGGCCGGCATGACGGCCTCCGGCGCGACGGGCCAGATGCAAGGCATGCCGGGCATGGCGATGGACCTCAACGACATCGACTATGACGCCTATCTCGCCAATGACCGCACGCTGGGTGACCCTGAGGTCGTGACGGTCGACAAGGGCGGCCGGGTGCGCCTGCGCATCATCAACGGCGCAACGGCGACCGCCTTCACCATCGATACTGGAAGGCTGGATGGGGAACTGATCGCAGTCGACGGTCAAGCGGTCCAGCCGATCGCCGGCCGGTCCTTCCCGATTTCCATGGGCCAGCGACTGGATATCCGGCTGGCCCTGCCGATGGCGGGCGGTTCGTACCCAATCCTCGCCCTTCGCGAGGGCAGCGCAGAACGAGCGGGGATCATCCTCGCATCCGCCGGCGCAGCCATCGCCAAGATTCCCGTGCTCGGACAGGCCAAGGGACCGGTGCTCGGGCTCGACCTCGAGCAGAGGCTGCGCGCAATCGAACCGCTGGCGCAGCGCGCCGCCGACCGCCGCTTCGCGCTCACCCTCACCGGCAACATGGCGGACTATAGCTGGGGTATCGGAGGGGGCGACGCGCTGCAGATCAAGCGGGGAGAGCGCGTTGAGGTCGCATTGGCGAACATGTCCATGATGGCCCACCCGATGCACCTGCACGGGCACGCATTCCAGGTGGTCGGCATCAACGGCAAGACGGTTGGCGGCGCGCTGCGCGACACCGTCCTGCTGCCGCCGATGGCGCGCGTGACCGTGGCATTCGACGCGGACAACCCCGGCCGCTGGCCGCTCCACTGCCACCATCTCTACCACATGGCGACCGGCATGATGTCGTTCGTCAGTTACGACGCGTGAATGGGGAGAGTGTCATGCAGCAACATGCCAATCATCTGCCCTCCACGACGGGTATCCGAGAACAACCGACCTCGGCGACAAACCATCCACTTGCCTCCGCGATCGTGGATGCGCCAAAGGAACGCGGCAACCGGTTCGGCGAAGCGCGGGATTTCGGCAGTTCGGTCGGCAAGGGCGTCGGCGGGTCGGTCGAAGGCAGGAAGCTCGCCACTGGCAGTCATCGCATCATGGCGGAAGCGGAAGTCGAGCTGTCGGCCTTGGCCGTCGAAGTCGAGCGGCTACGGGTGCAGGGTGCGACGGCGATCTTCGTAGCGATCGACAGAAAAGCGGACGGACCTCTCGCCATCGCCGTTCGGATCAAGGTGGCGGCTCCCCCAGCGATCCGGGCGTGCGGCAGGCAGTCATTCGCATCACGTCGCGCGCACGGCTTGCGATCCGTAGGCGACACAGCAAGGATAATCGCGATGGAACTGACAGAGGCGATCTATGGGCGTCGCGCCACCCGGGCCTTTACGGGTGAAACCGTGACGAGGCCGGTGCTGGAGCGCCTGGTCGACGCGGCAATTCAGGCACCCAGTGCAGTCAATGAACAGCCTTGGGACTTTGTCGTCATTCAGAACGCGCTTCTGCTCGACCGCATCTCGGTCGCGGCCAAGGCGCATATGCTCGAAGCCATGGACAGCGGCACCTATCCGCATTGGCTTCGTGAAAGCATGGAAAATCCTGACTTTCACATCTTTTATCACGCGCCGGCGCTGATCGTCATTTCCGTGAGTGCCGGAGGCTGGGCTGCGGAGCATGCGGCTCTGGCCGCAGAGAACCTGATGCTGGCGGCTTATGCTGAAGGCCTCGGCTCATGCTGGATCGGCTTCGCTCAGCGCTGGCTGGAGACCACCGAGGGCCGACGCGCCATCGACGTGCCCGAGGGGTTCGTGCCGGTCGCGCCAATCATCATAGGCCACCCGGCCGGAACGACGCCACCGGTGCCGCGCAAGCCCGCCCACCTGCGATGGGCCACAACACAACCGACGGTGATGAGCGCTATATCTACGTTATAGCGCTCTGAATCGGAGCGCCTGAAACCGCAGACGGGAGCACTGCCTAGTGCCCAAGGCGACGATCCAGGGGCTCAGCTTTCTCGCAGTCGTCATTGCGGTGACGGCGGCCTTCGTCTGGCTTCTGCTTCCCTATTATGGCGCCATCCTCTGGGCTGTCATCCTGGCGATCCTGTTCAATCCGCTGCACAGGAGACTTGAGACTTGGCTGGGCGGGCACCGAAATCTTGCGGCGGCGGTCAGCGTCCTGGCCTGCATCTGCATCGTCGTCATTCCCGGTGCAGCGATATTGGCCTCTCTGGCCCAGGAGGCGGCCAGCCTCTACAATAGAATCAGCACACGTGAGTTCGATCTCGCGACGTTATTCGGGCAAATCCAAAGCGCGCTTCCGCCCCTTATCGAGAGAGCGCTCTCCACATTAAACTTAGGCGATTTCGTAGAAATCCGGACGAGGCTGACTTCCTTTCTTATGCAGCTGAGCCAGGAGGTCGCCACACGAGCATTCAGCATCGGGCAGAACACGGCACAGTTTTTCGTCAGCCTCGGCGTGATGCTGTACCTGCTCTTCTTCCTGTTTCGCGACGGGAGGCAATTGGCGGGCATGATGCGGAACGCGAGCCCGCTCAGCGGCCGCTACACGGATTATATTTTCGGAAAATTCACGTCCGTCGTTACAGCGACGGTCAAAGGCAACGTCATCATAGCGGCGATTCAGGGCGGGATTGGCGGGATTGCATTCTGGATGCTTGGCATCGAGGCGGCGCTCCTGTGGGGAGTGCTTATGGCGTTCCTGTCGCTGCTTCCTGCAATCGGCGCCGCGCTCGTGTGGGCCCCCGCAGGCATATATTATCTGGTTACGGCCAACTATTTGAAAGGCGCGATCCTGTTGGCGGTCGGTGTGCTGGTTATCAGCACGATCGACAATATCCTACGGCCGGCCCTGGTCGGAAGAGGAACGCGTTTGCCAGACTACGTCGTCCTCATATCGACGGTTGGCGGCCTCTCGTTGATCGGCATGAATGGCTTCGTCATCGGTCCCCTGATCGCGGCGTTGTTTGTTGCCGTCTGGTCGCTGTTCACCGAGGAGCAGCTGCATTCCTGAATCCGACGTGCCAATGGATATGAAGGATGCAATCCTTCTGGAAATTGCCACGGAACTGGCCACGCCCGGCAACGGCCTCGCGTTCTTCGTCCCCGTCGCGACTGTAGCCGGCTTTGTCCATCTCGTCGAAGAGCACCTTCGTGATTGAAGCGGTATGGCCGGCTTGGCATAGATCGCGGCGCCAAGAGAAGTCCCGTATTGCAATCCATCGCGGATGCGTATCGTTGCGGCATGCCCGTCACATCCGCCGACCCGATCATCGATGAGCCGTACCGGCAGACTGCCGAAGAGGTCGTCGCCGCCTTGAAGACGCAGCCGCAGTCCGGCCTCAGCTTGACAGAGGCGGCGCGGCGCCTGGAGCACTATGGCCGCAACGAGCTGGACGCGGTGCCTCCGCGTCCGCAGTGGCTGAAGTTCCTCGACCAGTTCACCGACGTGCTGGTGCTTCTGCTGCTCGCCGCGGCGATGATCTCCGCCGTGATCTGGCTGCAGGAGCGCGACACGACGCTGCCCTACGAAGCGCTGGCGATCTTCGCCATCGTGATTCTCAACGCTCTGATGGGCTATATCCAGGAAGCCCGGGCGGAGCGGGCCGCTGCGGCCCTGCGGCAGATGTCCGCCACCCATTCGAGCGTCATCCGCGACGGCGACAGGCGGAGCATTCCGGCGGCGGAACTCGTGCCCGGAGACATCGTTTTCATTGCGGAAGGCGACACCATTCCCGCCGATGCGCGGCTGATCGAATCCACCTCCCTGCAGACGGTGGAGGCCGCGCTCACCGGCGAGAGCCTGCCGGTTTCGAAGCACGTCGCGCCCATCACCGGCACGTCGGAGCTCGGCGACCAGCACAATATGGTCTTCAGTGGGACCACGGCGGTCTATGGACATGGCAGCGCGGTCGTTACCGCGACCAGAATGCGGACCGCCATGGGGCGCATCGCCGGCATGCTGGAAAAGGCCCCGGACGAGATCACGCCGCTGCAGCGAGAGCTCGACCGCGTCGGCAAGGCACTGGCGGTCACCGTTGTCGTTATCGCACTCGTGATGATCGGCACCATCTTCCTTGTCAGCGATATCAGCGGCTTCTCCGAGATATTCGACGTGCTGATTCTCGGCGTCGCGCTCGCCGTCGCCGCGGTGCCGGAAGGACTGCCGGCGGTGGTGACCGCCGTGCTGTCGCTCGGCATGCAGCGCATGGCGAAGAACAAGGCGATCATTCGCCGCCTCGCCGCCGTGGAGACGCTTGGCTCGGCGACCGTCATCGCCTCCGACAAGACCGGCACGCTGACCAGGAACGAGATGACGGTGCGCCGGCTCATAACGGCGAGCGGCGGAGCGAATCTGTCGGGGACCGGATATGCGCCGCACGGCGACATACAGCTCGTCGGACCGCAATCGCGCGGCGAGCCGTTGCAGTTCGAGCTTACGCGCGCGCTGACGGCCGCCGAACGGGCCAATAACGCGGTGCTGCAGGAGCGCGACGGCAATTGGTCCGTCCAAGGGGACCCGACGGAGGGCGCCCTGATCGTTGCGGCGCGCAAGGCAGGCCTGCTTCCGGAAGTCCTCGATGCGCGCTTCGCGAGGGTCGGCGAGGTGCCGTTTTCTTCCGAACGCAAGCTGATGAGCACGGTCCATACCGACGCGGAGCAGCCCGAGCGTCTGGTCGCGGTGACCAAGGGGGCGCCTGATATTCTGCTCGCGCGCTGCACCCATGAGCTTGTCGGTCGGGACGCCGTCGCGCTCACCGAGGCGCGCAGGGCCGAGATCATGGCGAGCAACGATGCACTCGCGCAGGAGGCGCTGAGGACGCTTGGCGTCGCCTTCCGCTCGCTGCCGACCGATCGTCCGGACCATGACGCTTTCGAGGAGGATGTGGAGCACGATCTCGTCTTCCTCGGCCTGATCGGCATGATCGATCCGCCGCGCCAGGAAGCGCGCGCGGCGGTGGCGCGGGCGCAGGCCGCGGGCATCCGCTCCATCATGATCACCGGCGATCATCCAGTGACCGCGGCGATCATCGCCGCCGAGCTTGGCATCACCTCGGGAGGGCGCGCCATCACCGGCGTGGAGCTCGCGGCCATGACCGAGGCGGAGCTGGACCGAGCCGTTCAGGAGGTCTGCGTTTATGCGCGCGTCAATCCCGAGCACAAGCTGCGGATCGTCAAAGCGCTGCAGCGCGCGGGGGAGACGGTGGCCATGACGGGCGACGGCGTCAACGATGCCCCCGCGCTGAAGGCCGCCGATATCGGCGTCGCCATGGGGATCACCGGCACCGACGTTTCCAAGGAAGCAGCCGACATGGTGTTGGCGGACGACAATTTCGCCACCATCGTCGCCGCCGTCGCGGAGGGGCGGGCGATCTTCTCCAACATCAGGAAGTTTCTGCGCTACCTGCTGTCGTCGAATATCGGGGAGGTCATGACGATGTTCTTCGGCATTCTCCTCGCCGACGTGATCGGACTGACCGGCGCGGCGACCGGCGGCGTCGTGCTTCCGCTCCTGGCGACGCAGATCCTCTGGATCAATCTCGTCACCGATGGTGCGCCGGCGCTGGCGCTCGGCGTCGACCCGGCGGACAAGGACGTGATGCGCCAGCCGCCCCGTCCGCGGGGCGAGGGCGTGATCACGGGGCGCATGTGGGTGGGGATCTTCTTCGTGGGAGCGATCATGACGGTCGGCACGCTATTCGTCTTCGACGCCGCGCTGCCTGGAGGAATGATCGAAGGCTCGGGCACTCTCGCCTATGGCCAGACGATGGCCTTTACGACGCTCGTAATGTTCCAGCTCTTCAACGTCTTCAATGCACGCTCCGACGAGCGCAGCGTATTCCATGGCCTCTTCACCAACCGCTGGCTCTGGAGTGCGGTCGTGCTCTCGCTGCTGCTGCACGCTTGCGTCGTTTACACGCCTTTCCTGCAGGACGCGTTCTCGACCGTCAGCTTGAACACCGGAGACTGGCTGTTCTGCGCGGCGGTGTCGAGTTCGGTGCTGTGGCTGCGCGAGTTGAGCAAGATCGCGACGCGAAGGATTGGCGGGGACACGATATCCGCTGGCGTCTCCGAACGATCGGCATGATCGCGGACGGCCTGATCGATCGGGAAAGCGCGCGACGCAGGCCCCGCCCCATGGCGGATCCCCACCTGTCCCGCGACATGCCGGCGCGCCACGGCCGACCTACCCAAGCAGCTGCCGCAGGGGGAAAAAGGAACTGGCCTAGTCCGCCAGCAGTAGGCCGGCCGCCCCATCTTATCCATGCTCTTCGATGACGACCGTCAGGTCATGTATTTGCCGCCATTGATCGACAGCGTCTGGCCGGTGATGAAGCCGGCGTCGTCGGCGACCAAGAAGACGACCCCGCGGGCGATCTCCTCCGGGGTGGCGAGCCGCTTCACCGGCACCCCCTCGATGATCTTCTCCAGAATGTCGGGTCGCACCGCTGCCACCATTGCGGTCTGTGTGTAGCCAGGGGCGATGGCGTTCACGGTTATGTCGCGCGAGGCGCCCTCGAGCGCCAGCGCTTTGGTGAAACCGATCACGCCGGCCTTGGCGGCGGCGTAATTGGTCTGGCCCGCCTGACCCGACAGGCCGTTCACGGAGGAGATGTTGACGATGCGGCCGAAGCGGCGTTCGCGCATGCCCTCGATCACCGAGCGGCACATGTTGAAGCAGCCGCCGAGATCTATGTCGATGACCGAGCGCCATTGCTCGCCGGTCATCTTGTGGAGCATCGCGTCGCTGGTGATGCCGGCATTGTTGACCAGCACTTCGATCGGCCCGTGTTGGGCGGTGATGTCTGCCACTCCTTTGGTGCAGGCATCGAGATCGGCCACGTCCCAGGCATAGACGGGAAGGCCGCTCGCATTGGCGAATTCCTTCGCCTCGGCATCGTTGCCGAAATAGTTGGCGATGACCTGGTAGCCGGCCGCCTTGAGGGCGAGGCAAGTGGCGGCCCCGATCCCTGTGACGCCTCCGGTGATGAGAGCAATACGACTCATTCAAGGAACTCCTTTGGTTTGAAACCGCCTGCGCGGACATTCGGCCTGCGCGGCTCGGTGATTACCTGGTCGCAGACGTCGCCGGTCTTGTGGAGCCGACTTGCTGGAAGAGCGCGAATCCCTCGATCACGTTCTACTTCAGGAATTGTCTGAACCGCCGCAGCGAAAAGAAGAACAGAATCGCCCCGATCGCCAACAGAGCGGCGAGCTGCGGCCAGACGACGTCAAGTCCGGCGCCGCGGAACAAGATGGACTGCGCCAGAATGACGAAGTGCGTGTTGGGCGCCGCCAGCATGATGATCTGGATGATCTCGGGCATGCTTTCGCGCGGGGTCACGCCGCCGGAGAGAACCTGAAGCGGCAGGAGCACCATCATCAGCAACAGGCCGAACTGCGGCATGGTGCCGGCGATGGTGGCGAGGAAGATGCCCATGCAGGTGGTGGCGAAGAGTTGCAGGGCGGCGCCGAACAGGAAGAGGGCGAGCGAGCCTTCGATGGGCACGGCAAGCAAGCCCTGCACGACGACGACGAGCGAAAAGGCGGAAGCGAGAAGGACCACGAGCCCCATCGACCAGATCTTGCTCACCATGATCTCGGTGGGCGTGACGGGCATGACGAGCAGATGCTCGATGGTGCCGTGCTCGCGCTCGCGGATGAGCGCGGCACCGGTCAGGACGATCGACAACATGGTGATGGACGAGATGACATTGGTAATGGCGCCGAACCAGCCTTTGTTCAGTTCCTGATTGAAGCGGGCGCGCAGCGTCAGGTCGACCGGCACGCTTGCCACGCTCCGGTAGCGGTTCAGGAACTCGCTGACCTCGCTGGACACGATCGATTGAACGTATCCGCCGCCGCTAAACGCCTGCGACATCCTTGTGGCGTCGACATTGAGCTGGATAGTCGGCGATTTACCGGCGAGGAGGTCGCGCTGGAAGTTCGGTGGAATGTCGAGCGCGAAGGTATCGAGGCCGGAATCCATCCGGCTGTCCATTTCGTACTGGGTGATGAGTTTCGGGATCGAGAAATAGGGCGGAAAAAACGCCGTGACGATGCGCGACGAAGCGGGGGACTGATCCTCGTCGACGATCGCGATCGCCGCCCGATTGAGCGTCTCCGGCATCGCCTTCGAGGCGGTATAGATCGAGACGGTGAAGGCATAGGCGATCAGCACCAGCAGCATGGGATCGCGGGCGAGGCCGCGCAGTTCCTTGATGCCGAGCTGCAGGATGTTGGCAGTGTGCATGCTCAGCCCGCCTGCTTCTTGAGGAGAATGGCACTGAGGCCGAGCAGCACGGGAATGGCGATGAGCAATGGCACGAACGAGCCCCACAGATCGCTGAAGTCAAGTGCCTTGGAGAAGGTGCCGCGCGAGATCGTCACGAAATAAGTGGTCGGATAAATCCGCCCGATCAGGGCACCGACGCCCTGCAGCGACGAAACCGGGTCGATCATGCCGGAATATTGGACGGCCGGAATGAGGGTGATGAGCGCGGTCCCGAATATGGCCGCGATCTGGCTGTTCATGAAGGTCGAGATGAACAGGCCCATCCCCGTCGTGACGATGACGTAGAGCAGTGCCGCGCAGGTGAAGGCGAGGAAGCTGCCGGTGAACGGCACGCGGAAAATGAAGACCGCGACAGCCGTCAGCATGAAGAAGTTCAGCATGGCGAGCGCGACGTAGGGAAGCTGCTTGCCAATGAGGAATTCGAGGCGCGTCACAGGCGTGACGTAGAAATTGATGATCGATCCGAGCTCCTTCTCGCGCACGACGCTGAGCACGGCGAGCATCGCCGGGATCATCAGGAGCAGCAGCGGAATGACCGCCGGCGCCATCGCCACGAGGCTCTCGACGCCGGGATTGTAGCGGTAGCGGATGGCGAGCTGGAAATCGCCGACGGTCGCCGCGTCGCCGTACAGCTCCCGCGCCTTCTGCGTTAGCCAGCTCTGGTGCATGCCCTGCACATAGCCGCGCACGGTTTCGGCGCGGGTCGGCATGGCGCCATCGATCCAGGCGCCGATCTCCACGTTCCGGCCGCGCGCCACCTCACGGCCGAAGCCGGGGGGAATCTCGATGGCGAGACTCAGCTCTCCGTTGATCATACGCCGGTCCAGGTCGGCATAATCCGTGATCGGCGCCTTCTCGGTGAAGTAACGCGAGCCGGCGATCTGCAGCGCGTAGTCGCGGCTGATTGCCGTGTCGTCACGATCGAGCACAGCGAAGGAAAGGTCTTCGATGTCTATGTTGATGCCGTAGCCGACGACGAACATCAGCATGACCGTGCCGAGAATCGCGAGCGTGGCGCGGATTGGGTCGCGCTGCAGTTCGAGCGCCTCGCGCCGTGTGTAGGCGAGCATGCGCCGCAGGTTGAAGAAACGATCGGTGGATGGAACAGCGGGGGGCGGTGGTGCCGTCCCATCCACCGCCATGCTCTGCACCGGGGTGGGCACAGGCATCTCGCGTCCCGCGCCGATGGCGTCCTCGAGATAGCCGATGAAGGACTCTTCGAGCGTCGCCGCCGCGCGCTTGGCGATGATCGCGGCCGGGGTGTCGCTGACGAGCACCTTGCCGGCATGCATGAGCGAGATGCGGTCGCACAGCTCCGCCTCGTTCATGAAATGGGTGGAGACGAAGATCGTGACCTGGTCCTTGCGGGACAGGTCGGAGAGGATCTGCCAGAAGCCGTCGCGCGCCACCGGATCGACGCCGGAGGTCGGCTCGTCGAGGATCAGCATATCCGGCGCGTGGATCATCGCCACGGCCAGCGACAGGCGCTGGCGGATGCCGAGCGGCAGCGCGTCGGGAAGCGCGTCCATCACCTCGGCGAGATCGAAGCGTTGCGCCATCTCCTCGATCCGGCTCGGAATGGCCGCGGCCGGCATGGCGAACAGGCGGGCATGCAGGTCGAGGTTCTGCCGCACCGTCAGCTCGGTATAGAGCGAGAAGGCCTGGCTCATATAGCCGACGCGGCGGCGCACCTCCATGTCGTCGGGATCGACCTCCTGCCCGAACAGCCGCGCCGTGCCCTCGCTCGCGGCGAGGAGCCCGGTGAGCATCTTCATGGTGGTGGTCTTGCCGCAGCCGTTGGAACCGAGGAAGCCGAAGATCTCGCCGCGCCCGATGCGGAAGCTCACATCGTCCACGGCGGTGAAATCGCCGAACCGCATCGAAAGGTGCTCGGCCTCGATCGCGATCTCCCCGTCAGCCCCGGAAGCGCGGGGCGGGATGACCACCTCCCGGTGCCCGGCGCGGTCCTCTTCCGGCAGCAAAGCGATGAAGGCGGCATCGAGATTGGAAGCACCGGTCTTCGCGAGCAAATCCGCAGGCGTCCCGGTGGCGAGTACCCGGCCGGCATCCATGGCGATCAGCCAGTCGAAACGCGCGGCTTCCTCCATATAGGCGGTGGCGACGATGACGTTCATGCCCGGCCGGCCGGCGCGGATGGACTCGATCAGCTCCCAGAACTGGCGGCGCGACAGGGGATCGACGCCGGTGGTCGGCTCGTCGAGGATGAGCAGGTCGGGATCATGGATCAGGGCGCAGCACAGGCCGAGCTTCTGCTTCATGCCCCCCGACAGCTTGCCCGCCGGGCGATCGGCGAAGGGGGCGAGGCCGGTGCTCTCCAGCAACGCGCCGATCCGGCGCTCCCGCTCGGCCCGGTCCTGTCCGAACAGGCGGCCGAAGAAATCGACATTCTCGAACACCGAAAGGGTCGGGTAGAGGTTCTTGCCGAGCCCTTGCGGCATATAGGCGATGCGCGGGCAGACCTGCCGGCGATGGACGCGATCGGCCATGTCGCCCTCAAGCACCTCGATCCGGCCGTCCTGGATCGCGCGAGCGCCGGCGACCAGGGACAGGAGGCTCGATTTTCCAACCCCGTCCGGGCCGATCAGCCCGACCATGCAGCCCGACGGCATGTCGAGGCTGACGGCGTCGAGGGCACGGGTCTTGCCGTAGGACAGCCCGACGGCCGCGAGCCGGACGACCGGCTTTCCTGACACGGCAGGCGCCGCGATGGTCTCCGGCCCCGGCTTCATTCGACCGGCGCCCTGTTCAGGTCCGCGGGCCATTCGGTCTCAGGATCGAGCCGTACATAGGCCATGCCCGGCAGGCCGGTTTTCACCTGCTGAATGTATTTGCGCAGGAGCTCGGGCGGGATCTGCGCCTTGACGCGAAACGTTAGCTTCTGACGCTCCTCTTCCGTCTCGACGGTCTTGGGCGTGAACTGGGCGACATCGGCGACATAGGTCACCCTGGCGGGAATCACATATTGTGGGGCCGCGTCGAGTACGAGGCGCACATCCGTACCGATCGCCACGCGCCCGGCTTGCGCGGTCGGCAGGAAGAACGTCATGTAGACGTCGCCGAGATCGACGAGGTTGAGAACCCGGCCGCCGGCGGACAGCACCTCGCCGATCTGCGCCACACGATATTGGATCCGCCCATCACGCGGTGAGATCAGCACGCTGTCGTTGATATCGGCGGTGATGCTCTCGATGGCCGCATGCGCCGCATCAACCGCCGCTTCCGCATCCACCACCTGGGCCTTCGCCGCGCTGATCGCCGCCTCGGCGGCGGCGCGCTGCGCGCGGGCCGCGTTGACGTTCGCCGTTGCCGCTTTTTCGTTGGCGAAATCGTCGTCATAGGTTTGCTGCGAGACAGCATTGGTCTTCACGAGCTGCGCCGAGCGGGCGAACTTCCGCTGGGCCGCGTCGAGCTGCGCGTCACGTTGCTCGATCACTGCAACAGCCGCCTCCTTTTCCGCTTCGCGCTGGACGACGAGGCTCCTGGCAGTGTCGATGCTGATGGTCGCCCTGCGCAATTGCGCTTCCGCCTGACGGCGTTGCGCCTCCAGCTGCTCGGTGTCCATGCGGGCGAGGATCTGGCCGGCCGTGACGAAATCCCCTTCGTTGGCGAGGATTTCCTTGATGCGTCCGGCCGTCTTGGCCGAGATATCGATCTCCGTCGCCTCGATCCGGCCGTTGCCGCTGGCGATGCCGGCCGGAAGGCTAGGATTGGCGAAGGTCCTCCAAGCGTAATAGCCGGCGCCCAGCACGACGACAGCAAGAAGAACGACCAACCAGCGCCTCCGGCTTTCCTTCATGTCTCGAATTCTCCCCGGATTGAGCCCGCAAGTATTCATCGCGCACATGGGTTGCCGCGCGCACGAGAGCTATCCGCAACGAAGGTCTTACTGGAAAATCGGGTTCGTCCGCCGCCAGGGCAGCGGACGAGGCGGCTCAGATATTATTTGCCCGGCACACCCGCTGCGATGCTGGTGCGGATGCCGTCGAATATCTTCGTTCCGTCCTCCAGCAGATGCGACACCGACTGTTGCGCAAACGCGGCATTCAGCTTCAACGCTTCAGCGGGATCAGTGCACTGGGAGACCTGTCTCAGGTAAGTTGCCTGATCCTGCAGCCTGTCTGCGGCAAGGCCCAGAACCTTCCCCCATCCGTCGGCGTAAATCCTTGCTGGCGCGTCGCTCCAGAGTTTTGCCCAGTCTGTATTGCCCAGAGACGCGAATAGGGGATTGGATGCGGCCGTTTGGCTTTTCGGCACTGTCGTTTCGGTCGCCATGACAAGGTAATCCTTTCAAGAAAAGTGGTTGACACCATTATTCTATTATCAAGGCGCCGGTCGTCATTGATTTAGCGCAACGCGCGTTGACCAAAATTATGATACCGGTAGGCATTTCATAAACGCAAACGAAATCTGGAGTTCCCTATGGCCCGATCCACCGCCCGCGCCGCAGCAGCCAAGCGCGAGCAAATCCTCGAGGCGGCGATCCTGCGGTTCGCGCGGCAGTCCTATGAGGACACATCGCTCAGGGCGATCGCCGCCGATGTCGGTGTCGACGTCGCGCACGTGCACAGGTCCTTCGGCTCGAAGGAACTGCTCTTCGCCGAGGCTATCCGGGCAACGACACGCCCGGAACGTTTCCTTGGGATCTCGCCGGGCCTTCTTGCCGCCACGCTCTCGACCGAGCTCCTCTCGCACAAGGCACCACGCGACGACGACGAGGTGGGGGCGTTCGATATCGTCATGCGCTCGCTGAGCAGCCGTGAAGCCTCCAGGATCCTGCACGACAGCGCTCTGGCCGATTTCATCGAGCCGATTTCAAAGATGACCTATCCGTCCTCCGCGCGGCGCGCCGCGTTGATCGCCGCCGTGCTCCTGGGAATCGGTGCCGTCAGGGAGGTCCTCACGATCGAGCCGCTGCTTGATACCGAGGACGGAGAGGTCCAGCAGCTCACCGTCCAACTCCTCAACGTTCTGATCGGCGACCGTCCCTATGATGTGGCCGCGCGCGCGGCTGAAGGAGACGACCGATGACGGCAGCAGCCTCCGCCGCCAAGCCTTCGACGGCGGTAGTCGCGGCAGGCGAAGAGAGCGTCGGCACCGAAGGGTTTCGTGCCATCGACCGCATGAGTGACGTGTTCGTCGCCCAGGCCACGGCTGGCTTTTCCCCGGCCTCCCTCGCGCTCGCCTTTTTTGACTGGTCAATTCATCTGGCGGCGGCCCCGGGCAAGCGCGCTGAGCTCGTCAACAAGGCGGAGCGCAAGACAAGCCGCCTTCTGGGCTACCTCGCCGCGGCCAGCACCCATTCCGATACGCCGCCGTGCATCGAGCCGCTGCCCGGGGACTATCGGTTTGCGGCGGAGGGCTGGAAGAAACAGCCCTACGCCGCCTTCGCCCAGGCGTTCCTGCTCAATCAGCAATGGTGGCACAACGTGACCCATGAGGTGCCCGGCGTCACACCGCACCACGAGCACGTCATCTCCTTCCTCGCCCGCCAGCTGCTCGACATGTTCTCACCCTCGAACAATCCGCTCACCAATCCCGAGGTCGTAACCAAGGCCGTCGAGACCGGCGGTGCGAACTTCATCCAGGGCTGGCGCAACTTCGTCGAGGATGCCACGCGTACCGCCACCAATCAGCCGCCGGTCGGAACCGACGGCTTCATTCCCGGCAAGGATGTTGCCGTCACGCCCGGCAAAGTGGTCTACCGCAATCACCTGATCGAGCTGATCCAATACGCCCCGACGACCGACAAGGCTCGGGCGGAGCCGGTCCTGATCATCCCGGCCTGGATCATGAAGTACTACATTCTCGATCTGTCCCCGGAGAATTCGCTCGTTCGCTATCTGGTCGAGCAGGGACACACGGTCTTCTGCGTCTCCTGGCGCAATCCGGACGCCGCCGATCGCGACCTCACCATGGACGACTACCGGCGCATGGGCGTGATGGCCGCCCTCGACGCAGTCGGCGAGATCGTTCCCGATCGGAAGATCCACGCCACCGGTTACTGCCTCGGCGGCACGCTGCTGGCGATCGCCGCCGCGGCCATGGGACGGACCGGCGACGACCGGCTCGCCTCCGTCACCCTGTTTGCCGCCCAGATCGATTTCACCGAGCCTGGCGAACTCGCGCTCTTCGTCGACCACAGCGAGATGCATTTCCTTGAAAGCGTGATGTGGAACCGGGGCTATCTCGCGGCTGACCAGATGGCCGGCGCCTTCCAGCTTCTTCGCACCAACGATCTCGTCTGGTCGCGTCATGTCCGCGAATATCTCATGGGCGAGCGCGCGCCCATGATCGACCTCATGGCATGGAACGCGGATTCCACCCGCATGCCCTACCGGATGCACTCCGAATATCTGCGCCGCCTCTATCTCGACAACGAGCTGGCGGCCGGCCGCTTCATGGTCGACGGCCGCCCTGTGGCGCCGCAGAATATTCGCGTCCCCATGTTCGTCGTCGGTACCGAGCGCGACCATGTCGCGCCGTGGCGGTCCGTCTACAAGGTCCACCAGCTCACGGACACCGACGTCACCTTCGTCCTGACGAGCGGCGGCCACAATGCCGGCATCGTCAGCGAGCCCGGCCATCCCCGGCGCCGCTTCCGTGTGGCCACGAAGCACGTTGCCGACCTCGATCTCGGTCCGGAGGAATGGCTCCTCGCGGCGGAACAGAAGGACGGCTCCTGGTGGATCGAGTGGACGCAGTGGCTCGGTGCCCGTTCCTCATCGGAACCCATACCGCACCCCGGCATGGGCGCTCCGGACAAAGGCTATCCGCCGATCGAGGACGCGCCGGGCACCTACGTTTTGCAGCGATGAGGGTGTGATGACCTGGGATTTCCTCACCAATCACGCCTTCAATGCGCTGCAGCCCCGGAGGCACAGCCTCTCTGGTGCTGATCGCCGCACGCAACGACGTCGACTTGTTCGCCGCAGCCTCGGGGGACGTGAAGCTGGTGCATCACGTATTCAGGCAACTGTGAAAGGATGTGAGATTGATCTTTACGGGGCAGCTTCCAGTGCCGCATAAAAAGCACTCTGCGGAAGAGGAACAAGCCCCACGCTCGGGTCGCCCTCGAGCGCACATCAGTGGTCTCACAACACAAAACGACTTACCGCTCGGTCCAAGGATTGGTATCGAACATATAGTGATCGACGGGAGGTTGGTGAGCGTTCGAGAACTAAGCGTAGTCGAAAAATCATTTGGCCGCCTTCTGCATTTCGAGGCCGATCTGACCGGACAAAGGCCCCCGATTCTCCTCGTGGCGCCTCTCTCCGGCATGAGGGCAGAAATTCTCTACGACATGATCCTTGGACTACTGCCCTGGCACGACGTCTATTGTCTCGCCTGGAAAGACGCCGCTGACGTTCCCGCCGGAGACGGTCCGTTCCGCCTCGAAGACAACATCACCTATGTCGTCGAGACGATCCGGTATCTCGGGGCTGGAACCCATGTGATCGGACTTTGCCAGTCCGCCTTGCCCGCGCTGGCGGCGGCGGCGATCCTCTCGGAGGATCTGGGGCGGCCCGCGACGCTGACGCTCCTGGGCGGCAAGCTCGACACGCGCATCAACCCGACCCGGGTCGATCTCCTGACACGCAGCCTGCCTCCGGCGTGGTTCGAGAATTGTGCCATCTCCACCGTTCCCGCCTCCCGGCGAGGGCACGGCCGGCGTGTCTATCCGGGTAGCACCGAGTTGATGATGCTTTCGACCTATCTGTTCCGTCATTGCGCGAGCGGTGGCGAACTTCTCGCCAAGATCTTTCAGGACGACGGCAGCGATGCCGTGGGCCACCCTTTCCTCAGGCTTTTCTGCCAGACCTACGATGTGCCGGCGGAATTCTTCCTCGACACGGTCGCCCTGGTGTTCCAGCAGTCTGCCTTGGCAGAAGGCCACCTGGCGTGGCAGGGCACGACAATCACCCCTGAACGCATCACCGGGACCGCGCTGCTGACCATCGAAGGCGAGGCTGACGATATTTCAGGTCCAGGCCAAACGCGGATAGCCCATGATCTCTGTGAGGGGATACCCGCCGAACGGCGTGGCCATTTGCTCTGCCCGCACACTGGTCATGTCGGGCTGTTCTTCGGCTCCCGCTGGCGGCAGGAGGTTCTTCCGCATATCAGCCGCTTCATTCGGGAGAATGGAAATTGAGCCCTTCGGCCGCACGTATCCTGCGCGGGATTCCGGTCCCGCCGCCCGGGGAGAAATATGCCTTCCGGCCCGGGAGGGCCGCTCCCGGCGCTTATCTCGCTCAGGCGCGGCCCAGCCCTATATTGCGTACAGGACCCACGTCATAATGCCCGGGTTCGAGCCCGGCCAAGGGGTGGCGACGGACGCGGCTCCGTCCGGCAGCAACGCGCACTCCCCGCCGCGACATATCGATTTCCTGCTGGTCGGAGGCGGCGTCGCCAGCGCCGTCGCGGCCGAGACGCTGCGAGCGGAAGGAGCGGCCGGTTCGATTCTGATCCTGTCGCAGGAAGATCTGCCGCCCTATCACCGGCCGCCTCTGTCCAAGCAGATGCTGCTCGATGCCGGCAGCGAGCGGCAGATCTTCGTTCACCCCGAAAGCTTCTATCGCCAGAAGGCGATCGATCTGGAACTCAGTGTCCGGGTGGCATCCGTCGATCCGGAAAGCCACACGATAACGACCGCAACGGGCGAACGGATTCACTATGTTCGGCTCCTGATCGCCACCGGCGCGACACCGAAGCCTCTTCCCGTTCCCGGCGCGGACCTCGCCGGAATCCATACCCTGCGGCAGAAAGGCGACGCCGAGACGGTTCGTCGGGCGGCCGTCCAGGCCAGGCGTGCCGTGGTGCTCGGCGGCAGCTTTCTGGGGATGGAAATCGCCATGTCGCTCGTCGAGCGCGGCCTCGACGTCACCATCATCGAATTCGGCGCACGGCTTCTTCCCCGTCTCGAATCCGCCGACCTCTCCGCTCACTTCCAACGCTATGTCGAAAGTCGTGGAGTCTCGGTGCTGCTGAACGACACAGCAGCGGCGTTCCGCGGCCAGGACCATCTTCGGGAACTCGAAACGACATCGGGGCATCGGATATCCTGCGAGCTCGCCATCGTCAGCATCGGCGTCGTGCCGGCCACGGAGTTTCTGCGCGGCAGCAACATCGCCCTCGAGGATGGACGCGTCGTGGTGGACGCGCTGCTCAGGACGAACGTGCCGGATGTCTTCGCGGCCGGCGATGTCACCACGTTCTATGACCCGGGTTACGCGCGGCGCCGCCACATCGAACATTGGGACAATGCGGTGAAGCAGGGCCGTCTCGCCGCCAGGAACATGATGGGGCGCCGGCTGCCCTATGACGAGGTCTCCTATTTCTTCTGCCAGATCGGCGAGATTGCTTTCAACATGCTCGGCTGGCCGGCGGAGGCGGAAGAACGGATCGGTCGCGGCGCGATCGAGGACCGATCCTTCGCGCTGTTCTATCTCAGGGGCGACGTGCCGCGTGCGCTGTTCTCGATAGACAGGCCTGTCGACGAAACCCGGCTCGCCGAAAGCTGGATCCGCTATCGGATGAACCTGGGCGCGATCAAGGACCGGCTGAATGACCCCGCCTTTCCCCTCGACCGAGTTCCCGCGCAGACGGCGCTGGTTCTTCAGGGCGGGGGTGCGCGCGGCGCCTTCGAGTGCGGCGTCGTCAAGGCGCTCGAGGAGGAGCAGATTTTCCCGGACGTCGTCGCCGGCGTTTCGATCGGTGCGTTCAACGGCGCGATCATCGCCAGCCACCCTCGCCACGCGGCGCCGGCGCTTGAAGCATTCTGGGCCGAACTGGCCGTCGCGACCGCGGACTTGCCGTTCGCCTGCGGTGAGGGAATGGCCGCGGCATTGCAGATCCTGACATTCGGGGTGCCGCGCTTTTTCCGACCCCGCTGGATGCAGCCGTTCCATTCACTCACCGAATTCCCGATAAACTGGACGAGCTATTACGACACCGCGCCGGTGAGGGAGCTTCTTGCGAGATACGTGGATTTCGCGGCTCTCAAGACTAGCCCGGTGCGACTGCTTCTCAGCGCTGTCAATGTCACCACGGCGGAGCTTGAAGTCTTTGACAGCTATGTCGACGATCTCACTCCCGAGCATGTGCTGGCGAGCGGCAGCCTGCCGCCGGGGTTCCCCTGGACGGTCGTCGACGGCAAGGCCTATTGGGACGGCGGCATCGTCAGCAACTCGCCGATCGATCTTGTCATCGATCGCTGCGGTCCGGACGGGAAGCGCGTTTTCATCGTCGACCTGTTCTCGGGCACAAGTCCGCTTCCAACCAACATGATGGAGGTGCTGCTCCGGCGCGACGAGATCGTCTATTCCGAACGGATCAGAAGCGACCTGCGCCATCGCGAAACGATCGGCGCATACCGCAAGCTCATCGATCACCTTCTCACCCATCTCGCGCCGGCTGAGATCGCGAGGATCAAACACTTGCCAGCGTATATTCAGCTCATGGGCGACGGAGCTGCGACGACCATCACGCGGTTCGTGCGGCAAGGACGAGACCGGGAGCCTGCTTCCCTCGACTATGATTTTTCGTACAAGTCCATTCAGGCGCATCAAGCGGAAGGTTACGCGGTCGCCAGGAGGGTCATTCGCGGTGGCTCACCTTGAGGGCTCTTTGGACGAGTTTCCGACGCCCCTTCATTGTCACGATGATGCAGAAGCCTCGATACCCAGCCCCAGCCCCGGACGAAGCGCTGGGCGGCGCGCGCACTTCCAATCCGCGCCGGGTCTGGGACTGCGCTCGAGCCACCGACCGGGATCGTGACTTGCACGCGACGGGCATGCGTGCCTATCGTCAAACTTAGAGGGGCCAAAGAAGCCCCCGTTGCAGGAAACGCCAGCAGAGGCCTTACGGTCGGAAGAGTCGAAGCCTCGATCCGTTCCATCATGGACGCCGGCTCGGAGTTTGGCTCGATCCCCCGCCTCTGCGGCATCGGGAGGCGCGAAGCCGACAAGGCACGCATCGTCTCCCTAAGGCAAGGGATGCGAGTTGGAGCAGCACGCGATCCGCACGGCCTGGGAAGCTTTTGTCACCGGCGGCAGCAGGCCGCCGGACCTTCCTCTCGCTCTCCTCGCATCCTGGAAACGCTCACAGGCCCTGGGCGTGGGCGCGCGCGTCACGGAAGCCCCGCTCGCCGATACGCCCGAAATCTTCCGGCAGCGCTCGCAGAATGCCGACATCCTGGTCGCGGCGCGGCCCGCGCTCGAACGCGCGGGCCACTTTCTGGCCGAGGCTTCGTCCATGATGATCCTGGCCGATGCCAGCGGCTTCATCATCGAGACGGCCGGCGATCCCCGTGTCGTCGACAAGGGGCGGCGCAACCATCTCGAAACCGGCGGGCGCTGGGATGAGGGCGTCATCGGCACCAACGCGATCGGGACGGCGCTCGCCGATGGGCGTCCCACGCAGATCCGCGGCGCGGAGCATTTCTGCGAGGATGTCCAGCGCTGGACCTGCGCCGCGACCCCGGTGCGTCATCCGCTCGACGGCGCCCTGCTGGGTGTCGTCGACATCTCCGGACCTGTCACCGCCTTCAATTCGCAGAGCCTCGCCTTCGCCGTGACGATCGGCCAGGAGATCGAAACCACGCTCGGCCGAGCCGCCAAGATCGAGCACGAGGCCCTGCTGCGCAGTTTCGTCTCTAAGCGCTCGATCTGGCTCAGCGAGGAGATGCTGGTCGTCGATCGGCGCGGCTTCGTCGTGCACGCGGCCGAGAGTGCTCGCCGCAGGCTCGACTTCGCGACCCCGGACGATTTCAGCCGTGAGATGAAGCGGATGATCGACGCAGCCGCACCGGCGGAGCGCTGGGAGCAGAATTGCCGCGCCCGCTTCCCGAACGCCAGCCTGGAGGTTGTGCGGCATGAAGGGCAGGCGATCGGCTGCATCATCGTGATGCACCAGGCGCGTCGCGCTCGGGCCGCGCCAATCACCGCGAAGTCGAATGGGGAAGCGACGATCACCTTCGAGCAGATCGTGGGAGAATGCGCGCCCATGCGGGAGGCTCGAGAACGGGCGCGCAAACTGGCGGCGAACGCGCTGCCGGTGCTAATCGAGGGCGAAACCGGGGTCGGCAAGGAATTGTTCGCGCGCGCGATCAAGCAGGCCGGGCCGGCGGCGAGCGGACCGTTCGTGCCGCTGAATTGCGGCGGCATGCCGCGCGACCTGATCGCCAGCGAGTTGTTCGGCTATGCCAAGGGGGCTTTCACCGGCGCCGACGAGCGTGGCCGGCCCGGCAAGATCGAGGCGGCCGATGGCGGCGTGCTCTGCCTCGACGAGATCGGCGAGATGCCGCTCGACCTGCAATCCTATCTGCTGCGCGTGCTGGAGGACGGCGTCGTCTATCGCATCGGCGAGCATGAGGGGCGCCGGGTCGACATCCGTATCCTGTCCATGACCAACCGCGATCTGATGGCGGAGGTCGAGGCCGGCCGCTTCCGGCGGGACCTCTATTATCGCATCGCTGCAACGCGCCTGCGCATCCCGCCTCTGCGCGAGCGGGGCGAGGACATTGTCGCCCTGGCCTGGGGCTTCGCAACGGCGGCAGCGGCCCGGCTGGGCAAGGCGGTCCCGGATTTTGCACCCGATATGCTCGAGCGGCTGCGGGCGCATCACTGGTCGGGCAACGTCCGGGAATTGCGCAATGTCGTCGACGCCATGGTCGCTCTGGCCGAATCCGACCGGCTCGGCTGGGAGGATCTGCCTCCTGAGCTGAGCGAGGCGCCGGCGCCCAGGGAAATATTCGCGGCTGCGGCCAAGCTGTCCCCCGCTCCGCTCGCTTCAAAAGCCGATCTCAGGGCAGCCGAACGCACGACGATTCTCTCGCAAGTCGAAGCCTGCACCGGCAATCTGACGGAAGCCGCTCGACGCCTCGGCATCGCCCGCTCGACGCTCTATCTGAAGCTGGCGGAATATCGCATCGAGCCGTCCGCCGGACACTGAGGTTTCGTCCGTTCATCGAACGAACCGTCCGACGATCGGACGGTTGCGGACGCGAAAAGACTTATTCGCGCCTGCGGTAAGTTTCTGAAAAGTTAAACCTCCTGTTGCCGGCCTCAATTGGCACGGGTCCTGCGCTTCCTCTTTTGTCCGGCTCGTCAGAAGCCGGCCTCAAGCTGGAGGACGCCTGTGAACATCCACGCCCCAAACAGTAGAAGCGTGCAAGTGCTCGGCATCGATGCCGGCGGCACCATGACGGATACGTTTTTCGTCGATTCCGACGGCGATTTCGTCGTCGGCAAAGCGCAAAGCACCCCGGAAAACGAAGCGTTGGCTCTGATCGCCTCAAGCGAGGACGGCCTGGGCGCCTGGGGCCTCTCGCTCGGCGACGGCCTGAAGGGTCTTCAGACCGGCGTCTATTCCGGCACCGCGATGCTGAACCGCGTGGTCCAGCGCAAGGGCCTGAAATGCGGCCTCATCGTCAACAGCGGCATGGAAGACTTCCACCGCATGGGCCGGGCGATCCAGTGCTATCTCGGCTACGCCTATGAGGACCGCATCCACCTCAACACCCACCGCTACGACCCGCCGCTGGTGCCGCGCAACCTGACGCGCGGCGTGGTCGAGCGGATCGACATGTTCGGCACGGTGGTCATCCCGCTGCGCGAGGAGAGCGCCCGCCAGGCGGCGCGTGATCTGATCGCCGCCGATGTCGAGGGCGTCGTCATCAGCCTGCTGCATTCCTACAAGAACGCCGATCATGAGCGCCGGGTGCGCGACATCGTGACGGAAGAGATCGCGAAGAGCGGCAAGGCGATCCCGGTCTTCGCCTCGGCGGACTATTATCCGGTGCGCAAGGAGACCCACCGCACCAACACCACCATCCTGGAAGGCTATGCGGCCGAGCCATCGCGCCAGACGCTGAAGAAGATCTCCGACGCCTTCAAGGAGCACGGCACCAAGTTCGACTTCCGCGTCATGGCGACCCATGGCGGCACCATCTCCTGGAAGGCCAAGGAACTCGCCCGCACCATCGTCTCCGGCCCGATCGGCGGCGTCATCGGTGCCAAATATCTCGGCGAGGTGCTGGGCTATGGCAACATCGCCTGCTCGGATATCGGCGGCACATCCTTCGACGTGGCGCTGATCACCCAGGGCGAGCTGACCATCAAGAACGACCCGGACATGGCCCGGCTCGTGCTGTCGCTGCCGCTGGTGGCGATGGATTCGGTCGGCGCCGGGGCCGGCTCCTTCATCCGCCTCGACCCCTACACCAAGGCGATCAAGCTCGGACCGGATTCGGCCGGCTACCGCGTCGGCGTGTGCTGGAAGGAGAGCGGCATCGAGACGGTGACGATTTCCGACTGCCACATGGTGCTCGGCTATCTGAACCCGGACAACTTCCTCGGCGGCGCGGTCAAGCTCGACCGACAGCGCTCGGTGGATGCCATCAAGGCGCAGGTCGCCGACCCGCTCGGCCTGTCGGTCGAGGACGCCGCGGCCGGCGTCATCGAGCTGCTCGACTCCGACCTGCGCGACTATCTGCGCTCAATGATCTCGGCCAAGGGCTACTCGCCGCAGAGCTTCGTCTGCTTCTCCTATGGCGGCGCGGGGCCGGTCCACACCTATGGCTACACCGAGGGGCTCGGCTTCGAGGACGTGATCGTTCCCGCCTGGGCGGCGGGCTTCTCGGCCTTCGGCTGCGCGGCTGCGGATTTCGAATACCGCTACGACAAGTCGCTCGACATCAACCTCGCGCCCGACGCGCCGGCCGGCCAGCAGGAGCAGGCGTCAAAGACGCTCCAGTCGGCCTGGGACGAGCTGACCCGCAACGTGCTCGAGGAGTTCAAGCTGAACGGCTACGACGCCGATCAGGTCACGCTGCAGCCCGGCTATCGCATGCAGTATCGCGGCCAGCTCAACGATCTGGAGATCGAATCGCCGCTGCCTTCCGCCGATACGGCGGACGACTGGGGGCAATTGGTGGATGCCTTCAACACCACCTACGGGCGGGTCTATGCCGCCTCGGCCCGCTCGCCCGAGCTCGGCTATTCGGTGACCGGCGCGATCATGCGCGGCTCCGTGCCGATCCAGAAGCCGAAGATCCCCAAGGAGCCCCTCGAAGGCGAGACCCCGCCGGAAGAGGCCAAGCTCGGCACGCGCAAATTCTACCGCAAGAAGCGCTGGGTCGATGCGCAGCTCTACCGGATGGAGTCCCTGCGCCCGGGCAACCGCGTCGCTGGCCCCGCCATCATCGAATCCGACGCGACCACCTTCGTCGTCCCGGACGGCTTCGAGACCTTCCTCGACGGGCATCGCCTCTTCCACCTGAAGGAAGTCTAAGCGCGGCCCCTCCCATAACAACGAACTGAGGAAACAGAGCCATGAACGTCAATGTTCGATCCGAGGACATCGAGGGCGCGACGCGCGGCATCGTGCGCGGCGGCGAGACCTTGAAGGAGCACCGCGACCGCCTGATGGAGGCGACGAAGCGGACGAAGCACTATGCCGGCCTTAAGACGATGGAGCTGCGCGACAGCCAGCCCATCCAGTACAACAAGCTGTTCTCGCGGCTTCGCGCCGGCGTGGTCGACGCTCGCGAGCCGCCAAGAAGATCGCCGCCTCGCCGATCGTCGAGCAGGAGGGCGAGCTCTGCTTCACCCTCTACAACGCGGCGGGCGACAGCATCCTCACCTCCACCGGCATCATCATCCACGTCGGCACGATGGGCGCGGCGATCAAATACATGATCGAGAACGGCTGGGAGTCCAATCCCGGCGTCCGCGACAAGGACATCTTCTGCAACAACGACTGCCTGATCGGCAACGTCCACCCCTGCGACATCCATACCATCGTGCCGATCTTCTGGGAGGGCGAGCTGATCGGCTGGGTCGGCGGCGTCACCCACGTCATCGACACCGGCTCGGTGGGCCCGGGCTCCATGTCCACCGGCCAGGTGCAGCGTTTCGGCGACGGCTATCAGATCACCTGCCGCAGGGTCGGCGAGAACGACACGCTGTTCCGCGACTGGCTGCATGAGAGCCAGCGCATGGTGCGCACCACGCGCTATTGGATGCTGGACGAGCGCACCCGCATCGCCGGCTGCCACATGATCCGCAAGCTGGTCGAGGAGGTGATCGCCGAGGAGGGCATCGAGAACTACTGGAAATTCGCCTATGAGGCGGTCGAGCACGGCCGTGTCGGCCTTCAGAACCGCATCAAGGCGATGACCATTCCCGGCACCTACCGGCAGGTCGGCTTCGTCGACGTGCCCTATGCCCATGACGACGTGCGCGTCCCGTCGGACTTCGCCAAGCTCGACACCATCATGCACGCACCCTCCGAGATCACGATCCGGGGCGACGGGACGTGGCGGCTCGACTTCGAGGGATCGAGCCGCTGGGGCTGGCACACCTACAACGCCCATCAGGTCAGCTTCACCTCGGGCATCTGGGTGATGATGACGCAGACGCTGATCCCCTCCGAGATGATCAATGACGGGGCGGCCTACGGCACCGAGTTCCGCCTGCCCAAGGGCACCTGGATGAACCCGGACGACCGCCGCGTCGCCTTCTCCTATTCCTGGCACTTCCTGGTCTCGGCCTGGACGGCGCTTTGGCGCGGGCTGTCACGCTCCTATTACGGGCGCGGCTATCTGGAGGAGGTCAACGCCGGCAACGCCAACACCTCGAACTGGCTCCAGGGCGGTGGCTTTAACCAGTATGACGAGATTCACGCCGTCAACTCGTTCGAATGCGCCGCCAACGGCACCGGCGCCACCGCCGTCCATGACGGCCTGTCGCACGCCGCCGCCATCTGGAATCCGGAAGGCGACATGGGCGACATGGAGATCTGGGAGCTGGCCGAGCCGCTCGTCTATCTCGGCCGCCAGATCAAGGCATCCTCGGGCGGCGCCGGCAAGTACCGCGGCGGCTGCGGCTTCGAGAGCCTGCGCATGGTCTGGAACGCCAAGGACTGGACCATGTTCTTCATGGGCAACGGCCACATGTCCTCGGATTGGGGGCTGATGGGCGGCTATCCGGCAGCCTCGGGCTACCGCTTCGCCGCCCACCAGACCGGGCTGAAGGAATTGATCGCCAGCGGAGCGCCGATCCCGCTCGGCGGCGACACCGACCCCGAGAACCCGGTCTGGGACGGCCTCATCAAGGATGCCGTGATCAAGCGCGACAAGCAGGCGATCACGACGGAGGAGATGTTCGCCGACTACGATCTCTATCTCAACTATATGCGCGGCGGACCCGGCTTCGGCGATCCGATCGACCGCGAACCCCAAAGCGTGGTCGACGATCTCAATGGCGGCTACCTGATCGAGCGCTTCGCCTCCCAGGTCTACGGCGTGGTGGTGACGAAGGCCGCCGACGGCGCCTTCGCGCTGGACGGCGCGGCGACGGATGCGCGGCGCAAGGCCGTCCGCAAGGAGCGGATCGCCCAGTCCGTGCCGACCCGCGACTGGATGAAGGGCGAGCGGCAGAAGATCCTGGCCAAGGAGGGGGCGGGCGACCACGTCAAGCAGATGTTCGCTTCGTCCTTCAAGCTCGGCCCGAAATTCCTCTCCGACTTCAAGTCGTTCTGGGACCTTCCCGAAGACTGGAAGCTGCTGGAGGAGGAGATCGGCATCCCCCATTACGGCTCGCATTACCACATGGACGTGTCGGAGCTGCCGGACGTCAAGACTGTCCAGTTCGTCGAGGAATGAGCCGCAGGCGGGCACAGGCCGGGCGCCTGTGCCCCGACGCTCCCAATCATAGAAAACACGGAGGAACACCATGGCCTATACACGCGCCAAGATCGCCGATCTGGTCGACGGCAAGATCGATCACGACACGCTCCACCAGATGCTCTCGACGCCGAAGGATCCGGGGCGCTTCGTCACCTACATGGAAATCCTGCAGGATCGCGTGCCCTGGGACGACAGGATCGTGCTGCCGCTCGGACCGAAGCTCTACATCGTCCAGCGCAAGGACAACAAGCAATGGAAGATCCGCTGCGAATGCGGCCATGATTTCTGCGACTGGCGCCAGAACTGGAAGCTCTTCGCGAAGGTCCATGTTCGCGATACGCAGCAGAAGCTCGAGGAAATCTATCCGCGCCTGATGGCGCAGACCTCGACCTGGCAGGTGCTGCGCGAATATTATTGCCCGGAATGCGGCACGCTCCATGACGTCGAGGCGCCGACGCCCTGGTATCCGGTGATCCGCGACTTCGAGCCCGACATCGACACCTTCTACAAGGACTGGCTCGGCCTGGCCGTGCCAGAGCGGGCTGAGGCGGCCTGAGGCCGCAAGCTCCCGCCTGCTCGATACGAGCTTGATGGCCGCATCAGTCTGGCACGGGAATAGCCAGAAGACGCTGAACACCGATTTCCGTCCGGGCTTTTCGGACATCAATGGGACGACGATCGGGCATGGCGTTCTACACGCGCCATGCCCGATCCCGCTTGCGCAGATCGACAGGCGATCTTCGGCCCGTCAGGATCGGGGGCGTTCCAGTGCGCTTCAACTATCGAGAGGCCGGAAGCGCGAAGCGCGCCATCTCGTCAGACAATATGGCGGCGAACCGCTGGCAGTGCGCGGCGCGTGGCGCGCCCCCAAGCCACAGACCTTGTTGCCGGGCGCTTCTTGGACGGCGTTCTTTAACACGGGTCAAAGTCTGAGCCGGGATAGTCGGCTCTTAGTCATGCACGGCTCACCCGTGCGGTCACGCTTCAAACGGCACCGTCCCACGTTCCAGCCTCTTACCGCGAAGGATGCTGCTCGTCTGGACAACGAGAACTGATCGACACCTGCAAGTCTCGGGACACCGTCCAACCGGACAGATGCCATGACCAGACAGCGGCGCGGCGCGTTGGGCTGAGATGGCATCGATCGAACACCACCAACGCAGATTTCAGTTCTATCTGCAGAGGGCAATGGCAGTTGAACGAGGCACGCGACCAGACCTGGCAGTTCATTGAACGTGTCGAACGCTCGACCGAAGCGGGCCAAGTCGAGCAGTGCTTGATGGAGATTGCGTCCGACTATGGGTTCAGCACGCTATTCGGTGGGGTAGTACCCTCTGCCCGCGTGTCACCAGAGGAGATCAAGTCGCGGATCCTGTTCCAGCGGTTTCCCTTGGAATGGGCTGGACGCTACAACGACCGAGGCTACGTCTTTCGCGATCCCATCGTTCATCGGCTGCAGCACGATCGAAACCCTTTTGATTGGCAAGAGGCGTACACCTCCTGCGATTTTCCAAAGGATGTCGCGCTGATCCAAGGGGAGGCATCTGAATTTGGCCTTCGGGTCGGATATGTCGTCCCGGTGACGATGCTTGACGGGCGCGTCGCTGCCGTTTCATTCGGCGGGTGCCATGCCGACATTGGCGCAGAAGGCCGCGCCGCCTTGAGCTTCGTCGCAAACTACGCTGTCGGCAATCTCCTGCACTACAAGGAGAGCCGAAAGCGTCTCATTGGCAAGGTTACGCCAAGAGAGTTCGACTGCCTCCTCTGGGCATCCGAGGGCAAGACCGACTGGGAGATTTCCGTCATCCTCGGGATTTCGCGGTCAACCGTGACCAAACACATTGTCTCCGCCCGCGAGAAGCTCGGCGCGGTCAATAAGCCTCACGCAATTGCGATGGCGCTTCGCAGCAAATTACTCCGCTAATCAAAAGCAGAGTGTGTGATGTTCAGGTAGTCCGCTGCCCTTTGATGGATTGGGCCTCGGCACGCTCCGCCTCGATCTCCCGCACGATCTTCTCTTGCTCGGCCCGTAGCTGCGCCAGCGCGTCCGTCTGGATCAGCGTCTGCGGCAAAGGCTGCGCGGGATGCTCGGCGAGAACACGCGCGGCTTCAACGGCAGCGGCGGCCTCGCGCGCCTCGCGGGCTGCGGCTTGTTGTGAGCCTCGGACGATTGCCCTCTCGGCCGTCAGCTCGCGCTGCGACTGCGGGTCGAGCCCGCCCCGGCCTTCCTGGCGCCGCTCGGCTTCGATCGCGCGATCGGCCAGCCTTTCGGCCGAGGCCGCTTCTCGATCTTCTTTTATGCGAACCTGCTGGGCGTGGGCGATCAGCCGATCCGCATTGGGCCCGGCGATCGCCTCGACCTCGGATCGCGAGAGCTGCCGTGCACCATTTTCCTGGGCGCGCTGCAGGTCGACGCGATTGGCCAGCGTCTCGAGATAACGCGCCGACGTCTCCCGGAACTGCTGCTTCGTCTCGCCATCGAGGAGGTCGCCGGTGCGCGACACCGCCTCGTTCATGAGGCGAAGATCCTTCGCCATCTGCTCCGACGTGATCGCCATGTGCTGGTCCTCCTTGGTGAGATGATCCACCCGCTTTCCGATGGTGTGAAGAATAGTGCCGACCGTCTCCGCCATCGTCAGCCGCTCGAGCATGTGCTTCGCCACAGTATTGTCGGGCTGCTCGCGCGCCACCATGCTCCAGGCATTGAGGCTCTCATTGACCACACGCCGCTCGGGCTCGGAGGTGGGCAGCCTGATCGGATTGGTCCGCGCCGCGGCGATCCGCTGCCGGGCATTGTCGATGAGACGCTGGTTGGCCGGGTCCCCGGCATAGGCGCGATCCCGCGCTTCGCGTGCCGGACGTGGACGCTCGGCGACGTCGACGATCGCCTTGTCGCGCGCGCCGTAGCTTTGCGCCGACGCCCGCTCCATCGCCGAGGTCGCGACGATCTTGAGGCCCTCCGCCTGCGCATGCTGCGCGTAGCTTTCGCGCCAGCCGCGGAACTCGCTCGGCCCCGGGTGGATCTTCTGCCCGGATTCGTTCTTCACCGTGATCACGGCATGGATATGGATGTGCCCGTCGCTCTCCCGATCGACATGTACGCCGAACAGGAAGCGGTGATCGGCGAATCGGTCGTGCAGGAAATTGCGCGCGGCACGGCGCAAAGCCTCCGGATCGGGGCCAGCTTTCGACGACAGCATCAGGTGCATCGTGTCGCGGGGCGATTGCGAGCGCAGCGAGCGGCCCCACTCCTTCGCGGCGTTGCGGGCGGCGGCGACGTCGCCGATGGCTCTGCCGCGATCGTCGACCAGCGGCCCCCGGCGCTCGACCAACCTGTTCAACTGCCAGGTCACGCCCTCGCGTCCATGCTGTGGCTTTCCCGGATCGAGCGAGATGGCATGCTCCGCAATACCCGCGGCGGCATGGATGCGCGCCTTCATCACCGCCTCGGATCGGTAGTCGAACCGCTTCTGGTCGAAGCCGTTCTCGGCCGTGCCGATCCGCTCCACGCGAACACGGAAACGCTCCTTCGGTCCTCCGGCTGCGGCGGTGACGATATGGGCCTCAATCTCCCCGGACGGAAGCCGGTCGAGGCGGGAGGCATGACGATGACCTTCGAATCCGGCGGCGATGGCCTTCGCGTAGGTCTCACGCCCCTCGGCCGTATCAGCCACTCCATGAAGCTTGAGGCGGACGGTGACGACATCATGGCTGGGCTTGCGCTTCTCGAAATCCTTCGACCAGTCCTTGATCTCGTCGGCGACGGCCTCGCGATCCGACAGGATCCGGCCGTCATGGGTTTCGACCGGGACATCCTCGCGCTGGGCGTACTGGGCGGTCTTCGTCGCCCGCGTGACGCCGGTCGCGTAGGATAGCACCTTGACCACGGCGGGCTGATAGCCCGACGCGAGCTGCCGGGCGCGGGCGAGCGATCCCCCGCCGCCCTGCCCGCCACCCCCGCCGGAAAGACCGCCGTCGATGGGTGCGGCGGCCGAGCCGGGCCTCGGAGGAGCAGCCTGTCGTCCTGCGCCGCCGCCGGACGACGCCGGCAGCCGGCGCCGCCGCTCCTCATCCAGTCCGCCTGTCAGCGTCGCACCGCGAATGATCACATGCGCCGGCGTCGAGCCCGGCGCGGGCGCTGCCCGAGCAGCCCTTGGCCTGAGCTCCTCACCAAGCCCGCCGGACCGACGCGGCCGGCGCCGCTCGTCGCGCGCGGCATCGACGGTGCGGCGCGCGGCTTCCACCTGCTCCACCCACCACTCGATCTGCGCCGCGCGGCTCATGGCTCAGTCTCCTCCGGCAATGTCAGCCGCGCCTCGCGGCGCAGTTTCGAGCCATAAGCGACCGTCATCTCGGTGAGTTCGTCGTTGATCGCCGCGATCACATCGTGAAGCCCGCGCCAGACCGGCTCGGTGTCCTCGATGCGCACCGCCTGGCCGCGATGGATCGCCTTCAGCACCTGCGACAGGTTGCGGCCGACCATGCGGACCTGGCCGGCGAGCGCGACGACCGCCTTGGTGTTCTCGGCCGAGAGCGCCGGTCCCGCCTGCACCGAAGCCCGGATCAGCCGCCGTACCACCTCGGCCTTCGGCAGTCCAAACAGCGCGACCGCCTCGACGAGGCGCGCCTCATCCGCATCGGACAGCTCCGTCCGCAGCCGGGGCTTGCGTCTGGGCATTGCGGCGGAACGGGCCAAGGCCAGCCTCCCCTTCCCTTCACGGCGAACCGGCTCACGGGTGCAACCCGGGAGCCGAACTCCTGCCGATCCGACCAGGATCGGCAGCATGCGCGCGTCAGCGCAATGGCTGCGTTCAGCAGCCTCCCCGGGTTTGGCCCACAAACCGGTATCTTGTCAATCAATATCTAATACACTGAATGTTAGAAGTCTGCGCATAAAGGGCGGCAACGCCCGCAGGAGCAGTCCGTATGAATCCACCGGCCGCATGGCGCGAAGCGCCCCCCTTGTGGATCACTCGACGCCGCAAAGCGCTCTGCAGGGCAGGCCAGGGCATAACGCATTCACCCATTGCCGTTCTATCTATTTGAGACAATGCCGCATTTCGCGAATACGTTATTGTCTGGGTGATGGAATGCGGTAATCCCGCATTGCCCCGCCTCGGCAAGGCCGCATTGCTGTCTCCGGTTATTGCCGCATCACCAGAATGACGGAATCCAACAGAGCGACAAGACATCATTGCAGCGTTGTCGTTTGTCTATTTTATTGTATGTTGTCATTAACGGAGTGAGCCATTGCGGCACTGCCGCATCGACCCGAGGGACGCATGCCCAGCATCTTCGCCATCGCCAACCCCAAAGGCGGCAGCGGCAAGACCACCGTCGCCATCATCCTCGCCGGCGAATTCGCCAGGCATGGCTACTCCACCGCCATCGTCGACGCCGACCCGCAGGGGTCCTCCTATCAATGGCACGCCTCGTCGGTCGCGCGCGGTCTGAGCCCGGAAGGGGTCGATCTGGTGCGTGCGCCCGACGAGAAGGCATTGACGCAGGCGATCGAGCGTCTCGACAGCTATGACGTCGTCGTCGTGGACACCCCCGGCTACTACGGCAGCGTACTGGTTCAATCAGCGCTCCGCGCCGACCTCGTCGTTCTGCCCTGCAAGGTCCACACCTTCGATGCTTCGCAGGTCGTTCGGACCATCCGCAATCTCCAGCAGCACGCCGACGAGGCGAAGCTGCCGATGAGCCAGCACCGCGTCCTCTTCAACGAGTATGACAGCCTCGACCGCAACACCCGCCCGCTGCGCGAGGTCCTCGCCTATCTCAATGCCGAGAACGTCCCCGTCTGCGCCAACGCGCTCTACCGCCGCATCACCTATCGCACCATGACGAGCGGACATGGCACGCTCTACCAGATGAGCGACAAGGACGAGTCGATCCGCAAGGCGCGCTACAATGCCGATCAGGTCGTGCGCGAATTGCTCGCCGCTAGCCAGGGCGTCACGCAGGACGACAGTGCGGCATGAGCGATCCGGTAAAAGACCCGCACCCTGATCGCCCTGCCCTCCCTCGCGACGCGTTTCGCGCGCAGCGCCTCGTCCCCGTGGGAACCGCCGAGCCGGCCTCCAAGCCGGTTATCGTGACCCCGGAATACGAAGACGGCGCGCACGCGCCGATCTCGACGCTCGGCGCCAGCCAGGGAGAGCCGGCGACGATCGCTGCATCGAGGCCGTTGCCCAGGGCAAAGGTGAAGCCGGAGATCTCGCGCAACCCCTTCGATGCCTATGGCGAGCGCTCGTCGTCACGCCCTTATGCGCTGCGTCTTCCCGACGCCATCGACCTCGTCGTCCGGCAGATCGCAGCTGAAGAGCGGACCCATCCGCTGCGCGTGATCGATCGCATTCTTCACGATCACCTGAAACGGATCGGGCGCCTGCCACCCCCGCGCGGCGCCTGACCACAGGCCCTTCGCCGTATTTGCGAAGACCGCTTCCAGCGCCTTCTCCCGGACGCCATGCGAGGATAAGCAGCCGGGGACGCCGTCGCTGACAAAAAAAGGGGCTTACGCCCCCTCCGCTTCGCGACCCCGACGCTCGGCTTCCGCGAGCAGTTCTTCGAGGCGCCGGAGCCCGTCCCGCCGCTCCTTGCGGGTGAGGATGCAGTGCGCAAGCTCGGCGCGCAGCTCGGTGATTTCGGCGTGAATGTCGAGAAGCTGTGTCATGTGAACCTCCTTTGTCTTGATGACGGAGGCAGCCGGCCGGGCGTTGGAGGGACGGGTCAGGGATCGCGCAGCGACCGGCAGCGCCGGCGCGTGGGGGAGCCGATTTTGTCGTCGTGCAGCGGCGTCAAAATTGGGGGCACCGCGTGTCCTTGACGCGGCCCGACTGCCGGTATGATGGGCGGTCATTGAGAGAAAGACGGCCTGGCTCGACGCTGCGGCCGGGCTCCCTTCACGGCGCGCCGGCGCTGCAAAGACGGGGATCCGGTATCAGCTCCCGGTGAAATCCTCTGGCCAGATTTGCGCGCCGTGAAGGACACGCAGGATGCGGATCGTGCTCTCGGTCACCGCGTAGGCCGCGATATAGGGCGTGCCGGAGATCACGAGTTCGCGCGTGCCCGCGACGCGGCCGGGCCTTCCGCTTTCCGGGAACTCGACGAGCCGGCGCGCTGCAGCGGCGATCCTCTCGTCGACGGCGATGGCGGCCCTCGGGCTGTCTGCCTCGATATGCGTGAAGATGCCGTCGCGGTCGGAGAGCGCGAAGGCGGACCAGACAAGCCTCATCAATCGGCCGAGGCGGCCTTGCGCCGGGCTGCCGCCCGCCGTGCCGCGAAATGATCCTCGACCTCGTCGTCGGAAACGTCGGGTCGGCTATCCGCCAGTGCTTCGAGCACCTTTGCGCGGAACCATGCGTCATGCGCCTCGCTGTTGCTGACCAGCTCGAGCGGCAGCGCGCCTTCATTGGCGGTCCGGGTCAGCAGAATGCGTACCGCGTCGGATACGGTCAGGCCCATGCTTTCGAGCACAGCGGAGGCCCGGTCCCTCACGTCTGCGTCGATGCGGGTCTGAACCAGGGCATTGGCGGCCATGTCGATCTCCCTTCCTCCTGCCGCAATGTAATGCAATTGAATGACGATTGCCAGTGCCGCTACAGACCGCACATCCCCTTGCATTCGTTGGGCCACCGATCGCGTTGCACGTGATCGGTGTCCATCGAGAGATCGGCCTCATCCAGAGGCACGGCGGAGCGATGGAGAAAGACCTCGCCCCGGATTCCACGCAGTCCGCACCGGATCGTGCGATCGACCTCAACTGGATCCGCCCATGATCGATCGCATTCTTCACCACTACCTAACACGGATTGGACGCCTGCCACCCCCGCGCGGCGCCTGACCACAGGCCCTTCGCCGTACCTACGGCGCTCTATGAAAGCGCGGTCCGGCTACGGGCCTGCTCCGCTACGCTCCGGTCGCGTTCCGCGACTGGACAGCCGCCGTTAACAACCTCGACTCAAGGACAAGACGGTCGTTTTCGACATCGTCGAAGCGGCGAACGACACGCCGTCCCGGATCCGCCAGCTTCACTCACCACGTGACATCAGAATTCCCGATGTCTGTGGGGAAAGCGCAACGGCCGCAAAGTTGAGGCACGGAACCAACCAACATGCGCGCGGCCTCCGAGCCTGCTCGACGGAATTCCGGCGGGACCTCGCAAGGGCCTGGTCCCCAAGGCCAAGGTCATCTGATGCGCGGAACATTTCAGTCTCGATTTCGGGCAGACATGAGCGCCATCAGCATCGGCCCCAGCGAGAACGATCCGGCCTGCGCCCGTCGCGTCAGGGCTCGCAGATAGCCGCCCGGGCTTTTGATCGCGGACGCGCGCTGCAATATGGCAGCGACAACGATGCAGGCCTGCACCTCGCCCAGCACCGCACAGGCATCGGCCCAAGCACTCGGGCTGATCCCAAGCATCGGCCGGATCACAGCGGCGGTCGCGATGAAGTCGCGCCAGTGCGAAATCCCGTGTCGGGCATAGTCGGCGAGGTCCGGACAGGCCTCCAGCACCATGCCCAGCGGAAACGCCATTTCCCCCGACCTCATCGGTTTGGGGTCTGGCTCCGACCTCGCCGCCCGGCTTTCTCGAAAGCCAGGTTCAGGTTCATTCGAGATTTCGGTGTTTGAACTCTGTATGTGGTGCTCGGAACGGGACTCTGTGGCGCCTGATTCCGCTGGTTTTACGTGTTGTTCCAACGCTGTGAGGATGATTGCGGCCAATTCGGCGAGTGTTTCCGCGATTGGCTCCAGCGCCTCGAGATCCACACGGCGCGGGATAGAGCTGAGAATATCGATGAAGCTGCGATGCAGACCGGGCCAATCGGCCGGCACGCGCTCCTCGATCCCCGTCGCGATCATCTTTGCGATGTCGCGTCGGCAGAGCGCGACGGCCTGGCGCGCGAGAGCGAGCGCCCGTCGCTCGGCCCGAATGGTCTCGGCCAGGGCGGCGAACTCGTCGGCCCTGGCGATGAGCGGGCCGAGATCGAAGCCGAACGCCTGTTCGACGTCGCCGGCGGCGCCCTTGCGCGCGAAACGCTTGCCGTTCGGGCTGTCGCGCCGCAGGATCAGTCCGCACTCGATCAGCACGGCGAGATGGCGGCGCAGCGTCGAGGGCGCGATGCCGTGAGCCCGCAACATCAGTGCCCTGTTTGACGGAAAAACGACGAGGTCGCCGGCACCCGAGACCAGCACCGTGTCCGGATGGAACGTCAGCAATGCGTTCAACACCGCCAGCGCGCGATCGGAAATGTCGAGCGCCGCCTTCGCCTCGCAGACGAGCCGAAACACCTGCCACTTGTGGACGGGTTTGCCGTTGGGGCACTCCTTCACGAGGCGCTGCGTATTGACGACGGCGCGCGACAGCGCCCGCCGCCCGAAGGGTGTCGTTGGGATTTGGCCAAGCATCTGCATTCGCGTCCTCTCTTTGCGAGAGCGCGGGGCAAACAAAGACCGTGGCGTGAAAACGCAGGCCTCTTGAACTGTCGGATGGCGAGGGCTAATATGCTTGTGTGTTTTCGGGCACCGCTGACGACGGCAATCGTCGGCCCGTCCATCGTCTGAGAGACCCGGCTCTGCCGGGTTTTTCTTTGTCCGAGCGCACCTCTTCCGTTGAAACCGAATCCGTACATTATATTGAATGTCGAACGTCAGTCCAACGTGCTGGCGTGCGCCTTGTCGGGCTGCGCGGAGGGTCGCAGCCCGTCTTGGGATTCTATGTTCGAGGACGCGCCGATGAGAACCAAAGACTGTCGCCGGAAGGCCGCGCACGCGGCCGAGGGTCGTACGCTGCTTCGGACCTTTCAGGCGTCGATCGAGGCGATCCGATGCGCGAGCGGCCTCAGCCGCAAGGCCTTTGCCGCGCAGCTCGGTCTGGCGAGCTCAAGTTACTTCCACCTGATGACGCCGAATGCGAATCCGAGCCTGGATTACATCGAACTGATCGCCGAACGCGCCGGCGTCGAACCAGCGGGGCTGCTGGCGCGACCGGCGGCGACGGCAGAGCTCGAATCGGAGCAGACGCCAGGTCTCTTAAGACGACTCGATTCAAGGGGTTAGGCAGGATTTCGATAACATTCAATATACCAGATGATGGAGTTGCTGTATCATGCCGCTCGGCTCAATCTTGAGCCTTGGAGCCCCTGCCCTCCCATGCCCCCCGCCCGCAAGCCGCTGCCCGTCGATCACTCCATCCTCAACGAGATGCTGGCGATCCGGCTCCAGCAGCTCGAGAGCGAGAATGGCGGAATGGAGGCGTTCCTGCCGAAGACAGGATTGGCGCGCGGGACCTATTACACGATCCTTCGGGGGATCGGGAATCCGACGTTGAAGACAATGGAGCGCATCGCCTCGAGCCTCAATATGAGCGTCCTCGAGTTGCTCGGCTTCGAGATCGACGATGCGCGGCGTGCTCTCAGGAAGAACGGCGTCGATTATGACGAGGTCGTCTCTGCCATCGATAAGAAGAACCAGGCCGACCGACGCCTCGCCCGGCAATCGCGCTCGAGCAAGCTGCCGGGATAACCGCGTTGGCCGGGCGGCGCTCGCGGGAACAGAAGGTCGCCGACCCCGCTGTTGGGCGGGGCCGGCGGCTTCGGGTCAGCTGGCGGGGTTCCAGATGATGACCTTCTTGGCGGGATCCTCGCCCGGCGCCGGCGCCACGTTGCCGTAGATGGTGCCGAACTCGGGGGCCGAGAGCGAGACCGAGATGTACTCCTCGCCGGTGGTCTTCGAGATCCGGTTCCAGCCGGCGCCCAGCTCGAAGCCGTTCTTGCGCGAGATCACGCGGTAGTCAGGCTCGTTGTCCTTCGCCTTGCGGGTGTTCGGCACCAGCGCGATCGGGGCGGTGACGTTGAGGGTGGCGAGCGTGCCTTCGAGGTTGCCGTCCGCCTTCTGGGTGAGGGTTGCGATCGTGGCCATGTGAAGTCTCCTTGAGGTTGCTCGGGGACCATCCCCGATGACGCCCAAAGGAAGGGGCCGGACGCCGTCGTCACCGCAGCGCAGGGGAACCCCCGGTCGGGGTCCCCGCGATGCCCGCATCGTGGGGTGGCCAGCGGGGTTGACGGCACTAGGCGGCCGAGACCCGGACACAGGCGGCAAAGAGGAGGGGATGGGCTTCGAAGCCACCGACCACAGGAGCCCCTGCCACCAGGCCATGCCCCGCCCTCGCCCCCACCAGGCAGGACCCGCACCGCAGCGCCCGCCCCCCGTCCCGGCCACTGCCAGTCGCGACGCCGGCGCTCACACCCGCTGGCGGACATCCGGCATACGCAGGTCGATCACGCCGACGGCGCCGCGCCGGCGCCCGCCGGAACCACGGACCGCCACCAACGGCAGGAACCCTCACGTCGATCCCCAGCCACGGTCCAAGCTCTTTGCAAACACCCAGGCTTAGCGCCGGGCCATCACGCCCTGGCCAGCATCGGCCCGATACACCCGAAGCTCGACGTCACCTAACAGCGGGGTCGGCGCTCCCGCCAGGCCAGCATCTCCGTGCCGAGCCGATCGCGCAGCCCGCCGAACTCGAGATCTCACGGGAACTCGGTTGAGAAGTTAAGGATTCATGCCCTCATTGACCCGTGCTAATGGAGAAAGATCTCCCAACTTGAATCGGTTCCATGAAACGCCCGACGAAGCCTTTTGTTGTCGAATACAAGCGCAGCGCGCGAAAAGCCTTCGGACCGTCGACGATCTCGGCAAGGGATATGGCTGCGAGCCTTCCGACACCCGCAGCTGATTCGATCCCGAAATCTCCGCAGGCAGCAGCCTCCGCACTGTTCGAGATCACAAGTCAGTCGAGTCCCACCTCCAATTCGGTGCCGACGGAGCCGCGTATCTTGCCGGTCCTTACGGTTGAAGGCGACCGCACGCCTGTAACCGAGCAGACCCAGGACGATCCCCTTTGGCTGCATGACCCGTCATCACCGGCAATCGAAGCGAGAGCGTCACCTCGCAGGACAAAGGCGCGGAAGCAAGTTGCGGTTTCCGCGCCTGCCGATGTCGGTGCAGGCCCGCAGATGGCGCCGGCAGGGGATGATGGAGCGAGGGCTGGGACTTCCGAGCCGCGCACCGCTTCACTCCCGGCAGTCCGCCGGCGCCGAAGACTGCTGGAGGGGCAAGATTGTTTGCCGCGTGGGCAGCGTTGGAAACGGCGATTGCCGAAGTTCATGCGGTAGCTAGCTTCTCTGCCGCTTCTTTGCGCTCGCTGTAGCGGTTGGTGAGATAGGGGGAGAGATCGCGTGTCAGCAGCGTGAACTTAACCAATTCCTCCATCACGTCGACCACCCGGTCGTAATAGGAGGATGGCTTCATGCGGCCCGCCTCGTCGAATTCCTCGTAAGCCTTGGCGACGGAAGACTGGTTGGGGATGGTCACCATCCGCATCCAACGGCCGAGCACACGAAGCTGGTTGACCGCGTTGAAGCTCTGCGAACCGCCGGACACCTGCATGAGGGCCAACGTCCGGCCCTGCGTCGGCCGTATCACGCCAACCGATAGTGGTATCCAGTCGATCTGCGCCTTCATCACCGCGCTCATGGCGCCGTGCCGCTCCGGGCTGGTCCAGACCTGACCCTCGGACCATGCCGATAGATCGCGCAGTTCTCGCACCTTCGGATGGTCGATCTCCGCGCCGTCGGGTAGCGGCAGGCCGTGCGGATCGAAGATACGCGTCTCCGCACCGAAGTGCTTCAGCAGACGTTCGGCCTCCAGCGTCAGGAACCGGCTGTAGGAGCGTTCGCGCAGCGATCCATAGAGTAACAGAATACGCGGCGGATGCGTCGAGGGCGTCGCGCACAGCCGGTCGATGGTCGGCACGTCGAGGTTGTCGACAACGACATTGGGAAGATCGTTCTGCATCAACGGTGGGCCTCGGCAATCGCCGCGACCTTGTCGCCGCGCTCGTACCAGCCCTTGGACCTGTTCACGATCCAGACGACGGTGAGCATGACCGGCACCTCGATCAGCACGCCGACGACGGTGGCGAGCGCAGCTCCGGAATGGAATCCGAATAGACTGATGGCGGCGGCGACCGCCAGCTCGAAGAAATTGGACGCGCCGATCAGTGCCGAGGGGCCGGCGACGCAATGCTGCTCGCCCGCAACTCGGTTGAGGATATAGGCCAGCCCGGCATTGAAATACACCTGGATCAGGATCGGCACGGCGAGCAGCGCGATCACCAGCGGCTGTGCGATGATCTGTTCGCCCTGGAAGCCGAACAGCAGCACCAGCGTTGCCAGCAGCGCGACGAGTGAGACCGGGCCGAGCTTGGTCAGCAGCCGATCGAGCGCGGCTCGCCCACCTGTCGCCAACAGTCGGCGTCGAAGAAGCTGCGCGATGATCACCGGAATGACGATGTAGAGCACGACCGAAAGAACCAGCGTGCCCCATGGCACGGTGATAGCGGAGAGGCCGAGCAGCAGGCCGACGATCGGCGCGAAGGCCACCACCATGATGGCGTCGTTGAGCGCTACCTGGCTCAGCGTGAAATGCGGCTCGCCCTTGGTCAGGTTCGACCAGACGAACACCATCGCGGTACAGGGCGCTGCGGCGAGGATGATGAGGCCGGCGATATAACTGTCGATCTGATCGGCCGGCAGATGCGGTCGGAACAGCCAGCCGATAAACAGCCAGCCGAGCAGCGCCATCGAGAACGGTTTCACCGCCCAATTGATGAACAGGGTGACGCCGATGCCGCGCCAGTGGCGGCCGACCTCGCCGAGTGCCGCGAAATCGATCTTGAGCAGCATCGGGATGACCATCAGCCAGATCAGCACGGCAACCGGCAGATTGACCTTGGAAATCTCGGCCGCGCCGATCGCTTGAAATGCGCCGGGCATGATGTGCCCGAGCGCGATGCCGGCGACGATGCACAGCGCGACCCACAGCGTGAGATAGCGTTCAAAAATGGACATGGGTTTTCCTTACGCCGTCGCGACGCGGCGGCCGCGCTCGTCGATGACGCGCTCGCCGTCTTCCTTGGTAAACGCGCCCAGTTGCGAAGGCAGCAGATCGAGAACCTCTTCTGACGGCCGGCAGAGTCTCACGCCTTTCGGCGAAACGACGATCGGCCGGTTGATCAGGATCGGATGCGCCAGCATGGCGTCGAGAAGCTCGTCATCCGTCAGGCCGGGATCGCCGAGACCGAGTTCGGCATAGGGCGTTCCCTTCTCGCGCAGCAGCCCGCGCGTGGAAATCCCCATCCGCGCGATCAACTGGACCAGCATCGCCCGTGACGGTGGTGTCTTCAGATATTCGATGACATGCGGCTCGACGCCGGCATTGCGGATCAGCGCCAGCGTATTGCGCGAGGTACCGCAGTCGGGGTTGTGATAGATGATGACATCCATGATCGACCTCACGCCGCGCTGTGGCGGGGCGAGGTTGCCCCTTCGAATTGGCCGATCTCAATGAGCTTCGCCTTGAGCGAGGCCTTGTCGAGGCTTGCGACCGGCAAAGCCGCGAAGACCGAAATCCGGTTCCTGAGGTAGCGGAAGGCGGCGACAAAGGCGGCCTGCTTCTGGATATCCGTGCCTTCGACCGCGGCGGGATCCTCGATCCCCCAATGGGCCGTCATCGGCTGGCCTGGCCACACCAGGCACGCTTCACCGGCGGCGTTGTCGCAGACGGTGAAGACGAAATCCATGACAGGGGCATCCGGCATCGCGAACTCCTCCCAGCTCTTCGAGCGGAAGCCCTCGGTCGGATAGTCGAAGCTCTCCAGCACCTTCAGCGCGAACGGATTGATAGTCCCTTTCGGTTGGCTGCCGGCGGAGAAGGCACGGAAGCGGCCGCCGCCATCCTTGTTGAGAATGCTCTCGGCGAGGATCGACCGCGCCGAATTGCCCGTGCAAAGGAAGAGGACATTGTAGATACGGTCACTCATGAACAGCCTCCTGGGTGGCTTCATTTTTGGGTGTGCAGCAGGGCGACAGGTCGGCGATCAACGGGGCGCAGATCTCCGGGCGCCCGCCGCAGCAATCCTTGACGAGGTAGAAGGCAAGCTCGCGCACCGCATCAAGCTTGGCTCGGTAGATGATCGACCGGCTTTGCCGCTCGGCTTCGATGAGCCCGGCGCGTGTCAGGATCGCCAGATGGGTCGACATGGTGTTCTGCGGTACGCTCATGTGCCGGGCGATGTCGCCGGCCGGCAGCCCTTCCGGTTCGCGTGCGATCAGCAGCCGGAACACGTCGAGGCGCGTCGACTGGGCAAGCGCCGCGAAGGCGAGAATGGCTCTTTCTGATTCCATAATTCGAGATTACTCGATATATGGAATCATGTCCAGCCAAGCATGGTAGTGAAGGTCACCTGCCTGAGACGGCAGCTGCGCGGAGGTTGCGGCGAATCCATCTTGATTATTCTGGTTATCTATTTATATGGATAACCATGATAACCAACGAAGGGAACGCGGCCATGGCTGCCACCGATGCGACTGGCGCACTCGCCGGCTTCGCCACGATGACCGGCACGCCGGAGCAGGTCCGGCATCGTCTCGACCATCTCGGCGGTAAGCCGAAGCAGGTCATCGCTTTGACCCTCGAACACGGCAGTGAGCCGGCCGTGCGCGCGCTCGCCGAGACGTTCGAGAGCATCGCACCGCTTGTCGGCGCCATTCTCGCACGCCGCGAGACTGAGGCCATGCAGTCGATCCTTGAACTGTTGGTGCCTCACGTCCCTCCCCCCCAGCATATGTTGCTCGAGGCGCGGATGACGGCTGAGGCGCGCAAGGCCGTGCTGGAGAGCGGTGAATGGCTGACGGCGGCCCAGATCGCCGAGATGGCCGGCTTCAGTACCAACAATCCCAGCGCCCAGCCGAACAAGTGGAAGAAGGATGGCATTATCTTCGCAGTTCGGCATCGGGGGATCGATTACTTTCCTGGCTACGCGCTGGATCCGAAGACGGGCTATCGCCCGCTCAAGGCTCTCGCCGCCGTGCTCAAGGTCTTTAACGGCAGCAAGGACGATTGGGGGCTCGCATACTGGTTCGCCTCGGACAACAGCTTCCTCAGCGGCAAGCGTCCGCAGGATCTCCTGGTGGAGCAGTCTCAGCGCGTGATCGCGGCGGCCGAAGATGAGCGGCAAGGCGTGACGCATGGCTAAGCCGCCGGCCGAGCCGAAGCACGCAAAGGCGAAGGCCCCCGACGATGCAACGCCCCCTCCTCCGGCGGACTTGGGAGCAAAGACCTCAACGGTGATCTGGCCCAAGGGCCAGATCATTCATCGGATGCACCTGGACGCCTATCTCGGCGATCAGTTCAACCCGGGCCTCAAGGGCAATGCGCGCTTCAGCCCGATCGTCGACGGCGCCGACGTTGCAATCCCGACGCTCTATGGCGGCACGACTTTCGATTGCGCCGCCATGGAGACCGTTTTTCACGATGTCCCTTTCTCATCGGGTCTCAAGACCTACGACAAGGGCAAACTCACGGGTCAGACCTATTCGCGGCTGGAGCCACACCAGGATCTCGTCCTTGCCGATCTCAGCGCCACGGCACTTCGCAGATTGGGCGTCCGGCGCATCGAGCTCATCGACACTGAGAAAGATCGCTACCCGCAAACCCGCCCTTGGGCTGAGGCATTCTACGCCGCACGCCCCGACATTCACGGACTATGTTGGGTTTCGAGGCAGGATGATCGTGCGCTCGCGATCATCCTGTTCGGCAACCGGCTTCCGGCCGACGCGCTGCGCATGATCGCCCCGTCGCTCGAGGTTATCGGCACACCCGGCGTCTATGCGGACCTGATCTCCCTCGCGGATCGCATCGGGGTGAAGGTCGTCTCCGGGAAATCCTGACGCGGTATTAGACCGCAAGGCAACGGGTGGAACGAAAGCCTGCGTGAAAACCGATAATCAACGAGCTGTTCGTGACTAGTAACCGGCTTCTGCCCACAAAATCCGGTCCTGCTCCTGCTTCAAATCCTCCAGCGACACATCAACCATTTTGAGCTCGACGTTATACATTGGTAACGGCCAGTGTCGACCGAGTACAAAGACATGATCTTGTGTTGCAAAGTCGGCGGGCAACGCCTCCGTAACGAGCCGCTCGACAAGTTGATCCGTGAGCCGTTCTGCATCTCGCAGCGATTCATGCTCGACAAAATCCAGCGCTCCCCACACCTGCGCTGTTGCGTTCAGGCCAGGCAATGAAAACATCCCCAATGCGGCCATCGCTTCGGCGACAGCAAGAACGGATGGCTTCCGGGGCTCGAAGAAACCAGGATAGGTCTTCGGTGCATTCCAGATTGGAACGCGGTCCTCATAGGCTTCGATGTCCGCATAGAGTTTACTTTCGCGCCGATAGAGATTTGCGTTCGGAACGATATACTCTCCGACATCACCTTCTATGTAATGAGATTTGCGAAGAGGCTCGACGCGCTTTCGAAGGTCCGCAATGTCCTGGCTCCATCCGTCGCAAACGTCGGCATAAATCAATCGCTCGAGATGGCCGTAGAACCGACTGACGATCTGGCTCAATCTCGCGGCGATGAGGTGCCTTGGGCAGCGCACGGCATCCATCAAAATCAGAATCTTTGCCGCTTCCTCCTGCGCGAAGCCTGCCAACACCTCAGCCTCGCGTGGCTGCGCTGACAGATGGCAAGAGGCTGACCAAAATCCTCTGGCACTCTCCAGGAGAATGGGCAGTCCTTCCGCGATAAATCGGAGCAACTCGTCATAGGGCATCTGGCAGATGAGCTTCGCCTGCCGTTGCCCGAAATCCGGCGCCTTCCCCATCGTCAGTTGCCCTAAGGAGTTCTATTTACATGCGCCGTGTAATCCGACGTCCAGCACCGAAGGCGCCCGCCGCCGCCGATCGGAGTTGATGTGGACCACGAATGGTTGAAATAGTGACTGTCGCGCAATTCCAAGTCCAGCGCGGCGCTCATTGAACACAAAGGGCACTCAAGGATGCATCCGGAGCAGTCCGACACCCCCGACCTGGTGGCGGTTTCCGCCGCGCTCGTCGCAGCCTACGTTTCCAACAATTCCGTACCGACGGCCGAGCTGCCGAAATTGATCGATGACATCCACGCTGCCCTCCGGTCGCTGGGCGCTGCGGCGCCGATTGGGCCGGAGAAGAAACCGGGACCGGCGGTGTCGGTGCGCAAATCGGTCACGCCGGATTTCATCATCTGTCTCGAAGACGGCAAGAAATTCAAATCGCTGAAGCGGCATCTCCGCACGCAATATGGTCTGACGCCCGCAGAGTATCGGCAGAAATGGAACCTTCCGGCCGACTACCCGATGGTCGCGCCGAGCTATGCGCAATCCCGCTCAGCGCTGGCGAAGGCGTCCGGCCTTGGCCAGTTGCGCAAGGCTGCCGCTCCCGTGCCTGAGCCAATCGTCGAGGCCGCACCTGTGGTCGAGGAGAAGCCGAAACGCGCCTCGCGCATCAAGGCAAGCGCACCGACCGCGGTTGTGGCTGCGCCGGACACCGCCGCGTCGAAGCGCGCACCACGCAGGACGAAAGCCGTTGCTGAGCCGGTGGTGGAACCGGCCGCAAGACCCAAGAGGGGACGCAAGGCCGCCACAACCATCGATTCATGACGACGGTCGGCGCAGCGGGAGACCTCGACACCGGCTGCGTCATCGTCGAGGCAGGGCCGGCCTGGCCCATGCTCGGCTTGCTGCTCGCCCAAGCCGGCGTCGATGTGACGGTCGTCGAGAAGCACGAGGATTTCCTGCGCGATTTTCATGGTGACACGATTCACCTACCCGCGCTGGAGATGATGAGTCGGGCTTGCTCGACGAGTTTGTGCTCGACGTGAACATCGGTCAGGACCGCGATGTCCTTGAGCATCGCCTTGCGGCGGTTGCCGAAGCCGGGCGCTTTCACGCCGCGACCTTGAGGCGCGGCGGATGGTGGCGGCCGCGATGGCGTGACTTCCCGCTCGCGCGGCCGTGAATGGCGGATCGGCGGGAGCGTCTTGCGCCGGCCGCGCGAGGCTGGTCCATTCCCTATCGTCATGTCGACGCCATTCTGCTCGGGAGGTTTTCCGATGGACCGCCGAACCTTCCTGGCGACGGGATTTGCCCGCGTCGCCCTCGGCTCCGGAGCGATCGCGCAGCTCGAGCAGCACCTCAACGCTGCACCGGCAACCACTAACGATCGAGCGGTCTCCACGGTCCCTTTCGATCATCGGAATCCGACTCGGCCATGAAGATCTTTAGGGAAAGCGGCGCGCAATGTTGGCGGCTCGCGCCGCTCGCCCCGGACGATAACATAGCCGTCGCGCGCGAGCCCTCGTAGAAGGCCTGTCTGACGGAGCTGGACGAATCCTCCTCGGTGAGGCCGACAGCCTCGTGAACGAATGCCTCGGCCAGCGAGATTGTTCCGTCAGGCGGCCTGCTCGATGAGCAGGCCGCCTCGCTTCATCGTCGAAAGTCGGCCATGAGGGGCTTGGTCAAAGCGCCCGCTTGATCTCCGCGTAGTCGCCATTGGTACGCAGCGTCAACGTAACGTCGGCGCGGTCGCGGTTTCGCCAGAACCAGCCGTGGTTGCCGTCGAAGGCAGCCTCCAGCACTCCTTCGGCGCCCGGCACCGAGCGCCCCTTCTCGTAGCTGGTCTGCTGCCCGCCGCCGTCGCCATGAAGGTCGAAGTTCACGACACCTCCGGTGACGGTCCAAGAGAAGTTCACGCGGGCACCCTGATTCATCACCAGCTTGACCTCGGTGCCTTCGCCCGGCTTCAGCGTGATCGTCATCACATCAGTGCGGCCTGCCGGGGTCTGCGCCGCAGCCGAACCGATCACCAGCTCGGCGAAGATCCTGGCGGCCAGGCTGGAACGTTGATCAGGCGTCGGCAGCGCGGCCGGGATTTCTCCCTGCTGGCCGGCTGCACGATCCCGTTCCGCCTCATCGGCGAGCTGGGTCTTGATCTCGCCCATCTCGGCCAGGCCAAGCGCGCGCCCGATGCCGGTCGGGTCGATGGCGTACTCGGCCGGCAGGACGATGGTGACCAGGATCGCCGCCGCCGCGACGATGGCGATGATGGTGGAGCGGAGAAGCTGCTTCGAGGTCGGCAGCTCGGCGCGGGTCGGAATATCGGTGTTGTACATGGGAGGAATCCTTTTTCGGATGTTCAGGAGACGACCCAGCCGGTGAGCTGATAGCCGATCAGCACGAACCCGGCGGTCATCATGACGGTGTTGGCAGTGTAGGCATGGCGCCAGAAGCTGTCGGTTCGGCGCCAGTAGCCCATGACGATCAGGATGGCGGCGAGCGCCAGGAGCTGGCCGATTTCCACGCCGACATTGAAGGCGAGAAGGTTCGGCACGAGACCGTCGGGCGAGATGTTGTATTCGATGATCTTGGTCGACAGGCCGAAGCCGTGGAAGAAGCCGAAGATCAGGGTGGCGATCTTGGTGTTCGGCTGGAAGCCGAGCCAGCGCTGGAAGGCGCCCATATTGTCGAGCGCCTTGTAGACCACCGACAGGCCGATGATCGCATCGATGATGTAGCTGTTAATCCCGACGTTGAAATAGACGCCGAGCAGCATGGTCGTGGAGTGGCCGAGCGCGAACAGGCTCACATAGATGCCGATGTGCTTCATCCGGTAGAGGAAGAAGATCACGCCGAACAGGAACAGGATGTGGTCGTATCCCGTCACCATGTGCTTGGCGCCGAGATAGATGAAGGGCAGCAGGTTGATGCCGGTGATCTCCTGGATGTAGCCCTTGTCGCCTTCGGCCACGGCATGGGCGAAGGCCGCCCCGCCGAGCAGCGGCAGGGTCAGGAGAGCGATGAGCATGGGAAGGGCGAGCCGCCAGCGCGCGCAAGGCGTGCGTGGCGGGCCCTCGTAGAAGGGTCCTTGCATGAGAATTCCTATCGTCGTCGTTTGAGGGTGGCCGCGTGCGCGGCCGCGATCATGCGAGGAGGATCGGTCTCGGAGGGCGTTCAAGCCGGAAACGGGTTTCCAGATCGGCAAACGACGGCGGGTAAGCCAGCCAACTCCGACCTATCGAGGGAGCCGGCTGTGCGATGCCGGAAAGCATGCTCGCTGTCTCATGGGTATGATCGGCTGGATTGTGGCCGTGGGAATGGCCAGGGCTCTGCTCGTCGGCTTCGCCGTCGTCATGGCTGTGGTCGTGTGCTTCGATCTGCGCTGCCAATTCAGCATGACGGGCTGCTTCGGCGGACGCAAGCGCGACCGGATTGTGCGAGGCGGAGCTGCCCATTGGGGACAACAGCATGCCGATCGTCATCGCGACGGCGATGACGAAGCGAAAGGCTGCGCTGTAGGCCCAGTTCGGCATGCTCAACGACTATTCACTCAAATCTTAACGAATCGTTGTCAGGCCGGAATCATCTCCTGGCCAGTGTCTTGTGATATCCTCTCCAGGGGGATAGTATCAAGCCCATGAACGAAACCCTTCACGTCCACGAAACCCACCCCGAGATCGTCAAGCGGCTGAAGCGCGCCGATGGGCACCTCAAGGGCATCATCGAAATGATCGAGGCCGGCAGACCCTGCCTCGATATCGCCCAGCAGCTTCATGCGGTCGAGAAGGCAGTCTGTCAGGCCAAGCGGACGCTGATCCAGGACCATCTCGACCATTGCCTTGAAGACGTCGTCGGCCCGCTGGCGCGCGAGCAGCGCCGCTCGATCGACGAGTTCAAGGAAATCACCAAGTACCTGTGAGTCCCCGATGCCGTCCTTCGCCGAGCTGATCCAACAGAGTTCCGGCCACGCCTGGCTGTTCATCCCGAGCGCGATCCTGCTCGGTGCGCTGCACGGGCTGGAGCCCGGCCATTCCAAGACGATGATGGCGGCCTTCATCGTCGCCGTCCGTGGAACCGTGACGCAGGCCGTGCTGCTCGGCCTGGCGGCGACGGCGTCGCACACCCTCGTCGTGTGGGGCATCGCGCTCGGCGGCATGTATCTCTGGCGGGGTGTCGATGCCGAGACGTTCGAGCCGTATTTCCAGCTCGCCTCGGCAGCGATCATCATCGCGATCGCGCTGTGGATGCTCTGGCGCACGTGGCAGGATCAGCAGCGGGCCAAGGCCGCAGCCGGCGATCACGGCCATGGGCACGATCATCCTCACCCACATGGAGATCATGATGATAGCCACGCCCATGAGGGTCATCATGGGCACGATCATGGCCATGGCCATGGCGGTCATGCCCATGGGGAGGATATCCGCCGCATCGACACTGGCCATGGCGTCGTCGCGGTCGAGGTGTTCGAGGATGGCGTGCCGCCGCGCTGGCGCATCCGCACCGAGCGCGGTCACGCCTGGACGGCCGGTGACGTGACCGTCGTCACCGAGCGGCCGGACGGCGCACGGCGGGCCTTCACCTTCGTCGACCGTGGCGGCTATCTCGAATCCGTCGACGAGATTCCCGAGCCGCATGAGTTCATGGCGCGGGTCAGCCTCGGCCATGGCGGCCACACCCACGACTACGACCTGTCCTTCGTCGAGGGACAGGGCCACGACCGCATGCACGAGGAACTGCGCGGGCTCGAGGTGGCGACCGACGGCTATCAAGACGCGCACGAGCTGGCGCACGCCAACGACATCCGCCGCCAGTTTGCCGACCGCGACGTCACCACCTGGCAGATCATCATGTTCGGGCTGACCGGCGGCCTGATCCCATGCCCGGCGGCGATCACCGTCCTGCTGCTCTGCCTTCAACTCAAGGAGTTCACGCTCGGCTTCGCGCTGGTGCTGTGCTTCTCGATCGGTCTGGCGATCACGCTGGTGACGGTCGGCGCGGCTGCGGCACTGAGCGTCCGCCACGCGACCAAGCGCTGGTCGTGGTTCTCGACCTTCGCCCGGCGGGCCCCCTATTTCTCCAGCCTCCTCATCATCGCGGTCGGCCTCTACGTCGGATACCACGGTTGGGCGGGACTATCCGCCGCCGGGGCCTGATGCGCTCACGTTTCAAGCCAAGAACGCAATCCGAGACAGCGAGCCGATCATGATGTCCGAGATATCAGGCGCCGAAAGCGTTGCACCGGCGCCTGTAGCGGGTCCATCGGGTTGGCGATCGCTGATGACGCGCGAGCGCTGGTTCGAGGTCGCGCGCATCGTCTTTACCGGCCTGATGGCGTTGCTGTATTGGCGGCAGCTCATTCCGATACAAGCCTTGTGGGTGGCCGTTGCCATCGGCTTGTATCCGCTTGTCAAGACCGGCGTCGTTGACCTCGTAAAAGAGCGTAAGATCGGCACCGAGATATTCGTCACCATCGCCACGGTGGTCGCGCTGATCGGAGGCGAGACCGTCGCCGGCGCGGTCCTCATGGTGATCATTCTGATCGCCGAGTTCATCGCCGATCTGAATATGGATCGCGCGCGAGCCTCTATCAAAGACCTGATCGGCTCCGTGCCGCAGGTTGCGCTTGTGAGAGACGCGCGCGGCGAACGCATTGTCCCGATCGAGAAACTGCGCGCAGGCGACGTTGTCTTGGTGCGGGCCGGCGAGAAGATCCCGGTCGACGGCACCGTCGTCGGCGGAGCGGCTTCGGTCAACGAAGCGTCGATCACAGGCGAGAGCATTCCGAAGGACAAAAGCGACGGTGCCGATGTCTTTGCGGGGACCATCGTCGAATCCGGCGCTTTGGACATCGAGACCGAGAAGGTCGGTGCCGACACCACCTTTGCCCGCATCATCAGTCTGGTCGAGAATGCCGAAGCGGAACAGGCACCCGTCCAGAAACTGGCGGACAAGGTCGCGTCATGGCTGATTCCGGTCGTGCTGATCTTCCTCGTTGCGGTTTATCTTTATACTCGCGACATCCGGATGATCGTCACTCTGCTGATTTTTACATCGCCTGCCGAACTCGGATTGGCGACCCCGCTGGTGATCATCGCAGCCATTGCGCGGGCCGCACGCAGCGGAATTCTGGTCAAAGGAGGCATCTATCTGGAGTCGTTGGCCAAGGTCGACGTCCTGGTGTTCGACAAGACGGGCACCCTGACGGCGAACAAGCCGGAGGTCGTCGGCGTGGAGATGCAAGATGGCACGATTTCGGAAGCTGATCTGATCAGCCTTGCCGCCGCTGCTGATCGGCGCTCGGCTCACCCCTTGGCAAAGGCAGTCGTCAACTACGCCGCCCGGATGAAAATCGACGTCCCGGAACCGGAACAGTATCAGCAGTTGCAGGCGCGCGGTGTGAAGGCGACGGTCTCCGGCCGCGCCGTGCTGGTCGGAAATGCATCCTTGTTGCGCGAGAGCGGCGTGCCGCTTTCCGATGCGATCGAGAATGGCGGACAGACGCCGGTTCACGTCGCGATCGATGGCAGGTTCGCGGGCGTGATCTTCATTGCAGACACATTGCGGCCCGGTGCGCGCGAAGCGCTGGCACGACTCCGCGCGACCGGGGTGAAGCGCATCGTCATGCTGACGGGTGATAATGAGGCCACGGCGCGGACCATCGCCAAGGAACTCGGCGTGGATGAAGTGCGTGCCGATTTGATGCCGCAGGACAAGGTTGCCGCCATCGCCGAACTGCAAAGGCAGGGTCATCGCGTGGCGATGGTCGGCGACGGCATCAACGACGCGCCGGCGCTGGCACGCGCCGATGTCGGCATTGCGATGGGCAGCGGCGGCACGCAGGCGGCGCTGGAGGCCGCCGACATTGCATTGATGAAGGATGATCTCACAAAAATTGTCAGCGCCCGCGCGATTGCTCGACGTGCTTACCGGACAATTCAAGAGAATCTCTTCGTTGGCGTCGGTGTTGTGCATGTCTTGGGCATTACCGCGGCGCTGATGGGCTGGATCGGCCCCATCGAGGCTGCCATGTTGCACTTGGGTCCTGATATCCTGGTGTTCCTGAATTCGGCAAAATTGCTGCGCATTCGCATCCGTGACGTTTGACAATGCGTTGTGGCCTTTCGCCGTTGCGCATGCTCGTCGCTACTCGACAGGACCAGAGTGATGGCCGATCTCGCCGTCTATGCCGGCCTGTTCCTGGCCGCGCTCACCGCCGCGACCATCCTGCCGATGCAGTCGGAAGCGGTTCTGGTCGGGCTGCTGGTCGCGGATTATTCGCCGGGGCTGCTGATCACGGTGGCGAGCGTCGGCAATGTGCTGGGATCGGTGATCAACTGGCTGCTCGGGCGCGGCATCGAGCGGTTCCGGGACCGGCCCTGGTTCCCGGCAAGCGGCGGGAAACTGGAGCGCGCGCAGCGCTGGTATCGCCGCTACGGGAAATGGTCGCTGCTGCTGAGCTGGGCGCCGATCATCGGCGATCCGCTCACCGTCGTCGCCGGCGTTCTGCGTGAGCCGTTCCCGATGTTCCTGCTGCTTGTCACAATCGCCAAGATTGGCCGCTACCTTGTTCTCGCGGCCGCAACACTGGGATTCGCATGACGCAGATGCTCCAGGAGCTGATCAGTTTCCAGCGCGAGATCTATCTGGCTTTTGCGAACCAGATCACCGCGTTCGCCAATGGCGGCGGCTGGGGCGCGTTTCTGGTCTATCTGCCCATGGGCATCCTGTTCGGCGCCGCCCACGCCATGACGCCGGGCCACAGCAAGGCGGTGCTGGCCACCTATCTTGCCGGATCGCCGTCCGGCCTCGTTCGCGGGCTCGGCGTGTCGCTCGCACTGTCGTTCACCCATGTCACCATGTCGGTGATCATCGCGCTGTTGGCGCTGCCGCTGGTCTCGATCAGCCTGGGCAGCGTCGGGCGCGCGCCAATGCTCGAAGACGTCAGCCGCGGGCTTCTCGGCCTGATCGGCCTGTGGATGCTGTATCGCGCCTTCCGGCATAGGCCGCACCAGCATGACCACGGCGAAGGCATGGCCTTCGGCTTCATGGCCGGCCTCATCCCTTGTCCGCTGACGCTGTTCGTCATGACCTTCGCGATTTCACGGGGCGTGCCGGAGGCCGGTGTCGCCTTCGCGGTCACGATGATGATCGGCGTTGCGCTGGTCCTGTCGCTGGTGGCGGTCGCGACGATCCTCTTTCGCCAGAGGGTCGTTCATCTGATCGAAGGCCGGCCACTGCTGCTGGACAGGATCACAAGAGCCATCGAGGGGATCGCCGGGCTGTTGCTCACAACCATTGCCGTGCGCGAGCTGATCTGGCGATGAAGCCGCAGTCCAGTTCATCCGCCGGGCGGTCTGCCCCATCGTCACGCGGCGATGTTAGAAGTGTATTGCCTATCAACAACCCGAGGCGGCAGGAGCCGCCCGAGAGGAGACCATGCCTAGTACCGATGGCAGTAGTATCACCGACCTGATCGGGATACTCGCCGTACTTATTCTCGTTGCCGCAAATGGATTTTTCGTCGCGGCTGAATTTTCCCTCGTTGCCGTCCGCCGCAGCCGCGTCACGGAACTTGTCGCAGTAGGTCGGCTAAACGCTTCCGCGCTCGAGCGCGCCGTCGACAATCTCGACGCCAACCTTGCGGCGACACAACTCGGCATCACCCTGTCGTCGCTGGCGCTCGGCTGGGTCGGCGAGCCGGCGTTGGCCCATCTGATCGAACCTTTGTTGAGCGGCTTGCCCGGATCGCTCGCCACCGCCGGCTCGCACACCATCGCCGTCGTCATTGCCTTCGCCATCATCACCACGCTGCACATCGTGCTCGGCGAACTGGCGCCGAAGAGCCTTGCGCTCCAGCGCAGCGAGACCACGGCGCTCTGGGTCGTGCGGCCGCTCGGCATGTTCCTGTTCCTGCTCCGACCGGCGATCATCTTGCTCAACGGCTTGGGCAACCTCGTGCTGCGGCTCTGCGGACTGCAGCCGGGTGCCGGTGAGGGATCACTGCATTCACCCGAGGAGCTGAAGCTGCTCGTCGCCGCAAGCCAGGAAGCGGGCCTTCTTTATCAGGCCCAACAGGAGGTCGTCGAGCGCGTATTCAACATCGGTGATCGGCGCATCGCCGACATCATGACCCCGCGGCGTGACATCGACTGGATCGATGCCGATGACGGCCCGGATGAGATGCTCCGCACCATTCGCGAATGTCGCCATGAGCAGCTCCTTGTCGGTCAGGGTGGCATCGACGAGCCGCTCGGCATGATCCTGAAGAAGGATCTCCTCGATCAGGTCCTCGACGGGAAGACCATCGATCCAATGGCGGCGATCCGTGAACCCGTGATCGTACACGAGGCGACACCGATCTTCCGTGTGCTCGATCAGTTCAAGAAGGCGCCGGTGCGTCTGGCGATCGTCATCGACGAATATGGCGCCCTGGAAGGGATCGTCACCCAGACCGACCTGCTGGAAGCGATTGCCGGCGATCTGCCGGATGCGGAAGGTGAAGACCCGGATATCGTCGAGCGGGAGGATGGCTCGCTGCTGATCGACGGTATGATGCCGGCACATGATGCCTTCGCCCGGCTCGGCTTCAAGCTGCGATCGGCGGATGGCGACTTCCACACCATCGCCGGGTTCGCGCTCGCCCGGCTCGGGCATCTTCCCGAGGTCAGCGAGCATTTCGACTATGAGGGCTGGCGATTCGAAGTCATCGACATGGACGGGAGACGAATCGACAAGCTGCTGGCCCGTCGGGAGCACGTGGAGGGGTCTTGAGGCCAGCCATAGGCTTGCGAATGGAGGACCTTGCGGGTAGATTGAGGTTAAGGGGTTATTCGCGATTGCCCCGTGAGGCGGCAGCCCAAACATCGCGTCCATCGTTCCCCAGAAGGGAGTGGACGCTCATGCCGTCTAGCACTGAAATAACCACGTCTCAGCTCGCCCGCCTCGTCGGTATTCCATCCGCGCCGGCTATCGTAGATGTGCGCCTGGCCGAGGATTTTGACGCCGATCCGCGTCTCCTCCCGGCGGCTGTCCGCCGGGACTTCCAGACCGTCACGAACTGGGCGGCCGAGTTCGCCGGCCGCGACGTCGTTGTCGTCTGCCAGAGGGGGCAGAAGCTCAGCCAGGGCGTGACCGCCTGGCTCCGGCATGAGGGGATCAATGCCGAGACCCTCGAAGGCGGCTTCGAGGCCTGGCGGTCGGCCGGTGGACTGCTGGTCAAGACCGAAAAGCTGCCGCCGCGCGATGAGCAAGGCCGCACCGTCTGGGCGACACGCGCGCGACCGAAGGTCGACCGCATCGCCTGTCCCTGGCTCATCCGCCGCTTCATCGATCCGACCGCCGTGTTCCTGTTCGTCGCGGCGACCGAAGTGGCCGCCGTCGCCGAACGCTTCAACGCGATAGCCTTCGATATCGACGACGTGTTCTGGAGCCACCGTGGTGAGCGCTGCACCTTCGACACCATGGTCGAGGAGTTCGGCCTGACCTCGGAGCCACTGGACCGCCTGGCAACCATCGTGCGAGCGGCGGACACGGCGCGGCTTGATCTCGTGCCGCAGGCGGCCGGCTTCCTCGCCGCCTCGCTGGGCCTATCGCGGATGTTCCGCAACGATCTCGAACAGCTCGAAGCGGGCCTGCTGCTCTACGACGCCTTTTATCGCTGGTCCCGCGACGCGACCGAGGAAACGCACAACTGGCCGTCTAGCCAGAAGCTGGCATGAGGGAGGCGACCATGTCGATCACCCTCACGACGGATGATTCCGTCTCCACGCCTGCAGCCCCGACCTTCGCTGAAGCCACCAGGGTATGGGCCAGGATCGGCCTTCTCAGCTTTGGCGGGCCGGCCGGACAGATCGCCCTGATGCACAAGGAACTGGTCGAGGAGCGCCGCTGGATCGGCGAGCAGCGTTTCCTGCACGCCCTCAACTATTGCATGCTGCTGCCAGGACCCGAGGCGCAGCAGCTCGCCACCTATATCGGCTGGCTGATGCATCGAACCGTCGGCGGCCTCGTCGCCGGCATCCTGTTCGTCCTGCCGGGCGCCTTCGTCATGCTGGGCCTCAGCATCCTCTATGTGCTGTACCGCGAGGTGCCGCTGATCGACGCCGTGTTCTTCGGCGTCAAGGCGGCGGTCCTCGCGGTCGTCGTCGAGGCGGTGCTGCGGATCGGCCGGAGGGCGCTCAAGAACCGCGCGATGATCGCGATTGCCGTTGCGGCGTTCATCGGCATCTTCGTCTTCAGGATTCCGTTTCCGCTGATCATCCTGATCGCAGGGCTTGTGGGCTGGATCGGCAGTCGGCAAGCGCCGCAGCTCTTCGCCGCCGGAGGGCATGGTTCCAAGGGAGCCGTTCTTGAGTTCAAGGGCGTCGTCGATCTCATGTTCGAGCGCGGCGAACTCACCCATGCCGAACCCTCCTGGGGGCGGGCCTTTCGGGTGACCGCCATCTGGCTGCCGATCTGGCTCGGGCCGGTCCTGCTGCTCTGGCTCCTGACCGGCACCTCCAGCGTCTGGACCCAGCTCGGCGCCTTCTTCAGCTCGATGGCGGTCGTCACCTTTGGCGGCGCCTATGCTGTCCTCGCCTATGTGGCGCAGGCCGCCGTCGACACCTTCGGCTGGCTCGCGCCGGGCGAGATGGTCGATGGGCTCGGCCTCGCCGAAACGACGCCGGGGCCGCTGATCATGGTGCTCCAGTTCGTCGGCTTCCTCGCCGCCTATCGGACGCCCGGCGTTCTCGATCCGCTACTGGCCGGCTGTCTCGGTGCTCTCCTGACCACCTGGGTCACGTTCGCACCGTGCTTTTTCTGGATCTTTCTTGGGGCGCCCTACATCGAGGCTCTGCGCGGCAACAAGGCGATCTCATCGGCGCTCTCAGCGATCACCGCCGCAGTCGTCGGCGTGGTCATGAACCTTGCTTTGTGGTTCGCGCTACACGTCGTGTTTCGGGAGGTGCGGACGTTCGAGATTCTCGGCGTCGGTCCGGACCTGCCGGTGCTCACATCGATCGACTGGCGGGCCGCAGTTCTCGCTGTCGCTGCGATGATTGCCATGTTGCGCTTCAAAGTCGGAATGATCCCGACGCTCGGCCTTTGCGCGGTGGCCGGTGTTTTTGTCAGCTATTTACCTGTGTGACACGAGGGAAGGCCCACTGGCGGACGAATTTGGGCACGTGATGTCCGCGCTAGGGCCGCCTCCATATGTTTACGCAGGAATTATCTGGATAATCGGGCGGTTCGCCTTCGTTCGAGCGCGGCAATCGGCGGTGATTGGGTAGCTATCTCGCAGAATAGCGCGCCATAACGTGGAATCGACGGGGTTCGCGGGCTACGAACGATGAAGATGGGCACTATGTCTGCGCAATAGCCACCTAAACCTCGCTATTACCCTCTCACCCGGAGAGTGCCCTTGCTTGGCGATAAGCAGAGTGCCGAGTGGTCACTGGCCTACAGAGAACCGCGCGGCTACAGATGAGGAAATACGCCGACTTCCAGCAGGTCACGCGCAGCCGGACGGTCGGCATGGCGTTTTCGGCGTCAGCGGATATCGAGGCTCTTGCGTTGTCCTTGCTTGCGCCGCTGTTCCCGGTCGCAAAGGGCATACGATTGATCGGCGTCACAGTCTCATCACTGGATGGGTTGCCTCGTCAGGCCGAGAGGTAGATTCAGCTCCCGCTCTTATAGGCCACGCCGGAAAAGCATGCCAAGATGTCCGAAGAATGCAGCATCGTTCGGACGCCCCTTGCTTATGTCCGAAATTTGCATCATATTTCGGACATGCTCGATCAACCAACCGCCGACCTCCGCCCTCGCCTTCTGGCCCGCGTCGACGCGAAGCCGAGCGAGGTCTGGACGCCAGGCGATTTCGCCGACCTCGGCAATCGCGCAGCTGTCGACAAGACGCTACAGCGCCTCGCTGCGGCCGGCGAACTGCGCCGGATCGACCGTGGGCTCTATGATCGGCCGCGAAAGAGCAACCTCACCGGCAAGCCGATGGTCCCCGACTATCGTGCCGTGATCCGAGCCGTGACGCGGCGGGACCAGGCCCGCGTCGTGGTCGACGGCATGACTGCGGCGAACGATCTCGGCCTCACCACAGCCGTCCCCGCACGCATCGAGGTCCTGATCGACGCGCGCCTGAAGCCGATCACGCTCGGCAAGCAAGTCATCCATTTCAAGTCGGCTGCGCCCAGCCGCCTGTATTGGGCGGGGCGGCCGGGTATGCGCGTCGTCCAGGCGCTTCATTGGATGCAGGACATGATGACGGAGGAGGAGGATCGACGGGTCGTCGAGAACCGCCTGCGCAAGCTGTTCGCCGACCCACAGCATGGCAAGGAGCTTCGCGACGATCTTCGCGCGGGTCTCTCAGCCATGCCGATCTGGATGCAGGATTTTCTACGGCCCTTGCTCGATACTGCCGACGCTGCGCCGGAGGATCGCTCGTGAGCAGCGCAGCCTTTCGCGAGGTCATCTCCGCTGCGCCCGGCGAGAAGCTCGACCTTTTCTTGACGACGGCGAACCGGCTCGGCGCACCGATCGGAAACATCGAGAAGGATTTTTGGGTCTGCTGGACCCTCAACGCCCTCTATCACGAACGGCCCGCCGGAGGTCCGCGCCTCCTGTTCAAGGGCGGGACGTCGTTGTCGAAGGCTTTCGGGCTGATCGAGCGATTTTCCGAAGACATCGATGTGACGGTCTTTCGCGACGATCTCGCCGAGCCCGCCTCCGTCGACGAGCTCGAAGCGCTATCGAACAAGAAGCGGCGGGCTCGACTGGACGCGATCCGAGACGCCTGTCGTGGCTATATTACCGGACCGCTGCACGGGTTCCTGACCAAGCACCTTGCCGAGGCAACGGACGGACGCGGCCGCGTCGAAATCGATGAGGCTGACCCCGAGGGGCAGACGCTTTTGGTCTGGTATCCCGAGGTCGAGCCGCGCGACGAGGCCTATGTGCGGCCGGCGGTGCGGATCGAGTCTGGAGCGAAGTCGGCCCTCGACCCGAACCATCCGAAGGAAATCCGCCCCTACATTGCCCAGGATGTGGCGGGCCTCGAGCTGGCGGTCCCGAACGTCACGACGATCAATGCCGAGCGCACGTTTTGGGACAAGGTCGTGATCGCGCACGGCCTGCGGCGCTGGTTTGAGCGCCGCGGCGAGCTGCGCCAGGCAGGCCAGCGCGTCTCGCGACACTTCTACGACCTCCATTGCCTTTTCGCCTCCGAGGTCGGCCGGTCGGCAATAGCCGATGCCGCCTTGGGAGCCGACTGCGTTCGGCACGCCCTCATGTTCTTCAACCGGCCCGACTACGATCTGGCGTCGGCCGCAACCGGGTCGTTCGCGATCGCGCCGTCCGCGGCCATGATTGACGCGCTCGCGCGAGACTATGCGAACATGACACCGATGATCTTCGGGGACGCCCCTCTCTTCGCGGACATTCTGACGTCGATGAAAGAGATCGAGCAGATGGCGAACGATCGAGGCCGATAAATGGTCGGTCGCAAATCGGAAGGCCCGCTCGGCGAGACACGGAAAAATCGGACGGAGCCAGAAGGCTAGGACCATCGCATGGCTGACATCCTGGAAAATGCACCGGTGAGACTGCCCGACCGTGCCTCGGTTGGAGCGGCCCTGGCGCGCCTTCCGGCCGGCGCCGACGAAGCCGCGCTCGCAGCAGCGCTGACCGAGGCGTTTCCTGGGTTCGCCTTCTTGGCGGCGATTGACGACGACCAGTACTGGCGGGTCGAGCGCTCGGTGCTTGCCGCCGACGGAACCCGGATCGCCGAGTACCGACCGTGGATGGAAGCAGAACTCGCCAAGGACAAGGGCAACGTCGGGGCTCTCTGGTCTCGGTTACAGCAGACCGAACTTCAGATCTCGGAATGGCACGGCAACAGCGTGTACGCCTTCGCGCCGACCGGATCGGGCGCGGCCGACTACGTGCAGATTTCGGTCGGCCGCGAGGTGGAGTGGCGTGCTGGGCCGATCGTCAATCCATCATCTCGCCCCTGGAGCGAGCTGGAGCTGCTTGATCCGTCATGGATCGACCATGACGCCAGGTCCGACGACAAGGTGATCGCGGGCCCGCTCTACCGTTTGAGCAAGCGTACCGGCAGCAGTGTCGTGCATGTCCGGACATTCCTCGCGCGGTGCGCGCGCCTCGAGCGCGAGAAGCGTGAGGCGCGCCGCCCTGAGATGGAACAGCGCGTCTGGATCGGCACCGACGGCACGCAGAGGCCCTTCCTGGAATTGCAGCCCAATTGGTTCGATGTGGTGCCGCGCGAGGTGCGCTTCTTTCAGGACTGGGAGGAATCGAGCGCGCGCAGCGCGCGCGTCTTCGAGCATTGGGCACTCGACATCACCGACTATGAGCACAACGGCCAGCGAGAGATCGGGTTCATCACCCGTCCGCTGCATCTGCCGAAGGAGAGCCTGGAGGCCGGCGATGCCTCAGTGCATATGCTGATGGATCGCACAGAGGCGATCGATCGCGAGGTCGGCCTTGCCTTCGGCTGGTACTTTCTCATGACGCACGGCAACCGAGTCGATCCCGATGTTGGCGACGCGATCGCGCAGGGCCTGCGTGACGCGCGTGTGCGCCTGCCAGACCATGATGCCAAGGTGCTGTTGCGGTGGGCTGACCAGCGCTACGGATTCTGACCGACGATGAATTGGCGGCTTCGCCCCGGCCATAAATACAGATCCATTTTGAAATCTTACTCGCTCGCGCCGTCGTCAAAATCGTCGGCCTCTCCGCCGGCGATCGGAATATCTCCAGCCAGCAGCTTCTCTTTGCTGAGCAGGCCGGCATCCTCGAGCGCCTCCATGTCCGGCAGGTCGCGGAGCGTGTCGAAGCCAAAATGCGACAGGAACCCCGGGGTCGTCACGTAGGTATAGGGCGCACCCGGCGTCGGGCTGCGCGGCCCGGCAGCGATGAAGCCGAGCGACCGCAGATGGCCGATGGTGTCGCGGCTGACCTCCTTGCTGAAGAACTGGCCAAGCTCGCCGCGGGTGATCGGCTGGAAATACGCGATGCACATCAGGATCAGCGCATCCGATTGCGACAGCGGCTTCGTCTCGGTTCCAAGCCCTGTCGCCGTGCGGATCGCATCGGCGAAGCTCTTGCGGGTGCGGTGCTGCCAGCCGCCGGCGACCGCGACCAGCTCGTAGGGCCGGCCGCGCAGCTCGCCGCGGATATCGTCGATGATGAGGTCGAGATTGCAGTCCCGCCCGACGACCCGCGCCAGCACCTCACGCCCGACCGGCTCGGGCGAGGCGAAGATCACCGCCTCGACCCGGCCCATCCATTCGCGCCAGCGAAGCTCCGGCGGCAGATCGGCGAGCTCGGTGTCAAGCTCCTGCTTGGCTCGCGCGCGCCGGGCCATGGTCAGAGCCCGTAGAGCCGGAAGGTCGGCCGGCCGGTGAGCTCACGCACGCCGCCGAGCGCGACCAGGCGCTCGAACAGCCGCCGGCTCGAGCGGTCGCTCGCGGCCTTGCCGGTCCTGGCCGCCTGCGCGTCCTCGCTGATGAGGATCGCCACCATCATGTCGGCGTCCTTGCCGCGCAGCTGCGGCGCGGCGGCGAGGAGCTTCTCGGCGCGGCGGGCGAGATCGGCGTGCAGGTCGGCCGCGGCCGCCGAGCCCCGGGCATAGGCCAGGTTGCAGGCGGCAAGCCAGCCGCTGTCGCCGGCGACATGCGCGGCGGCGTGACGGAAATCGGCGCGCTTCAGATGGGCGGCGAGCAAAGGCACCGGCGCCGGCCATTTGAGGCGATGCGCCAGGACCGCATCGGCGAGCCAGAGCGCCAGCGGCCGGCTGTCGGGCCGAAACCGCAGGCTGGTCGCCGCCACTCCCGCCGCGGCGCGCACCGCACTCCCCGGCCCTTTGAGCTGGTCGGTGGCGAAGGCAATGACGTCCTGCAGCGCGTCGTCGTAGCGGTGGGCCAGCAGCGCCGCGAGCTTGAGCTCCCAGTCGCCGGCGGCCATCGCCGACCGCTCGCTCAAGGCGCGCCAGGCCTTGAGGAGCTGCCCGGCGGGCCCTGGGTCGTCGCCCTCGCGGCGCAGATACCAGTGGTCGCGCAGCATCCCCTCGTCCTCGGTGCGGCCGTTCTGCTGCGCCAGCGCGGCGGCGCAGCCAAGCGCCAGGCGCTGGCGCCAGAGGGTGCCGAGCGGGTGCTCGTGGCGGGCGATCGGATGCAGCGCCGCCAGCGCCGCCCCGGCGAGAAACTCCGTATCTTCAACGGCTTCGCCGGTCGCGGGCTGGCGCGCCCAGCCGGGAAAGGCCGGAAAGGTCGGAGGGGGCTCGGGGATGAGTCGCGCGCGCGAGGCCATGCCGGATCGTATCCGATGGCGGCGCTTTCTGCCAGAGATTTGGCCGCTAACCGCCGCACCTGTCGCGACTCCAGAACGAACGATAATGTTGCATTATCATTCGTTTCTGTCTTTATATAGAAGCATGCATGAAACGAGCCCTCCGAGCCCCGAAAACGACGCCCAGGAGCACGCGCCGCCCTCCCCTGCAGCGCCGCCACCCGTCGTCATTTCCGCGCCGCAGCCGTCGGCCGACCTGCCCGCCCATCTCGAACGCCTCGCCGATCGCGCCCGCGACTATGCCGAAGCAGCGAGCTCGGCCAACACCCGCCGCGCCTATGCCGCCGACTGGAAGCATTTTTCCGCCTGGTGCCGGCGCCAGGCGTTGTCTCCCCTGCCCCCGGACCCGCAGGTGGTCGGGCTCTACATCACCGCCTGCGCCTCCGGTGCGGCAACCGCCGATCGCCAGCCGAACGCCGTCGGCACGATCGAGCGGCGTTTGTCGGCCCTCTCCTGGAACTATGCCCAGCGCGGCACGCCGCTCGACCGCGCCGACCGCCATATCGCCACCGTGCTCGCGGGGATCCGCAACACCCATGGCCGGCCGCCGGTGCAGAAGGAAGCCGTGCTGCCGGAGGACGTCATCGCCATGCTGGAGACGCTCGAGCGTGGCACGCTGCGCGGCCTACGCGACCGCGCCATGCTGCTGCTCGGCTTCGCCGGCGGGTTGCGGCGGTCCGAGATCGTCGCGCTCGATGCCGGCCGCGATCAAACCGAGGACGGCCGCGGCTGGGTCGAGATCCTCGACAAGGGGATGCTGGTGACGCTACGCGGCAAGAACGGCTGGCGCGAGGTCGAGATCGGCCGCGGCTCCTCGGACTCGACCTGCCCGGTCGTCGCCTTGCAAACCTGGCTCAAGCTGGCGAAAATTCCCCATGGACCGCTATTCCGGCGGGTCACCGGCCAGGGCAAGGACGTCGGCCCGGATCGGCTCACCGACCAGCAGGTGGCGCGGCTGGTCAAGCGCACCGCGCTCGCCGCCGGCGTGCGGCCGGATCTGAGCGAGGGCGAACGAGAGAGTAAGTTCGCTGGGCATTCGCTGCGCGCCGGCCTCGCCTCCTCGGCCGAGGTCGACGAGCGCTACGTGCAGAAGCAGCTCGGCCATGCCTCGGCCGAGATGACCCGGCGCTACCAGCGCCGGCGCGACCGCTTCCGCGTTAACCTCACCAAGGCGGCAGGATTGTAGCGTCGGCCGAAGCATGCTCCGACCTTGCCGGTGCGTGCCCAGCGAGCCACTTCACGGACTTGCCCGCTGATTTTTCGGGAATTGGAAGGCACCTCTGATAAGGTGACGGTCCAAGGCGTCTTGAGGCAAGTTAAGCATGGCTCGACCTGGCAACAATCCGAAGCGACGGATAGCGCGCGAAGGCTTCCTGACAGACGAACGGAAAGCCGAGCTTGCGGTCAATGCGCGATACGGTGGCAGCGGCCATCATAAGAGGAACCCAGCGGACTACGGCCTAGAGAGAACCAATCCGCGGCCGACAAAGTCGCTTTGTGACGCTCTTAAGGTGATCCGGTTGGAGCAAGCCAGCGAGCTAATGCGTCGAGGCATTTCTCGAGGAGCAGTCAGCGAACTCGCCTACAATGGTTTTCCAAAATTCATCTGGTGCGTCGACGAAGATGGCGAGGTTTATGAGGCAAAACTGACCCATCTACGTTAGGGGTATATCACGGCTACCGTCTTGAAGAAGAGGACGATCTGCGCGACTACGTAAGAGATATTTGGAAGCAACGATGCCTGTCAGTTGGTCAATAGCTGCCGAATGGGAGCAACTCGATGCCGGGTCGCCGGAGGAGCGTGCATGCTTTTCTGCGCTTGGCATCAAGGCGCATGATCTTTGGCTGACAGAAGGCAACGACGTCCTAGCCAATAGGCTGCGTCAAGCGCCCCTACTCTCTGCCTACCACCTCGCCGAGTGGCTCGCCTGGAATTGGTGGCGTTTGCGTTGGGAGCCACGCTCAAATTCCAAGGATTGGGCTTACGCCCATCGTCTGACGACAATTGGATCGGGGTATATCTGGCCAAATTTGACGATTTTCTCCGATGGCGAACGAACCGCATTGATTTCGAAACCCACGACGGAACGCCCCCAAACGCCTTTCCGCTACATCACCGATCACGCGGTCATCCTGCCCGCCAGCGAGTTCGAGGCTGGCATTGACCTGTTCCTCAGTCAGGTGTTGGAGCGCCTTAGCTGGGCCGGCATCGAAGACAGCAATCTCCAGACAGTTTGGTCGGGCGTAATTGCAGAGCGTAAAACACCAGCTTTCGTACGCACTCGCAAATTGGAGGCTCTGCTGGGTCAGGATCCTGACTCCCAGGAGCAACTTGTCGATCAATTGGTTCGCGACATCGAGGATCTTGGGTTGTCTGGTGTTGAGGAGCTGGCAGCGGAACACGGCCAAAGCGGCAAGCTTTTGACCGGGGACGACCTTCGTGAAGCAGCTCAGAGGAGCGGTTTCGATGCCTCGCCACGCGATGTCATTCGGCTACCAGCTACTGAAGTGCCGAAGCGCAGCGGTCTGACCCCCGCTTACAGAGCAGGAGCCACGGCGGCCCGTGCCCTTCGTGAACACCACCGGCTCGGTGAGGGTCCGCTTACGGATGTCCAGTTAGCTGAGATGGCGGGCGTTGTTCGCGCAATCATACCGGACGTTCGAGGCGGGGCATCTATCTCTTTCGCGCTCGACGAAAAGCCCACTCAGGGCCGGGTTGTTCTTCGATCCAAATGGCGGACTGGGCGCCGCTTTGAACTTGCACGGCTTCTGGGCGATCGTCTTGCCAGACCGCCGAGCGGAGCTCTTCTGCCCGCGACTCGCGCTTACACCTACCGACAGAAAGTTCAACGGTCCTTCGCCGCAGAATTGCTCAGCCCGTTCGAGGTTGTCGATGCGATGCTCGGCGACGATTATTCTATGGAAAATCAACAGGACGTTGCCGAACACTTCGAAGTCTCGCCCCTGACGATTCGTACATTGCTCGTGAATCACGGCCGCCTGGCTCGCGAGGGGCTTGAGACCGAATTTGAGACCGCCGCAGCCTAATGGGCTTCCATAAGGCGAGCCGTCCGATTGTGCGGGCACGAGACGAACGTTGTTCTCGACCGAATGGAACGACCCGATGGTTACCGAGCGTCGCCGGACGACTACACGGCTATTCCCGCGGTTCGACATGGGTCATGCTCGCTTCTTGTCGCGCTTTCTGCTGCCGATCAGCGCCATCAGCATCGGGCCAAGAGAGAACCCTCCGGCTTCCGCCTTTTTCGTCAAATCGCGGATATAGCCGCCGGCGCTATTGATCGCGGCACCGCGCTGCAGGATCGCCGCAACCACCACAGCAGCCTGAACCTCTCCCATGACGGTCCGCGCCTCCTCCCAGGCGCTCGGACTGATCCCCAGCATGGGCCGGACCACGGCAACGGTCGCCAGGAAGTCCCGCCAGTTCGAAATCCCGGACTTGGAGTAGTCGCAAACATCGGGACAAGCGTCGAGAACCATCCCCAAGGGGTAGGACCCTTCCGGCATCCGCGGCGTTTGGGGTTCTGGCGCTGCCTTCGCCCCCCTCTCTTCTCGGAGAGCAGGTTCAAGTTCAATTAGGGAGTCTGGATTTGAATTATGTATGTGGCGCTCAAATGTGGATTCATTGGTGCTCGTTTTTTCTGTTTTTGCATGAGCCTCCAGCAACATAAGGATCTCATCAGCCAGCATGGTGAGCTCCTCGGCAACTGGCTCGAGCTCAGCGAGTGTGGCGCTTCGCGGAATCCGAGCCATGATCGCGCGAAACAGCCCGTGGATCTCCGCCCAGTCCGCCGGACCCTGCCCTGCCCGCTTCGTCGGCACGCCCTCCTCGAGGCCTGTCGCGATCATTTTCGCGATGTCACGCCGGCAGATGGTGATGCGTTCGCGCACGAGCTTCATCTCACGCTCGGCCGCCAGGATCGCCTCGGCAATCTGCGCAAACTCTTCGGCCCGCGCCACGAGCGGCCCGAGGTCGAAGCCAAAGGCCATCGCGACCTCGCCGTCGCGGCCCTTGCGGGCGTATCGCTTCCCGTTCGGGCTGTCGCGGCGAATGATGAGCCCAGCGTCGACGAGGACGGCCAGGTGCTTGCGCAGCGTTGATGCCGGCATGCCATGCGCCCGCCGTGCCAGCTGATCGTTCGAGGGAAAGACGATCAGGTCTTCCCCCGTCAGCATGGTCTCCGGGTGAAACGTCAGTAGCGCGTTGAGCACCGACAGCGCGCGCTCGGACACGCCGAATGTGACCCTCGCAATGCAGAGCGTCTGATAGACGTGCCATTTGTGAACCGCCTTTTCGAGCGGCCGTGCTTTTGCGATCGCCTGATTTGCCACATGGGCAAGCGTCAGCGTTCGCCGCCCGAAGGGCGTCGTCGATAGGTGTGGTTCCATGTCTCTGCCTCTATGAGGGCAAAGGAAATCTGCTCACCGAAACGGCGCTCAATCTCTCACGAGACTCTTGACTGTGATTCGCGGAAGTGTGATTCTCGTAATCGCCAAAGAACGAGAAGGGCTTCCGGAACTCCGTTTCGGGGGCCTTTTTCTTTTGCCGCGTTGCTCCTAGCTGGTTGCGGTGAGCTTCGTACGGTCGGTCAGTCCTCCTTTTTCTCGTTGCTGTAGGTCTCGAAAAGGCGATCCATCTGCGTCAGCAGGAAATCGCCAAACCCGGGAGCATTGCGTTTGTCGATCGACAGAACGAATGCCCGGTCGGTCGATGAGACGCGTGCGACGCGCACGCCGGCGGGTGTGGACCAGTATTGTCCATGCGCCTTCTTGGCGACGGCGCGAGCTGCCGGCTCCTCCGGCACGGGGGGATTCGAGATCAGTCCAAAGACAAGATCAAATCGTTCATCGGATGAAGCCGCCTGCACATCGGCCGACGCGAGAAAATCGGTCACTTGCTCGATGTCGACACCCGCCTCGAAAGCAGTGGCCAGATCAACCCATCGGTCCCGGCCAGTCGTCGGCGCCGATCCGATAGCCTCAATGATCGCAAGCGGGATCTTCTTTACCACCGAGATCATTCGCGAGACGACCGTCTTGTCGACGGTCAAAGCGCTCATGATTGTCTCGCGATCGTAGCCCCCTTCCTCCAACCGCCAGGCGAACAGAGCGCGCTCTATGAATGAGAGGTTCGCTCGCGCGCTGTTTTCCTGTCCCTGGGCGAGGACGAGATCGCGATCCGAGAGCTTCTTGACAACGGCTCGGACCTGGCGTCCGAGCACCTTGCAGGCTCGCCAACGCCGTCGCCCGAACGCGAGTTGATAGCGCCCGCTCTCCTTTGGATGGGGCCGGACGAGCACGGGGGAATCCTGACCGCGCGCTTCGATTGCCGCGACCAGCGTACGGAAGTCCGCGTCATCGTCGTGCGACAAACGGTCGGCGATAAAGGGCGGGTCGATGATGTCCGGGTCGACATCGATTACCGTCTCGCCGGCAGTGAGGCGGGCTTCGAGGTCTCTGGCTGCGTCTGCTCGCGCGGCCAACTCGTCAATAGAGCGCGTGACGGCACCGAGAGCGCCTCGGGTTGCGAACGCCGGAGGCGACACTCTTTGCGGCACCGCGGGAGCATCGTCGGAGTTGACTGCCGTCAACTTTTTCTCAGGTGAGGCGGAGAACAGTCCCTTGCGTGCCATTACCCCCTCCCCCAGGCCTTGTGGATCAGCCCCTCGATCTCTCCATTGACCGCGTCGAGAGACTCGATCGCCCGATCGTATGTGCTCGGCGTGAACTCCTTTCGTTCGACCTCATAGAGCGTTTGCTTCGTAAGGCCGGCATCGGAGATCGCGACGCTCTTCAGCATCGGATTGGTCAGGACGTGACGTCCGAACCGTGTGCGAATGAAGGTGACCATCTCGGTCTGCGGTTGGTCCGACGCCTCGTAGCGCGTGATGAGGTAACGCACCCAATCGTACTGCATCTTGCCGCCGGCTTTCTTCAGATGCGCCATGACGTCTCCGAGCATCTGCAGGAACTGAGACATGGACATCACGTCGAGCATCTGCGGATGCACGGTGACGAGCAGGGCGGTCGCTGAACACAGGGCGATCATGGTCAGATAGCCGAGCTGCGGCGGGCAATCGAGAATGACGACGTCGTACCGGTCTGCTACCGGGCCGAGTGCCTCGTCCAGTCGCGCGAAGAATTGGCGGCCCATGCTGCCGCTTTCCTTCGTCGCCAATACGAGCGGAGTGTCATACTCGAAGTCCATCAGCTCGATGTTGCCAGGCACGATATCGAGCCCGGCAAAGTTCGTCCTCCGGATGACATCCGAGAGAGGGCGCCGCTCGTCATCATATCGAATTGCGCCGTAGAGCGTCTCATTGCGGCCGACATCAAACTCGGGCTGAAGGCCATGAAGCGCCGTCAGGCTCGCTTGAGGGTCTAGATCGATGGCCAGAACGCGATGACCGGCCAGCGCAAGATGTTGAGCTAAATGGGCGGCCGTCGTGGTCTTTCCACTTCCTCCCTTGAAGTTGGCAACCGCGATGATCTGGAGATGCTCGGGGCCCTGGCGATGCGGAACATAGCGCTTCCTGGCTCTGGCATTGTCGTCGAGGTACTGGCGAAGCTCTAGGATTTGCTCAGCGCTGTACGAGCGGCGGCCGGATGGCGTCACCGACGGAGCCGGCCCCTTGCCTTCGAGCGACAGGTTTCGGAGATAGCCCGGCTTCACCCCAAGGAATCGGGCTACCTCACTTAACTGAAACGACCGCAGCGACTTCTCCGCCACGGGCGGGAAATGCTCAAGCCAATGCGCTTGCAGCTTTGCTGATAGATCGCGACCATGCTCCATGATGAGCGAGTCGACGTCATCAACTGCATCGGTGGCGCGTGAAGTGTCGGCCATTCGTTTTTCCCGCACATGCGCTTTCAACGCCACTTCTGACGTAGAACCGCATTTAGAGCCGATTCTAACGGTGCGGCAAGGCTTTTTGGGTTAATGAAAGGTTAACGACGCGAGGCGTCGGCAAACGCTCTGGCCATCCAGAGTCAATTCTCTCGTGGACATCGCCTTTGGCGCTCTTCGCTTGGCCGTTCGGCGCTTCCCCGGCGACGCCCCGCCAGAGCGGATCGGTGACGGCTTGATCGGATTTGCGAGGCGCCGACCCCGCTGTTGGGCGGGGCCGGCGGCTTCGGGTCAGCTGGCGGGGTTCCAGATGATGACCTTCTTGGCGGGATCCTCGCCCGGCGCCGGCGCCACGTTGCCGTAGATGGTGCCGAACTCGGGGGCCGAGAGCGAGACCGAGATGTACTCCTCGCCGGTGGTCTTCGAGATCCGGTTCCAGCCGGCGCCCAGCTCGAAGCCGTTCTTGCGCGAGATCACGCGGTAGTCAGGCTCGTTGTCCTTCGCCTTGCGGGTGTTCGGCACCAGCGCGATCGGGGCGGTGACGTTGAGGGTGGCGAGCGTGCCTTCGAGGTTGCCGTCCGCCTTCTGGGTGAGGGTTGCGATCGTGGCCATGTGAAGTCTCCTTGAGGTTGCTCGGGGACCATCCCCGATGACGCCCAAAGGAAGGGGCCGGACGCCGTCGTCACCGCAGCGCAGGGGAACCCCCGGTCGGGGTCCCCGCGATGCCCGCATCGTGGGGTGGCCAGCGGGGTTGACGGCACTAGGCGGCCGAGACCCGGACACAGGCGGCAAAGAGGAGGGGATGGGCTTCGAAGCCACCGACCACAGGAGCCCCTGCCACCAGGCCATGCCCCGCCCTCGCCCCCACCAGGCAGGACCCGCACCGCAGCGCCCGCCCCCCGTCCCGGCCACTGCCAGTCGCGACGCCGGCGCTCACACCCGCTGGCGGACATCCGGCATACGCACAACGATCCCGCCGACGGCGCCGCGCCAGCGCCCGCTTGAACCGCAGATCGCCACCTCGGCGAGAGCCTTCACGTCGAACCGGTGGCCCGGTCTCGGCCGCATCCCCGACAACGCGCAAGGCGACGAGGCATGCCCGACTTCACAATCGCAATCCCGGCACGTCCATAGCCGGCACCGGACCAGCCAGCGCGCGCGGTGACGGACTAGCCTCATCGGGGCGCATCTTTGCAAATGCGCCTTCCAGGAAGGCCAACCAAGGAAGGCGCCCGGAGGCATGGCAGGAACGGAGTTTGATTGCCGCTCGCTTGGTCTGAACCGTACAAGGCCGGTCCGTCCGAGTTGACTGCCGTCAACTTTTTGACCGCGAGCGCTCCGATCTCCTCGCGGCCAATCCGGAGGATGCTGCGGGACGGCGGAGTTGACGGCTGTCAACTCAAAGACTGAGCGCCGACCCCGCTGTTGGGCGGGGCCGGCGGCTTCGGGTCAGCTGGCGGGGTTCCAGATGATGACCTTCTTGGCGGGATCCTCGCCCGGCGCCGGCGCCACGTTGCCGTAGATGGTGCCGAACTCGGGGGCCGAGAGCGAGACCGAGATGTACTCCTCGCCGGTGGTCTTCGAGATCCGGTTCCAGCCGGCGCCCAGCTCGAAGCCGTTCTTGCGCGAGATCACGCGGTAGTCAGGCTCGTTGTCCTTCGCCTTGCGGGTGTTCGGCACCAGCGCGATCGGGGCGGTGACGTTGAGGGTGGCGAGCGTGCCTTCGAGGTTGCCGTCCGCCTTCTGGGTGAGGGTTGCGATCGTGGCCATGTGAAGTCTCCTTGAGGTTGCTCGGGGACCATCCCCGATGACGCCCAAAGGAAGGGGCCGGACGCCGTCGTCACCGCAGCGCAGGGGAACCCCCGGTCGGGGTCCCCGCGATGCCCGCATCGTGGGGTGGCCAGCGGGGTTGACGGCACTAGGCGGCCGAGACCCGGACACAGGCGGCAAAGAGGAGGGGATGGGCTTCGAAGCCACCGACCACAGGAGCCCCTGCCACCAGGCCATGCCCCGCCCTCGCCCCCACCAGGCAGGACCCGCACCGCCGCACTCGCTCCCCGTCCCGGCCACCGCCAGTCGGGACACCGACGTTCACGCCCGCTCGCGGACATCCGGCATACGCAGGTCGATCACGCCGACGGCGCCGCGCCGGCGCCCGCCGGAACCACGGACCGCCACCAATGGCAGGAACCCTCACGTCGATCCCCAGCCACGGTCCAGGGCGCATCCCCGACAACTCGCAAGGCGACGAGTCATTCCCATCTTGGGCAACATCGGCCCGCCAGAACCGCTGCCGGGCACCATCGGCAAGCGGGGCCGGCGCTCAGCAACCGCCGTGAGCGAAGAGGCCGACGCGCTCCGCGGTCGGCACAGAAGCCTTCCGGCAAGTCCGTAACACCCCTAGTCGATGCGATCTATGCGCACCTGTCCGGCCCGGAAGAGGGGAGACACCGCGCTCGCAAGTTTCATCATGAAGGAACGACTGAAACGTCCGAGTGCGGGCTCGCCCGCATCGAGATAGAAGGACCGCTCGGCGATATCATAATTGTACTCGCTGACGCTGATCCAGGCCCGCTTGAGATCGCTGAGCCCGCCGCGCCGGCATTCGATTTCGGGAACCTCGATCGCGACCTGCTCGGAGCCCGGTTGGCGGCTTGAAATCGCCAGGAGCGCAAGATGGGTCAGACCGTCAGATCCGCGCACTGCGAGGATAACGCAGACGGGTCGATCCTTTCGACCTTCCGTCTCGCCGCGTTCCTGCTGCCACTTCCAGAGGTACGGATACTGGACGATCGTGCCGGGACGCAGGTCACCGGTCATCGTCGTAGCCTTCGCCCGTCGCCAGACGGTCGACCTCAGCCGAGAACAACGAGGCGACGTCGTCCGGCGTTTCACCGGCGGCGTATGCGCGGCGGGGGTCGCCTTCGCCCCTGATCTTCTGGTAGTGCTCGTAGCTCATCATGACGAAGCGGGGCTTGCGATGCCGCGTGATGACGATCGGCGACTTCGTCGCCGCATCGGTGACTTCGCCGACCTGCTTGTTGAGGTCATTGGTGGTGAAGGCGCGCATGTGAATGCTCCCCGAAAATATCCATGATTTCCATCATATCCATGTTTCCCATGATTTCAAGGGAACCGACGCTCACGCGCCGCCCCCGAACCGCCAGACCGGGATGCCCATCGCCTTCGCCTTGTCGGCCAAGTTGTCGGTGATCCCGGAGCCTGGGAAGACAACGACGCCGATCGGCAGCGCCCTGAGCAATTCGTCGTTGCGCTTGAAAGGCGCCGCCTTGGCGTGCCGCGTCCAGTCGGGCTTGAAGGACACTTGCGGTACCTTGCGCGCATCCGCCCACCTTGAGGCGATGAACTCCGCGCCCTTCGTCGATCCGCCATGGAGCAGCACCAAGTCGGTATGTTTGGCATGTACCTTGTCGAGCACGTCCCAGATCGCCTGGTAGTCGTTGCAGTCGAGGCCGCCGGCGAAGGCGACCTTCACGCCGGCCGGCATCAGCGGCTCGATCTCGATCCGGCGCTTGGCGGCGAGGAAGTCCCGGCTGTCTATGACTGCGGCGGTCAGGTTGCGATGGTTGACCTTCGAACCGGTCCGCGGATGCCACACCGATCCGACATGGGCCTCGAAGAGGTCGGCCGCGTGCTCACGGAAGAACTCCATGGTCTCGCGGCGCTCGATCATGGTCGTGCCCTGGGCGATGAGGCGCTCGAGTTCGACGGAGCGCACCTCCGAGCCGTCCTGTTCCTGCTGGCTCTTGCGCTGGTCGTCCTCATTGCGGTCGAGCTCGCGCTGGATGCGGCCCGCCGCGCGGTGGAACAGGTTGACGGTCGACCAGAGCAGGTCCTCGAGGTCGGGCTCGAGCCGGGTGTCGGCCAGGGTCGCGATGAGGGCATCGAAGATGTCGGCGAGGGCGCCCCGGACCACGGGCTCGTCGGGGAGGGGTCTCGGATCGGGCTCGTCCTGGTGCGGACGGTGGCCGTAGAGCTGCAGTTCGTGGATGACCTGGGATGTCGCGGACGAAGCGTGGATCGGCTCGTCGTCGGGGTGCTGGTCGATCGCCATGGGGATGTCCTCCGTGGGGCGGCGGCCGCGCCCATCGCGGCCTTCGTGGCGATCAGGCGGCGGAGGGGTCGGGCTTGCACCGCCAAGCGCAGCGCGGCGGCCGGAGCATCGCGGAGGAGGGCAGGGCGGCGGCTGTTTTGATTCGCGATGCAAAGGCAGGCTTGCCTGCCGGCGGAAAACAGTTGCCGACCGCACTTGCCGGCCCGGCCGCTCTGACGCCCACTCGCCCTCTAGAAGGCCATGGATGCGGCCCTCTCTCGCCAAGGGACAATCTCCTGCGATCAGCACGACCGGCTCCCCGATGCCGCGCACCTCTTCCCCTCCCGGCGCATTCCGTCACGCCGCGAGCAGGAACCGCGCTCCGTCCTGCGGGACGAGTTGAGACCCCAGATCCTCAGTGAGACTGGGGCTGCCGAGCCGTCGAAGGTCTTCGTTGAAATCGCCCAGCCTCGGCGACAGCGTCAGAACCTCGATCCCGAGCTGCCGCGCACGCCGGCTCAACCGTTCCATCCCACTGCGTCCGGCAGGATCAGCATCGACAGCGACGTAGAGACGCCCCAGCGAAGGCGGGAGCTGGATCGCGGCAAGGTGGTTGGCCGACAGGCCAGCGATCATCGGCATCCTGGGCATGACCATGCGCAGCGACATCATGGTCTCGACGCCTTCGCCGGCCGCCATCACCGGGTTGGATTCGTCGGAGCGCATGCCGAAGCGAACGCCGTTGCCGAGAAGGTCTCCCATCGCCCGCCGCTGCGACGCGACCGGCGCTTTCTCGCCAATGTCGTAGGGATGAAGCCAGGTGCGATGCACGCCGGTGATGCGTCCGCGATCGTCGGTGACGGCTGCGATCAGAGCCGGGAACGTGCGTGTCGGTGCATCATCATGGTCGCGATAATAGCAATGCGGATGGAAACGAAGGAACCGGTCATCGACGATCGCTGAGGCGATGCTACGGTGCTTCAGGTAACCATCGGCCCACGTGTCGGCGATCGGGCGCGCCATGGCGAACAGACGCCGTGCCGCCTCGGCGGTATTGCGCGGCTTCGACGAAAATCGTGATCCAGATAGGGGAGGAGGCTCCGGCAGGGGCAGGCTGAGGAAAGCCCGCGCTTCATCCTTGGCGTCGCGGATGTCGGTGAGGCCACGGTTGAGTGCGATCAGATCCAGCAGGTCGCCATGCTCACCGGTTGCGCCATCGGTCCACTTGCCGGCAGCACCCTTGCCGTAGTCGGGGCCGCTGAGCCTGACATAGAGGGATCGCCCCGGCGTGCCGAGCGTGTCGCCGACAAGCCAATAGCGACCTTCCTTGTGACCGGCACGGAGATAATGCCGGCACACCGCTTCGGCGTGATGCGCGAGGCGGCGTGCCAGCTCGGAGGTCGAGTTGGCGGAGGACATCGTGACGGCCTCCGATCAAGCGGCCGCGCGGTCGATGACCGTCGTGAACGGGTGGCGATCCAGCAGCCGGCCAACGACATCGAAGCCCGACACGCCGACCGGGACGAAGAAGCGCAGCTTCCAGGCGATGATCTCGCTGAAAAGGCCCATCGCGCGGAGCCGGTCCCGCATGCCCTCAGTGAACCCGGTGAGCTCGATGCGATGATCGTTCATCACGCGCACCCGGCGAAGCTGGAGCCCGTCGGCAAGTTGCAGGACGGCGCGGCCGGCCGAGACCGCCTCCCATGCTTCCCCTGTGGTGAGCGTCGGCGCGCCATCCTGGCCAAGATTGCGATAGAGCGTCGAGAGTGCCGCCGGCGAAATCAGCCGGCCGATGACGCGCTCGCCGTCATCGGTCTGCAGGCGGTAGACCTTGCAGGTCTCGTCGGGGATTCGCTTCCAGATCGGGAGCAGAAGGCCGGTGACGACATGAAACGTCGACGTCGTGAACTCCGGCAGGTCCGCGATCTCGGCAGACCAGGCCGCAACGAAGCTCTCGCGATCCGCTTCCTCCCAATGCGTCTGCGACAGCGCGTCGAGGCCGATCGCATGCCGCTCCGTCGGCCGCAGCAGGCGGACGCGGCGCTCCACCTCGCCGTCGTCGAGCATCAGGCTCGCAGCGGAAACCTGGACGGCGGCGCGGTTCGACTTGGCATTGATCAGCAGCCTGGCATCACGCTCGGCAACGCGCTGCAACGCCTCGTCGAGCGACATCGGCTCGTTGCGATCCTTCCGCGCGATCGTGAAGACGCGGGTTTCGGCGCCGGAGGCGTCATGGACGTAGACGGTGCGGCGCTTGGCGACGACCATGCTGTCGGCCCGCACGGTCTCGACGCCGGCGTCGTAGTGACCCGAGGCAATGGCCCCCTCGATCTTCGCCACCAGGATGGTCTCGAAGACATCGAAGAGCAGGTTTTGCGTGCCGATGGTCAGAGCGAGCAAACGGTTCAGGAAGGTGGTGATCGCCGGCAGCTCCTCCCGGATCGATCCGTCGCTATCGGTCAGCGAAAGGCCCGTGGCGCTCTCGAACTGCTGCAGCGAGCACCCGTCGATCTTGCCAGTGAGGAGGCGCAGATAGAATTGCCGCAGCGCCGCTTTCGCGTAAGCCGATTCGAGATTGTCATCGGCGCGGAACAGGCCCTGGCCGCCGGTCTGGCGCTGGCCCTTGGTGATGGCGCCGAGCGTGTCGAGCCGGCGCGCGATCGTCGACAGGAAGCGCTTTTCCGCCTTCACATTGGTCGCAACCGGACGGAAGAGAGGCGGCTGCGCCTGATTGGTGCGGTTCGTCCGCCCGAGGCCCTGGATGGCCGTGTCGGCTTTCCACCCGGCCTCGAGGAGGTAGTGGACGCGCAGGCGCCGGTTCCGCGCCGAGAGTTCGGCGTGGTAGCTGCGGCCGGTGCCGCCCGCATCGGAGAAGACGAGGATGCGCTTGTCGTCGTCCATGAACGCCTGCGTCTCGGCGAGGTTTGCGGAGCCCGGGCGATTTTCGACGGCAAGGCGATCGAGGCCGTCCTTGCCGGCCTTGCGCACGATACGGCGGGACCGGCCGGTGACCTCTGCGACAATATCCGTCCCGAAGCGCTGGATGATCTGATCGAGTGCGCTCTGGACGGGATCGAGCCCCGCGAGATGCTCGATCATCCGGTCGCGGCGCGCCACGGCCTCGCGGCATTGCACCGGATGGCCATCCTCGAAGACCGGCCGCGACGACAGATTGCCCTCGCTGTCCGTGAAAGGCTGAAAAAGCTGCGTCGGAAAGGAATGCTGGAGATAGTCCAGCACGTATTCCCTCGGCGTCACGTCGACCTGGATATCGCCCCAGTCCTCGGTCGGGATCTCGGCGAGCCGTCGCTCGAGCAGAGCCTCGCCGGTCGACACGATCTGAATAACCGCCGCGTGGCCAGCGGCGAGATCCTGATCGACGGCAGCGATCAGGCTCGGGGTTTTCATCGCGGTAATGAGGTGGCTAAAGAAGCGCTGCTTCGAACTTTCAAACGCCGAGAGCGCGGCCGACATCGCCTGGCCATTGAGCGTGCCCTTGCTCGAGCGGATGTTCGAGGCTTCCATCGCCGCGCGCAGGTTGTTGTGGATGATCTGGAAGGCGCCGGCATAAGCATCGTAGATGCGGATCTGATCGGGGGTGAGCTGATGCTCGACGAGCTCATATTCGACGCCCTCATAGGAGAGCGACCGCGCGGCGTAGAGCCCGAGCGCCTTCAGGTCGCGCGCCAGCACCTCCATCGCGGCGACGCCACCGTCTTCGATGGCGGCGACGAATTCCGCGCGATTGGCGAAGGGGAAGTCGGTGCCGCCCCACAGGCCGAGGCGCTGGGCGTAGGCCAGGTTCTCGACGGTCGTCGCGCCCGTCGCCGAGACGTAGAGGATGCGGGCGTCCGGCAACGCGTGCTGCAGCCGCAGTCCGGCCTTGCCCTGCTGCGAGGCCGCCTGGTCGCCGCGCTCGGTCTTGCCGCCGGCGGCGTTGGCCATGGCGTGGGCCTCGTCGAACACGATCACGCCATCGAAGTCCTTGCCGAGCCAGTCGACGATCTGCTGGACGCGGCTGACCTTACCCTCGCGCTCCTGCGAGCGGATCGTGGCGTAGGTGGTGAACAGGATGCCTTCGTCGAGGCGGATCGCCGAGCCCTGGCGAAACCGCGACAGTGGCGTGACCAGGAGACGTTCCTGGCCGAGGGCCGACCAGTCGCGCTGCGCATCTTCCAGCAGCTTGTCCGACTTCGAGACCCAGACGGCGCGCCGACGGCCGTGCAGCCAATTGTCGAGCAGGACGCCGGCGACCTGGCGGCCCTTACCGGCCCCCGTCCCGTCGCCGAGGAACCAGCCGCGCCTGAAACGAACCGCGTTCTCGGCATCGTCTGGCGCCGCGGCGACCACGTCATAGGTCGCATCGACCGTCCAGGACCCCGCGAGATGACCCGCATGGGCCTCGCCGGCATAGATCACGCTCTCCAGCTGCGCGTCGGAGAGCAGGCCCTCGGTGATCACTTTCGCGGGGAGCCGCGGGCGACAGGCCGGCTTGGGCGGCGCGACCGAGGCCATTGCCGCCGATTGCACCAGAAGGGTCGGATGCGGCATCGCGTCCGGAATCCGGATCGATTGCAGCGCGTAGCCCTCATAGATCGCGTCCGAGAGGCTGCCGCGCTCGGTCGGCGCCCAATCCACGGTCTCGTATGCGAGCTCGACAACCGGCTCGTCAGGCGCCGGCAGCATGGTCGAACGAAGTGGACGCGACGCGGTCGATGGGATCTGGCGCGGCTGCCTGACGATCGACGGGGAGGACGAGCGAGCCGCCGCCATCCCAATGGGCGCGCGCTTCGGCAGCCGCTCGGCGATCCAGTCCAGCAGCATGCCGACGTCGGACGCGGCACCGGGCGAGACCGGAAACGCGCTCGCATCCTCGGCTGGCACCTTGTCGATGACCGTCAGCCTCGTCTCGATCGTCGTGCCGTGAGGCGCGTAGACGCGGCCGTCAATGGCTGCGGAGAACACGACGCGCCCACGTTCCTGGAGGCGGATGAAGCCGTCGCGCCACCGTGGCGCATCCGGCGCCATGCTCGCTCCGGTGATCGCGACCAGTCGGCCGCCGTCCCTCAACCTCGCGAAGGCAGACACGAGATGCTGGAACGCGGCGTCCCGCACTGTCCCATCGACATGAGCGGCAACGGAGAATGGCGGGTTCATCAGGACGACGGTGGGGCCACTGCCCTCGTCGAGCCGATCATCGATCTGGGCCGCATCGTGGTGCGTGACCGTGACCGAAGGAAACAGCATCCCGAGCAGATCCGCGCGCGTCGCGGCAAGCTCGTTGAGCATCATGCTCACGCCAGGCTGCTCCGCAAGAATGGCGAGGAGCCCGGTGCCGGCCGAGGGTTCGAGCACGACGTCCCCGTCCGTGACGCCAGCGGCAACAGCCGCGACGAAGCCGAGGTCGATCGGCGTCGAGAACTGCTGAAAGCTCTGGCTTTCCTCGGAGCGACGGGTCTGGGTCGGCAGCAGCGCCGCGACGCGCGAGAGCATCGCGAGAAGCGCCGCGGGCTTTGCCGCCTGCCGGCGCATGGCCGGGCCATACTTGCGCAGGAACAGGACCTGCGCGGCCTCGCAGGCCTCATAGGCGTCGCGCCAGAGCCACCTGCCATCCGAATCCGAGCCGCCGGTGGCCGCCTCCATCGCACTGCGGAGAATGGGGGTGGTGATGCGGCGCCCGCGTGCGAGCTCTGGCAGAAGGAACTCGGCGGCCGCAAGAATTTGGGCTGCAGTCAATGGGGCGGACGAGGCGGGAGCCGGAGATACAGCGGCACCTGCTGCAGACGAGGGGGAAAGGCCGTTCATGTGGGACGATCCGGGAGAGCTGGGACGGGCAATCCGCCGGTCGCTCTCTCTCAGTCCCGGCCGGATCCCCCCGTTCCGGCCTTTCTCTCACTCTCGGGTCGGCACGCCTGGCCGCGGCACTTGGCGGCGGCCAGCGCGCGGCGGGTCAGGAAACATCGAAGTCATCAGCCAGGCCAAGCTCTTTCAGCCTCGCGACATCTTCGAGACGGACAATTTCGAAGTCGTCGGATCGGTGGCTGAACTCGCCGCGCCACACCTCTCCGAGCGTCGCCCACGCCCCATCCGGCCACACTGCGATATCGTAGGGATGGTACGGCGGCGTCTGCATGGTCGTCCTGCTCATGATCCAGTCTTTCTGAAATTGGTCGGGGTCATTCCCGATGACGCCATAGGAGAGGGCTGGACGGCGCGGTCACCGAGTAGACGAGGGGAACCCCTCGCGGGTTGACCGACACAGCCGGCGAGACCGCTACCAAGGTGGCAATGGAAGGGATGGCCACGGCTCATACACGGGGCATGGGCAAGATGACCGCCAGGACAGACGGTATGCCGTAACCGGAACTATGCCGGATCGCGCCGGAACAGCGGGGACGCCTCCATGGGTACATGATGAATCGGCGGCGTTAGGCCGCCTGGCGCCACCAGGCGATGCGCTCCTCGCGCGTCGCGCTGGCGAGCCGCAGCAGGAGGTCGCCATGGCACGCTGCCGGCGCGCAGAAGCAGACGAGATCGTGACCGCGAAGCTCGTCGAGAGCTCGAAGAAGATGATGCTGGTCATGCAGCCAGCGCTCATGTTTCGCGATGACGGTCGCACGATCGCCATCGGGGCCAATCCTGAATGGATTGCCCCACTTTGTCCCGCGGCCGATATAGATGGCGCCGTGCGGGACGCCGACCTTGTGCTTGTTGAGAACCTTGCACATCGCCGTCACCTCCTGATCCGCGCTGCAACGGCATGTCGGCGGGACGCAGCCAGGCTTTGCAGGTCACGCTCGACCTCATGGTCGGGGCGGAAACGGCGTGTCCGTTGACCCGCAAAGTGCGGCGTCCAGACAGGACCTGTTGCGGGCGCGTCAGGTCGACGGCGATGTCGCCGGCGGTTCGAGAGGCGGCAGATAGGCGTCGTAGGGGTCCGCATCGGCGAGACGACCAAAGGGGGTCATCGTGAAGTCGGCGCCGTCGCGACCGACGGCACAGATCACGTATCGCGGCGCACCGGTCACCGCGTCAGCACATTCCAGCAAAGCGAGGTTTCCGTCGCGGGCGGCCCGCAGGAGCGTCTGGAAGTTCGCGCGTGCATGGTCGGGTATAGCCATGGCAGGTCTCCTGAATCAAAAGCCCGGCACAGTGGCCGGGCGCAAACGGAGGCGTGAGCAGGGAAGGGGAGGTCAGCCGGGCGCCTGATCGCGCCTCTCGGCGGCACGAATGGCCGCGACCGCCGCGCGAAACTCGGCGGCGCCTTGTTCTTCCGACAGATCGCTGCAAGCGACGACATCGAGACAGGCGGAGCGAATGTCGCTCTCGGTCACCGCGTCCGGGTTGATCGAGGTGAGATCGGGGTCGGCCCCGATCGCCTCGGCAATCTGCTCCTTGACCGCGTGCTCGCGGACACGAAGAAGAACATGCGTGCCGGCATAGAGGGCATCATGCGCATCGTCTCCAAGGAAGTCCTCGACGATGTCGTTGGTGGATTTGCCACGGATGGCGTCAGCCGTGATGACGACGGCCATGCCATCGAAACCGTCCGGACGCATCCGGGTGCAGGTGAAGGCGGAGATGGCGGTGACATGGTCGAGCGTCGGCGAGCGCCGGACGATGTCCTGCAGGATGAATTCCCACGACATCCCGCTGAGGTCGATCTCGACATGGGTGTCGTCATCGGTGAGCGCCGCGATCCTTTCAGAGATATAGGCGTTCACGGTACTCTCGGTGTCGGCCGAGGCGGCGATCGCACGCCGAAGGTCTCGAACCGGGAGCTCGAAGCTGTCGCTCGGACCGATCTCGGCGAAGAGGTACAGACCGTCTCCGTCCGCCTCGGTGTCGAAGATGTGGCCGAGGATCAAGCGCTCGAGCGCCGTCATGTCGGCACTGGGGATGGTCGGTTGGATCACCGTGGGAGAGTGATAGTCAGCCATTAGGTCTGCTCCTGAAATGAAAAGCCCGGCGCGAGGGCCGGGAAGCGGCAAGGACGGACGACGTGTTCGCATCGGCGGATGCGACGGATCGCGATGGTGGACGACGAGCGCGTCACAGGCGGAATGTGCGGACGAGCTCCTGAGCGTTGCGGTGATGTTCGAGCATCACGCGATAGAACTGCTTGCGCTGGGCACGCTTGGCGGGATCGTGCCGGGCTTGTCGCGCGAGCTTGCGAGACGCGGCGCGGACGACGGCTTGCCAGCTCGCATGAACGGTGATGTCGAGCCGAAGATAAGTGCCGTACATGATCAGGCCGCCTCCGTGCTCGCTGCCGCCAGGGCGGGATCGACCTGGAGTTCAAGGCGCTGCGCGCGCCCCATCCAGGGCTCCGGGCGGATGGTCCGAACCCAATCGGCGAAGGACGGGATGAAGCCGAGATCCTCCTGAACGTGCTGTTCGCCGACCCAGCGGGTCGGGATCACACGGCCGGTCGAGAGCGTGATCGTGGTGCCGAAAATGGTCTCCGCCATGAAGATGCCCTCGGCGTGGTGCCGCAAGGCGCGGTGGCGAAAGTCCGCGGTGATCTGCTTCGATGCATCGAACCAGCTATGAATTGCGAGATAGTCCTCGACCGTTCCGCCCCATTTCTTCACCGAGGACAGGGCGTGGTGATAGGGATGTGCCATCGTCGCCTCCTCAGAACTCGTGGACGTAGTTTTCGGTGGCGCTGTAGCGCTCGTTGTAGTCGAGGCTGATCGACCGCTGTTCGACGTCGAATGTGAAATCGCCATAGGCGCCGTCGCCGTCCGGCCATCCGCCATGGGTCTGGCCGAGGAAGTCGTAGGCGAGTTCCTCGATGGCGGCCCGCAGCGACAGCAACTGCGTCCTGGCTTCCGGCTCACCCCACGCAAGCCCGGCTATTTCGACCAGGGTGTCCGGAAGCGAGACGGCCTCGGCTCCCGCGAGGGCGTCGATGCTCTCGATCTGCCCACTATCGCCATAGCCGTCGAAATTGACGGCGACACTGGTGATGCCGGCGGCCGCGAGCGCGTCGAACAGCGTCGCCGGCTGGCAGACCTGCACATAGATCTGCTCGCCATGGAGAGTGATTTCGCCCGAGACGGCGATGCCGCCCTGGTTCGAGCGGAGATCGAAGCGGCCGGCAGGAAGCCGCAATTCAGCGACGAGCTGGCGCAGGCGCGCTCGGGCCGTCGCGTGGAACCGGCGCTTACGTTCAGCGTGATAGGAGCAGTCGGCGTACCAGTCCATCACACGGCCTCCCGCGCCGGAGACCCCGATGCGTCGGCGTCGGCGGATGCATCGCCGAGGTCGTCGACCCGCTCGATGCGGGCCTGGGGGTGGCGGTTCTGCCTGAGCCAGGCGTCGGCCGCGGCGCGGTCATTGGCGAGATGGAGAAGCTCGACGGCTTCGCCATAGGGCCGCACGATGCGCCAGCTATCGGGCTTGGGAACGTCGATCACCTCGAACTGCAAGGCGCTGTCGACACCATAGGTACGGTGGACGATGACGAGCACGACATTGGCGCTGCTGATGTCGCCCTCATGCAAGGTAATGGTGGCGGGACTGGCAAGCCGGCCGGTGACGAAGGGCGGCGATTTGCGGATGAGCCGGCCGATGCCGTTTGACCGCTCCCACGCTGTGAGCTTCCTGGTGAAACGCGCGGGTGGCCGCGGGCGGCCGTCGGAGAACCGGATGATGGCGCCAAGCGGGGCGGTGTCGTAGATCGCTTTCGCGGACATGCTGAGGCTCCAGAAACGACGAAGCCCGGCGCGGGGCCGGGCTCGTCTGCGGGATGATGGGTGAGAAAGTGCCGGGGCGACCGATGCCGCCCCGGCGTGTCAGCGGATCACTCGGCCGCGTCGAGGTGTTCGAGCTCGCCGTCGGGATCGCCATCCGCGCCTTCGTCGGCATCGATGTCACCGGCGAGGAATTCAGGCAGGTCCTCGTCGCCCGCGTCGCCGGCCGATGCGTCGAGTTCCTCGTCGGACATCTCGCGCGTGCGCAGCGGCTCGGGAAGCCAGCTGGAATCGGCGAGCAGGCGCTGGGCTTCCGCCGCCATGTCGGCCTTCTTCAGGTGGTCGATGAGCTGGGCGGACTGCTCGCCCTTCGCCTCGCGAACCGCCTCGAGGATCCGGACCTTGGGCACGCGGCCGAGATAGTTCTCGACGGTGGGAACCCAGCCGACTGCCGCCATGTCCAGCGTCACGGCGCGCGCCAGATGATCGGCGTGAGCCTGCCGGTCCTTGTTGCGGTTCCAGGGCTCATGCACGGCGTTCACCGAGAGCGACGCGCAGTACGCGAAGAGCGCCTGGCGGCTGTCGCCGTCGAAAGCGACCAGGGCATTCCACAGGTCTGCCGACTTCTCCGGCAGGTGCTTCTGCCATTCTTCGTGCCGCTCGCCGATCGCCTTGGCGGACGGCGTGTCCTTCAGGCCCGGTGCCTGAGCCGTGAAGCCGGTGCTCTTGGCGGTGATCTCGACGCAGGTGTCCGACGCATAGCGGTAGAAGGCGTTCAGCACGAGCACGTGCAGCACCGCGAGGAAGGCCGTGTCGAAGTTCGCCCCGACCGCCTCGCGCAGGGCCAGCGTGCGATGCGCCGTCAGCTCGATGATCAGACGCTCGGAAAGCGGACGGAGGGCGTCCTCCTCCGGTTCCGACTCCGCGCCACCGCTCTCGCCTGCGGGCTCGCCGCCGACGGTGATCGCCGCCTGCGAGGTAGATGCACGAACGCCCGCACCGGGGTTGTCGCCCCCGATCTCCGAGCCGGCATCGGCGTCAGGGGCTACCTCGTCGTCCGGCCTGACGAAGCCACGCTCGATCTCGAGCGCACCATCCTCATCGATGCTGACGAACACGCCGGCGCGCGCGATCTCGGCCGTATCGTAGCGAAGCGGGCGAAGCTCAAAGGCGGCGATCGCCGTCTCCAACTCGCCGAAGCGCTCGTCGACCTCGTCGGGAAGCTCGTCGGCGCTGTCATACTGCTCGTTCAGCGCATCGAACTCGGCCTTGAGCGCCTCGTAGCCCGCAAGCTCCTCCGTCGACATGTCGATCGGTTCGCCAACCAGACGGCGCAGGCCGTTCGCGTAGCCGTACTTGAAGTCGAGTGCCGCCGAGACCCATTTCCAACCCTCGCTCGCGATGGCCTGCGCCTCCACCTTGAGCTTGTCGTCGACCAGCCGGTCGAGAAGCGCCGGATCCTGCAGCCAGCCGCCATGATCGTCGGTGAAGAGATCACGCATCACCACGCCGCCGGCGGCTTCATAGGCGTCGAGGCCGACGAACTGAGCGCGACGGTCGCTGACGCGCACCGCGCTCTCGGTGAGAAGCCTGCGGATGTAATAGGCCTCCTTGTTGTAGGAACGGGACAGGCTGTCCCAGACCTGCTCCTGGCGGGCATGGTCCGAGGAGACGCTGAACGCGGTGAGCTGCTCCAGCGTCATATCCTCGGCCGCATAGACCTCGAGCAGCTTTTCCGAGACGGTCGTGAGCCGCAGCCGCTGCTTGACGACATTGACCGGCACGAAGAAGCGTGCGGCGATCTCCTCCTCGCTAAGGCCCTTGTCGATCAGGGCCTTGAAGCTGCGGAACTGGTCGAGCGGGTGGAGCGCCTGGCGCTGGACGTTCTCGGCAAGCGAATCCTCCTCCGCCGAGGTGCCGGACGAGGCGTCCCCGACGACGCAGGGCACCAACGCAGTCTTGGCGAGGCGCTTCTGCTTCACGAGGAGTTCGAGGGCACGATAGCGGCGGCCGCCGGCGGGAACCTCGTACATGCCGGTCTCGGTTCCCTCCTCGTCGAGCACGGGGCGGACATTCAGGCTCTGCAACAGCTTGCGGCGGGCGATATCCTCCGCCAGTTCCTCGACGCTCACGCCGGCCTTGATCCGGCGAACATTCGCCTGGGACAGGATCAGCTTGTTGAAGGCGATGTCCCGGGCGCCGTTCAGGACGATCTTCTGGATGGCAGGTGCCATGTTCGTTCTCCGTGGCGGACCGGCCGGGAGCCTCTCTCCCCGCCTCCTGATCCGTCACGAAGTGACCCGGCCCCTCTCTCGCTCTCGGCTCGGGCACGAACGGCCGCAGCCCGGCCGGCGCCCGCGACGGAAATGTTGACGGCCGAACAACGATCTGGAACCGAGCGCCCCGACTCGGTATGAAGACTGCGGGGCGGTACGCGCCGCCCTGGGGCGTGGAAACCCCAAGAGTACCGGTTTGGCGCCGGCCGTTACGGCGCCGGATTCCTTGACCATGCGGTCGGGGAGCCTGCGACGTATGTCCAGGCGCCCCCGGGTGCTAAAGGTCGTAGGGACCGGGTACTCTCGGTTTTCCAACTCCCCGATCATGGGTGGTCGAGGGCATGTTTGCGGGGGCGGACCGCAGACACATGCCCTGGGAGTGGGAGACCTGAAATATGGCGAAGGTTGCCGCACCCGAGCCAGGTTCCCTGGAGGAGCGCGCCGTCGCCGCGCACCGCGCCTATCTGATGGCGCTGGTCGCGTGGGAGCGCACGCTGCACCGGATGAACTGCGCAATCTGCAGCCCTTCAGATCTGTGCGAGAACGAGCGTGTGCAAGTCTGTGTCGCTGCCGAAGCCGAGAAAGAATCACGTCGGATCGCGTTCCGTGATCTCTGTGACGAACTTGGATTTGTTCCCGCCGGCCATGTTATTGCGTTGCCGGCGGAAGAATTATCGGCCTGCTGTGATTTAGCTTCGTCGCATTGAAGCGGAGTTGAGATCATCGGCTCAGACGCCGCACAGGCCTTCGCATTCGTTCGCGAAGAGATCCTGCTGACCGCGGTCGGCGGCGGTCGACAGATCCGCCTGCTCCAGCGGAACGGCCGAACGATGGAGGTAGAGCTCGGCGCGCATGCCCCGCATGCCTGTTCGAATCGCGCGGTCGACGGTGACCGCGTCACGCCACCCTTCCGCGTCGTGGTCGCGAAGAGCGCGCCACATGGCGTCGCTGTGGAACGGACACCCGATGCAGCTGCTCTTCGGCGGTCGAGGATATCCGTGCCGATCGAGCCAGCGCAGGCAATCCCAACGGCCCATCCGTTGTTCGATCAGGGGCCAGCGATTGACCTGCCAGGCTTCCCGGCTCGGCTTCATCCGGACCACTTCGTCTAGCGAGATGCCGATCCACTGTTCGACGACAGCGTGGTTCGGCGAGTGTCGGCCGGTGAGACCTGCGAGCTCCCGGACCTTCCTGCGGATGGGCACGATCTTGTACTCTGACGTGCATTGGCGGCGGATCATGCCGACGTCGACGAGATCGGTCGCGAGGACCCGCTCGCCGATCTGGACGTCTTCGCCATCCTCATCTTCGCCATAGACGGCGATCGGGGAGCCCGCGGGCGTCACGGTGCGGGTGAAAGCGGGGATCGAAGCCCACCGCAGGCCGCAGGCGCCGTCCAGGAGATCGTCGCGGAGATTGCCAGCCGCCACCACATGCACCGGAAATGGCAGGACCGCCTCCGAACGGAGCCAGGCGAGATGATCGTAGACCGCGCGTGGCTCCCAGCCGGTGTCCGCGAAGATGGCGCAGTGGGGACGGGGCCCCAGCTCACCATGCGCGGCCATCAGGGCGAGGGTGGTCGACTGTACGCCGGCGCCGAGGCTGAGGACACGGAACGGCTCAGTCGGTTTGGGTCCGGGCAGGGGGCCGCGCATCACGCCGCCTCCTGCTTGTCGCCGTCCGCGTCCTCGTCTGCCAATCCATCAGCGTCCGGAAGCAGGGTCAGTAGATAGTCGGCTGCCTTGGAGGCGGCGCTGGCAGCGCGGACGATGGCACGATTGTCCTCGCGAACGACGTCCAACCAGGCGCCGAGATAGTCGGCATGGCGCACGGTCGGGACGATGCCGATCGACGCGCAGACGAAGGCGGCCGAGAGCTCGGCCACGCATTCCTCGACGAAGTAGGGCTTAGAGCCGAATTGCCCGCTCTGGTCGCGTCCGAGACGCGTCCGTGCCCCCGTCCAATGCGACAGCTCATGGGCGGCGGTGCGGGCGAAATTGATCGGGATGTGGAAGGCGCCGGGACGTGGCACTTGGATGTAGTCGTGCCGGGTGTCGTAAAAGGCCTGGTCGCCGCCGAGACGAAAATCGGCGCCGCTGGCCTTGATGAGGGCGTCGATCGCCGGCGGCACGACGGCGTCGGGAACAGCGGGCACCGGCGCCGTCAGCGTGTCGGGGAGACCGTCGCACTGGTCGGCGTTGAAGACGGTGAAGCGCTTCAGGAAGGGGATGCCGCCGCGCCCGTCACGGTCCCGGCTGTCGCGCGCATTGTCCTCGCCCGGCGTGAAGCGGCTGGCATAGACGACGGTGGTGCCATGCTCGCCCTTGCGCACGCTGCCGCCGAGCCCGAGCGCCTGGCGGAAGGTGAGCCAGTGCTGGGTGCTGAAGCCGTGCTCGATGACGGTGTGCCAGAGAATGAGGATGTTGATACCGGAGTATTTTCGCCCCGTCGTGGCGTTTCGCGGCATGGCCAGCGGGGCGGCGGCGGCGGACCAGGGCTGGACCCAGGGGACGCGGCCGGCCTCCAATTCGGCGATGATGCGGTCGGTGATGTCCTGGTAGAGTGACGCCCGGTTCGGGGCAGGGCGCCGGCGGGTGGCTGCATGGTCCATGGCGGGTCTCCGCGACGGGCCGGCCGCGAGCCACTCTCGCTGGTCCCTCGACCCGTCACGGCCGGACCGGCCACCCTCTCGCTCTCCTGGAGGGCCTGCCTCCCGCGCCCATCCTTTCCCGGCGATCCGCGGCTTGGCCTCTGCCGCGCGACCGATCGTTACCGCAGGCGCAGACCCGGGACGGGGCTGCGTGGAGACGGTGCAGCCGGCGGCATAGAGCGGGGTCCGACCCCCATCGGACGCGCCCTTGAACTGCCACCTTTATGGTGGCATATTTCGACCATGGAGAAGCGGCGGCCGACCTATGATCTCGAGGCCATCAAACTGGCACTGGGGTCGGTCGACCGCTTGGCGATGACGACATCGGCGCTGCGGGATGCGACGGCGCTCGGATTCGATCGTGGTGGCATCGTCGAGACGATTATCGGCATCGAGCGGCGCATGTTCTTCAAGTCGATGACAACGTTCGCCGATCATCGCGTCTGGCAGGACGTCTATCATGTGCCGGCGCGGGGATTGACGCTCTATGTGAAGTTCCAGGCGGACGTCATCACCGAGTTCACGGTCATGTCGTTCAAGGAGAAATGACCATGGCGATGAAAGAGACGGTGCTTCCCGACACCATGACGGCGCCGGAAACTGGCGAGATCCTGACGCGCAGCGTGCGGCCGTTCGTGGTGGCCTATAAGGGCGTGAGCCTCATGGTCGAGCTGCCCGGCTATTATCCGGCCGGCGAGGGCGACGGCATCCATGTCGGCAAGGACATGGCGGTGGTTGACGTGGCGCTGCGGACGCTGAAGGAACAGGTTGACGGCACGCCGTCGCCGGCGACGATCCGGCGTGTGCGCACCAAGCTGAACCTCTCCCAGCGTGACGCTGGCGCGTTGCTCAAGGTCGGCGAGAACGCCTTCGACAAATACGAGCGCGGGCTGGTCGAGCCGAGCGGCCCGACCAGCCAGCTGATCAAGCTGCTCGATCGCCATCCGGAGATGGCCGACGAGTTGCGCTGACTGGAGTGGATGTTTGGAGCTCTGCCATGCCGACCTGGCCGAAGGACAAATTGCTGAAGCATGGACCCGAGCTGCCGATGGAGGAGCGGATCCGGCGCTACCAGCACAACATACGCGCCATCCGGGAGTCCGGATGTCCAGTGCCGACATCGGCTTATGCCGATACGCTCGACCCTGCCGAGATCGAGCTCTGGTTTGCCGACAGCGCGTATCGTAGCCATCGCCTGAAAGAGGCGATCAAGGGATTGGCGGAGCTGCCACCGGATAGCGAGATTCCCTGACCGCGGGGACCCCGCCGGGGCCCCGCGTCGAGAGCGCCTCATCGCGCATAGGGATCATATTCGTGAATGACCGAGGCAGGGTCGCCGTCGAATTCGTCCGAGGGGAGAACGCCATAGCCGCCGTCGGACTCGAAGAGCGTGATGCAGACCATCAGGGTCTTGGCGAGGTTCCAGGCGTGGTCTTGAGCAAGGGTGAGGTTCTGCGACATCGTATCAGCTCCCGTCTTGCGGCGGGGACCATCCCCGCTCGACAGGCGCCCGAAGCGTCCGGATTACGGCCGCGATCACCTCGCAGGCGAAGCCGCAGAGGCCGCATGCGCGCATAGCGGACCCCTGGCGGGTTGATCGCAGAAGGCCATGGCCGAGACCAAGGAATTGCGCTGATTGAGAGCGGGGTGGCTCACCGTGGAAGCCCCGGGTGCCGGGGTCGCAGAACTCTGTCAGAAGCGGGCCGTACCCTGCCTCCGCAGCCTGCTGGCCGTCACGTCGGCTGATCCGAGCCGACCGTCATCACCAAAACGAATCGATCACGGGCAACTGATTCAATCATTGCGTTGGACCATGCGCGCACGCGCGTGGGACTGTGCATCATGCTAGACGATCATCGGCCCTCGCCATCAATGCTTCAGGTTCTCGTGCTCGACCGTATCGACGCGTCGCAGAACATGGCGCGTTACTATGTGCTGTCGATCGAGCCGACGTTATTCGGGGAGACGGCGATGGTGCGCGAATGGGGGCGGATCGGGAGCTTTGGGCAACGCCGCACTGAACTCTACGCGCAGCGCGAAGATGCGCGCATGGCGCTTGGAACGTGGCTGGATCGCAAGCTTCGGCGCGGCTATCAGCTTCGGATCGCGCCCGCACTCCACGGTGGGAACGGCACGACTCGATTGCCCGATAGCCGTCACGAATGATCGCGGCGCCAGTGCGCAATGGTGATTTCTAACCATACCCGCCGCGCTTGATTCATGAACTCCTCGGCTCGTTACCCAACAAGCCGAGGAATTTCTCATGCTTTTGCTCATCCCTGGCTCCGAGATCGCGCAGCATGGCGATCTGATGGAGCGCGTCTTCCGCTTCCGGCATGCCATCTTCGTCGAAGAGAAAGGCTGGAGCGACCTGCGCCAACCGGACGGGCTCGAACGGGACCGCTTCGACGACGCGCATGCGATTCATCAGGTCTGCCTGCGTGACGATGAGATCGTCGGTTACCAAAGACTGCTTCCGACGACACGCCCGCATTTGCTGAGCGACGTCCTGACCGATCTTTGCCGGAGCAAGCCGCCGCGGGGGCCACGCGTCTTCGAATGGACACGCTTTTGCGTGGCACCCCGTCATCGCGAGCTCCGCCCCAGCGCAAACGGACCATTCCTCGAGCTGGCGCAAGGCGTGGTCGAATGGGGCATGGCGCATCGCGTGGATACCGTCACCGTGGCAATCGATTGGCGGCTGATGGTGATCGCGATGCAGCTGCGGTTCTTCGTGCGCCCTCTCGGCTTTCCCAAGCGCATCGGCCGCGACGAGGTCGTGGCGCTGCGCATGTCATTCAACCGGGAAACCCTCACGACGATCCAGCAGGCGCGGCATTGCGAAGGCTCGGTTCTCCCTGACCCCGGATCACTGCCTTCGGCGGCATAACCCAACTCTCTTAGATCAGGAGGTGCGCCGTGATCCGAACCGCCGATACGAAGCTCATCGCGAGTGAACTGCATTCTCGCTACGAGCCGCCCCGCGCCGTCGCGCTGATCGGACGGACGTTGCAGAAGGCCCTCTTTGCCGGCAGGGCGGACGAGGTGGTGTTTTGGGCATTGGTTTACGCACACTATCGTGGCGGTGATCTGTGTGACGCGACTGAAGAGCAGCTCGCGGCATTCCGGAAAAATATTCTGCCGGATCCGCCCGACCTGAACTGAGCCAGTCGGACGATCAAACGTCGGTCGGCGCGACGATGATCGATGCGGTGGTTGCCGTCGGTGGGTTGGCGGCGAAGCCCGTCAACGTCGGGAAGTCTCCAGGTCCCGACGGTCCGCAGACAGCCTGTCCATCCTTGCAGTTGGGATCAGCCATGGCGCGGGCGTTGCTTGCCATACCGCAGATCGTCGTCCCGTTGATGTCGGAGAAGCCTGAGCATGACCCGGAATTTACCATCTTCTGGCAGTTGCCGGTGCCAAGCTGGATACACGCCGCGATGAAACTGGCGTCCACCTTCTGGCCGTCGAAGGTCGACATCGAGGCCAGCTGTTTCACGGCCGGCGCGTTGTAGCCCGCATTCGTCAGCCTGGCCCAGGCATCGACCTGATCCTGCAGCGACATGCACCCGTATCCGGCGCGATCCGTGCCGGCATATTTCTGGACATTGGCGTTGTTGAGCTGGAAGATTCCGGTGCAGCAACTGCCATTGTAGACGCCCTTGTTGCCGCCGGATTCGAAACGCCCGAGACCACCCAGCGAGCATGACGTCCCCTTGAGATCGTCGCGCAGGGAGGAGTTTCTCACCGCGTCGGTGATCTCCTGGGCTGAATAATTGGTGCGCTCGCAATATTGGCCTTTCTGCGCCAGCGCATGGCCTGTCACCGCCGCGAGCAACATCGGAACGAATGCGAGCGTCGTGATCAATCTGGCAAGCTGTCTACCCATGGTCGCCTCCTGGTGCAGGGAATCACCTGATCGAATAGGTCCGCGCGCAGCCGGGCACGTCGCGACCGCCGACATTGGTCCGGAAGGCGATGGTGCCGGCTGCCGGATCGAAGCGCGTGTAGGAATTGTCATTGCGGTTCTTCGCCGGGATGTCCGGATCGGCGTGATCCGCGTAGCAGCCCGTTGCCGTCTTGATGGCGAGAACCTTGCCGTCCTCGATGGTGACGATGCGCAGCGGGCAGGTCGATGGCTCGATCTCGGCGCCGGCGTCGTTCGCGCCGCTGTCGCAATCGCGCGAGAGCGCGGTGCTGACAATGATCGTGCGGGACCCGTCGCGATAGGTCGAGGACAGGGCCGTCACCAGGGCATTCTTGCCATTGAGCGGTCGCTTGAGCTCGGTGGTGACGTAGGCATTCGCTTCGCGGATCACGTCCGGCCAGACGAGCGTCTGCAGGGTGTCGGTTTTCGATGGCGTCTGGAAATTGTGGAACGTCATCGGCTGCCAGGCCCCGGAGCCCTGGTCCTGCGCAACGGCGGCCGTTGAGAGGGTGGTAAGCCCGACAAGTGCGATGACGAGAAAGGAACGCATCGAAGCCTCCTGATGCTGAGATGGCCGGCCAGCATGGCATGGCCGCAGGGGCGGTCCGGGCCGCGGCGCAAGCCGCGCCCCGCAAGGGGTCGCCTTGACCGCGCCGTCAGCGGACATGGGATGATGGCGGGCGCGCAGCCGTTTGATCATGGCGCGCCCAGCGGGATGTTGTTCGAGCAGCCGTCGACGGCCTGATGGTCGATGACCAGGCCAGTCTTCACGGTCTTCGTCGCGACATCATAGGCAGCGTAGGCGACGGTTCGGGCGGGGTCCACGGGTGCGCCCGCCGCGGCCGGCGCGAGCTCGAGGAAGCAGGCGCTTCCCCCGTCGAGGGTGCGAACCTGAATGCCTTCATAGATGGCGATCCGCAGCGGACAGAGTTTTATCGTGGCACGCGCCGACGCCTGGACCTCTTTCAGCGTGCAGCCGGTCGCGGTGTTCAGGATGCTGAGCACGACTGACTTCCTGGAGCTCCAGATAACGAAATGCGCCTCGGTCGCCGGGGCGTTGGCGCTTGCGTAGCGCGTGTCGCCGCGCGCGAGATAGGCGCGGTTGTTGTCCTCGATGGCGTCCTTCCAGATGTCGGCATAGGTGGCGGTGTCCGCCGTCGCGTGCTGGAGATCGGCATAGGACATCGGACGCCACGCTCCTGGATCTGTGGTGAGCGCCTGAGCATGAACGAGTGCCGGGATCACAAGAGACATCCATGCAGCGGCGATCGCTGGCATTCGTCGCGCGATATGCCGTGGAAAGCAGGTGCGCATTCCTTCAACAACATCTAGTATAATGAACCAATGTCGCACCCGTGGAAAGCCCCCGCCGCGCTATTCGTATCGATCGCGGCCCGGGACCCAGCGCCACGCGTCTTTCGGCGAGCGCTCACCGCCGCGCCAGGGGACAAGGGTTCGCGGCGGATCGACCGGCTGCATGTTCCAGACAGAGCGGTAATGATAGAAGTTCGCGGTCTCGCGCCTGAGACGTCTGCCCCCGGCATCGAGAAAATCTGTGGCGCAATGCACGACGGGTCCCCGGTAGCGGCTGACGCGCGCGGTCTGGGCATCGAGCGCTCCGGGCTTGCAGCCGAAGAGCCAGACAGAGGTCGCGCGCGACGGCGGGATCGGGTCGTCGCCAAGCAGCCGGCGATAGGCGTCGTTGGCCTGGGCCTGCGTCGGATAGGAGAAGCGTTCGGTCAAGATCGGGGCGAACGTCGTCCGATCGGGAGCGTATTCGAGGCGCCCGGGCTGAACGCGGTCTGGCTCGTAGAGCGTGTCGCGCGATGGCAGAGGCAACGCCTCGACAACCGGCGACGTCGGGGCGGCGCAAGCCGCCAGGGCGAGCGCCAGAAGCCCGGGCGCGAGATACACCGTGATGTTCATGGAGCAGCCTCGGCGCCTGTCTTCGCGATCGCACGCCGCCGATCGCTGGTCCGGTACTCCCAGGGCATCTGGAACGTGCTGGCCCAGATACCCCGATAGGCTTTGCGCGCGTCCCTCTCGGCCGACACATAGGCGCGGATCGCGGAATCCTGCTCGCTTGGCGGCAGGGTCATCGCAATGCCGTCGCGGATCATGTCGGCGCCGATATCGGCGTGATCCGCCGAGGCGCAGCGCGCGAGGTGCTCGCCCTGCTCATCGCGAAGAATGTTGCAGGCAACCCATTTGTTGAGCGTTGCCGAGACCAGCCAAGCCGCCGCCACGGTGCCGCACGGCCAGGGCTGACGGCCGAGATGAGCGGCTTGCCCTGGCGCACAGGTGTCGATGCCGTAGAGCCAATAGACAGCCTGCGTCTCGATATCGCGAAAGCGCGTCCCGTCGAGAACCTCGACGCGCAGCGGTGGCGATTGCAGCGCGCTACCTGGCGAGTAAAGGCCGGATCTTTCCGGCGATTGCGCGCCGGCCAATGTGGTCGCGGCAAGCGTGGCGACCATGACGATGGTCCCCGTTCTGGCGCCGCGGTTACGCCCCCGCGTCATCACGGTTGCCCAGGTCGAGCTTGTGGAAGGCATTGGCGATGACGTCGGTGGTGTAGACTGTCTCACCGGCCTTATCCTTATATGAGCCGTCGGCGATGCGGCACTCCGCGTAGACGGCGTCGCCTTTGACGACATGGGTCAGCGCCCATTGGGCGACCTTTTCGTTCAGCAGGCTGATCGTCACCCAGTCGGTCTCTTCCTTTCGCTCGCCCTTGCTGTCGGTCCAGACGCGATCGGTCGCGACATTGACCTTGGCGGTCTTGCCAAAGGCCTTCGGTGCCTGTCCGACATGGCCGCGAAGGATGAACAGGTTGGTGGTTCTCATGGGCAAGGCTCCCTCGGCTGGTGGTGGCGTTGGTCATGGCGGCGCGATCCCTGGCGTGTCCGGGGCGCTCGAGGCTGTTGGCTGCGACGGCGTCGTAGCCGATCGATCCGCCCGGAGCGCGCGCAGGATGATGGCGTTCGGTTCGGGCAGGTCGGCGAAGGCCCACAGCCCGGCGTGTCCGCGTTGCGCCACGAGCTGCGCGACGAAGTAGGGCGGGTGGACCGGCTTGCCGTCGGGTGTCAGCGCCGCGAAGCCGTAGCCGGTCGAAATCAGCGCGGTGCCGAGATCGATCCGTGAGCCGGCGCCTGCTCCGCTCAATGGTTGCGCGATGCAGAACACGAAGACCGTGCGCGCCTCCGGCAGGGCAGCCGCCTGGTAGCATTGTGGCTTCAGGTCCCGCGTCAGCGCGATCAGCATCGCGAGCGAGGCCTCGCCGCAGTCACGCTTCACGCCATGCGCATTGGTGACGATGGTGCCGCGCAGGCAGGACTGAACCCCATAAAGGCGATAGATCACGCCGCCGTCCGTCCAGCTGTCGCCGGTCTGGTAGACAGCGTTGCCTGGGACGGCAAACCAGCCCGGCGCGGCGGACTGCGCCGCCACGGGCGATACCGCGGCCGCCAGCACGAGGAGCGCGACGCGGACGCGGCGCATCTCAGTATCCCCTCAGCGAGAAATAAAAGCGCTGCGCGCCGTTCGCCGTGGAGATGTCGACATAATTGGGCTCGGTGCGAGCCTGCCGTGGTGTCGTGGGATAGGTGGTCTCACACGATCCATCGTCACCACTATGGCAATCGCGCCGCGGTTTGGAGGTGTCGGCGCAAAGATCACCGTTCGGCGCCGGCACGAGCGCGTCGGTATCGCCGCCGGTTCGTTGCATGGGCGTCGTGCCGGTCGGGCAGGCGAAATAGGGCTCAAAGCCAAGGCGCCCGGCATTGCCTTCCGGGCAGGTCGGCCAGGACCCGCCGCGCGCGAGCGACCGGAAGAGCTGCTGCATGACCGGCACGCAATAGGGGATGCCCGACCAGCTGGGCGCCGTGGCAGCGGCGCAAAGGAGTACCTTGCAGCCAAATGAGGCATCCTGCGCCCCGGCTCCGCCGGGCCCAAGCGCGCCGCCGGTGACGATTATCGCCATCGCCAACCACTGAGGCCGCTTCATCCGCCCTCCTTTTCGGTCCTCTAGGAAAACCCGTCGCCAGTCGTGTTGCCATCGTATCAACATTCAATATATTGTCCATGGCGAATTGATTTGAGGGCAGGGCATGTGGATTCGCGGCTTGACGATCGGAACGCTCCTGACGACCGGGATGGCAGGGGCCAGCGCGCAGAGCGGAGCGCCTACGACGCTCGCCACCGTCGACAGTTCCGGCCGCGTCGTCCCGATCGAAGCGCCGGCGCAACCGGTCGAGATACTCCAGGGTCAGAAGGGCGCGGCATCTCCCTGTGCGCCCGCCACGGACCTCGCATCCGATGCCGCGAGGGCGCTGATCGTGAGGATCGCCACAGAGGAGAAGTTCTATCCGGACTTCGTCTTGTCGGTCGCCAAGATCGAGAGCCGCTATCTGTCGACGGCGCTATCGGAAAAGGGCGCGTATGGCCTGATGCAGTTGATGCCCGAGACGGCGCAGCGTTTCGATGTCGATCTGTGCGACCCGGTAGGCAATGTACGCGGCGGCGTCCGCTTTCTGCGCGCGCTGCACGAGCGCTACCGGAATCCGTTCTTCATTCTCGCCGCCTACAACGCCGGTGAGGCCGCCGTGCAAAAAAGCCGCGGTGTTCCGCCTTATCCCGAGACCGTGCGTTTCGTCGCCGACGTCATGAACGACTTCTATACATGGCCAGACCCCGCCGCGGCCGCGACAGTCGGCGCCGCGCGGGTCGCGTCGGCCGCTGCCGACATCATCCAACCTCTCTCCGGCGGCGCTTCACCAGCGGCAGCCTCGGAGCCTGCGAAGCCACGCGCCAAGACACAATGGAGCGACGGCTTCGTGATGCATGTCGACTGAGGAGACCGTAGATGAAGCAGCCGTCGAGACGCGTTCCTTACCTCACCGGAGCCATGTTGCTCCTGATGACCGCCGGCGCCGCCGCACAGTCGGGCGGCACACTGCAGCCGGTGCAGTCGACGCTGACCACCCTCGTGCAGGCGCTGACCGGCCCGATCGCCACCGCGCTGGCGACGCTTGCCGTCATCGCCTGCGGCTTCTTCGCCTGGTCGGGCCGGCTGACCTGGGGCATCGCCGGCAGTGTGATCTTCGGCATCGTGCTGGTGTTCGGTTCGGCGCAGATCGTTCAATTCTTCCAGTCGGCGGTCGGTCAATGAACAGCCAGCACCTCGAAGAGCCGCATATCAGCCCGCTGGTCAAAGCACTCACACGCGCGCCGACGCTGATGGGCGTGCCGTACATGTATTTCATGTTCAACGGCGTGGTCTCGTCGGTCTGCTTTCTGATCTCCCACAATTTGTTCCTGCTGCTGGTCGCAATCCCGCTGCATCTGTTCGGCTACATATTGACGCTGCGCGATGATCGCATCTTCGAAATCCTGTTCGTCAAATCGACAAGATGCCCACCCCGCTCGCGCGCCTTCTGGGCCGCCGACAGCTATCGCGCGTGAGGCGAGGAGATGGTGGCAAAGGCACTCCTCGATGAACTGACCTACGGTGCGGTGTCGCGCCGCGAGCGTCCGGTGGCCAGCCACATCCCCTATACCCGCCATGTCGACGATCACGTCATCAAGACCCGCGACGGTCTGGTGATGACGATCCTGAAATGCGAGGGCTATTCCTTCGAGACCGCCGACATTAGCGAGATCAACTCCCGCCTGTTGGCGCGCAACGACCTCGTCCGCACGCTGGCCAATTCCCGCTTCGCGCTCGTCAGCCATATCATCCGCCGCGAGGTGCAGCCGCGGATCGCGTCGAGCTTCGACAATGCGCTGTGCCGCGAGATCGACGAGCGCTATGACGCGGCGCTGTCGCAGCGGCGGATGTTCGTCAATGATCTCTATCTGACCATCGTGCGTCGGCCGCTGCAGGGCCAGGCCGGCACGTTCGACGCGATGCTGACGAAGCTGCTTGGACGCAAGGACGCCGCCGGCGAATCCGTGGCGTCGCAGACGGCCTTGAGCGAGTTGCACGACGCCTCGACCGCGGTGCGCGAGAATCTCGCCGCCTATGGAGCGCGCCAGCTCGGCGTCGTACGCCGGGATGGGGTCTGGCACTCGGAACCGCTGGAATTCCTCGTTCAGCTCGTCAATGGTGGCATCCCCCGCCCAATGCATTTGCCACGCATGGCGCTCGCCGATGCGCTGTCGATGAAGCGGATCTTCTTCGGCAAGAACGCCATCGAAATCCGTGGCGCCGGGCCCGAGGACACCCGCTTCGGCGCCATGGTGTCGATCCGCGAGTATCCGGCGCAGACCGGACCGGGCTCCTTCGACAATCTGTTGCGTGTCCCGCACGAGTTCATCGCGACGCAGAGTTTCGCCATCGTCGACCGCCCCGAGGCGGCCAAGCAGATCGACCGCGTCGCCCGGCAGGTCGACATGTCGGACGAGGCCGGCTCCATCATCGCCGAGCATCTTGACGAAGCGCGTGACGAACTCCTTGCGTCCGAGGCGATCTACGGTGAGCACCACATGTCGGTGATGTGCCTCGGTCGCACGGTTGCCGAGGTTGCCGCCACCGTGACCGCGGTCGGCGCGGCGCTGACCGATCGCTCGGTGATCTGGACGCGCGAGGATCTCAATTGCGAGCCGGCCTTCTGGGCCCAGCTGCCTGGGAATTTCCCCTACATCGCGCGCAAGTCGGTGATCTCCTCAAAGAACTTCGCCGGCTTCACGTCATTGCATAATTACCCGAGTGGGCGGTTGGACGGGAACCATTGGGGTCCGGCGATCTCGGTGTTCGAAACCACTTCGCAGACTGCCTATTACTACAATCACCATGTTCGCGACCTCGGCAACTTCACCGTCGTCGGGCCCTCGGGCAGCGGCAAGACGGTCTTCCTGTCCTTCATCTCGGCGCAGTCGCAGCGCGTCACGCCGCGACCGAAGCTGCTGTTCGTCGACAAGGATCGCGGCGCCGAGATCTTCATCCGCGCCATGGGTGGCCAATATGAGGTTCTGGTCCCAGGCGAGCCGACGGGGTTCAATCCGCTGTCCCTGCCCGACACAGCGCCGAACCGCGAATTCCTGTTCCAGCTCCTCGGCTTCATGTTGCGGCCAGGCCATGGCGGCGAGCTCAGCGCCTCCGAGGAGCAGGTCATCCGCAACGCCATCGCTTCAGCGCTGAGCGCCGGGCCGGACGGGCGGACGCTAAAGGCCTTCTCGACGCTGTTGCGCGGGCGCATCCGGGCCGGCGAGGGCGATCTCCTCGCTCGGTTGGAGAGCTGGATGCGGCCGGACCAGCGCGGTTGGCTGTTCAATAATGAGGCCGATCAGTTCTCGGTCTCGAGCATCTTCGGGTTCGACATGACACGGGTGCTGGACGATCCCGTCATCCGCACCGCGGCGCTGATGTACATCTTCCACCGCACCGAGGAGCTGTTGACGGGCGATCCGGTGATGATCTTCCTCGACGAGGGCTGGCGGCTGCTCGACGACCCGGTCTTCGCCTTCTTCATCAAGGACAAGCTGAAGACGATCCGCAAGCAGAACGGCATCATCGGCTTCGGGACGCAATCGGCCGCCGACATCGTGCGCTCCAACTCGGCGAGCACGCTGATCGAGCAGACCGCGACCAATGTCTTCTTCCCGAATCCGAAGGCGGATGACGAAAGCTACACCCGCGCCTTCCGGCTCTCGGAGCGCGAAGTGACCTGGATCCGCAGCACGGTGCCGGAGAGCCGTTCCTTCCTGATCAAGCACGGCCGCGACAGCGTCATCGCCAAACTCAATCTCGCCGGCATGCCGGACATCATCAAGGTGCTGTCGGGCCGCACCGAGACCGTGGCCGAGCTCGACGCGCTGCGGGCCCGCGTCGGTGACGATCCAGCCGTCTGGCTGCCGATATTCATGGGAAGGGCTGAGGCATGAAGCGGCTCGCGCTGACGGTGATTGCCTGGTCGTGGATCGGCGCAGGCGCGGCCTTTGCCGCCATCCCGACCACCGACGCCGCGCAGCTAACGCAGCATTCGGAGACCGCAGGCGCGACCATCAAACTGGTACCGATCTCCACGCAACGGCAGAACGCCAATCAGGGCGTGAAATGCGCCGTCACGACGGGCAAGAAGGCCAGCGTCACCGATCCGACGGTGCAGCCGCAATCGGGCGCCGGCAGCCGCACCATCCAGGTCTATGCACCGGAAATGCCGGCGGTCCCGACCGCGGAGGCCCGCGGCGCCGCGCTCAACAGCCAGACCTTGTTCAAGTCGACGGGCGACGTCGTCGCCGGCCTCGATGCCAGCCGCTCGACACTCGGCGCCGCACAATCTGCGTTTCGCAACGCCGGTTCGCAGGTTGGCACCGCGACGACGGTGATGGCGGCCATCGATATGAACAGTGCCGCGCGTCTGCAGAACAACCTCGCCTGGAACGGCGTGATGGGCTCGGCGAATATCTGGGTGACGGCCCTGAACGCGCTCAATCTGGCGCAGAACAGCGACATCAGCCGCGCCACCATTGGGATGCGCTCGGCGACAACGTCGTCGTCCGGCACCCCGACCATGCCGGCCTGCACGGTCGGCATGGTCGGATCGGGGACCGTGGCCGATCCCTGCCGCACGGCGGGGTCATGCTCGACCACGCCGCCGGGATCGCCCGTGGACCCAGGATGCGTCGCGGCCCGCCACATGGATAGCGACGGCAACGTCCTGTTCTACCTCTCGGCGGCTCAGGACGAGGCGCGGACTGCCGCGACCGCGCCCTCCGCCCAGCCGCCCTTGTCCGGCGCTGACGTCGCCGCCGCGATCGAGAGCATTCAAGCCAACGGCCAATAGGAGGCTGCCATGCGATCTGTTCTGAAACTGGCGCTCGGTCTCGCCGTGGGCCTGGTCATTGCCACGTCCGCAGCGCGCGCGCAGGTGCCGGTGATCGACAATGCGAATCTAACGAAAGCACAGGAGATCGCGACCAGCACCCGGCAGATCCTCGACGCCGACCAGCAGATCCTGCAATTCACGCAGAAGACGCTTGCCGCGGTGACCGGGGATCGCACCTCACAGGCGCAGGGCAGCCTGGCGCAGATGGCCCTGGGTGGTGGTTTCTCCATGGCGCAGGCCCCGTCACTGGGCTCGGTGATTTCGGGCGGCTCGTTGTCCTTCGCAGGCTTGGGCTCGGGATCGCAGAACATCGTCTCGACGCTGATCAACGGCCTGCAGCTCGTCCAGACCATCACCGGGATGACCGGCGGCCAGACGCACCCGGTCGACACCGCCTACAAGAACTCCGTCAATGTCGCGGCGACCCTGTCCGGCCTGATCGACTCGACGCAGGGAGCCGTCCAGCAGCGCTCCTCCGCATTTACCCAGGGCGGCCAGCAGATCGGCCAGGCCCAGGACCTGAAGGGCAGCGTCGACCAGAACACGCAGGTGCAGATCCAGACCGGACAGACCATCAATGAGCTCAACGGCGTCGTGAACAATGCGGCGGCCGCTGCCAACCAGGCGAATCTCGATCGCATCGCGGCGGAGTCCGCCGTCGCGCGCGCCATGAAATTCACCCAGCAGTGACTTTGGAGGACGCTTGAACAAGATCACCATCGCCGTCGCCGCTGCGATCATCCTCATCGTCGCCGCCAGCGTGATCATCATCCGCATGCCCGCGCCACCGGCACCCGCTGCGCAGACGGAGAGCAAGCCGGATACCGAAGGCCTGGCGCGCGCCATGACCTTCACCTCGCCCGCCGAGCCGAAGAAATGATCCGCACCTCGGCAGCACTCGCCGCCCTTTGCGGTCTCGCGCTTGCCCTCGCGGGCTGTGCCTACAAGCCACTCAAGGCGCCGTGTTCGCCGGACGAAGGCGGCGCGCCGCTCGGCTACGCGGCGTCTACGCCGACGCCATCACCTCAGCCGTTCGAGTCGCTTGACGCCTGCGGCCCGATGAAACCGATCTGAGGGCGCGATGGCGACGTTCAGCATCACCTCGCTGCTGCAATCGGTCGACCAGATCGGCCAGAACTACGTCTCGACCGCCTACCAGGCGCTGTCGAACGCGCTGACATCGGGCGGAGCGACGAGCGTCGCCGGGCTGCTCCTGACGCTTTATGTGATCTTCTGGGGCGTCGGCATCTGGCAGGGCACGGCAACCGGCGGCCCGGCCGACCACGCCTTCAGGCTGCTTCGCGCCTTCCTGATCTATGCGCTCGCAACCAGTTGGAACGATTTTCAGACGCTGGCGTACCGGTTCATGAATGACGGGCCGTCGGCGATCGGCAACGCGCTGCTCAGCGCCGTGACCACCGCCAACAACACCGGCACGGCGCAGAACCTGACCTCGGTCAACGGCGTGCAGTCGGCCCTGCAGAACATGTGGGACACCACCAACAGCGCCACCGAAGCGTTCCTGCAGAATGCGGGCCTCACCAATTGGGGGCCCTACATCTTCGCCGCCGTCTTCTATGTGGTGATGGCGCTGCTGATCGGCTTCGCGATCTTCCTGATCGTGCTGTCGAAGCTCTTCATGTGGCTGCTGCTGGCATTGGCGCCGGTATTCATCATCCTGCTGCTGTTTGGCGTCACCTCGCGCTTCTTCAGCGGCTGGCTCGGTACGCTCATCCAGTATTTTCTGGTGCAGGTGCTCGTCTACGCATTCCTCGCCTTCTACGTCTCGCTGATCCAGCAGACCATCGACACGCTGAACGGCGTCGCAAATACCAAGAGCGCGAGCTGGGCGACGATTGGCCCCGTCGTGCTGCTGGCCATCATCGGCGTGCTGCTGCTGGCCCAGATCAACAACGTGGCCGCGGCCATTGCCGGCGGCGTGCCGATCTCGAGTTCGCGGATCGGTGCGGTGCTCGGCACGGTCAGCGGCTATCGGCTCGGCATGGCGGCAAACAGGGCCCGTCTTGCCTTTCGCAACCCGTTGAACCCGGGCTCAACGTCGCGGCGCGAGGAGCTGGCGGCGCGCCAGCGTGCGCGTGTCGGGCTGCGCGCGGCGTCGTGGGCGCAATCGCCTGAGTTCCGCAGGCTCGCTGAACAGATCAAGCATCCCGGCTCGCCGCCGGCGCAAGGTGGGGGAGGGAACCGGCCTTGAGCGATACCCCAGTGACAGAGGCTGGAGCGGTCGATGTCCCGGCTAAGATCGACCCCCGCTATTACGCTGAGGGCGCAACCTGGGAATATGACGTCGCACGGCGTAACCGGAACTCGCGAGCGCTGGCCTGGATCGTCGCCGGCGTCATGACCATCGTTGCCGTCGCCTCACTCGGTACATTGGCGCTGCTGGTGCCGCTGAAAACCTACGAGCCCTATATGGTGGTCGTCGACAGGACGACGGGCTTCGTCGAGGTCAAACGCCCGATGGCCGAGGGGCCGCTGACGCAGGACGAGGCCGTCACCACCTTCAATGTGGTTCGCTACATCAAGGCGCGCGAGACCTACGATCCGAGGGCGCTGAAGGACAATTTCGACCTGGCACAGTTGCTCGCCACCGGCGACGCGGCGCGTGAGCTCACGGAGATCTATTCGCCGGCCAATCCGCAAAATCCCGTCAAGATCTACAGCTCCAACACCGAGGTCTCGGTCTCGGTCAAGTCGGTGACGTTCCCGAACAACCGCACCGCGCTGGTGCGGTTCTCCACCGATGAGAAAACGGCGACCAGCATTACGACGCGCAACTGGGTCTCGCTCGTGCGCTTCCGCTACACCTCCGCACCGATGCGCAACGAGTATCGCTTCGACAATCCGCTCGGCTTCCAGGTGCTCGAATATCGACGCGACCAGGAGACGGCTCCCTCTCCCGGCACGGCCGGAGCGCAAAGATCATGAGGCGGCGCCTGATCCTTGCAGGCTGCGTCTTGCTTGCGTCCGGCCATGCGTTCGCGGAAGCGATCCCGCGCGCGGGACGGGTCGATGCTCGCGTCCGCGACGTCGTCTATAACCGCGACAACGTCACGGCGATCGACGCCACCTACGGCACGTCGACGATGATCCAGCTGCAGCCGGACGAGAAGATCGAGACGCTGGCGCTCGGCGATTCCCTTGCCTGGAAGGTCGAGCCCAATCGCAAGGGCGACATCATCTTCGTCAAGCCGATCGACAAGAATGCGCAGTCGAACCTCAACGTCGTCACCGACAAGCGCATCTACAGCTTCCTGCTGCGGTCGAACACGCGCGCGCCGAATGACCAGATCTACGCGGTTCGGTTCCGGTTTCCCGACGACGAGGCGAGCGCGAAGCTGCTCGCGGCCGCCAAGGAGCGCGCCGCCAATCCGAACCTGCGCGATCTCAACATCGCCAACGCCAACAGCGACTATGGCTACAAGGGCTCGTCGACCAACAAGCCGGTCGCCGTGTTCGACGACGGCGTGAAGACCTGGTTCCGCTTCGAGGGTGAAACGCCGGCGATCTACATCGTCGATGCCGAGCGCAATGAGAGCCTGGTCAATTTCCGGACCGAGGGACCGTTCGTCGTCGTCGACAAGGTCAGCCCGCAATGGACGCTGCGCAATGGCACGGAATCGACCTGCATCTTCAATCGGCGTGCGACCAATGTGCACGAGCCGAATGGGCTCGAGCCCTATGCGCCGCAGCGCGTAGGTTTTCCGTCAGCCAGCGCAGGAGGCTGACGCGCCATGCCCTCGCCACAGGATTATCGCTCGCTCGAACTGGAAGCCTCCGCTGCGACGGCGGTAGCGCGGGGTTCGACTGCCCTCGGCAATTTGGTGAAATTCGGCGTGCCGCTCGGCGCCGTCTTGATCGCGGGATGGATGATCTACGCCTCGCTCGGCAGCGGTCCACGGAACATGACCGCGCCGGACAAGGAAGAGTTCACGACGACGCAGTTTCCGGCGCCATCGCTGCAAACCCCACGGACCCAGACCGACCAGGGCACTATTCTCATCCCGCAAGCGCCGCCTGTGCCGCCCGAGCCGGTCTTGCCACCACCGCCCATCGCGCCGCCCCTGGCACTGCCGGCGCCGCCGCCACCCGAGCCACCGCTCGCCCTGTCGGCACCGAACGATGATGAAGCGCGCCGGCTGGCCGAACTCGAGCGGCTGCGCCAGGAAGAGGAGCGGCGGAAGTGGGAACGGTTCCGCGCGCCGCAGGTGATTGCCGACAACGCCAGTCCGAGCGATGCAGCTGGCAGTCCCGCCGATCCGGCGCGCGCGGCTGCCGGGCAGGACGAGGACCCCAACCGCCGCTTCCTGGCGTCGGTCACGAGCGCCGGCGTCGAGATCGCGAAGGCGGTGAAGAACGATCGGATCGATGCGCTTGTCGCACAGGGCACGATGATCCGCGGGATTCTTGAGACCGCCGTTCAGAGCGACCTGCCGGGCATGGTGCGCGCCGTCACGGCTGAGAATGTCTGGTCATTCGACGGCCGCCGCATTCTCATCCCGGCAGGAAGCCGGCTCGTTGGCGAATACAAGTCCGGAATCTCGCAGGGGCAGACCCGCGTCTTCGTGGTGTGGACGCGGCTGCTGCGCTCGGATGGGGTGTCGGTCCAGCTCGGCTCGAACGGCACCGACGATCTCGGCCGCGCCGGCAATGCCGGCTTCGTCGACAATCACTACCTCGAGCGCTTCGGCTCCGCGATCATGCTGTCGGTCGTCGGCGGCGTCTCGCAATTCCTGAGCGGCTATGGCCAGTACGACAACAATAATAATGGCACCACGATCACGACGACGGATCCGGTCACGGGCCTCGTCACCACGACCCAAACGGGCACCAACCAGAACAGCCAGTCGCTCCAGGCCCGCCAGATCGCCGCGCAGAATGTCTCGCAGACGCTAACCAATATCGCCCAGGAGGCGCTGAAGAACTCGATCAACATCCCGCCGACGATCTATCTCGACCAGGGCACGCGGATCATCGTCTTCGTGCGCCGGGACCTGGATTTCTCCTCCCTTTACCCCGATCCGGTGAAGGAGGCGCTCAGGGAGCTCAAGCGTGAACGCGCCGGCGCGAAACCTGACAGTCTTCCTCGATAGGGCGCTCGGGCCCATTCGGCCTTGGCTCGACGACGACCAGGTCGTCGAGATCTGCGCCAATGGCCCCGGTGAGGTCTGGGTCGAGCGCTTCGGTCAGGCCGCGATGGAGTGTCATCCGGTTCCTGAGCTCACCGAGCTCGCAATCCGACACCTCGCCGAACGCATTGCCGGTCATTCCGGCCAGAGCGTCAACGAAGAGCATCCGCTGCTGTCGGCGGCGCTGCCGACGGGCGAACGCTTTCAAGGCGTGATGCCGCCGGCGACGACAGCGGGCGGGGCTTTCGCGATCCGCAAGCAGGTCATCAAGGAGATGCGGCTCGATGATTATCGCCGGCTCGGCTCGTTCGAGAAAGTCGCGACCGTCACTGAGGGCGAATTGTCGGATGTCGACCGGCAGCTCTGCGCGCATCTCGACGCCGGCCGCATCGAGAACTTCATCCGCCTCGCCGTCGTGAACCGCTATTCGATCCTGCTCTCGGGTGGCACCTCCTCCGGCAAGACGACATTCCTCAACGCGATTTTGAAGGAGGTCCCAGTCGAGGAACGCATCATCACCATCGAGGACACCCGCGAGGTGAACCCGATCCAGAGGAACTATCTGCCGCTGGTCGCCTCGAAGGGCGATCAGGGTGAAGCCCGCGTCACCGTCGAGACGCTGCTGCAGGCTTCGATGCGCCTGCGTCCGGACCGTATCTTCCTCGGCGAGATTCGCGGTGCGGAGGCCTATTCGTTTCTGCGGGCCATCAACACCGGCCATCCCGGCAGCATCACCACGGTCCATGCCGATAGTCCGGCCGGCGCGTTCGAGCAGCTCGCGCTGATGGTGATGCAGGCCGGGCTCGGTCTGCGGCGGGACGAGATCGTTGGCTACATCAAATCCGTCCTGCCGATCGTCATCCAGCAGACCAAGGTCGGCGGCTGGCGCGGCACCTCGGCCGTGTATTTTTCGCGGATGGCGGAGTGGCGGGCGGAGAGGGCAGGGGGGACAGGAAGGATGGCCGGCCATGGCCCGCGTCGTCGTTTATAGGATCGGCATTGCGATCCTGCTCGCCATTGCCTTCTGGCTGCTCTGGAGCATGGCCTATGAGATCGTCGTCGGGCTGCGCTGGGCCCCGGCGCGCTTTCCGGGCGAGGGCGCCAGCCGCTGGGGATTGCTGCGGCTGCAGAATGCCGACCGCTCGGCCGGCTTCTTCCTGGTCGCCTGGCAGCATTTCCATGCCCGTCTTCTTTACCCGGCGACACAGATCGAGGCGCTGATCCGCGCCGGCATTGCGGCGGGGGTGGTCATTGCCCTTGGTCTGGCAGGATGGCTGTTCGCCTTCATCAATCGCCGCCAGATGCCCTTTGGGGCGGCGCGCTTCGGTACGTTGATGGAGGCGGCGAAGCAGGGCCTGACCGGCAAGCAGGGCATCGTGCTGGGGACGATCGGTGGTGTCACGGTGCGTTCGGATGAGCCAGCCCACATCCTCGTGGTCGGGCCCTCGCGATCGGGCAAGGGGACCGGGTTCGTGCTGCCGAACGGCTATCTCTGGCAAGGTTCGGCGGTGTTCTTCGATCCGAAGCGGGAGAATTTCGACGCGCTGGCGAACCACCGCAAGGCCATGGGCAACAAGGTCTTCATGTTCTCGCCGGGCTCCAATGACACGCACCGTTACAACCCGCTCGACTTCGTGCGCCGCGACGAGCGCATGGCGACCGATTGCCTGGTCGTCGCTTCCTTCGTGATCCCCGAGAAAGCGGATGACACCTGGGCCGGGGCGGGGCGACTGCTGCTATCCGCCCTGATCGGGTATGTGCTCTCGTCGCCGCTGATCACCGGGGCGCAGCACATGCGCACGGTCGCCCGGATGACGACCACGGGACGGGACATCTCGTCGGTGCTGCGGGCGATCGTGAAGACCGAGCGGCAGCATCTGCCGACCTGGGTGATCGACAATTTCAACCAGTACATCGCGCTCGAGCCGGAGACCCGCAACAGCGCCGTGTTCAACGTCAACATGGCCATGTCGCTCTGGAACAACGGCTTGATCTCGGCGGCGACCGAGACGTCCGACTTCGACATTCGCGAGCTGCGCCGCCAGCCGATGACCATCTTCATCGGCTGCACCATCGCCGAGCTCGCCATCTTCCGTCCGCTGATCCGCATCCTGTTCCAGCAGATCCATGATCTGATGATGGTGAGGATCCCGGGCGAGGATGAGCCGCACCAGGTGCTGCTCATGCTCGATGAATTCTACCATGTCGGGCGCATGGACTCGCTGATTTCCAAGATTACCATCAGCGCCGGCTATGGCTTCCGCATGGCGATCGTGATGCAGGACATCTCCCAGCTCGATGAGCTCTATGGCCGCAACACGCGCATCACCACCGTGTCCGGTTCGCAGATCAAGCTGTTCATCCAGATCAACGATCTGGAGACGTCGGATTTCGTGTCCGAGATGCTCGGCGAGACGACGCAGGTCTACAAAACGCCGGTGATGCGGCCAGGGCAGGGGATCTTCGCGCCGCGCGCCTGGGCGCCGCACTACACGCCGCGCCCGCTACGCAGCCCGCTCGAATTGCGCGAGATGTCCGACCGCGTGTCGATCCTGATGGTGAAGAACTCGCGCTCGTTCGAGCTTACCAAGATCCGCCACTATCTCGACAAGCCCTATCGACGGCCCTACGAGGCGGCGAAGGGAAATCCGCCGGCGTTGCCGAGCCTGCGCGAATGGAAGGATGAGGCATTGGGCGGCGCGATCAATCCGGCGCCGGCCGCCGAGAGCACCGAAGACGACACGGTCGCCCGGCCACCGCTCCAAGCCGCCGCGCAACGGGCGCCAAGGCGAAATCCTCAACCCCCAGGAAAGAAGGCCCCAGCCAAGCGGCAAGCCGCGGCGGAACCCGCTTTCTTTCCGGCGCCGCTGGTGATCACGAGGGTGAAGCCAGTCGAACGACTGGCCCGCAAGCAGCTCTCGCTTGGTGACCAGCCATTGGTTCCGCCTGGGGAGAACTGCAACATCAGTGATCTACTGGCCGCGTCGGAAAGCGCTCAGCGTCGCGACTTCGAAGCGATGGCTGCCAGCACCGCGGCAGTTGGTCAGGAAGAGCGGGTCAGGCAAGCGCTGACAACCCTTACCGGGCTGCAGGACGGGTTCGGCGACGACGCGCCATGAAATATGTAGCCGTGGTCCGCGCGGCCCGCGTCGCTCACCGAGACGAGCTTGAAGCGACGCGATGGCTCTGCTTCTCAGCAGACGCCGTCCGTTCAGAATAGGCCCATCGGGCTCACCATCAACTGATCGGCGGTGCGCTTCTGCTCCTCGCTGAAGCTTGCGTAGAGCGGCTCCACCGCTACTTTGATCTTTTGGAGCGCTTCCTGGCACAGAGCCATGGCCTTCTCGATCCGCTCAAGACGCACTGGAAGAGCGCCGTCACGTGCCTGCATCATGCCCTCACGCATGCCCATCATCGCCTTCGCGTTGGCTCGCACGGCGTCTGCGAACACGCTCCATTTGGATTCCTGAACGTCGGTGATCTTGATTTCGGTTTTCAAGAATGCCAGCCGGCCTTCAATGTGCCCGGTCATCATGCCCATCATGGGCATGCCGCCAGTACCCATCATCGACATCATCCCACCCATGGGAATTTGTGATCCGGGCGCGTTCAAAGGCGTGGCGGGCGCTTCAGCGCCCCCGGCCGGATGGTGCTCATCATTAGCCGAGGCGGGTGACCCTGCGAGGAGCATGGCGCTGAAAAACAGGATGGAGATCGAGGGCATCTTGATCATCGGAGCCGATTCCTTCGCGTTGTGAGTTGTCATGACAGGGCGGAGCCTGCTACGGCGAGGCCCGAAACTCGCTGTTCAACCTTGGCCGGCGTGGCTACTTTTCGGGCCGCCGAGCCGTGGAATGAAGCCCGGCACGTCTCGCATATAGCGTTCATAGTCAGAGCCAAATTCCGCCAAAGACTCGCGTTCTTCGGCGCGGGCAAGACGCACGTACATGAACACCAGCACCGGGAACATCGCGAGGGTCAGCAAGGTCGGCCATTGCAGCAGGAAGCCGAACATCACCAGCACGAAGCCGACATATTGCGGATGCCGCACATAAGCGTAGGCGCCGGTGGTGGCGAGCGTTTGATGGCGCTGTGCCTCGTAGAGCACCTTCCAGCCGGCCGAGATCAGGATAAAGCCGCCACCGATGAATGCGAAGCTCAGGAGGTGAAATGGCCCGAAATGCGGATTGGCTCTCCAGCCGAACATCTCCTCGAGAAGATGCCCGGCGTCATGGGAGAACCAATCGACGCCTGGAAAGCGGCTCTGTAGCCAGCCGGAGAGCAGATAGATCGTCAGCGGGAACCCATACATCTCGGTGAAAAGCGCGACCAGAAAGGCGCTGAAGGCGCCGAAGGACCGCCAGTCGCGCTTTGTCTGCGGCTTGAAAAAACTGAAGGCGAAGAAGATGAAGATCGCCGAATTGATAATCACCAGTGACCAGAGGCCATAGGCAGGAACATCGTCGTGCATGGTCGACCTCCGGACCGTTGATCGCGGCTCAATGTTTGTGAGGCTGGTTCTGGCCGGCATCCGCCGATCCGCTGCCGCTGTCGTTGCTTCCTCCCCGTCCGCCGTGGCCGCCATGCATGAAAACATGCATCAATGGGCAGGCGAGGATCAGCAGGAACGGCCAATACCCCAAATACGGGATGAGATGCGCGCGATGCTCGGTCAGAAGATAGAAGCCGCCGATCGCGAGAAAACCGATCAGGACCCAATTTGCGCGGGAGCGAAAGAAGCCACCCTCACCACCATGACCGCCGTGTTCCATTGGAAACTCCACCCACGTCAGACCAGGACGCACCGGCACGCCCTGCAACCGTCCAGAGGTCGCTAGACGATGCAGGCTTGCATCGGCCAGACGCCATCCTCCGAGCGACACGACAGCGCTCGAACCATGGCCGGCCATCTGTTCTGAATCTTTGATCCCGGTTAAACATCCGCCGGGTGTGGATCGATGCAGCAGGACCGATCAGATGCCTCGCCTGCCCCGGCCCGTGGCAGCCGGCGTCATGCTGCAACGAGAGCGGAAAAGCAGGCCACGAGTTCCTGGATCGTCCTCACGCACGAGCCGAGCCTCACGTCGATCCCAGCAGCACAAAGTCTCTGTTTCTCTGGCTCGCCGATAAAGCCGCAGATCAAGCGACCTGGTCTGGCTGCGACAATGAGATCGCATACCGCTGCGGACGTGCGCTGCGGGTTGGCGCGGAATTCTGTCGCGCCCGTGGCGGTATCGACGATCCATATTCCATCGCACTTGCCGAAGAAGGGGCAGAGTGCTGGGCCCGCGTCGGATTTCATCACGATGATCGCAATGCGATTTGCCGGCGGGGGTGGTACGCAGGCGGACCTAGCCATCGGTTCCTCGTTTGAACACCAGCAGAGTCGGGCAATTATGGGACCGGCTAACATATCGGACTTTAAACTCGATCAAACATTCGCGCGGGCAGCGCGGCATGACATCATCTGCCGAGCATCCGACGGGCGGCCGCAGAGTTGCCCCGCGCGCAGGTTTCCGGGCGGTTGATGCGCCCCGCCCGGCATTTGATTTCAATCAATCTCGCCGGGCCTTTCCCCGTATAGGTTTCCGCCGGGCAAATTGGTAGCTGCGGGGCGGTGTGATAGCCTCCGGTTCTGGCCTTCTTGGAAAGAGGCGGATGCTGCGGTTCCTCGCCATACTGATCTTCGCCACAGCGATCATCATGACGCTGAGCGGGCGGAGTATGGCCGGGACAGTAGCGATCACTGCTGATGCGACCATGGTGGTTGTGAGCGCTTCTGGCCTTGGGCCCCACAGTGACGAATGCGACGACTGCCCGGAGTGTCCAAATTCGGACAAGCCCTGCTGTCCGATGAGTACCTGCTCCTGCCCGGCCACCTGCTCAACGAGCTTGGCGCCCCTCCCTAGCAGCCTCGCGGCCCATGCCTTCGAGCGCTCTTCAGTAGGGATGGGGTCCGAAGAAGCCGACCCAGGCTCGGTCATCCCCGGACTCGACCCCCCAGTTCCTCGGCGCTCGACCTAGCGGGTCGATCGGCCCAGCGGAGCGCGATCTAGCTGCCAACGGTCCACGCCCTGCGCGGATCGGGAGCGTGGCTTGATTGTTCCATTCCCGCTGGCGTCGCGCCGCCAAAGCGGCCGGCCGAGCCGGGCGACCTGGTCAGATGGATTCAACCTTCCAGGTGAAACCGACCAGATCGAGGACTGTAATATGACTCCGAGCCAAGCGTCTTATTTGGAGAGCACTATCCGAGCGTCGCGGGATCACGCCCATGGCCGATACGACGGTCTGCAACCCGGGGTGGTCCGGTCCCCAGTTCCTTGGGGAACCGCAAACACGATCAGTGATGCGGAAAGGAACGCCCGTATGCCGATGCCTGGGAATGGCACGACGAAGCAACCCCCGGGCTGTGAGGCTTGCTTCGCGCGGGCTAACCGGGGTTTGTGCGGCGATTGCCAGCCGGGATCGCCCTGTGTGATCGCGAGTTACAAATCTGCTGATCGGGAATTCAAGGCCGGCCAGGATCTCTTCAGCCTCGGTGAGCCGTGCGATTCGATCTACAATCTCCTTGAAGGTTGGGTCATTCTCTATAATTTATTGGAAGATGGGCGACGGCAGATTTTGCACTTCGCATTGCCGGGCGCCGTGCTTGGATTCCATCCCGGCGGCGGCGCGATGATGACATTTGGCGCGCAAGCCTTGACGGATATCGTCGTCAGCACAATTCCGCGCAAGGCGCTTCCACCGATCGTCAAACAGCAGCCGGAGTTCGGTCTGCGGCTTGCGTGGCTGATCGCGCGCGATTGCACCCTGGCTTATGACCGTCTTACCAGCATTGGGCGGCATTCAGCCCGTGAGCGCGTTGCCCACCTGCTGCTCAAGCTGTTCGTCCGCTACCGCGCGCAATGGCCGGGCAGTCATATCGAGGAGATGCATCTTCCGCTGACCCAAGAAGATATCGGAGATGCGACGGGTCTGACCTTCGTTCATGTCAACCGGGTGCTAAGGGATCTGCGAAAGGATAGGATCCTGGAATTCCATTATCGACGGCTCCGGATCCTGGATCCGGACAAACTCGTCGACGTTGCAGGTCTTGACCCTCAGCTCGTGATGTCCTGGATCCGCTGATGGACGATCGACCGGGACAATATGGGATGGAGCGGGCGGAATGTCCGATCCAGCCTTGTTGCGAGCTGCCGCGTCATGCTCCTTCGGCTCCATTGTTGCGCAAAGACAACCGCTGATCTTCCGTCACCAGCGGCCCCTTTGCGTTGCGGCGTCACGGGTCGCGTCTGCGCCCAAAGATGCGATCTCACTCCACGACAAGCCTGTCCGTGAATATCCCCATCTGGCAGCCGAAGCCGAATTTGCCGGGCTTGTCTGGCATGGTCTCCACCCGAACCGTCTGTCCGGCCGACAGGTCCGCGCGCTTATTGAGTCAGCGAAAGCGACCTTCTCGGAACAGAGCGCCGTCTCCTCCCGCGGAAACGTTCAATTGCACCGGCTTGCCATGGCGAACGACGACGGTGTCAAGCCTATACGGCCGGTGGCGCTGCTGGCCGAGCCGAGGCGGGAACATCATCGTAAAGCGCCTGGAAGACCCGTTCCTCCGTCGCGTCGCGCTGCCTGCGGCCGTTTTCGATCACCTCGGAGACACGGTCAATCGCCTCCCGCTCACGACGGAGATTGGCATCGTCCTCCGGCAGCGGCTGGCGGCGCTGCTCGATCAGACGCGCGAGCGCAGCGACGCCACGCATCCACGGACTGAAGGATTCCGACAGCAGGTAGCGGCTCGTGCGCATCGGATGGAGCCATTCGAGCGTCGCCGCAGTCCAGGGATTGGAGAGCGCGCGAACGAAGGGGCTGACCATGGCCTTGTAGAATTGCTCGTTCACCTCTGAAAGATGGCGAACCTGCTCGAACTCCGCGCGCGGCGTCGCGAACCGAAGATCCTCGACACGCCGCTCTTCGAACCGGACCGAGTATTCCGGCTTATCGCAGTCGGGATTGCCGGTCGGATTGTCGATCTTCATCTCGTAGAGGCCGGGGGCGAGGGTCTCGATTTCGCCGAGGCTTTCGAGGATCGCGCGATGTTCGAACCGCGCCACCTTGGCTGACACGAAAATGCCGAGATGGCCCGCATGGGGGTTCGTCAGGTAGACAATGCGCTGACCGGCGGCCTTGAGATCGCTCGTATCCTTGTACACCACCGGGATCCAGCCGAGCGCCTGGTGCGGCGGGGTGATGTTGTCGCCGTAGGACGCGAAGATCACCAGCGGATTGCGAATACGCCGAAGGTCGGCGACGCAACCCTCGCAGATCCGCATCTTGCCCTCCTCGAGGCGATTGCCGATGAAGAGGTTCTCGACGATGGCGACGATCTCTTCCCGGCTGAGGAAATAGAAGCCATTCCACCACCGCTCGAACTCGAGGAAGCGCTCCCGTTCCGTGTCGACATGCGTGAACAGGTTGGCATATTTCTCCCAGACGGCTTCGGGCTGAAGGTTTTCGAAATTGAAGGCGAGCCACGCACCGTCCAGGCGGCCGTCGTTGAGATCGGCGAGAAGGTGGGTGGCCCAGACGCCGCCGAGCAGCCCGCCCGCGATCCGCATCGGATTGACGCCCGATTCTCCCGCCCAATAGGAGAGCGGAGAGCCGTTGAGCACGGCGGGGCCGACCAAGCCTTCGCAATCCGCCGAGAGCAGGGTGATCGCCCAGCCGGCCTGACAGTTGCCATAGAGCACCGGAGGCTTGCCGGGGTGACGTTTGACCACGTCCTCGACGAAGCGTCCGAGCGCATGCAGCACATCCGCCAGGGTCTGGCCCACGCAGGGTTCCGGAAAGAAGGAAACGAAATAGACCGGATAGCCCTCGTGCATGGCGATCCCAACCTCGGAGTCGCGCTTGAAGCCGCCGATGCCGGGCCCATGGCCGGCTCGAGGGTCGAGGATGACGACGGGTGGCTTCGCCGGATCGATACAATCCTCGATGCAATCGTCCCCGATCCGGGTGATCCGCAGGAGGGCGTAGTTGACAGGTCGTTCGAAACGGCGGGCATCGACCAGCGTCTCATAGTCGAAGTCGAGAAGCGGCGGCTTGCCGGCGCGCTCATGGGCGATCATGTTGTTGGCACGCTGGCGCAGCGTGTCCCAAAACAGAATCGACCGTTCGAAGACATCCCTCTGATAGGCCAAGGGATCACCGATGTTGATCGGCAGTCCGACTGGATTCGCCGCGACGGCCGGTTCCAGGCTTTTCACCGTAGCCGCCGCTACGATATCCCGCCGAACAGCCAATTGCCGACCCGGCGACGCCTTCGGCTGGTCAACCAGCGCGGAATCCGATCTTGCTTCGGGCATCACCATCTCCATCATCTGATCTTAAGGGCGAGGAAGTTGAACAGCGGCCAGAAATCCGGCTGCCGTGCCAGCCGCACGCCACGGTCTCGGCAAGACCCCGCGGGACGCTCGTCAACACTATATGCGGCTACGATGCCTTGACGCTGCTTCCGGTGTCAGGGGTTCCATTTGCCTGCTGACGGATTTCGCCTGCGGTCTCCCGTGCCATGGTCGCACAGTAGTCTTGGACCTTCTGCGAGAGATCGAGCCAAGTCTTCGTCTGCAACGACGTCTCTTCCAGGATGGCCGCCATGACGCTCGATTCTGCCGCGATCACATCCTGCGGTCGCCGGCACTGCACGAATTCCAGAAGCGAGCGTCCGATCCGCTCATTGGCGCCAAGGAGAGTGCTCATCTGAGCGCTGTATGTCTCGCCATAGGCCTTCTGCAGATCGGACGTGAAGGCCTGGAACCGCTTGAACTGGCCGTCGAGCTTGTCGGTACTGTCGGCGCCCGACAGTCCCCACCATGCGAATACAGCGTTCATGCGATCGAAACCAACTGGCGCCTCATTCTTCGTGGCCATTGTTCTCTCCTTGATTGTTTGGTTGCAGTTTCAGGAACGCGACATTCGATTTGCTGCGATGGGTCGCTTTTTACGCTCTCGCGGTCAGTGGAGAGCCTCAAGCGCCAAAGCGACCCCCTGACCGCCGCCGATGCACAGTGTCACCAATCCGCGGCGGAGACCGTCCCGGTGCATCGCGTGAAGGAGGCGGGTCGTCAGCACGGCTCCTGTCGCACCGATCGGATGGCCATGTGCGATGGCGCCGCCCTCGACATTGACGATGTCCTCCGGGAGCCCGAGCTCTCCGATGAGCGCCAAGACGATCGCCGCGAAGGCCTCGTTGATTTCCACGCGCTCGACGTCGCCGAGCGTCCAGCCAGCGCGATCCAAGGCCTGCCGAACCGCGGGAACCGGCCCGAGACCGAACAGGCCGGGTTCGACCGCGCCGACCCCGAAGGCCACAAGACGAGCCATCGGCGTCAGGCCGTGCTTCTCGGCCCAGCGGGCATCCGCAACGATCATGCCCGCGGCGCCGCTGTTGAGGCCCGGTGCATTGCCGGCGGTAATGGTTCCATCCTTGCGGAAAGCCGGCTTCAGCTTGGCCAGCGACTCCAGCGTTGCGTCCGGGCGGTTGTGCTCATCCTTGTCGAAGATCGTCGGCCCCTTGCGACCGGGGATTTCGATCGGCGCGATCTCGGCATTGAACTTGCCGGCCGCCTGCGCCGCGCCAAAGCGCCGCTGCGTCCGCTCCGCCCAGCGGTCCTGCGCCTCGCGCGTCACCTGAAACTTGCTGACGAGGTCCTCGGTCACCAAGCCCGAGTGGTGATCGGAAAAGGCATCGTTGAGGCCATCGCGCAGCATGCTGTCGTAGATCTGGGCATCGCCCATGCGGTAGCCCCACCGTCCGCCCGACATCAGGTAGGGCGATTGGTCCATGTTCTCCATGCCGCCGGCGATGGCGCTCTCGGCGAGGCCGAGCATGATCTCCTGCGCGGCGGTCGCGATCGCCTGCGCACCCGAACCACACACCCGGTTGATGGTCATCGCCGGAACGCCGGCCGGAACGCCGGCCTTGATCGCCGCCTGCCGCGCCGGGTTCATCTTGGCGCCGGCCTGGACGACCTGCCCCATCACCACGGCGCCGATCGCACCGTCTGCGATCTTCGCGCGGATCAATATTTCCTTGATCACGGCGGCCCCGAGCTCGGGGGCGCCTATGTCTTTCAGCGTTCCGCCATACGTGCCGATGGCTGTCCGCACCGGGGTGCAGAGCACGACGTTCGACTGTGCCATGTGGATGTCCTTTCGATTTCCCGGGGGGTGGCCCTATGCCATGTACTGGCCGCCATTGGCGGTGACCGTTGAGCCGGTGATGAACGTCGCATCCTCGCTCACCAGGAACTGGACGATGCGTGCGACCTCGTCGGCATTGCCCAGCCGCCCGACAGGGATTTGCCCCTCGATCCTTGCGAGAACATCTTCAGACATGGCACCGACCATGTCCGTCGTGATGTAGCCGGGCGCGACCGCGTTCACGGTGATGCCCCTCGACGCCGTCTCGAGCGCGAGCGCTTTGGTGAAACCAAGGATGCCAGCCTTCGCGGCTGCATAGTTGGTCTGACCAAGCTGCCCCTTCTGACCGTTGATCGAGGAAATATTGACGATCCGGCCGAAGCCGTGATCACGCATGGCGCCGATGACTGCTCGGCACATGTTGAAGCAGGAGGTGAGGTCGGTCGCGATGACCTCGCCCCACTGGGCAGATGTCATCTTGTGCAGCATGGCATCGCGGGTGATGCCCGCATCGTTGACGAGGATCTCAACCGGTCCGCCGAGGTCGTTCGCCACGCTGGCCACGCCATCCTGGCAGGCGTCAAAATCGGCAACATCCCATTTGTAGACTGGGATACCGGTATCGCCCGAGAACGCGTCGGCCGCTGTCGCGTTTCCGTGGTAGACGGCCGCAACCGCGTATCCCGCATTCTTGAAGCGACGCGCAATCGCGGCGCCGATCCCTCGCGTTCCGCCGGTGATGATCGCCACGCGCTTGGTGAGGTCATCTGCATTCATTGTGTTATCCGTTCTCAGGCGGCGTCTCGGTCTCGTCAGCGAGGCCCCGAGCTCGCCGGCGAATGCGCTCGGCCTCATCGCACCGGCAATCGAGGAAGCCGTGGACCGGACATGTCAGGCACATTTCCTCGAGCCTCTTGCGGAGCGCCTGGCGCCCGCGGTGAAGCCGGACCGCGATGTTGTTGAGCGTGGTGCCGAGGCTCGCGGCGATCCGATCCCGCGGCTCGCCAAGAATGTCGGAGCGCCAGACGACATCGGCATATTCGGGCTTGAGCGTCGGCAGCAATTTATGGAGGCAGCTGCAGACGGCCTCATCGGTTTCTCGATCCGGCTCGATCGCCAGGTTCTCGACGTCCGACTGCTCCATGTCGACCTCCCGGCGACGCCGCCTGATGGCGCGTCGCTGGTGATCGACGAGTGTCGTCGCCAGTATGCGCCCGAGCCAACCGCGGACCGTGCGGACGTCCCGCAATTGCCAGGCGCGCTCGATCGCCCGGAGCGAGAACTGCTGCAACAACTCTTCAGCCTCGTCCCGGCTGCCCACCCGATGATGCAAAAAGACCAGAAACTCCTCGCGTGCCTCGACAAGCGCTCGTCGTACAGCCGCGTCCGCTGGTTTTGCGGCGTCCTCTCCTTCCGGATCACTGCCCGAATGCTGAGCATTCGTCTCACGCCTGTTGGTCATCGTCTAGCCAGATCTTTCAACGGTTGAAACGTCCTCTTGAGACGTCTCTGCCAAAACCAGACAGGATTTAACGTTACGGCCGCGACCGCCCACGTTCTTTAACGCAGATCAAGCTTTCTGTTGCCGGTCGTCGCTACGAATCCGTCTCGGATATCAGCCTTTTCGCCGCGATGGGCTGATGTCCTGGCGGGATCGGAACGGACCGAACTCTCGCCGGCACGTCGTGCACCATCTTAGGTCGTTGGCCAGCGGTGGGAGAGCAAATGACCATGCGAGCAATGAGAGTCGGGGTGGCGCTGGGTCTGATCCTGCTTTCCGGATTGGTCCACACAGCAATGGCGGCCCCTAGCGGCGACAGCAGAGTCGTCGGCGAGGTCCAGATCTATATGGGAATCCTGCCGGCGGAATTAGTCCGCGGTCATCCGCAAGGCCACACGGAGAATTCCATGCATGGCGGGCAGCCGATGGCCCGCGGGCAATTCCATATCGTTGTTGCACTCTTCGACGTCAGGAGTGGACGCCGTCTCACCGGCGCCGACGTCTCGGCCCGCGTCTCCGAAATCGGACTTGCTGGGAGCCAGAAGAACCTCAATCCGATGGAGATCGCGGGCACCGAAAGCTACGGCAACTACTTTGAAATGCAGGGCAATGGACCGTTTCGGATCAGCCTGACAATTCGCCTGCGGGACCGGGCGCAGGACATCAAGGTGGAATTCGAAGAACGGCATCAGTAATAGCGACTGTGAAGTGATCGATCGAGCGCGTCGGTCATGTCGATGAACGAGGCGCTGCCATTTGTGACTACGCCGGTCAGAGAGGTGAAACCGCAGCGAGTCGTTCAAATGGAACGGATGCATTTCCACTCGGAAGAATATCAACTCCACAATAGTACAGGGCCAGCGCATATGGCCGATTGCGGGGCCCGATGGCGCTGGACGGGTCGACGCCGGCCATACGAACAGGCTCACTATGATGCAAGACTACATCACTGATCGGGAGCGCCAAGACAAACGCAAGACCGCGGGCTTGCAATCCCTCACGGCGCGCGCTGCGATTTCCTTCGGCGCTTCGCACGGCGCAAGTGGCGATCTTTAACCTGCGGCAAAGCTCTCACTGCGATTTCAGCTTTCCTCAGTGCCTCAGTCGACAGGAGGCAGACATGGATTGGATCTCCCAGAACTGGATCTGGATCGCACTTGCAATTGGCGCATTCTTCTTCATGACCCGCATGGGCGGCCGCGGAATGGGCCGATCGGCAAGCCACAGCCACGGAAGCGGGCAAGACGGCCCACCATCCGACGCTGGAGCCGGTCCGCGGTCGGTTCTTGATCCCGTAAGCCGGCAGTCTGTCAGCGGCAGTTCGTCGATATCTTCGGTCTATCGGGAGCGCGCCTACTATTTCGAGTCCCGCGAAAACCGTGAGGCGTTCGAGGCCGATCCCGAAAAGTATCTGACCGGGATGGCTGCTTCGGGCCAAGCGATCGATAACCAGCGCGACGACAACCATCCCCAGCACCACCGACATGGCTGCTAGGGCGCAGAGGTCCCGGACCGTTCGGCTTGGTTCCAATACGGGTAGAGAACCTCAGAGGCCGGAATGAACCAAACGGGCACGATCGAAAACCGGACGTTCGACGAGATTCGGATCGGTGACACCGCCAGCATCGTCCATACGCTCGTCCGAAAGGACGTCGAGCTCTTTGCCGTCATGTCGGGGGACGTCAATCCCACTCATGTCGATGAAGCGTTCGCCAAGAGCGATCTGTTTCACAAGATCGTAGCACACGGCATGTGGGGCGGTGCCCTTATCTCGACCATTCTCGGCACCGAGCTGCCAGGCCCAGGCACCGTCTATTTTGGCCAGACTCTTCGTTTCCATCGCCCAGTTGGTCTCGGCGACACCATCACGGTGACCGTGCGGGTCGCCGAAAAGATTGAAGACGGGCATCGCGTCCTTCTCGACTGCAAGGCGGTCAATCAGCTCGGTGAGATCGTCATCAGTGGAATTGCAGATGTGATCGCGCCAACGGAGAAAATCTCTCGCCAGCGCACGATTCTGCCAGAGGTAGAGTTCGTCGAGAAAGGGCGTTGGCATCGCCATCTCATGAAATTGGTCCAAGGTCTTGAGCCAATTCGCACGGCTGTGGTGCATCCCGTCGATACGACATCACTACTCGGCGCGATCGAGGCTGCTCAACAGAAGCTGATCGTCCCCATCCTGGTCGGACCTGAGGCAAAGATTCGGGCCGCTGCTCAGCAAGCTGCGCTCGATCTGTCCCCCTTTGAAATCGTCCCAACGGAGCACAGCGATGCTGCGGCGGCACAGGCGGTCGCGATGGCGCGTGCCGGCAAGGTCGGGGCCTTGATGAAGGGGGCGCTGCACACCGATGAACTCATGGGCGCCGTAGTGGATCGCGATCATGGACTGCGGACCGCGCGGCGGGTCAGCCATGTGTTCGCGATCGACGCGCCACGCTATCCACGCCCGCTCTTCATCACCGACGCGGCGATCAATATCAATCCCAATCTCGACGACAAGCGCGACATCGTGCAGAACGCGATCGACTTGGCTCATGCCCTGGGACTCGCGACGCCGAAGGTAGCCGTCCTGTCGGCCGTCGAGACGGTGTCGTCGAAGATTCCATCGACACTCGACGCCGCAGCTCTCTGCAAGATGGCGGACCGCGGCCAGATCACCGGCGCGCTCCTCGACGGCCCGCTCGCGTTCGACAATGCCGTTTCCATCGATGCGGCAACGACGAAGGGCATCATCACTCCCGTCGCGGGCCAAGCAGACATCCTCCTTGTGCCTGACCTCGAGGCCGGAAACATGCTGGCGAAGCAGCTTGAATATCTTGCCGAGGCCGAAGTCGCCGGCATCGTGCTGGGCGCGCGTGTCCCGATCATCCTGACCAGCCGTGCAGGCACGACGGCCGCGCGGTTGGCCTCCTGTGCCATCGCGCTTCTGCTCGCCCGCTATAGGGCCGGTATCCGGCCGTGACAGGCGCAATCATGGTCCAAGATGTCGGATCTTTGATCTAGCGATCCAAGTCGGTCTCATTCAAACCGGCGGGCCTCGACATGAAGCTACGAGCAATGTCTGTTCGTGCGTGCTTCCAGAGCTTGATCATGCATTTCACTCAACATTCGCGGCTCGCCATCTACGCCCGTGGATAGTGCATTTCCAGTGTGGCGGCGCAGGCTTCTATACTGCCGATGAGGCCATCCGCAATCGAATTGCCGGGCTTCGGCGCTGTCATGAAGGTGGCAATGGCCCTGTTCCAGGCGGCTTCGCCGACGCATGTGTGGAGGGCGTTGTCGGCCAAAATCTCAACATGGCGTTCGCCCAAGGACACGAAGAGCAGCATGCCGGGACGATGTTCGTGGTCGGCCAGGATCCGTGCCGCAAACTCACGACGGGCCAAGCCGACACAGTGCTCGCGCTTGATCCGGCCAGGCACGAGCAACAAACGTAGAGGCAACCAATCAAAGATCAGAGCCGAGCTCGCGAACGTCCCCGCCTGGATCAGAAAGCCGATGGGGAGTGGCAATAGCGGCCAGAAGATCGCCAATAGGCCTCCGACTGCAAGGGCGGCTGCAGCCGCCCATATCAGCGGAAAAAGCAAATACCGATCGCTGAGCGGAGTGACCACCAACGCGAAGTGTGCGCCAGTGCGCCGTTCAACGGTCGTCATAAGCTCGTGTAGGCGTCGGCTGTCGTCGTCGGACATGCATTTCATCTTCATCACCAGCGTCCTGATGCTCCCCCGCCACCAAACGAGCCTCCGCCGCCGGAAAACCCGCCGCGCGAGAAGCCGCCACGCCCGGGCCCCCCGTGCCGTCCGCGGAATCCGCCAAGGAACAGCAGAGGCCAGAAGAAACGGCCGAAGATGAACATGATGACGATAATGGCGATGACGCTTCCGCCTCCACTACCGTCTTCGTCTTGGCTCTTTCGTTGCTCGGTTTGCTGGGGCAGGGCAGACGCATCGCCGCCCAGAACACGCAGAAGCGTCGTTGCCCCGACAAGAACGCCGGTGTTGAAATCGCCCTTCCGAAATTCGGGCAGGATGAGATTCTCGATGATCAGCCTGCTCTGTGCATCGGTGAGCCGACCCTCCAGGCCGTAGCCGACTTCAACCCGCACATTGCGTTCGTTCGGCGCTACCAACAGCAATGCACCGTTGTTCTGACCCTTTTGTCCGATCCCCCAGGCGCGGCCCAACTGATAGCCAAAGTCGTCGATGGAATAGCCTTGAAGTGATTTGATCGTTGCAATGACAATCTGGTTCCCGGTCTGCGCCTCATGCTGAGCCAGCATTTGTGTCAGCTTTTGCTGCGTTTCAGCTGAAAGGATACCTGCGTCATCCACGACGCGACCGGTGAGGGGTGGAAAAACCGGCGCTGCGTAGAGCGCGGTGGCAAGCAATACATAGACCAGCCCTGCGAGAAGTGCTTGCCATGCGACCTGCGGATGCATGCGGGGGCGGATCATAGTTTGACTTGCGGCACTTCTTGCGCCTTTTCATCGATCGTAAAGGTTTCTCTCACCTTGGCGTTCGGATAAAGGATAGCTGCGATCCATCGGCTGGGAATGGTGCGCAAGGTCGTGTTGTAGGTTTGCACCGTGCCGATATAGTCGCGCCGCGCGACGGCGATGCGGTTCTCCGTGCCCTCGAGCTGCGATTGAAGCGCTAGGAAATTTTGGTTCGACTTGAGATCGGGGTATTGCTCGCTGATAGCCAAAAGGCGTCCCAAGGCCCCGCCAAGAGATGCTTGGTTTTGTTCGAACTGACGGAAGGCGTCCGGGTTGGTGAGGATGTCCGCCGGCAAGGTCACTTGGGTGGCGCGCGCACGAGCCTCGGTGACCTGCGTCAACACCGTCTGCTCCTGTTTAGCATAGCCCCTCACCGTTTCTACCAGGTTGGGAACGAGATCGGCGCGTCGTTGATACTGGTTCAGCACCTCGCTCCAAGCAGCTTTCACCTGCTCATCCTGGGTTGGCACAGCGTTGATACCGCAGCCGGCGAGGCCGATCGCAAGAAGGAGGACCGCGCCGACGCGAGCGGCCAAGCGTGCAATCGGATGGCTCATTCTATTGTCTCCTCCCGGACGACAGGGCGATCCAGGGATGGCGGAATTGCCAGGCATTTTTCGTCTGATGCAGCCTTGGCTCCCGGGAGCGCTCAGACTTCGAGTTTTTGACCTTAGGTGGTACGCTTGTTGGGAATCTTTGATCCTGATTAAGGAACCGCGCTTTGGCCGCGCACAGTGTTCATCCGCGATGAACCTCAGCATCCGATGTGTCTTGTGACACGTACACATCGACTGCCAATCGCACAGATGCTCGCCGTCCCGAAGAATTGCGCTATCGCTTCGACGTCCATGGCAAGATTCGAGCTATTGTTGCGGCGCCAATAGACGTTGCTAAACCCACACCATTTTGGAGAGAGCTGATATAGTCCTTCAGCTTCACGTCAGCATAGGATGGTATTTGCTCAAGGCAATTTCTTGGGAGAGACCTTGCGCATATTACTGATCGAAGACGACCAGGTGCTGGGCACGGCCATCCGCGATCACATCGCGTCAAACGGCCACGGCGTCGACTGGGTGCAGCGGATCGACGACGCGCGATTGGCCCTGGCCACCGTCGGGTATGAGCTGATCCTCCTCGACCTCGGGCTGACCGACGGTGACGGTCTGGCCTTGTTGCGCGAATTGCGCGCCGCGCGAAACCCGGTGCCCGTCATCATCGCAACGGCACAGGACCAGATCGCCGTCCGTATCGAGGGGCTGAACGCGGGGGCGGACGACTATCTGGTCAAGCCGTTCGACCTCAGCGAAATGATCGCGCGGATTTCCGCCGTGACGCGCCGCTACACCGGCGATCCGAACCCCGCCATCGACATCGGCCCTGTCTCGATCGACCTGGCCCTGAGGCTGGTCACGGTGGCGGGCGAGGATGCCGGGATCACCGCGCGGGAATGGGCGGTGCTGGAACGGCTCGTCCGCCATCGTGGCGCCGTCGTCACGAAGAGCGAGATCGAGGATTCACTCTATGAATTCGGCGCGGAAATCGACAGCAACGCCGTCGAAGTCTATGTCAGCCGTCTGCGCAAGAAGCTCGGCAGGGAGTTCGTGAGCACCGTCCGGGGCCTCGGCTACAAGGCGGGAAGCTGAGATTGGCGCGTCCTTCGATAGCCTGGCGCCTCGCCGCCGGTCTTTCGGCGACCATGGCCGTGCTTTGGATCGGAGCCGCGGGCCTCGCCGGCACGGTCATGTATGCTCAGATCAACGAGGCTTTCGACCAATCCTTGCGCCAGGGTGCGCTTCGTCTGCTGCCGCTGGCGGTTCATGAAATCGGCGAGGGTGACAAATATGGCTTGGATCGCGTGCGGGGTTCCGATCGCGACGAGGACGAAGCCTACTTCACCTACTACCTGATCGATCAGCATGGCGCCATGGTTCTGCGGACGGACGACGCCCCGGACATCTCGCCGCCGGTCCTCGTCTCGGCCGGCTTCTCGGATGTCGACGGCAAGCGCCTGTTTTCGAAGACGGACCCCCGATCCGGATTCTCGATCGTCCTTGTCGAGCGCACGGAGCACCGCCGCGCGGCTTTGAGGGCAGCGCTGGCTACAATCCTGTGGCCGCTCGCCGGGCTAATACCGCTGGTCGGGGGCGGCATCTGGATCGCGATCCGGCTGGGGATGCGTCCCGTCGAGCGGTTGACGCACGACATTTCGCAGCGCGGCAGCCGGAACTTGTCGCCTTTGACGTCGGACGGACAGCCTGCGGAACTCGCGCCCATCGCAGAGGCGGTGGCAAGCCTGCTCACGCGCCTTAGCGCGGCACTGGATGCGGAGCGGGCGTTTGCGGCCAGCAGCGCCCACGAATTACGAACGCCGATCGCTGGAGCCTTGGCTCAGACGCAGCAATTGGCGATCGAACTCGGCGACCAGCCGGCCGGCCGGCGTCTGAGGGAGGTCGAGTTCTCCTTGAGGCGCCTGGCGCAACTGTCCGAAAAGCTGCTGCAGCTCTCGCGCCTCGATGCGGGCTTCGCGCAGGCGGAGTCGGCCTCCGATCTTCTCCCGGCTCTGCGTCTGGTGGTGCGGGACTTCCAGGTGGCATCGAGGACGCAGTCACGGGTGAGATTGCAGGTTGCGCAAGGACTGGCCCTCGTCGGCCGGATCAACCTTGATGCCTTCGCCATCGCCGTGCGCAACCTGATCCAGAACGCCCTGATCCATGGTGCGCCGGATGGCTTGGTCGAGGTTATCGCCGGGCCGGGCCGACAGGTTCGCGTGATCAATGCGGGGCCGGTTGTCCCCGGAGCAACGCTGGCGCGGATCGCTGAGCCCTTCAGGCGCGGCTCCACATCGGCCAAGGGAACGGGCCTCGGCCTGTCCATCGTCCGCTCCATCATGGACCAGACGGGTGGAAGCCTGACGCTCCGTTCGCCCGCGATCGAGAGGAAGGATGGCTTCGAGGCCATTCTCCAATGGCCGGACGAGTTGCCTTCGGAAAAAGTGGCCGTCCATTGCCGTAGTGCGGTCGTGGGTACCGTCGATGACGACTTGCCGGTGCATCACCTACCACCGCAGGTATCGGCGAAACGTTGAAAAGCTTGCGGCCACGCACTGGAGCGACAGCCGGCTTTCCGCCGACCTCTCGCGGACGATGATGGAGCAGGATTCAAGCCGGCGTCATGCGGCGAAGGGTATCGTCCTTCAGGACGAAGTGATGGTACAGCGCCATGAGACCGTGGAGACCGGCGATAACGAGAAACACGGTTCCGCCGTTGCTGTGGAGGTCCGCGACGATACCCGGAGGTTGCTGGACCGGTGCCGTTAGGGCCGGCAGGGTCACTCCGAACACGGTAACTGGGATGCCTAGCGCCGAGGCGGCGTACCATCCCGAAAGCGGCATGGCGATCAAAAACGCATAGAGCACGGCATGGCCGGCCTTGGCGGCAAGCTGCAGCAGGGGAGCGCTGCGTGGGTCGAGCCGAGGAGCACCGCCGGCCAGCCGCGCGATGAGCCGCGGCACCACGAGCACCAGCACGGCGAGACCGAACGCGAAGTGTACTGTTGGAGGGTTCTTCAGAATCTGTGGTCCGCCTTCGCCGAGGAACCAGGCGACCACCACGCAAATCGCCGTCAGCCAATGCAGTACGATCATGAATTTCGAGTAACGCTGAACCATGTGCCGCCTCGGCTGTCTTTCCATAGGATTGTTGCCGGCGCAACTAGACCCTACCAAGCTGACACCCACCTGAAGCTCAAGCGCAGCGTCCAAATGAACGTAGCCTTACGTGACGCCGCGAGCGGAATGGCCAAGTAGCCCCGCGATCGTAAGCTCGGAAAACCCGAAGGCGCCAGCTCCGCTGGCGAAGGTGTGACGAAGGACGTGAGGCGTCTCAGAGTTGCCAGGGCGGTACGGCAGGTTGTGCATGCTGATGCTCATAGAACGTCGAGGCCAAACTGGGCGACCTTCACCGCCACGCACTTCCCCAACGTGCACGCGAAGATCGCCGATTTGAGGTGTATGGAGTGGATGCTCAAGAACGTGGTTGTGCGATGCGCTAGCGGCACACTGCCGGAATGTCCTCTGATCGAGGCGCTGTTCCGTGTGGCCGCCGTTCACGCGACGGCGCCAACGCCGACTGGATGCATTCTGCCCCGAATTGAACGACGGTTGAGCAGACGCGCTACGATCAATCGGAAATTGTCTTTGGTGCCTCGCCTTGGCGAGCCAACAGGACTTGCCCATCCCAATCAGCATCGGTCATTTCGACAGCCCGCAAAACGAGACGTCCCCCACCGAGAGACCCTGCCAGGACTTGTCGCGGCGCATTGACGTCAGTCTGCGTCGAGGCCACCGAGACGAGCGAAAAGGGACGATAGAGGCGTTCCTCGACGACCGATCCGATCCAGAGCGGAGCGGTCTGTCCATTTGTGAGCTCGAGGTCGACGGCCCACAGTCGGAGCACGAGACGCGACGCGGTGGGTGTACCAACGCTATTGGGTCGAATGAGAGTGAGGCTGGGAAGACGCCCGCTGGCGAAGAGAGGAACAACCGGAAGATTGGCGGGGTCCGCCGATGGGGTAAGCCAGCTTAGGGCGCTCAAGAGCTCCCAGGCCGCTGATGTGTGCCACCCATCCCGCAGCAAGGCGTCTTGCAGGTCCCGCAGGCTACCGGTCCACTGGAAGGTCAGCGGCTCCTCCACCTCGCCGGTAAGATCGATCCGCCTACCTGGCAATTGCTGCCAACCCGATGCCCACCATTCGGCGGCGGCCATCGTCGGCAGCACGCTTTTGACGGCATAGCGATCGCTGTCCGTTGCGTGGTTGCGGTAGATGTTGAAGCCACCGGCGAGGACAACCGCCGCACATCCGACGGCGAGCAGGCCGCCCGGCTCAACGCGTTCTACTTTCCGCCGCAGATAGGACAGCCCGAGCAGCGCCAGCCATGCAGACCCGAATGCCAGGCCTCCGAGCACGTCGGAAAGCCAGTGCGCACCGAGGTAAAGGCGTGAAAATCCGATCAAAAATATCAGGGTTGCCGCGCCGAGAGCGACCGATACGCGCAGTGCCGAGCGAAACTCACGCGCGATGAGGAAGGTGAGGAAACCGTATAGAACCAAGTTGATTGTGCTATGACCACTGGGGAAGGAAAACGCGCTCCAGCCTGAGTAGTGCAGATCACCGGGCCGCGCTCGATGCAGTGCCATTTTGATCGCGGTATTGAGCGCCGAGGCGCCGGCGATCGCAACCAACCAATAGGCTGCCGTGCGCCATGCCCGTTTCCAGGCAAGCCACAGGAAGACGATGACAGTGACCGCCACGACGACGACGGTATCCCCAAGTTCAGTGATGGCGATCATTACCGCATCGCCGGGCGCCGTGCGGAGATCCTGGAGAGCGCGGTAGATAGCGCTGTCGGCCAGCACCAACGGATCTCTGCTGACGACGTCTTCAAGGATACCGAAGAAAAGCCACGCCGCGCCGACGAGCAGAACAGTCAATAATGCGAGAGTCCGCGCCTCGTGCCGCTCTGGGTCGAGCAAACTGGAGAGATTGCGGCTGAGCCAGGTGTCGCGGGTGCCGACCCAGCCCCGCAGCCGTTCCACACCAATGATGAGAAGGGGTATGCCGCGACGCAACGTCCAGCGCACGATATGCAGAATGACCCAACCCACTGCGGCCAGAACGACCAGAAGGACGGCGAGCGGCTTGGCGGCCGTGCCGAGAATGCCGAAGGCGGCCCCGACGAATACGCCGGGCAGAATATGCGACGGAGCCCAGGCGAGCGCCGATGCGACATTGACGGCGTAGAATCGGCGGACCGGCATTCCCAGCACACCGGCGAGGAGAGGAACGAAGGCGCGGACGCCCGGTGTGAAGCGTGCGAGAAAAACACTCTTGTCGCCGTGGCGGGTGAAAAACGATTCGCTACGCTCGATCAGTCCCGGATGCCGGTTCAATGGCCAGAGGCCAAGAATCTCGCGGTGGTATCGATGCCCTAGCCAAAACGAAACTCCATCACCGGCGACGGCGCCAAACGTGGCGGCAGCCAGCAACGGCCAGAGCACCAACGCGCCGCTCGGTACTAAGGTGCTGAGTGCCAGGATCCCGACCGTACCCGGTATGACGGCACCGATGATCGGGATCGACTCCGAAAGGGCTAGGAGAAACACCGCCAGATAGGCGACATGCCGATGTGCCGTCAGGAAATCGACTATCGTTAGGACCAAGGACGTCATCATCCGACGGTGCCTATCGAATGCCGGTGATGACGCGATCGATGCGCGTATCTTCTCGATAGGCTGCGTGCACGATGACGCCTACAATAATTCTTTTGGCGCTCCGCCACGGCATCTCAGGCGACCGTGCCGAAGATGGCCCCGATCCCGGCCGTCACGGCCATTGCGAGAGCCCCCCAGAACGTCACGCGGATCGTCGGCTTCAGGATGTCGGCTCCGCCGGCTCTGGCGCCGATCATGCCGAGCAGGGCCAGGAACACGAGCGAACCAACTGAAACAGCTGGCAGCAGCCAGCTCGATGGCGAGACGAGCACGAGCGCCAACGGCGCGGCCGCTCCGAGGGAAAAGGTCGCCGCGGACGCCAGCGCTGCTTGCACGGGACGCGCCGTGGTGATCTCCGAGATGCCGAGTTCGTCCCTGGCATGGGCGCCCAATGCGTCCTTGGCCATGAGCTGCTCCGCGACCTGGCGGGCAAGCCCGGTCTCGACGCCTCGGGAGACATAGATCTGAGCCAGTTCCTTCTTCTCGAACTCCGGATCACTCGCGAGTTCGCGCTTTTCACGTGCGAGATCGGCATGCTCAGTGTCGGACTGCGAACTGACAGAAACATATTCCCCCGCAGCCATGGACATGGCGCCGGCGACTAGACCGGCGACGCCCGTCAGCAGGACATTGCTTGAGGAGGCCGCTGCCGAAGCCACGCCCAGGATCAGGCTCGCCGTCGAGATGATCCCGTCGTTTGCGCCCAGCACAGCGGCGCGCAGCCAGCCAATTCGCCCGACAAGGTGCCTCTCGTTATGCATGCGACTCATGTCAGCCTTGCTCCATTGATTTCATCCGCAGCGCTTCCCTCACACAAGCATTGCTGAAATCCCGGTTTGATCTACCAGAGGGAGATGTCTTGGAACTTACAGAAGCTCGATATCCCATCGGGGGAATACGCCTCGAAGCATGGTATCGACAAAGCTCGCGCTGCGAGACGCCCCCCGTTCGGAGTCCTTGGGAAATGGCAACAGACACACCGCCTGCCGGGCCGAAATCGCGTGCCAGGCTGCCGCCAGGCGTCTGGGCGCTCGGTTTCGTCAGCATGTTCATGGACATCTCGTCGGAGATGGTCAACGCGCTGCTGCCGGTCTATCTCGTAACCGTGCTCGGCGCGTCGACGCTGACGGTCGGCTTCATCGAAGGCATCGCGGAAGCGACCGCCAATATCACCAAAATCTTCTCGGGCGCGCTGTCCGACTGGCTCGGCAAGCGCAAGTTGCTGACCGCCCTCGGATACGGTCTCGCTGCCGTCACCAAGCCGATCTTTCCGCTGGCCAACTCGGTCGGCTGGGTGGTCGCCGCACGTTTCATTGATCGTATCGGCAAGGGCGTCCGTGATGCTCCGAGGGACGCGCTCATCGCCGATCTTGCGCCGGCGGAGGTGCGGGGCGCGAGCTTCGGCCTGCGGCAGGCGCTCGATACGGTCGGCGCCTTTGTCGGGCCGCTCGCCGCGATCGTCCTGATGTCACTCAGCTCCGACAATTTCCGCTTCGTGTTCTGGATCGCGATCATCCCGGCGTTCATCTCGCTCGCCGTGATGATATTCGCCGTCCGCGAACCGGTCCGGCGTGAAACCGATGCCAAGCCGCGACTGCGCCTCGCGGATGCGAAACGCCTGTCCCGCCCGTTCTGGATCGTGGTCGGCGTCGCCACGATCCTGACGCTCGCGCGGTTCTCGGACGCGTTTCTCATCCTGCGTTCCCAGAATGTCGGTCTGCCGATCGCGCTGGTGCCCGTCGTCATGGTGGTGATGAACGTCGTCTATGCGCTTGGCGCCTATCCGGCCGGCGCCCTCTCCGACCGGATCGGCCGAGGCGGCTTGCTCGCGGTCGGCATCGTCTGCCTGATCGTCGCCGACCTCATCCTCGCGCTCGGCACAACGGTTCCTCTGGTCATGCTCGGCGTGGTGTTCTGGGGGCTGCACATGGCGCTCACCCAAGGCCTCTTTGCCAGCCTCGTGGCCGATACCGCGCCCGAGGATCTGCGCGGGACGGCGTTCGGCGTGTTCAACTTCGCGGGGGGCATCGCCATGCTGATCGCGAGCGTCATCGCCGGCGGCTTGTGGGACGCTTACGGTCCGGCAGCGACCTTTCTGGCCGGCGCGGGGTTCACCGTGGTTGCGTTGATCGCTTTCGGCCTGTCGCAATACTGGGCCGGCGGCGCCTCCCCGGACCCAAGCAAGGATTGATCTGCCCTCTCGCCCCGAGACTCAGGCCGTCAACCATCCGCGCCAGAATCCCTTCAGGATCTCCAGAACGACAACCAGACCTACGGCGATGCCGAACGCGACGGCGAGATCATCGGCGTGCAGAGGCCCGAAGCGAAAAAGATCGCGCGCCCACGCCAGGGCAGTGCCCAGTAGGACGCCGGCCACGGCGCTTACCCGCCACAGCGCGTGATTGTCCCACCGCAGCGCCCCGCGCACCGAGCTGTCGAAGGAGCGGTTGCCCAGCACCAGTCCCAGATTGGCCAGGACGAGCGACACGAAGGTGAGCGCACGCACATCCTCCGCGGGCATGCCGCGCCGCAGCGCAAGCAGATAGAGTACGGCAACCGCCGCGAAGGCGAGAACGCCCTGCAGCAGGCTCCAGAGCACGAGCCCCGACGTGAACAGATGGCTCGTCACCGCGCGCGGCCGTCGGCTCATGATGTCCTTCTCCTCCTTTTCCGCCTCGAAGACCAACGAACAAACGGGATCGATGATCATCTCGAGAAAGGCGATGTGGATCGGCGAGAAGATGATGGACAGGCCGGTCAGCAACGGTAAATGCAATTACATGCTGTCCGGTTCAACCGTGAATGAGCTTCCGTCAATATTCTTCGTAGGTGGCGGGAACAGCCCCGGAGATATTCTCCGCTTGCTTGCCTTCGACGATGAGCATAGCTGTCGCGGCCTCAATGCGACGCTCAAGTTCCGTCATGAAATGCCGCCGATCAAGTCCAGGCTGGATTGGTGGCAGAAACTCAACGAGGACCGTGCCGGATCGTTTTAGGAAGGAGCGCCGGCGCCAGAATAGACCAGAACTGAGCGCTACCGGCACGACCGGAAGACCAAGCTGCATGTAAAGCGCGGCGACCCCGGGATGATAGGCTTGGCGAGCTGCCACCGGCGTGCGCGTCCCCTCCGGGAAGATCGCGATCGAGCGACCGTCTGCTATCGCAGAGCGAGCTGCCGCGACCATCGGTCTTAGTGCTTTCGGGCCTGCCTCGCGATCGATGATGATCGCCTCGCCGCGTTTCATATACCAGCCAAATACCGGTATCCTCGCCAAGCTCTGCTTCAGCACGATCGCCGGATTCTTAAGCAAGACCCACAGCGCAATGGTCTCCCAGGCGGACTGGTGCTTGAGCGCAACGATAACCGGGCCTTCGGGCAGATTATGTCTGCCGCGCACCTCGTAGGTCAGTCCGACGATTGACCGCAGTAGCGACAGGGAAACGGTCGCCCACAGTTCGGATACCCGCGCAGCCGCGCGTTGCGAGATGAAAAGCGCTGGTAAGGCAAGGACAGAAAGAAGAGTTGTCCAAGAATAGAACGCCAGGTCGAATAGGAGGGAGCGAACGAGGGTCACCGTGCAAGGCCTCCGCTATACGCCGGACGGGAAACTGATTGAGGGGGCGCATCGACATCCGCCGCATCAATCTTGTGCAGCTGCTCCCAGCTCTGGATGTAATCGCGGGTCAGCGGTGCGGCATTGACACGCTTGCTCACCTGAATCTGGAAATTGATGAGGCCGCCGTGGCGAAAGGCTGCTTCGCAACTGGCCAGGTAGAATTCCCACATCCGGCAGAACCGCTGGTCGTAGATTTCCGCGACGCGCCCACGGTTTGCGATGAACCGTTGCCGCCACGCCTTCAGCGTTTCTGCATAATGTAGCCGCAGTATCTCGATATCGGTCACGTACAGTCCGGCCCACTCGATGGCGGGCAGAATCTCCGACAGCGCCGGGACGTACCCACCCGGAAAGATGTACTTGTTGATCCAGGCGTTGGTCGCGCCGGGGCCGTCGGCGCGACCAATCGTATGGATCATTGCCACCCCGTCGTCCGTGAGGAGATTCCTGACCTTCTTGAAGTATTCGCGGTAATGTCCCACCCCGACATGCTCAAACATGCCGACCGAGACGATGCGGTCATACCGACCTTCTTCTTGGCGATAGTCCTTTAGCAAGAATCTCACCCGGTCCCCCAGGTCCGTCTCGGCAGCGCGTCGTTCGGAGTATGCGTGTTGCTCGGTCGACAGTGTCAGGCCTGTAACGTCAACGGCGGCAACCTGGGCGAGATAGAGACCGAGCCCACCCCATCCAGATCCGATGTCGAGAACCCGCTGCCCTGAGCTCAGTAGCAACTTAGCCGCCAGGTGACGCTTCTTTTGTTCTTGTGCGCGCTCCAGTGTGTCGTCACTTGAGTTGTAGTACGCACAGGAATACTGACGGTCTGCGTCTAGAAATTGCTCGTAGAGCGCGTCCGACAGGTCGTAGTGGTGCGCGACGTTCGCGCGTGCGACTGGGATGGGATTGTTCACAACCATCCCACTCAACCTATTTCGATCACTCTCAATCACGCTTCTTCCCATTGCATCACTTGAATTTTCTGGCTTGTCGCGCGTCCGGACGCTATGGCATATTGGGGTCGGTTTTGAGGGGATCAATCGCCCTTTTGACCCCAGTCGCCGACCCCTACTACGCCCCTGGCGACCCCACTTGAGAGCCGATGGGAGAGCCCCCGTGCCAAGCCTTACCGATGGAGAAATACGCCGCGCTCTGAAACAGGTGGAGCAGACCGGCAAACAGCTAAGCCTGGTTGATGGCGAGGGGCACGGCACGGGCCGTCTTGTCCTAGTCATGAAGCCGATGCCCACTCGCGTCACAGCGGACTGGATGGCGCAGCAGTGGCGAGATCAGAAGCGCCTCAAGAAGAAGCTCGGCTCGTATCCGTCGATGTCGCTCAGCAAGGCGCGCGAAGTTTTCACCCGCGATTTCGCCGACATGATCCAGAAGGGTCGCAGCATCAAGATCGCCGGCGACACACGCCCCGGCACCGTAGCCGACCATCATGATCGGGAAGAGTTCCTCCCGGTCGCGTGTCTCGGCACCGACCTGATCAGTGATCGCCACGACGGTCGCATTTGCCAGCTCGGCGCAGAAGTCCGCCAGCTTGTTGCCATGTCCCCTCAGGCTGAGCAGGATGACGATTCCGAATAGCTTTCGGATGGCCCCAACGCACTGCTGGTGGTTAAGCGGGCGCGCCGGGTCGAAGGCGCGTTTTGTGTCGTTGGCTAAATCCACCAGCCCGTGATCAACGAGGCCCTCATCCAGCTTATCGAGAAGCTCCGGATGGTCGACCTCGAGTAGCGAGTATCCCAGCTCGCCGAGAGCGTTGCTCAGATATTCTTCCATCCCAACGAAATCAAAGATCCTGGCGGCCTCGATATAGAGTTCCGCGGCAATTTTGTGGTTGCCAAGATTGCTCTCGCAGTTACCGATCTGATGCAGGGTCTCCACTGAAGCGCGCCGCGTCGCGTGCGGCCGACAGCATGACGTCGAGCTTCTCCGCCGGCGCCAAGTCCGCCTTCGAGGCAACGGGCGGCTCCTCGACCGCAGGCACGGTCGGCGGCGAGACGGAGGCCGCCAACCACGCCTCCACCGGTCAGAGCACCTCTTCCCGTCAGGGACCGCCCGATTGGGCCAAGCGCATGAAGCGCTCTCAGAACATCACGCATGGCGTCCAGGCCGCCGCGCATGCCGTCCGCTCAGGTGACAGCCATGGCGGCGGCTCTTCCATCAACCTTTCCGAAAGCGACCGCTGATGAGCCTCTTCAAACGACCAGCAACCCACTATGGCAAATCACCCGAACCCGAGACGCCCTACCAGCGCGCCGGCCAGGTCTGGGACGAACGCATCGGCTCCGCCCGTGTGCAGGCGAAGAACTGGCGGTTGATGGCGTTTGGCTCGCTGATCCTGTCTGCCGGCTTCGCCACAGCGCTTGTCTGGCAGTCGGCGCGCGGAACGATCGTGCCATGGGTAGTGCAGGTCGATCGCCTCGGGCAGGCGCAGGCCGTCGCACCCGCGACCGCCGACTATCAGCCGACCGATCCGCAGATGGCCTGGCATCTCGCGCGTTTCATCGAGCAAGTCCGCTCGATCCCGGCAGACGCCATCATCGTGCGGCAGAACTGGCTGCGCGCGTATGAGTTCACGACCTCGGCCGGCGCGATGGCGCTCAACGACTACGCCCGGGCCAACGACCCCTTCACCAAGGTCGGCAAGCAGCAGATTTCGGTCGACGTTTCTTCCGTCATCCGCGCATCCCCCACGAGCTTCCGCGTCGCCTGGGTCGAGCGCCGCTATCAGGACGGCGCTCTCGCCGAGACATCACGCTGGACCGCCATCCTCACCATCGTCGTGCAGCCGCCGCGCACCGCCGAAAAACTCCGCGCCAACCCGCTCGGAATCTACGTCAACGCCATCAACTGGTCACGGGAGCTGGGACAATGAAGTCGTCTTTCCGTAAAGCCGGAAACCCGGCTTCACACACATCCGCATCGCAGGTTTTGCGCAAAGCCGCGCTGCCGCTCCTTCTCCTCGCGACGAGTGCGCTCGCCGGCTGCGCCACCACGCAGAAGCCGCCGGAGATCAGCTATGATGACGCAGCACCCGCCGTCCAAACCGTCGATCCCCCGGCGCCGGTCACCGTGGTCGAACTCCCCCGGCCGCTGCCGCTCCCCGGCCAGATGAAGCCGGTCGAGACGACACGAAGCGCGCCGGAGGCGACCGATCCGGCCGCTCGCGTCAACCAGGCCAATGCCGCCGCCCGTGTGCAGCCCGTTCGCAACGGCTTCATCAACTCAATGCAGGTCTATCCCTTCACACAGGGCGCGCTCTATCAGGTCTACACCGCCGTCGGGCAGATCACCGACATCGCCCTCCAGCCCGGCGAGCAGCTCGTTGGCTCGGGACCCGTCGCCGCCGGCGACACCGTGCGCTGGATCATCGGCGACACCGAGAGCGGATCCGGCGCGACGCGACAAATCCACATCCTGGTGAAACCAACCCGCGCCGAGCTGATGACCAACCTGGTCATCAACACCAACCTGCGCACCTACCACATGGAGCTGCGCTCGACCGAACGCACTTATATGGCTTCGGTCTCCTGGCAATATCCGCATGATCAGCTTATCGCGCTCCGTCGTCAGAACGTCGAAGCGCAGGCTGCCCAGCCGGTCGCCACCGGCATCGATCTGTCCCGTGTCAATTTCCGCTACGAGATTGACGGTGACCGTGCGCCGTGGCGTCCGCTCCGTGCCTTCGACGACGGCCGCCAGGTCTTTATCGAGTTTCCACGCGGCATTGGTCAGGGCGAGATGCCGCCGCTCTTCGTCGTCGGGCCGGAAGGCAACACCTCCGAGCTGGTGAACTACCGGGTCCGCGGGAACCACATGATCGTCGATCGCCTGTTCGCCGCCGCCGAGCTGCGCTTCGGCGCGGGCGATCGCCAAAAGCGCGTGCGCATCACCCGCACCGACGGGAGGCCGGCTTCGTGAGCGACATCGATTCCCGGAAAGAGGAAGGGCCTGAGCCGGACAACGTCGAGCAGCCCCTGACCGGCGAGCCGGCACCGCCGATGCGGCTGCGCGCCGAAACGCCCCGTGTCACGCGATTGTCGAGGAAGGTGCTGGCTGGCCTGGGTCTCGTCGCCAGCGTCGGCATCGGCGGCGCGCTGATCTACGCGCTCCAGACCCGGGACGGCGGCCGTCCGAACGAGGAGCTGTATTCGACAGACAACCGCACCACCGCCGATGGGCTTGCCGGCCTGCCGCGTGATTATACGGGGCCGGTGCTCGGGCCACCACTGCCCGGCGATCTCGGCCGCCCGATGCTCGACGCGCAGAACCGGGGCCAGCCCGTCCCGGTTCCTGGCATGGCGGCGTCCAATCCGGGCCTCAGCGCTGAGGAACAGCGCCGGCTTCAGGAACTGGAGGCGGCACGGACGGCGCGGCTGTTCGCTTCGACCGAGACGAGAACGACGTCCACGGCGGCGGCATCACCAGGCGGAACGCCATCCGCCCACCCCCAACTGCCTCTGCCCGACTTGACGAGCCTTGGCCTTGCACCGCAGCCGGCCACACCGACCGCGCAGGACCGCCAGCTCGCCTTCCTCAACGCCGCCGCCGATCGGCGGACGGTCTCCCCGGATCGCGTCGCGGCGCCGGCATCGCCGAACATACTGCAGGCCGGCGCGGTGATCTCGGCGGCACTGATCACCGGCATCCGCTCCGATCTTCCTGGCCAGATCACCGCCCAGGTGACCGAGAACATCTACGACAGCCCAACCGGCCGCATCCTGCTCGTGCCGCAGGGCACACGCATCATCGGCCAATACGACAACAATGTTCAGTTCGGCCAAAGCCGTGTGCTGCTGGTCTGGAACCGACTGATCTTCCCGAACGGGCGGTCGATCGTGTTAGAGCGCCAGCCAGGCGCCGACGCGGAGGGCTATGCCGGCTTGCAGGACGGCGTCGACTATCACTGGTGGGATCTGGCCAAAGCAGCGGGTCTCTCCACGCTGCTGAGCATCGGGGCCGAGCTCGCCACAAACGATGACGACCGCCTGATTCAGGCAATCCGCAACGGCGGGCAAGGCACGATTAACGATGCTGGCCAGCAGATCGTCCGTCGCCAGTTGAACGTCGCGCCGACGCTGACTGTCCGTCCGGGATTCCCCGTCCGCGTCATCGTCACGCGAGACCTCGTCCTCGAACCCTACGGAGGTTGACCAATGGTGAAGCTGAAGCTCGGGGTCATTGACGATGACAAGCCCGTCAAGGTCTCAATCGAATTGCCGGCGTCGGTTCACCGCGACCTCGTGGCCTATTCCCAGGTACTCGCCCGCGAGACCGGACGGCCGATTGGCGACCCGGTCAAGCTGATCTCACCGATGATCGAGCGTTTTATGGCGACCGATCGGGTGTTCGCCAAGGCTCGGCGAGCCGTGATTCCGTCTCAGCGGCAAATTGCGCCAAAGGAGGCGGACCCCTCATAGTCCGGCAGTCCTATCAGCAAGGAGCAAGCCCGGCAAAGCAGCCTTCGACATAGTTCTCGCCAGACTGAGAAGCCGTCGCAGCGCCGGATTGTCGTTCTGCGGCGACCATATTGCGCAGAATGGCAGGATCTCCTCGGATAGCGGGCGGTAAACCACGCCGGGAAAGCGCGCGGCCGTCGTCGCTTCACTTGTAAGGGTAAGACCTTGTCTGATCGCTACAAGATGCATCAAGTTGTCCCTGCCCACGCCGTGGCGTTCGACGCTTGGATGGTGCCCAAGATCGGCCAGATGCTTCACCAGATAGTCGTGGATCTCAGGTCCGGGATCGGTCTCACTCACAATGAAATGTCTGTCTCGCAGATTCCCCCACACGATCTCTCGCTTTCGCGCTAGTTCATGATCGCTGGGCAATGCCACATAGACCCGCTCATTCCAGAGATGGGCCAGATCGCAGCCATCCGCGATTGGCTGACCTGTCAGGAAGGCGATATCCAGCCGATGCCTTTGAACCGAGGCGATGTGATCGGTCGGGGCCCCTTCGATGAGGTCGGGGCGGACCTCGGGGTTCGCTCCGACATAGGCGCGGAGCAGATCGGACAGAAAGCCAGAAGCGAGCGAAGAAAATATCCCAATGCGGACCACGCCTGTCTCACCACGACCGAACGAACCCGCATCGATGGCCGCGTGGCCAATCTGGCTCAGAGCCCGGCGCGCGCGGATAACGAATCTCTGGCCCGCCTGGGTGAGGTGAACGCCGCCATGGTGACGAACGAAAAGCGCGGCTCCGATCTCGTCTTCGAGATCCGGGATACGTCGGCTGATGGCAGACTCCTGAACTTTCAGCGCCTTTGCCGCGCGTCGAAAGCTTCCGCGCTCGGCGGCTGCAATAACGTAGCGAAGATGGCGCAGTTCGATCGTCAGGGTGCTACCTCCCGTGGCCTGAATTACGCGGCCACTCTTGCTTCCAGGAGGCTGCTACGATCGCGGCGTACCCGCTTCCTTGGCCATCGAGCCGTGCAAGACCGTGCGGCAAGCTACATGCTGTAGCCGCTACAGGATCAAGAGAAATATGATCAAGATCGGAGGTTTGTTCTCTAGGCTTGAACAGCGAAACGATCCGCAGCCTCACGAGCGCATCAGATTCGTCTTCGTCGCCACGCACTCGCAGCGGAACCAATTTTTATGGAGCCGAGGAAGAAGTGCTGCGGTAGCCATTCGTCGCAGCTAAGTCAGGCTGGTTGCCTCAAGCCGCGAGTACGGTCCAAGCAAGGCGGAGGAACCGCTCGCTAATCATTTTTCGCGAACCGACAATCCCTCCCGTTGCGCCTCGCGCGCCTCCTTCAGAATATCCCAGCCGCCCTTGAGAACGATCCCAACAACCACCAGCCCTATGATCAAATCGGGAAGCGGTGACCTGAAGAACATGACTGCAGCGCCGGAAACAACGATGCCAGCGTTGGCCAGCATGTCGTTAGTCGTAAAGATCCAGGACGCCTTCAAGTGCACGCCCTGGTCTCGATGCGAGCGCAGCAACCGCAGGCAAAGCAGATTAGTCGCGGCGTTTGCGATGGCCGTAACAATCATGGCTAAACCGATCGGTTCAGCGCCCACGAAGAAACGTCGAAGGACCTCCACGAGCAGCGCCAGGCCCAAAACGATCAGAAGGACGCCCGACAGGCGTGCGACACGCGCCTTGGCTGCGACCGTTCGCCCGACGGCATAGATGCTCACCGCGTAGACGCCGGCGTCGGCTAAATTGTCCAAGGCGGCACCCAGCAGACCGGTGGAGTCTGCAATAACTCCAACGAACCCGGCGACAATCACTTGTAGGAAATTGATGCCGAGCACCCACAACAGGGTCTTGCGTTCGGCGGCATTACTCGCGTCAAGCTGGATTTCGGATTCTTCTTTGTTGTCTTTCGCACTCATGCAGATTTCCAACGTTCGCAAATCAGGTGAGTCGGCCCAATGCAATGGCGGTGATGAGAAAAATGCCGAGCGCGCCTCGATAAACCACGAAGGGCCAAGCCGAAAAGCGCTCGAGCACGCGCATCAGTCCCCAGATCGCGAAGAAAGCTGAAATAGAAGCCACCGCGAGCCCAACGAGGAGGATGGACCAGGCGTCGAGAGACAACTGAGCTTTGTAGAGTTCCCAAATTTCTTTGAAGCCGGCCAGGGAAATTGCCGGCAGGCCAAGGAGGAAGGAGAATCGCGCCGCCTCTTCCCGTTTCAGGCCGAGCGCAAGCGCGGCGGTCAAGGTGGAGCCTGAGCGCGACACTCCCGGGATCAAAGCGCCGATTTGCGCGATGCCGACAATCATTGCATCGATGAGGGACACATTCTCAAGTGTTCGTCTGTGGCGGGCATGAATCTCCGCCAACGCCAGGAGGACAGCCATGACGATGCAGGCCCAACCGATCACAGTGAGACTGCGCAAAGGAGAACTGCAGGCGTTCAGCACTCCCGACAAAGACAAGCCAGCCACGCCGATCGGGATCGTCGCGAGACCAATCCAAACAGAGAAGCGGAAGTGTCGGTCCCGGAAGTCCCGATGCACAACGGCGCGGAGCGAGTTCGTGGCCAACTGGCTCACGTCGTCCCAAAAATAGCTGACGACGGCAGCCAGTGCTGCGAGCTGCATGGCGGCGGAGAAGGCGGAGCCGGGATCCTGCCAACCGAGCAACGCAGGTACGATCCGCATGTGCGCCGTCGACGAGATCGGCAGCAGTTCGGTGATCCCCTGGACAACGCCCAGCACGGCGACCTTGATATAGCCCAACGTAACGAATCCAGTATCGACGCCCTGAGTACAAGCTTCCGTCATGCAGGCTCCTTTAATTTGCGAGCGCTGCTCGAAGGCGTTGGTCACCTGCTGGCACGAAAACTGACAACGCACGCGGCAAGAGATTGAAGCGGGCGGGCGTCATTGTCGTGATTTCCCCATCAGTGTTGACAGGTAGCGGCGGGTCAGTTCGGATCTCAAGGGGGCCAGGGCTGCAGAAGGCGCGCATGCCGACAAGATTTCGGTTACGACCGCGCCGGAATGCCGTCAGGAACAGCGGCCATTGCCAAAATCGTCGCGGCTCGACGCTGTAGAAGTCCAAGCATTGGTCGTCGATTGCTGCGGCCTCGTAGACGGCCATACCGCCGCCGTAAAACACACCGTTTCCGACTGCGATCTGAAGACTGTGGAGCCGGATCGTGCGATCGGCGGTCGCCACCTCGGCAGTGAACGGCCTCGTGTAAAACACTGTTTTTAGCGCAGCCAGCGGGTAGCTAAGCCGCCCCAAATGCCGCTTCAGGTTGCCAGTCATACGACGCACGAGTTCAACGCTCAGGCCCATGCTCGCAACATTGACGAAGTACTGGTCGTTGACTTGGCCGACGTCGATCCGCCTTGTGCAGCCCGCGACGATGACCGCGACCGCCGCTGCAGGTTCACTCGGAATACCAAGTGTCCGGGCAAGGTCATTCGCCGTGCCGAACGGTAGGATGCCGAGCGGCAAGCCAGCCTCTAGAACGCCCTCGAGCACGGCGTTGACAGTCCCGTCGCCGCCGCCGACGATCACGAGATCCACCTGATGAGCATGCCGACTGACCTCGCGAGTCATATCTGCCGACCGAGCGCACAGCCCGTACGTCAAGATAAATCCGCCAGCCTCAAGCTGCTTGACAGCGCCATCAGCTGCGCGATTACCACCGCTGCGGCTCCGCGGGTTCAAGAAGAGCAGCGCGCGCCTTTTAGTTGGTTGATGGTCCACCATGGTTTTCCTTGAAGGCCAAATCACAATGTTGCCGTGCAGGACGGAGCCATCGAGCGGCGGATCGAATGCCCCGAGGACGAGTTCGCGGCCCATCTGCCCCGACCGAGCGATCGTATGCGGCCGCGCACCTCAACCGATGCTGCCAAGCGCTGGAAATGTCGTCAGCATCCAAATGGCAATCTCCTGCATGCGACCCGTCATCATCAGAATGCCGATGCCGATCATCACCGCCCCCGCGCCCACGTTGAGCGCCGCGCCAGTGCGCCGCATGCGTTTCAAGACTACCGCCGCGCTACCGAGGAACAGCGCCACGAGGAGAAAGGGGACGCCGAGCCCAAGACTATAAGCGCCGAGGAGCACGGCGCCATTACCGGCCGAAGTCGCTGTGACGGTGAGGATCGAACCGAGAACCGGGCCGATGCAGGGCGTCCACCCGAAGCCAAAGGCAATGCCGAGGAGGAAGGCTCCGAAGGGGCCTCCAATCTGCTCTGGCCCCCGCCAACGCCGATCTATCATTAGCGAGATCGGCAGGCGCAGGAGCCCCGTCATAGCGATACCGAAGACTACGACCAGCGCGCCACCGATCAGGTTCGCTTCCATCTGATAGCGTTGCAGAAATCCGCCGAGCGCCATGGCACTCAGCCCCAGCGAAACAAAGACGGTAGTAAAGCCGAGAACAAAGAGGAGTGCCGGTCCGAGAATACGAAGCTGTCGGGTCCTCCCGTCGCCAACTGTCCCGTCAGCTCCGCCCGCGACGTAGGACAGATAGCCCGGAACGAGCGGCAGCACACATGGCGAGAGGAAGGAGATGGCTCCGGCCATCACAGCCGTGGCTAGCCCAAGCAAAGACACGTCTATGAGCGCCACGTCAGTACCCCGCGCGGCGCGGCCGCTTCTGAACGGGGATCATCGCCCTCGCCGGCCAAAAGGAGGCTGCGATCAGTAGGACGACGCCAATCGTTATCATCGTGTCCGCCATGTTGAAGGCCGGCCAGTGCCAGCCGCCGACATGGAAATCGAGGAAATCAGTTACGGCACCTTGACGTATCCGGTCCAACACATTGCCTGTAGCACCGCCGGCAATCAGGCCGAGACTAATCGTCTCGGATGGCTTTTCGGTTCTCATGGCCCAGACGAGAAGTCCGGCCACGATCACCATCTTGATTCCGGCGAGCAACAATGGGCGATCAAGAAAAAGCTCGCGGAACATCCCGAAGCTGACGCCCGTGTTGAAACCGAGCGTCAGATTGAAAAATGGCGCGATCTCGATCGTGCGCGGCGGCACCATCACAATGTTAACGATCAGCCATTTCGTGACGAAATCGACCGCAAGCGCGAGAGCTAGGGCACCACCGGCCAATGCAGTTCGTCGAATCAACTTCGGATACGCCACGATCAATCAGTCCTCATTGTTCAGCCGTTCTCCCCGGCCAGTGCATTTGTGCTGGGTCGAAATCGTACCGGTGCGGCTTGAGCTAGCTACGCCGGGGCCGTCTCGGTGATCGCGGGAGTCTGACGCCGGTGCGCCGAAACGCCGAGGCCGCCGGAGGGGCCACCCTGTTGAGTGCTGGTCTGACCGCGGTTGAGCAGGCGCAGGCCGTTAAGAACGACCAGCAGCGACGCACCGACGTCGGCCGCGATGGCACCCCATAGCGATGCGAGGCCAATCACCGTAAGCGCTGTGAACACAAGCTTCACAGCAATGGAGAACGCAACGTTCTGCCGGATGACGGCGAGCGTCGCGCGCGAATGGCGCACCAGCCACGGAAGCTTCGAAAGATCATCCGACATGAGTGCGACATCGGCCGTCTCAATGGCGGCGTCGCTACCCATGGCGCCCATGGCGATGCCGAGATTGGCACGTCCCATTGCAGGAGCATCGTTGACACCGTCGCCGACCATGGCAACCGACCCAAAGCGCCGCACCAGATCTTCCACGGCCGCCACCTTGTCGCCAGGTAGCAGTTCAGCCCGGACCTCGTCGATGCCGGTTTGCTTCGCAATCGCCTCTGCCGTCGCCCGGTTATCCCCCGTGAGCATCACGACGTGTTTGATGCCGGCGAGGTGAAGCGCCGTAACAATGCCTTTCGCCTCCGGGCGGACGGCATCTGCAACGGCGACGAGGCCCCAGACCTCCTGACCATCGCCGACCGCGACGATGGTGCGACCGGCGCTTGAAAGTTCATCGGCCCGCTGCAGAACTACATCTGAGTTGATGCCCCGCTCCTCAAGGTAGCGGCGCGAGCCGAGCCAGACCTCTCTGCCGGCCACGCGGCCGGTGACGCCTCGGCCAACGATGGCTTGGACGGCCTCGGCAGGCTCGGCGGCGATCTTGAGTTCGGCGGCTTTCGCGAGGATGGCGTGAGCGATTGGATGTGCGCTGCGCGCCTCCAGGGCCGCGGCTAAGCCGAGGAGTTCCATTTCGCTACGGCCTCCAAACGGCACGATCTCGACCACCTGCGGCCGCCCTTCGGTGAGTGTTCCGGTCTTGTCCATGGCAATGGCTTTGAGGCGCGCAGGCGTTTCGAGATGTGTGCCGCCCTTCACGAGGACGCCCTGCTTCGCCGCGCCGGCAAGTGCCGCCACGATCGTCACCGGCGTCGAAATCACGAGGGCGCAGGGGCAAGCGATCACGAGGAGCACGAGAGCCCGATAGAACCAGACGTCCCAGGCACCGCCCAAGAGCAAGGGCGGAGCGAGAAAGATCGCAATGGCGAGTACCATCACCACGGGCGTGTAGACACGCGCAAACTTCTCCACCCATTGCTCACTGGGCGCGCGTCGGCTCTGCGCCGAACCGACCATGCGGATGATCTGGGCGAGCGTCGTGTCATTCGCCGCTTTGGTGGTCACGACATCAAGAGCACCCTCTCCGTTGATGGTGCCGGCAAAGATCTCGTCGCCTTCCGCCTTGAATACGGGGACGCTTTCCCCGGTGATCGGCGCTTGATTGACCTCGCTCTCGCCAGCGGCAACTCGGCCGTCGAGCGGCACCTTGTCCCCTGGCCGGACGATGATGTGCGCGCCGACCCGAACCTCAGCCGCCGGAACGTCGCGCTCGGAGCCGTCTTCGAGCTTGACGCGCGCTGTCGGCGGCGCGAGTTCCATGAGGGCGGCAACCGCCCGGCGCGCGCGACCGAGGCTCCAAGCCTCGAGCGCCAGCGCCAGTGCAAAAAAGAACGAGACTGTAGCGGCTTCAAACCAAGCACCAATACCGATGGCGCCCGCGACCGCGACCATCATCAGCAGATTCATGTCGGGACGAAGCCGTTTGGCCGCGAGCCACGCCTTGGGCGCGACGTAGCGCGCCGCGCAGAGCACCGCGATCGTGTAAAGCACCATGCTCGGCACTGGGGTCGAGGCCAAGGCGTGTTCACCTGCCTCGAAGGCTGCGATAACGCCGCCCCCGAGCCAAGCGTGGACCGCGAAGCCCAACGCCGTGAGCACGCCGCTTGCGGTTGTCAGCCACGACTGCACCCGCTTGCGCCGCCCTTCAGCCTGCGCGGCTTCGCTAGTGTCGCCTTCAATCCAGCGCTCGGAGCGTAGACCTGCACGAGCCACCGCCTTCTCGATGCGGGCTTCGAGCGCCGCCTCCGGCGTCACGTCGATCGACATGCGGCCGTTGAGGAGATCGAAGGCGAGCTTGTCTTCCCCGACCAGCGGCCCAACCTCGCGCTTCAACGCCGCGATCTCGTCGGCACAGTCCATGCCGTGAATGCGAAACACGACTTGGCCGGGCAAGCGTGTCGGGATCGGCGGACTGAGTGCCTCCTGCACCTCTGCGGCACAGCCGCACGCCGCACCTTCAGGCACTCCGGCGCGGTCGGCCGCACTGAGCGAGACTGCCGGCGGCGACCAGGGCTCGGCGCGCATGCCCGTTCGCGCCACGGCTTCCCCGATCGCGTCGGGCGCTGCCCGATTCTGGGGGGCCACGGTCATCATGCCTCGCGCGGTGTCGAAGGCGAGCTTGTCCTCGCCGACAAGCGGACCAAGTTCCCGCGCGAGGGCCGCCACCTCGTTCGTGCAATCGAGGCCGTGGACGCGAAAGAGCAACGTCTCGGCCGTGCCATCCTCAACAAGGGAAGCACGCATGCCCGTCGGGGCAACGCGGCCGATGATGTCGTCGATGGCCGCCTGTCGCTGCGGCGCGACCGTCATCAGCCCCTTCGCGGTGTCGAACGTCAGCCAAGCCTCGCCCCCAACCAGCGGACCAATCTCACGCTTGAGCGCCGCAACTTCATTCTTGCAGTCGAGCCCTTCGACCCGAAACAGCAGTGCCGGTGCAGATTGCTGCGCTGGCTCCCTAAGGACATGCGCTTGCATGCCGGTCGTCGCGACCGCCCGTTGAATAGCGTCGATCGTCGAAGCGTTCTCGGATATCACCTCCATGACTCCGGCTTGAGTATTAAAGGACAGCTTGTCGTCGCCGCCGACAAGCGGCGCCACCGCAGCGCGAAGGGCACGAACCTCGTTCTGGCAATCTAAGCCGTCGACTTTAAAGCGCAGCTTGCTTGAATGGCTCATCATCGCGGCATCAGCAGTCATCACAGTCCCCTTACTGTTGTCATTGCGCTCGGCTCCAAGCTCTCTCACTCTCTTGGTAACCATACATTCTGTAGTCACTACAGAATCAAGGGGGGCGCTGCCGCAGGCGGCTCTTTCTGATCTTTTAATTTTGCCTTGCCAGATTCCAGGCTCGGGCCCTTGTTGGGCACCAGCTGGATGCGCAGTTACGAAGACCCGCGCAACGCATGGGCCTGCTCACTTCCGCGAAAAGACGTATTTGGCGAGGGCTATCGCCCCGAGCACCAGAACGACGATGACGAGGAGACCGAAAACGCCCATGCCCCACATCATCCCGCCCGCCATCATGTCGTGCATCATCGGTCCGCCTCCTCTCGAGGGCCGCCGGCTTGCTGAAGCGCCGGGAAGCCGCCGGCAACGTGCGCGACATCGGTGACGCCCATTTCCAAGAGCGCCTTGGCCCCGAGGGCAGAGCGGCTTCCTGAGCCGCAATAGAGCACCAGCTTCTTCCCAGCCCCGAGCTCCCGCTTGTGGGTCGGGCTTGTGGGATCAGCATAAAATTCGAGGAATCCGCGGGGTACATGCACAGCGCCCCGGAGCTTGCCAGTTTTTTGCAGCTCTTCCCCCTCGCGCACGTCGACAAAGACGACGTTCGGGTCGCCCATGAGCTCTACGGCGTCTGCGCCCGAGAGGCTCCGTATGTCTCTGGTAGCTTCAGCGACCAGTTCCTTTGCGCTCTTGGCCATTTTTAACACCTTTACTCGTCCCAGGGTGCGCCCTCCAGCGCATCGAGGGGGATCTTCAAATAGCGCTTACCGCTGCTCTCGGGCTCGGGCAGCCGCCCTCCGCGTATGTTCACCTGCAACGACTGCAGAATGAGCTTCGGCATGGGCAGCTCTCGGTCGCGCTTTTCCCGCAGAGCAACGAACTCCTCCTCCGTTATCGCCTTGATCACGTGGATGTTTTCGGCCTTCTGCTGGGCGACCGTGCTTTCCCACAAGGGCTTCCTGTCGCCCGGACAATAATCATGCCCGGTGAACAGGCGCGTCTCGTCCGGCAGCGCCAAAATGCGCTGGATGCTCGTCCACAGCGCACTCGCGCTACCGCCGGGAAAATCCGCACGCGCCGTACCGCCATCTGGCATGAAAAGCGTGTCGTGGATGAAGGCCGCGTCGCCTGTGACGTAAGCAATCGAGGCCAGAGTATGCCCCGGTGTGAACAGCACCTCGACATCCATATTGCCGATCTTGAAGCGTTCGCCGTCGGAAAAAAGCCGGTGCCATTGCGAACCGTCGGTCGGAAAACTTGGGGGTAGGTTGTAAATTTCTTTCCATAGCTTCTGGACGTCGACCACTTTAGCGCCGATTGCAGTCGGAACTCCGGTTCTGTCATTCAGGTATCCGGCGGCAGAGAAATGGTCTGCGTGGGGGTGCGTATCGAGGATCCACTCAAGCGTGTAACCCTCACGGTCGATGTATTTGAGAAGGGCATCCGCAGACGGTGTGGCGGTGGCGCCCGACTTCGGATCGAAGTCCAGGACCGGATCAATAATGGCGCAGCGTTTTGTTTCCGGGTCCGCGACGACATACTGGACGCTGAACGTCCGTTTCTCGAAAAAGCCCGTCACAATCGGACCTTTCCGGATGGGCAATGACCGTTGAGCTGACCGGGGGAAGTCAGTCTCGGGTTCACCAGCGACCGCGGCCCTCATCGTTAAGCTCCTTATAAATTCTGAGCCAATCTACTTCCTGTAGCGACTACAGGATCAAGCCCCAATTTAAGTGGGTGTCTCAGTTTGAAACTCGGTACGGCGAGGGCAGCCGACCGTAGTCAACGACCAGCGGATGGCCTGGATTCGACGCTCGCCCTTGCCGGAGATCCATACAGGTTCATCTCGAACCGGTGTCGGCGCTACCGATCGGACCTGTTGGAAACGCGGCTTCTGCTGCGGAAGACTATCTGCATGACGGGCCCGGAAGCGGTGCGGCTGTTTTACGATCCGCGTCGGTTCGTGCGCCGCAGTGCCACGCCTAAGGCGATCCAGAAGACGTTGCTCGGGGAAGGTGGCGTACAGGGTCTCGACGACGGGGTGCCCTTGTCACGTGGAATTCGGGGCACCGATCTGTCCTTCTTCATCTACTGTCTCGCACGTCCTCCTTGCCACAGGCGACCTACGAGCGGGCGCTGTCCACGAGCGGAAGAACTTGCCTAAACTTCCCGCCCTTGGACTGTTCCGGCGATTCCTCGGCGCGCTCCACGGCGACGTGATCAAGGCCATGTTCGGCAAGCAGGCGTTTGATCCCGGCCTGCACCGTTTCCCACACACGATCCGAATCAGCGCCACGTGTTTGCAGGCGCACGCGAAGGCTCGTGGGGCCTGTCTGCACGATCTGAAACATCTGAAGCCCAGGGGTACGATCCGCCACCGTGGAAAAGGCCAGGGGTGCGATGGTCACTCGGTCGCCGCCATCGGTGCGGAAGGTCAGGACCTCCGAGGATCGCCCTTGCACACGGATGGCTGGCAGCGGATTGCCGCACCGGCAAGGTCCGGCCTGCTGCAAGACACTGTCGCCCAGATCGTAGCGCAAAATCGGCTGCACTCGATTGGCGAGATTGCTGATGAGCACCGTATGGGAAGGCTCACCTGGCGGCACCGGCAGATGGCCCGCGTCAACCGGCTCAAACACCACCCAGTCGCTGTTGACGTGCAACCATCCATGTTCGCAGCTGTAGCTGAAGAACGGGCACTCGGTAGCGGCGTAGCTGTTGCCGACCTTTGCCTTAAATGCTCGGGCAATTCGATCGTACTCCCCTTCCGGCAGCCCTTCGGCGGAGAGCGCCAGTAACACCGGATTGATGTGCAGACGGCCGCCTTCCTGTTCGCTTGCAAGTAGCGCACCCATGCTCGCGTAAGGCGCGAGGAGCACCGGTCGGAACTGGTTGAGCCGGGTCACGAGCTCTTGCAAAGGCATGTGCACCGACAGCACTTCGAGGCGTCGGCCTCGGCTCGTCTTTAGGCGTGCCGCAGCCACTGCGGAGGCGAGGTGGCCGCCCGTCGCCATGACCATCGCCATGCTCCCTCCGCCCGCGACGATCCGAATGAAATCCCCCGCACCGAGCCAGGCCGTCAGCATGCGAAAGGCCATCGCGCTAGTGACGGCCATGCTCCGGTCATCGACCACGAAGACGCCACGCGTTCCCGTCGTGCCCGATGTCGTCAGCAGGGTGTATTTGCCAAGGAAGCGCTCGCCGATAAGCGTCGAATCTTCTGCGAACGCTTGCGCCCGTTCCAGGGTTATCTGTCGATCGACACACCAGTCATCGAAGCGAGCCATCAACGTCTTCTTGTCGGTAACAGGAAGCTGCTCGGCGCGTTCGACCCGATCCGGCAGATCACGGTACAGCTCACGGTAGTACGGTGAGTTGGCGCGGGCGTGGGTGACCATGTCGGCGAGACGGGCGCGCTGGCGTTGCGCGATTGCGCTGAAGCCCTTCCTTCGTGTGCGCCAGGCGTCCCAGATCAGGCCTATCACATGCTCGGTCATGATCGTTCCCAGGTTCACACACCTTCAGCCGCTTGCTACACGTACAACCTGTAGCCACTACAGGAGCAACCCCCGATGATCGCGATCGGAGCCTTATCCCGACGCACAGGCGTCAATATCGAGACGATCCGCTACTACGAGCGGATCGGGCTGATGCCGAAGCCTGGCAGAACGGAGAGTGGGCGGCGTCGATACGGCACACCGGACGTCCAGCAGCTCGCCTTCATCCGTCACGCGCGCGAACTTGGATTCGAGATCGCGACAATTCGCACGATGCTCGGGCTGCGGGAGATGCCCGATGCCTCCTGTGAAGAAGTCAGCCGGATCGCCCAAGATCAACTCGCGGCGGTCGACGATCGCATCGCGCGGCTGCTGGGCTTGAAGGACGAGCTAACGCGCATGATCAGATCCTGCGCGAACGGAAAGGTCGCCGACTGCCGGATCATCGAAGTGATGGCCGATCACGTTTCGCTGGCCGCGCGTCCCGGCCAAAACTCCTCATGACGAGCAGGATCGCGCCTACCACAGTGCAGCATTGGCAAAATTGAACGCTGCCAGTGATAGCCCAGGCGTGGAGGTCGAGATAGTCAACGACGGCTCCAAGTCGGAGCGATCCGCGATATTGCTTACGGCGCCGCCGATGATGCTCCCAGGGTTACGGACTCCCAGACGTTGCCGGCACGTCAGACCAGACCGCTGACAGCACGACGATGCCGATGAACCGTTGGCGAACAATCCGAACGACACGCCCTCGTTGACGCCCAAACTCCGATCAAAAACAGCGCAACAAGTGACCCGATCGCCGTTCGATAGCGTGGCGACCGCCAAGAACTTTGTCATCTGATCAAGGCCAGGGCCAGCAAGGCGGCCGCCAACCCGGCCGGCCTGACGCGCGCGAAATTACAGACGCAAAGCTCGGATCAGGGAAATCGATCCGGTCGAGGCAAAGACAACCTCGAGCTCGACCACCTCGGAAAAACCGGCCGAACGGATCAGCTCCGGCAACACGCCCCGTGCCTGTGGCTCGGTATTCTCGGTCCCGTCGAGATTTTGTACGGTGGCGCGGAAAAGCCTCCGCATCAGCTTTGTGCGTTGAAGGCCATAATCGGCGATATGGAGCTCGCCGCCTGGAGACAGAGCCTCATACGCAGCGCCGAGCGCCGCCGACTTTTCCGACAATGCGACTTGGTGGAATACAAGGCTGGACACGATCTTCGTCACCGCCCGACCGCGCAGCAATGAACTGGCGTCGCGTGCGAATCCTTGAACCAGATCCACCGCAACTCCCGCACGCCCGGTCTTCGCACGCGCCCGATCCAACACGGTCGGATCCGGATCGATGCCGACCAGCTTCACCCCTCGGGCAGCCGTCCCCAGCTTCACGAGCAGCGATCCTGTGCCACATCCAAGATCGGCGATCACGTCGTCCGGCGACGGTCCCACCTGCGCCACCAAGCGGTTCCGCCAGTGGCTCTCTCGGGTCAAGACCGCGACGCCGAAATCATAGAATGGCGTCAGCCAATGGAAGCCCGCCGCAGGCGTAAATGGTGCAACTTCGCTTTCAGAACGGCTCGACGTCATCGCATCTCTCCTCAGCGTAAGGATGCTACTTCCTGTAGTCGCTACAGGATCAAGCGATTTGGTTGCGGGGCATCGGCCCTTGAGCGCCAGGATTTCACACGGCCGGAAGATAGAAAGGCAGGTTAAGCCCCGAGCCGACACCAACCTCGAGCACCCTGCCTTCCGCCGCGCCGATCACCCGCTCGCGATAAGGTCGCAGCCGCTGGTTACGCATCGCGAGATCACAAAGCCTCTGCAGTATGACGTCGTTGTAAAGGCTCATCACGCCGCTTCCTAAGCCGTGCTGATGCTCGCAGCCTCCGCCGCATCAGTGATTCCGCCCGTCGCTTTTCGTTGCAAAACTTGCGCTCGTGGGCATCAAAACAGTCCTTTCAGCTTATCCCAGAAGCCTGAACTCGGATGTCCGTGAGGTTTTTGCGCCCGGTTTGTGAGCGCGTTGACAAAGATCACCAGATTGACCGGCTCGAACTTCAGGCCATGGAAGCGGGCACGAAGCCGACCATCCTGGTCGATGACATGAGTGACGATGCCGTGCATCTGCATGCCGTCATCGCCTTGCGTGAACTTGAGACCGTAGGCCTCGGCGATCTTGCGCGTACTGTCCTCGGGCTGATCGGGGGCGGCCGTCAGGAACATCCAATTAATAGGATCGAGGCCGTGGGCATTGCCGTAACCGCGCAGGACCTCGCCGGTGTCACGCTTCGGATCCGTCGTGATGGTAACAAACTCGACCATTGCCTTCATCGGCGTCTGGTTGATCATCGTCTGGAGCTCGGCCATCCGCTCGGCGTGGAGCGGGCACACGTCCGGGCAATTCGCGTAAATGAAATTCAACACTACGACCTTGCGGCGCAGGCTGGCGAGGCTGACGACGCGACCATCGGCATCCTGCAAGATGAATCCTGGCGCCTCGCTGTCGACCGACTGGAAGTATTTGTCTTTGTCGCGCAGATCCTGATCGACCTCTTCAAGGGAGTGGGCCAGGACCGGCGCAACGCTCGCCATCAACAAGGCGATTATGAGCACTGAGAAATGCAGGAGACGCATGGCGATTCACCTTGGAGGGACGCCCGTGGCGTGCGCACCGCAGGAACTGCTAGCCTTGCCCTGGCCATCGGGCGTTTGCGCTCCTCCGGTCCCCTTAGACGAACCATTCACCCGGCTCGTACAAAGACCGAGCGCGCACATCGCGACGCAAGGAAGCGCGCTCAGCAGCAGCGGAGCGGCACCGATTGCGACGAGCCCGCTCCAATTGAACGCCCCGCCGATACCGAGCACCAGGACACCGAGCAGAATGAGTCCATGCCGGCCCCGCAGCAAACGTTTTAACCCGCCTAGACGCGACTGAGACTCGGGATCGGTCGGCATGTCAGTGGCATCAATACTGGTCATAACGGTTGATCACTTCGTTGTGGGGCAGACGGATGCTTTTCTTGGCGGTCGATGATCGATTTGAAGAATGCGGCCATGTCCGGCGCGTCCCATTCGGCTGGACCGATCAGCCGCCCGAGTTCCTGGCCTTGCGCGTCGATAAGCAGCGTCGTCGGTAGGCCAGCCGTCGCAAGGGCGAAGCCAGCCTTGCTAGAAGGATCGATGTGGATGGCAAGGTGCTGGATGCCGATGTCGGCGTAAAATTTCTTCACAACCTCGATCCCGCCGCGGTCGATCGACAAGGCGAGCACCTCGAAATCTGGCCCGCCGAGTGTCGCCTGCAGCCGGTCGAGCGTCGGCATCTCCTTCCGGCAGGGCGAACACCAGGTCGCCCAGAGATTAAGGAGCACCACTTTGCCGCGGAAGTCGGCGAGCGTCTGAGGGTTGCCTTCGCCGTCCGTGAACCGGAGCTCCGGCACGGGGGCCGGCACATCGCGCAACACGAAATTCTGGGGCGGACCGGCGAGCACCGGCCCCGCCATTGCGAAAATCGCGACAATGGCGAGGACGGGCCGTCTCATGACGTGCCCCCCTTCGCCTGCTGGCGCAGACGATCGACGAGCGGAAGGATCGTCTCAGTCAAAGCCTGCTCAGTGACCGGACCAATCTGCTTGTGGGCGATACGTCCGTCGGCGCCGACCACGAAGGTCTCCGGCACGCCGTAGACACCCCAGTCGATCGCGACGCGACCGTCCCGGTCGGCACCGGTGCGGATGTAGGGGTCGCCAAACCTATCCAGCCACTCGGCCGCATCTTCGGGGCGGTCCTTGAAGTTGAGCCCGTGGATCGGCACCGTCCGGTCCTGCGCAAGGCGCAGGAAGAGCGGGTGCTCAGCCCGGCAGGCGACGCACCAAGACGCGAAGACATTGACGAGCGAGACCTGGCCTCGGAGATCACCGGTCGACAGGCCGATCGTGCGGCCTTGGACGGGCGGGAGGCTGAAGGCCGGCACGGGTTTGCCGATCAGGGCCGACGGAAGCTGGCTGGGATCGCTGCCGAGCCGCGAGGCGACCACGGCGGCGAGGCCGCCGAAACCGACGACCGGCGCAAAATAGAGCAGCCGACGCCGCGTGATAGCTGCGGCCGGCTGCTCCACGGCTGTGGTTGCATGCTCCGTGGTAGTGCTGCCAGTCATCGAAGCGACCTCCCAGTCATTCCGTCGCGTAGACGGTCGGAGCCTTGCCGTCCTTAGTCACGGCATAGATCACGAACTTCTCGGTCTTTGTGCCCACCATCCCCGGCGAGCCCATCGGCATTCCCGGCAGCGTGATGCCGTCGATCGCCGGCTTCTGGGTGAGCAGCCTGCGAACAATGTTCACCGGAACATGGCCGTCGATCACGTAGCCGTCGACGAACATCGTATGGCAGCCTTCGAGCTCCGTCGGCACCCCGGCCTTGCGGCTGATCTCCGCGAGGTCATTGGTCGGCTTCACGTCCACCTGAAAACCGTTCTGGCGCAGATAGTCCGCGTATCCCTCGCAACAGCTACATTGGGGGTTCTTGTAGAGAGTTGCCCGAATGCCGGTGTCCGCGATCGACGGCATCGGCAGCAGTAGAATGGCGGCGCTTCCGAGCAGAAAAGTTCGTCGTTGCATGGGTGGGTTCCCTTCGTCTGGTTCGAATTCAGGCCACGCGCAGCACGGTCATCATGCCGGCCATCTGGTGGTCGATGACGTGGCAATGCAGCATCCAGTCGCCCGGATTGTCGGCGACAAAGGCGACCTCGACGGCATCCCTCGGCGCCATCAGGACCGTGTCCTGCCATTGCCGGTGCGGCACCCGAACGCCGTTCCGGCTGAGCACCCGAAAGCTGTGGCCGTGAAAGTGCATCGGGTGCCACCAAGCGGTTTCGTTGCGCAGAACCAGCACGACGCTGTGCCCGCGCTGGAATGTGAGGGCGGGCTCCATGCCGGCATGGCCGTCGCCGGTCATCGACATGCCGTTGATGGCCCAGGCGGCACCGCCGCCCATGCCCATCATCCCACCCATCATCCCGCCCATGCCGGTCATGGCGCCGCCCCCCATCATGCCGCCCTGGAGCGTCAGCTCGTGGCGATCCGCATTGGCGAGATCGGGCTCCGCTAGGGGATTGCGTAGAAGGCTGAGCGGCGCGTCAGGGGGATGCTCGCGAATGGGCGGCTTCTCTCCGTAGGCGAGCTGCGTCACCCAGTAGGACAAGCCGTCGTAGAAATCGTCGATGACGCGGTAGCGGCGCCCCGGCTCGCCCTGCATGTCGAGCGCGACGTCGATACGCATGGCAGGGCCGAGCAAGATCCGGCCGCCCTCGGGCTCGTGCGGGTCGCAGGGCTGACCGTCGATCGCCACGATCACTGGCCGGTGCCCCTCGAAGCGCAGGGCCATGACGCGAGCGAGCGAACCATTGACGAGGCGGAGGCGAATGCGCTCGCCGGCCCGGATCGGCTCCTCCTCCGAAACCTGACCACTCAGTGTGACCGTATTGCCGACCCGGCCGGACATAGCCGCTTCCATCCGGTTGCCAAATCCTGAGGCGATCTCACCCCCCGAGGTCAGCCGCCAGTCGGCCAGGAGCCAGAGAAGATCGCGGTCGACCGGGACGGTCTCGCGCTCTTCGACGATGATTGCCCCGGCGAGCCCACGGCCGAGCTGCTCCAAGCTGTTAGCGTGCGGGTGATACCAGAAAGTCCCCGCATCGGGTGGCGTGAACTCGTATGTAAAGCTCTCGCCAGGTTTGATCGGCGGCTGCGTCAGACCGGGCACGCCATCCATGGCATTCGGCAGCCTTATGCCGTGCCAGTGGACAGTGGTGTCCTGGTCGAGATGGTTCTCGACGATGATCCGCGCCGGCTCTCCCTGCCGCAGGCGCACAATCGGACCCGGCACGGTGTTGTTATAGGCCCAGACATCGGTTTCCGGGTGGCCTTCGCCGGCAAGACGCGCGCGGGTTGGCGCCGCCATGATGCGATGATCGACAGGCACTGCGGCCCTCGCCGGCAACGACCGTAACGCTGTGGTCAATAGAAGACCGGCGCCGGCCCCGAGCAAGCTTCGACGCGACACGGGATAACTGAATTCGATACTCACGTTCGACCCCTCCGTTCATCGTCGATGACGGAACGCGTCGGCCTTCGATTGCTGATGACATCCGATGGGCTCAATGCGCGCGGCAGAAGACGCGCGGACGCGCTCGTTCACTCGGCTCATCGCCTGAACGCGAGAGCCGCAGCGTCAACCGATCTCGATGGGTCTCGGAGGGTATGGTTCGGGCGGCGATGCCTTGCCGTTAAGCAGCGGGTATCGCGCCATGAATGACACGGTCTTGTGGACCAGCATCACCGGCTCGGCTAGCGGGAGCACCGCCAGCATGGGTGCTACGCAGATGGCCGCGCAGGAGATGGCCTTCATGCCATCGTCGCCGCCGCCCGCTGGGCAGCCCTGACAGGGGTCGTGCCCGGAACCGCCCATGTCGAATGCCATTGCCATCTTCACGGTCATGTCGCTGGCCTGGGCGGCGGACAGGCTCGTCCCCACGGTGACAAAGACCGCGAGGAATAGGGCAACGAGCTGTCGGGCCGACCAAAGTTTCATGGCAGTCTTAGCATCGCCCCAAACTGTGCCGAAAACAAGCCAGACTCATAGAATGCGACGATGGGACGCCGGACGGGTTGCGGCCCCTGGTGCAGTGGACACCGTAAGAACAGTATCTAGCGAGCACCAACACGGCGATGCCGATGATTCCAATGAGGCTCATGCCCCACATCATCCCTCCACCCATCATCATCCGAGCTTTCGCCAAGGAATTCGTTCGGTGCTCCCTGTATCATCCCACGGACCCCGAACTGCGGTATATCACATAGGCAGCAACGACGAAGATCAGCCCGGCGAAAATCCGATTGAGCAGATCCTTGCGAGACGCAAGATACGTCGAGGCAAACGTTCCAATCGCACCGCCGGCAATTCCGCCCACGATGAACTCGGTCGCAATCGTCCAATCCACCAAGCCGGTCGCTGCATAGTTGATCGCCGTCGCCAAGCCGAAGGTGCCAACCGCCAACAGAGAGGAACCAATTGCCGAGATCGTCGGCATTCCGGTGGCAAGGATCAGTCCAGGGACGATCAGGAAGCCCCCGCCGATGCCGAAGAAAACGGAGACGCCGCCAGCAATCAGAGCAACTATGCCCGTCACCGTGCACATGCGCCAATCGACGCGACGCGGACTACCACCTTCGTTCTTGCGCGGACGAAGCATCAGAGCGCCGACCACCATCATCAGTAGGCCGAACAGGAACAGCAAATGCTGGCCGTCGATCGCCTTTCCGAGCGTCGATCCGGCAAGGGCGCCGATCGTCCCGACCAAAGCGAACAGGATCGCGCAGCGCCACCAGATATGCCCATTTCGGGCGTGGACGATCAGATTGATATAGGCGTTCACTGAGACGGCGAGCGCGCCCGTCCCGATTGCCACATGTGGATTGGAGACACCGACGACATATAGCAGCAACGGTGTTGCCAGGATCGAACCACCCCCGCCAATCAAGCCAAGGGTGAAGCCGATCAGCGCGCCCGTACCAAGGGCAAGAAACACGGCCTCGCTCACGCCGATTCATGAACGACCATGCCGATCACCATGGCAACGACGAAGGCTACGACCGGCATGAGGCCGAGTGACAGGGCTGACAGCGCCGGGCCGGGGCAAAGACCCGCCAGGCCCCAGCCGACCCCGAAGATCGCGGAGCCAATGACCAGGCGCGCGTCGATCTTCGTCGCGATCGGAAGATGAAAGACCGTATCCAGCATCGGACGCGCCATGCGGCGCTTGATCGTCATCCCGATCATGGCGACGGCGATCGCGCCACCAAGTACGAAGGCAAGGCTGGGATCCCAGGCTCCGAACACATCTAGGAAGCCCTGCACGCGAGCTGGATCGAGCATCCCCGATAATGAGAGGCCAATGCCAAAGACTGCCCCGGTGCCGAGCGCAACTGCGCCTTGCGAAATGCGATTCGTCATAGCCCCGCCATCCGCATCGATGTGACCGTAAGGATCCCGGCCAAAAGGAAGGCGGCGACCGCTGCCATTGATCGGCGTGAGAAGCCTGCAAGGCCAAGGACGCCGTGGCCGCTGGTGCAGCCGGATCCCATACGCGTACCGAAGCCGACAAGCAGCCCAGCGATCACGATGGTCGGCATCGAGGCGGTTATCACTCGCAGGACGGGGCAGGCACCAAGCACGGGTGGAAGCCGGCGGGCGGTTGGAAATTCGGCAACACGATCGATGGCTGTCAGGCCGAGTTCGTGTGCGTTCCTGATGCCATGGTCAATTTGAGTCTCGTACCCGAAGGCTTGACCGACGAACAGGTTCTGATGTGCCCGGACATCATGTCTACAGGCTTCGTCGGCGCGGAGAACGGAGACATTCGCATCGGCGATAGCGTCGTGGTTTTCGCTCAAGGGCCGATCGGCCTTTGTGCCACCGCCGGCGCCAAATTGAGAGGCGCCACGATGATCATCGCCGTCGATGCGATCGCCGAACGAATGGCCGTGTCGCGCATGCTCGGCGCGGACTTCATCATCGATTTCAAGAAAGCTGACCCTGTCGAGGAGATCATGAGGATCACGGACGGGCGCGGGGTTGATGTTGCGATCGAGGCCCTCGGGACGCAGGCAACCTTCGAGGCTGCGCTGCGCGTGCTGCGGCCGGGCGGCACGCTGTCGAGCCTTGGCGTCTACTCGACCGACCTTCGGATCCCGCTTGGGGCCTTCGTTGCTGGGCTAGGTGATCACAAGATCGTCACGGCGCTGTGTCCGGGTGGCAAGGAGCGGATGCGGCGGCTCATGGACGTGATCGCTTCCGGAAGGGTCGATCTGACGCCGCTGATCACCCACCGCTACAAGCTCGACGACATCGAGAATGCCTATGACCTCTTCTCCCATCAGCGTGACGGGGTGTTGAAGGTTGCCATTACTCCGTAGCGCCTGAAGCGCCACTCGTTGCCGATACACTGCTGCGACGAACTACTGGTCCTTAACCAAGCGCTTTTCTAAAACATTCGGAAGCCTCAAGATGTCTCGGGAGGAAAGCAGTTCTTCACCCTTCGATCCCCGGGGTGACACGACACCATCTTCGCCCTGATATCGGTGGTCACCCTTACCGTTCGAAGAGTTGTGGAGCCCAGCTTCAATTTTCGCGGAGAATTTCCGGTTCCGCTTGATCTCAACCACGAAGGGCCGAACCGACTGTTTCATCCGTCCTCTCCAATCTCTCGGCAGGGCTTGCATGCTACGACACCGATGTGACTGGCGTTTGATCTCAGTCAATTCCGTCGCAGCGGCACACTTACCTCAACCAATACATCGTCACTCGAAGGACCGGACTGCCTGGCAAACGCCGGAGTGCCGAACTCGACTTCCCGCCAAGCGGCATTCGGGCCCCCAAGGCCTTTTGAGCGACAGGGGTCGCGCGTCAGCGCGATCCAGACCTATCCCGCGGCCATTCCTGCAACGCAACAATCCAGAGACCCACCAAGTTGGCCAGAGGCACGAGCGCAACGATCGACCAAAGTGGCGAGAATCCAATTCGAGCGAGAATGCGTCCGACGGGGTAAAGCAGCAGCGTGACAAACAAGACGAAAGCGATCCAGTGCCAAGCCGACCAATAGCCAATCATCATATAGGGTTGGTCCATCATTAGAATGTCCTTAGCACTTTTGCTGCGTGAATTCACAACCTGAGATACAAGAATCTGCGAAGGGGCGAGCCCTCCGTCCAGGCTCGTCGCGGCAACACGCAAAGCCAGATACTTCTCGTGTCAACACCACCAATTGACATGTCTCAGCAGCCATGCCGACCTAACGTGCGACGATTTCATCGTAAGATGGCAAGTTCTATGCTGGACTAATTACTCCGAGATAAGGCCGTTCGTAACCGCCGCCTTGTCGTACAAGAATACGAGATTGGGGTCGGGGAGGTCGCGAGCGCGGTCCTTACCGTCGAAGTCGAAGCGCGTCAGGAAATCTCGGATGACATTAAGCCGTGCCTCTGACTTGTCGTCCGCGCGCACGACGGTCCAGGGCGCAAATGGCGTGTGCGTACGGGCCAGCATCTCGTTCCGGGCTACACTATAATCGTCCCAGTGCTTTGTCGCTGTATCGTCGATCGGGCTCAGCTTCCACTGCTTGAGCGGATCGTCGCGGCGATCCTTCAGCCGGCGCTTCTGTTCGGTTCGCGAGATATCCAAATAGTATTTGAGGATGGTGACGCCACAATGGGCGAGCAGCTGCTCGAACAGCGGGGCCGTCATGAGGAACTCGTCATATTCCTCGTTGCTGCAGAAGCCCATTACCCGCTCGACCCCGGCGCGATTGTACCAACTGCGGTTGAACAGCACGATCTCCCCGCCTGCCGGCAGATGCGGCACCCAACGTTGGAAATACCAAGACTTCTGGTCTCGGTCGGACGGTTTGCCCAGTGCGACCACCCGCGTCTCGCGCGGGCTGAGATGCTCAACGATTCGCTTGATCGTTCCATCCTTGCCGGAGGCGTCCCGTCCTTCGAAGATCACGAGAACCTTCTTGCTGGATTTGATGAGGTGCTTCTGAAGGCCCGCCAGCTCCACCTGGAGTTCGTGAAGTGCTTGTCTGGTGGCTTCGTGTTTTTCTTTCTTGCCCATCTGGAATTCCTGTCATGAAGTTTGTTGCATTCCGAAGTATCGTCGGTTGCAATTCAACGGTACGAAAGCGCAGCCGCCTGCCAACCTAGACAGGCGTTCACCGGGGGCCGATCCTACTCAGTCGGATATCTTCGGCTTGCCAATTCGTAACTCCCATTCTCTCGCTGAATCGCGATCTAAAGGCGCCGAAATCCATCAGTGCGCCGTTTCAAGAGCGGCGGGAGAGTTAACCCGTGCCAGGAGGCCCGGGATACCAAGACTTCCGACGACGCCTCCCAGCACCACGAGGGCCGTTAGCGTGAAGGGCGCGTTTGGCACGAAGGAAACCCCAAACAGCAGACCGCCAGCGGCCGATCCTGCCGCTTGGCCGAGACTTGCGGCCGCAGTCTGCCGACCCAATTCCGCTCCTTGCCTTTCCCCCGCACTGAGCGAAATCCAGTACGTCGCGATGGGGGAGAGGATACCAGCGCTGGCCGCGATCGCGGCTACGACGATGGCCGTAGGCACGGTCGCTGCGGCGAATGGCACGGCGGCGACGCTCACTGCCAAGACAACAAGGGCGGGCGTGAGGAACCAGCGTGTGGTCTGCGGCTTGACGAGCGGCGAGAAGATGATCGTTTGAGCGACCAACATGACGAGGCTGCACACACTGAACATGAGCCCGATCTGGTAGGTACTCATGTCGAGAACTTGCATTCCGCGAAGCGACAGGCCGACTTCGAAGGCACCCACAGCCGCGGCGGTTACGAACGAAATGACAAGGAGGCGTGGAAGGGCGGCACGGCCCTCAGGCCCACTTGCAACTCCCTCCTGATTTACGCCGCGCTCCATGGCGTCAGGCACAAAGAACCATACTGCCAGCGCCACCAGAAGCGAAAAGCCCGATGTCGTTAAATAGGGTGAAAGGGAAATTGCAGCCTCGCCCGAGCCTGGAAGGAGTTCGCGGGCGACAACCACGGTGAAGCTTCCCAGCATCGGCCCGACCAGGAAGCCGATGGCACCGGCAATGTTGAGCAGAGCAAAGCGGCGCGCGCGCCATTCCTTGGTCCGAGCATAGTCGCCGACAAGGGCATAGGCTGCGGGCACAATGGAAGCCGCGAACAACCCGTTCAGGAAGCGGCCGAGATAGAGCAGAGGGAGGCCATCGGCGAGCGCAAACAGTGCCAGGGTCAAGGAGAACCCCATCAGTCCCGCGAGCAGCACGGGGCGGCTACCATGCCGATCCGCAAGGCGGCCCCATAGTGGTGCGAACAAAAACAGCGCGAGGGTGTAGGTTCCGGTCAGTATGCCGGTATGCCGCGATAGGACAGTAGGATCCGTCGTTCCTGCTATCCGTTGAATCGCAAGCGGAAGTATCGGCAGAAGGAACCCGTAACCCACGGTAATCGTGAACATTGCTAGAAGCAATGAGATCATCATCCACCATCGCAATGGCTGGAAGGAACTTGCCGCGATCACGCCGCCGCCTCGACTGCGGCTTCCGTTGAACCACTTTGGACTCTGCTGTCGCGCGTGATGCCGGCCAGCCGTGTGCGCTTGAGCATCAGGGCGTTGATCGCCACCAGAGCCGAGCTGCCCGACATGGCGAGAGCGGCGATTTCGGGGCTCAGCAGCATTGGGTAGAGCACGCCCGCTGCGAGCGGGAAGGCGATGACATTGTAGGCCACGGCCCACCACAGGTTCTGGTGCATCTTGCGCAGGGTTGCGCGGGAGAGCTCGATGGCGCCGACGATGTCGTACGGATCGCTCTTCATCAGCACGACGTCGGCGCTCTCGATGGCGACGTCCGTCCCCGCACCGATGGCGAACCCCACATCGGCCTGGGTGAGTGCCGGAGCGTCGTTGACGCCGTCGCCGACCATCCCGACCTTGTGGCCTTGTGCCTGCAGCTCCTGAATCTTCGCCGCCTTCTGGCCCGGCAGTACATCGGCCAGCACCATATCAATGCCGAGAGTTGCGGCGATTCGCTTCGCCGTGCCGGCGTTGTCGCCGGTCAGCATGGCGACCTGGACGCCACGCTCGCGCAGCTTGGCTACGGTCGCCTGGGCGGTCGGGCGCGGTGCGTCGGCGATCGCGACGATGCCGAGAAGGCGGCCGCCACGGGCGACATGAACCACGGTTCGGCCGGCGCCCTTCAACTGCTCCGCCGCATCGGCGAGTTCGTCAAGGCCGATCTTTTCCTCGTCCATGAGCCGACGGTTGCCGAGAAACGTCGTCTGACCCTCGATCTCGGCGCGGGCGCCTTTCCCCTCGAGATTGAGGAAGGACTGCGCGTCCGGCACAGTGAGCCCTTCAGCGCGCTCGATGATCGCCAGCGCGAGCGGATGATCCGAACCGTGCTCGACCGCGGCCGCGATGCGCAGCACCTCATCGGGCGACGCCTGGCCTGCCGCGATCACGTCGACCACGCGCGGCTGACCCATGGTCAGCGTGCCGGTCTTGTCGAAAACGATGACGTCGAGCTTGGTCGCATCCTCCAGCGCGGACGCGTTCTTGAACAGGATGCCGTTCATCGCGCCGAGCCCGGTTCCCACCATCACCGCCATCGGCGTGGCGAGCCCGAGCGCATCGGGACAGGCGATGACAAAGACGGTGATGGTCAGCGTCAGCGCGAAGAGGAGGGTCTGACCGATCCAGAAATACCAGACCGCGAAGGTGACGAGACCGATCAGGATCGCCGCGAGCACAAGCCATTGCGAGGCCCGATCGGCGAGAAGCTGCGCCGGCGCCTTGGAATTCTGCGCTTCCTGGACGAGCTTGACGATTTGGGCGAGGGCCGTGTCGGCACCCACCTTCGTCGCCTTGTAGCGCAAGCTGCCACTCTTGTTGATGGTGGCTCCGATGACCATGTCGCCCGGCTTCTTCGAGACCGGCATCGACTCGCCCGTCAACATCGATTCATCGACGTCGGAGCGACCTTCGAAAACCTCGCCGTCCACAGGGATTTTGTTGCCGGGACGCAGAATGACCGTATCGCCCAGTAGGACCTCGGCGGTCGGGATCTCGATCTCGGCACCGCTCCTGAGCACCGTGGCCTTGGGCGGCGCGAGGTCCATGAGCTGACGGATTGCCTCCGACGCGCCAGCTCGTGCCCGCATCTCAAGCCAGTGTCCGAGCAGAATGAACACCAACAGAACGGCAACAGCCTCGTAGAACTGCTGGCCTTTGAAGAAAAAGGTCGAGCCGACGCTGAACAGGTAGCCCGTGCCGACACTGAGCAGCACCAATACCGCCATGTTGAGCACGCCGTTGCGCAGCGCGCGGATCGCCGCGACGACGAAGGGCCAACTCGGATAGAGGATCGCGGCGCTCGCGAGAACGAAAAGGAGGATCTCGCGATCGAGGCCGAATGGCGGATCGATGCGCAGGAAATCCATGCCCATCGGCTGCAGCAGAAATATCGGCACGGAGAAAATCAACGCGACCCAGAACCGGTTGCGCATGTCCCGGACCATGCCCTGCATGTCCATTCCCGCGCCATGACCCATCTCATGGGCCATGGCATCGTGCGAGATCGGCATCGCCTTACCCGGCGTCCCAGAGGCAGGATGCGCCCCGTGGCCCGCGTGACCGGCGCCATGACGATGCGGCGCCGCCGGATGCGCCGGCGGCACGGTCGTCTCGTTTGGCACGCATTGGTGCCTCGGAACCACCTCGCCGCGGCAATGGAAGCCGCAGGCGATCACCTCGGCCTGGATGGTCTCCAGGCTGGTACGTGTCTCGTCGAAGCCGACCGTAGCCGTGCCGGACGCGAAGTTGACGGCGGCGGAGGTGACACCGGGCAATCGACGCAGGCGCTTCTCGACCACGAGCGGATCGAGCACATCGAAGAATTGCTCCACGTCAATTGTTGTGGTCGTCACAACCGGCGTCTCCTGTCGAAATCGGAGCGGATGCCCACCACGAACCACCCGCCTTTTTCACGGATCGCGCTGTCAACTGCCGCCGCAGCAGCCGGTCTTCTTCGGGTGATGACCAGCACTGGAGACTGACTTGTCCAGTTCGCCAGCGGGCGCGACCGTGTCGGGCGCCGCAGCATTTTCGTAATTGCCGCAGGAGCCAAGAGCATTCGCTTTCTCCGCGGCCTCTGCGCCGGCATGGCCATCGCAGCAGGAAGAGGCATTTGGGACCGAATGCTCGGAGGTCGTCTTGGTCTGGTCGGCAGACGTGGTGCTCATTCCGGTGACTCCTGCTTGCGGGCACGACGATAGATAGCGCCATTGCGGGCGCTGTCGCCCCATGCCGCACCCGCACTCTCATTTCCTGATTTTCAAACTTAGGCGATGGCCCGGTCAGCCATCTTTAATCTCGATTAAGGATCGGCATCCTTGGGTCGCGCATCGCTCCCGGAGCTGACGACCCCTTCAGACTCAGTGTTCCGCTTGTCTCATTTGGCGGCATTTCGAATTGCATCGCTGCGATACGCCGAAGGGGGTCAATCGCGCATCCAGAAATCGCTCTCCCCAGGGTTGGCTGAAGTCGTTTCCACGATGGCGCCGACTACTCGCCTAACATGGATGAGAATGTGCGTATTGCTCCGATCATTGCCGTCGTCATCCTCGCGGCCGCCGGGGCTGCCGGCTATGCCTATTGGTGGAGGCAACAGGCGACCCGCGTCCCCGCGGGACTGGCCCGGGCAAATGGCCGGATCGAAGTCGAACGCGTCGACATCGCTACCAAGTACGCGGGCCGCCTCGCCGAAGTGCGCGTCAACGAGGGCGCCGATGTTCAGAAGGATGGCATCCTCGCCCGCATCGACACGACCGAAATTCTTGCGCAACTCGCGGCAGCCAGAGCTGCCGTGCACCGCAGCCACCAGGGTGTGGCCATCGCCGAGTCCAATGTGGCTCTCCGCTCGGCAGAGTTGAAGCTTGCCGAAGTCGAGCTCCGGCGCATCGTCGAACTGATGCGCACGAATACGGCGACGCAAGCGGAACTTGATCGCCGCACGGCGCAAAGGGATATTTCAAAGGCCTCGCTGGATAGCGCGAAAGTCGCCATCGAGGACGCCAAGGCGGCCGTCGAGGCGGCTGAGGCCCAGGTCAGCCAGATCGAAGCCGCAATTGCGGACATGACGCTGAAAGCGCCGGTATCGGGTCGCGTCGAGTATCGTCTTGCACAGGCCGGGGAGGTCGTAGCTGTCGGCGGGCGGGTACTCACCCTTCTCGACCTTTCCGACGTCCACATGACGATCTTCCTGCCGACGAGCCAGGTCGGCAGCGTCGAACTCGGGTCGGATGCCCGTATCATGCTGGATGGTACGCCCGGCTACGTCGTTCCCGCAACAGTCGCCTTCGTTGCCTCGGAAGCGCAGTTCACGCCGAAATATGTCGAGACCGCGAACGAGCGCGAGAAGCTGATGTACCGCGTCAAGCTGCACATCGATCCGAAGCTCATCGAGACCTATCGCGCTTACGTCAAAGCCGGCATGACCGGCAACGCCTACGTCAAGGTCCAGCCCGGAGCGGCGTGGCCGACGAATCTGACGCCGAGGCTTCCGGATGTCCGCTGATGCCGAGCCGGCCGTTCGAGTCGATTCGGTCCATCACCGCTACGGTGACACCGTTGCGATTGACGGCGTCAGCCTATCGATCGCCTCCGGATCGACGGCGGCCTTCATCGGCCCCGATGGCGTCGGAAAGTCGACTCTCCTTGGCCTGATCGCCGGCGTCAAGCGCATCCAGTCCGGAACCGTGACGGCCCTCTCCGGCAACATGGCATCGAGCTCTCACCGTGACATCGTCGCGCCGCGCATCGCCTATATGCCGCAAGGCCTCGGCCGCAACCTCTATCCGACGCTCTCGGTGGTCGAGAACATCGATTTCTTCGGGCGCCTCTATGGCCAGAGCGAGAACGAACGTCGCTCACGCATCGCGGGCCTGCTGACCGCCACGGGGCTCGACCCATTCCCGGACCGCCTCGCCGGCAAGCTCTCGGGCGGGATGAAGCAGAAGCTCGGCCTGTGCTGCGCGCTGATCCACGATCCGGACCTCTTGATCCTCGACGAGCCGACGACCGGCGTCGATCCCCTGTCACGGCGTCAGTTCTGGGAGTTGATCGAACGGATCCGTGCTGAGCGCCCCGGCATGACACTTCTGGTGGCGACCGCCTATATGGAGGAGGCCGCGCGTTTCGACCACATCATAGCGATCGACGAGGGCAAGGTCATCGCCGCCGGCGACATGGCGGGGCTACTTGATCGGACCGCGACGCGTACGCTGGAGGAGGCCTATGTCGCGCTACAGCGCCCCGAACGGCGCGGCGATCAGGCGGCATTGGCAATCCCGCCGCTGCTGGAGAGCGGCGGGCCTCCGGCGATCGTCGCAGAGGCCCTGACCATGCGCTTCGGCGATTTCACCGCCGTCGATCATGTCAGTTTCCGCATCCGGCGCGGCGAGATTTTTGGGTTTCTCGGGTCGAACGGCTGCGGCAAGACGACGACGATGAAGATGCTCACTGGACTGCTGCCGGCGAGCGAAGGGCGAGCTGAGCTGCTGGGGAAACCGATCGACGCCCGTGATATCGCAACAAGAATGCGCATCGGCTACATGTCGCAAGCGTTCTCGCTCTATGAAGAGATCTCCGTCCGCGCGAATCTGGAGCTGCACGGACGTCTCTTCCGCATTCCCTCGGGCGAACTCAGGCTGCGCGTCGCCGCGGCGCTTACCCGTTTCGACCTCGACGCCGTTGCCGACGCCTCGCCGGCGTCGCTCCCGCTCGGGATGCGTCAGCGGCTCCAGCTTGCCGCCGCCTGTTTGCATCGGCCTGAAATATTGATCCTTGACGAGCCCACATCCGGCGTCGATCCGGCAGCGCGCGACAGGTTCTGGCGCCTCCTCGTCGAGATGTCGCGCCGCGACGGTGTAACGATCTTCATATCGACCCACTTCATGAACGAGGCCGAGCGGTGCGACCGCGTATCCTTGATGCATGCGGGCCGTGTCTTATCCGTCGGCAGCCCGGAGGAGCTTCGCGTCGCTCGTGGCACCACGACTCTCGAGGGCGCTTTCGTTGCCTATCTGGAGGAGGCGTCAGCGCCGCCTGCGTCCAAAGTGATGAAGGAAGCGCCTTCATTGGCGGCTGCCCCAAAGCCGATCGGTGCCCCGGATAATGTCCAAAAGGGAACATCGTCGGTATCCCAATCATCGCATAGGTCGTCGTCGGCTTCTTTGCGCCGAGTCTGGGCCTTTGCCCGGCGAGAGGCTGTGGAAGTCCTCCGGGATCGCATTCGGCTCGCCTTTGCGCTCCTCGGCCCGCTCGTACTTATGGTCGGGTTCGGCTACGGCATTTCGTTCGACATCGAGAATCTCCGTTATGCGGTTCTTGATCGCGATCAGTCCTACGAGAGCCGGCTATTCCTGGAGCAGTTTTCGCAATCCCGTTATTTTGTCGAACAAACGCGGCTGGACGACGAATTTGAGATTGATCGGCGTCTCCGATCCGGCGAGCTGCGGTTTGCCGTCGATATTCCGCCCGGCTTCGGTCGCGACCTTCTGCAGGATCGCCAGCCGCAAGTGAGCTTCTGGCTCGACGGTGGCGCGACGTTCCCTGCAGAGACGGCACGGGCCTATATCCAGGGCGCTGTTCTAACCTATGCCGCGGATCGCTACCGCCAGCTGCACGGCCGCGCTCCACAGGTCCTCCCGATCAATGTGGAACCCCGGTTTCGCTACAATCAGGATTTCCGCAGCGTTTTCGCGATCACGCCCGGCGCGATCATGCTTCTCCTGATCCTCATCCCCGCGATGCTGACAGCCGTTGGTGTCGTGCGTGAAAAGGAGATGGGGTCCATCACCAATGTGTATGCCTCGCCCGCGACCGTGGGCGAATATCTTATCGGCAAGCAATTGCCCTATATTGCGATTGGGTTTGTCAGCTTCGCCAGTCTCGTGCTCTTGGCCGGCGCGCTCTTTGGAGTTGTGGCCAAAGGGTCTCTCATCGGCCTTTCTCTCGCAGCGCTCATGTACGTGTTCGCGGCAACGGCCTTTGGACTACTGATATCCGCGTTCGTCTCGACGCAAGTCGCGGCGATCTTCGCGACGGCCGTTCTAACCGTAATCCCCACGGCGCACTATTCGGGGTTCCTCTATCCGGCCTCGACGTTGGAAGGCTTGGCGCGCGCGATGGGGGTCGGCTTTCCGGCATTCTGGTTTCAGACCGTGAGCCTGGGCGTCTTCGCGAAAGGGCTCGATGCCGATGCGTTCGTGCGCGAAATCGCCGTGCTGTTCGGCTTCGGGGTCGTCTTTCTCCTGCTGGCGCGCCTCGCCGTCCGCAAGCAAGGTTCGTAGCGATGCGCCAATGGATCCTCAACGTACTTTATCTGGGTTTCAAAGAGATCGCGAGCGTCCTGCGTGACGTGGCGATGGTCGGGCTGATCATCTACGTTTTTACAGTTGCCGTTTATTCTATGGCCACTGGTCTCAAGACCGAAGTGAACAATGCCAGCGTCGCTGTCGTCGACGCCGACCGTTCGACACTGTCGTCTCGCATCAAGGATGCGCTGCAGCCGCCTTACTTCAGCCCAGCGCGCGACATCGACCGTTCCGAAGTCGACGAGCTGTTGGACAAAGGGTCATATACGTTTGTCCTGGAGATACCCCCCCGCCTCGAAGCGGACCTCCTCGCAAATCGTGGCCCCTCGATTCAAATCAACGTCGACGCGACGGCCGTGAGCCAAGCCGCTGTGGGAACGGCCTATATCCAGGAAATCATCGCCCGCGAGGCGGCAAACTTTCTGCATCAGCACGGCACGAGCGAAGTCGTTCCCATCGAGCCGGTCATCCGCGCCTTGTTCAACCAGAACCTTGAGGCGATCCGCTTCAATGCGAGCATGGACATCATCATGAACGTAACGATGCTCGGGATCATTCTCGTCGGGGCAGCCGTCATGCGCGAACGAGAACACGGCACCATTGAACATTTGCTGGTGATGCCGGTCCGGCCGAGTGAGATTGCCGCAGCGAAGATCTGGGCGAACGGTCTGATCATTCTCCTGGCAGCCGGCTTTTCTTTGCACGTTGTCATAGAGTTCGTGCTGCAGATACCGATCATCGGCTCTGTCGAGCTTTTCCTGGCTGGAACCGCCATCTATCTCTTCGCGGTGACGTCGCTCGGTATTTTGCTCGCGACGATCGCGAACTCGATGCCGCAGTTCGCGCTGCTGGCGATCCCGGTGTTCGTCGTCATGTTCCTGCTGTCAGGCACGTTCACGCCGTTTGAGAGCATGCCTCCGATCCTGCAGGACATCATGTATGCGGTGCCCTCGACGCACTTTGTGAGATTTGCGCAGTCGATCTTGTATCGAGGTGCGGGACTCGATGTCGTCTGGAAGGATTTGATGGTCATGACCGCATTGGGGGCGGTGTTCCTTGCCGCCGCTCTCTCACGATTCAGGTCGATGCTCGTACGACAGTCGTAAGGTGCTGTTCGTGAGTGGTCGAGACCTGCCTCTTCCACCGAATAGCCGGCAACTGTTCGCGCAATCCGCGGAGCGTGGCGCTCGCGGTCGTCCATTGATACTTCCTCGCCCGCCCATCGCCAGTGCCATGGCGCCGTTTCAGTTACGATAAACTCAGAAACATCGTCGAGAGGCGACATTCAGCCAAGGCTTGCATTGATTTCCTCCAATCGTGCCATGCCTGGGCACAGTTCCTTTTGCGACAGCGCATTGAGGGGCGTATCTGTCGTGTTGAGATCGGCGTGCAATTCATCCTTGTCGCTTGCAACATAGAGCAGGCCCGTCACGATCTCGGACTTGGCCTCGTGTTCGAGCAGAAAGTCTATTGCGGCGCGGCGATCGTGCACGCTGTATTCGGCGTTCAGCTTTCTCAGCCGGAGCCAGGACCCGTCGTGCTGTTGAACCAATTCGAGCTTGCCGGGCTCGTAGTCGACCGTGATCGGCGTGCGCCCGACGATCACGTCTATCCGATTGACCGCAATGTTGTGCTCGCGGACATAGTCATAACTCTTGGTGGAGCCCTCGTGGTTGTTGAAGGCGACGCAGGGCGAGATGACGTCGACAAAGGCCGCGCCTTCGTGCTCGATCGCGCCCTTGATGAGCGAGACGAGCTGCGCCTTGTCGCCGGAGAACGAGCGGGCGACGTAGCTTGCGCCGAGCTGGAGTGCCAGGGCGGTAAGATCGATGGGCTTGTCGATGTTGACGACACCCTGCTTGGACGTCGATCCATCATCGGCGGTTGCGGAGAACTGGCCCTTGGTCAGGCCATAGACGCCGTTGTTCTCGACGATATAGACCATGTTGACGCCGCGGCGCAGCGCATGCGCGAACTGGCCAAGGCCGATCGAGGCGCTGTCTCCATCGCCTGACACGCCGAGATAGATCAGGTCGCGATTGGCAAGGCTGGCCCCGGTCAGGACCGACGGCATGCGCCCGTGCACGGAGTTGAAGCCGTGGGAATTTCCCAGAAAATAGGTCGGCGTCTTCGAGGAGCAGCCGATGCCCGAGATCTTGGCCACTCGGTGCGGTGCGATCGATAGCTCGAAGCATGCCTCGACGATCGCAGCAGTGATGGAATCGTGGCCGCATCCCGCGCACAGCGTGGAAATCGCCCCCTCATAGTCGCGTCGCGTATAGCCGAGCGTGTTTTCCGGCAGTGCGGGGTGATGGAATTTTGGCTTGGCGAGATAACTCATGCGACTGCCCTTTCGCTCTGCTTCGCGGCTTCGCCGAGACGGGCGGCGATGGCGGCCGCGATGAATCGGGCGGTGATCGGCGTTCCGTCGAAATGCAGCACCGGCGTCAGCTTCGCAGGATTGACGCCGCATTCCGTGATGATCAGCGTGCGAAGCTGGGCGTCGCGGTTCTGCTCGACCACGAACACCGCCTCATGTGTGCGCAGGAAAGCGTCGACATCGCGGTTGAAGGGAAACGCCCTGACCCGCATCCGGTCGAGAGCATGGCCATCAGCCACCAACAGATCGACTGCCTCGTCCATGGCAGGAGATGTCGAGCCGAAATAGATCACCCCGTAGCGCGAAGGGGTGCTGGCCAGGGTGATGACGGGGCCGGGAACGAGATCCTTTGCTGTCTCGAACTTCTTTAGCAGCCGTTCCATGTTGTCGACATAGGGGCCGCCCTCTTCAGTATAGCGTGCATAGCGGTCCCGGGTCGTGCCGCGGGTAAAGAAGGAGCCCTTGCGCGGATGGGTGCCAGGGTAGGTACGATAGGGAATGCCGTCGCCGTCGACGTCGAGATAACGGCCGAAGTCCTTGCCGGCGTCGAGATCGGCTGCGGTCATCACCTTGCCGCGGTCGTAGACCCGGTCGTCGTCCCAGCGCAGCGGCGCACAGAGCCGATGGTTCATGCCGATGTCGAGATCGAGCATGAGCAGGACCGGCGTCTGCAGCCGGTCGGCGAGATCGAAGGAGAGGGCGCTGAACTCGAAAGCCTCTGCCGGCCCCTCCGGGAAGAGCAGGACATGCTTGGTGTCGCCGTGCGAGGCATAAGCCGCGAGCAGGATGTCGGACTGCTGCGTGCGCGTCGGCATGCCCGTCGAGGGGCCGCCGCGCTGCACATCCATGATCACGGCCGGGATCTCGGCGAAATAGGCTAGCCCGAGAAACTCCTGCATCAGCGAGATGCCGGGTCCGGAGGTCGGCGCGAAGGCCCGCGCGCCGTTCCAGGCGGCGCCGATCACCATGCCACTGGAAGCGAGCTCGTCCTCTGTCTGGATGATGGCGTAGCGCTTCTTTCCGGTCTCGGGATCGATCCGGAAGCGCGCGCAATAGGCGGAGAAGGCGTCGGCGATCGAGGTCGAGGGCGTGATCGGATACCACGCGCAGACCGTAGCGCCGCCGAACACCGCGCCGAGCGCCGTCGCGGAATTGCCGTCGATGAAGATGCGCCCGCCGACGGCGTCCGCGCGCCGAACGCGCAGGCCGATCGGACAGGGGAGATTTTCGATCGCCCAGTCACGGCCGAGATGGAAGGCCCGGACGTTGGCCTCGATGAGGCGCTCCTTGCCCGCGAATTGTCGGCCGATAAGCGTGTCGATCTCACCGGTGTCCATCTCGAGCACCGCGGCGAGAACACCAATATACATGATGTTCTTGAAGAGCTGCCGTTCCCGCGGGTCGTTGTATTCCTTGTTGCAGATTGCGCCCAGCGGAGCGCCGAGGACGGTGATATCCTCGCGGAACTGGGATTTCTGAACGGGACGCGTCGAATCGTAGATCAGGTATCCACCCGGTTCGAGCCCGGCCTGGTCCTTGGCGAAGGTCTGGGGGTTCATCGCCACCACGAGATCGGTTCCGCCGCGTGCGCCCAGATAGCCGGCCTCGCAGACGCGGACCTCGTACCAGGTCGGAAGGCCCTGGATGTTCGATGGGAATATGTTGCGCGCCGCGACCGGCACGCCCATTCGCAGCACCGCCCGCGCGAACAGCTCGTTGGCGCTTGCGGACCCCGATCCATTGGTGTTGGCAAAGCGGACGACGAAGTCGTTGACGCGGCTTATCGCGAGCGTGTCGGGCATGTGTCACCTGCATGGGTCATGTCGATGAAGTATTTCTGCATGCTCCAGGCGCCGGTCGGGCAGCGCTCGGCGCACAATCCGCAATGCAGGCAAAGGTCCTCGTCCTTCACCATGACGCGTCCGGTCTTCAACCCGTCCGCGACATAGAGATCCTGGAGCGGGTTCAGCGCGGGCACCCGTAGCCGCAGGCGCAGCTCCTGCTCCTCGCCGTTCTCGGTGAAGGTGATGCAGTCCATCGGGCAGATGTCGACGCAGGAATCGCATTCGATGCAGGACGGCCCGCTGAACACCGTTTCGACATCGCAGTTGAGGCAGCGATCTGCCTCGGCGAGCGCCAGGGCCGGGTCATAGCCGAGTTCCACCTCCGTGCGGATGTCCTTCAGCGCGGTCTTGTTATCGCGCGAGGGCACCGGGAAGCGGTGGTCGAGCGTGACCTCGCTGTCATAGGCCCACTCGTGGATGCCCAGCTTTTCGCTCTCGATCTGCACATGGGGTAACAGGCGTTCGCCGATGTCCTCGCCTGACAGCAGGCGGTGGATCGACAGCGCTGCGTCGTGGCCGTGGGCGACGGCGCTGATGATGTTTTTCGGGCCCCGCGCCGCGTCGCCCCCGAAGAACACCTTGGGGTGGGTCGAGGCGAAGGTCGTTTCCGCCACGACCGGCATGTCCCATTTGTCGAAGTCGATTCCGATATCGCGTTCGATCCATGGAAAGGCGTTCTGCTGACCGATTGCGATTACGACCTCGTCGCAGTCGATCTGCCGCGGCGGCTCGCCCGTCGGTACGAACGTGGAGCGGCCGTTTTCGGTGACGGTCGTGACTGGTTCGACCAGCAGGCCCGTCAGGCGACCGCCCTCGACGATGAAGGCTTTGGGCGCGAGATCGGCCGAGATGGTGATCCCCTCGTGGAGGAGCGCTTCCTTCTCCCAGCTTGCCGCCGGCATGTCGTCGAAGCCCTCGCGGACGATGACGCTGACCTCCTCGCCGCCGAGGCGCCGGGCAGAGCGGCCGCAATCCATGGCGGTGTTGCCGCCGCCGATCACGACGACACGCCGGCCTGTGCTTGTCACATGCCCGAACGACACTGACGCCAGCCAGTCGAGTCCGATGTGGACACTGCCTGCCGCTTCTTTCCGGCCGGGGATGTCAAGGTCTCGGGCGCGGGGGGCGCCGGAGCCGATGAACACGGCATCATAACCCTCCGAAAGCAGCGCCTTAAGGCTGTCGATGCGCTTGCCGGAATGAAAGGTGACGCCGAGATCGAGGATATAGCCGCATTCCTCGTCGATCACGGAATCAGGCAGCCGGAATTTCGGGATCTGGCTGCGTATCATGCCGCCGGCCTTGGGGTTGCCGTCGAACACGGTGCAGTCATATCCGAGCGGCGCAAGATCGCGCGCGACCGTCAGCGAGGCGGGACCTGCGCCCACCAGCGCGACGCGCTTGCCGTTCGTGTGGGCAGTCGGCCTGGGGAGGCGGTCGCGGATGTCGTCCTTGAAATCGGCCGCGACCCGCTTGAGCCGGCAGATCGCCACCGGCGCCTCCTCGACCCGGCCGCGCCGGCAGGCCGGCTCGCAGGGCCGGTCGCAGGTGCGCCCGAGGATTCCCGGAAAGACGTTCGATCTCCAGTTGATCATGTATGCGTCGGTATAGCGGCCCTGCGCGATCAGACGGATGTATTCGGGAACCGGCGTATGCGCCGGGCAGGCCCACTGACAGTCCACGACTTTGTGAAAATAGTCAGGTGCGGAAATGTCCGTCAGTTTCATCTCATCATCTCCTGCATCCGGGGTGCCTTCACGCGCGACGTCAAAGGTCTGCCGCCAAGACTGGGAGCAGGGTGCTGCCGGATCTTAGACATATCCGATCCATTTCCAGTAAGTTGCGCCAAGCAGCATGACGAGCGCGAAGGCGATCACTGTGAGCACGAGGCCGGTGCGCACGAAGTCCTTCGCCTCGAAGGTCTCGGTTCCGTATGCCACCATGTTCTGCGGCGCGTTCACCACGAGGATGAAGCCGAAGCTGACGACGAACTGCAGCAGTATGGTCATGCCGATGATGTTGATGCCGGGGGTCGATACGCTCTGCAGCACGGCGATGACGATGGGGATCATCGCAGAGGCGAGTGCCGTCGCGCTGGCGAAGCCGAGATGGATCACGATGAGGAACAGGCTGAGCACGGCGAGGATGAAGAGAGAGGTTCCGCCGGCGAGCCCGAACCGCTCCACCACGATGCCGGCGAGCCAGACCGCGCCGCCCGTCTGGAGAAGCGCGGTGCCGAGGCTGATGCCGATACCGAACAGGATGACCGTGCCCCACGGGATCCGCGGCTGCGCCTCTTTCCACGTCATGATGCCGATGCCGGGCACAAACATCAGCGCTACCGCGGCGACCGTCGTCGACGAGGTGTCGAACGGATGCAGGACCCCTTCCGTCGACCAGAAGGCGAGCAGGGTGAGCGACAGGGTGAGCAGCTTCTTTTCTGCCGTCTTCATGGGGCCGAGCTCGGCGAGCGATTTGCGGATCGCCGCCCGTCCGCCCGGGACTTCATCGACCTCTGGCTTCATCATCCGCGTCATGACGAAATAAAGCACCACCGTCATGATAACGGCGAAGGGCGCAGCGGCGACGAACCATTCCAGCCAGGTAACGGTGTAGTTCAGGGTTCGCTCGATGAAGCCGACGGCCACCATGTTTTGGGCGGCTGCCGTTTTGATGCCGATATTCCAAATGCTGGCGGTGTTCACCGTGGTGATCATCAGCATGCCGGCGAAGGCGCCGTTCTTGTTCACGCCGAACGCCGCGATGATGCCGAGCATGATGGGAACGATGCTGGCCACGCGGGCCGTGGTGGATGGCACGAGAAAAGCCATGACGATGCCCACGATGATCGCGCCGATGACGACGTCGCGGCTCCGGGTGCCGGTGCGCGAGAGGATGACGAGGGCAATGCGCTTGTCGAGCCCGGTGATCGTCATCGCGGCGGCGAGGAACAGCGCCGCCGCGACCAGAACGAGCGCAGTATTGGCGAAGCCGCCAAAGGCCAGGCCGAGCCCTCTGCTGGTGCCCATCAGCACGTCAGGATTCGTCTGAGAGGGGGACAGCCCCAGCAGGAACGCCATCAGGGCAGCGATGATCAGGGCCGAGACGGCGTAATCGACCGCTTCCGTCATCCACACGATCACGGCGAAGGCCAGCACCGCCAGCATGCGCTGGCCCGCGACGGGCAGCCCCTCCGGGGTCGGGAGCATGATGACGATGATAAGCGCCGCAAGACCCGTAAGCAGGCCCCAATGCGAGCGGAGCCAAGATGGCTCCTGAGGCGCGCGGCCAGACTGGGACCTCGAACCTTGCTCTGAAGGGGCGGCGATATTGCGATCTGTCGTTCCGGACACGATGTCGAAATCCCCTTGCATTGCCAGCGCAAACACTGGCCGGGGGGAACACCGGAAACCTTAATCGATATCAAAGAATCTACTGATCGCGGCATTCGACCGTTTGGACGTTGTACGAACAGCGGACTGAAACACTTTCTCGGGGCGGGCTGTTTTGAAGATGAAAAAGGGGAATCGTGAGCCTGTTGATCAACGGTATTGCTGGCTCTGTTGTTCGCGACTTTTGAATGGCGTATTAATTAGAATGATTATAAGGAAGGGCATTCGCCCGCCGTGGCAGTCGGCGACCAGCCATCCAGAGGTTCGACGTGGGTCTGTTCACCGGCCTGGCCACGGCCCGCGCCAGACTGTTGCTGGTCGTCATCGCATTATTGGGGCTGGCGGGCGGCGGGATCGCCTTTCTGACGGACAATGGCGCTTGGGCTGAACGCCTCTGGTCTGCAGGGACGCTCCCCGTTCTGGCGGCGCTCATCATCGAGATCTTCTCTGCCCTCCGACGCGGCCAGATCGGGCTCGACATCGTTGCCGGCTTGTCCATGTCGACGGCGCTCGCCTTCGGCGAACCGCTCGCCGGCAACGTCGTGGCGTTGATGTATGCTGGCGGCCAACAACTGGAGAGTTTCGCCGAGGGCCGGGCGCGGCGAGAAATGACGGCGCTGCTCGGGCGCGTCTCGCGGACCGCCATGCGCTATGCCGGCAATCTACTCGAGGAGGTGACGATCGAAAGCCTTCGCCCCGGCGATCGCATTCTGGTGCGCCGTGGCGAGGTGATCCCGGCTGACGGGAAGGTCGCGGCGGGTGAAGCGCTGCTCAACGAGGCGGCGCTCACTGGGGAGGCGTTGCCAGAACGCAGGCTCGCCGACGAGGAGATCCTGAGTGGTTCCACCTGCGTGGGTGACGCGTTCGATCTCGTCGTGGCCCGCGAGGCGGCGGAAAGCACCTACGCCAACATCGTCCGTCTGGTCGAGACGGCGCAGAAGAGCAAGGCGCCGATGGTACGCATGGCGGACCGCTATGCGATCTGGTTCCTGCTGTTCACGGTCGTTCTCGCTGGCGCGGCATGGGGGCTGAGCGGCGATCGCCTGCGCGCCTTGGCGGTTCTGGTCGTTGCCACCCCCTGTCCGCTCATCCTGGCCGTGCCCGTGGCGATCATATCGGGCATGTCGCGCGCGGCCGCGCGCGGCGTCCTCGTCAAGAACGGCGGGGCGCTCGAAGCGCTGGCCAGGATACGCACGGTCATTCTCGACAAGACCGGAACGCTGACTTTCGGCCGGGCCGCCGTCACCGGAATCCGGACCGTGGAAGGCTGGGACCAGGACGAGATCCTGCGGCTCGCTGCCTCGCTCGATCAGGCCTCGGCCCATGTCACGGCAGAGGCGCTGGTGACGGCGGCGCATGAGCGCGGGCTTGTTCTGTCGAGCCCTTCCGAGGCTCAGGAGACGGCAGGCACCGGCATCGAAGGCATCGTCGAGGGCCGGCGTGTCGTGGTCGGCGGCAGCGACTTCGTCCGCTCCCGCAGTGCCGCGGGCAATCCGCGTGCATTGGGGACCGGGCTCGCTCAGGGAACCGTGGTGGTCGCCGTGGCCGTGGATGGCACCGTGGCGGGCATCATCACGCTCGCCGACCCCATCCGCCCCGATGCCGCAGGCGTGCTCGCCGCGTTCCGCAAGGCCGGCATCCGCCGCATCGTCCTTGCCTCCGGCGATCGCGACGATGTCGTGGCGGATGTCGGACACCGGCTGCAACTGGACGCCGCGCAGGGTGAGCTGGACCCGGCCGCCAAGGTGGAGGTCGTCCTGCGCGAACGAGCCGCCGCCGCGGTGATGATGGTCGGCGACGGGGTCAATGACGCGCCTGCGCTCGCCGCGGCTGATGTCGGCGTCGCGATGGGCGCCCGGGGTTCGGCAGCGTCCTCGGAAGCGGCCGACATCGTTCTCCTTGTCGACCGGCTCGACCGGCTGGCCGACGCGCTTTTCCTGGCTCATCGCACGAAGCGGATCGCGCTGCAGAGCGTCATCGCCGGGATCGGTCTGTCGGTCATGGCGATGGCTGTTGCCTCCCTCGGGTTCCTTCCGCCGGTGCAGGGCGCGCTGACGCAGGAACTGATCGACGTCGCCGTCATCCTAAACGCGCTCAGGGCGCTGCGGCCAATCCCGGCCGGAGGCACCGATGAGCATTCCTGATGATCGTCCGCAGGCGGACAGGCGGGACTGGGGCACGCCGCCCGAAGTGTTCCACGCTTTCCTCAAGCTGGGCCTCACCTCCTTCGCCGGGCCGATCGCCGATCTCGGCTATTTCCGCGACGAACTCGTGGTGCGCCGGAAGTGGATCGATGCGGCCGGCTACGCCGATCTCGTCGCGCTCTGCCAGTTCTTGGCAAGCTGCTATGTGCCGGGATCCGACGGCGGCATTGAGTAATTTAACGCGTACAGAAATCGCTGTTCGCCGATCCGGCGACGTTCCTCGAACGCAGCCCATGGCGTCAGCATCGGCTCACCGATCGCGCCGGCGTGGGTGGCATCGAAGCTGTACCTCGCATCCGGCGTCGGGCTTGGCAGGCCATCGGGCTGGCTGAGCCCGAGGCCATCTTTAACCTGCATCAATGACATGCGGCGGAACGCAGGAGACCTGTATTGGGCGGGCGTGATGTCGCGCGGAAAAGGAGAGACGAGACGATGAGCACAGAGCAGGAAAGTCCGGCCGACAGCCCTCTCAAGCTGAAGATCGAGCACCGCGCATATGAAATCTGGGTGGGCGAAGGCAGTCCGAATGGCTGCGATCTGGAGCATTGGCTGCGAGCCGAAGCCGAGGTCACATCGGCAGAACCCGAGAGCAAACTCGCTTTGAAAAGCGCCGCAGCTGCGAAGAAGGCCTCATAGTGTTCATCGGCTGCTTCGGGCGTCCATGGCAGTGCGTACTGAAAAGTGATCTTGGTGTGCTCTGGCTTTGGCCGGCGATGGTAGGCGGGAGGTTTGGACGCGATCGAGCCTTTGTGCGATGCCGGGCTGCCGCGATATCCGGCCAGTCTGGCTGGAATGGGAATAGGGGACCTTCATGAAAGCCCTCGAACCCTTCCTCTATCACACGACTGTCGCGTACTTTTCGATGGAGATCGCGCTCCGTCCAGACATTCACACCTATAGCGGCGGGCTTGGCGTCCTGGCGGGCGACACGGCCCGCTCAGCGGCTGATCTGAATCTCCCGATGGTCTTCGTAACCTTACTCAGTCGAGAAGGCTATGTTCGCCAGGAGCTGAGCGCCGGTGGCGCGCAGATCGATAAGCCGAATCCATGGACGCCGACGGACTCGACACATCCGCTTCCCGCCATGGTGGCCATTTCCATCGAGGGGCGGAGCGTCTGGATCCAGCCGAGGCTCTACCGCCTGGCATGCCCGATCGGGCACGCCGTTCCGGTGTTGCTGCTGGACACCGACCTCGACCAGAACGCTGCTGAGGACAGGAAAATAACCGACCGCCTCTACGGCGGCGACGATGCCTATCGGCTGAAGCAGGACATCGTGCTCGGGATCGGAGGCCTGCTCGCGTTGCGCGCGCTCGGCTTCTCGATCCGCACCTACCATTTGAACGAGGGACATGCGGCGCTTCTTGCGCTGCAGTTGCTTCGGGAAACACGCCGACCGACCGACGATCTCGCTCCTGGCGGAAGTCTCTATGATCGCGGCGTGGTGCGAGAAAAATGCGTATTTACGACCCATACTCCGGTCGAGGCAGGGTTTGACAAGTTCGACTACGCTCTCATCGACCGCGTACTGGGCGACTACCTGGAAGTCGACGAGTTGAAACAGCTGGCCGGCCAGGATCGGCTCAATATGACGCAACTCGCCCTGAATCTGAGCGGCTATGTCAACGGCGTGGCGCGGCGGCATGCAGAGACCACCCGGAAGATGTTTCCGGGCTATCAAATACGCTCGATCACCAATGGTGTTCATGCCCACACGTGGACGCATCGGGCACTGGCGGAACTCCATGTGGCGCGGTTCCCGCACTGGGCTCACGAGCCCGAGATCCTGGCCTTTGCGGACCAATTGGCTGATGAGGATGTGTGGAACGCCCACCAGGTGGCAAAATCGGAACTTGTCGAACACGTCAGGAATGCAACTGGCACGCTGATGCATGCGGATGTTCCGCTTATCGGGCTTGCGCGGCGGATGACGGCCTATAAGCGACCGGATTTGCTTTTCAGCGACCTCGAGCGATTGATGACAATTGCCCAGGACCAGCCGTTCCAGGTCGTCCTGGCCGGTCTTGCTCACCCGCGCGATGAACCCGGGCACCGGTTGATCGAGAGCTTTCACCGGCACATCGAGCGGCTTGCCGGTGTCGTGCCCGTGGTATTCCTGCCCGGCTACGACATGAAACTTGGCGCTGCGATGGTTTCGGGCAGCGACATATGGCTGAATACGCCACTTCCACCTCTGGAGGCTTCTGGCACCAGCGGCATGAAGGCGGCGTTGAACGGCGTGTTGAACTTCAGCGTCCTTGACGGCTGGTGGATCGAGGGTTGGGTCGAGGGAGTTACCGGATGGGCGATCGAAGGACATCCGCCGGGAGCAGGAGACGCCTCGGCGCTTTTCGACAAGCTGCAGTCCGTCGTTCTTCCGCTCTATTACAATGACAGGGCGCGCTGGATCTGGATGATGAAGCAGTCGATCAGCAAGATCGGCGCGACCTTCAACAGCCAGCGCATGATGCGCCGCTATGCGACGGAAGCCTATATGCGCTGACCACAGCGGCCGACGCTGGTTCGACTCGAGCGGTGAAAAGGCCCCGATTGCTTGTACCGATTCCGGGTAGAGAACGCGGGGCCAGGTGCCGAGATCGATCAACGCAGGGTTCTGCAATGCAGAGGGACGTGGGCTGAACGATGAACGCAAAGGATCTGATGACAGAGGTGCCGACGACCGTGAGTCCAGAGCACAGTGTATGGCACGCGACTCAGATCATGCTGTCTGAACATGTGAGCGGGGTCCCCGTACTTGCCGATGATGGCCTGCTTGCCGGCATTGTGACCGAGGGCGACCTCCTGCGGCGCACGGAGCTCGGAACCGCAGAGGCGTTCCCCAATCCCTTGCAAGACGCCGATGCGGTTGCGAGGGCCTATGTGAAGAGTCGGAGCTGGAAGGTCGGCGATGTCATGACGAAGAATGTCATCACGATCGACGAGAACGCCGCTGTGCACGAGATCGCCAAGCTGATCGACCAGCATGACATCAAGCGCCTGCCGGTCATGCGCAAGGAGCGACTGGTTGGCATCGTCAGCCGGGCTGATCTCTTGAAGGTCATTGCGACCGGCAAGCCGGATGCCGAGATCCGAGGCGACGAGGCTGTGCGGCGCGCCATTGTCGCACGCCTCGCCGAAGCCGCTTCGGTTCTATCAGCCCAGCCGGTCGTCGCCGTCGAGGGCGGGATCGTGCATGTCGCAGGTGATATTCGGTCCCAAGACGAGCATGATGCGATTCGCATGATCGTTGAAGGTGTTGCCGGACCAGGGTTCAAGGATGATCTCAGTATCTCGAAAAAAGGTCCTGTAAGGCTATGATCTGAGATGTGCCTGTCCGCAGAAGCGAGCTTCACGGCCGCCGCGATTCTGATGCCTGCCGGAGTATTGAGCACCTATCGCGCCTGGCAGACCGATCGGCGATACCTCGCGATCGCTGCCCTGCCATTCCTGTTCGGTCTCCAGCAAGCGACGGAAGGGCTCGTATGGACTGCCGGACAGTGGGGCGATCAGGACCTCGTGACGCGCTATTCGCTGGCCTACATGTTCTTCACTTGGCTCGCCTGGCCGGTCGGCGCGCCGGTCTCGACCTACTTCATCGAGCACGGGCGGCGCCGGAGCCTCTATTTGTTCTTCGCTATCGCCGGGGGCATGCTAGGCGCACTGCAATATGTGCCGTATTTCGCGCATGAAGGCTGGCTGACGACAACGTTCCTCGAAAGGGCAGTCCGCTATCAGGATGTCAATCTTCTCGACTTCGTGGTGACGCGCGAAACAACCTATGGCATCTACGCTGCGCTCGTCACCGTTCCATTCCTGTTGTCGCGTGACCGTGCCGTAAAGGTCTTTGGCTTGCTGGTCCTGGGTGTTCTTGTGGTGACATACACATTCTTTGCCTATGCCTATATCTCCGTCTTCTGCTTCGGCGGAGCGCTCATGTCGCTTTATCTTGTCGCGATGACATTGCGTAAGCCGCGAACCGGTTCGGCTATGGGGACTGTCTGACAAGCCCCCAGACCGGCACTGCCAAGTCGCTTGCGGAGACCTAGGCGGTGTGGACGGATTGCCGCATGTCGTATGGCGAGGATTCCTCTGAAGCGTATTGTCTGATTCATGGAGAGCCGACTGATTTGGAGGTCGGCGATGTCCACGAAGATGACGGATGCAGACTGGTCGGTGGCGCTGGAGGTGTTGCGTGCCTCGCTGCCGCGCCGGGGCGACAAAGGTCGGGACGACCGGCTCTTCCTCGAAGCGTTGCACTACTTCTCGGTTCACAACATCACCTGGCGGACGCTGCCGGAGCGGTTCGGCAAGTGGAACAGCGTCTGGAAGCGCTTCGACCGGTTGAGCAAGGCGGGCGTGTTCGAGACCTTCTTCGATCATCTCGCCTCACTGTCGTCCTCGGCGCACCTCGTGCAGATGTTCGACTCGACGATCGTGCGCGCTCATGTCTCGGCGGCAGGCGCCAAAGGGGGCAGAAGGGTCAGGCGCTCGGCCGCTCGCGCGGCGGCTTCTCCACCAAGATCCATCTGAAGACCGATTTCGACGGCCATCCCATCGCCTTCGACCTGACCGGAGGCGAAAAAGGCGACGCACCGCATTTCCCGATCCTGCTTGGCCTCGGTCCCGACGTCGATCCGCGAGCAGTTGTCGGCGACAAGGGTTACGCCAGCAAGGCCAACCGGCAAGCCGCCCGTGCTCGCGGCATCATCCCGGTCATTCCGCACAAGGCCAACGAGAAGGATAAACCTCGCTTCTTCGCAAAGGCCCTCTACCGAGGACGGGCCCGCATCGAACAGGCCGTCGGCAAGCTTAAGCGCTTCAAACGCGTCGCTCTACGCTGCGAGAAGACCAAGCGAAACTTCGCATCCATCGTCGCTATCGCAGCCGGATTCACCTTGGTCAAATCCGTCCACACCACCTAGCGCCATCGCTCGATTGGGAAGACTCCACGAGGCGCAGGGCGGCTGCGGAAATGCTGATGAAGCAGCGAGCTGGAAGGAGCTGGCGAAGAGACCGGCATCGCCCACAGGCGCAATTCGATCTATTTCCATCGATGATGACACTGCAGGACGGGAAGCTTGTTCTTCGCTTTTCCAAGGTCAGGCCTTACGAGTGGACGTCCGTCCGAGGTGGCCCCTTTCGAGGGGAGCGATGGGAGCTTTGCTCGGACGGCTCTCGGCCTGTGGCTCACGCAGTTCGACGTCCGCATCGGCGAGATTGGCGATGATCGGGCAGTCTGGTCGTCCGTCGCCATGGCAATGCTGAGCGAGGTTGCTGAGCGTCGCGATCATGTCCTCTATGGCCTGCCTTTTGTCCTGCAGGTCCCGCACGTGCTGGAGGGAGATTGCCTTCACATCGGCGCTGCTGCGATCCCGGTCGCGCCAAAGCGCGAGAAGATCGCCGATCTGTTTGACAGAGAAGCCGAGGTCCCGAGCCCGACGGATAAAGCGGAGCGCATGAACGTCATTGTCCGAATAGTCACGATACCCCGATTCCTGTCGGGTTGCCGTTTCCGTAAGTCCGATGGATTCATAGTATCGGATCATCTTGGAGTTGACGCCCGAACGCTTCGCTGCCTCACCGATGTTCATGTTCCAAACTCTCCTACTGCGGCTCGGCTGGGGTCACTCGGCCGGAACAAGCGCCGGCCGATGCGCCCGCCTCGCGGGAGTGGAGTCCACGGTCATCGGCGGTCGGAAGCGCTTCAGACGGAGCGCATTGCCGAGCACGAAGACGCTCGATGCCGCCATGGCGCCTGCCGCGAAGATCGGCGAGAGCAGCGTTCCGTTAAACGGATAGAGGATGCCGGCCGCCACCGGGATCAGGCTGGCGTTGTAGGCGAATGCCCAGAACAGGTTCTGCTTGATGTTGCGGATCGTCGCCTTGCTGAGCGCGATGGCGTTGACCACGCCGCGCAGATCGCCTGACATCAGCACAACATCGGCCGCTTCGATCGCCACATCCGTGCCGGTCCCGATCGCGACGCCCACATCGGCCTCGGCGAGCGCCGGAGCGTCGTTGATGCCGTCGCCGACAAAGGCCACGGTTCCGAAGCGCTGGCGCAGCGCCTTGATCGCCTTGACCTTGCCGTCCGGCAGAACCTCCGCCATCACCTCGTCGATACCGAGTTGCCTGGCGATGGCGGTGGCGGTTCTGGCGTTGTCGCCGGTGATCATCGCTACCTTGATCCCCAGCCGATGCAGCGCTGCGATGGAATCGCGTGTCGTCGGCTTGATCGGATCGGCGACGGCAATCGCTGCCGCGAGCCGGCCGTCGATCGCGGCATAGAGCGGGCTCTTGCCCTGGCTCGCCAGACTCTGGCCGACCGGCTCGACCTCCGCGAGGTCGTAACCGAGCTTCTTCATGTAGCGATCCGCGCCAATCTCGACTTGACGGCCATCGACGGTCGCAGCGACGCCGAAGCCCGGAACCGCCTCGAAGTTCTGGACGGTCCCAAAGGTGAGAGCGCGCAGCTTCGCGGCGGCGACGATGGCCTCGGCAATCGGATGCTCGGAGCGTTCCTCGACGGCGGCGACGAGAGACAGGACGTCGGACTCCCCGAACCCGTTGATCAGCGAAAGGTCGGTCAGCTCCGGCCGCCCCTTCGTCAGCGTGCCCGTCTTGTCGAGCGCGATGGCCTTCGCGCTCCTCAGCGTCTGGAGCGCTTCGCCCTTGCGGAACAGGATGCCCATCCTCGCGGCGCGTCCCGTGCCAACCATGATCGACGTCGGCGTAGCGAGACCCATGGCGCAGGGGCAGGCGATGATCAGGACAGCGACGCCGTTGACCAGCGCGAAGGCGAGCGCCGGATCGGGACCGAACACCAGCCAGATTGCGAAGGTCAGTGCCGCGATTCCTATGACGATTGGCACGAAGACGCCGGTCACGCGGTCGACCAGCGCCTGGATAGGTAGCTTGGAGCCCTGCGCGGCTTCGACCATGCGGATGATCTGCGCCAGCACGGTGTCGCCGCCGACCTTGGTGGCGCGGAAGGTGATGCTGCCCGTCTTGTTGATCGTGCCGCCGACGACTGCCGCGCCCGCGCCCTTCTGAACCGGGATCGGCTCGCCCGTGATCATGGACTCGTCCACGAAGGAAGAACCATCGAGCACGTCGCCATCGACCGGCACCCGCTCGCCGGGACGCACCTGCACAATGTCGCCGGCAACGACCTCGGACAGGGCAACCTGTACCGCTTTCCCGTCGCGAAGGACCTGCGCCGTCTTTGCCTGCAGGTCCATCAGCTGTCTGATCGCTTCGCTCGTGCGCCCTTTTGCGCGCGCCTCGAGCCAACGGCCGAGCAGGATCAGCGCGACGATCACAGCCGCCGCTTCGTAATAGACGTTGTGGGTGCCTTCCGGCAGCAGGTGAGGCGCGAAGGTCGCGACCACGGAATAGGCCCAGGCCGCTCCGGTGCCGAGGCTGACCAGCGTGTTCATGTCAGGGCGGCCGCGCAGCAGCGCCGGGACGCCCTTGATGAAGAAACGCAGACCGGGGACGAACAATACCAGCGTCGTCAGAGCGAACTGCAGATACCAGTTCCCCTGCTGCCCGATGGTCTCCATCACCCAAATATGGATTGCCGGAACCAAGTGGCTGCCCATTTCGAGAACCACGACCGGCACGGTAAGGACCGCCGCGAGCATCAGCGCATTGCGCAGCGACCGCATGTCCCGCTCGCGCCGAGCGGCCTCCCGATCCTCGGCAACCGCCCCATTCGTCACCAGACGCGAGCCGTAGCCGGCGCTTACTACCGCAGCAATCATATCCGAGGCGGAAACAGAATTGTCGAGATACCGGATCCGCGCCTTCTCCGTGGCGAGGTTGACCGATGCATCAAGAACGCCGGGAAGCGCCTTCAAGACCTTCTCAACGCGTCCGACACAGGACGCACAGCTCATTCCTTCGACGACGAGTTCCGCCGTCTCGCTACCGACCTCGTAGCCGGCGGTCTCGACCGCGCCGACCACGGCAACCGGGTCGGGTTGTGCGGAAAAATCGACCTCGGCGCGCTCCGTCGCGAGATTGACCGACACGCGCGTCACCCCTGGCAGTGCCTTCAAGGCCTTCTCGACCCTCCCCACGCACGAAGCGCAGGTCATGCCTTCGATGCGTAGCCGCAACGTTGCGGATGGAGAGGCGAATGCGGTTGAGGTCGGCATGTCGTCAGCTCCTTGAATCACAGCTGACCGCGAACATGGTGCTTCCAACAATGGGAAGGTCAACGCCGACTGGTGCATTTTTTCGGCGGGCAGACCTATTGACCTTCCCATTGTTGGAAGCACCACCTTCACTCACGGAGTGCCAAATTGAGGAAAAAAGCCATGGTCTATCTGAAAATCCCCAACATGAACTGCGGCGGTTGTGCTGCGACCGTCACCAAAGCTCTCAAGAGCATCGACGTCGACGCCAGGATTGACGTCGACACGGCGCTGAAGACCGTAAAGCTGGAGAGCAAGGCAGACGTCGAACAAATCAGCGCGGTGCTCAAGTCGGCAGGCTATCCCGCAGAGGTTCAGCCCGGCTGACGCGCCTTTCTCTCGGGGCAAGGACAGGCGCTGGTCCGCTGGCCTGGAGCGGACCGGCGCTGTAGTGCGTTGTTCGGTGCGGAAACGCTGGGAGCCGTCCACCATTCCGGAGCCATCCCGATGCGCCGTGAAGCCGAGATCAACGACGCCGAGATCACCGAACTGTGCTCTCAGATCATGCCGTCCGAACAACATGAGATCGAGCAGACGGTGGGAGTTCTGACGCGACTTCAGGCACGGAGCTCCGTCCTCGGCAAATCTGCGGTCCGGGTGCGGGACGACGGTATATGCCCGCGCCTCGTCCATTCAAGAGCCGATCACGGCTGACGGTCCCGGCCACTCGAAATGCGGCAGCGTCGCAAAGGCAGCGTAGCCGAGCGCAATGGCCACCACCGTAGCGGCCGCCAGCGGGAGCCAGAAGCGAACCGGTCCCGCAACGGCGGCGACGGCCAGGCGGCCAATGGCATTCGTAGCGAGCGCCAGAAGCACGGCGTGTCCGACCGCCTCCATGGTTGCCGGCTGTCCGAGCAGCCGCAACGCGCTGAGCACTGCCACGTCGACATCGAATATTCCCGAGATGGCGGAGGTCGCCACCATCCCGCTGCTGCTTCCGACCGAAAGAGCGGCGCTCACGGTGGAGACGACCGCGAAGAGCGCCGCGAACAACATCAGCGGCCCCACCTCGAAGGGGTTGCGCGGCGGTTGCGTACCTTCGCCCGAAATGGTGTGGCGCGACAGCAGGAGGAGAATGCCGCAGGTCGCAAAGCCGCCGATTGCGGCCAGGATGGCCAGACCCGCGACGCCCAGCACCGACGGCGCGACGATGGCGACGATTGCCGTGACCCGTATCACGGATACGCCCGCCGCGAGGATCGCGGCACCTGCCAGCGGCCAGGGATTCGTTCCGGTCTTGGCGATCCGCGCCAGCGACAGAGTTACGGCGGTGGACGAGATGACGGCTCCGGCAAGACCGCTGACCAGAATACCCCGGGTCGTGCCGAGAGCCCGGACCGCGATGTAGCCGAGGAAGGAGATCGCCGCCGTCAGCACGGTGAAGAGCCACACCTGCCGGGGATTGAAGCCGCCCCAGGGATCGACGGCTCGATCGGGCAGCAGCGGCAGGATGATCGCCGTCATCACCGCGAGCACCAGAGCCGAACGAAGCTCGATCCAGGAAATTCGCCTGAGAAGCCCGTGCAGAAGCTCGCGACTGGCGAGAACCGCGGCGAGCGCGGCCCCACCGGCGGCGGCGGCGCGCTGATCCCCGACGACGGCAAGCGCCCCCAAGGCGAACACGCCCAGCGCGGCGATGATGCCGGTCACGCTGTAATCCTCATCGTGGAGGGACTCGCGTGCCTTGTACCAGGCGAAGACCGCGGTGAAGGCGAGGAAGCCGGCGATCAGAATGGAGGGAGCATCAAGGCTGGCGCTGAGAGCCGCCACCACGCCGCCGAGCAGTCCGGAGATGCCGTATGTTCGGATGCCCGCCGCGCGGCCGCCATCCGGCGTGTCGCGCTCGCGCCACCCACGCTCCAGGCCGACGAGCAAGCCAATGGCAAGTGCCAGACCGAGCTGCAGGATCAAGAAGTCCATGGCGTGGCCCGTGATGGATAAGTCACGTCATCAGCGCAGCTGATCATGACGGTCGCCTGTTCGTCTGAGCAGCACCTTGTCGCACCGATAGAATTGATCCCAAAGCGCTGCCACGACGCCGGCGAGAACCAATTGCCGCCTCATGCCTCGACCTTGACGATATCGCCGGACCGGGCGGCGTATTCCAGGGCATAGGCGAGTTCGGCACGCGTCTCGGCATGGACATGAAGCATTGGCTGGCCCTTGTCGATCTCGTTGCCCAGCCGCACGTCCATGCGAACGCCGGCGGCCTTGGCCTCGGGCGCTCCAGCGAGTTTTGCAAGCCGGGCGAGCTTTCGATTGTCGATATGGACGATGCGTCCTGCATGCGGGGCCACAAGCGGATGGACGTTGGACGCAGTCGGAGGTGTCCGCATCCCGCCCTGCGCCTCACAGATGGCTTCGAACTTCGCCCAGGCGCGCCCGTCGGAGAGCGTTTCGAGCGCCAGTCGAGTCCCTTCACCCGTTGCCACTTTTCCGCCGATTTCGAGCGCTGCACCCGCAAGCGTCGCGGCGCGCCTCCTGAGATCGTCCGGCGCATCGCCGGCATTTTGAAGGACAGCCAGGACATCGAGAGCCTCGAGCGCCGGCCCGATCCCCCGGCCGACCGGCTGTGAACCATCGGTCTGGAGACATATCGCGGTCAGGCCGAAACGCGCGGCGACCGCCCCCATGCGTTCGGCGAGGTGACCGGCGAGTTCCTCGCTGCGGACCTTGGCGGTCGGGCCGACAGGAATATCGATCACCACATGGGTCGAGCCCGCGGAAATTTTCTTCGACAGCACGGACGCGATGAGCTGGCCTTCGGTATCGACATCGAGCTCACGCTCGACGCGCACGAAGATGTCGTCGGCGGGACTGAGATGCACCGCGCCACCCCAGGCGATGCAGCCGCCTTCAGCCTCCACCACGCGCCGGAGCGTCGCAATGTCGAGGTCGACTGGAGCGAGCGTCTCCATCGTATCGGCCGTGCCTGCCGGCGAGGTTATCGCGCGTGAAGAGGTTTTGGGCATGATGAGGCCCTGCGCTGCGACGATCGCGACAATGATCGGCGTGGTGCGATTGCCCGGCAGGCCGCCGATGCAGTGCTTGTCGACGACGATCGGGGCATCCCAGCGCATACGCTCGCCAACCTCGACCATCGCGCCGGTCAGATCGGCGGTCTCCTGCTCGTCCAGAGGCAAGGCGGCGCCCGCCGTCAGGAATGCGGCAAGATGCACGTCGGTGTATCGTCCGGCGACAATGTCTTTGACAATCGCCGTGAAGGCGGATGCGTCGAGGCGGTTGCCGTAGATGCGCCGGCGCACGCTTGCCAACGATTCGATCGCCGGCGCATGTGTGACTTTAACGGCTTCGCCGTCCGCAATGCCGAGGATCGTCCAGGCGGTCTCAGAAAGAGCGACCTCGTCGAGCGCGATCAATTCGCCGCCCTCTATCTGAAAGAGCGTTGCCTGCACCTCCCGATTGCCTGTCGAAACAAGAACCTGCGAGCGTGCGGCAAGGCCCTCCGAACGGCAGACATGGCAGTCTGTGCGCATGATGACCACGGCCTGATGCTGGGTGTGCAGGCCAAGACGCTTGGCGCGGAGCATCGGCTGTGCAAGGGCGTCGGTCCGTTCGAGGGCTGCGGTCATAGATCGAACACCTGATCCTGACGGGGAACGCTCGCGCTCCATCCGAGATCCCTGTCGATGCGTACGCGCAGCGCCTCAGCGGCTTCGGGCTCGCCATGCACGATGAAGACACGCGAGGGGCTGTGACGGAAACCCGAGAGCCAGTGCATCAGGTCGTTGGCGTCGGCGTGAGCCGAGAGCATCGTCAGATCGTCGACCTCTGCGCGAACGGGAATCCATTGGCCGTGGATCTTGATCTCGCTTGCACCCTGCAACATGGCACGTCCGCGCGTTCCGACGGCCTGGAAGCCGGAGAACAGGATGGTGTTCTTCTGTTCGGGCGCGAAAGCCTTCAGATGATGGAGCACGCGACCGCCGGTCGCCATGCCGCTCGCCGAGATCACCACCTTGGGATAGGGGCTCGCCGTGATCGCCTTGGACCCTTCGACATCTCTCGTATACGTAGCAATTCCGCAGATCGCGCCGCAGACCTCCGGTGTGAGGCGATGATCAGCAGGGTGCGCATGAAGCAAATCGGTCGCGTCGATCGCCATAGGGCTGTCAAGATAGATCGGAATGTTCGACAGCCTGCTGGCGGTCTTCAGCTTCCACAGATGATAGAGCAGCGATTGTGCGCGGCCGACCGCGAAGGCCGGGATCACGACGGTGCCGCCGCGTTGGACTGTGCGCTCGATCACCGCGCCGAGAACCTCGGTGATGTCGCCCGGTTTATGAATGCGATCGCCGTAGGTGGATTCGATGACAATGAAGTCGGCTTCCGAGACTGGCTCGGGATCCGGCATGACCGGATCGCCGTAGCGTCCGAGATCGCCGGAGAAGGTAACGCGACGGCCGGCCCAGCCGATATCCGCGGTTGCAGCGCCCAGGATGTGCCCAGCATGGCGGAACATCAGCGTCGGACCGCCAGGAAGCTGAACGAGCTTTCCAAAGGGAACGGCTGAGAAGAACTCGAGCGCGCGTTCCGCGTCGCGAACTCCGTAGAGCGGCAAGGCCGGCTTGTGCTTCGAGAATCCCTTGCGGTTGGCGTATTCGGCGTCCTTCTCCTGCAGATAGCCGCTGTCTTGAAGGATCAGCTCGGCCACATCGCGCGTGGCCTCGGTTGCGAAGATGCGGCCGCGAAAGCCGTCGCGCACCAGCTTCGGCAGATAGCCGGAATGGTCGAGATGGGCATGGGTCAACACGACGGCGTCGATGCTGGAGGGCTCGACCGGCAAGGGCTCCCAATTCAGCTCGCGCAAGTTCTTGAGGCCCTGGAACAGGCCACAGTCGATCAGGATGTGCTTTCCATCATGAGTCAGGAGATGTTTCGAGCCAGTGACGGTGCCGGCACCGCCCAGCGAGGTCAGCGTAAGCATGGCGGCCTTCAGATCACGGGTTGGAAAAGATCGGCGGGGTTACCCCTACTGTCGACGGCGGCGCGTTCGGCGGGCGTGAGCAGATCGTCGCGTGACCAACCGGCAAGCGGGGTCGCCGCATCGATCAGGTGAGCCCAGGAGCAGCGATTGGCGAACAGCATGCCGTCGACATCGAGCGTGCCGCCCCGGCTGATATAGCCGCGCGCGGCGGTTCTCAGCGGTCCCCCGTCCAGCCGCCTCAACAGACCAAGCATCGGCTCGGGCCGCGTATGAGTGACGATGACGCGGGGAAGCTGCGGGGGAAATAGTGCGGCGAGATCCTCGTCGCTCGCGGTGAAGGCGGCCTCGATCGGGTCGCGCGGCGCACGGAAGCGACCCGGTTCCGCCAATGCCGTCACGACGGCTTTGAGGCCACGGGCCGAGAGGCGTCGTGACGCCTTGAGCGCCTCCTCGAGCTGATAGGCCCCGACCGCCACCAGTTGCAGGTCGGCTTCGCCGGGATTGCCATCGATATGGGCCGCGCCCTCGGACACGAACCGGCCAGCCGCCTCGCCGTCGAGCCGGTGCGGCATGTCGCGCTTCGATACGATCAGGCAGGCTACCTGGCCGCGTCCGTCATAGACCGATCGCAGCGCGGCCATTGCGCTGTTCGCGTCGACTGGAAAGAGCACCCGGGCTGTGTCCGACATCTCGCCGAGCAGTGCCTCGCCAATCGTCGGGTCCTGGTGCGATTGCTCATTCTTGGAGTTCTCCCAGGTGTGGGAGGTGACGACGAGGGGCACCGAGATCCAGCCGGACTCCTGACCGACCTCGCGACGACGCCGGGCGAAGACGATCTCCTGACGGAGGCCGCCCAGCATCTTCATGGCGAAGGCCTCATAGCTGACGATCAGGTTGAGCCCGCCTTTGTTGGCGAGCGCCGCACCTGCAACTGCTTCCTCGTTGAGCGCGGTGATGACGGCGCCATCAACGGCTTCGGCTACCCCGGGCTCGGCGACGTTGACGCGATGCCGCAGACGATCGAGCGCGGCGCCCATATGGTTGGAGCGCAACTCGTCGGGATTGCCGAGCCGCGGCCGTAAATCCGGATTGGCATCGACGACGCGCACGAACCAGCGGTCTAGCGCATGCATGGCGCAGTCCGGAGCATCGCCCACGCGGATCCATTCGGGTTCGGGGAGCTGGGGTGACGGCGGGCTTCGCAGTGCGAGGGGATGGCGGCTTTCGAGCGGCCGGTTCTGCGGGTCGTGAATGGCAAGCGCGCCGACCGCGCGGTCAATCTCTTGCAGCGGAACGAAGAGCGCTGCTGCAGCTTCGTTGAAGGCGTTTCGTGCCGCGTCATCGCGCGACGGGTTGCCGTCGATCGGAAGGTTGTGCGCCGCATTGGTGCCGGCGCCCGGAAAGCCGAACCCCTTGATCGTCTTGGCGATCACATAGGGGATGGGCGCGGGATAGACGTGATCGGCATCGGCGGCGAAACGTCCGAGCCGCTCCTCGGCCGTGAGGATCGCCCAGGCGAACGCGGCCGGGTCGCGGCCGTCGATCGCGAAGGGATCGAAGCCGTTATGGCGAAGATGGGCCGCGAGCCAGTCGGCCCCGCCCTGCTGGGCAATCTGAGCGCGCTCCTCGATGCGGCGTCCGTTGAGGATCATGATGGGGATCGCGAGGCCGGAATCCTCGGCGCGCCACCAGCGGGGTGTCCAGTCGGAGCCGCGCTGCTCCTCGAAGGCACCGTCACTCAGGAAGGCGATGAGACTCTCTCCGGGAAGCGGCATGTGCACATATTGCACCTCCGCGAAACCAAGATAGCCTCCCTCCGAGATCGCCCCGGCGGTGTTGGGACCAGCATGGCTGCCCAGCGGGACCGCGGCGCGACCCTCCGCATCGATCGCATAGGAATAGAAGTCGGCCGCGAGCTGAGAGAGCCCCTTCTCGGTCCGGTCGTAGCGGCCTTTCTGCGTCGGCGAGACGTCGCCAGTCAGCGCATTGACGGCCTCGATCGCTGCGACGCAATGGCCTTGCCCCATCAGCCACGAGCGGGTCTTGGCGGTGATCGTGTTGGCGGTGAGATAGCCGACAAAAGCAGGAACCATGTTGAGCGAGCCACCGGTATGGCCTTCAGGCGTCGGCTTGAACGCAGCGGCCGGCAGCGGCGCGCCGGAGAGATTGACCCGGCTGGCATAGGTCATGTGGACGACGGTCCACATCGCCGCGCAGGCCAGACGGTCGGCAGCGGCGAGCAGCCGGTAGAGCCTGTCGGGCGCCATGTATCCCGAGGCTGCGAGTGCTGCAACACGCTCGACCGTCTCGGCGCTGTGCTCGATGGGCCCGTAGCCCTTCTGCCAGATCGCGAATGCGTCCGATGTCATTTCACTCATGTTGCGCTATCACCTTTTCCTTGTTGTGGGACCGGCGTCCGCGTTCGACTGACGCCGCTTGTCCATGGCGGAGGATCGCTGGCCGGAAAGGAGTCGATGCCGGCGCGTTCGACTTCATCGAGCGGTTCGGCCGGCCGCCTGTGGCGGACAATATCCCGCGGGACATTCCGGGCGGCCGAGATGGCGGCGGCTATCAGGGGTGCGAGACGGATGGCGTTGCTCGCATGCAGGACAGAATCGCTCGAAACGATTCTGTCGGCGACGGCCAATAAGCGCTGGTAGGAATCCTCGGCGAAGAGGCCATGGATGACGGCGCAGACGGGCCGCGCGAACCCCTGGAGCGGAAGCTTGCATGCGGCTTCAAAGAGCGTGTCGCCGGACGACGCGATGTCGTCGACGAGGACCGGCCGGAGGCCGCTCCATTGCGAGAGGTCGGGGAGCTCGACGTCGACGCTGCGGTCGCCGTGCCTGGTTTTGCTTAGAACGGCATGGGGTGCGCCGATGCGCGCGGCAATGGCCGAGACCCACTGCTCGCTTTCCTCGTCCGGCCCGATGATGAGAGGCTTCTGCACCTCAGCCGCGATCCAGTCGGCGAGAAGCGGCGCGGCATGAAGCGTCTCTGTCGGGATCGTGTAGAGTGCGGAAAGAGCGGCATAGCGATGAAGGTGCGGGTCGACGGTCACCAACCGGTCGAAGGTCGAGGACACGAGGCGGGCAAAGGTCTTCGAGGTCACCGCTTCGCCGGGCAGAAAGCGACGGTCTTGCCGCATATAGGCGAGATAGGGCGCAACGAGCGTGACCTCGCGCGCACCGAGCGACCGGGCCGCATCGGCCGCGAAAACGAGACGCAGGAACCCGTCATCCGGCGGCGCCAGGGTGCAGACGAGATCGACGGGACGGTTCGCAATATTGGAGAGAATCCGAACGTAGGTCTCGCCGTCGGGAAAGCGGCGCGTCTCGATCGCACCCAGTTCCCATCCCCCGGACTCGGCAAGATGTCGGGCGAAGATTTCGTTTCCGGGCAAGGGAAGGATCAGGCGCATGGATCATGCTCCTCATTTCTTCCGGTAGAACCGCAGAAACTGCGCGTTGATGGCGACGATGACGGTGCTGGCCGACATGAAAACGGCGGCGACGGCTGGGGTCATCAGGAAACCCGTTCCGAAGGTGATGCCGGCCGCCATCGGGATGGCAATTGCGTTGTATCCGGTCGCCCAGATCAGGTTCTGTACCATCTTGCGGTAGGTGGCGCGTGACAGGCCGAGGATCGCGGCCACATCGCGCGGATCGCTTCTGACCAGGACGACGTCGGCCGATTCCACGGCAACGTCAGTGCCAGCGCCGATGGCGATCCCGAGATCGGCCACGACCAGCGCCGGCGCGTCATTCACGCCGTCGCCAACCATGGCAACCTGCAGTCCGCGCGCCTGCAATTCCTTGATCTTCTCGGACTTCTGATCCGGCAGCACCTCGGCGAAATATTCAGCTATGCCCAGTTCGTCCGACACCGCTTGCGCGACCCCCTTGGCATCGCCAGTGAGCATCACGGAGTTGATCCCGAGCGCCTTCAGTTCGGCGATGGCCTCCTTCGATTCCTGCCGGACGATATCGGCCAGCGCGAACAGCGCGCGCGGCTCGCCGTCGCGGACGAGCACGACCACTGTCTTGCCCTGGGCCTCCAATTGCTTGAGCCGCTCGTGGCCGATCGCCTTGCCCTGCCTTGCGAGGTGGCCGGGGCTGACGATACGGATGTCGGCGCAGTCAACCTTTGCGACGATGCCCTCTCCGGTGATGTTGCTGACCTCGCTTGCCTTCGGGACGGTCAAGTTGCGATCCCTGGCCTCGGCGACGATGCCGTGGGCGATCGGATGCTCGGACTGGCTCTCGGCCGCTGCCGCCAAGGCGAGTTCTTCGTTCTCGTCACCGCCGGCGAGCAGCACGATGTCGCTCACGCCAAACCGGCCCTCGGTCAGCGTTCCGGTCTTGTCAAAGACCACCGCATTTAGATTGCGCGCGCGTTCAAAGGCCGCGCGGTCACGGATCAGAAGTCCGTTTCCGGCGCTGAGCGAGGTGCTGACGGCGACGACGAGCGGAACGGCAAGCCCGAGCGCATGCGGGCAGGCGACGACCATCACCGTCACCATGCGCTCGAGCGCGAATTCAAGCGACGCGCCGAGAACGAGCCACCAGACGAAGAGCGTCCCGAAGCCTACGGTAAGGGCGATGTAAGTGAGCCACGAGGCAGCACGGTTGGCGATGTCCTGCGTCCTGGAGCGCGTCGCCTGCGCCTTCTTCACGAGATCGATGACCTGTGCGAGATAGGTGGCATCGCCCGTGGCGGTCACCTCGATGGTCACGGCGTTGGCGCCGTTGATCGCGCCGCCGATGGCGGTGGCACCGACGGTCTTGGAAACCGGGCGGGATTCGCCGGTCAGCATCGCCTCGTTGAAGCCGGACGACCCCTCGATGATCTTCCCGTCGACGGGCACCTTGGCGCCCGGGCGGACGAGAACCCGATCGCCCGGCTGCAATGCGGAGATGGGGACCTCTTGCATCGAGCCGTCGGCGCCGATCTTCGTAGCGCTGTCAGGCAGCAGCCGGACCAGTTCCTCGAGCGCGCGCGATGCACCCATCACGGAGCGCATCTCGACCCAGTGGCCGAGAAGCATGATCGCGACCAAAGTCACGAGCTCCCAATAGAATGGCTCTCCCGGAAAGCCAAAGGTGGTGGCGGCCGAGAAGAAGTAGGCGGCCGAGATCGCCAGCGCGATCAGAGTCATCATTCCGGGCTGCCCCTTGCGCAGCTCGGACAGGAAGCCGGTGAGAAACGGCCAACCCCCATAAACATAGACGATCGTTGAAAGAGCGAAGAGAACCAGTCCATCTCCCGCAAAGGCCAGCGTCTCGGCAACGCCAAGCCAGTGCTGGATCATCGGCGACAGAAGCAGGACCGGCGGCGTGAGAAGGAGTGTGACCCAGAACCTTCGGCGGAAGTCGGCGACCATCGCACCATGATCGTGCCCGGCATGCTCGGAATGACTGGAACCGGCCGCTGCCACGATCTTGGGATCGGTGTGACGATCGTCTTGGCGCCTGCCGCCAGCGTGATCGGCATGACCATTGTGATCGTGGGCATGTGGCCGGTCAGAGGTCATTCTACGAGATCCTGCTGTTTGCTACGGCCTTTGGGAGACCATGGTGCTTATGGAATGCTCGACGAGATTCGGCCCGCGCGCCAGCGACGTGAGCGCCATTTCGTGCCGAGCCAGCTTGGTCGCCGGTTCCCCACGGCACGTCTTTGATCGAGGTTAAGTTCGCCGATGGGCCAAAAGGTCATAGGTGAAGCTCAATCTCGGTGTCGTACTCCGACGGCCGAGCGGTAGCGGCCTGCCGTGTCGGATTGTGCGAGGCTCGGGCGGCAGACGATTGTCGAGACGGTAACCCCAACCCACGGACGGAGAGGCGCCGAGCCACCCGGCGTGCACCAGCCTGAGCATGCCGGACCTCAGAACCGGTTGCATTTGCCGCCGTTCCAAAACTCCAGTGCCGGAAAAAATGTCGCCGACACGCTACCATCATTTGTGCGACAAACCTGCGCTTCATCCTCCCCTGGCTGAGTTCGCTCGACCGGAATCCGCACTACGGCCGCCACGAACCTTCACCATAGGGCTCCTGCATACGCGGCCGATCGACGTGGGAGGCGAGATGGGTCTGGTCCCGAGCGCGGGATGAAGCCGGCTATCGACAGGCCGCGCCCATGCAACCGGGACTGGAGCAGACGTGGAGACCATCTCAGTTGCCTTGATCCTTCTGCTAGCCGTTGTGATCAGCGGTGCGCTCGCGCGCATGTCGCCGATCGCCCTACCGCTTCCCCTTTTTCAGATCGCGCTCGGCGTGGTCATCGCGTCGGTGGCCAATCTCGGCGTCGAACTGGAACCGGAGATTTTCTTCCTGCTGTTCCTGCCGCCGCTCCTGTTCCTGGACGGCTGGCGCATCCCCAAGGAGGGTGTGTTCCGGGACAAGGGCACGATCCTGGAGCTTGCCTTCGGCCTGGTCGTGTTCACCGTGGTCGGCGTCGGCTTCCTGGTGAACTGGATGATCCCGGCCATGCCGCTGGCGGTTGCTTTCGCGCTGGCGGCCATCGTCTCGCCCACCGATCCGATCGCGGTGTCGGCCATTGCTGCCAGAGTGCCCATTCCCAAGCGGCTGATGCACATCCTCGAAGGCGAGTCGCTGCTTAACGATGCGTCGGGCCTGGTCTGCATGCGCTTCGCGGTTGCCGCGACCCTGACCGGTACATTCTCCCTCGCCGAGGCCGCCGGCACATTCCTCTGGGTTGCGATCGGCGGCATCGCGATCGGCATGGGAGTGACCTGGTCGGCGACCAAGGCGAAGAACTGGATCTCGCGCAAATTCGGGGAAGAAACCGGCTCGCAGATCCTGATCAGTCTGCTGATCCCCTTCGCCGCCTATCTTCTGGCCGAGCGTCTTCATTGTTCGGGGATTCTCGCCGCGGTCGCGGCCGGCATCACCATGAGTTATGTGGAGCAGACCGGACAAGCGCTCGCCGTCACCCGTGTCCGTCGCAGCGCCGTCTGGGACACGGTCCAGTTCACCGCCAACGGAATCATTTTCGTTCTGCTGGGCGAGCAGCTCCCTCAGATCCTGGCCGGGGCGGCGCAGGTCGTGCACGAGACCGGGCATCACGAGCCGGCCTGGCTCCTCGTCTACGTCGTCTCCATCAACCTGGCGCTTGCGGCATTGCGGCTTCTTTGGGTTTGGACCTCGCTGCGTTTCACCTTGTTCCGGGCTGCGCGCCGGGGTGAAGCTCTCGTCACGCCGAGTTGGCGTCTGATCGCCGCCATGTCGCTTGCAGGCGTGCGCGGAACGATCACGCTCGCCGGCGTTCTGACCTTGCCGCTGGTGATGGCCGACGGGACAGCGTTTCCGGCGCGTGACCTCGCCATCTTCCTGGCCGCCGGCGTGATCATCCTGTCGCTCGTCGCCGCCAGCATCGGCCTGCCACATCTTCTCAAGGGGCTGGAACTGCCGCCGGAGCCTTCGCATCAGGAAGACGAAGACCGCGCCCGGATCGCCGCGTCCGAGGCGGCGATCCGGGCCGTCGAGCGGGCCCAGCATGATATGGGCGAGGGACGCAGCGACGCCGATCTTTACGTGGATGCCGGAGCGCGGATCATGGAGCTTTACCGCCAGCGCATCGATGGCCGTTCCAAGACTGGCGAGGAGCGCGATCTCGCCCGGAAGATCGACGAGATCGAACGCAGGCTGCGCCTGGCCGGCTTGCGTGCCGAACGCGACGAGATCTATCGCATTGTTCGCAGCCGGAGCCTCACAGACGAGGCGGCGCGCAAGCTGGTCAGGGAAGTCGATCTGCTGGATGCGAGATTCAGAGTAACGTGAGGAACCTTCGATAAGCGCACAAAGGTGCCGCAACACGACCGCGGCGTCGCTTCAGGACGACACTCATAGGTTTTGCGGGAGTGCTGAGCCGCGCCAACAAAGGGCGCGGCTCGATCTCCGAGTGGTGCGATGCAGGGCCTGCTAGAGCCTCGGCTTTGAGGGGATCGTGGCCCCACCCGTCATCGTCGGCATTTGCGGATCGCCCGGCGGCATGGATGACATATACGCGGGCGCCTGTCCGCTTGGGAAATCCTCCTTCTGGACGTCGAGAAACTCGTGACGTTCACGCTCCTTTTGGGGACGCGTAGACGGATAATAGTCAGCGAAAGCAGGTGCCGCAGACAGCAGCGCCACCATGCCACCGAACAGGATCTTCCTCACCCACAAGCATTCCAAGGTGATCGAATGGCTGGGCCGACACCCGCGCTGGACGTTCCATTTCACGCCCACCTCGGCGAGCTGGCTCAATGCCGTCGAGGGCTTCTTCGCCATCCTCACCAAGCGCCGCCTCACGCGCAGGGTCTTCAAGGGCGTCGTCGATCTCCAGGCCGGTATCAACTGCTTCGTCGTCGATCATAACCAGCAGCCAAAGCCCTTCGTCTGGACCGCCGATCCTAACAAAATCACCGCCGCCGCTGCCCGCGGCCACCAAGTGCTAACTTCCGTCCGATAGCCCTTGGGCATGTCAGCGCGGCAATCCTATCGTCGCACCGGATGTCCGATCTTCGGCTAGCGACCAAAGGGGAAGTTCGACCCCAAGCGGAAGTTCACTCGCCCTCGGTTAAACTCACACCCATGACCCGAAGCCAACTTCCGCAGCAGTGCTGGAGGTGACCGCTTGCGCCTTAATCCCGGCCGTTGAAATCAGCTTTGCCGATGCCTGAAAGCAGACATTGCTGACGACACGCGAATCCGCCGGATTGTCTTGCTCCACTAGCAGTCTCAGCGGAGGCCTCTACCTGCATGCAGCGGCCGCTAGCGCATCTGTCGAGTGCAGTGCTGCGGAAGTCGAAGTAGTTTAATCTAGAAAATACCTCCAGATATTCTAGTCAAAGTCCATGCGATAGAAAGGTTTGATGCGCGATGGGTGGCGCTAGCCGGTTGATGTCCCGGCAATAGCTGACGGTTCAGTTTCCAAATTGGTCAGCTGAACCGATGGATCATTTCTAAGAGCCGATCACAGGATCGAGCGAGGCTCCGCGTCGGCGCAGTCGCGACACCAAGTAAGAGCCCGGAAGCGGCGCCGTCGGGCGTCGCATACCAGGGTGAAAGCGGCGCCGGAAACATGCCGAACGTCAAAGCTTCGCGTGCCACGGCCACGTCCGATGCTCTCTTCGACAACTTAAGCAGCACGGCCAATCCGGGCGCAGCAACGCGATCCGCGCCGACCGACGCTTGAAAACAATCCAGAACCGCCTGTCGCTTGGCGGCATAGGCGCGCTTGGTGCGCCGGAGATGGCGCATATAGTGACCTTCATGCATGAACTCGGCAGTCGCGAGTTGCACCGCGGGGCCAGGTGGCGGCGCGAGACACGCTGCCACCTCCGCGAACCGGGAGATCAGTTCGACCGGCGCGACCAGAAAGCCAAGCCGAAGAGTCGGACTGATCGTCTTGCTGAACGAGCCGATGTGGATGACGCGCCCGTCCCGGTCGAGCGACGCGAGCGCCGGCGCAGCCCTTCCCGCCAGTTGCAACTCGCTCAGATAGTCGTCTTCGATCACCCAGACCTGGTTCGTCGCTGCCCATTCGAGCAGACGAAGGCGCCGCTCAAGCGACAAGGTGACCCCCAGTGGCGCCTGCTGACCGGGGGTCACGAGGACGAGCTTGGCATCAGGGTGATGGCGAAGCCCGTGATCGATATCGATACCGTGGGCATCAATCGGGATCGGAGCCAGGGATAAGCCGGCCAGTTCGAGGCCCTTTCTCGACCATGGAAAGCCGGGATTCTCAACCCACGCGATTCTGCCGCTCAGGCTGAGAGCGCTGGCCACCAGTCCCAGCCCGGCGCCAAACCCTGCGGTGATGATGACCTGCGATGGCAGGCAATTAATGCCGCGGGCGACGGCAAGATAGCCTGCGATTTCGCGCCTCAGCTCAAGCTCGCCGCGAGGGTCGGGATAAAGAGGAGGCGCACTCGCCTCGGCGCGGACCGCGTGCGCGCGAATGCGCGCGAATAGGGTTGCCGGGAAGGTCTCGGTTGCCGGCACGCCCATTTGGAAGAACGCGGGTCCCTGCGTCATTTCCAGATAGTTCTCCAGGAACGAGCCGACGTCCGGCGGCAGCTCGCTCTTGGTCGCGGCGCGGGGGCGTTGAGCGACGTGTGTGCCCGTCGCCCTCGATGCCTCGATCAACTGGGCGGCGGCGAGCTTCTCGTAGGCGGTCCGCACTGTTCCGCGCGCGACGCCGAGTTGGGCAGCGAGATCCTGCCATGATGGTAAGCGCGCACCCGGCTCCAGCACGCCATCTTCGATGGCTTTGGCCAACGCCTTTCGGATCTGCTCCGACAGAGGAGCCTTGGCCGAACGATCGACATTCAAGTTCAGTCGCTTATTCACGCCACCATAGTACACGATTTCTTCGTGTTCTTGGTTCTTTTGTCTGGCCCAAAATGGGTCATCTTCCGGGGCATCAGAAGGAGAAACCCCGTGAAGGCCAGAACCATCATCCCTGCCATCTGGATCGCGTTTGCCTCCGTGATCGCCGGGCCCGCCTCGGCCCATGACGGTCAGACCGAGACGGTCGCGCGCAAATTCGGCCAGGCGATTCCGAACATCCCCGGCAAGTCGCTCGTGGTCGTGGAAGTCGACTATGCGCCGGGCGCGGCTTCCCCGTCGCACCGGCACGCCAAGTCAGCGTTCATCTATGCCTATGTGCTTTCGGGCGAGATCGAATCGAAGGTGAACGACGGCGAGACCCGCATCTACAGTGCCGGCGAGAGCTGGTCCGAACCGCCGGACGCGATCCATTCGATCAGCCGCAACGCGAGCAAGACCGAGCCGGCGAAATTGCTGGCGGTCTTCGTCGTCGATTCCGACGACAAGACACTCACCACCCCCGTCAAGTGAGATGGAAGTAACCTGAAAATGACCAACAGGCTCGATTACAATCAGATTGCTCCCAACGGCGCCAAGGCGCTCGGCGGCGTCTATGGCTATGTCCTGCAGAGCGGCCTGCCCGGCGAACTGGTGGACCTTGTCTATCTGCGGATCTCGCAGATCAACAACTGCGCCTATTGCCTCGACATGCACACGCGCGAACTCATCAAGAGGGGCGTGAAGGTCGAGAAGCTCGCGCTGGTGCAGGCGTGGGCGGAAGGCGGCAGCCTCTTCAGCCAGGCCGAGCGTGCCGCGCTCGCCTGGGCCGAGAGCGTGACGCTCGTCGCCGAGACCGGCGTGCCGGACAGCGCCTACAAGGCCGCGCGGGAGGTTTTCGACGAGAAGCAGCTCGTCGACCTCACAATCGCGATCAGCGTGATGAACAGCTACAATCGCATGGCCATCAGCTTCCGCAACACGCCGCAGGCCGTGCTCGAAAATTGATGGAGTACGAGCCATGCCCATGGATGAGATTTCCGGGACAAGGATCCCCGACAGCAAGATTGCGCGTGAGGTGACCGAGTTCATTCGGGACACCGAAGGCGATCTGCTCTTCCATCACTCGGTCCGGGTCTATTTCTGGGGAGCCATGACGGGAAGCCGGAGGGGTATGACCTTTGACCCGGAGCTGCTCTATACGGCCGCCATGTTTCACGACATCGGCCTTACCACCCGCTATGAGAATAGCCAGCTACGCTTCGAAGTGGACGGCGCCAATGCCGCGCGTGATTTCCTGCGGGAGCATGGCATCTCCGAAAGCGATATCGAGATCGTCTGGAACGCCGTCGCTCTCCACACCACGCCTGGCATACCGGAATTCATGCGCCCGGAGATCGCGCTGGTGCAGGCGGGGGCCGGCATGGATGTCGCCGGCCGCGGCTATGACGAATTTACTGACGCGCAGCGCGATTCCGTCATCGCCGCCTTCCCCCGGGAAGCCGACTTCAAGCACGGGATCATCGACGCCTTCTACCGGGGCATGAAGCACCGTCCGCACAGCACGTTCGGAACGTTCAACGACGATGTCCTGGCGTTCAAGGATCCGAACTTTCGGCGGGTCGACATGTGCAGCATCATCCTTGCTTCAAACTGGAATAGCTGAACGGAAGCCGCTTCTGGTCCGAAGCCGAGGCTTCGATCCTGGACTCATCCACACCGGCATTGTGACGGGTCAGCCTGCCCGGTTCCGAGCCCGGGAATGCCAGGCACTGCCAGTCCGACCGTCCGCTTTGGCCGTCTCTGACCCCAAACCTGCCAGTCCGCAATCGGTCCCCGAAGCAGACGTCTAACCGGCGGCAGTGGCGGTTGATTTGCTGACGCGTCGACAAGACCTAGCCTAGTCGAGCCCCTGTGCCGGCTGCACAGAGGCGCGGTCCCGGTAGCCACTACAACCTGATGTTGTGGCTAATTAAACGGCAACAAGCGTTGGTGTTTCGGAACGACCGCTTGCGCGCACGTCGCCAACGGCAAGGCTGAACGTCTTAGATTGCGCTAATATCTTTGAAAAAGTCGGGGGTGATTGCTCGCGAGGTTCTTCGTACACGGCGGGCCAAGTAACGCCCCGGACTTTTTCAACGATGTCCCGCCATAAGCGGACATTTCAACCACTCAATCGACACCGTCATATGTGAACGACTGGAGCGCGTCGGCATCGACAATCCTTATGCGATTGTAACCCAGTTCGACCCATCCTTGCGTTTGCATTCGTTTGAGCAACCGGCTGACGACGTCGCGCGACGCGTTGGCGATCTCGCCAAGCTCGGACTGCGTCATCATGACCTCGTGCGGCGGCGGTGAAGGATCGGCCACCGATGCACCTGAAATTCGCAATAGCGCGGCCGAAATGCGACGGTCCGTAGAGCGAATGAGGAGATCGCTGACGACGTGGATCGCCAGCTTCATGTTTTCTTCAGCCAGCGCGCCAATCCGCTGGATGGCCGATGGATCTTCCGTCCTTAGCTTGTTGACCCCAGCGATGGGGAGGTGCAGTGCGGAGCCGGGTTCGATCGCACGAAACGTGAAGACGCGAGTTTGGCCCGAAAGCGCTGGACCGGTACCGATCCAATTGTATCTGCGAAGAACATGAGCCACGCGCGATAGCGACCGCCCGACCATCACCTCGGCGGCAAATCCGCCCTCCAGCAGTCCGTATATGCCACCGGCGGCATCGCCGATGCGGTAGAGGTACTCGCCTTTGGCGAAATTGACCAAATAGCCCTGGCGAAAGAGCGCATTCTGGAACGAGACCGGCTGGCGCGAAAGCCAACCGGCTGAAGCAAGAATGCGTTCAGCGTCGGCCCTGTCCATTCGCACTGCCCCTCATTGCCCTCATAGCCATAACCATTTTTTTTGACGATTGTTGTGTTTGCAGCAAAGGGGCCAAAAAATCGGTGTTACACGCGACCCGTTGTTTTTGGGGGAACCGAAATGATCTCACGCCGGACTTCACGTTACGCTGCGATTGGACTTGCATTCACCCTCTCATTAGGCGCTGCGGTGCCCATCGCGTCTGCCTGTACCAGAATTTTCCTGAACGAAGCTGGCGGACCATACGTGGTCGCGCGCAGCATGGATTGGGCGACGACCACGGAGCCGGTCCTGACCGTGCTTCCACGCGGGATGGCGCGCGACGGGTCCATGGCCGGGCCCCACGCCGTGTTCCCGAGCAATCCGATGAAATGGACCTCCAAATACGGCAGCGTCGTCACCACCATCTACGGGGTCGGCACCGCTGACGGGATCAACGAGAAGGGACTTGCCGCGCATATGCTGTATTTTCCGCCCGCCGATTTCGGCGCGCGCGACGAAGCAAAACCCGGCATCCAGTCCGCACTGTGGGCGCAGTACGTGCTAGACAATTCGGCGACGGTCGCGGAAGCGATCGAAAACGTCGAGAAGGTTCAGATCATCCTGGTCGAAGTCGATGTCGGCGGACAGAAGCAGCGCGGCACCGTTCACCTTGCGATCGAGGATGCGGCCGGCGACTCGGCGGTGCTCGAATATATCGACGGCAAGCTGGTCGTCTATCATGGCCCGCAGTACAAGGTCATGACTAACGCGCCGGCCTACAATGAGCAGTTGAAGATGCTCGCCGAACGCGACTTCGCAAACCCGACGATGGAGACCGACGTTCCCGGCAACGTCAACCCGCGCGACCGTTTTCAACGCGCCAGCTACTACCTCTCGACGTTGACAAAGCCGGGGACGGAACGCGCCGCGATCGCCGGCATGTTCACGTTGATCCGCTCGGTCTCGATCCCGTTTGGTGCACCGGTCAACGACTCGACGTTCGACACCGAATATCGCGTCGTCAGCGACCTCAGCAACAAGCGCTATTATTTCGAGCTCACCACCGGGCCGAACGTTGTCTGGATCGACGTCGACAAGCTCAACCTCGATCAGGGCGCGCCGGCAATGACGCTCGATCCCCACAACGACGATCTCACCGGCAACGTCACCGACAAGTTCCAAGCGGCGACGGCGCCGTTCTGAGCTAGTATCAACACCCGCTGCCCCGGGGGCCGCGGGTGTGGATGATGCCATGACAACGAATACCCGCCCCAGGTCAAAAGAGTACCTCGCGGCACATGGCGGCCCGTTCTACGATCTGCAATCCGACTCGAGCTTCTAAGAGAAGGCGCCTTTCGCGCAGGCCCCCGTGCTTTGCATCGCTTGGGGCGTTCCGGTCGTCCTTTCGCCGCTCGTCCGCGTCGATGTTCTCTCGAAAATCAGAGGGACCAATTTGGATCAGACGACGACGTTATCCGCGTCTACCCGAACGCCGCTTTTGAGGGTTCCCACCGTGAAACTGACAGTCCGCTTTCGGCCCCAATCAAGACTCGCGACTTCCTGAACGAGACGTTCGCTTCTGGCACTCCTTGCTCATTTGGGTGGACAATACAAACAGCCGCTTTCCACCCTCCTGCGACATTCGGAATTTCTGCTTCGGGGCAGGGTCAGAATGACCTTCCACGACCGGGACGGAGGTTTCTGCGCGGGTACCAGGCGTCAGATTCTATCCACAACATTCGTTTGGCTCACTTGAAGGAAGGATGTTTGTTAGGGAGCTGCAGGTCCTCGTTGGCCCTCGCAATTTCCGCATCGAACGCATCATGATGATCGCCGTGGCTACTGACGAACTCTTTGACCGAAGACGCTGCCGATCTTTCACACCAGTTAGCAAGTCGCGCGCGTTCTTCGCTTTGCTTTGGTCCGTAGCGCTCTCTGATAGCGAGCAACGCACCGATGCGCGCTGCATTCGCCGAACGGACCACAACTTCCGTCGCCTCAGCTTGAGGCAAACCGGAGATCACCTCGCTTCGAACGTGCAGCATGAGCTGTTGCGCATCGCCGACACTGCCTCTTGTCCTTTCTATGATCGATGGATCGTATTGAGCGCAATATACTACAAGATTGTGAGCAATATCTGCTTTCGCAAGAATTCGCACGAGACTGTCATCATCGGCGGCAAACGCTGGTGTCAAACAAGCGGAAAGTAGAATTGCGCCTGTTCCGATTTTCCACTCGCGTTTCATTGTCGAGTCCCTGGGGGCTGGCCTCTGTATTGAGCCGTCCTGATTTAGAGGACGCCAGTCAGGACCGCACCTGACCCATTCGTGGTCATTTCGCGGTTCGAACCCCCGTGATCATTCGACGAAGAACCTCGTCGCGCCGGATGAGATGGTGCCAGAGGGCTGCGCTCACGTGAACGACCACGACGGCGAGCAGCGACCATGTGAGAACCCGATGGATTGGGGCAAAGGCAGCGCTGTCCACGTACATCGCGGCGGTGCCAGTAATGGGCAGCGCGAAGAGCAGGCCGTACAGCAGCGCGTGACTAATCGCTGCCCCCCAACGCGTGATCTGCGAGGAGGCCGCTGGCAGCGGCGGGACACCATGAAGATATCTGAGGCCGATACGGACTACTGCGAAGGCCAGAACAAGCCAGCCGCCCCAGGCGTGGACGCGGTGCAGGAAGAGGTCGAATGGAGCCGGCTGCATGAAGGCATGCGTCATGTGGGTGCGGGCAATGGCCCATGACGTGGGAATCTGGGTCAGGCACAGCAGGACCACGCCCCAATGCAAGAGCCGCTGGACCACGGAATAGCCTGCTGCAGGGCGTGCAACCAAGAGCGCGCTGGTTAGCCGGCTTGCCTTCCGAATGCTCCCCGATTGTTCGTCCATGGCTGTGCGCTCAGCTCGGAATCGGGCTGGCGCCGCGGAAGCGCATGAACAGGTTCGGCGTTTCGGAACCGAAAGCCATCACGTCGTAGGTCTCGGGTTCCATCCCCGCGACGTCCATGCCCGGCGATCCCACCGGCATGCCGGCAACGGCGATGCCGCGTACGGACGGACGCGCGGCCAGGAGCCGGATCAATGCCGTGGCTGGAACATGGCCTTCGAGAAGGTAGCTTTCGACCTCGGCCGTGTGGCAGGACCAGAGGGCCGAGGGAATCCCAAAGCGAACTTTGATTGCGTTCATCCTGGGCTCCTCGACGATCGTCGTGGGAAAGCCGGCCTTCGCGACGTGGTCGGCCCAAGCGCCGCAACAGGCGCAGGACGGATCCTTGTAAACCGTGACGAGAGGTTGGCCGGCGGCCCTGGCAGGGACTGGCGCGAGCAGCGTCGCGCCTGCGAGCAGGAGCACGCGTCTGCGATCCATGTTCATCGGGTGGTCCTCCGGGGGAGGGGGAGCGCCGCAGCGCTCCCCGGGATAGCGAGATGTTAGTTCGCCTTGGCGATCTTGGTGACCGTCAGACGGCCGCTCACTCGATCGGCCTCGAACTTCACCTTGTCGCCGACCTTGACCGCTTTCAGCATGGCCGGGTCGGCGACGGCGAACACCATGGTCATGCCGTCCATGTCGAGATTCTTGATCGGCCCATGCTTGAGCGTGACCTTGCCCTGGGCCTGGTCGATCTTGGTGATCTGTCCATCGACCGGAGCCGCCTGCGCCAAGGCGGCGGTCGAAAACGCGGAGATCGCCGCTGCCATTATAAGCTTACGCATAATTATGCTCCTTTGTTGAGTGCAACTACTTGACGATGATGGTGCCGGTCATGCCGGATTCCCGGTGACCGGGGATGAGGCAAGAGAAGTCGAACTCCCCGACCTTGGTGAACTTCCAGACAATTTCGCCGGTCTTCTTCGGTGCCAGGCGCTTGGCGTTGGGATCGTCATGCTCCATGTCCGGGTTCTTCATCATCTCGGCCATGTGCTTGAGGTTTCCGTCGAGCGTGCCGACGACGATCTCGTGATCGAGCTCACCATTGTTACGGATGGCGAACTTGACCTGCTCTCCCTTGCGGATGTCGATCCGGTTCGGGATGAACACCATCTTCCCGTCCGATTCGCGCATGGTGATCTGGACGGTGCGTGCCGGTTTCTTGGGATCTCCAGGCTCGCCATACGCGCGGTCATCCCCATGGGAATGGCCAGCGTCGGCCAGCGCTGCGGTCGACAGGGTAAGGGCCGCAAGCGCGGCGATCAGGAATCGTGGTTGCACGTAGGAATCCTTCTCAATGATTGCCATGGGGGGATTTTTTGCCGGGTTTCACGACGTTGAACTCGGCGGTCCTCGACTTGTCGAACGCGGCAGGAGGCTCGCGTTCGGCTCTTTTCGGTTCGCCCTTCCACTCAAAGGCGACCGTACCTTCCGGGTGCTTGAACCATCCCGGATCCTTGTAATCGCCGGATGCGAGCCCCTCGCGCACCTTGACGACCGAGAACATGCCGCCCATCTCGACCGCCCCGAACTGGGCGAAGCCCGTCATCATCGGCAGGGTGTTGTCGGGCAGCGGCATCTCCATCTCGCCCATGTCCGCCATGCCGGCCGTGCCCATCGGCATGTAGTCGGGGACGAGCTTGCGGACCTTCTTGGCGAACTCCTTCTTGTCGACGCCGATGAAGTTGCGCACGTCGTGGCCCATGGCGTTCATGGTGTGATGCGACTTGTGGCAGTGGATCGCCCAATCGCCGGACTTGTCGGCGACGAAATCGAAGGCCCGCATCTGCCCGACCGCGCAGTCGATGGTGACCTCGGGCCAAGCAGCGCCCTCGGGAACCCAGCCGCCATCAGTGCACGACACCTTGAAGTCGTAGCCGTGCATGTGGATGGGGTGGTTCGTCATGGTGAGATTGCCGAACCGGATGCGGACCTTATCGCCCTTGCCGGCAACGATGTGGTCGATGCCGGGGAAGACCCGGCTGTTCCAGGTCCACATATTGAAGTTGGTCATCTCGGCGACCTTCGGCACATAGGTGCCGGGATCGATGTCGTAGGCCGCCATCAGGAACACGAAGTCCCGGTCAACGCGGCGAAATGCGGGATCCTTCGGATGCACCACGAAGAAGCCCATCATGCCCATGGCCATCTGGACCATCTCGTCGGCATGAGGGTGGTACATGAAGGTGCCGCTCTTCTGGAGCTGAAACTCGTAGACGAAGGTCTTGCCCGGCTTGATATGCGGTTGGGTCAGCCCACCGACCCCATCCATGCCGCTCGGCAGCAACTGGCCATGCCAGTGGATGGTGGTGTGTTCCGGCAGCTTGTTGGTGACGAAGATGCGGACCTTGTCGCCCTCGACCGCCTCGATCGTCGGTCCGGGCGACTGGCCGTTATAGCCCCACAGATGGCCGACCATGCCCGGCGAGAACTCGCGCACGACCGGTTCGGCGACGAGATGGAACTCCTTCCAGTCGCCGTTCATCCGCCAGGGCAGGGTCCAGCCATTGAGCGTGACGACGGGCTGGTAGTCCGGACCGCTCGTCGGAACGAGCGGTGGCTGCATGACCGCCTCTTTCATGGTGGCGGCTTCGGGGATCGCGGCCGCCTGGGCGCGGCCTGAGACGGCGCTTGCGCTGATCAGTGCCATGCCACCGGAGGCGCCGAGGAAATTTCGACGTGAGATCGTCATGATGGTCTCCTTTCTCGGGTCAGTTCACGCCGCCTTCGGCGGCCGCTGCCATGACGGAGCCTTCGCCAGCCGAGCCGGCTGAACTGCCTCCGCCGATGATCGCGGTCTCGAAGTCCACGGTGGCGATGAAGAAGTCGCGCTTGGCGGAGATCGCCGCGACGTTGGTGGCGATGCTTTCCCGCGCCGTCGTCAGAAGCTCGAAGACGTCGATCAGCATGCCGTTGTATTCGAGCAGGGCCTGCTCGTTGATCGTCCGGCGTAGCGGCAGAATGCTGTTCTGATACTGGCGGGCGATGTCGTAGCTGCCGCGATAGGTGAGATAGGCCGCGCGCGCTTCCGAGCGCACGTTCACGGCTTTTTCCATCAGGCGGTTGACCGCCTGCATGTAAGTCTCCCGCGATCGGCGCACGTTGACTTCGCCGCCGTCGAAGATCGGGATCTGGATTTCGAGCTCGAAGCCGCGCGGCGACGAGCTCTCCCGTACGCCGTCCACGGTCGATCGCTCGTAGTTGCCGCGCCAGCCACCATCGAGCATGGAGATGAACCGCGTCGCCTCGGTCAGCCCGAGGGTCTTGGCCATGGCATCGAGCTCGAGGCGCGCCGCGATGAGATCGACGCGCTTTCGAATGGCATCGACTTCGACCTGCTGTGCGGTCTGGATGCGGGGCATGCCCGGGAGCTGACCCGGCAATCTGTAGTCGACGTCGGGCCCCCACAGGCCCAGGATGCGGGTCAGGGCCTCGCGGTCCGTCCCGACCTTCAATCGAGCCTGGGCAAGCTCGTTGGACACCTCTGCGTAGAAGGAACTCGCTCGCGCCTGGTCGAGCTTCTTCGCGGCGCCTGTCTCTCCGAGCTTGCGCGTGAGGTCGGCGGCTGCATCAGCCGAGACCCGTGCCTGCTCGAGGAAGGACGCGGTCTGCCGCGACGCCACAGCGCGGTAGTAGGCGCGGCGGGTCTCCGCCGCAGTGCGGAAGGTTGCCTCGATTGCCTTCTGCCGGGCGGCTTCGAACTGCGTCCTGGCGATGTCGCTGCGGGCCGGAAGTGTCAGGAGCGCCAGGATGTTGGCGACCACGCGACGTTCGATATCCAGCGAAGCACCGGTGGAAAGCCGCTCGACCCCGATGACCGGATTTGGCGGCAGGCTGGCCTCGACGAAGGCGGCCTCGGAAATGCCGAGCGCATTGTACTCGGCCTGAAGACCGCGATTGTTGATGAGCGCAAGCTGGACAGCGCCGTCTGCGGTCAGGGGTTTGGCCAGGAGCGCCTTGACGCGGCTCTGGACCGCGGACGCCTCGGCGGAGGACGCGATCTTCACGGTGTCCTTGCCGATCGCGGCCGAGACCTCCGCCGACACCGGGCTCATGCCGCCGTCCGGCGTGAAGGTTACGCAGCCACCCAGTGTCGTGGCGACGGCGCCGATCGCGACAAGCCGCTTCCAAGGCGGCGCAGGAAGAGGCTTCGCCTGGCTATCGATTGTGAGCGCCATTATTCGCCCCCCGTCTTGGGAGCGACGCGCTCATTGCGCTCGATCCAGGGTTTCGGATCGACCGGACGGTAATCAACCGTTCCCGCGGTGACGGGCGCGTAGCGCAAGGGCTTCACGCTCGAACTCGCATCGGATGGGCTCGGCCCCACCTCGATCGCGGGCGGTCCGGAACATGCGGACAGAACGACGGCGAAGGCCGTCATCAAGACAGGTTTCATGGAGATCCTCGGAATCGGCCCAGTCGGCCTGAGCGGCATGGCCGCGCGGCATCGAACAGCGATCTTCAGCGGCTGCGGAGACGCAGCGGCGAAGGCCGTCGGCAGAAACCCGAAGACGGAAACGGAGACGGATCTTGTCCGTCAGCGATCAGAGGTCGTGAAGGGAGTCGGCCGACGATCAGACGTCGGCGGACCTCGGCGGGCGCTCGAGGCGCGTCGCGGACGATCCCTTTACACCCGCCTCGAGCGACGGATGATCGATGGTCCGCACAAAAGCAATGATCGCCATAGCGCATGCGCTGGCGGGAATCGCAGTGTGGCAGGCCATGGCGCAGCAGGAGTTGGATGCATCGCCGCGCTGATGTTTGGCCGCGCAGGCCGAGCCGTCTGCTTCCAGACAAGCGGAGTTCTGGGCGAGGTCGCTGTCGCCGTGCTCATGCGATCCGCTGGAATGGCTGGCTTCGATCGGCGCGTGGTGCCCTTTCCCGCCGCTCGATACCATCAAGCTGCTCGCAATGCCCCAACCCGTGCTTGTCACCGAAAAGGCGAGCACGGTCAGAAGAATCACAAAGGAACGAAGCGAGTGCATCATATCGCATCGCAAAATACGGGTGACGCCGTGAATGGCAAGGACCATTTTGGCGTCATGTGAAAAAGCTCCGACGCTGGTGCTCGGCAGTCACACGAAAATTCCTTGCAAGGCTTCCGCTGTTGAACGCCAACCCGTGAGTACGACGTGTTAGACGGCTCAGGATGACGAAACAATTATCCACGCGACTTTGACGTGACGATGGCCGTCATTGCTGCGGTATCTGCCGAGAACGTGAACGCAATGCTCTTCCGCCGGTCAAGCCATTGTGAGATTTAGGATGCGATGATCCGGTCCCAGCTCTTTCGACTTCTCTCGATCCTGGCGATCGTGGGCATGGTCGCTGTTCCCGTCGTTGCACCTGCGGGTGCCGGCATGGTGGCGGCTGTGTCGATGGCCGAGCCGTCGGATATGGCGATGTCGGACATGGACATGTCGGATGCGGCGATGTCCGACGACATGCCATGCTGCCCCTCCCAACAGCAGCAACAGACACCCGATTGCGGCAAGGCGACCTGCCCGTCGATGGCGCTCTGCTTTGCCAAGTGCTTCTCAAGCGGACCACCGGCAGCCGTCGTCCGGTCGTTGCCGATACACGCGGGCAAACTGTTCGGCCTGAAGGCCGATACCCGGCTCGCCAGCCTGGCGCCCCCGCCACTGATGCGACCTCCGCGAATCTAGGTCTCAGCGCCGGCCTTAGGGCTGGCGGATCGTCGGGCAGCCTGGGCGCTGCGCGGCGGTCTTGCGCGCCGCCATGTGCTGCCGCGCGCCACTCCGCCTTTCCGGTGGATCTGACACACTGAGACTCCAGGAACGACACATGACCACGTTCAATTCCGCGCGCGCCTTTGGCGCGGCGATCCTCGCCCTGTCATTGGCCGTGCCTCTGACGTCCACCTTCGCTGCCGCGAGCGACTACGAATTCCAGCTCGTCCAGACGGATATCAAGAAAGGCGACGCCCTCATTGCGGTCCGCCTGATCAACAAGAAGACCGGCAAGCCCGTGCCGGACGCCGTCATCTTCGCCACCCGGCTCGATATGGCACCCGAGGGCATGCAAAGCATGGCGACGAAACTGGAGCCAGTGTCCGGCGCGGAACCGGGGGTCTACCAGTTCAAGGCCAATCTCAGCATGGCCGGCGGCTGGCAGCTCTCGCTCGGCGCCAAGGTGCAGGGCGAGGCCGATACGGTCGAGAGCAAGCTGGTTCTCAAGGCAATCCCATGAGACCCCGGATCGCTTCGGTGGTCCTCACCCTCGCCGCCCTGATGGCGGCGGGGGCCGGGGGATACTACGCCGGCCGCCATGAGCTCCGATTGCCGGAACTCGGGGCGTTTCCGCTTCCATCCGCCCGAGCCGCGCAGGTGGTGTCGGGACCAGTGATCTATCATCGCGACCCCGATGGCAGACCGTTCTACGCCGCCGAGCCCCGCAAGACGGCGGATGGGCGTGCCTTTCGGCCGGTCCATGCCAGCGAAGATGTCAGCTTCGAGGATGCGCTGGAAGACGTGTCCGCAGTCTCGGGAGCGGCAGGAACCAAGCGCGTCCTCTATTACCGCAACCCGATGGGCCTGCCCGACACCTCGCCGGTGCCGAAGAAAGATTCCATGGGGATGGACTACATCCCGGTCTATGCGGGCGAGGACGATGACGGGAGCACCGTCAGGGTCAGTCCAGGTCGTCTGCAACGCACCGGCGTGCGCTCGGAACCCGCGCAGCAGCGCGTCCTTTCGGTCCCCATCCGCGGTTCCGGAACGATCCAGCTCGATGAACGGCGGATCGTCGTCGTCGCTGTGCGCTCCGACGCCTTCGTGGAGAACGTGTCCGAAGTGACGACGGGCGACCGGGTGAAAAAAGGCCAGGCCCTCCTGCGCCTCTATTCGCCGGAGGTCACCGCCGCCGGTGCGCTCTATCTGACCGATCTCAACGGCGCCGGGCGCGACGCCCTCGCCGGCGGCGCGCGCCTGCGCCTTGAGAACCTCGGTGTTCCGGCGGACGCGATCGCCGAGATAGAACGCCAGCGCAAGGTTCCCCGCTTGGTCACCTGGACTGCTCCGCGCGACGGTGTCGTGCTTGAGCGCAATGCCGTCGAGGGCATGAAGGCCGCTCCCGGAGACGTCCTGTTCCGGCTTGCGGATGTCTCCATCGTCTGGGCGCTGGTCGATGTCGCCGAGCGCGATCTGCCGATGATCGCGCTCGGGCAGCCCGTCTCGGTGCGCGCTCGCGGCTTCGTCGACCGGGTGTTCGCGGGCAAGGTCGCGATGATCTATCCGCAGGTCAACAAGGAGACGCGCACCACCCGCGTGCGCGTCGAACTCGCCAATCCCGACGGGATCCTGCGCCCCGACATGTATGTCGATGCCGACATCGCCACCGGCGCCGCGGCCTCGGTCGTCACCGTGCCAGCGAGCGCCGTGATCGACAGCGGCATGCGCCAAGTCGTGATCATCGACAAGGGCGAGGGCCGCTTCGAGCCTCGCCCGGTCAAGCTCGGCCGCCGGGACGCGGACTACGTCGAGATCCGGGACGGCGTCACGGCGGGCGACAAGGTCGTCGTCGCGGCGAACTTCCTCATCGATGCCGAAAGCAACCTCAAGGCGGCACTGAGCGGCCTCAACGGCGGGGTTCCCAAATGATCGGTCGCCTCATCGCCTGGTCGGCGCGCAATGTGATGCTTGTCCTGATCGGTACGGTCTTCGCCGTCTCGGCCGGCGTCTACGCCATTCGGACCTCGCCGCTCGACGCCATTCCCGACCTCTCCGACGTGCAGGTCATCGTCTATACCGAATATCCTGGCCAGGGGCCGCAGGTCGTCGAGGACCAGGTCACCTATCCGCTGACGACGGCGATGCTGACGGTCCCGAAGTCGAAAGTCGTGCGCGGCTTCTCCTTCTTCGGCGTCTCCTTCGTCTATGTGATCTTCCAGGACGGCACCGATCCCTATTGGGCGCGCAGTCGTGTCCTGGAATTCTTGAATGCCGCGGCACAACGCCTGCCGCAGGGCGTGACGCCCAGCCTCGGCCCGGATGCGACGGGCGTCGGCTGGGTCTACCAATATGCCGTCATCGCCAAGGAGCGCACGCTGGCCGAACTGCGCTCGCTTCAGGACTGGACCATCCGCTACGGGGTCGCCAAGGCGGAAGGCGTCGCCGAGGTCGCCAGCGTCGGCGGCTTCGTCAAGCAGTACAATATCGTGGTCGACCCGCAGCGCCTGCGCGCCTTCGGCATCCCGCTCCAGAAGATCCGCGAGGCCGTCCGGGCGAGCAATATGGACACCGGCGGCAGATCCGTCGAATTGTCCGAGTTCGAGTTCATGGTCCGCGGCCGCGGCTACCTCAGGGGCGTCGGCGATCTCGAGCAGATCGTCCTCAAGAATGACGGCGGCACGCCTGTCCTCCTGCGCGACGTCGCTTATGTCGAGCTCGGCCCCGACGAGCGGCGCGGCATCACCGAGCTCAACGGCGAAGGCGAGGTCGCGAGCGGCATCGTCCTGCAGCGGTTCGGGGCGAACGCGCTCGACGTCATCGACAACGTCAAGACGCGCCTTGCGGAGATCATGCCGAGCCTGCCCAAGGGCACGGAGATCGTCCCGGTCTATGACCGCTCGCAACTCATCGACGCGGCCATCGAAACACTGAAGGGAACGCTCATTGAGGAGAGCGTCATCGTCGCGCTGGTGTCGATCGTGTTCCTCCTGCATGTCCGAAGCGCGCTGGTCGCCATTCTGATGTTGCCGGTCGGCGTGCTGATGGCCTTCGTGGCGATGAAACTGCTCGGCCTCGGTTCCAACATCATGAGCCTTGGCGGCATCGCCATCGCCGTCGGCGCTATGATCGACGCCGCCATCGTGATGATCGAAAACGCTCACAAGCATCTTGAGCGGGCGCCGCCCGACAAGCCCCGCGTCGAGGTTCTGATAGAAGCGGCCAGGGAAGTCGGCCCGGCGCTGTTTTTCAGCCTTTTGATCATCACCGTCTCGTTCCTGCCGATCTTCACGCTGGAATCGCAGGAGGGCCGCCTGTTCGGGCCGCTCGCCTTCACCAAGACCTTCTCGATGGCGGCGGCCGCGCTGCTCTCGTTGACGCTGGTGCCGGCGCTGATGGTGATCTTCGTCCGGGGGCGGATCGTCCCGGAGCACAAGAATCCGATCAACCGCTTCCTGATCTTTATCTACCGGCCGGTCATTCGCGGCGTGCTCAAGGCCAAGACGCTGACGATCCTCGTCGCGCTCGCGGCACTCGGCGCCTCCTGGTGGCCCGCCACGCAGCTCGGCTCCGAGTTCATGCCGAATCTGAACGAGGGCACGCTAATGTACATGCCCACGACATTGCCGGGCATCTCGGTCACCAAGGCCGCGGAGCTTCTCCAGACCCAGGACCGCATCATCAAGTCCTTCCCCGAGGTCGAAACGGTCTACGGCAAGGCGGGACGCGCACTGACGGCGACCGATCCGGCGCCGACCGAGATGTTCGAGACCATCATCAACCTGAAGCCGAAGGATCAATGGCGGCCGGGCGTCACCATCGACAACCTGAAGGCCGAGATGGACGCCGCGCTCCAGTTCCCCGGTGTCTCCAATGCCTGGACCATGCCGATCCGGGCCCGTATCGACATGCTCTCGACAGGGATCCGCACGCCCGTCGGCATCAAGGTATTCGGCACGGACCTGACGCAGATGGAGACCGCGGCGCGGCAGATCGAGACCGTGGTCAAGAAGGTTCCCGGCACGTCGAGCGCTTATGCCGAGCGGGTGATCGGCGGCTATTATCTCGATATCGTCCCGGATCGGAGTTCACTCGCGCGCTACGGGCTCATGATCGGCGACGTGCAGGATGTGATCGCAACGGCGCTCGGCGGCGATGCGGTCACTACAGCGGTCGAGGGGCGCGAGCGCTACAGCGTCAACATCCGCTATCCGCGCGACTTCCGCAGCGACCCGTCCTCGATCGCCGGCAATGTGCTGGTGCCGTTGCCGAACGGCGGGACCGTGCCGCTCGGCGAGGTCGCCAAGGTGCAGCTCACCCGCGGGGCGACCTCGATCCGCACGGAGAACGGCCAGCTCGCCATCTACATCTATGTCGACATCGCCGGCCGCGATCTCGGCGGATATGTCGCCGAAGCGCAGCGCGCCGTCGCGACGCAGATCGCGTTCCCGGCCGGGACCTATGTCTCGTGGAGCGGTCAGTTCGAATATCTGGAGCGCGCGGAGGCCCGGCTGAAGATCGTCGTCCCGGTCACGCTGCTGATCATCTTCCTGCTGCTCTATCTGAACTTCCGCCGGATTACCGAGACGCTGATCGTGATGCTGTCGCTGCCGTTCGCGCTGGTCGGCGGCCTCTGGCTGATGTGGTGGCTCGGCTTCAACATGTCGGTTGCGGTCGCTGTCGGCTTCATCGCGCTCGCCGGCGTGGCCGCGGAAACGGGTGTGATCATGCTGATCTACCTCGACCACGCTTGGAGCGAACAGCGTGCGGTCGCTGAGGCGGCGCGCCGAAGTCTGACGCGGGCCGATCTCCAGCATGCCATCATGGAAGGGGCCGTCGAGCGCGTGCGGCCCAAGATGATGACCGTGGTCGCCATCATGGCCGGACTGATCCCGATCCTTTGGAGCACGGGAGCGGGTTCGGAAGTCATGCAGCGGATCGCCGTCCCGATGATTGGCGGTATGGTCTCCTCGACCCTGCTGACACTGATCGTGATCCCGGCCATCTATGGCCTGGTCAAGGGGTGGGGGCTGTCGTCGACTGCTGCGGCGTCCGACTCCGCGAGCTCGAAGTCCGTCGCCGGCCGGCTCGCCGCCGAATGAGACGTGAGCCAAGGCCGGATCGGCTGTCCCGGCCCAAGGGCCTCGCAAAGGGACAAGTTCTCGTGACGAGAGAACGCCTCAGAGAGGCCATTGATGTGGGTCAAGGTGGAATTGTGCGGAGGGTGCCTTCTTGAGGAGGCAGGGGTCGGGCATGAGCGTCAGGTTGCAAACGATAGGACAGATGAGAGCGTTGCTGGCCTTTCTGGTCGCGATCGCGCTGCTGGTTGCGCCTGTCGTCAGCGCGCAGGCTATGCCGTGTCACGACCTTGTCCGCCACGAGCAAGCAACCATGATGGTAAGCGGCGAGTTTCAGGCTGCCATCAGCGGCGATGGGCTCCAAGGTCATTCTCACGCTGTCGACCATACGCTCTGTTGCAGCAGTGCCTGCGCATCCTGTGTCGTAGCGCTCGCTGCACCGGGTACGACAGTCCCGCAGCGCATCGTGCTCACTGCGCGTTACGCACAGCGTGATGAGATCGTCCGCGGCCTAGCTTTTCCACCCACCCTCGGTCCTCCTCGAACCCGTGCCTGATCAGACCTGACCCGATGCTGCACTGGCATCGGGTCGCTCTATGCGCATTCGCATGATCAGTCAGCCGGCCTGCTACCGGCAAGGGAACAAGGACCCACACCATGAAT
>NZ_CM195529.1:5255000-5260164 GCF_043193855.2 Xanthobacter wiegelii | reverse complement strand
ACGATCAAAAGAGTTGCTTGAGGAAATACATCTCCCAAATGACATGCTGTGAAACTTTGTTGGCACAAATATATCCGGCCTTGCAACTATGGTTTGATGTTGTCTTGTGACTGGTGGTGCGGGAGAATAATGGGAAAATCCTCCCCAGATCGGAGCGGAGATGTGGTATTTATTCATGTAAACTTGAAAGAACTGCAAATGAACGATAGCGTAGTTTTTTCTAAACATAGTCGGATGGCCGGCATAGTCTGGCGTTACGTCAGCTAAATATGCGACGTACTGCCATTTAGTTAAGGCCTCGGGTTGGACACCAGAGAGCTTCCCTGTAAGGCATAGGGTTCCCATGGACGCGCCAGTCTCATCCTGAAGCTCCGGGTCAGTCTGAATGTCAATTCGCGAGGCGACTTGCTCAACTGGGATCGCAATCCAGTCACCGATCTGCAAATATCCCGAATTTTCAATCGCCTGAGATGGATCGGTGCCGTCTACAGTGGGCAGAATTCCGAGGATATCGGGATCGAGTATTTCTTCCGGGAGCATATCACCCTACTCCGCAGCAAGTTTCCAGCATTCGCAGAGCGACATCTCTCCGGATTCTCGGAAAAATTCCTTAAATCCATTTGTCAAGAGCTTTCGAGTCGCCATGCCCACATTTACTCGTCTAGGATTGTTTCCGGATCGGAGTTTTTCGAAAATCTCAAGTCCCAAGGGATCATCACTCTCGACTGCCGCCCGCAAAGACCCCAGCAGGGAGTCAATGGCAGCATCGACACGCAATGATTTAACGTCAGATGTGGAAAATTGAGAAATTGCAGCAAAAAATGCCATAATAACATTTTCAGTAGCTAGCCAACTGGCGTAATTGACCTGAGATGCTCGATTATCTTTATTAAGATCGCCAACTTGCTCCTCGACGTCGCCAGCGTCATTCGCCTGGCTGCGATATATACGATATATCTGCTCATCTAAATCAGAATATTTCGATAGATATGAGCTAAATCGCGAAAATTGATGCGAAATTTCTTCTTCCGAAGAATCAAGCGCACTACTTTCGATCAGTTGATTTGCGATTACGTTATCTTTGTGTAGTTCAGGCGACCCAGTTAGGTAGGCTTGATAGCCAGACACTATTGCACTAAGAGGAAATTTTCTCGCCCTACGGCGTCGAGTGTTGTCTCTCTCTGTGTATATTTCTAATCCATCGATTGATTTCTCGACAGATGTTTTTAAAGACATGAACAAAAGCTCAATTTGATGTCTTATAGACATTGGCTTTTGTCCAGCATTTAATATGATAATACGATATATTAACTTCTTCAAATCTGACTCTAGCCAAAATTCAACGAGAACCTTTTGTCCGTCTACAAATTCCTGACCCTCCTTCTTTAGGTCGGTCATAATATAGGTTCGTTGCAATCCATCTAGAATGTCCACGTTGCCGTGAAGGCTAAGTGCGTCAGCAAGCGCGCCCAACGCATTCCCATTCCTCTCGGCCGCTTCAAACAGGGGAGTAATGCCGCTTACTTTGTCGGGCTTAACGGCAAGCGTAATGGATGGTAGCAAGGCGCCATCCTTGATGTCGAGCTTGAGGCGTTGATAGGCTTTGTGGTTTTCACGTCGACGTTGGATGGAAAAATGCTCAAACTCGTCACCAACTACTTCAAGATAGTCAGCGACGGGGAGTTGAGCATATACGACCGGGGTCGAAGTTCGAAGATCTCGCGCAAGTCCGATAACCTTGAGGTCCATTCGCACGCACTCCCGGTTCGGTTCTGTAGGATTGGACAGCCTATATTCATTGCAGCTTATTTCCGATTTGGCGAGTGTGTCCGGCAGCTGTTGTCCGAGAGAACCTATGCGCCTAAGGGCGCGCCCCTCCCCGAGGGCGCCGCCGACTTCTGGAAGGCCTGACGCCCCCTACTTCCCCCGCGGCGCCTGCTCCAGCTCCTCCGCCCGCTTCACCGCGCCTTGAAAGAACGGCAGTCCAGGTGCGGCCTTGACGACGCAGGCGCGGAAGGCCGCGCCGCCGGCTTCGCGGACCTGTTCGGCCTGCTTCCAGCGGGGGTCTTCGTCGTCGCGGGTCTTGCCGGCGGCGTGTTCCAGCCTGGTGGCCTTGGTGTTGGCCTCTTTCCAGATGGCTTCGCGGGCGGGCAGGGGCTTGATGCTGACCTGGAGGTCCACCGTGCCCACCACCAAGCGGCCGTCGCCGGCGCCCGTTGAGGAGGGCGCCGGGAGAAGGGGTCAATTCCCCCGGGAGGCGGCGAGCAAAGCTTCGGCGCGCTTCACCGCGGCGGCGAGGAAGGGCTGGCCCTGGGCTTCCTTGGCGAAGCAGGCGCGGAAGGCGTTGGAGGCGTCCACGTCGGCCGTGTTCGCCTGCTCCCAGCGCGGATCATCCTCTTTCTTCGATTTCTCCGCGGCGGTGCGCAGCGCCTCCGCCTTGGCGCTCGCCGCCTTCCAGGCCTTGTCGCACACGGGCAGCGACGTGATGCCCAGCTCCACCGCGGCGTTTCCAACGGTGACCCGGCCGTTGGCCACGCGGGTGACGACCACCGCTTCGGGCAGCGTGTTGGAGGGAAGGTCCTGGCTGAACAGGCCCAGCGCCGCCCGCACCGTCTCGCCCTCCGCCGCCCTCACCGGCAGATCGATATAGCGGGAGAAGGCCGCCTCGGCGCCGATGGCGAGGGTGTAGAATTCCTCGCTGGCCGTCGCCGCCGCGATCCCCCGGCCGAGGGCCGGGTCGGCGCCCTCCATCTTCGCCCGCGCCGCCAGCCAGTTGGCGAACACCGGCTCGGGTGACACCAACACGTAGGTGGTGGCGTCCGCGTCGGAGAACAGGAGGCCGTCCGGCCCGCCCGACTCGATGCTGCCGTCCAGCAAGGTGGCGGGGGAGAAGCTGGCCGTGAACCCCTTGATGGTGAGCGGGCCGATGAGCCCGCTCATGGTCCGCTCCAGCGTCTTGCGCTCGGCGGCGTCGCGCTTCTCCAGTTTTTCCGGGCTCGCGCCGTCCTTCTCCGCCTTGGCCAGCGCCGCCACGGCCTTGTCGCGGGCGGCGATATAGTCCTCGGCCGGTCCCGCCCCGGCACCGCCCGCCGGAGCCATGGCGAGGCCCAGTGCAAGCACGAAGGCGGGTCCATTCAGCAGATGCGGCAGGCGTCGCGCGGGGCGGGTCATGTCAGGTCTCCGGTCCGGGGAAGGGTGCGCTCACTGTCCGCGCGCGGTGGCGAGGAAGGCTTCCGCCTTCTTCACGGCGGCGGCGAAGAAGGGCTGGTTCGGCGCCTCCTTCATGAAGCAGGCGCGATAGGCGTTGGAGCCCTCGTCCTGGATCCTGGTGATCTCTTCCCAGCGCGGGTCCTGGTCCTTGTTGTCCTTCTCCACCTGCTTCTGCAGAGCATCGGCTTTGGTCTTGAAGGGCTGCCAGATGGCATCGCAGGCGGGAATCGGCTTGTCGCCGAGCTTCACCATGGTCACGCCGGCCATGGCCATGCCGCCGCCGATCCGCACGATGGCGATTTCGTTGGGCGCGGTGTTGCCGGAGGGTTCCTCGGTCTGGAGGCCGAGCCAGGCGGTGGCGGTCTCGCCCGGCGCGGCGGCCACGGGCAGTTCCACATAGGGCTGGTAGAAGCCGCCGTCGAAGCCGACGGCATTGGTGTAGAATTCGGGCGTCCCCGCCGCCGCCTTCACGCCGGAGGCAAAGGCCTTCGGGGCATCCGGGTCCTTGGCGCGGTCGGCGAGCCAGGCGGTGAAGATGCTTTCGGGCACAACCACCAGACGGGTGTCGAAATCCTTGCTGACGAAGGAGAGGCCGCCCAGATCGTGCGCGGGGGTGTTCTCGTCGTAGGTCAGCACGCGCAGCGTATATTCGGGCGAGCCCAGACCCTTGAACTTCATCGGGCCGACGAGGGCCGTCATGCGCTTGCCGAGATCCTTGAGCGCGGCTTCCTCGCGCTTGATCACGGCCTCGTCGCCGCTCTTGCCGGCCTTGGCGGCGGCGAGGGCGGCGGCCGTCGCCTTGTCGCGGGCGGCGACATAGTCGCTGAGCGGGTCGGCGGCGGCGATCGCGGGCAGCGCGGTGGAGAGGATGAGGGCGCAGGCGAGGGAACGAACCGAACCACGGAAGGGGCCGCTCATGGGGGCAGTCCTCTGGGAGAGAAAGGTTTGGCTTTCAACCGGGCGCAGCGGTAGCTGAACCGTTCCCAAGGTCAAGCTTTGTTTGTGGCAAAGTGCGGCCCGGCCGGTGGCACCATTTCGCGGGTCCCGCGGTGTTTTGAAGACGGCGCCCTTCCCCGCGCATGGCAGGGGAAGGGCAGGCCCTCAGTTGCTCGCGGCGCGGGTCTTGGCGGCGCTGGCGCTGGCGTTCGCCACCTTCGGCGGCACGGGGGCATGGCTGAGCAGGGCCTCGATGCGCTCCCGCTCCTTCTTGAACTCGGCGAGGAACTTGCCGTCCAGCGCCCGGCCGCGCGGCAGGCGGATACGCATGGGATCGACGAAGTTGCCGTTGATCTTCACTTCGTAGTGCAGATGCGGGCCGGTGGAGAGGCCGGTGTTGCCGAGATAGCCGATGAGCTGGCCCTGGCGCACCGTCACCCCCTCGCGGATGCCGCGGGCGAAGCCCGACTGGTGCGAATAGGTGGTGACGTAGCCGTTGGCGTGCTGGATTTCCGTGTGCTTGCCGTAGCCGGATTTCCAGGTGGCATAGATGATGGTGCCGTTGCCCGCCGCGTAGATCGGCGAGCCGATGGCGTCCGCCCAGTCCACGCCCGTGTGCAGCTTGGAATAGCCGAGGATGGGATGGCGGCGATAGCCGAAGGGCGAGCGCATGATGCCGCCGGCCATAGGCTTGCGCACCAGGAACTTCTTCGCGCTCTTGCCGTCCTCGTCGTAATAATCGACGAGGCCGTCGTCGGTGGTCTGGAAGCGGAAGTAGCGGCGGGTTTCCTTGTTCACGGTGAGGGCGGCGTAGAGCACGTCGTTGGACGCGCCCGGATCGTCCGAGAACAGCACCTCGAAGCTGTCGCCCGGCCGCACCCGGCGCTGGAAGTCCACGTCGAAGGAATAGACGCGGATGATGTCCGCGATGACGCTGCGTGGCACGTCGTTGCGCAGGGCGGTCTCGTAGATGCTCTCGTAGAGCCGGATGCCGGGGCCGCCGTCGTCCTCGTCCGCG
>NZ_CM195529.1:4495000-5247500 GCF_043193855.2 Xanthobacter wiegelii | reverse complement strand
TTGCTGTTCCAAACCCGTCAGCCCCGAACACACCCACGATACGCCAAGCCAAGCGCGATCATTCGGGGCGCGACGGAGGGCCGGCGCGACGCCTGAGCCGACCAAGCCCGCGACGTCTTCTTCTGCAACACGGACATGCGATCCCCTCAGTCCCGGCCCCGTCGCGCGCGGGCGGGGAGCACCTGGTGGGTGATCCAGTTGGCGATCTCGAGGGTGCGCACATTCTTGCGGATCACCGCGCCGTCGATGCCGTGGCGCCAGGCCAGCGCGGCATTGCCGGGGTCGCGCTCAAAATGCTCGAGGTCGGCGATGAAGGCCGCTTCTTCCTCCTCGTCGGCGAAGAAGCCCTCCACGACCAGCGAGGGCTGAAGCCGCCGGAAGATGGCGGCCATCTCGCGGAACGGGTACTCGGGGTGATACTGCACCCCCCAGCACACCGTGCGACCGACGGGAATTTCCGCCGCCTGAACCACCGAATGATCGTTGCTGGCGAGGAGCCGCGCGCCCTCCGGCAGCGTCTCCACCTCGTCGAGATGCACGGTCATGGCCTCGAATACCGCCGGCTTGCCGTCGAAGATGGGGTGCGCCGCGCCTTCCGCCGTCATGCGGATGCGACGGCCGAAGCCCACCTCCCGCCCGCGCGGATTGCGCCGCACCGCGCCGCCGGCCGCGACGGTGAGAAGCTGGAGGCCCCAGCAGCTGCCGAAGATGGGCACGTCCGTGGTGAAGGCGGTGCGCATCAGCTCGATCTGCTGGGTGATCTCCGGCCCGCCATTGTAGATGTTGAGCGAGGAGCCGGTGATGGCGATGCCGTCATAGCCCTCGATGCCGCCGGCATCGGGCAGGTTCGCGCCGGCATCGGCCGGATAGCAGATGTCCACGGTCACGGCGCCGGGGAACAACTCGCGCAGCAGCTGCGCATAGCCCTCGCTTGCCGCCTGACCACCGAAAGCCACCTGCCGGGCGCGGGCCTCCGCGGTATTTCCTTCGACGACAAGTAGACGGGCGGCGCTCATGATGGTCCTGCGGTTTCAGACGGAAGAACGCACAGCATAAGCTGCAATCTGGCGAAACCGAGAAGGATCGTACTTTACTCATTCGCTCCGGTCTGCGACCGACGCCGGGCGGCCACGCTCAGGCGCCGCGCGGGCTCGCCAAAGCTCCATCAATCAGGGCTGATGGACCTTTGGCCCAATTCGCTCACTGCGGCCGGGCGCGCGCGTCGCGGACCAGAAGATAGGTGCCGGAGGCGATGACGATGGCGGCCCCCGCCAGCGTCCACAGGCTGGGCACCTGCCCGAACACCAGCCAGCCGAGGGCGATCATGCTCAGGATCTGGGTGTAGATGTAAGGCGCGAGCGTCGCCGCCGGTGCCCGGGCATGGGCGAGGATGAGCACGAAATGGCCCGCGCCGGCCACCGCGCCGAGGCCGAGCATGGCGCCGATCACCGCCGGATCGCGCGGCGTTTCCCACACGAAAGGCAGGGGAATGCTCGCCACCACGGAGCCGACAAGCGCGGTGTAGAACAGTGTCGTCTTGCTGGCGTCCGTGCGCGCCAGCATTCGGGTGGTGATGGAATAGAGCGCGTAGGTCGCCGCCGCCACCAGCGAGAGGATGGCGGCCGGATGGATGCCGCCGGCCCCCGGCCGAACCACCAGAAGGATGCCGGCAAAGCCGACGATGATGGCGAGCCATCGCTCCAGCCCCACCCGCTCGCCCAGAAGCGGCCCGGCGAACAGGGCCACGAAGAAGGGAATGGAGAACATGATGGAGACGGTCTGGTCCAGCTGCAGGAACTGGAGGGCCGTGAAGTTCAGCGCCGTGGTGGCGAACAGCAGCGCCGAGCGGACGATCTGCAGCACCGGGCGCTTGGTGCGCATCAGTCCCGGAACGGTCCAGGGGTTGAACACCAGCAGGGATAGCGCGAAGTGGATCACATAGCGCGCCCACACCACGATCAGCACGTTGATGTGGGCGCTCAGCCATTTGGCCGTGGTGTCGGTCAGCGCGAAGCTCATCACCGCGAGGCACATGAGCGCGATGCCGACCAGCGGCGCCGGGGCGGGCGTGACGTGGGTGTCTCCCGGCGCGCGCATGGCGATCCTCAGTAGGTGGCGCGGCCGCCGGAGAGATCGAACACCGCGCCCGTGGTGAAGGAGCAGTCCGCCGAGGCGGCGAACGCGATGGTCGCCGCCACCTCATCGACCTGCACGAAGCGTCCGCGCGGGATCTTGGAGAGCATGTAGTCGATGTGCTGCTGGCTCATCTGGTCGAAGATGGCGGTGCGCGCGGCGGCGGGCGTCACGCAGTTCACCGCGATGTCGAATTCGGCCAGCTCCTTGCCCAGCGACTTGGTGAGCGCGATCACCCCCGCCTTCGAGGCAGAGTAGGCCGAGGCGTTGGGATTGCCTTCCTTGCCGGCGATTGAGGCCACGTTGACGATGCGCCCGTATCTCTGCGCGATCATGTGCGGGGCCACGGTGCGGCAGCAGAAGAAGGGGCCGTCGAGATTGATGGCCATCACCTTCTTCCATTCCGCTTCGGGATAGTCCCACGTCTTGTGGTTCGCTCCGGCGACGCCGGCATTGTTGACGAGGATGTCGATGCGGCCGAATTCGGCGTGCACCTCGGCCACCGCGCGCTCCACGTCGGCGAGGCTGCTCACGTCCACGGTCACGGGCATGACGCGGGCGCGGCCGAGATCATCGGCGGTCTTCACCACAAGGGCGCTGTCGCGATCGAAGATGGCGACGCGGGCGCCGGAGGCGAGGAAGCGCTCCACCACGGCGCGGCCGATGCCCTGCGCGCCGCCGGTGACGATGGCGAAGCGGTCCTTCAGATCGATGGCGTTGGACATGTTTCCCCCGGTGCGGCGCCGGCTCCGGCCGGCTGTCCCAAGTTTCTGCCGTTGGCGCGGCGGCTGTGCCGGTATGGCTTAATCGATTGAAAACCAATCCTCCCACGCATAGCGCGGGATGGATCGGGAGGAAAGGGCGCGGGGGCGCATGGGCGCGCAGCCCTCCATGCGTCCCGTGCAAGGCGGACCAGGCGAACAGGGCGCGCGGCGCGGGCGGAGAGGGGCGCCGCTCAGGCGTCCTCGTCCTCGTCTCCAGGCTCGGCCTCGTCATCGAGGCCGCCGTCGGCGCCGAGGCGCAGGGCGAGGTTCTTCTCCACCTTGCGCAGGAGTTTGCGCAGGCGCTTCTTCTCCTTGCTGTCGAGGCCGACCACCATCTCGGCCTCCAGCTGGTCCCACACGTGATCGATGGAGGCGCCGCGGTCGCGTCCCGCCTCGGTGAGGAAAACGCGCACGAGCCGGCCGTCGCCATCGGTGGCGCGGCGCTCCACGAGGCCCTGCGTCGTCAGCCGGGCGATGGTCTTGGAGGCGGTGGGCGGGCGCACGCGCAGCGCCGAGGCGAGATCGCCCATGGTGCGGCCGTCCGCCTCGCACAGGAGCTTCAGCACGGATTCCTGACCGGGAAACAGCCCGAGGCCGGCGAGGAGGCGGGCCGACAGCGCCTTCTGCAGGCGCGCGGTGTGGGTGAGCCTGTAGCCGATGGTCTTCTGAACCGGATCCTTCATGGGTCTCCCCGCCCTTCCTGAGCGCGAGCGGGGCGGCCCGTTCGCGCGCCCCTTTATCCACATGCCGGCTTACAATTTTGCGAAGGTTAGAGCCCGACAGCTGTCAAAGACGCAGGCGCTCGTGAATTTTTCGCGCGCGCCATCTTCCGAGGGCCGTCATCGCCCGCCTTGTGCGGGCGATCCACCCAACCACTCGTCCGGTTGCACGGTTTTCCCGGCACCCCTCCCGCGGCGCCGTGGATCGCCCGCACAAGGCGGGCGATGACAGCGACGGGCAAAAGGCGGTTCCCACGCCCCCTCGCCCCGCTCAGCGCCCCATGGTAGCGTCCCCGCCGTGACCGGACCCGATCGCCTTTCCCTTTCCCGACGCGCGCTCATCCTGCGCGGTGCCGCGCTGGCGGCCGCGCCGATCGCGGGCCTGAGCCTTGCCACCACCCGCGCGCTCGGCCAGCAGACCGAGGCGGACGTCATCATCATCGGCGCCGGCGCGGCCGGCATCGCCGCCGCCCGCCGTGTCGCCGAGGCCGGACGCAGCTATGTGCTGCTCGAGGCCGGCAAGCAGGTGGGCGGGCGCACGATCACGGATACCACCCAGTTCGGCGTGCCGTTCGATCTCGGGTCCGCCCGTCTCAACATGCCGGCGGCCCGCCCCATGGCCGCCTTCGGCCGGGCCGAGGGGCTCGACATTTATCGCGCGCCGGACGGCGGCCGGCTTTATGTCGGCGGGCGCGAGGCGGGCGATGCCGATTATGAGGATTTCATCGCCACGGTGCGCCGGGGCGAGCGGGCCATCGTCGCCGCCGGTGACGCCAACCGGGACATGGCTGCCGCCCGCGCGCTGCCGGACCTCGGGCCGTGGGGGGACAGCGCGCGCTTCGTGCTCGGCCCGTTCACCTGCGCCAAGGAGCTCGATCAGGTCTCCACCGTGGATGTCTCCCGCGGCGACGAACGCGAGAGCGAGGACATCTGCCGGCAGGGCGTCGGCACGCTGGTGGCGCAGCTCGCGCGGCCGCTCACGGTGCGCCTCGAAGTGGTGGCGCGGTCCATCGATCTCAGCCCCCGCCTGGTCTCGGTGCAGACCAACAAGGGCACCGTCACCGGCCGCACGGTGATCGTCGCCGTGCCGCCCAGCGTCATCGCCGCCGGCAAGCTGCGCATCGGCCCCACCTTCCCCCCGCGCTACCGCACGGCGGTGGAGAAGATCACCCTTGGGGCGTTCGACCACATCGGCTTCCGCCTGCCGCGCAATCCCGGCAACCTGGGCGCCGACGAGCTGATCTATTTCCGTGCCGACAGCCCGCGCGCCTATGCGCTGCGCGCCCGCATCGGCGGCAGTGATCTCTACAGCCTGGAGGTGGGCGGCGCCGTGGCGGCCGGCCTCGCCGACAGCCCGCCCGAGGCCGCCGCTTCCTTCGTGAAGGCGGCGTTGACCCGCGAGTTCGGCGCGGATGCCGGCGCGCGCGTCGGCAAGGTGTTCGCCACCCGCTGGAGCAAGGAGCCGTGGGCGCTGGGCGCCTTCTCCTGCGCGCTGCCAGGGTTCGGCAACATGCGCCGCGCCTTCACCGAGACGGTCGGCGGACGCCTCGTCTTCGCCGGCGAGCATACCCACGAGACCCTCTGGGGCACGGTCGGCGGCGCCTGGCTCTCCGGCGAGCGCGCGGCGAAGCAGGCGCTGGGGCTGATCGGGGTGCGGACGGGGTGAGGGGGCGGGCCGTATGGCCCTCGCCGCGCGCTCTTAATCTTCCGCCCCGTCATCGCCCGCCTCGTGCGGGCGATCCACTTCTCGGCTGGAGGGGTGCCCGATTTTCGGTGCAGCCGGACGATGACGGCGCTCAATTGGAGAGGTCGGAGCCTCAAAAAGCCCGCGCGGCGCCTGAGCGAAGACAACGCCCCAAAAGCCCGCGCGGCGTCTGAGCGGAAGCAACGCTCAATGCGCGCGGGCGAACATCTCGTTGAAGGAATAGCCGGCGCCGCGCACGGTGCGGATGGGGTCCGACTGGCGGCCGCGGTTGATGGCCTTGCGCAGGCGGCCGACGTGAACGTCCACCGTGCGCTCGTCGATATAGACGTCCTGGCCCCATACGCCGTCGAGCAATTGCTCGCGGGAGAAGACGCGGCCGGGGCTCTGCATCAGGAATTCCAGCAGGCGGAACTCGGTGGGGCCGAGATGGATCTCGCGGCCGGCGCGGTGCACCCGGTGCGTCTCGCGGTCCAGTTCGATGTCGCCGGCGCGAAGCAGCGTCGCCACATGCTCGGGCTTGGCCCGGCGCAGCAGGGCGCGCACGCGGGCGAGCAGCTCGGGCACGGAGAAGGGCTTCACCACATAATCGTCGGCGCCTGTGGCGAGGCCGCGCACCCGCTCGGTCTCCTCCCCGCGGGCGGTGAGCATGATGACGGGCAGGCGTTCGGTTTCCGGCCGGGTGCGCAGCCGCCGGCACAATTCGATGCCGGAGAGGCCGGGCAGCATCCAGTCGAGGATGATGAGATCCGGCACGCTCTCGCGCAGCCGGGTCTCGGCCTCGTCGCCGCGTCCCACGCTTTCGACGCCGTAGCCCTCCGACTCCAGATTGTACCGGAGCAGGAGGGTCAACGGCTCTTCGTCCTCGACGATCAGAATACGCGCCGGCACTTTGGTCTATCCGTCACTATCGGGGCTCCGCGCCCCGTCTTCAGGTCTGTTGGATCAGCTCTGAACGGTTGTGGTGCGGCCCGGGAAGGGCAGGGTGGTGTCGCTGGAGGCGTCCGCCTTCGGGCGGGTCTCCGGCAGGTTCTGACCCGTGACCATGTAGTGGACGATCTCCGCGATATTGGTCGCGTGGTCGCCGATGCGCTCGATGTTCTTGGCGCAGAACAGCAGGTGCGTGCACACCGAGATGTTGCGCGGATCCTCCATCATGTAGGTGAGGAGCTCGCGGAACAGCGAGGTGTACATGGTGTCGATGGCGCCATCGCGGCCCCACACTTCCACCGCCTTGGCGTCGTTGCGGGCGGCGTAGGCGTCGAGCACTTCCTTCAGCTGCTCCAGCACGAGGTCGGAGATGTGCTCCACCCCGCGCACGAGCTTGGCCGGATGATACTCGCCCTCGATCGCGATGACGCGCTTGCCGACGTTCTTGGCGAGGTCGCCGATGCGCTCCAGGTCGTTGGCGATGCGGATCGCGGCGACGATCTCGCGCAGGTCGATGGCCACCGGCTGGCGCTTGGCGATGACCAGGATGGCCCGGTCCTCGATCTCGCGCTGAACCTGGTCGACGGTGGCGTCGAGCAGCACCACCTTCTGGGCGAGGGCGCTGTCGCGGCGGATGAGGGATGTGACGCTGTCGGCGACCAGGCGCTCGGCCTGTCCGCCCATCTCGACGACCTTGCGGCCGATTTCCTTCAGCTCCTGGTCGAAGGAGGCAACGATATGATCCGGCATCTCAGTGATCCTTCAATCGGTCAGCCGAAGCGGCCGGTGATGTAGTCGCGCGTCTTGATCTCCTTCGGATTGGTGAAGATCACGTCGGAGGGGGCCACCTCGATCAGCTCGCCCAGATAGAAGAAGGCGGTCATGTCGGCGCAGCGCGCGGCCTGCTGCATGTTGTGGGTGACGATGACGATGGTGAATTCCTGCTTCAGCTCGTCGATCAGATCCTCGATCTTCGAGGTGGAGATGGGGTCCAGCGCCGAGGTGGGCTCGTCGAGCAGGATCACCTCGGGCTTCACCGCGATGGTGCGGGCGATGCACAGGCGCTGCTGCTGGCCGCCGGACATGCCGAGCGCCGAGGTGTGCAGGCGGTCCTTGGTCTCGTCCCAGATGGCGGCCTTGCGCAGGCACCATTCCACGCGCTCGTCCATCTGCGACTTGGAGAGCTTCTCGTGCAGCTTCACGCCGAAGGCGATGTTGTCATAGATCGACATGGGGAAGGGCGTCGGCTTCTGGAACACCATGCCGATGCGCGTGCGCACGATGGTGGGGTCCAGCTCCTTGCCGACGATGTTCACGCCGTCGAACAGCACCGCGCCCTCGGCGCGCTGGCCGGGGTAGAGGTCGAACATGCGGTTGAACACGCGCAGCAGCGTGGACTTGCCGCAGCCCGAGGGGCCGATCATGGCGGTCACGCGCTTCTCGGGAACCTCGAAGTTGATGTTCCGGAGCGCATGATTGCTGCCGTAGTAGAACTGCAGGTTCTCCACCTTGATCTTGGCGGGGGCCGACGGCGCGTCGGGCTTGGCGCCGACGGCGGAGGCGAGATTGAAGGTGGGGTCGACGGCTGAAGTCATCTTGTCCTCGCTTGGGCTTGTGGCCGTGCTTCGGAGGAAATGGAAAGGGCGGAGAGGCGGCGGGCCTTGGCCCGCGCCTTAAATTCAGTGGCTGCGGGCCAGGAACAGGCGGGACGCCACGTTAAGCACCAGCACGCCCACGGTGATGAGCAGCGCGCCGGCCCAGGCGAGCGCCACCCAGTCGTCGAACGGGCTGCCGGCGAACTGGTAGATGGCGATGGGCAGGCTCGCCATCGGCTTCGACAGGTCCGTGGACATGGCGTTGTTGCCGAGCGAGGTGAACAGCAGCGGCGCGGTCTCGCCGGCGGCGCGGGCGATGGCCAGCAGGACGCCGGTCACGATGCCGGCGCGGGCCGCGCGCCAGGTGATCAGCATCACCACCTTCCACTGCGGCGCGCCGAGCGCGAAGGCGGCTTCACGCAGGCCCACCGGCACGAGGTTCAGCATGTCCTCGGTGGTGCGGACGACCACCGGGATCACCAGGATGGCGAGGGCGATGGCACCGGCCCAGCCGGAGAAGCCGCCCAGCGGCGAGACAAGGAATGTGTAGACGAACAGGCCGACCAGGATGGACGGCGCCGAGAGCAGGATGTCGTTCACGAAGCGAGCGACGTGGCCAACCTTCGTGGTCTTGCCGTTCTCGGCCAGGAACGTACCGGCCAGCAGGCCGATGGGGGTGCCGATCGCCATCGCGATGCCGATCTGGATCAGCGAGCCGACGATGGCGTTCAGCAGGCCGCCGTTTTGCCCCGGCGGCATGGTGATGCGGGTGAAGACGTTGGTGCCCAAGGCCGGCAGGCCCTTCTGCACCAGCGTGAACAGGATCCATGCAAGAAGGAACAAGGCGAACACCGCGAAGCCGGTGCTGACGGCCTTGACCGTGAGATCCTTTGTGCGGCGGATGGCGAGGGAGGACATGCTGGTGCGCTCCTCAGGACTTCAGGTTGGATCGGACGAGGAAGCGCGAGAGCGCCAGCACGATGAAGGAGATGACGAACAGGATGAAGCCGAGCGCCAGGAGGGAGTCGAGCTTCAGGGAGCCCTGCGCTGCCTCGGGGAACTCATTGGCGATGGTCGAGGCGATGGTGGCGCCGGGCGCGAACAGCGAGGCCGAGAGACGCGTCGCGTTGCCGATCACGAAAGTCACGGCCATGGTCTCGCCGAGCGCGCGTCCCAGGCCGAGCATGATGGCGCCGACCATGGCCGTGCGGCCGTAGGGGATCGAGACGTTCTTGTAGACCTCGTAAGTGGTCGCGCCGATGCCGTAGGCCGATTCCTTCAGCATGGGCGGCACCGATTCCAGCGTCTCCACGAACATGGCCGTGATGAAGGGCAGGATCATCACCGCCATGATGAGGCCGGCGGTGAGCATGCCGCCACCGAGGGCGGGGCCCTGGAACAGCGCGCCCAGGACGGGGATCGGCCCGAACAGCTCGATCAGCGGCGGCTGCACATAGGCCGCCATGAGCGGCGAGATGATGAAGAAGCCCCACATGCCGTAGATGATGGAGGGCACCGCAGCGAGCAGCTGGATCGCCACGCCGATGGGCCGGCGCAGGCGCTGGGGCGCAATCTCGCTGAGGAAGAAGGCGATGCCGAAGGACAGCGGCAGCGCGATGATGACGGCGATGACGGCGCTGAACAGCGTGCCGTAGATCATCACCAGGGCGCCGAAATTCTCGGTCACCGGGTTCCAGGTGGAGTTCCAAAGGAAGTCGAGGCCGAAGGCATGGAACGCCGGAAGCCCGCCCTCGAAGAGCATCGCGATGATAAGCCCGAGGAGGACGAGCACGAAGATGCCGCATCCCCACAGGAGGCCCACGAAGATGGCGTCTGCGGTGCGTCCCACCGCCTTTGCCGATCCGATCGGCGCGACCAGGGCTCCCTTGGGGCCCGCGCCGGTACCACTCATCGTCGCGTCCATCTGGTCCTTCCCCCGCACGCGCTTCAAAAAAGCTTTAGGCCGGACCCCGGCCGGGCAAGAGGAGCGCCGCCGAAGGCGGCGCTCCCGTCAGTTTCCATAGAATGGGCGATACCGCCCGTTCAGTTCGACCAGACGGCCTTGCCGTCGACCTTCACCTCGGTCTTCCAGGCTTCGCGCACGCGGGCCGCCACGTCCTTCGGCAGCGGGATGTAGTGCAGCTTCTCGGCGATGGGGGCGCCATTCTCGAAGGCCCAGTCAAAGAACTTGATGACCTCGGCCGCCTGCTCAGCCGACTTCGGCTCCTTGGGGAGGAGGATGAAGGTGGCGGACGTGATCGGCCAGGTGGCATCACCGGGGGTGTTGATCATGGACGCGGCGAAGTCCTTGGCGCCGGCCCAGTCCGCATTGGCGGCAGCCGCCTGGAAGGCGGGAACGGTCGGCGACACGAACTTGCCGGCCTTGTTCTGGAGCTGGGTGGTGACGAGGTTGTTGGCCGAGGCGTAGATGTACTCGACGTAGCCGATAGCACCCTTGGTGTTCTTCACCGTGCCGGACACGCCCTCATTGCCCTTCCCGCCGGCGCCCGTCGGCCAGGAGACGGAGGTGGCGGCGCCGACCTTCGACTTCCACTCGGGGCTCACGTCCGCGAGATAGGAGGCGAACACGAAGGTGGTGCCCGATCCGTCAGAGCGGTAGGTGGGGACGATGCCGAGGTTCGGCAGGTTGAGGCCGGGATTGAGGTCGGCAATGGCCTTGTCGTTCCACTTGGTGATCTTGCCGAGATAGATGTCGGCGAGCACCGGGCCGGTCAGCTTCAGCTGGTTGGCGGCGATGCCGTCGAGGTTCACGATGGCGACCACCGAGCCGATCACGGCCGGGAACTGGAGGAGCTTCTGCTGCGCGAGCTTCTCGGTCTGGACCGGGGCGTCGGACGCGCCGAAGTCCACGGTGCGGTTGAAGATCTGGGTCTGGCCGGCGCCCGAGCCGATGGACTGGTAGTTGAGGCCCGTGCCGGTCTTTTCCTTATAGGCAACGGCCCAGGACTGGTAGACGGGGGCGGGGAAGGTCGCGCCTGCGCCGGTGATGTCGCCAGCGGAGGCGCCGCCGGCAAACAGCGAGCCAGCTACGGCGATCACGCCGAGAGCGGTGGTGAGCTTCACGATAATTCTCCTTGCCAATTCGGTTGCCGCTGCGGCAGGCGCCGGGGCAACACTGGGCTCAGGACTCTTAGCCCCGGCGCGCCAAGGTTCTATGACGTGCCCATGACACGAAAATGACAGACTACGCTGTTGACTTGTCGAGTCTTTTTTCCGGGTTCGGCAAAGCTTCCAGGCGGACGGAAAAGATTGCGCCCGCGCCCAGCTCGCTTTCCACGCCCAACCGGCCCCGGTGGCGGGCCACGATATGCTTGACGATGGCGAGCCCCAGCCCTGTACCGCCCTGGTCACGGCTCGCCGCAACGTCCACCCGATAGAAGCGTTCGGTGAGGCGGGGCAGGTGCTCCGGCGGGATGCCGGGGCCGAAGTCGCGCACGCTCACCACGGCCGTGCCGTTCTCCCGGGCGAGGCGCACCTGCACCTTCTTTCCGGGGGCGCCGTACTTGAGGGCGTTTTCCACGAGGTTCTCGAACAGGCGGATCAGCTCGTCGCGGTCGCCCAGCACCTCCAGATCGGGGGCCTCGCGCACCTGCTCCAGCTCCACGCCCCGATCGCCGGCCAGCGGAGAGAGGGTGTCGCAGACGTGGGCGAGGATGGCGCCGAGGTCCACCTTGGTCTGCGGCTGGACGTGGGCGTTGAGTTCGATGCGGGACAGCGAGAGCAGGTCGTCGATGAGCCGCGACATGCGCCGCGCCTGCGCCGCCATGATGGCGAGGAAACGCTCGCGCGCGGGGGCATCGTTGCGGGCCGGGCCTTGCAGCGTCTCGATGAAACCGGAGAGGGAGGCGAGCGGCGTGCGCAGCTCGTGGCTGGCGTTGGCCACGAAATCGGCCCGCATCTGCTCCACCCGGCGCTGCTGGGTGAGGTCGCGGAAGGTGAGCAGCACCGCGTCCGGCGCGCGCTCCGGCGAGACGTGCAGCCGGAGCGGCACCACATGCGCCTCCAGCCAGCGGTCGAGGGGAATGCGCTCGGCGAATTCCACCCGCCGGGGCACCCCGTCCGCCGCCGACGCGCGCACCGCGTCCAGCACCTCGGGCACGCGCACCACGAAGGACAGGGGATCGCCCACCCGCGTCGGGCCGAGGGCGAGGGTCACGCGCTGGTTGGCGGTGATGATGTTGCCGGCGGCGGAGAGCAGCAGCGCCGGTTCGGGCAGCGCCGCCACCACCGCGCAGGCCTGCGTGTCCCGCGGCGGAGGGGGCGGGGTCGGCAGGGGTGTCACCACCGGCACCGGGGCCGGCGGCGCCGGCCGCAGCGACACGGCGAGCGCCACCAGCAGCGCCGCCGTCAGCAGCGCCACCACCGGATCGACCGCGCCGGCCACCGCCCCGCCGATGACCGCTGCCGCGATGGCAGCGAGCCACACAATTCTCCAACGCCCGATGCGGCCCGGTGGAAGGAAGGGGTCCGCCTGCACGGCCGGGGCGGGCGGCGGGGAAGGCTGCGCGGTGGAGGGCTGAGGGGTGGAGGGTTGAGGGGTGGAGGGGTGGGTCGTGCGCGGCGTCTCCGCCGGCGCAATGGAGGGAGCCGGCGGTGGAGCGGGCTCGGGCGGGGGCGCGAGCGTCGATGACGTGAGGGCGGGCGCGGCCGGGCCGGGCGCGGCTGGAGCCGGGGCAGGCGAGGGGGCAGCGGGCGGGACAACGGGCTCGACCGAAGGCTGGCCGGACGTTCCCGCCGGCTGGGCACGTCGCTCCGACGCCCGGCGCTCCCGCACGGGCCTCTCCTGATCGCGCGTCGTCTCGCTCATCCCTTGCTCGCGAGACTCCTGCTCGCGGCCGGCCTGCGCGGGCCCTTCCGGCATCATCCTGGCGCGCCCTCCCTTTCGCGGCATTCTACACGGCCTCGCTGCTTCTTTCCGGCGCATTTCGCGAACGCCTGCCGAGCCGCCCGCCTGTGGCGAATCGCCCCGGGATGTCGGCCCTTCGTTTGAAGGGTGATGCTCGCGCCCCTCCAAGAAGGCATTACGACAGCCGGCCCTCCCGATATTTGATCGAGCGCGGTTTTCGCCAGCCGTGCGCCGTCGCGTCGGCGATCAAGGTACCTTCGGCAGAGTGCTTCGGGCCGCCCGCGCGGCCTGCCGGTGCGACATGCCTTGCCCAACAGGCATGCCCATCTGCTATGAGGGGACGGGGGCGGAGGAATTGCCGATGGCTCAGGATGACCGGCGCCGGGCTGGCGGGTGCGGCCGCCGTGCAGTCGCGGGTATTGCGCGGCCGGCTTTCGCCATTCTGGCCGGTACCATGGTCGCCCTGCTGTCGCCGGTCTCGCCCGTGCGTGCCGATCCGGTGCCGCTGCCCAGCGCTGATTTTGCCCTGAAGGCCAATTTGAAGCGCGGCGGCACCCTCGATCTCGCTCACAGCCAGGGCCGCATGCGGGTGGAGATCCAGAAGCCCAACATCCCCGGCAGCATGGTGGGCATCATCGATCTCAAGGCGCGCAGCATGGTGGTGCGCACGCCCAACCTGCCCAACATGGCGGTGGAGATCGAGCTGCCGCCCGAATACGTGCTCGGCGCCCTGTCCGGCACCGGCCTCAGGGTGGGCGAGGATACGGTGGCGGGCGAGGCCTGCGACGTGTGGAAGGTCGATCCGCAGATGAAATCCGCCCTCGGCGCCACCACCGCCTGCATCACGCCGGACGGCATCGCCTTGCGCACGACAGTGGAGATCAAGGGCGCGAAGCACACGGTGTTCGAGGCGACCTCGCTCACCCGCGCGCCGCAGGATCAGGCGCAGTTCCAGCTGCCGGCCGGCATCCAGGTGATGAAGGTGCCCAAGGGCAAGATCGGCGCCGCCCTCGGCATTCCGGGCCTCGGCGGACCGGCCGAGGCACCGGCGGCTCCGCCGCCCGCCACGACCAAGCCCTGAGCGGCTCGGCCGAAGGGTCCGGGTGAAGGTCCTTACCCGAACGTCATCGCCACCGGCACATGATCGGACGGCTTGTCCCAGCCGCGCGCGTCCTTCAGCACGGTCATGGCGCTGGCCGAGGGCGCGAGGCTTTCGGACGCCCACACATGATCGAGCCGGCGGCCGCGATCGTTCGCGGTGTAGTCGGGCGAGCGGTAGCTCCACCAGGTGAACAGCTTCTCCTGCGGCGGCACGAAGCGGCGCATCACGTCCACCCACGGGCCGGAGGCCTGGAACGCGCCGAGCCGCTCCACCTCCACCGGCGTGTGGCTGACCACCGTGAGCAGCTGCTTGTGGTTCCACACGTCGGTTTCGAGCGGGGCGATGTTGAGGTCGCCCACCACGATGGCGTGCCCGTCGCCGGCCGCGTCGGCCTTCAGCGCCGGCCACGCCGTCACCTCGTCGAGGAAGGCGAGCTTGTGGGCGAACTTGGGGTTCAGCTCCGGGTCCGGAATGTCGCCGCCCGCCGGCACGTAGAAATTATGGATGGTGAGGGGTTTGCCGAGCGCGTGCGCGCCGTCCAGAGTCACCGCGATGTGGCGGGCATCGCCCTTGCCGCAGAAGGCGCCCTTCTCAATGCGCGCGAAAGGCCGCTTCGAGAATGTCGCCACCCCATGCCACCCCTTCTGCCCGTTGAGCGCGATGTGGGGGAAGCCCAGATCGCGGATCGCATTCAGGGGAAACTTGTCGTCCTGGCACTTGGTCTCCTGCAGGCACAGCACATCCGGCCGCAGCCGCTCCAGGGCGGCGCGCACGATGTCGAGGCGGATGCGGACGGAATTGATGTTCCAGGTGCAGACGGTGAGGGACACGGGCAATGGCAGACTGAAAAAGGGCGGGAGGATCGAGCCTTACACCTGCGCGGGCGGGGGAGGCAAGGACGGGGGGCTGGTGAGCTGCCATCGCACCCCGGACGCATGCAGCGACAGCGGAATGCGAGCCGGGGTCGAGCGCAAGACTCGCCGAAGGCGCTAGCGAACCTGCCGCCCTCAAGCTTTGCCCCGCTGCGCGGGGCGTCGTGCGCTGGCCCCCGGATCAGCGCTCCGGCTGGCGCCGTCGCTTGTCCGGGGAGCTCCTCTGCCCACCATTTCGCCTTGCCGCCTCTCGCGGCAGGCCTACACTGAAGCCTTTCCAGTGGCCGCGTTTTTTCCGACGCCTCGTTCTTTGATGGGTTCATTGCCATGCACAACAAGCGGCTTGAGGCCCTGCGGGCCAGCCCCGGCGCGGAGCGGCGGCCGGCGGATCTGGAGATCATCGCCTCCCAATATGCCATCAAGTTCCGGAAGGTGACGGGGACCCATGTGGTCTTCATCCACCCCGCCGTGCCGGACTGCGTGGCCGTGCCCATGAAGGCCCCCATCCGCGCCGCCCATGTGAAGGCGTTCGTCGCCATGGTGGACCGCATGGATGACGGCACCGCGCCGGTGCGCCTGCGCACGCTGGCGCCGGGCACCGCGGTGGACCTCGCCGCTTATCCCGCGCAGGTCGCGCCGCTCCCGGAGGCGGAGGGCGGCGGGTTTGCCGTGCGCTTTCCGGATGTGCCCGGCTGCCTCGGCATCGGCGCGACGCCGGAGGCGGCGGAGGCGGACGGGCGGCTGGCGCTGTTCGCCGCTATCGATGCCCTCAAGGCCGCCGACCGCGCCCCGCCCGAGCCGGACGCGATGCAGGACACCAAGGCGGAGGCGTGAACGATGCCGGCTCAGCCGCGCCTGGCCCGCTCTTCGAGGAAGGCGGACACCGTGTCGAGCAGGCGGATGGCGCCCGGCAGCTGGGCGTGGGCCTCCGCCTGTTGCGGCGTCTCGGGCTCCAGCGTCCGCCACCACACGATGAGGCGATGGACCAGCGCGCGGCCGGGGATGGCGTCGAACGGCACGCCGGGAAAGCCATCGAGCCCGAACGCCGCCTCCACCTGCCGGAGGCATCCGTGCACATAGACATGATCTTCCGTTTCCAGCTGGAACGGCGCCTCCGGCGCGCGGCGCTCCATGCGCACCTCGCTCAACTCGGGAATGTAGTCCGCCTTGGTCACGCCGCCTCCGTCGGTTTCCGGCTTCGTCCGGGCGTAGCAGGAACGGTGCCAAGGGGGTGCGTCTGATGCGTCGCGACGATCCCACCGCCATCGCCGCCGTGCCGGCCGAGCCCGTCGCGGGCGGCTTTCGGGTGCTGGTGATGCGCGAGCTGGCGCTGGACGATGGCCCGCCGGCCTATGCGGTGATCGGCCAGACGCTGCTGCGCGCCCCGCCGCGCAGCATCCGTCACGGCGTCGCCTTCGCCCTCGCCGTCGGGCCGGAGGTGATGGCGTGGCTCACCGCCACCCTCGGCCGCCCCGCCTGGCGCGATGAGGCCGGCGAGACGCGGCGTAATCCGCGCTGGCCGGCCCTCGCCTGGCATCGCGCCCCGCGCGACTGGCCGGGCGGCACGCGCACCACGGAATGGAGCGCGGACATTGTTTTCCCGCAGGAAGCCGACCGCATCGCCTTCGCGCACGCCTTCGGCGATGCGCTCGACGGGCGGGAAGCTGTGTCGCAAACCGCCTGAGGTCCGATTTTTGCTTCGCGAGCCAAAGGCCCGCGCGCCCGTTTCATTGATGGCTTTTGGAGATCCTTCCATGTCGGATGTCGTCGAAACCCGCTCCATTCTCACCGAAGCCGAATTCGACCAGCCGGTGGATGTGGTGTGGCGCGCCATCACCGATTCCGAATGGCTCGCGGTGTGGTTCTTTCCCAACGACATCCAGCCGCTGGAAGGGCACAAATTCACCATCTGGGGCCGGCCCATCGAGCGGTGGGACGGCGAATTCCAGTGCCAGGTGACGCGCTGCATTCCCGAAAAGGAGCTGTCGTTCAGCTGGAAGGGCGGGCACGAGGAGCTGAAGGGCTTCGGCCATTACATCGACACGCTGGTGACCTGGACGCTGACGCCCACGCCCTCGGGCGGCACCCATTTCCGCTTCTTCCACGACGGTTTCGGCACGGACGGCGCCAATGACGGCGTGTTCGAGATCATGTCCAAGGGTTCGCAAAGCGTGCTGCGCACCCTCACCCGCCGCCTGCCCGACCTCATCGCCCACGGCGCGTGAGGAAAATCGCACACGATGGCGCCATGGCCGGGAACCGCCGCCATAAGGCCGCGTTGACTATCCGGCTGATGATGCCGGCCTCCGCAGCGGAGGTGGTAGCCGACGAACGGAGACGACCATGGGCCAGAGCCGATCTCTGAACACCCCGACCTCTCTGCGGATCGTGATTGGTGATGCCGAGACGCGGGTGTCCAGCGTCGAGGACGTGGTGAAGTTCCTGCGCCAGCAGGAAGCCGACGATCTCGCCGATTTCCTCATGGCCGAGCGCAGCGGCGCCAACAAGCCGAGCCTCGGCGATGTGTGCGCCCGCATGGAAGCCCTCTGCGCGATGGTGTGAGGGCGAGCCTTAGGGCTGGCCCGGCTCCCATCCCGGCGGAGCCAGTTCAAATCCCGCGAAATCGAAGGCCGGCGCCACGGTGCAGCCGACCAGCGTCCAGGCGCCAAGGCTTTCGGCCGCCTGCCATGCGAAGGGCGGCACAACGCCCTGCGGCCGCTCCCCGGCCGCCAGATCCGGCCCGAGCAGAAGATCGCGCCGGTCCCCGCCCGCGGCGATGGACAGCCTCAGCGGCGCGCCGGCATGCCAGTGCCAGATTTCCGACGCATCCACCTTGTGCCAGTGGGAGCGCTCGCCCGCGCGCAGCAGGAAATAGATGGCCGTGGACGCACCGCGCCCGCCATCCGGTGCCGTCTCGCGAAACGTTTCCCGAAAGAACCCGCCTTCCGGGTGGGGCTGTAGCTCCAGCAGGGCGATCACCGCCTCCGCGGTGAGCGAGGCGCGGTCCGTGTCCCCCATCGCCTCAGCCCTTGAAGCTGTTCTTGCGCTCGCGCAGCGCGGTGAACACCTCGGCCGGGTCGGCGCCGGACATGTCCAGACGCTCGGCCATGGCCGGATCGTCCGCGCGCAGGAAGGGATTGGCCTTCAGCTCGTCGCCGAGCTTCGAGGGCATGGTCGGCTCGCCCTTGGCCCGCTGCTCCTGCGCCTTGGCATACATGGCCGCGAGGTCCGCATTGTCCGGATCGACCGAGAGGGCGAAGCGGCCGTTGCCGAGCGTGTATTCGTGGCCGGAATAGACATCCAGGTCTTCCGGCAGCACCCGGAGCCGCTGCAGCGACTGCCACAGCACCGGCGGCTCGCATTCCAGCGCCCGCCCGCAGCCGAGGGTGAACAGGGTGTCCCCCGCGAACAGCAGCTTCTCGCCTTCGAACAGATAGGAGGCCGGGCCGGCGGTGTGGCCGGGGGTTTCCAGCACGCGGCCCACCAGCGAGCCCACCGCGACGGGATCACCATCCACCACAGCCACGTCGAGGCCGGGAATGCGGTCCGCCTCCGCCTTGGGGCCGACCACGGTGGCGCCATAGCGCGCCTTTACCGCCGGGATGCCTTGGGTGTGGTCGGCGTGGTGGTGGGTGACGAGGATATGGGTGAGGGTCCAGCCTTCCTTCTCCAGCGCCGTCATCACCGGGCCGGGCTCGGGCACGTCCACCACCGCCGTGGCCTCGGTGACGGGATCGTGGATGAGGACGGCGTAATTGTCACCGAGGCAGGGGATCAGGCGGATGTCGGCCGGCACTGTGTCGATCTCCGGGAGGGGACGGTCTTGACGGCTCGGGTTGCGGACCCGGCGCGCATGATCCTCTATTAAGGGGGCGAGCGGAAGTGTGGCCGGCCGGCCGCTGTCCACAGCGAGGGTGCATGTTTCTCGACGTCGTCGACCTGCGCAATTTCTACGCCCAGCCCGTGGGAATCATGACGCGCCGCCTGCTCGGCCGCGCCATCCGCGCCCGCTTCGACAATGTGGCCGGCATGCGGGTGCTGGGGCTCGGCTACCCGACGCCCTATCTCGGCGTGTTCCGCGAGGAGGCCGAGCGCTGCCTCGCGGTGATGCCGGCGGCGCAGGGGGTGGTGCGCTGGCCCTCCGCCGCGCCGACGCTGGCCACCCTCGCCGACGAGACGCTGCTGCCGTTTCCCACCTCCAGCATGGACCGGGTGGTCATCGTCCATGCGCTGGAGATGACCCCCAATGCCGCCGAGATGCTGCGCGAGGTCTGGCGCGTGCTGGCGCCGGGCGGGCGGCTTCTGGCGGTGGTCCCCAACCGGCGGGGCGTGTGGGCGCGGCTCGATACCACCCCGTTCGGCAACGGCCGGCCCTTCTCCCGCGGACAGGTGGTGAGCCTCCTGCGCGAAGCCCTGTTCACGCCGGTGGGGTGGGACGAGGCGCTCTATGCGCCGCCGAGCCGCTGGTTTCTGAATACGGCGGTGGCCTGGGAGCGCATCGGCGCCCGCCTGTCGCTGCCCTTCTCCGGCGTGCTGGTGGTGGAAGCCACAAAGCAGCTCTACCGCCCCGTCGCCGTCCGCCGCCCCAGCCGCATCGCCGAACCGGCGCTGGAGCCGGTGCTCGTGCCGGGCGGGGTGCCGGCGGGGTGAGGTTGCGGTGAAGGTGACGGGAAGCCATATTTCCGTCCATCAGGAGTGAAGCTCATGGCCCGCATCAATCGTGCCGAAGCCCGCACGGTGCCCGCGACCAAGGTCGCCGGGCGTCGCAAGGGTTTGCGCGCGCTGCGGCTGTGGGTGCCCGACACCTCCCAGCCCGGCTTCGCCGAGGAGTGCCGCCGCCAGTCGGCCCTGGTCGCCGGTGATGCCGCCGAGCGGGATGTTCTCGATGAGATCGAGGCTGTGGCCGATCACTCGGGCTGGCAGTGAGGCGCCCTACCGCTCCCGCGTCAGCAGAAACACCGCCTGTTCGCCGAGCAGGTTCCACACCCACCACGGCATGGTCACGCGCACGCGGTGGCCGGATGAGTCCAGCGCCACGGCCTTTTCGATGCGCGCGTCCAGCACCTCCACCAGGGCCACGAAATCGCGGATGGTGCAGAAGTGGATGTTGGGGGTCTCGTACCAGGCGATGGGCATGTTGTCCGTCACCGGCATGCGGCCGTTGACCAAGAGGTCGAGGCGCGAGCGCCAATGGCCGAAATTGGGGAAGGACACCACCGCCCGGCGGCCGATGCGCAGCATCTGTTCCAGCACCCAGCGCGGCCGGCGGGTGGCCTGGAGGGTCTGGGACAGGATGACGTAATCGAAGGCGTCGTCGGGATAGTGGGCGAGGTCCACGTCCGCGTCGCCCTGGATGATGGCGAGGCCGCGCGCCACGCCGGCGTTGACGCCCTCGCGCGACAGTTCGATGCCGCGTGCATCGCAGTTGCGGGTGGTGGCCAGAAGCTCCAGCAGCGCCCCGTCGCCCGAACCCACGTCCAGCACGCGCGAGCCGGGGGCGACCATTTCGGCCACCACCACGAGATCGACGCGCCCGCCCTGGTCGCGGACGGCGCCTTCATCCAGCACCGGCTGGCGCAAGGCGAGGCTCACGCGGTCCTCCCGGCCGGCAGGCCGAGGGCGCGGGCCGCGCTGTCGAGGAAGCCGCGGGCGATGGCGAACAATTGCGGCTCCTCCAGAAGGAAAGCGTCGTGGCCCTTGTCGCTCTCGATCTCGGTGAAGGAGACGCTGGCCCCCGAGGCGTTCAGCGCATGCACGATGGCGCGGGAATCCTCAGTGGGGAACAGCCAGTCCGAGGTGAAGGAGGCGACGCAGAAGCGCGTCTTCGAGCCGCGGAAGGCGTTGGCCAGCACGCCGCCGTAGTCCGCCGCGAGGTCGAAATAGTCCATGGCGCGCGTCACGTAGAGATAGGAATTGGGATCGAAGCGCTGCACGAAGGATTCGCCCTGGTGGCGCAGATAGCTCTCCACCTGGAAATCGGCGTCGAAGCCGAAGGTGGGCATCTCGCGGTTCTGCAGCCGCCGGCCGAACTTGTTGTGCAGCGACTGGTCGGACATGTAGGTGATGTGCGCCGCCATGCGCGCCACCGCGAGCCCGCGATGGGGCGTCACCCCTTCCGCCAGATAGCGCCCGCCTTGCCAGTCGGGATCGGCCATCACCGCCTGCCGGCCCACCTCGTGGAAGGCGATATTCTGCGCCGAGTGCCGCGCGCCGGTGGCAATCGGCATGGCGGAGAACACCCGCTCGGGATAGCTCGCCGCCCATTGCAGCACCTGCATGCCGCCCATGGAGCCGCCGGCCACGCACAGGAGCTTTTCGATGCCGAGATGGTCGAGCAGCATGGCCTGCGCGTTCACCATGTCGCGAATGGTCACGAGCGGCATGTCGAGGCCGTAGGGCCGCCCGGTCGCGGGATTGGTGGAGGCGGGGCCGGTGGTGCCCATGCAGCCACCGAGCACATTGGCGCAGATAACGAAGAAGCGCTCGGTATCGATGGGCCGGCCCGGACCCACCATGGTCTCCCACCAGCCGGGCTTGCCGGTGACGGGATTGAGGCTCGCGGCATGCTGGTCGCCGGTCAGCGCGTGGCACACCAGCACCGCATTGGTGCCGGCGGCATTGGGCTCGCCGTAGGTCTGGTAGCCGATCTGCAGGTGGTTCAGCTCGACGCCCGCGTCCAGCCTGAGCGGGGCACCGGCACCGAATCGCACCACGGGGGAATGGGGCTCGTCCGCCTCGCGCCGCGCCTCGGCGGCTGTGTTCGGGGCGACGTCCTTCCGGGCGAAAGATGTCATGGGCGAACCAAGCGACGCCCCGGCGCCCGTGTCAAGCACCCGCGCCGCGCGCGGGCCCCGAGCTAGCTGCGCGCCGCGGACATGGCGACCGCGTCGCCTTCCACCACGTCGGCGGTGGCTTCCGCGCCCATCAGCACGAGAAGCTTGGCGCGGGCGCGGTTGACGCGGCTCTTGATGGTGCCGAGCGCGCAGCCGCAGACCTCCGCCGCCTCCTCGTAGGAGAGGCCCGCCGCGCCCACCAGCACCAGCGCCTCGCGCTGGTCGTCGGGCAGCCGGGCGAGGGCGTCCTTCAGGGAGGTGAGGGTGGCCGACCATTCCTGGCTCGGACCGATGTTGGTGTCCTGCTGGGCGAGGGCCGCCATGCCGTCGTTCTCGCGCCGGCGCTTGCGGATCTCGGTGTAGTAGGTGTTGCGCAGGATGGTGAACAGCCACGCGCGCAGGTTGGTGCCGGGATCGAACTTGTCGATGTTGGAGAGTGCTTTCAGCAGCGTCTCCTGGACAAGGTCGTCAGCCTCGGTGCGATTGCGCGTCAGCGATCGCGCGAAGGCGCGCACCGCTGGAAGGAACTCCAGCACCTGCGTGCGCAGGGCGGCATCCATCTCTTGGCGGGTCCTTTCGCTCGGCGCGGGCAGGTCCATCAGGCGGCCTATTCTTTCCGGCAATCGTGACTTTTGTGGCGACGTGCCCGCCCCGGGCTTTCCATCGGCCGGGCGGGGATCAAAGCTCAGCCCGAGGGGCCAGCTTTGGCGTAACCTTGAGATAACGCTGCGGCTGCGCTTCCGGTTCCCGCCCGCAGCACCGCTGCGGACGGCGAATCTGGCCTCAGCCTATCTGAGGCCGCGCGATCAGGCGCCGCCGTTGCCAGTGCCGGTGGTCTGGCCGCTCTTCTGGCCGCCCTTCTGCCCCGCCTGCGAGGCGAGGGTGCGATCCCGCGAGAAGCTGCGCTGCTCGTCGGCGACGCTCTGGCCGCCCTTGCGACCGGCCTCGGCAGCCAGCGTGCGATTCTGGAAGAAGCTGCGCTTTTCGGCCGGAACGCTCTCGCCCCCCTTGCGCGCGATGGCCCGCTGCTTTTCCGCGTCCATCGCCGCAAAGCCGCGCTGGGAGGTGCCCTTGGTTCGCGCCTTGTCCATGTGCCCTTTTCCTCCGACTGCGATCGGCCGCTGGTTGCGGCACCCGGCCGGTTCGCCCGGTGATGAGTGCCGGAGCGCGAACGGCCCGCACTGAAGCCAATAGGCCGCCTTCCGGCCGGTGGGATGGCCAGGACGGTCCAAGGTGTAACGAAGCCGGAAGGGCTGTGGTTCCAAGGAAATCGCGCTTTCGTACGGGCCTACGCGCGCGAGGCGCCCTCCGGCGCTGTGGTATCCGGGGAAGCGATTGAGGGACAAGGGAAATCCCCGACGATCACCAGGGCGTCGCCGGAGTGGTCGCGGGTGAGGGTACCGCCGAGCTGGGTGGCGAAACCGCCGGCGAGGCCGGACGGCTCCTCCGGCGCGTCGGCGGCGCCGGTGAGCACGAGGCGCAGCCGATCGGCTTCCACCGAGCCGGTGATGAGCACGCCGAGGGAGGTGCTGCCGGGCCGGAGCGACAGGCCGAGCACCAGCTCCACCACCATCAGGGCGAGGGGAACGGCCATGTCGGTGGGCAGCCGCGTCTCCTCGGCCTCCACCATCAAGCGCAGGTGCTTGTCGGAGGAGCCTTCGATCAGCGAGGCGAGTTCCCCGAGCAGTTCGCTGAGACGCACCTGGGAGCCGTCGCTCGCCTCGTAGAGGATGCGGTGGACCAGGGCGAGGGTGTTGACGCGGGTGCGCAGCTGGTCGAAGCGCTTCCTGTCCTCGCCCTTGCCAATACCGCCGCCGTAGAGCGACAGCAGGCTCACCACCACCTGCAGGCTGTTCTTGATGCGGTGGTGGATCTCGCGCACCAGCGCCGTTTTCTCGGCGAGGTTCTCGCGCAGGCGCGCATCCCGCTGCCGCACGGCATAGGCCATGTGCTCCACCGACTGGCCGAGCATGCGGAATTCGCTTGGCGCCGAATCGAGCCGCGTCGGCCGGAAGCCGTAGTGCCCTTGCGCATAGACCGCCGTGACCCGGCGCAGATAGAGCAGCCAGCGCAGCACGATGCGGTCCACCGCCACCCACAAAGCGATGAGCGAGGCGACCATCACCAGCGCCGGCAAGGCGAAGCTCGCCGCCACCGTCACCAGGGTCCAGCCGAACAGGCTGTCGGACGGGGAGGCATAGGCCACCACCATGCCCTCCCGCCCGAGGGGGGTGGTGGCATAGGTCCAGCGCCGGCCCGATGGGTCGGTGCTTTCCCGGAGCGCGTTGTCCGGAGTGGCGAACGGGGCGGCCTGGAACAAGGCGCCGCTGAGGGTGCGCGAGTTGGAGACCAGCTCCTCGCCTGACGCGGAGAAGACCGCGACCACGCCATCGGTCGGCGGCACCTGCTGGCGCAAAAGATTGTCCAGCCAGCCGATCTCGATGCCCAGCGCCAAGCCGCCCTCGAGCCGGCCCGATGCATCGCGCAGGGGCAGGAGGCCCACCAGCACGTCGCGGTTGGCGGCGGTGCTCCGCACCCGTCCCGACAGGCTGAAGCCGGGCTGCCGGACGGCCGAAAGCCACCAGGCGTCGTCGCTCATGTCGGTATCGGTGGTGGGCAGCGCGGAGCAGGTGACGCGGCCGGCGGCGTCGATGACACCGATATTGGCCACGAAGGGCAGGGAAATGGTCGCGCCCCGCAGCGTCGCCCGGCAGCTTGGGCCGGCGCTGCGCACCTCTTCCACGTTCTGGAGCGCGTAGAGCACGTTTTCCGCCGAGGCGATGACGTTCTGCTGGGCGGCGGCGGCGGCCAGAGCATGGCGCAGCAGGTTCTGGCGGGCGTCCTCCTCGGCGGCGGACAGCTGCATCACGCCCTGCACGATGTTGAGGGCGGCGATGGGGGCGAGGGCCAGAAGCACCATCAGGATCAGGCGCCGGCGCACGCTGTCGAACAGCGTGCGCGGCCGGGCGCCGGCCGAGCCGAACAGACCGCCACCGTCGCGCGCACCGTCGCGCGCGCCCGCCGCGTCGCCGGAGCCGGCTTCACGGCCCGAAGCGCCCCGCCACAGGCGTTCGCGCGACGTTTCGCGCGACCCCCCCTCGCGGGATTTGGCGGACTGCGCCCGTTCGAGATCCATCGCCGCTCCGCCAAAACGCCTTACCAGTACAAAGCGCCGCCGCCCCGACGGCGTGCCCGATCACAACCCGACCCGTCCTCGATATCTCACACCGCGTCGCCTGCGGCGGCACCCCGACGCAAGCAGCCTGTCCTGACGCCCGCACCGCCGACCCGAATGACGCCGCGAGGCGCCACCGGACCCGGCGACGACGGTCGCGGGGGACTGGCTGTCGCCAGCACGCAACCGGGAGGATAGACCGCGAGAAGGGGTCCTTCCCCGACGCCCGAGCGGCCGCTTTTCCTTCTGCCAGGGAACGTCCTGCGCTCCCGGCGGGTTCACCTTGAATGCCGCATGCCGCTACGGTCGCGGTCAAGGTTCCGCTCCCGCAGGGCTCGCTTCGGACTATAATGCGATTTGCGGCGGGCCGGTTCCATCGGGGTGGAACTTGTCGCGCACGCAAGCGTTACCGGGGTTTGGCTTCAACTTGGCCCGAACCACGGTGGCGCAGGCTACGGTGGTTCACAAGGCCATCCGCTTGGTCCCGTACAGCTTGGCAGGGAAAATTCCGCATGGCTTCCAATCCGCTCATCAAGCAGCTCCCGTTCCTGCGCCGCTATACGCGCGCCCTGATGGGATCGCAGGCGGCCGGCGACCTCCTGGTGCAGAACACCCTGCAGGCGATCCTGGACGGCAAGGTCGCGGTCGATCAGGCCGTCTCGCCGCGCGTCGCGCTCTACAAGGCGTTCCACGAAACCTGGAACCGCCAGTCCTCCGGCGGGCAGGTGCCGTCGCGGGCGGACGCCCGGCTTCAGGCCATGGACCCGTCCTCCCGCGTGGCGCTGCTTCTGACCGCCATGGAGGGTTTCTCCTTCGCCGAGGCCTCGACCATCCTCGGCACCACCCTCTCCGACGTGGAGGCGCAGGTGATCTCCGCGCAGCGGGAAATCGACCGCCAGCTCGCCACCCGCGTGCTCATCATCGAGGACGAGTGGGTGATCGCGCTCGATCTGAAGACCCTCGTCACCGAGCTTGGTCACGAGGTGATCGGCGTCGCCCCCACCCATTCCAAGGCGGTGGAGCTGGCGCAGGGCGGAAACTTCGGGCTGGTGCTGGCCGACATCCAGCTCGCCGACGGTTCGTCCGGCATCGAGGCGGTGACGGAGATCCTCGCGAGCTTCAACGTGCCGGTGATCTTCATCACCGCCTTCCCGGACCGCCTGCTCACGGGCGAGCGGCCGGAGCCGACCTATCTCATCACCAAGCCCTTCCTCACCGAGACGGTGAAGGCGACGGTGGCGCAGGCGCTGTTCTTCCACGAGGCCCGCGCCCAGCCGGAAACCGCGCGCAGCGCCTGAGAAGGACCGCGCGCGCGGTCCTGACGAAGATCTGCGCGGAAATCGCGCGGACTACGAACTTTCCCGGGCACGCAATTGCCCTGTCGGTCGTTACACTCCCGAGCGGACCCGGAGCGGGACGCCTCCGGCCATCCGGCCGGCGCCAGCTCCACCGCGCTTCGTGACAAACCCTGCCGGAGACAACCATGGTCGACAAGCCGCAGATCGTGACATCCCCCGCCGCTTCCTCGGCCTCCGCCGCCGAGGCCAGCCTGCACGACGTGAAGTCTGACCTCGACCAGCTCAAGGCCGATTTCACCAAGCTGCTGGAGACCCTCGGCAAGACCGCCAAGCATTCCGTGAAGGGTGCCAAGGGTGACGCCGAGAGCGCCGCCGGCGAGGTGGGCGACTGGGCCGAGGAGCAGGTTCTGACCCTGCGCGAGAGCATTCGCGAGCAGCCCATCACCGCCTGCGCCATCGCCGCCGGCGTCGGCGTCATCCTCGGCCAGATCCTGCTGCGCCGCTGACCGGAGCCGGTCGATGTGACCGGCCCTCCCGTTTGAAACCAAGTCATGGCCGGGCGCGTCCCGGCCATTTGCTTTGAGGGGCCGTCTTTTATTCCGCCATCCGGAATCCGAGCCGCTCCAGCGCCGCCACCAGCGTCGCGCCGTCGTAGGGCTTGGAGATGACGCCCACGTCCGAGCGATCGCCGAACAGCCCGGTCAGGTCCTGCGTCGCGTAGCCCGAGGCGACGATGACCGGCAGGTCGGGCGCGATCTCGCCCAGCCGGCGCACCACCTCGTCGCCGCGCATGTCCGGCAGGCCGATGTCCACGATGGCGAGCACCAGCGCGTCGCGGCCGATGTCGGTCCTGGCGGCGCGGGCGTGCGCGAGCGCCGCCTCGCCGTGGGAGGCGATGGTGACCTTGAAGCCCTGATCCTCCAGGATCTGGCTGGCCACCATGGCGACGAAGGGCTCGTCCTCCACCAGGAGGACGGCCCCCCGCAGGGCGGGTTCGTCCAGCATTCCGTTCACCTTGGCGACCATGTCGGACTGGCTGTAGGGCTTGGTCAGGAGCTTCATGCCCGGATCGAGCCGCCCCTGATGGACCACCGCGTTGCGGGCGTAGGCGGTGGTGAACAGCACCCGCGCGCGCGGCATGCGCCGCTTCATCGCGTCGGCGAGGCCGCGTCCATCCATCCCGTCGCCGAGCCGCACGTCGGTGAAGAGGAGGTCCGGGCGGGCGCCGCGCGACACCGCGTCGAGTGCGGCCGAGGCGTCCGCCGCCTCGATCACCGTATGTCCGGCCTCCCGGAGCGAGGCGGCGCCGAGGGCGCGGAGCTGGTCGTCATCCTCCACCATCAGCACGGTGGCGGGGGCGGTCCGGGTTTCGGTGTCGGCGCGCGCGGGGGCGGGCTCGGCCGCGGCGGCGCCGTCCTCCAGCCGCGGCAGGTAGAGTTTCACCGTGGTGCCCTCGCCGCGCTCGGAATAGATCATCACATGCCCGCCGGACTGCTTCACGAAGCCGTAGACCTGGCTGAGGCCGAGCCCGGTCCCGTCCTTCGGGCCCTTGGTGGTGAAGAAAGGCTCGAAGGCGCGGGCGCGGACGTCCTCCGACATGCCCATGCCGGTGTCGGTGACGAAGATCGCCACGTACTGGCCGGGCGACAGGTCCTCGTGCGCGGCGCAATAGGCCTCGTCCAGATAGGCGTTGGCGGTCTCGATGGTGAGCTTGCCGCCCTCGATCATGGCGTCACGCGCGTTCACCGCGAGGTTGAGGATGGCATTCTCCAGCTGGTTGTGGTCGATCTCCGTACGCCACAGCCCGCCGGCGAGCACGGTCTCCACCATCACCCGCTCGCCCAGCGCGCTGCGCAGCATGTGGGACATGCCGGTGACGAGGCGGTTGGCGTCGGTCGGGCGCGGGTCGAGCGGCTGGCGGCGGGAGAAGGCGAGCAGGCGCTGGGTGAGGACGGCCGCCCGGAGCGCGCCCTGCCGGCCGTAGTCGAGGAAGCGGCGGATTTCCTCGGTCTTGATCTCCTGGGTCCGGGTGTCGTTCGGATCGGACGGCACCCGGCGCTCGGCGGCCTCGATGTTGCCGATGATGATGGTCAGCAGATTGTTGAAATCGTGCGCGATGCCGCCGGTGAGCTGGCCGACCGCCTCCATCTTCTGCGCCTGCCGGAGCTGGGATTCGGCCCTCAGCCGCTCGTCCATCTCCTGCTTGAGCAGCGAGTTTGCCTCGGCGAGCTGCATGGTGCGGGCGGCGGCGAGGCGCTCCAGGTCCTCGTTGGTGCGCGACAGCGCCTCGCGCGCGGCGACGATCTCGGAGATGTCGGTGCAGCTGCCGTACCAGCGGTCCACCCGCCCGTCCTCGTCGCGCACCGGCACGGCGCGGCACAGGAACCAGCGGTAGCTGCCGTCCTTGGCGCGGAAGCGGCATTCGCGCGAGAAGGGATTGCCGCTGGACAGGCTCGCGTGCCACGCGCCCATCACGCCGCTCTTCTCTTCCGGATGGAGGAAGGCGTGCCACTCCACCACCTCGCCGGGCGGCGGCTCGACGCCCGTGTATTCGGACCAGCGGCGGTTGTAATAGTCCCCTGAGCCGGTGGGGGCGGAGGTCCACACCATTTTCGGCAGCGCCTCGGCCAGCAGGCGGTAGCGCTGCTCGCTGGCGGCGATGGCCTTCTCGGCGCGTTTGCGCTCGGTGATCTCCACCACGATCATGCCGACGAGGCTGATGCCGGCGCCATTGGTGCGCACCGGAAAATAGCTGACGAGGAAATGCCGCCACATGCCGGGCAAGGCGGGCGTCGCGCCTTCCAGCTCCACGTCGGCGATGACCTCGCCGGTGGCGAGCACCCGCTCCAGCGATGGCGTCACAGCTTGGGCCAGCTGGGGCAGAATATCGGTGAGGGAGCGCCCGGCATGCTCGCCGGCGGGGATGCCGTCGATGCGGGCCAGCATCTCGTTGACGCGGATGAAGCGCTGCTGCGCGTCGAAGAAGGCGAAGCCGACGGGAGCGTGGGCCAGCAGGGCCTCGAGCGTCGCCACCACGGCGGTCTGCTCGCTCGCCGCCGACAGCAGAGCGGCATGGGCCGATTCCAGCCGGCGCAGGACCGTGCGCACCAGGGAAGCGATGCCCCAGACGGCGATGGCATTGACGGCGAATGAGAGGAGAGAGGCCAGCGGCGAGCTGCCGGCGCCGCCGTTGCCGGCTTCCGGCAGCAGTGCCGCATTGACGCCGGCAACGAGCGCGACGGAGGCAAGACCGATCTTCGGCCCGCTGACCAGCGACACGACGATGATCGCTGGCAGCTGGAACAGGTAGGGCGGAAAGTCGATCACCCACAGGAGAAGGCCGAGACGAATCGCCAGCGCCCCGCCGATGACGGCGCCGGCGAAGGCGAGACGCCACCAGAGGGGCAGCGGCTCCGCGATAATTCTCAGAAGGAGGCCGGCGGGGCCTCGACTGGCCAGGTTCATCCCTGCTCCCTGTGGCGATCGGGCCGCCACATTGCCCCCGCAACTGCCGCGGGATCAACCGCCGCTGGCCTTGTTCGTTCTGCTCCGGCCGGGACGCCGGACGTGACGATGCCGGCCCGGGCCATGGGCCCGGACCGGCAGGTGCTTTAATTCCAGAGGCTTGCGGAGAGAGAGGCCATCACAGCACTCTCTCCCGGAGGCCGATTGGGATCAGCGGGCGGCCGGAGCCGTGGCCGGCGGGGTGGTGGCCGGACGGTTGTTGTTGTTCACGCTGCCGGTGGTGGCCGGGGTGGCGTCCGCCTCGGTGAAGGTCGGGGCGTTCTTCAGCTCGTCCTTGGTCTTGCGCAGCACCATACGGTTATTGCCGTCCATGCGGGAGACCTCGACCGACTGGAACGGCACCGCCACATCCTTCTCGCCGATGCCGAGGAAGCCGCCGACGCCGATCACCACGGCCGCTACATTGCCCGCGCGGTCGATCACGAGATCATTGATCTCGCCGAGGTTCTCGTCGGCCGGGCCGCGCACGGCGGTGCCGATGAGGTTGGACGCCATGTGCTGGTCGGCCATCTGGCGCGTCACGAAGGTGGGGGCGGTGGCGGCGGAACTGCTGGCGGCGCCCATGGTGCCGGTCGGGGCGGCCGGGGTCGCCTGAGGCGCGGTGGTGGAGGGTGCCGCGGTCTGCGCCATGGCGGTGGTGGAAAGAAGAACAGCCGCGGTCGCAGCGTAGATCGGCATCATCTTCATGTCATCCTCCTCGTGGGAACGGGTTATAGCCCTATGGCCCTGTTCAAGATGCACCGAAGCACTTGCCATGCGCGCTATCGCGCGAAGCTATGCCGTCGTATGCCTGAAATGGTGCGCGGGCTCGACTGGCCTGCGCGCAAAGACAAGTTGAAGTCGTGAGGCTTAAGTCTTGTCTCCGCTGGCCTATCAACTCGAACCGCGCCGCGCGGTTCCCTGACGGGGGACGCTTCTGCGAAGAACTTGGAATGGTTGACTAAGAAACCAGTTCAATGGTAGTTTCTTAGTCAACAAATGAGGTGCCCATGGCTTCCGCCCCTCCGGTCCCCGATCTCACCCGCCATCTCGGCTTCTGGCTGCGGCGGGTGTCCAACCACGTCTCCCACGCCTTTTCGGTCCGGCTGGCGGGGCGGGGCGTGACGGTGGCCGAGTGGGCCCTGATGCGGGCGCTCTACGACCGCGCGCCGCACCCGCCCAGCCGCATCGCGGAGGAGATGGGCATGACGCGCGGCGCCATCACCCGCCTCGCCGACCGCCTCATCGCCAAATCCCTGCTGGTGCGCACCGCCAGCGCCAGCGATGGCCGCGCCCAGACGCTGGCCCTCACCGAGGCCGGCCGCGCACTCGTGCCGGACCTTGCCGCCCTCGCCGATGCCAACGATGCCGCCTTCTTCGACGGCCTGACGGCGGCCGAGCGGGAGACGCTGGAGCAGCTTCTGCGGCGGGTGGCCGAGCACGGCCGAATGACCGCCGTTCCCGTGGAATGACTGCCCGAGAGGAAGCCAAATGACCGGAGAGCAAACCGCCGCCGCACGGGCCTGCCTCGCCGCGGCCGAGAGCGACACCGCGACCTTCCCCGCCATCGTCGGGGCCCTCGTCGGCGCCGGGTTCGAGAGCTATGCGGTGGACTTCCGCCGCGCCGCCGCCACCTATTACCTGCCGAGCGGCGACAGCCTGGAACTGCCCACCCACAAGGCGGCGACCGCCATCGCCCCCGCCCTCGACGACGCCGGGCTCACCGCCGCCATTCGCGAGGCCCAGCAGCAGGCGCCCGGCTACACCTATCGCGGCTTCTGCGAAAAGGCGGCGGCGGCCGGCTGCGCCGGCTACATCGTCTCCTTCCCCGGCCGCCGCGCCGTCTATTTCGCCCGGACGGGGCAGACGCATGTGGAGCTGTTTCCGGGGTCGTGAGGGGCTTCCTGCCGATCGGGCCATTCTCCTGCCTTGCACCGTGGCGGTTCGCATGGCACAGGCGAAAGGAGCCCGAGCCCCGCCCCGAGCCCAGGATTTAGAGGCATGTTCCGCACCCTCTCCGACTTCATCTCCGACATCACCGGAGGCCAGCGCGAGGCCGCCGCCTTCGACGAGACCGACTATCGCCTCGCCGCCGCGGCCCTGCTGGTGCATGTCATGTCCATTGACGGGGCGGTGACGCCGGAAGAGCGGGCGGTGCTCAAGACCATCCTTGCCGGCCGCTTCGCCCTTGACGAGGCCGAGACCGAGCAGCTGGTGGAGATCGCCATCGCCAAGGACGCCGAGGCGGTGGATCTCTATGCCTTCACCAGCGTGCTCAACCGGGCGCTGGACGAGGAAGGGCGCCTGCGCATCGTCGAGATGATGTTCGAGGTGGCCTATGCGGACGGTGGCCTCTCCGAGTTCGAGGACAATCTCGTCTGGCGCGCCGCCGAGCTGCTGAACGTCGGCTCCCGCGACCGCATCCGCATCCGGCGCGAGGTGCGCGAGGAGACCGAGGGCGGCGAGCCGCCGGTCTGAGCTCAGGCTCGATCCTCATGGTATCAGAGGGGGTTTTCGGGGCTGACAGCGCCGAACGGCATCGATACCCCGCCTGAACCCGTCCCGAACGGTGCCGATATCGCCTTGAGGGTTCGGGTGTCAGCTGCCCGTCACAGGCCCCTCATGTGGCTGCGCTAGTCTCCCTCGAAAATCGCGAGGGGGGATAAATTCATGGACGCGCGCACGCCTTTTCCCGCCATCCGCGGCATCGGCTATTCCATCCGCTCGGCATCGCCCGAGTTCGACGATCTCCCCGCCGCCCTCGACGAGGCCGAGCGTCTGGGCGTTGATTTCGTTGAGCTTCCCGCCTTCGCCTGGACGCTCGTGGTGGACGGGCGGGTGCTCGAGGACCGCCTCGACCGGCTGGTGGCCGCCACCCGCGACCGGCCCTTCGGCTACACCGTCCATGGGCCGCTAGCCATCAACCTGATGTCCCCCAGGGAGCGCCTCCCCCGCCACGAGGCCCTGCTGGACGCCATGATCTCCATAGCCGGCTCATTAGCCGCCCCCCACCTGGTCCTCCACTCCGGTTGCGTGCGGGGGGACGATGATGTGGCGGTGGCCTATGAGCGTCAGCGCAACGCTCTGCTGCGGGCCGGCGACAAGGCCGGGGCGGTGGGCGTAACTCTTTGCGTCGAAAACATATTCCGCTTCGAGACCATGCGCGAGACGGCGCTGCCCTCGCGCCTCGCCGGGGAGCTGGACGCCATCGATCACCCCCACGTCCGCGCCACTTTGGACGTCAGCCACGCCCTCCTGCGTGCCACCGACGCAAGGGTGGATTTCGCCGCCGAAATCGCCGCTCTGGCGCCCTACGCCCGCCATGTCCATGTCCACGAAAGCTATGGCAGGCCTCAGGAAAGTTGGGCCATCGACGACGCCGAGCGGGCCGGCCTAGGCGAGGGGGACCTCCACCTCCCGCTCGGCTGGGGCGGCATCGACTGGGACCTCGTCACCCGCCGCTGCGCCTTCCCGGCCGGCACCATCGTGAATCTGGAGCTGAACCGCCGCTACTGGCGCGAGCTGCCGGACCAGATCGTGCGTCTGCGCGCCCTCGCGGACAGCTTTGCCTCGCGCGCCAGCGCCACGGCCTGAGGCGCGTGCGCTGCGGCAACGGGGCCCAGCCGCGGATGCCGCACTGCACATTCAGGTCCTTGATTCAACGTAGTTATTTTATCGCGCCGGTGCTCCCCTCCGACGCCAAATCGACTAGCTTGGCGGCGAAGGAGTCCGCCCATGCCTGTCGCCACCAAGCCCGAATACAAGTCCGCCCCACAGCCGGAAGGCGGCGCGGACGGCCTGTTCATGTCCTCCAGCATGCGCGGGTTGCTGAAGCGATGGGGCGTGTTCATCGCCGTAACAGTGATCGCGCTCGCCTGCCTTCTCCTCTCCTTCACCTCCCACCAGGCGTGGCTCATCGCCTTCTGCGTCCTCTTTCCCCTTGTTCTGGTTGGTATTTTCGACGTCACCCAGTCCGAGCACTCGCTGCTGCGCAACTACCCGGTGATCGGTTCGGTGCGCTGGATCTTCGAGGCGCTGCGCCCCTATCTGCGCCAGTATCTGATGGAGGATGACCAGTCCGGGCGGCCCTATAACCGCGAGGACCGCTCCGTCATCTACGCCCGGGCCAAGAACGAGGAGGACCGCCAGCCCTTCGGCACCGAGCTCGACACCTATGCCGCCGAGTACGAGTGGATGACCCACTCCCTCGCGCCCGCGCCGGTTTCCCACGAGCCGTTCCGGGTGACGGTGGGCGGCAGCGCTTGCGCAAAGCCTTATTCCGCATCGGTTCTCAATGTCTCCGCCATGAGCTTCGGCTCACTGGGCCGCAATGCCATCGAGGCGCTGAACCTCGGTGCCAAGGGCGCCGGCTGCTATCACGACACGGGCGAGGGCGGCCTCTCGCCCTATCACCGCATCCACGGCGGCGACATCGTGTGGGAGCTGGGCTCCGGCTATTTCGGCGCCCGCAACCGCGACGGCACCTTCTCGCCCGAGCGCTTCGCCGAGCGCGCCACGGACCCCCAGGTCAAGATGGTGGAAATCAAGCTTTCCCAAGGCGCCAAGCCGGGTCACGGCGGCGTGCTGCCGGCCGCCAAGGTGACGCCGGAGATCGCGGAGATCCGCGGCATTCCCTTGGGCGAGGACTGCATTTCGCCGTCCCGTCACTCCGCCTTCTCGACGCCGGCGCAGATGATGGAATTCATCGCGCAGCTGCGGGAACTGTCGGGCGGCAAGCCGGTGGGCATAAAGCTGTGCGTCGGCCATCCCAGCGAGGTGTTCGCCCTCGCCAAGGCCATGGTGAAGACCGGCATCCAGCCGGATTTCGTGGTGGTGGACGGGGCCGAGGGGGGCACCGGAGCCGCGCCGCACGAGCTGGCCGATCACCTGGGAATGCCGCTCCGCGAAGGCCTCATCCTCATGCGCAATGCGCTGGTCGGTACTGGCCTGCGGCAGGAGGTGCGCCTTGCCGCATCGGGCAAGGTCACGTCCGGCTTCTCCATGGCCGCCAACATGGCCATCGGCGCCGACTGGTGCAACGCGGCCCGGGCTTTCATGTTCTCGCTGGGCTGCGTCATGTCCATGCGCTGCCACACCGGCACCTGCCCGACGGGCGTGACCACCAACGATCCCCACCTCCAGCGCGGTCTGGTGGTGGACGAGAAGGCGGAGCGGGTGGCGAGCTTTCACCGGCACACGGTTCATGCGCTGGCGGAACTGGTTGCGGCCGCCGGGCTGGAGCATCCGGGAGACCTTCTGCCCCATCACGTCTGGCACCGGGTGAGCCCCATCGAGGTGAAAGCGCTCGACCGTATCTACACCTTCCTGGAGGCCGGAATCCTCCTCGACGCGCCGGACGAGACGCCCTACGCGGCCGAATGGCACGCCGCCGACGCCGACAGCTTCGCGCCCCGCCAGACGGTGGGTCCCCGCCGCGCCGCCTGAGCCCGGCGGAAGGTCGAGCCTTGCGGGGGCAGGGGGCGCCCCCCATATGCAGCCTGTCGGGATGCCGCAAGGGTTCCGGCGGGCATGGCCGGATAGGTGCATGCCCGGCAATGCAAAGTCGCTTGACGAGGGCTTTGGCCGATGTCGCGGATGTCTTCCCTGTCGTCCCCCTTTCTCCTGGGGTTCGACGAGGTCGAGCGGGCGCTCGACCGGGTGACCAAGAGCACGGACGGGTATCCTCCCTACAATGTGGAGAGGATCGAAGCCGCCGGTGAGCCGTTGCGCCTCAGGATCACCCTGGCGGTGGCGGGCTTCACGGCGGAGCAGCTTGAGGTCGTGCTGGAAGAAAAGGAGCTGACCATCCGGGGCCGGCAGGTCGAGGAAGGTCAGGGCCGTATTTTCCTGCACCGGGGGATCGCCGCCCGGCAGTTCCAGCGCACCTTCGTGCTTGCAGAAGGCATGAACGTGCTGGGCGCCGAACTGAAGCATGGTCTCCTGTCGGTCGATCTGGTTCGCCCCGAGCCTGCTCGCCACGCCAAGCGCATCGACATCGTCTCCCGCTCCTGAAGGGGAGGGATGCCGCGTTTGCCAGGAGTAGAGGAGTAGATTGATGACCCACGATACGGAAAACGAAGTCCTGGCGGATATCACGCCGGAAGCGCTGGCGGTCCTTGGCGGCGGTGAGATCGCCTATGTGCGCAGCATCAAGTCCGAGGATGTACCGTCCCTGTTCCCGCAGGCCCCGCAGATCGCGCCGGGTATGACCCTGTTCACGCTGCACGCGGCCGATGGCACGCCGATCATGTTGACCGACAGCCGCGAAGCCGCGCTGGCCAATGCCATGCAGCACGAACTGGTGACCGTCAGCGTCCACTGAGGCGCAGGATCGGGCGACGCAGAATTTCGGATGTTTCAGCCGGGCCGGCGACGGCCCGGTTTTTGTTTGCCGGCGGTCAGGCCGCGTTGGAGGCGGAGGACGCCGTCAGCAGCGCGTGCATTGCGCCAGCGTCCCGCGTGGCGCGAAGCTTTTCCACAACATCCGGATCGCGCAGCATCCGGGCGACGCGGGCCAGCGCCTTGAGGTGATCCGCGCCGGCCGCTTCGGGGGCGAGCAGCAGGAACACGAGATCTACCGGCGCGCCGTCCAGCGATTCGAAATCGATGGGCTTTTCCAGCCGAGCGAACAAGCCGAACAGCTTGGTGAGGCCCGGCAGCTTTCCATGCGGGATGGCGATGCCGTTGCCGACACCGGTCGAGCCAAGCCGCTCCCGCTGCAGCAGGGTGTCGAAGATGTCCCGCTGGTCGCGTCCCATCAGAAGGGCGGCGTGGTGGGACAGCTCCTGCAGGGCCTGTTTCTTGCTGCTCGCCCGCAGCATCGGAAACACTGCGTCCGGGGCAAGGAGGTCGGCGAGCGGCATCTATCAAGTTCCTGGAGCGAGCGGCCGAGGCTCATGAAGCGGCGGACGCGCGGAACGGGTCAAGGCCTGCGGAGCGCCCAAAGCGCCGCTGCATTGGTCCGTCCCCACCAAAACGCAGGAGGGTTGCCCCTCCAGGAGGTCGTTATTGCGGCCTCCATCTAGCGTTAACCTGCCTCGGGCTCAAGTCAGGGCCGGCCGCGCTGAAATGAGGCGGGGTGAAATCTGCGTCCCGCGCTTTCCGGCTGGAGCGATCCGCGCAGGTTACTCGCTGCAGCTGTCAGGACATGCCCCCCGAGCATTGCCTTACCCGAGGCGGTCTCTCGCACCACCGCGGGAGGTTTCAAACATCGCGAACGGGGAGCCCTGCTACAGGCTCCCCGGCGCGTGACCTAGTGCAGTTCCTCGGAACCCGGATCGATCCACCCCACGTGCCCGTCCGGGCGGCGGTAGACGACGCTGACCCGTCCATGGCCGGCATGGCGGAACACCACGACCGGGGCACCAGTAATGTCCAGCTCCACCACAGCATCGGCGACCGAGAGCGTCCGCAGGCGCGTCACCTGCTCGGCCACGACGGTCGGGCTCCAGCCGACGAGCTCGTCCTCGTCCTCCGTCTCCGGCGCCGCGCTGAGGATGTAGCTTTGGGCGGCCTGCTCGGCAGCATTGCCGTTGCCATGACCGTGGCGATCCTTGAGACGCTGCTTGTATCGGCGCAGGCGCTTCTCGATCTTCTCCACAGCGACGTCGGCGCAGGCGTTCGGATCCTGCGCATTGCCGTGCGCCTGAAGGTTCACGCCCGAATCGAGATGAAGCATGCATTCGGAGCGATAGCCGGAGCCGTCCCGGGTGACGGTGACGTGACCTGACCAGCCACCATCAAAGTATTTGCCGAGGACTTCCGAGACCCGCTCGGTCAAACGCTGGCGAAGAGCTTCGCCGACGTCGAGATTCTTTCCGGACACGCGTAGGGCCATGCGATTTGATCCCCTATGAACGGTCCCTGTGAGGGACCGTCATGCATTGCAAACCGGCCGGCTGTCTAAAGAGGTAGAAGTGCTTCGCCGGCATGTCAACGGCAACAGGAGCCGGAAACCGAACGGTTTTTTCAGTCTCGCCGATCGTCACCGAAACGCAGGCGAGGCCGTCGCGATCACCGCGACAGACCGGGCCACATGCGCGACAGAACCCCGTCTCGGCGCACGAAACCATGCCACAGCCCGGCGCCGGCGTGCAGGATCACGAGTGCGGTCATCAGGAAGCCCAGGCGGACGTGCCACGCGCCGAACAGATCAGCCAGGGCATCGTCCTTGGCGACGATGTTGGGCAGGGTGAACAGCCCAAAGATGCTGACCGCGCTGCCGAAGGCATTGGATGCCAGCCAGCCGAGCACGGGCATGACGAAGATCAGCGCATAGAGCGCGTAATGCACGGCGTTCGCCACCATCCAGAGCGATCGGGCGATGGTCTCAGGCGGGGGTGGAGGGGGGTTGAGGATGCGCACCACCACCCGGACGACAGCCAGGCAGAGGATGGTGAAGCCGATGGAGCGATGGAGGTCGAACAGGCGGTCCTGGGTCGGGCCCGAATCCATGTTCATCATGGCGAAGCCCAGCGGGATCACGAGGATCACCAGGGCCGCCATGATCCAGTGGATGAGCCTAGCCGGCGGCGCGTAGGGCGCGGGGTTGGAGAGGGTGTTCATCGGGGTTTCGGACCTCCGGTGGCAAAGGCTGGTCGCGTGATCCTTCCTCGCGAACGCTGTCCTTCAGATCGCAACGAAACAGGACATCGCCATCAGCGAAGACATGCACCTGCGCCTTCGGGCGCAACGCTTGAGCCAGAGTGTCGCACGCCTTGCGCGACAAGCCGATGCGGCCGGCTCCGAGGATCACGGGGGACACGAAAACGTGAAGCTCGTCCACGAGCCCGGCCTCGAGGAAAGCCGAGAGCGTCGTGGGTCCACCCTCCACGAGAATCCGACTGAGCCCACGCTGCTTGAGCGCCTCGAGGATCGAAGACGGCTCGAAGGCCGACGGGTCAGCCATCGGTACGACTTCGACGCCGGTCGGAAGCGGAGCGCCCGCTGCCATCCGGCGCAACACCAGCCGGCGGATGCCGTCCTCGGCGAAACACCGCGCCTTGGGATCGACACGGCCCGATGGATCGATCACCACCCGCGCCGGACTGACGCCGGCGATGCGGCGAACGGTGAGCAGGGGATCGTCGGCGCAGACGGTTCCCACCCCGACCACGACCGCATCCACCGAGGCCCGCAGCGCATGCAGGTGATCGAGCGCGTGGGGGCCGTTGATATATTTCGAATCGCCCGAGGTGGTGGCAATGCGGCCGTCCAGGGACTGGCCGAGCTGGGCGATGACATAGGGGCGATCGTCCGACCGTCGAAGATTTGCCTGCACCGGGCTCTCGCTCACTCGCTTGTGCGACCGGAGCCGCAGGGTCGTGTCATCCATCGGTCCTCACGCGGCGTATTCAATCTGTTCGATCAGGAACGCGTCATCATGGCGTTTGTTACGCTCCTGCCGATACGACAGATCGTTCGCGCCGCCGGCCGGCCGCGATTCCCGCTGTGAGAGGTCAAAATGGCGTCCATCGTTGAGGGTCTTGGGTTTGCGCCGGACGCGGGTCGGCTTTCCATGGAGCGGGCGATGGCGGAGGTGCGGTCCGCTCGCGCCGTTGTGATCGCCTCGGGCGACGCGCGCATCGTCGTCGTCGCCGCCGAGGCGTTCGATCCCGTCCTGGCCGGCGTGCTTGCCGAGGCGGGGGCCACGGATGCGGCGTTGGTCCTTCCCGCGCCCCGACTGAACAAGATGGGCGCGCCACGGGTCCAGCCGGGCGCCGTCGTGCTGCCGCATCTCGATGCCGCGCGCGTGGCCCATCTGTCACTCAAGCCCGATGCGCGCATCGATGCGCCTGTCGCGCCTGCGACGCCGGCCCAGGCCGCCGCGCTTGAACTGCTGGCCCAAGCGCTTGTCCTGCCGGCGGCGGTGACCTGCGCGGTCCCTGAAGAAAAGGCCGCGGGGCTGCTGACCGTCACGGTGGACGACATCCTGTCCTTCCGGGCCGCCGAGGTGGCCAGTCTCGCCATCGTGGGCCGCGCCCCGGTGCCGCTCGAAGGGGCGCCGGAAACGGAGTTTGTCGTGTTCCGAGGCGGCGAAGGGCTGCGGGATCAGGTGGCGATCATCGTCGGCCGCCCGGACCTGTCGCGGCCGGTGGCGGTGCGGCTCCATTCCGCCTGCCTGACCGGCGACCTTTTCGGGTCGCTGAAATGCGATTGCGGAGACCAGCTGCGGGACACCGTCCGGCGCATGGCGGAGGCCGACGGCGGCATTCTCCTCTATCTGGATCAGGAAGGGCGCGGCAATGGCATCTCCAACAAGATGCGCGCCTACGCTTTGCAGGCGCAGGGCTACGACACCTACGACGCTGACGCCGCCCTCGGCTTCGACCTCGACCAGCGCCGGTTCGATTTCGCCGCCGCCATGCTGCGCCAGCTTGGGGTGTCCGCCGTGCGGGTGTTCACCAACAATCCGCAGAAGATCGAGGCTCTGAAAGCGGCGGGGCTGAATGTGGTGGCCGACCAGCGGGTTCTTGGCCGTCCGACCGCCGAAAACGTCCGCTACCTCGCGTCCAAGCGGGACCGCGCGGGACACTATATCGACTTCGAGGCCCTTGCCGCCCGCGCGCCGGATTGAGGCCGGCACACGACCCGTTCAAACGTCCTTGTCGACCGGCTTCAAAACGATTTAGAACCGCCCGGATAAAAACCGGGAGGACATGATGAGCAAGGCAGGAAGAAAGGTCGCCATCGTAACCGGCGCCGGGTCGGGCGTCGGACGGGCGGTCGCCGTGGCCTTGGGGGAAGCCGGCTATGCCGTCACCCTCGCCGGGCGCCGCATGGATGCACTCGAAGAAACCGGGGCCGCCCTCGGCGGCGCGCCGCATCTGGCCGTCACGACCGATGTGACGGTCCCTGAATCCGTGCATGCGCTTTTCGCCGCCACCGTCGAAAAATTCGGGCGGGTCGACCTCCTGTTCAACAACGCCGGCACCGGCGCCCCGGCCATCCCGCTGGAAGATCTCACCTTCGCCCAATGGCAGCAGGTGGTCGCCACCAATCTCACTGGCCCGTTCCTTTGCACGCAGGAGGCATTCCGCGTGATGAAGGCGCAGGAGCCGCGGGGCGGGCGCATCATCAACAACGGGTCCATCTCGGCGACGGCGCCACGGCCGTTCTCGGCGCCCTACACCGCCACCAAGCACGCCATCACGGGCCTCACCAAGTCCACCTCGCTGGACGGGCGGGCCTATGACATCGCCTGCGGGCAGATCGACATCGGCAATGCCGACACGCCCATGGCGCAGAAGATGAAGGCGGGCGTGCCGCAGGCCGACCTCTCCATCAAGGTGGAGCCGGTGATGGATGTGGCGCATGTGGCGAGCGCCGTCGTCTACATGGCCAGCCTGCCGCTGGATGCCAACGTGCAGTTCATGACCATCATGGCCACCAAGATGCCCTTCATCGGGCGCGGCTGAAGGCCATTTCTCTCTCCGTTTCCAACAAAAAAGGCCCCGGCAGTGCCGGGGCCTTCTCGTTGCTGGCTGGTGCTGTCGGACTGCCGTCACTCGTTGTTGCGGCCGCCGAAGAGCTGGAGCAGCATCATGAACATGTTGATGAAGTCCAGGTAGAGCGCGAGCGCGCCCATGATGGCCTTCTTGCCCGCCACGGCGACGTCGTCGCCGGCGAAATACATCTCCTTGATGCGCTGGGTGTCGTAGGCGGTGAGGCCCGCGAACACCAGCACGCCCACGACCGACACGATGAACTGCAGCATCGAGGAGCCGAGGAAGATATTCACCACCGACGCGATGATGATGCCGAAGAGGCCCATCATCAGGAAGGAGCCCATGCCGGAGAGGTCACGCTGCGTGGTGTAGCCGTAGAGGCTGAGCGCTCCGAACGAGGCCGCGGTGATGAAGAACACCCGCACGATGCTCTCGTGGGTGTACACGAGGAAGATCGTGGAGAGCGATACGCCCACCAGAGCCGCATAGACCCAGAACGTGATCTGCGCGGCCGAGACGCTCATGCGCTCGATGCGGAAGCTCAGGAAAAAGACCGCCGCCAGAGGCGCGAGCATCACCACCCACTTCAGCGGGCTCACGAACAGCGCGTAGCCGAACTGCGTCAGCATGATGCCGCCAGCGATCCGCCCCGCGGCCAGCGCCGGGTCGGTGGTCACCGAGAGCATGTAAATGCCGAGCGCGGCCGCGCCCGTGATGGCAAGGCCCAGTGCCATGTAGTTGTACACGCTGAGCATGTACGTCCGCAGCCCCTGGTCGATCGCGGCCTGCGAGCGTGCCACCGACGGGTTCCAACGCCCGGCGACGTTGCGATCATAATCGGACATCGTCGTTCCCCTTGAAGAAATCTCAAACGCCCAAGACCGGCCGAGGCCGGACCTGCGCGTTCGCCGTCAATATGGTGGGTTCGCGAAGGGGCGGCAAGACGAGGCTGGATGAAATTTACGCAAGGTCACTTTACGTCAGGCATACCCTTGCGGCTGCGTTAAGGTATAGTTTCAACCCGCATGGGGTCGGGGCATGCGGATGGGGGATCATCTCAGGCGGCGGATCGTTGCCGGGCGGGCATGTCTTGTCGCCTGGGGACTCTTGCGCGGAAAAATCCATCTTGCCGGAACGGCGCTGAATTGGCCCGGGTTCGGCTCGGCGCTGGTTCTGTTCGCCTTGCTTCTGCTGGCCGGTGCGCCGTCGGCGCGTGGCGGTGCCTGGACGCAGGAGGAGGGGCACGGGCAGGTCATCCTGCAAGGCTCGGCCACCTATTCCGCGACCGAGTTCGGACCCTCCTACGATCTCTACGCCAGCCGCCCCTATGACAAGGTAGAGGTCACCCTCGTCTTCGAATATGGCGCCACGGATTGGCTGACCCTGCTCGCGGCGCCGCAATTCCTGAACGTCTCGTTCGGCGACCCGTCACCATCGTCCTATGCCGGGCCGGGCTATCAGGACCTCGGCGCCCGGGTGCGGCTGTGGCGCGATGCGGCGAGCGTGGTGTCGGCGCAGGTGGTGGGCCGCTTTTCGGGTACCGGCAATTCCCAGAGCGCCGCCGCCGTGGGCTATGAGGATCCCGAGCTCGACCTCCGCCTGCTCTATGGCGTGGCGTTCACCCTGTTCGGCAAGCCGGCCTTCCTCGACGTTCAGCTCGCCCAGCGCATGCGCTTCGGCCCGCCGCCGGACGAGCTCCATCTCGACCTCACGCTGGGCTGGCGCGTCGTGGAGCGCTGGCAGCTCCTCGCCCAGTCGTTCAGCGTGATCTCGGAAGGGGCGGGGACCGGCCCGTACTTCGGCGACTCCTACGAGTATTACAAGCTCCAGATGGGCGCGGCCTACGATCTCTCGGCGGCCATCACCGTGCAGCTGTCCGTGGTCGGCACGGTCTTCGCCCGCAATGCGCCGCAGGAGAACGGGCTGGTCCTCGCCGCCTATTACCGCTTCTGAGACGACGGCGCGGTGGTGACGAGGCGGATGCCCAGGGCAATGGGCACGATGCCGACGAGATCAAGCGGCGGCACCGGCTCGCCCAGCAGCAGCCATCCGAACATCAGCCCGAGCGGCGGCATCAGGAAGTGCAGGGCGCTCGCGCGGGTGGCGCTGGTCCGGCCGAGGATGAAGAACCACAGGCTGAACGCGCCCACCGAGCCCGCCAGCGTCAGCCAGGCGAAAGAGAGGCCGAGCGACAGCGTGGGGTGGATGGACGCCACGTCCTCCCGCCACAGCGCCACCGGCAGCAGCGCAATCCCGCCCGCCAAAGACTGGATGCCGCTGCCGACGAACAGGGATGCCGAGGTGCGTACCTTCTTGAACATGAGCGTCGCGGCGGTGAGCGCCATCAGGGCCCCGACCACATAGGCGGTGCCGAGCGGATCCTCATGCCCGGAGACGATCCGCGAGCGCACCACGATGGCCACGCCGATCATGCCCAGGACGAGCCCGAGCAGTTTGCGCCCCGTCAGCCGCTCGCCCAGCAGCACCGCTGCGCCGAGCGCCGTCAGCAGCGGATTGGCGGAGACCAGGACGGCGGTGAAGCCGGACGACACATGGGTCATGCCCACGTAGCTGAGGCCCAGGTAGACCGCATTGTTGAGAATCCCCATCGCCGACAGCGCCGCGACATCGCGCAGATCCAGCCGGCGGAAATGGCTGGCGGGCAGGAGCAGCGCGCAGCCGCCGAGCACGACCAGCCCGGCCACCAGAAAGCGCGCGGACAGCAGCAGCAGGGGCGGGCAATCCGCCAGCGCCACCTTCGCCACGGCGAAGGCCGAGCTCCAGATGATGCAGAACGCCGCGATGAACACCGGCAGCAGCGCGTCTGTCCGGCGGGTGGTGGCGGCAAGGGGAAGGGGCGTGGCGGTCATGACATCTCCTGAACCGCAGAGAAGCACGCACGCGGCATATTGAAAAATTGAATGATTTGATATTGGCTAGTGGATAATCGAATGATGCCGGTGCGCCCATGCTGGATATGGATCTTCTGAAAGCCTTCGTCTCCGTGGTGGACGCGGGCGGCTTCACGCGGGCCGGCGAGCGCGTCCATCGCACCCAGTCCACGGTCAGCCAGCAGGTGCGCCGGCTGGAAGACCAGCTCGGCCACCAGCTTCTGATCCGGGACGCCCGGGGGATCAGCCTCACGGCCGAAGGCGAGCGCCTGCTCGGCTACGCGCGGCGCATTCTCGCGCTCGGTGCGGAGGCGCGGGCCGCCTTGTCGGGCGTCGCCCCCGCGCGGGTGGTGCGGCTGGGCATCCCCGACGATTTCGCTTTGGCGGCCCTGACGTCCGTGGTGGCGGAGTTTGCCCGCACGCGCCCCGGGGTCCGGCTGGCGGTGGAATGCGGGCTGAGCTGCGACCTCGACGCCGGCTTTGCGCGCGGGGAGCTCGATGTGGTGCTGCTGAAGCGCGAGCCGGGCTCCGGTCCCGCCGTCGCGGCCTGGCCGGAGCGGCTGGTGTGGGTCTGTGGGGCCGGCTTCACGCCGGACGAGGACGTGGCGAGCCTTGCCGCGTTCCGGCAGGGTTGCCTTTATCGCAATCGGGCGGTCCACGCCCTCGAGAAGGCGGGCCGCCCGTGGCGCATCGCCTATGAATGCCCGAGCCTGATCGGCATTGAGGCAGCCCTCGCCGGAGGTCTGGGCGTGACGGTCCTGAGCGACCTCGCGCTCAATTCCCGGCTGCGGGAATTGCCGTCGTCCGATCTCTGGCCGCCCATCCCGCCCACGGAACTCGCCCTGCGGGCCGCGAGCAACGCCTGTTCCGCCGCGCGGGAGCTGGCCGATCTCATCGCTGCCTTCTGCGGCCGGGAAGCCCGCGCCGCCGCCTGACTATCCACCCTTCGGTCAGCACTCCACCAGCAGGCGGCGGCCGATCTCGCCGATGCCGACGAGGCCCGGCGTGGCGTGCATCACCACGTTGATGGGAATCTGCGCGAGGCGGTCGTGGTAGGGCGGATGCTCCTCGAACGCGGTGCGGAAGGGGCTTTCGGCGAACAGGTGCGCCATGGCCCGGCCCACGCCGCCGCCGACGAAGACACCGCCCTTGGCATCGATGGCGAGGGCCAGATCGCCCAGCACCCGGCCGAGCAGGCGCAGGAAGATGTGGCAGCTCTCCTTCTCCTGCCTCTGGCCGTCCAGCGCCGCCTTGATGATGGCGTGGGAGGACAGGCTTTCGCCGGAGAGAATGCGATGCAGCCGCACCAGTCCGGGACCGGAGAGCACATGCTCGACCGACACCGGGCCGAGATCGCGCACCAGATGGGCGACGATGCGGGCCTCGTCGGTGGTCACCGCGCCGAGCCGCATGTGGCCGGCCTCGCTTGCCAGCACCTCATAGCCTGCCTCGCGGGGCAGGATAATCGCGGTTCCGAGCCCGGTGCCCGGACCGGACAGCAGCATGGGCGCGCCGGCCACGGCGCGGCCGGTGCCGACCTCCAGAAGGTCGTCGCGGGTGAGCAGCGGCAGGCCGTGGGCGAAGGCCTCGAAGTCGTTGAGCACCGTCAGCCGCTGGAACGAGAGGCCGGCCGCGAGCTTTTGTGTCGAGAAGCGCCAGTTGCGGTTGGTGAGCCGCACGTCGTCGCCGTCGATGGGGCCAGCCACGGCCAGCGCGCCGCAGGTAGGGGCGGCGCCGCTGACGGACGCCAGATAGGTGCCCAGCAGGTCCTCGAGGGAGGCGTAGGAATCGTTGGCTTCGAGCCGGACATCGAACGGGATGCCGTCGGCGCCGGCCCGGGCGACCCGGGTGGTTGTGCCGCCGATATCCGCTAGCAGGACAGTGGGAGCCATTGATGAGTCCGATGGTAGAGAGCTTTTACTGCGCCAAGCGTGTCCGGGACGCAAGCGCGCCGGAACCGCACGCACCGGCAGGACCTCAAGCGCAGCGGCGCCGGTGCGGTTCCCGGATGCCTCAGGCCCCGGTCCCGCGCCACCGCTTCAGTGCGCCCCAGAGAGGCAGGCAGAAGACAAGCAGCGTGAGGACGCCGAGTCCGCCCGCGATGGGACGTTCGAAGAAGGCGAGGAGGTTGCCGTCCGCCTTGATCATGGAGGTGACGAAACTGTCCTCCAGCATCTTGCCGAGCACGATGCCAAGCACGCACGGAGCGATGGGAATGTCGTGCTCTTCCATGAGAAAGCCGAGCACGCCGAACACCAGCATCAGCACGACGCCATAGGCGGAGTTGTTCACGGCATAGGCGCCGACGATGCAGAACAGCAGGATGAGCGGGATGAGGATGCGCCGTGGAAAGCGCAGCAGGGCTGTTCCCGCCTTCAGCGCGGCAAGACCGAGCGGGATCATCGCGAGGTTGGCGATGATGAAGATGATGAAGACCGCGTAGATGGATTCGGGATTGTTCAGGAAGAGGGTCGGTCCCGGATTGAGGCCCTTGAGGTAGAGCACCCCTATGACGATGGCCGTGATGCTGTCTCCCGGAATGCCGAACACCAGCGCCGGCACCCACGCGCCCGCCAGCGCGGCATTGTTGGCGGAGGTGCTCTCGATGATGCCTTCCACATGGCCGGTGCCGAACTTCTCCGGCGTCTTCGAAAACTTCCGGCTCATGGCGTAGGACACCCAGGCGGCAATGTCCGCGCCGGCACCGGGCAGGATGCCGATGGCGGTCCCTGTGATGTTGCCGCGGATCTGCTGCGGCCAGTATCGGGCGATCAGCCGGCCCCAGCCCTTCAGCGGATTGCCGAGCGAAGTCTGGCGCACCGACCAGTCCGGCGCACCGGCGGCCATGGTGCGGATCACTTCCGACATGGCGAACAGGCCGATCATGGCGGGGATGAAATCCACGCCTCCGAGCAGGTTCGAGTTGCCGAAGGTGAAGCGCGGCACGCCGGCCGGATTGTCGATGCCGATCTGCGCCACGAACAGCCCGAGGAAGAGCGACACCAGCCCCTTCACCGGCGAGCCCGAGCCGATGAAGATGGCGCACGCGAGCCCCATCAGCGCCAGCCAGAAATACTCGAACGAGGAGAATCCGAGCGCGATCTCCGCCAGAAGCGGCGCCGACACGATGAGGATCGCCGTGCCGAACAGGCCGCCCAGCGCCGAGAACAGCACGTTGGCGCCGAGCGCCACCTCCGCTTCGCCCTTGCGGGTCATGGCGTAGCATTCGTCGGAATAGGCGGCCGACGCGGGCGTGCCGGGCATGCGCATGAGCGTTGCCGGAATGTCGCCCGCAAAGATGGCCATGGCCGAACACGAGATCATGGCGCCCACGGCGGGGATGGGGTCCATGAAGAAGGTGATCGGCACCAGGAGGGCGATGGCCATGGTCGCCGTCAGGCCCGGGATGGCACCGACCACGAGGCCAAAGGCGGACGCGACGAGAATGGTGAGGAGCACGTCCCAGCGAAGGACGAGATCGAGACCTGCGAGCACGGCATTCATGGCAGGAAGCCCTCCACGAGGCCGCGCGGCAGCGGTACGCGCAGGAGCATGTTGAAGGAGAAATAGGTGAAAAGCGCGGTCGCCAGCGCGATTCCGATCGCCTGCGCCACCGGGACCCGCACGAGCACGAACAGGCCGGTCAGGACGACCGTCGCAGTGGCGACGAACCCGATGAGCGGCGTCAGCACCATGTAGGCGAGGACAAGCGCGATCGTCGCCGCCGCCCTGAAGCTGGCACCGGGCGTGCGCACCCATGTCGCCTGCGCGAGTGGGAACGGTCCGGCGCGGACCGAGCCCACCGCGAGGATGAAGCCGCAGGCCGCAAGGCCCGCAGCCGTCAACACGGGGAAGACATCCGCGCCGTAGGCCTGTCCCGGGATGGGCGGCAGGCCGGATGCCGCCGAGAACAAGATGGCAGCCCCGGCGAGCAGCAGCAGGCCGAGGATCAGGTCACTGAAGCGCATGATGCGGCTCCGGCGTCGCAGGAAGGGAGCGGCGGCGCGGGCCGCCGCGTTGAGCAGCCGCGACTATTTCGCGAGGCCGACTTCCTTCATGACGGCACCGAGCGAGGCATCCGCCTTGGCCATGAACTCGGCAAAGCCGGGCCCGTCCGCATAGCGCCCGCCGAACCCGCGATTGGTGAGGAACTCCTGGTATTCCTTGCTGTCGTAGACCTTCTTGAGGGCCGCCTGCAGCTTGTCCGAGGCCGCCTTGTCGAGGCCCTTGGGAGCGGCGAATCCGCGCCACGCGCCGATGGTCCAGGTGCTGCCGGTGGCTTCCTTCAGGGTGGGAACGTCGGGCATCAGCTTCGAGCGCTCGGTCGCCATGATGGCGAGACTTTTCACACGCTTGGCGTCGATGAGCGAGCGCGCCTCCGGAATGGAGCAGGTGACGACCTGGACGCCGCCCGCCACCAGGTCCTGAAGGCCGGGCGCCGCGCCGTTGGAGGGAACCCAGGGCACGCTTTTCGGATCGAGCTTCAGGGAAGAGAGCATGCCGGCAAGGGCAAGGTGCCAGATGCCACCCTGACCGGTGCCGGAGGCCTTGAACTTGCCGGGGTTGGCCTTGATGTCGGCGATCAGGTCATCGAGCGTCTTGTAGGCCGCATCCGCCCGCACCTGCACGCCAGCGGGGTCCTCGTTCATCAGGGCGAGGGGGGTGTAGGACGCACCGGTGAGCTGGGTCAGGCCCTGCCAGTGCATCATGCCGATTTCCACGGTAATGATGCCGATGGTGTAGCCGTCCGGTGTCGCATCTGCGATGGCCTGATGGCCCACCACGCCCTGGCCTCCGGTGCGGTTCACCACAGCGATGGGCTGTCCGAGATCCTTTTCAAGAAGCGAGGCGACGATGCGCGCCACCGCGTCCGTCCCGCCGCCGGCATTCCACGGCACGATGAGGGTGATGGGGCGATCGGGGTAAGCCGCCGTGGCAGCGTTCGGCGCAATGGCGGCAAAAGTCGATGCGGCGAGGGCAAGCCCCGCCATCAGAAACCGGCGCATGGTGTCTCTCTCCCTGACTTTCGGCTTCTTTGGCCGAAATCTAATCGTTTTGAATGACTGTAAGTCAGTGCCTACCCGAGGTCAACGCGACCACGCCACTGGCGATCCTTCCGGCGGGAGGTGGCGCGGGGGGCCGCAGTGGCTTAAGCTTTCACCGAAAAAGGTGCGCTTCGTAGGCGCAGGGGCTGGCGATACGGCAGCTTCGACGTACATAAGCTGGTGGACCGGAAGCGCGCGCGGGGCGGGCGCGATGGATCGAGGCAACCTGGCGGGCCGGTCACTGGCGCGCCGAGAGGCATGGCGAAGCGCAGTGTTCGATATCTACACGATCATCTTCCTGGCCCTCGCGGTCTTCATCTTCGTGCGGCTGCGCAGCGTTCTGGGGCAGAGGACGGGCCGCGAGCGGCCGCCCTACGATCCCTATTCCCGCGATACCGCTCGTCCGCCTCAGCCGACGCCGGAAGGCAATGTCGTGAGCCTGCCCGAGCGCAACGGAACGCCGCCGGGTGCGCCGTCGCCGGTCGAGGTGGAGCCTGCGGCCTTCCGCTGGGAAGGTGTCGCGGCGGAGGGCTCCGCGACCGCCGCCGCCCTCGATGAGATCGCCCGCGTCGAGCCGGACTTCGACGCCAAGCACTTCCTGACCGGCGCGCGCGCGGCCTACGAGATGATCGTCAACGCCTTCGCCGCCGGCGACCGTCGCCAGCTGAAGGATCTTCTGGCCAAGGACGTCTATGACGGCTTCGTCGCCGCCATCGCCGATCGCGAGAGCCGCAAGGAGACGATGGAATCGCGCTTCGTCTCCATCGAGTCCGCCGATCTGCAGGATGTGACCGTGCGCGGCACCAACGCGCAGCTGACCGTGCGCTTTGTGTCCAAGCTCATTTCCGTCACGCGCGGTCCGGACGGCACGGTGGTGGACGGCAGCCCCGACATGGTGGCCGATGTGACCGACGTGTGGACGTTCGCCCGGGATCTCGGCACGCGCGACCCCAACTGGAAGCTGGTGGCCACGGAAGCCGCCCAGTAGGCCATGGCTCCGGCGCGCGCCGTCATAGCCGGCGTGCGGCGCCCGGCCCTCGCCGGGATCGTCGCCGTGCTCGTCGCCGTGACCCCCGCTGTCGCCGCCGAACCTGTTGTCTCTCGCTCGAACCTGCCGGCCATGTCGCTCCAGCCCGTCGTTCCGGCCGTGCCCGGCGCCCGGCTCGAGCCGGTGGCCTTCGCTGCCCTCGACGGGTGGGCGGCCGACGACCACGCCGCCGCCTTCGCCACCTTTCGCGCCAGCTGCGCGGCGTTGAAGACGCCGCCGGCCGAGGTGGGTCCGGCCTCCGCGCCGACGCTCGCGCGCGGCCTCCGCCATGCCTGCGCAGCTGCCGCTCGCCTCGGCCCGTCGATACCGGCGCCCCGCCTCGCCCGCCTGTTCTTCGAGGCCAATTTCCGGCCGTGGCGGGTGATCCCGGACGGCGGCGAGGGCGGCTACTACACCGGCTATTACGAGCCGGAAGTGGCGGGCGCGCTCCAGCCCGGCAACGGCTTCGACGTGCCGGTCTATGGACGCCCCGACGATCTGATCATGGCGGCGCCCGGCCCGACGCCCAATTCCGGTCCGGCCTTCCGCCGCGAGGGTGGCGCACTCGTGCCCTATCACGACCGCGCCGCCATCGAGGATGGCGCGCTGGCCGGCCGCGGGCTGGAGGTCGCGTGGCTTCGCGACCCCATTGATCTCTTCTTCATGCAGATCCAGGGCTCCGCGCGCATCCGCCTTCCGGATGGCCGCATCCTGCGGCTGGGCTATGACGGCTTCAACGGCCAGCCCTATCTTCCGGTCGGGCGGCTGCTCATCCAGCGGGGGCTCGTCCCGCGGGAGGAGATGTCCATGGCGCGCATCCGCGCCTTTATGGAGGCTGATCCCGACGCCGGTCGCGCGCTGCGGCGGGAGAACCGATCCTTCGTGTTCTTCAAGGTCCTGCCCATGGGCGACGATCAGGGCGCGATGGGCGCGCAGGGCGTGCCGCTCACGGCGGGGCGGTCGCTGGCGGTGGACCGGAAGCTTCACACCTACGGTACGCCGATCTTCGTGGAGGCGGACCTGCCGCTGTCCGGCCCCGGCACGGCCGAGCCGTTCCGCCGGCTGATGATCGCGCAGGATACCGGCTCCGCCATCGTCGGTCCGGCGCGGGCGGACCTCTATTTCGGGGCCGGCGATGCGGCGGGCGCGGTGGCGGGGCGCCTGCGGCATGCCGGCAAATTCACTCTGCTGGTGCCGCGCTTCGCGGACCGCGCGCCATGAGCCGCCGCGGCCGCCGCCGGCTGCTCGATGCGGAAGAGCGCGCGCTCTGGGACCATGTGGTGCGCTCGGTGAAGCGCCTCCGCCCCGAAAGGCCAGTCGCGGCTCAGCCGCCGGTGACGCCGGCTCCGGAGCCTCCGCAGGTGGTCGAGCCCGCGCCGGAGGCGAAGCCGAAATCCAGAGCCAAGGCCGGTACGCCACCCAAGGTGGCCGCCCCCGCAGCGCCTCCGCCGCCGCCGCTCGCGGCGCTGGAGCCGAAGACCCGCCGCCGGCTTACGCGCGGGGCCGAAGTGGATGCCCGCCTCGACCTGCACGGCCTCACCCAGGCGGCCGCCCATCGCCGGCTGCGCCTGTTCCTCTTGGAGGCGCAGGCGAGCGGCCATGCGCTGGTTCTGGTCATCACCGGCAAGGGTGATCCCGAACGCCTGATGAGTTCAGGCCCGGCCTTCGGCGAAGGCCGGGGCGTGCTCAAGCGGGCGGTGCCCCTGTGGCTGGCAGAACCGGACCTGCGGGCCGTGGTGGTGGGGTTCGAATCCGCCGGGCGCCGCCATGGCGGGGAGGGCGCGCTCTATGTCCGCATCCGCCGCCGCCGCTGAGCGTCCCTCAGGTCAGAGGCAGGCGGAAGCGGGCATGCCATAGGTGCGCCCCGCCCCGAGCAGGTGGGCGGTGAAGCGTCGCGCCGGGAACAGACGGGCGATGGCGGGATCGGCGACGCTCAGCCCGCCGGCATAGGCGCCAAAGGCGGGCAGGATCATCCGGCTGCCATCAGTGACGAAACACCGGCGCCGCACGCCTCGTCCCCGCGTCACGACGCGCGCCGCAGGATGCAGATGACCGCACACCTCGCCCGGCGCCGGCCCCTCTTCCGGCTCATGACGGAACAGCAATGGGCCGAGGGCGAGCATGGCGGTGCCTTCGCCGCCGAGATCGTGGGGCAGGGGGTCGTGGTTGCCGGCGATCCAGATGAAGGTGCGGCCGGTCTGGATGCGGCGGATCTCGTCGCGCAGCGGGTCCGCCATGCGCTCGCCGGCCCAGCGGTCGTGCAGGCTGTCGCCCAGCGCGATCACCATGCGCGGCTGGTGCAGGGCAACGACGGCGGAGAGGCGCTTCAGCGTGTCGAGGGTGTCGTAGGGCGGCAGCATCTGTCCGCGCCGGGCGAAGGCGGAGCCCTTTTCGAGGTGGAGGTCCGCAACCACCATCAGCCGCTCGTCCGGCCAGAGCAGGGCGCCGGAGGGGTCAAGCTCCAGCTCCGCGCCCCGGAGGTCGATCCGGGCGAGGGAGAGGTCCGCTGATTCGGCGAGGGCGAGCATGGCGGCGGATTGTGCCCAACGCCGCGCCGCGAGCAAGCGGGGCCGTGACGCCGGCATTGACGCACCATCAGCGCCAGATACCCGCCTCGGCCAGGACGGCAGCGACATCCTCGGGCCAGACCTGCTCGGTGAGGGAAGACAGAGCGTCCCTCGTCCACCACGCATGGTGCACCAGCGCCTTGCGCTCATCCTCCGACCAGCCGGCGGACGAGACCACAAGGCCGGGCGCGCGCACGAGGAAATAGCGCTCGTCCGACCGCACGCGCCGCCCGTCCGGCATCACGAACGAGACCGTGCGCCGTGCGACGGTCGGGCCGGGATGGGTGATGGCGAGGCCGGTTTCCTCCAGAAGCTCGCGGCAGGCGGCAGCCTCATAAGTCTCGCCCGGCTCCAGCCCCCCTCCGGGCGGTGCCCAATAGACGTTCCCGGCCAGGGCGCCCTCGGCATAGGCGAAGCGGAACAGCAGCAGCCGGTCCTCGCCATCCAGCACGAGGAGCCGGGCGGCCGGGCGGTCGATGGCGTCGTCGATGGTGCCGCTCACAGGAAGCTCTGCGGGTCCACGTCGATGGCGACCTTGATGTTGCCCGTCACCTTCGGTGCCACGGCCCGCCATTCCCTGAGATAGGCGGGCAGATCGAAATTGCGCGGCGAGCGGACCAGCAGGCGCCAGCGGTGGCGTCCGCGGAGCAGGGCGAGGGGCGCTTCCGCCGGGCCCAGGATGCGCACCCCGGGCAGGATGGGCGCGGAAACCGCCAGGCGCCGGGCGTGGCCCTCCGCCACATGGGCCTCGCTGGCCGAGACGATGAGCGCGGCCATGCGGCCGAAGGGCGGAAGCTGTGCCTCCTCGCGGGAGGCGATCTCCACGTCGTAGAAGGCATCGCGATCCCCCGTCACCAGCGCGCGCATCACCGGATGCTCGGGCATATGGGTCTGAATGAAGCCCCGCCCCTCCGCCTTGCCGCGCCCGGCGCGCCCCGCCACCTGATGCACCAGCTGGAAGGTCCGCTCGGCGGCGCGGGGATCGCCATGGCCGAGGCCTACATCCGCATCCACCACGCCCACGAGGGCCAGGCCGGGGAAGTTGTGGCCCTTGGCGACGAGCTGGGTGCCCACCACCACGTCCACATCGCCCTTGGCGACCGCGTCAAGCTCGGCCCGCATCCGCTCCACCCCGCCCAGAAGGTCCGAGGAGAGGACGAGGGCGCGAGCATTTGGAAAGAGGGTCTGCACCTCCTCCTGAAGCCGCTCCACGCCCGGTCCGACTGGGACAAGGCTGTCCGGCGCGTCGCAGGCCGGGCACTTCTCCGGCACCGGGGCCTGATAGCCGCAATGGTGGCAGGTGAGGCGGCGGCGGAAGCGGTGCTCCACCAGCCAGGCGGTGCAGGAGGGGCAGCGCATCCGGTGGCCGCAGGAGCGGCACAAAGTGAGTGGCGCATAGCCCCGGCGATTGAGGAAAAGGAGGGCCTGCTCGCCCGCCTCCAGCGTCGTGTTGATCTCCGCCTCCAGCCGCGGCGCGATCCAGCGGCCGCGCGGCGGGCCTTCCCGGCGCAGGTCGATGGGGGAGAGCCCAGGCACCTTGGCGCCTCCGAAGCGCACGGGGAGGGCCAGCCGCCGATAGCGGCCGCGCCGGGCGTTCACCTCGGTCTCGATGGAGGGCGTCGCCGAGGCCAGCACGATGGGTGCCGACGCAAGGCGCGCCCGCACCACTGCCATGTCGCGGGCGTGGTAACAGACGCCATCCTCCTGCTTGTAGGCCGGGTCGTGCTCCTCATCGACGATGATGAGGCCGAGATCGCGGAAGGGCAGGAACAGGGCCGAGCGCGCCCCCGCCACAACCTTGACCTGTCCCGAGGCCACCTCGTTCAGCACCTTGGCGCGGCGTCGGGTGGAGACGCCCGAATGCCATTCCGCCGGCTTCACGCCGAAGCGCTCGGTGAAGCGGTCGAGGAAGGCCTGGGTGAGGGCGATTTCCGGCAGCAGGATCAGCGCCTGCCGTCCGGCGCGGATCGCCTCCGCCACCGCCTCGAAATAGGTCTCCGTCTTGCCGGAGCCGGTCACGCCGTCGAGCAGGTGCACGGCGAACGTCTTCGCCTTCACCGCGGCGACCATGGCCTGCGCCGCCTCCGCCTGCGGCTGCGAGAGTTCGGGCACGGAATGGTCGGGATCGGGCGGATAGGCGGCGGGCTCGGGCGGCAGAACGACGGCTTCCAGCGTGCCGTCATCCACCAGCCCGTCCACCACGGAGGGGGAGACGCCGGCCTCCCGCGCTGCTTCGGTCTTGCCGCGCACGAAACCGTCCGCGAGCGTGTCCAGAAGCCGCGCGCGGGCGGCCGTTATGCGTGCCGGTGTTGATCCGGAGAGGCGCACGCCAACCCGCTCGCGCGCCGCGCCCGGGCTCTCGCCGTGGCGCAGCGCCATGCGCAGCACCATGCCGCGCGGCGCCAGCGTATAGTCGGCCATCCAGTCGATCAGCCGGATGAGGTCGGGCGGCAGCGGCACGTAATCGAGCTTCGCCTTCACCGCCTTCAGCTTGCCGGCCTCCACCGCCTTGCCGCCGGCCGCCTGCGCGCGCGGCCAGACCACGCCGATGACGCTCTTGGTACCGAGCGGCACATGCACGAGGTCGCCGGGCGACACCTCCATCCCCTCGGGCAGGAGGTAGGAATAGGCGGCGTCGAGGCCGAGGGGGAGCAGGACGTCGACGGTGCGCGGGCTCATGTTCGTCTTTTGGTCCGGCGCGCGGGAAAGGTCAAAGGGGGTTTCTCCCCTTGCGTTCCACATTGCGCGCGTCTACCTCGAACCCATGAAATTCCTCGATCAGGCCAAGGTCTATGTGCGCTCCGGTGACGGCGGGGCGGGGTGCGTCTCGTTCCGGCGCGAGAAGTTCATCGAGTTCGGCGGTCCCGATGGCGGCGACGGCGGACGCGGCGGTGACGTGTGGATCGAGTGCGTGGACGGCCTCAACACGCTGATCGACTACCGCTATCAGCAGCATTTCAAGGCCAAGAAGGGCGACCACGGCCGGGGTGCCAGATGCACCGGCGCCAAGGGCGCCGATGTGGTGCTGAAGGTGCCGGCCGGTACCCAGATCCTCGATGAGGATGAGGAGACCATCCTCGCCGACATGACCGAGGTCGGCCAGCGCATCAAGCTTCTGGAAGGTGGCAACGGCGGCTTCGGCAACGCCCAGTTCAAGACCTCCACCAACCAGGCCCCCCGCCGCGCCAACCCGGGTCTCGAAGGTCAGGAACGCTGGATCTGGCTTCGCCTGAAGCTGATCGCCGACGCCGGCCTCGTCGGTCTGCCCAATGCCGGCAAGTCCACCTTCCTCGCTGCGACCACGGCGGCGAAGCCCAAGATCGCCGATTATCCCTTCACCACGCTGCATCCCGGCCTCGGCGTGGTGCGGGTGGACGGGCGCGAGTTCGTGCTCGCCGACATTCCCGGCCTGATCGAGGGCGCCCACGAGGGCGTCGGCATCGGCGACCGCTTCCTCGGCCATGTGGAGCGCTGCCGCGCGCTGCTGCACCTGGTGGACGGCACGTCCGAGCACGCCGGCAAGGCCTACAAGACCGTCCGCGCCGAGCTTGCCGCCTATGGCAACGGGCTCGACGAGAAGCCGGAGATCGTCGCCCTCTCCAAGGTGGACGCCCTCTCGCCCGAACTGCTCAAGCAGCAGAAGGAGCGTCTCCAGCGCGCCGCGAAGAAGAAGCCGCTGCTCCTCTCCGCCACCTCGGGTCAAGGCGTGCCGGAGGCGCTGAGGGCGCTTCTTTCGGTGGTGGAGGAGGCCCGCGGCGTCGAGAAGGAAGAGGCCGCGCCGCGGGATGGCTGGCGGCCCTGAGCGCGTTGCGACGCGAGCGCGACACGGACAGGCATTTTTGCTAGCATCTCGAAAGGAGATGCTAGCATCATGGCAAGACAGCTCAACATCCGCAGCGACGAGGCGTTTGAGACGGCGCAGCGGCTGGCACGCCGGCAGGGGCGGCCGGTGACCGAGGTCGTCGTGAACGCCTTGCGGGCCTACGACGCGGCCTTGTCCTCCGACACCGCGCTTACGCCCGAGCAGCAGGCCGAATATGAGGCCTTGCGCCAACTCGCACGCTCTGCAGCGCAGCGTGCGAAGGAGGGGGCGGTCTCCGACCACTCCGACATGTATGACGAATATGGCCTGCCCATATGATCGCGCTGGACACGTCGGCCATCGTGGCCATGGCGCTCGGCGAGCCGGAGGCGGACGCCTTCGCGCGGGCGATCGCGCGCGCCGAGGCCCTGGTCGGGACGCCCACGCTTCTTGAAACGCGGCTGGCCCTGTCCAGCCGCATCGGTGAGGCGGCTGGACCGTTTGTCGAGGCCCTCACGCGCCGCCCGTCGATCCACCCGGTGGCCTTCTCGCTCAAGATGCACGAGATCGCGAGCCTCGCCTTCGACCGCTTCGGCAAGGGCCGGCACCCGGCGGGCTTGAACTTCGGGGACTGCATGGCCTATGCCGTGGCCAAGGCGCATGATGTGCCCCTCCTCTTCAAGGGGGAGGAATTCTCCCGCACCGACGTGCGCCGCGCGCACGCCTGAGGTGCCCTGCCGGTTCACAGGTCCATGGCTTTTTCCGAGTCCGCCTCGTCCGAGTCCGTTGCCGACGCGCCGGCGAAGACGCCCGCCTTCGCCGATTTCCGCCGCATCGTCATCAAGGTGGGCTCGGCCCTTCTGGTGGACCGGGCGCAGGGCCGGGTGCGCCTCGCCTGGCTGACCTCGCTGGTGGAGGACATCGCCGCTTTGCACGCCAAGGGCTGCGAGGTGATGGTGGTCTCCTCCGGCGCCATCGCGCTGGGGCGCACCGTGCTCGGCCTGCCGTCCGGGCCGCTGAAGCTGGAGGACAGCCAGGCCGCCGCCGCGGTGGGGCAGATCGCGCTCTCCAAGACCTGGGCGGACATTCTCGGCCATTACAACATCACCGCCGGGCAGGTGCTGCTGACGCTGGGGGATACCGAGGAGCGCCGCCGCTATCTCAACGCGCGCTCCACGCTTGGCCGTCTGATGGAACTGCGCTCCGTGCCGATCATCAACGAGAACGACACGGTCGCTACCACCGAAATCCGCTACGGCGACAACGACCGCCTCGCCGCCCGCGTCGCCACCATGGCGAGCGCGGACCTGCTGGTGCTGCTGTCCGACATCGACGGCCTCTACACCGCTCCGCCGGCGCAGGACCCCAACGCGACGCTGATCCCGGTGGTGCCGCGCATCGGCGCCGAGATCGAGGCCATCGCGGGGGATGCAGGCTCCGAGCTGTCGCGCGGCGGCATGCGCACCAAGATCGAGGCCGGCAAGATCGCCACCTCCGCCGGCACCCACATGGTGATCGCCTCCGGCCATGTGAAGAATCCGCTGAAGCGCATCATGGAGGGCGGGCGCTGCACCTGGTTCCTCACCTCCGCCAATCCCGTGCGCGCCCGCAAGAGCTGGATTGCCGGGGCGCTGGAGCCGCGCGGCACGCTGCATCTCGATGACGGCGCGGTGGCGGCGCTCCGGCGTGGGGCGAGTCTTCTGCCGGCCGGCGTGAAGCGCATCGACGGCCTGTTCGACCGCGGCGACGCCGTGGTGCTGCGCGGTCCCGACGGCGCCGAAGTCGGGCGCGGCCTTGTCGCCTACGATTCCACCCACGCCGCCCGCATCATGGGCCACTCCACCTCGGAGATTGAGGCGCTGCTGGGCGTGAAGGGGCGCTCCGAGATGGTGCACCGGGACGATCTGGCGCTTGGGGTGGAGTGACGGCCGGAGGAGGGCGGCGGCACCTGGAGACGGATGCGGTCCCTCGCCTCAGGGCGTGAGCGTCACGCGGCGGCCGCCGGCGAGGGCGACGTCTACGGCGGGCTTGCCGTTCACGGTGGCGAGGGTGAAATCCCCCGCCGCGGGCGCCGGAAGGGGACGGGAGGCGATCTCGTGCACCCCGGCCTTGAAGGCGAGGAAGCGCAGGCGCCGGCGGTCGAAGCTGGGCACCGCCAGATCCGCTACGCCGTCGCCGTCGAAGTCCGCCACCGCCGCAAGGCCCATCTCCGGGGACCCCGCCACATGGTTGGAGGTGTCGCCGGTTGCGGCGATCTCGACCAGTGCGCCGCCGCGCAGGGTGAACACCCGCAGGCGTCCCACCGCATGGGGCTGCTGCACATAAGCGATGTCGAGACGGCCATCGCCATCGAAATCGGCAATGCCCGCCGGATTCAGCCAGCGCTGGGGCGCGCCGGTGGCCGGGCCTTCCGCGATGACGGCGAGGGCGCCGTTGCGCTCGCCCACCACCACGAGGGCAGAGCCGGTACGGCTGGACGAGCGCACCAGCACCACCTCGTCGCGCCCGTTGCCATCCAGGTCGGCCAGGCGCGGGCGCCGGTCCTCGAACACCTCCTCGTCCGGCAGCCGCAGAACCAGCACGCGGCCGTCACGCATGCGCACCGAGAGGCCGGCCGCCTCCACCGGGGCACCCAGCACGAAATGCCGGTAGCGGGCCGTCGGACCCACCAGGGTCGCCTCGGCGATGGTTCCGCCGCCCCGTGCGGGACGGGCGTGGGGCAGGGGACCCTCCGGTTTTTGGGGGGTCTGGCCTTGGCCGGCTTGCGCATGGGCGGCCGGAGCGGCGGCGAGGCCGGCGAGAAGGACAAGGATGAATGCGCGCATGGGGCCTCGCAGCGGGACGACATGGCCAGCCTCTTGCCACGCTTGCGGGCCGCCATCCGTTGACAAGTCCGGGAGGAGCCGGCACCGCGCGGACCTGTCGCATCGTCCGCATGACGTGCTAGGGAAGGCGGCGCCCCTATCTATAGGGACAACATCGTCCTTTCCGTCGCGAGAACCGCCATGTCCACCGCCTCCGCCCTCCGCACCGATGCCGCCGCCTCTGCGGGTCGCTCCGTGCCGCCGGCGGAACTGGAGGCAATGATGCGCGACATGGGCAGGCGCGCCCGCGCCGCCGCGCGCACCCTCGCCCTCGCCGCGCCGGAGCAGAAGACGCAGGCGCTCCATGCCGCCGCCGCCGCCATCCGCGCGGCTGCGCCGGAGATCCTTGCCGCCAATGCCGACGATGTGGCCAAGGCCACGGCGGACGGCATGACCGGCTCCTTCCTTGACCGGCTCACCCTCACTCCCGCGCGGGTGGAGGCCATGGCCGAGGGCGTGGAGCAGGTGGCCGCGCTGGCAGATCCCATCGGCCTCGTCACCGAGCGCTGGACGCGTCCCAACGGCCTGATCATCGAGCGCGTGCGCACGCCGCTCGGCGTCATCGGCGTCATCTACGAGAGCCGGCCCAACGTGACGGCGGACGCCGCTGCCCTTTGCCTGCGGGCCGGCAATGCGGTGATCCTGCGTGGCGGCTCGGACAGCCTCGCCTCCTCCGGCGCCATCCACCGGGCCTTAGTGGCCGGCCTCACGGCCGCCGGGCTGCCGGAGGATGCCGTGCAGTTCGTGAGCGTGCCGGACCGCGCGGCCGTGGGCCACATGCTGGCCGGCCTTGGCAACACCGTGGACGTGATCGTGCCGCGCGGGGGCAAGAGCCTCGTCGCCCGCGTCCAGAGCGATGCCCGCGTGCCCGTCTTCGCCCATCTCGACGGCATCAACCACGTCTATGTGGACAAGGCGGCCGACCTCGACATGGCGAAGACCGTGGTGCTGAACGCCAAGATGCGTCGAACCGGCGTCTGCGGCGCGGCCGAGACGCTTCTGGTGGACCGGGCGGTGGCCGGAACGCACCTCAAGCCGCTGGTGGAGATTCTGATCGACGCCGGCTGCGAGATCCGCGGCGATGCCGAGGTTCAGGCGGTGGATGGGCGCGTGAAGCCCGCCGTCCCCGAGGATTGGGACACGGAATATCTCGACGCCATCATCGCCGCGAAGGTGGTGGACGGGGTTGGCGACGCCATCGCCCATATCGAGGCGCACGGTTCTCATCACACCGATTCCATCGTCACCGAGGATGCGGCGGCGGCCGATCGCTTCCTCGCCGAGGTGGACAGCGCCATCGTGCTGCACAACGCCTCCACCCAGTTCGCCGATGGCGGCGAGTTCGGCTTCGGGGCCGAGATCGGCATCGCCACGGGGCGAATGCATGCGCGCGGCCCGGTGGGCGCCGAGCAGCTCACCTCCTTCAAGTACCGCATTCACGGGTCGGGACAGACCCGCCCGTGACATCCTACGGCCCCGTCGTGGAGCCCGTGACGCCGCGTGCCGCGCGGCGTCTGCCCTTCGTCACGCCGGGCCTGCGGGTCGGGCTGTTCGGGGGCAGCTTCAATCCCGCCCACGGCGCGCACCGGGCAGCGAGCCTCCTCGCCTTGCGCCGGCTCGGCCTCGACCGGGTGTGGTGGCTGGTGACGCCGGGCAATCCCCTGAAGGACAATCGCGCCCTGCCGCCACTGGAGGAGCGCATCGCCATCGCCCGCGCGGTGGCGCGCCATCCGCGCATCGACGTCACTGGCTTCGAGGCGGGCATCGGCACCCGCTACACCTACGAGACGCTGGCCTATCTGGTGCGGCGGCTGCCGGGCGTGCGCTTCGTCTGGATCATGGGGGCGGACAACCTCGCCCATTTCGACCGCTGGCAGCATTGGCGGGGCATCGCGGATCTCGTGCCCATCGCGGTGGTGGATCGCATGGGCCAGAGCCTCGCCGCCACCGCCTCTCCGGCTGCGCAGGCGCTGGCGCGCTATCGTCTCGGCGAGCATGAGGCCCGCCTCCTGGCGGACTGCGCGCCGCCCGCCTGGGTATTCCTCCACGGGCTGAAATCCCCCCTGTCTTCAACGGGAATCCGGGCCGCGCGCGGGGTGCGGTAAGGCCGCCGAATCGAGACCGCTCGCCACAGGTCTTGAAAATTCATTGATTTGCAGGCATTCTGAGGGGGTGCGGCGGTTTGGACCGTCGCCTTGAGCGAGAGGATTTGGATCCCTGTCCACGACGGCACTTCTGGCGGCCGCTGAGATGACACCGCCCGCCACGGTTTCAGACGCCAAGGTTTCCGAGGCGCTTCCCGACGCTGCGGAAATCCTCGCCCTCGTCCAAGCCCGGCTGGAAGACGACAAGTCCGAGGACATCGTCTCCATCGACCTGCGCGGCAAAACCTCCATCGCCGATTACATGGTGGTTGCCTCCGGCCGCTCGCAGCGGCATGTGGGCGCCATCGCCGAGCACCTCATCGAGGCGCTCAAGGCGGTGGGGATCAAGCAGGTGCGAGTCGAAGGCCAGCCGGCCTGCGACTGGGTGCTCATCGACGCGAACGACGTGATCGTCCACGTCTTCCAACCCGAGGTCCGCAACTTCTACAATATCGAGAAGATGTGGGCCGGGACGCCCCGCTCCTGATGCGGTTTCGCGCTCCCGCGGGTTTCTAGACGACGTGCGCCTCGTCCTCGCCTGTGTCGGCCGGCTGAAAGCCGGCGCGGAGCGCGAACTCGTGACCCGCTACGTGGATCGCATCCGCCCCGCCGGCCGGCCGCTGGGGCTTGGCCCATGCGACATGATCGAGATCGCCGAATCCGCCGCGCGACGCGCCGAGGACCGCATGGCCGAGGAAGCCACAGCGCTCCTCGCGGCCATCCCGGCGGGTGCCGGCATCGTGGTTCTCGATCCGCGTGGGCGCCATCTCTCCAGCGAGGACTTCGCCCGTCGCATGGCGGCGGACAGGGACGGCGGGCTTGCCGCCCTCGCCTTCGTCATCGGCGGAGCGGACGGGCTGGGGGAAGAGGTGCGGGCGCGGGCATCCCTCATGATCGCGTACGGCACAGCGACGTTTCCCCACCAGCTGGTGCGCGTGATGCTGGCGGAGCAGATCTATCGGGCGGTCACCATCCTCGCCGGGCATCCCTACCACCGGGCGTAAGGGTCGGGGCGGGAATCCGCTGCTCGCATTGACATCGAGGTTCCGGCCCCTTATCACGCCGGCTCCGATGCAATTCCCGGTGTCGATAGGCCGCGCGGCAAGCGCGCCGCGGTCGGCCCCGAATTTCGACACGAGCGAGTTTGTCATGAAGATCCGCAATTCCCTGAAGTCGCTGCTCGGCCGCCACCGCGAGAACCGTCTCGTGCGCCGCAAGGGCCGCGTCTACATCATCAACAAGACCCAGAAGCGCTACAAGGCGCGCCAGGGCTGATCAGCCCGTCCGGCCTCGGCCGGTCTGTCGGTTCTTGAGCAAATGTGATCTGCCGCGCCGGCCCGGGGCCTCCCCGTGGCCGGCGCGGCTGTTGACGGCCGCCCTGTCGCGGCGGACACTTCGCCGATGATGTCTCGTGCGATGCATTCCGCTTCCGCCAGCCGCACGCTCCGTGCCGCCCGTCTCGGCCTCGCCGCCGCGCTATCCCTTGCGATGCTCGGCGGCCTCGCGCAGGCGCAGCAATTGCGCGGCGACAAGGCCATGCCGCAGCCGGGCCCTCCGGCCGCCGCGCCGTCCGATCCGGCTCCCGCGCGGCCGCGCCTGCCCCGCGACAAGCGCAGCCAGGTAGAAGGCCTGTTCGCCGCCCTCAAGGTCGCCCCCGACGATCGCAGCGCCAAGATGATCGCCGACCGGCTGGACCAGATCTTCGGCGATTCCGGCAGCCCCAGCGCCGACCTCCTGATGGCCCGCGCCGCTGCGGCGGCCGAGGCGAAGGAGACGGAGCTCGCCCTGCAGCTCCTGGATTCGGTGATCGAGATCGAGCCCGACTATATCGGCGCGCTCAGCCGCCGGGCGACCATCTTCTACCTGCGCGACGATTACGGAGCGGCCCTCGCGGACATGCGGGAGGTGCTGGCGCGCGAGCCGCGCCACTTCGCCATGCTCTACGGCCTCGCCCTCATCATGCGTGATCTCGGTGACGACAAGCGCGCGTTGCAGGCGGTGCGGCAGGCGCTGGCGGTCAATCCGCGCCTCGATGGGGCCGGCGAGCTGGAGAGCCAGCTGACCATCAAGGTCGAGGGGCGCGGAATCTGACCCGTCTCAGGGCTTCGCGCGGGGCACCGGCGGCGGCAGAGGGGCAGGGGCCTGGCTCTGCTTGGACTGGTTCGATTCCGTGAGCTGAACCGTCCAGGACTTCTGCTCCTGCGTGTCCACTTCGAAGAAGCCGGTGCGGTCGAAGCCGCGCGCGAGGCAGTCCTCGGCGCCCTTGATGGTGAATTCCTTTTCCCGCGTGCACATGTAGGCCTTGCCGGCCCACTCGCCGCCCTGGTCGTAATCGACCGCATAAAGGTAATAGAAGCGGGCAGCGAGGTCCCCGCGCAGCAGCGTCTCGCAGCTGTTGGCCGCGACATTCCACCAGCCTTCGGTGGCCCAGGCGTCGCCTTCCTTGTAGCCGAGGGCGATGCCGACCCGGCTCTGGGTGCGGTTGCACAGCCGGAATTCGGCGGCGGCGGGGGTCGGCACGAGGGTGGCGCCGATGCCGAGCGCGAGCGTGGCGCCGACGAGGAGCGCGAGGCGTCTTGGCGAACGGCGTCTTGGCGCAGGACTTCTTGGCGCAGGACTTCTTGGCGCAGGACTTCTTGGCGAACGGCGGGCCTGCCGCTCCGGAGTTGGGATGCCGGACGCGCAGGGTTCGGGCATGCCGTCGAAGCGGAAGAGCGTGGCAGCGAAGGGCATGATGGGCTGTTGTGTGCCCTCTGCGCGGCGGGGCGTCAATGCCTGCCCTCCCGGTAGCCGGTGGCGGGTGGGGGAACCGCGCTGCGCGCCTTTCGCGCGCGAGGGCGGGCGACCACGATGCCGGCGAGGATCAAGGCGCCGCCCGCCGCCTGAAGCGCGGTGAGCGGCTCGTCCAATAGCAGGGCGCCGAGCACGGCGGCGGAGGCGACCTCCAGGAAGAAGACGAGGGCACCGAAGGCCGGCGGCACGGCGGCGAGGCCCACCGCCATCAGCCCCTGCCCGCCCACCTGCGAGACGAGCGCCAGCGCCACCAGCGCCGCCGCGCCGCTGGTGCTGGCCGGCCAGAGGGTCGGCTCGGCGACGAGCGCCACCATCAGCAGGATCAGCGCGGTGGTGGCAGTGGAGACGAAAGTGATGGCCGCCGCACCGCGCGCCGCGCGCGCCCGGCTCACCGCGAGGAAATAGCCCGCGAAGAACACCGCCGTCGCCAGCCCCGCCGCATCACCGGGCAGATGCTGCGGGTCGAACTGCCAGGATCGTCCCACGAGCGCCAGCGCGCCCGCGATGCACAGCGCGAGGCCGATAAGGCCCGCACGGGAGACCTTCTGGCGCAGCACCAGCACGGCGAAGGCGGTGATCCACAAGGGGGAGGTGGTGGCGAGCACCGTGGCATTGGCGACCGTCGTGCCGAGGATGGCGAGGTGCCAGAAGAAGAGATCTCCGGCGAAGAAGGCGCCGGCAAGCAGCGAGAGCCGGTCGGGCCGGAAGGCGCGCGCTCCCTCCGCGAGGGCGGCCCAGAGCGCCAGCGGCGGCAGGGCGAGCGCCACCCGCCAGAAGGCGCTGGCGAACGGTCCCACGTCCGCGAGACGCACGAACAGCACGGAGGCGCCCATGGCCAGCGCCCCGAGCGTCAGCACCACGGTACCCAGGGCCATGCTCAGGGTGGGGGCTTTGCTCACGAAAGTGCTTCCATCGGCGATGGGCGGCCCCCTTGTGGATTGCGGACAGGGTGGAAAGCGGGGACGCATCCTTGACGCGCGCCGTCCGGCCCGCCTCTATCAGCTTTCCCTCCGGAGCCGCGACGGCTCCACCCTTTGACCCGCGCGCCGCCCCGGCTTGGCCTCGACGGACGCGCGACGGAACCCAAGGAGACCGTCCAGGTGGCGGAAGACGTGACAGATTCCCCCGCGGGCTTTGCCAAGGAACAGCTCAAGTCCTTCATCGAGCGCATCGAGCGCCTCGAGGAGGAGAAGAAGGCCATTGCCGACGACATCAAGGACGTGTTCGCCGAAGCCAAGGCCAACGGCTTCGACGTGAAGGCGCTGCGCACCATCCTGAAGATCCGCAAGGAGGATGTGGACGAGCGCAAGGAGCACGAGGCCATCGTGGATCTCTATATGCAGGCGCTCGGCATTTTCGTCTGACGGCGGCGGGCGGGAATCCCGCTCGCCTCGCTCACACGCCCTCGCTCACATGCCCTCGCTCACATGCGCGAGGTGTTGTAGGCCACCTGCGGCGCACGGAACACATAGGTCGGCAGGTCCGCCACGGCGGTGCCGGCGAAGCGGGCCTTGAGGCCGAACGAGCCATCCCGCGAGAAGGCCGTCGCCACCACCTCGCGCGGCGGCGCCATGAAGGTCGCCAGCTGCCGCATCTCCGGCACGCGCAGGTAGAGCTCGTTGGACAGGCTCGGCGACAGGAACAGGCGCCCGAAGGCGATTTCCGACAGCTTGGTGCGCTGCCGTCCGGGAGAGGGGGCGCTTGCGGCCACCGGCGCGGTCGCGACGGAGGCCGTGTGCCCGTGTGCCCCGGCCATGAAGCCGCCGGTGAGCGGCATGCGCTGATCCATCATCGAACCAGCCGAGGCGTAGCCGAGAACCGGCCCCGTCTCTCCGTCCGTTCCGCGCGTGATGACCGAGGGCAGCGGCACCGGCGCCGCGCCGAGGCTGGCGGTGCGCGTCCCGCGATCGGCCTCCGCCGGGCGCGGCAGGGGCAGCGGGGCGAGGAAGCCGTTGCGCGTCGCCTGGGCGCTGACCATGGCACCGGCGACGATCTCCGCCGGACGGGTCGGGGGAATCGGCATGGTGGCGGACGCCATGCGGACCGCGCGGGCCGGCGCGGCGGCGGGCGTCTCGCGGGGTGCGCTGTCTTCGGCGGAGGCCACCGTCGAGGAGGCCGCGGCCGGGGCTTCGCCGCCCTCGTCGTCCTCCGCATCCTTCTTGCCGAACAGGCTGGCGAAGAAGTTCTTGCTCTTGCCGCCGCTTGCGACGCCCACGCCGGGCTTGGAGCCGCGCGCCTGGAGCTCGGCCAGAGCCACGTCATACTTCGCCAGCGGGCGCCCGTCGGTGGGCACATGCACGGTCTTGCCGTCCGGGAAGACGCGGGCGAGCTGGTCGTGGCTCATGCGCGGCCAGTGGCGCACGCTGCCGGTGTCCATATGGACGAAGGGGGAGCCGGAGGTGGGATAGAAGCCGACGCCCCCGCGCTGGAGCCTGAGGCCCGCGACGCGCAGATCGGTGAGGTTCACGCCGGGAATGTAGAAGTCCATCGCCTTGCCCAGCATGTGCTGGGAGAACTTCGCCACGCCGCTGGAGCGGGAGCGCAGCATGGAGTTGGTTTCCGGCGACCGGTAAGACGAGACGATCTGGATCGGCGCGGTGGCGTCCACCTCCCGGTAGACTTCCCAGACGATGTCGAACAGCTGGGGGTCCATCTGCGTCGACTTCTGGTTGCGCCAGTCACGCAGGAAATGGTTCAGCTGGGCGAGAACCGCCGGGTCGTAGCGGCCGTCCTTCTTGAAGGTGAAGCTGCCGTTTTCGCCGGAATGGGTGTGGTGCAGGGTGATGGTGCGGGTGTCGCCGTTGGCGACCGCATTCTGCAGCGAAGTGGTGCCGGCGAGGACGAGACTTCCCGCCATGGCGAGGGCCGGGAGGAACGCCTGAAAGGCGGACCGACCGCGAGGGCCGCGGCAGCGGCGCGGGGGGCGGGCGGTTTCAGGCGTGGTGCGGATGGCCAATGTCTCGAACCCGAGGCTCAGATTTCAAGGGCTTCGCGACTGTTGCCGCGAAGCGATGGAGACAGAGTCTTGTCGGGTTCGGTTAAGGGTGCGTTGACACCCGGCTCCCCCAGCGCGCCGAAGAGGGCAGCGGGCCTCGCCTTCGGTCACGGTCCCGTGAGTAGCGGCGGAGTATGGCGAAAACGTGCCAAGCCTGACCTGAGGCTGTGGCCGTGGCGCATCAGGCAAGGGGCAGTAGCGCTGACTTTTCCGGCAAAATCGCGGCAGGTTGTCGCAGAACCGTGGCGGGTGGCCGAGTTAACGCATTGATAAAAAAGAAAGGCCCGCCGGAGCGGGCCTTTACGGTCGGTTGCGTTGCCAGCGGGTTCAGCGCGCGCGGGGCGCGGTCTTGGGCGTCGCGCTGTCGGCGATTCGCTGCTTGCCGTCGAGCCCGAGGAACGTCTTGGTCGCGGCGTTGATGCCGTAGAGATCCTCGCGCATCACGAGGCGCCCGGAGCCGTCCACAAAGGCATTGAAATAGACGATGTGGACCGGGAAGCGCTGCTTCAGATTGATGTAGCGCTCCGAGCCGCCGAACATCTTGGCGATGCGCTGCTCGCTCCAGGTGTCGCCCGGCAGGCCCATGTCGAAGATGACCTCGCCGAACTTGAGCGGCTCGTAAACGCGCACGCAGCCGTGGCTGTAGGCGCGGCGGTCGTTCTGGAACAGCGCCTTGGACGGCGTGTCGTGCAGGTAGACCGAGTGGTCGTTGGGGAACATGAACTTGATGCGCCCCAAAGCGTTCCGCTCGCCCGGATCCTGCCGGAACGAATAGCCGCCCGAACCGTTGCGCACCACCTGGATGCCGCGGCGGGCCAGGGCGCCGGGGTCGCTGCGCAGCAGCGGCATCATCTCGTTGCGGGCAATGCTCGGCGGGATGTTCCAGGCCGGATTGACCACGATGTACTGCATCTCGCGGGTGAGGAGCGGCGTCGGTGTCTCCGGCTTGCCCACCACCACGCGGGTCTCGTGGATCACCCGGCCGTCCTGGTTGATGCGCACCATGAACTCGGGGATGTTCACCATCACGTTCTTTTCGCCGAGGTCGCGCGGCAGCCAGCGCCAGCGCTCCATATTGGCGATGACATCGTTGCGCAGGCTGCCGCCGCCGCCGGTGGCGCCCACGTTGAGCGCGGCCAGGGTCTGCGGTCCGATGATGCCGGTGGGCTTGATCTTCGCCGACTCCTGGAACGCCTTCACCGCATCCACCAGCGTCGGATCGTAGACAAGATCGTTGCCCGGACGCTCGGTCACGCCAAGGCGGGCGCGCAGGGTGGGCATGCGCGGATCGCTGGCGCCGGGCTTCACCTGCGGGCCGGGCGGAATGGCGGGGATGGTGGGCGCGCTGCCGTTGGCCCTGGCAAGCTGCGCCTTCAGCGCCTTGTAGCCGGCATGGGGCGGGTTGAAGGCGGCGAGGGCGGCGTTGGCGTCGGGCGCGTAGGCGACCTTGGTCAGGGCTGCGGTCGGGTCGGGAATGTCGCGCACCGGCGTGACCAGCGAGGAGATCCGGCCAGGATCGAAGCGGCCGGCCTGCGCATGGCGGGCATAGGTCATGGCCGCGACCGCGATCTTCAGCTCGGTGCGGGCGAGATCGGCGGCGGTGGCGCCCCGCTTGGGCAGCGGAACCTGATAATCGGAGGGATCTAGCCCGTCCTCTCCGGCCGCGTCGAGGCGGGCGATGACCGCCTTGCCGCGCACGTCGAGCCCGGTGTCGGAGACGAACACCGGCATGTTCTGGCGAGCGCCGTAGAACGCCGCCAGCGCCTCCTGCTCCTTCTTGGAGGTGGTGACGGCCTCGGGCGTGGCGATCAGCGCGGCGATGGCCTCGCCCACCGGCGCGAGCGGATCGGCGGCCTCCACCGGCTGGGGCGCGGAGGGAGGAGTGGCGGGGGCAGGCGTCGCGGGAGCCGGCGTCGCGGTCTGGGCCGGAGCCGGCTGGACGGGGGGCGGATTGACCTGGGCCGCGGCCGGCGCGGCACCATCGCCGGCGGAATCGACGCCGCCGCGAACCGGGGACGCCACGGTCGAGGGCGCGGAAGCGCGGGGCGTGGCTGCGGGCGCGTAAGCCGGTGCGGCGGCGGGCGGCAGGGGCGTGGTGAGCGGGGCGGAATTGCCGGCACCATCGATGCCGCCCGTGGCGCGGGCGGACGAGGGTGCGGCATCACCGGGGCCGACGTCACCCGTGCCCATGCCCGCATTGGCGGTCACGGGAACGCCGTTCGGCGAGGCGACCGCCGGAGCGATGCCGAGGGAGAGCCCCACCAGGCCAGCGCTCATCAGCCGGCACAACGTGCCCGCGACGCTAACCTCACGCTGTGCGATGCCCATGATGCTCTCCTCGCCTCCACTTCTTGTGTTGGTGCCGTGCCGGACGGCGCCAATCAACTCACAAGCTTGGGCGAATGCCGGGTTTGTGGTGCCTTGTCACTCGGCAGCAACAAATTGCGCCGCTGACGGTTCCAGTTGGTGGTTGGTCTCTACCTCTGCGCCGTCGAGCTCCGCGAGCTTGCGGTAAAGCGTCGAGCGGCCGATGCCGAGGCGCCGCGCCACCTCCGCCATTCGCCCGCCGTAGAGATGGCAAGCGAAACGGATGGCTTCCGCCTCGATCTGGTCCAGCCTGCGGGCATGGCCGGACGCATCCAGATGGGCAAAGGTGGCGCCGATGGCCGCATCCGCAGCACCGGCGGCGCGCGCCTGGGCCGCGTGGGACGGAAACGCGATCACATTATCCGGAGTTGCGACCGCACCCGCCTGCCGGACCGCCGGGCGGCTCCCGCCTGAGGCCCGGCCCAGGGCGATGGCATTGGTGAGCGCCACTTCCAGGCGCAGCGCGCCGGCCGGCTTCACCACGAAATCGCGGGCGCCCGCCCGGATGGCGCCGCCGGCGGCGTCCAGGCCGGCGGAGGTCACCTGAACGACGACAGGGGTCTCGTCCCCCGCCGCCGTCAGGGCGGAGAGGACGCCCATGCCATCGAGCCCGGGCAGCACCAGATCGAGCAGCACCGCGTCGAATTGCTCCGCCGCAAGCCGGGCAAGGGCCGTGTCGCCGTCTTGCGCGACGGTGCAGCGGTAGCCCATTCGGGTGAGCGCCTGTTCGAGGCGGCGCGCCTCTTCGGAATCGTCTTCGACGATGAGGAGGGAAGAAGACATGGAGTGGCGGGCGACTCGGTACGGGGGATTCGTCCCCGACATTGGGCGGTGATGGTTAAGAACCCCTGACCCAAGTTCAGCCCATTCCGACGCCGGCCGCAGGCGCCCGCTTCGACCCGGCTTGCGGCGCGGAGCCATTGCGGCGATTTTGTCCGCCACGATCGAAGCAAGGAGCGGTGTGGCCGAAATGGACCGCGCCGCCGTTTCCGGAGGTTCCATGCCGCACAGTCTCCCGCACGCCATTGCCCGCATTTCGGCGATGCCCGTTCGTTCGCACGATTTCGAAAGCGCCTTTGCCGCCGCCCGTCACGCCGCCCAGACCGCCGCAGCCACCGCCTCCGCCACCGAGACGCTGCCGGAATGGAACCTCACCGACCTTTATGCCGGGATGGACGCGCCGGAGCTGGCCGCCGACATCACCAAGGCCGATGCCGAGTGCAAGGCCTTCGAGGCCGCCTACAAGGGCAAGCTCTCCGATATCCTCACAGCGCCCGGTGCCGGCGCGGCGCTTGCCGAGGCGGTGAGGCGGTATGAGGCGGTGGACGACCTCCTCGGCCGCATCGCCTCCTATGGCAGCCTGGTCTATGCCGGCGACACCTCGGACCCGGCCCGCGCCAAATTCTACGGCGACATCCAGGAGCGGCTGACCGATTCGTCCACCCATCTCCTGTTCTTCACGCTGGAGCTGAACCGCCTCGACGACGCGGCACTGGAAGCCGCCATGGCCGATCCGGCGCTCGGCCACTACCGGCCGTGGATCGAGGATCTGAGGAAGGACAAGCCCTATCAGCTCGACGACAAGATCGAGCAGCTGTTCCACGAGAAGTCGAGCCCCTCGCGCAGCGCCTGGAGCCGGCTGTTCGACGAGACGATCTCCTCCCTGCGCTTCAACGTGGACGGGCAGGAACTGGCCATCGAGCCCACGCTGAACCTCATGCAGGACACCAAGGAGGAGGTACGCCGCACCGCCGGCCTCGCCCTTGCGGATACGTTCTCCAAGAACCTGCGCCTGTTCACGCTCATCACCAACACGCTGGCGAAGGACAAGGAAATTTCCGACCGCTGGCGCGGCTTCCCCGATGTCGCCTCCTCCCGCCACCTCGCCAACCGGGTGGAGAAGGAGGTGGTGGACGCCATGGTCTCCTCCATCCGCGAGGCCTATCCGCGCCTGTCGCACCGTTATTACGCGCTGAAGGCCCGCTGGTTCGGCAAGGAGCGGCTGGAGTTCTGGGACCGCAACGCGCCGCTTCCGAAGGTGGAGAGCCGCGACATCGGCTGGGGCGAGGCGAAGGACACGGTGCTCACCGCCTACGGCAACTTCTCGCCGAAGATGGCCGACATCGCCCGCACCTTCTTCGACAAGTCCTGGATCGACGCGCCGGTCCGCCCCGGCAAGTCACCCGGTGCCTTCGCCCATCCCACCGTGCCGTCGGCGCACCCCTACGTGCTGCTCAACTACCAGGGCAAGCCGCGGGATGTGATGACGCTCGCCCATGAGCTGGGCCACGGCGTCCATCAGGTGCTCGCCGCCCGGCAGGGCGCGCTCATGGCGCCGACCCCGCTGACGCTGGCGGAGACCGCCTCCGTGTTCGGCGAGATGCTGACCTTCCGCAAGCTGCTCGACTCGGCGGAAAATCCCAGGACCCGCAAGATCATGCTCGCCCAGAAGGTGGAGGACATGATCAATACGGTGGTCCGCCAGACCGCCTTCTATACCTTCGAGCGCAACGTCCATTCCGAGCGCCGCCAGGGCGAGCTGACCTCCGAGAAGATCGGCGAGATCTGGATGGGTGTGCAGAGCGAGAGCCTCGGCCCGGCCATCCACCTCGGCGCGGGCTACGAGACTTTCTGGACCTACATTCCGCACTTCATCCACTCGCCCTTCTACGTCTACGCCTATGCCTTCGGCGACTGCCTCGTGAACTCGCTCTATGCGGTGTACGAGAAGGCGTCCGACGGCTTTGCGGAACGGTATCTGGAGATGCTCGCGGCGGGCGGCACCAAGCACCATGCGGAGCTGCTCGCGCCCTTCGGCCTCGACGCGCGCGACCCGGCCTTCTGGCAGACCGGCCTCAACCTCATCGACCGGATGATCTCCGAGCTGGAGAGCATGGAGGGCTGAGGGCGCGCGAGCCCGAACAGCCGCCCGGGATCGGCTTGGGCTTTACCGATCCTCAACCCTGTTCGTTGAGGATCGGTTCATGATGCCCCGGTCGGTCCTGATCTTCCTGACGCTGGCTGCGGCCCTTGTGGCCGCGGCGCCGTGGCTTCGCGTTCCCGCGGCCATCGCCCAGCCGGGCGCGCCCGCCCCGGCTGTTCCGCTGCCGCCGCCGGTCAACCGCTCCGGTATCGACACGGACGCCCTGAGGGCCGACGTGAAAGGCTCCGAGGAGGCGCAGCGCCAGCTGCGCGAGGATCTCGAGGCCGCCAAGGGCGATCGCGGCCGTCTCAACCAGATGCTGCTCGACACGGCCGCCCGCACCCGCGCGGTGGAGCAGCAGCTCATCGACGTGGAAGGCCGCATCGTCCAGCTGGATCGTTCCGCCGCAGATCTCAACACCTCGCTGGGCAAACGCCGGGGCGTCCTCGCCCAGGTGCTGGCCGCGCTGCTGCGCATGGGGCGGGAGCCGCCCCCCGCCATCCTCATGCGCCCGGACGATGCGCTGGATGCGGTGCGCTCGGCCATCCTGCTCGGCGCGCTGCTGCCCGAATTGCGGGTGGAGGCGGAGACGCTGGCCTCCGATCTTTCCGAATTGTCACGGGTGCGCACCGAGCTCGCCGCAGCCCGCGACCGCCTCACCACCCTGCGCGCCGACCTCGACGAGGACAGCCGCCGCCTCGCTGCGCTGGTGGGCGAGCGCCAGAAGCGGCAGGCGGAGGAGCATCCGGTCGCGTCCAGCGACAAGGCGCAGGCCGAAAGCGTCGCCAAGGCCACTGGCGATGTGCACGATCTCGTGACGAGACTGGAGAATGAGGTGGCCCCTTCCGCAAGGGCTGCCGACGCCGCGCAGGCGGTGACGCGCCCCCAGGAAGCCGGGCGGCCTGACCTTGCCGCGCTGAAAGATCCGGCGCGCCTGACGCCGGCCATCGCTTTCCCGCAGGCCAAAGGCTTGCTGCCTCTTCCGGTCGCCGGCGTGACGGTGCGGACCTTCGGCGCGGCGGATGGGGTGGGAGGTAGCGAGAAGGGCATGACCATCGCCACCCGGGCCGGCGCCCCGGTGAGCGCCCCGGCGGACGGCTGGGTGGTCTATGCCGGCCCCTTCCGCAGCTATGGCCAACTCTTGATTATCAACGCGGGCGGTGGCTACCATATTCTGATGGCAGGCATGGAACGGATCACCGTGGACCTCGGCCAGTTCGTCCTCGCGGGCGAGCCGGTGGGGGTCATGGGGGGCCTGTCCCGCACCGTGGGGGGCACGGTGCAGCGCGGTCCGGGGGGTAGCGGCGCATCCGCCCAGAACGGCTCACCGTCGCCGGGAACGGCCACGGGACAGCCCCAATTGTATGTCGAGTTCCGAAAAGACGGGTCCTCGATCGATCCCACGCCTTGGTGGGCGGCAACGGACATTCAGAAGGTACGTGGATAATGCGTCGGACGTCTCTCTTTCTTCTTGGCGTGGCGGCTGGCGCCCTCGTGGCGGTTGCAGCGGTCCAGCCACGGCTCATCCTCGGGACCGCGGCCGAGGCCGCGTCGTCGGATACCTACAAGCAGCTCAACCTGTTCGGCGACGTGTTCGAGCGCGTGCGCGCCGACTATGTCGAGAAGCCCGATGACGCCAAGCTGATCGAGGCGGCCATCAACGGCATGCTCCAGTCGCTGGACCCGCACTCCTCCTACATGGACGCGAAGAACCACCGTGACATGCAGGTGCAGACGCGCGGCGAGTTCGGCGGCCTCGGCATCGAGGTCATCATGGAAGACGGCCTGGTGAAGGTCGTCACCCCCATGGAGGGCACCCCCGCCGCCAAGGCCGGCGTGCTGTCCGGCGACCTCATCGCCAAGCTCGACGGCGACCAGGTTCAGGGCATGACCCTGAACGAGGCGGTGGACAAGATGCGCGGGCCGGTGAACACGCCCATCACGCTCACCATCCTGCGCAAGGGCACCGAGAAGCCCATCGAAGTGAAGCTGGTGCGCGACACCATCAAGCTGCAGACGGTGCGCTCGCGCGTGGAGGCGGATGACATCGCCTACATCCGCATCAACTCCTTCACCAACGAGCAGACCTTCGAGACCCTGAAGAAGGCCATAGACGACCTGACCGCGAAGATCGGCCCGGACAAGATCAAGGGCTACATCATCGACCTGCGCAACAACCCCGGCGGCCTGCTTGACCAGGCGGTGGCGGTGTCCGACGCCTTCCTCGATCGCGGCGAGATCGTCTCCACCCGTGGCCGCAACCCGGAAGAGACGCAGCGCTTCAACGCCCGTGGCGGCGACCTCACCAAGGGCAAGCCGGTGATCGTGATGGTGAACGGCGGCTCGGCCTCGGCCTCCGAGATCGTCGCCGGCGCCCTGCAGGACCACAAGCGCGCGACCGTCCTGGGCTCGCGCACCTTCGGCAAGGCCTCGGTGCAGACCATCATCCCGCTCGGCCAGCAGGGCGCGCTGCGGCTGACGACGGCGCGCTACTACACCCCGTCGGGCCGCTCCATCCAGGCCAAGGGCATCGAGCCGGACATCGTGCTGGTGCAGGACCTGCCGGACGAGATGAAGCAGAAGCTGGGCGTGACCACGGACTCGACCCGCGGCGAAGCCTCGCTGAAGGGCCACCTGAAGAATGGCGAAGACGAGCAGACCGGCTCGCCCTCCTACGTCCCGCCGGATCCGAAGGACGACACCCAGCTGAAGCTCGCCGTCGAGCTGATGAAGGGCACCGTGAAGAACGCCGCCTTCCCGGCGACGCCCAACAAGTCCTCGCAGGCCAACTGACCCGAGCAGATGCCGAACGGCGCACCGTTCGGCATCTGCTTAGACTTTAGGCAAGTGCCCCGTCCGAATGCTCGGGCGGGGCATTTTGCGTTGTTGGGTTCAGCTTGGAAGGCCTTGCCCGCAAGGGTTGGTCCGCCCGCGCCTGTGCGCGGCGGTATTTGGCGCACGCTGGCATATCCCTTGCTCCGTTGGGCTGATGGCGCTTAACGCGCCGCCCAAGGAGTTTCGGTCCCGCCATGCAGGCCACCCGCAGATCTTTCCTCTCCCGGACCCTGGCCGCAGCCGCTCTCGGCGGCGCGCTGACCCTCGGCCTTGCCGCCGCCCCCGCCCAGGCGGAAGCGCTCGATGACATCCTCAAGGCCGGCGTCATCAAGATCGCCGTACCGCAGGACTTTCCCCCGTTCGGCTCGGTGGGCACCGACCTCAAGCCCCTGGGCTATGACATCGACGTGGCCAACCTCATCGCCAAGGGCCTGGGCGTGAAGGCGGAGCTGGTGCCGGTGACGAGCGCCAACCGCATCCCCTACCTGCAGACCAAGAAGGTCGATCTCGTCATCTCCAGCCTCGGCAAGAACCCCGACCGCGAGAAGGTGATCGACTTCTCGGTGGCCTACGCCCCCTTCTTCAACGGCATCTTCGGCCCGGCCGACGTGAAGGTGGAGAAGGTGGAGGACATCGCCGGCATGACGGTGGGCGTCACCCGCGGCTCCGTGGAGGATCTGGAGCTGACCAAGGTCGCCCCGCCCACCGCCGACATCAAGCGCTACGAGGACAACAATTCCACCATCTCGGCCTTCCTTTCGGGCCAGGTGAAGGTGGTTGCGACCGGCAATGTGGTGGCCGCCGCCATCCTTGCCCGCAACCCGCCGAAGAAGCCCACCGTGAAGGTGCTCATCAAGAACTCGCCCTGCTTCGTCGGCCTGAACAAGGACGAGCCGAAGCTGCTGGAGAAGGTCAACGCCATCCTCACCGCCGCCAAGGCGGACGGCGCGCTGGAGAAGATCTCCGAGAAGTGGCTCGGCGCCCCGCTGCCGAAGGACCTCTGAGGACATCGCTCCCCGCTCGTGACCGGGCGGGGGGCGATCCACGGGCGCGGCGCCATCGGGGGACCAGCCGGACATGGCCTACAGTTTCGATTTCTCATCCCTGGCCGACTATGGGCCGGTGCTGGCGAAGGGGGTCGCCATCACCGTGGAGCTGATCGTGGTCGGCGGCACGCTCGGCGTCGGGCTCGGCATCGCCTGCGCCTGGGCGAAGGCGCTGGGGCCCCGCTGGCTCCGGCCGATCGTCTCGGCCTATGTGGAGCTGATCCGCAACACGCCGTTCCTGATCCAGCTGTTCTTCATCTTCTTCGGCCTGCCGGCGGTCGGCGTGGGGCTCACCGAGATGCAGGCGGCCATCCTCGCCATGGTCATCAATCTCGGCGCCTATGCCTGCGAAATCATCCGCGCCGGCATCGAGGCGACGCCGCGGGGCCAGTTCGAGGCTGGCGCGAGCCTCGCCATGAGCCCCATCCAGACGTTCCGTCATGTGGTGCTGGTGCCGGCCCTTCAGAAGATCTGGCCGGCGCTCAGCTCGCAGATGGTCATCGTGATGTTCGGCTCTGCGGTGTGCTCCCAGATCTCGGTGGAGGAGCTGACCTTCGCCGCCAACTTCATCCAGTCACGCACCTTCCGGGCCTTCGAGGCCTACATCGTCGCGACCCTCCTCTATCTCCTGCTGGCGGTGCTGCTGCGCCAGGTGATGCGGGGGCTCGGGCTGGTTCTCTTTCCCCGCCGGAGGAAGGCGACATGACCCAATTCACGACCTGGGACATCGTCTCCAACCTCCTCCTCGCCGCGCGCTGGACCGTGCTGCTCTCCATCCTCGCCTTCGTCGGCGGCGGCGTGCTGGGCCTCGTGGTGCTCTACTGCCGCATCGCCCGGAAGGTGTGGCTGCAACGGGCGGCCAATCTGTACATCGAGCTGTTTCAGGGCACGCCGCTGCTGATGCAGCTGTTCCTCATCTTCTTCGGCCTGCCGCTCATGGGCCTCGACGTCTCGCCCTGGGCGGCGGCGTTCGTCTCGCTGACGCTGTGGACCTCCGCCTTCCTCGCGGAGATCTGGCGCGGCTGCGTGGAAGCCGTTCCGAAGGGCCAGTGGGAGGCCTCCTCCTCGCTGGCCATGAGCTTCTTCGAGCAACTGCGCTACGTGGTGCTCCCCCAGGCCCTGCGCATCGCCGTGCCGCCCACGGTGGGCTTTTCCGTGCAGGTGGTGAAGGGCACGGCGCTGACCTCCATCATCGGCTTCGTCGAGCTGTCCAAGGCCGCCACCATCATCACCAACGCCACGTTCGAGCCGTTCACCGTCTACGGCTTCGCCGCCCTCATATATTTCGTGCTGTGCTGGCCTCTGTCGAAGAGCAGCCAGCTTCTCGAAAGGAAGCTGAATGTCGCTCATCACCATCACTGAGGTCCGCAAAAGCTTCGGCCAGAACGAGGTGCTGAAGGGCATCAACCTCGACGTGGCGGCCGGGGAGGTCATCGCCATCATCGGCAAGTCGGGTTCGGGCAAATCGACCCTTCTGCGCTGCGTGAACGGGCTGGAGACCATCAATGACGGCGCCATCACCGTCGCCGGCGCCCAGCTCCTGCCGGACGAGGTGCACCTGCGCGCGCTCCGGCTGAAGGTCGGAATGATCTTCCAGGGCTTCAACCTGTTCCCCCACCTCACCGCGGGGCGCAACGTGATGCTCTCGCCCATGGTGGTGAAGAAGGTGTCGCAGAAGGAGGCCGAGGCCGAGGCACGGGTGCGCCTCGAGCAGGTGGGCCTTGCCCACAAGTTCGATGCCTACCCCGATGAACTCTCGGGCGGCCAGCAGCAGCGCGTCGCCATCGCGCGGGCGCTCGCCATGAAGCCGCTCGCCTTGCTGTGCGACGAGATCACCTCCGCCCTCGATCCCGAGCTGGTGAACGAGGTGCTGGCCGTGGTGAAGAAGCTGGCCGAGGAGGGCATGACGCTGCTCATGGTCACGCACGAGATGCGCTTCGCGCGGGAAGTATGCGACCGGGTGGTGTTCATGCACCAGGGCCGCGTGCACGAGATCGGCCCGCCTGAAGATGTATTTGCGAATCCTCAGACGGCGGAGCTCAGGCAGTTTCTCGGCCAAAGCTGAGGCCCTGACGCGGGTTGCGTTACGGTCAAGCCTGACGCGGTGCGGCAATGCGGCCTATGCGCCATCCTCCCGTCATGTTGCCGCCTTGATCCGCCTGTGTTAGGCACTCCGGGATTTCGAGGGACGGGTTCAGCCCCCTCGCGAGGTCGCATAATTTTATTCCCAACAGATCAAGGGCTTGGGGAGAGGTGACGCAAGGTGCGTGACCGGCCCTGGAAGTCCGAGAGAGGTGCGGGGTGGCGGATACGATCGTGTCAGGCATGGCGGGGCGCTATGCGACCGCGCTGTTCGAACTGGCGAGGGAGGCCGGCGCCGTCGATTCCGTTAAGGCGGATCTCGATCGACTGTCGGCCATGATTGCTGAAAGCGCGGATCTGGCGCGGCTGGTGAAGAGCCCGGTCTTTTCGGCCGAGGAGCAGCTCAAAGCCATCACCGCGGTTCTTGGTCAGGCGGAGATTTCCGGTCTTGCCGGGAATTTCGTGAAGCTGGTGGCGCAGAATCGCCGTCTCTTCGCGCTGCCCCGGATGATTTCCGACTATGCCGCCCTCGTTGCCGCCCAGCGCGGCGAGACGACGGCGCAGGTGACGGTGGCCGCTCCCCTGAGCGACACCCACTTCGCCGCGCTCAAGGAAGCGCTGGCGCAACAGACCGGCAAGGACGTGAACCTCGACGTCACCGTCGATCCGTCCATCCTCGGTGGTCTCATCGTGAAGCTCGGCTCCCGCATGGTCGACGCCTCCCTCAAGACCAAACTCAATTCTATCCGGCATGCGATGAAAGAGGTCCGCTGATGGACATTCGAGCCGCTGAAATCTCCGCCATCCTGAAAGAGCAGATCCAGGGCTTCGGCCAGGAGGCCGAGGTCTCCGAGGTCGGTCAGGTGCTCTCCGTCGGTGACGGCATCGCCCGCGTCTACGGCCTCGACAATGTCCAGGCCGGCGAGATGGTCGAGTTCGAGAATGGCACGCGCGGCATGGCGCTGAACCTCGAAATCGACAACGTCGGTATCGTGATCTTCGGCTCCGACCGCGAGATCAAGGAAGGCCAGACGGTCAAGCGCACCGGCGCCATCGTGGACGCCCCGGTCGGCAAGGGCCTGCTCGGCCGCGTCGTGGACGCCCTCGGCAACCCGATCGACGGCAAGGGCCCGATCATGTTCACCGAGCGTCGCCGCGTCGACGTGAAGGCGCCGGGCATCATCCCGCGCAAGTCGGTGCATGAGCCCATGCAGACCGGCCTCAAGGCCATCGACGCGCTGATCCCGATCGGCCGCGGCCAGCGCGAGCTGATCATCGGCGACCGCCAGACCGGCAAGACCGCCGTGGCGCTCGACGCCATCCTGAACCAGAAGCCCCTGAACGCCGGCGACGCCCCCGAGAGCCAGAAGCTCTATTGCGTGTACGTCGCGGTGGGCCAGAAGCGCTCCACCGTCGCGCAGTTCGTGAAGGTGCTCGAGGAGCAGGGCGCGCTGGAATATTCCATCGTCGTCGCCGCCACCGCCTCGGACGCCGCGCCGATGCAGTTCCTGGCGCCGTTCACCGGCACCGCCATGGGCGAGTATTTCCGTGACAACGGCATGCACGCGCTCATCATCCACGACGACCTGTCCAAGCAGGCCGTGGCCTATCGCCAGATGTCGCTGCTGCTGCGCCGCCCGCCGGGCCGCGAAGCCTATCCCGGCGACGTGTTCTACCTCCACTCCCGCCTGCTGGAGCGCGCGGCCAAGCTGAACGACGCCCACGGCGCCGGTTCGCTCACCGCTCTCCCGGTCATCGAGACCCAGGCGAACGACGTGTCGGCCTATATCCCGACCAACGTGATCTCCATCACCGACGGCCAGATCTTCCTTGAGTCCGACCTGTTCTACCAGGGCATCCGCCCGGCGGTGAACGTCGGCCTCTCGGTGTCGCGCGTGGGCTCCTCGGCCCAGATCAAGGCGATGAAGCAGGTTGCCGGCAAGATCAAGGGCGAGCTCGCCCAGTATCGTGAGCTCGCGGCCTTCGCCCAGTTCGGTTCCGACCTCGACGCCTCCACCCAGAAGCTGCTCAACCGCGGTGCCCGCCTGACCGAGCTGCTGAAGCAGAGCCAGTTCGCTCCGCTGAAGGTTGAGGAGCAGGTGGCGGTGATCTTTGCCGGCACCAACGGCTATCTCGACCCGCTGCCGGTCTCCAAGGTCCGCGAGTTCGAGCAGGGCCTGCTTCTGGCGCTGCGCTCGCAGCATCCCGAAATCCTGGAAGCCATCCGTTCGTCCAAGGAAATCTCCAAGGACACCATGGAGAAGCTGACGAAGGCCATCGACGCCTTCGCCAAGAGCTTTGCCTGAACGGCGCCTGTTCCTCGAACCTGACGGACGGGCACGATGGCGAGCCTGAAAGACCTAAGAAACCGCATCGCCTCGGTGAAGGCGACGCAGAAGATCACCAAGGCGATGCAGATGGTCGCCGCGGCGAAGCTGCGTCGCGCCCAGATGGCGGCGGAAGCGGCCCGTCCCTATGCCGAGCGCATGGAGACGGTGCTGGGCAATCTTGCCGCCGGCATCATCGGCGGCGGGCAGGCGCCCGTCCTCATCGCCGGCACCGGCTCCACCCAGAAGCAGCTGCTTCTGGTGGCGACCGGCGAGCGCGGCCTGTGCGGCGCCTTCAACACCTCCATCGTCCGCCTCGCCCGCGAGCGGGCGCAGCAGCTGATCGGCGAAGGCAAGGACGTCAAGTTCTTCTGCATCGGCCGCAAGGGTTACGACCAGCTGCGCCGGGTCTATCCCGACCGCATCATCGAGCTGGTGGACCTGCGCTCCGTCCGCACGCTGAGCTTCAAGGATGCCGACGCCATCGCGTCGAAGATCCTCGCCCTGCTCGACCAGGGTGCGTTCGACGTGTGCACGCTCTTCTACGCCCAGTTCAAGAGCGTGATCTCGCAGGTTCCGACCGCCCAGCAGATCATCCCCGCCACCTTCGAGGCGCGGGACGCGGGCGCGGCCGGTCCGGACTATGAATACGAGCCGGCCGAGGAGGACATCCTCTCCGACCTCCTGCCCCGCAACATCGCGGTGCAGATCTTCCGCGCCCTCCTGGAAAACCAGGCGTCGTTCTATGGCTCGCAGATGAGCGCCATGGACAACGCGACGCGGAACGCGGGCGACATGATCAAGAAGCAGACGCTGATCTACAACCGGACGCGTCAGGCCATGATCACGAAGGAACTCATCGAAATCATCTCCGGCGCCGAAGCGCTCTGACCACGGCCTGGACGAGGACAAAGGACGACGAACATGGCGAATCCCACCGGACGCATTACCCAGGTCATTGGCGCCGTTGTCGACGTGCAGTTCGACGGCCATCTGCCGGAAATCCTGAACGCGCTCGAGACCACCAACCACGGCAACCGCCTGGTGCTCGAAGTCGCCCAGCATCTCGGCGAGAACACCGTCCGCACCATCGCGATGGATGCCACTGAGGGCCTCGTGCGCGGCCAGCCGGTCGCAGACACCGGCGCGCCGATCCAGGTGCCCGTGGGCGAGGCCACCCTCGGCCGCATCATGAACGTGATCGGCGAGCCGGTGGACGAGCTCGGCCCGGTGATCGGCGACGGCAAGCGCGCCATCCACCAGCCCGCCCCGTCCTACGCGGACCAGTCGACCGAGGCGGAAATCCTCGTCACCGGCATCAAGGTGGTGGACCTGCTCGCGCCCTATTCCAAGGGCGGCAAGATCGGCCTGTTCGGCGGCGCCGGCGTGGGCAAGACCGTGCTCATCATGGAGCTCATCAACAATATCGCGAAGGCGCACGGCGGTTATTCCGTGTTCGCCGGCGTGGGTGAGCGCACCCGTGAAGGCAACGATCTCTATCACGAGATGATCGAGTCCAAGGTGAACGTGGATCCCCACGAGCACAACGGCTCTGCCGCCGGCTCCAAGTGCGCCCTCGTGTACGGCCAGATGAACGAGCCTCCGGGCGCCCGCGCCCGCGTCGCGCTCACCGGCCTCACCGTCGCCGAGCACTTCCGTGACCAGGGCCAGGACGTGCTGTTCTTCGTGGACAACATCTTCCGCTTCACCCAGGCCGGCTCGGAAGTGTCGGCGCTGCTCGGCCGCATTCCCTCGGCGGTGGGCTACCAGCCGACGCTGGCCACCGACATGGGCGCGCTGCAGGAGCGCATCACCACCACCACCAAGGGCTCGATCACCTCGGTGCAGGCCATCTACGTGCCGGCCGACGACCTGACCGACCCGGCGCCCGCCGCCTCCTTCGCCCATCTCGACGCGACGACCGTGCTCTCGCGCTCCATCGCCGAGAAGGGCATCTACCCGGCGGTGGACCCGCTGGACTCCACCTCGCGCATCCTCTCCCCGCTGGTCATCGGCGAGGAGCACTACAACGTGGCGCGTCAGGTGCAGCAGACCCTCCAGCGCTACAAGGCGCTGCAGGACATCATCGCGATCCTGGGCATGGACGAGCTCTCCGAAGAGGACAAGCTCACCGTGGCCCGCGCCCGCAAGATCGAGCGCTTCCTCTCGCAGCCCTTCCACGTCGCGGAAGTGTTCACCGGCTCCCCGGGCAAGCTCGTGGACCTGAAGGACACCATCTCCGGCTTCAAGGGCCTGGTGGAAGGCAAGTACGACTACCTGCCCGAGCAGGCCTTCTACATGGTCGGCTCCATCGACGAAGCCATCGAAAAGGGCAAGAAGCTGGCCGCCGAGGCGGCCTGATCCCAAACACGCGGCGGAGCGATCGCGATGAACATCAAGATCGTCTGCCTCGTGCTCGGGCTGCTGGCCGGTGGCATCACCGGCTGGCTCACCCGGCCCCAGGTGGCGGAGTTGCGCCTCCCGGGCATCGATATCCGCGTACAGGGGGAGGGGCCGCGCGGCGGCCTCACTTCCGAGCAGACCCGCCACATCCTGCTCGCGGCCGTGGTGGGCGCGATCATCGGCCTGGGCGTCGGCTTCGTCGCCGACCGCCGCCGCTGACCGGACACGAGATTTCACGGAGCCGTCCGGCTCCTACCCATGGCGGAGCCGTTCCGCCGGCCTGATCCTCCCGAGGGCGGCCGGCAGGCTCCCGCGGGATCCCCGGCGGGGACGACCCGGAGATTGAACAGATGGCGACCTTACCTTTTGAGCTGGTCTCCCCCGAGCGCCTCGTCTTTTCCGGCGCCGTGACCGAGGTGATCGTGCCGGGCGCGGAAGGCGAGTTCGGCGTTCTGGCCGGCCATGCGCCCTTCATCGGCATGCTCAAGCCCGGCATCCTCACCATCAAGGCCGACGGCGGCGCCAAGCGCTATTTCGTCCGCGGCGGCTTCGCCGAGGTGAACCCGGCTGGACTCACCATCCTCGCCGAAGAGGCGAAACCGGTCGAGGAGCTTGATCTCGGTGCCCTCGCCCAGCAGATCCAGGACGCCCGCGAGGACGCGAACGACGCCACCGGCGACGACGCCAAGCAGCGTGCGGCCCGCCATCTCGCCGACCTGCAGCAGGTCTACGAGGCGCTGGAGCGCGACCGAAGCGGCGCCACGACGCACTGAGCCGTTCGGCGAGACAAATGAAGGGAGGCCCGGGCTGCAAGCCCGGGCCTTTTCTTTTGGGGTGACCTGTGGCGCGGGCTGTTGTTCCAATCAATGCGGCGTGGTCAGCTACGCGCTGCGGGGGATGCCATGACCGCTGCTGACGCGACGACGAAGAGGCGGCCCGAGCCGTCCGCAGGTGCCCCGAGCCGACGGAGCGTTGTCGCCGGACTTGCCGCCGGGGCCGGCAGCGTCCTGGCGCTCTTCCCATCCCCAACCCGCGCCGACGCGATGGTCGGGCCGCCAAGGCCCGGGGACGAGGACCTGATGCGCGAGGCCATCGCCCTGGCCGCTCAGTCGGACTTCCCTTTCGGGGCGGTGATCGCACGGGGCGGGACAATTCTGTCCCGTGGCCCCAATCTCGGCCGGCAGCTGAACGACCCCACCGCCCATGCCGAGATGGTCGCCATTCGCCGCTTCCTCGCCGCGCGGCCCGCCGAAGAATTGAAGGGGGCGACGATCTACGCCACGGCCGAGCCGTGCCCCATGTGCATGGGCGCGATTCTGTGGTGCGGCCTTTCTCGCGTGGTCTTCGGCGCATCGCTGGAGGAGGTTGCGGCGAAATACGGCCGCCAATCGCAGATCGGGCTCCCTGCCCTCGACGTTGCGCGGAGGATGGCCGATGCGGCGCCGTTCCTGAAGGTGGAGATCACCGGGGGCGTGCTGGGGTCCGAAGCGCTGGCGATCTTCGATAATAAACTAAAACGATAGACATTATATTATTATGGCTGGTATGCTTCTTGCGGCTTGGAAGTCGTCCAAACGGGAGAAACCTGCATGCAGCCCGCCCCCCTGCACGCCCAATCCGCGCCCCCCGCGTCCCCGCTTCTGGCTGGGTCCAACCCCGCGCAGGCGCTGCTGCTCACCGAGAACGCCGCCCTCACAAACGGCCCGCCCCTCCTCTTCCAGCGACTCACCGCCAAGGAGCGCGAGGAGGTGCTGCGCGAGGGCCAGAAGCGCGTCGTCTATCGCGGCAAGATGCTGTTCTCCCAAGGCACGCCGCACGATGGCATCTTCCTCATCGAGAGTGGCCGCATACGTGTTTTCTACATCGCGCCTTCGGGCCGGGAGATCACGCTGGCCTACTGGAGCGCGGGTAATTTCGTCGGCGGGCCGGAGCTGTTCGGGCAGGGGCAGCACGTATGGTCCGGCGTCGCGGCGACCAACAGCGTGGTGGTCCATCTCTCGGGCAAAACCCTGCGCCGGCTGATTGCCCAGGTGCCGGCTTTCGCCATCGGCCTCATCGAAGGCCTCACCTTCAAGGGCAAATGCTACTCGGCCCTTGCCCAGATGCTGGGCACGCGGTCCGTCACCGAGCGGCTCGCTCATCTGCTCATCCACCTCGCCGACACCTATGGCGTGAAGGAGGACGGTGCCATCGCCATCGGCTCGGCCTTCACCCACGCGGACCTCGCCCACATGGTCGGGGCCACCCGTCAATGGGTCACCATCAGCCTCAAGCGTTTGCAGGAGCAGGGGGTTCTCAGGGCGGAGAAGGCCAAGATCGTGGTCTACGACCTCGAGGCCCTCCACGTCATGCGGGGCGACCGGTAAGTCCGATAGCTGTTTGCGCGCAGCAATGCGCACGATGATGAAAAAGGAGGCGGGTCCGCAAAGGAGGCAACTAATCGACACCTCGGCCGCATCTTCCTTTGAACGGATCGAACCTGACACCCGAAGATCACCGTCGAGAGCCGTCTTAGCCCCGAGAGGTGGATCTGATGAACCCGTTTCGACCCAGCATTCTTCGCAGCATTGCCGTTGCCCTCGCCACATCGTGCGCCGTTCTCCCGGCGGCGGCGGAGACCATCACCTTCGGCATCGGCACGCAGGATACGACGACCAACACGGTGACCACCGGCGTCGTCATCAAGGAGCTGAAGCTTCTGGACAAGTACCTGCCGAAGGACGGCAAGTACGCCGGCGCCACCTACAACATCGAGTGGCAGAACTTCACCTCCGGCCCGCCCGTCACAAATGGCATGATGGCCGACAAGCTCCAGTTTGGCGGCATGGGTGATTATCCGCTGGTGGTGAACGGCTACACCTTCCAGTCCAATCCGCAGTCCAAGTCCCAGCTCATCGCGGTGGCCGCCTACAACATCTACGGCTCCGGCAATGGCGTGGTGGTGCACAAGGACTCGCCCTTTTTCGAACTGAGCGATCTGAAGGGCAAGGTGCTCAGCGTGCCGTTCGGCTCCGCCGCCCACGGCATGATCCTCAAGGCCATGCAGGACAAGAACTGGCCGGCCGACTACTTCAAGCTGGTCAGCCAGTCGCCGGAGGTGGGCTCCACCAACCTCCAGGAAAAGAAGATCGACGCCCACGCCGATTTCGTGCCCTTCGCCGAGCTGCTGCCGTTCCGCGGCTTCGCCCGCAAGATTTTCGATGGCGTCGAGACGAATGCCCCCACCTGGCACGGCGTGGTGGTGCGCACCGACTTCGCCGAGAAGTATCCGGAAGTCGTGGTCGCCTATATCAAGGCGGTCATCGAGGCCAATGACTGGGTCCGCAAGAACCCGAAGGAAGCCGCCGAGAAGATCGCCAAGTGGACCGGCATCGACAAGGAAGTCGTCTACATCTTCCTCGGCCCGGGCGGCATCATGACCATGGACCCCACCATCAAGCCCCAGCTGGTCGATGACGCCGCGCAGGACGCGAGCGTGTTGCAGAAGCTCGGCCGCATGAAGGAATTCGACGTCAAGGCCTGGGTCAACGACAGCTACGCCCGCCAAGCCTACAAGGAGTTGGGGCTCGATTACGAGGCGCAGCTGAAGAGCCTCGCCAATTACGAGATCTCCGGCGACGACACCTTCTGCAAGACCAAGATTTCCGAACCCCGCAAGGCCGGCGAGATCTGGGTGGAAGGCGAGGGCATCAAGCCTTATTCCAGCGCTGCCTGCACCCTGGGCGCCCTCGCCGAGCTGAATGCCGCCGGCAAGAAGGTCAACATGACCTATCTGTTCGACACCTCCCGCGGTATCAAGCTGTTCGCGACGGATGCCTTCTATGCGGTCTCCACCAAGGACGGGAAGACCGAGATCCAGCCCTTCATGCTGAAGGCCGATGCGGAAGCGGCGGCGGCCAAGGGCGGCGGCAAGGTGCTGCCCTTCCCCGATGCGCTGAAGGCCGCGTCCGCGGCGCGCGGGTGAGCGTCATGAGCAGCATTGCCGTGAAGGCCGCGCCCGTGAAATCCGCGACGCTCCACCTCGCCGGCGACGGCGGGGCGGCAGCCCGTCCCGTCGCGCCCGGTCATATCGTCCTGCGGCCGGAGCGGGAGGCGGTGGCGGCGATGCCGGCGCCGGACCGGTCCGTCGCGGGGCGCGCGCGGCGCTGGCTCAAGCTCAATGCCGGCACCATCCGCGCGACGCTGCTCGGGGCGCTGGCCATCGGCCTGTTCATCCTCGCCTGGCATGTGGTGACGGTGAACCGCATGTCCTTCTATGTGCGGTTCATCAACGTGCCCTCGCCCGAGCAGGTGCTGGAGAGCGCGCGCGCGGCCTTTTCCACCGGCGCCTTCCTCAACCACATCTTCATTTCCTGCCGGCGCATCTTCATCGGCTTCGCGCTCGCCGCTTTGGTGGCGGTGCCGCTGGGCCTGCTGATGGGGCGCTTCCAGTTGCTGAAGGAGTTCGTCTTTCCCGTCTCGGAAGTGCTGCGGCCCATCCCGGCCATCGCCTGGGTGCCCATGTCCATCATGCTGTGGCCGACCAACGAGGAAAGCATCGTCTTCATCACCTTCCTCGGCTCCTTTTTCCCCATCCTCATCAACACGCTGCATGGCATGGCCAATGTGGACGAGGTGCTGGTGCGCGCCGCCCGCTGCCTCGGCGCCACCGAGCGGGCGACCTTCCGCGAGGTCTATTTTCCCGCCGTGCTGCCGCAGGTGTTCACCGGCCTCACCGTGGGCATGGGCGTCGCCTGGGTCTCGCTGATCGCGGCGGAGATGATCTCCGGCCAGTTCGGCATCGGCTATTTCACCTGGGAGGCTTACTCGCTGGTGCAGTATCCGGACATCGCGCTGGGCATGATCACCATCGGCGTGCTCGGCCTCGCCTCCTCCTTTCTCATCCGCATCGCGGGCCGGGCGGTGACGCCCTGGTCGCGCGCCAAGTGAGGCCCGCCATGGCGATCCCCGCGACCCCGCCGGTGAGGACCGGCCTCATCGAGGTCACCGACTTCAACCTCGCCTATGACACCATCGACGGCGCCGTCATCGCGGTGCGCGATGCGGACCTGGTGGTGAACCCCGGCGAGTTCGTCTCCATCATCGGACCTTCGGGCTGCGGCAAGTCCACCTTCCTCAATGCGGTGGCCGGCTTCCTCAAGCCCACATCAGGCATGGTCACGGTGGACGGCGAGCCGGTGAAGGGGCCTTCCGCCGACCGGGGCATGGTTTTCCAGCAATATTCGCTGTTCCCCTGGAAGACGGTGCGGGAGAACGTGGAGTTCGGCCTGAAGATGCGCGGCATGGGCAAGTCCGAGCGGGCGGTCGCCGCGCGGACCCTGCTCGGCCTTGCCGGCCTGTCCGCGTTCGAGGACCATTATCCCGATCGCCTCTCCGGCGGCATGAAGCAGCGCGTGGGCATCGTCCGCGCGCTCGCCACCGGGCCGAAGGTGCTGCTGCTCGACGAGCCGTTCGGTGCGCTGGACGCGCAGACGCGGGTCATCATGCAGCAGATCCTCACCAACCTCTGGCAGCGGCTGGGCATCTCGGTGCTGTTCGTGACCCACGACATCGACGAGGCGATCTTCCTCTCCGACCGCATCTACGTGATGACCGCCCGCCCCGGCACCATCAAGGCCGAGGTGACGGTGCCCCTGCCACGCCCGCGCGACGCCGCCCTCCAGCTCTCCCCGGAATTCGTGCAGCTTCGGGCCGAACTCGGCGCGCTTATCCGCGAGGAGAGCCTCAAGGCCATGGGTGGCGAGCTGAACGAGGACGCGCTGAAGGGTCTGGCAGTGAACCTCAATGGGGCGAGCCTCGCCGAGGTCGTGTGAGGCTGGCGCGCCTTTGCCCTGTTGCCGTCGCGCCCTCCGGCTTGACCGGAGGGCCTGTCTTTCCACCCTCTCTGGCTTGGTAAGACAGGGACAAACGTTGGCATGGGTCCTCCGGTCGAGCCGGAGGACGACGGCGGTTGACGTGGCACTTTTCACATCTTCACGTATTCAAAAAATCCGCAATTAATTGACCCTGCAAGGCCTTAGTCCTCAAGGGCGCGGCACTCCCCGGCTAAAATAAAAATCGAACAACAACCGGACCTGCCCCATGGCCTACGTCGTCACCGACAAGTGCATCCGCTGCAAATTCATGGATTGCGTCGCCGTCTGCCCGGTGGACTGCTTCTATGAGGGCGAGAACATGCTCGTCATCAAGCCTGACGAGTGCATCGACTGCGGCGTCTGCGAGCCGGAATGCCCGGCCGCCGCCATCTCCGCCGACAGCGATCCGGCCGCCGCGCCGTGGATCGCGCTCAACGCCGAATATGCGGCCCTGTGGCCCAACATCGCCGAGAAGAAGGAGCCGCCGGCGGATGCCGCGCAGTGGATGAACGTGGACGGCAAGTTCGAGAGCGCCTTCTCCCCGGCGCCGGCGGACGCGTGAGGCGATCATGAGCAATTTGAACACCGAGACCGTGCTCGAGGTCCGCCACTGGACCGACCGCCTCTTCTCCTTCACCGCCACCCGCGACAGCGCCTTCCGCTTCAAGAGCGGCCAGTTCACGATGATCGGCCTCGACGTGAACGACAAGCCGCTGCTGCGCGCCTATTCGCTCGCCTGTGCGCCGCACGAGGAGCAGCTGGAATTCTTCTCCATCAAGGTGCCGGACGGCCCGCTCACCTCGCGCCTCCAGATGCTGCAGCCGGGCGATCCCGTCCTCGTCGGCCGCCGGCCCACCGGCACGCTGCTGCTGGGCAATCTCAAGCCCGGCAAGCGCCTTTATCTGCTCGCCACGGGCACCGGCCTCGCGCCCTTCGTGTCCATCGCCAAGGACCCGGAGGCCTATGAGCGTTTCGAGCACATCATCCTCGTTCATGGCTGCCGCGAGGTGGCGGAACTCGCCTATGGCGAGCAGGTGGTGGCGGACCTGAAGGCCCACGACTTCCTCGGCGAATATGCGCAGACGCAGCTGCTGCACTATCCGACCGTCACCCGCGAGCCGTTCCGCAATCGCGGCCGCGTCACGGACCTCATGGAGAGCGGCCAGCTCTTCGCCGACCTCGGCCTGCCGGACCTCGACGCCGAGCACGACCGGGTGATGCTGTGCGGCTCGCCGCAGATGATCGCCGATACCAAGGCGCTGCTCGAATCCCGCGATTTCGTGGAAGGCGCGGGCAATCGGCCGGAGACCTACGTGGTGGAGAAGGCCTTCGCCGAGCGCTGAGCGTTGCACATTGCAAAATCATGCAACGGGCCGGTAACGATCCGAAGCTAGGCTGTCGCGCCAGATCCCGATGATGGAGATGCTGGTGTCGATACGTTCTGAATTTGGATCGCGCCTGCGCGCAATGGCCGGAGCGGCTGTCATGCTGGCCGGCGTCCTCGCCGCCGGAGCCGCCGCGGCGGCCCAGCCGGCGGTGGCCGTGACGAATGTGAACCTTCGGGCAGGGCCGAGCACCAGCTTCCCCACCGTCGTCACGGTTCCGGCCGGCGCGGCGCTGCAAACCTACGGCTGCCTTGCGGACTATTCGTGGTGCGATGTTGCGCTCGGCAACGTGCGCGGCTGGATGGCGGCGCAATACATCAAGGTCGTGCCCTCCGCCGGTGCCTCGCCGGTGGTGATGACGGCGGCGGTGGCGGCGGGCCTCGGCATCGCGGCGGTGGCGTTCAACCAGTCGTACTGGAACACCCATTATGTGGGTCGCCCCTGGTACGGCCAGTGGAACCGCTATTACGGCCCCTATGCGCGCGGCCCTGTCGGCCATGTGGGCGCCACCAGCTGCCGCAATGGCGTCTGCCGTCATGTGGGCGCGACGCGCGGCCCAGCCGGCAACACGGTGGTGCGCCGGGGCGTGGTGGTGCGTTGATCGAATAAATCGATCAATTGTAGAAAAACAACTCGTTTGATCGATCCATGTCAGGGGGGCATCCTCGTCTCAAGAGGGACCCCCTGCCATGACCGACAAGCACCTGACCGATCCCGCGCTCATTCCCCCCGTTCCCCTGCCTGCCCCCGCATCGGGTGGCCCGCTGGTGACGGCCTTCGGCGGCATCCTGCCGGGCGTCGCCTACACGGTGGTGATCGCGGCGGCGGCTTATGCCATCCGCCAGGTTCCGGGCATGGGGCTCGTCAGCCCGCTCATCATCGCCATCGTCATCGGCATGGCGCTGCACAACATCTTCGGCACGGCGGCCATCATCAAGCCCGGCGTGAAGTTCGCGCTCCGGCGCATCCTGCGCTTCGCCATCGTGCTTTTGGGCCTCCAGCTCACCTTCGAGCAGGTGCGCTCGGTGGGCGTGGTGGGTTTCTCCATCGTCGCCTTCACCCTGTTCGCCACCTTCTTCGTCACCCGCTGGCTCGGCCGCGCCATGGGCGTGGACCGGCAGCTCTCCGAGCTGATCGCCGCCGGCACGGCCATCTGCGGCGCCTCGGCGGTGATCGCCACCAACACAGTGACACGCGGCTCGGACGAGGACGTGGCCTATGCGGTGGCCTGCGTCACCATCTTCGGCTCGCTCTCCATGCTGCTGATGCCGGCGCTGATCCCGTTCACCGGCTTCGACGCCCATGCCTTCGGCCTGTGGACCGGCGCCTCCATCCATGAGGTGGCGCAGGTGGTTGCGGCGGCCTTCCAGGGCGGCCAGCAGGCCGGCGAGTTCGGCACGGTGGCGAAGCTCTCGCGGGTGATGCTGCTGGCCCCCCTCGTCATCGGCCTTGGGGCTGCGGCGGTGATGCGGGCGCGCGGCGACAAGTCGGCCGGCCATGCGAGCCCCCCCATGCCGTGGTTCGTGTTCGGCTTCATCGCCATGGTGATGGTGGCCTCCAGCGGCTACGTGCCCCCCGAAGTGAAGATGCCGGTGGCCACCACCACCACCTTCCTCCTCGCCGTTGCGCTGGGCGCCATGGGTCTGGAGACGGACATGCGCAAGCTGCGGCTGAAGGGCGTCAAGCCCCTCCTGCTCGGCGCTGCCGCCTGGCTGTTCATCTCGGTGCTCAGCTTCATCCTCATCAAATCCTTCATGTGATACGAAGGCCCGTGAGCATGCCTCACGGGCCTTTTACATTGAGCCCGCGCGGCGTTTGAGCGGGGCAAGGGTGATCGGGCGGGATGACGCTGGAGCAACTGAAGGTCTTCGTCGCCGTCGCCCGCGCGCTCCACATGACCCGCGCATCCGAAACGCTGAACATGACCCAATCGGCCGTCAGCGCCTCTGTCGCGGCCCTTGAGGCCTCCTGCGGGGTCGCCCTCTTCCACCGCGTCGGACGCCGCATCGAGCTGACGGAAGCCGGGCGCGTCTTCGTGCCCGAAGCCGAGGCCGTGCTGGCCCGCGCCGGCGCGGCGGAGACCATCCTTGCCGATCTGTCCGGCCTCAGGCGCGGCCGGCTGTCCATCCACGCCAGCCAGACCATCGCCAATTACTGGCTCGGCCCGCTGCTCAACCGCTTCCACAAGCTTTATCCCGACATCGCGCTGGAAGTGGTGATCGGCAACACCGCGCAAGTGGCGTCGGCGGTGCGGGCCGGGGAGGCGGATCTCGGCTTCGTGGAAGGCGAGGTGGAGGAGGCGCTGCTGGCGCGGGTCACAGTGCCCGGCGACCGGCTGGTGCTGGTGGTGGCGGCCCACGATCCCTGCGCCGACCTCAAGGCCCTAACCCCGGCCGACCTCCTCGACATGAACTTCGTGCTGCGCGAGCCGGGCTCGGGCACGCGGCAGGTGTTCGAGGATGCCCTGCGTGTATCGGGGGTCGATCCGTCCCGGCTGAAGGTGGTGCTGGAATTGCCGTCCAACGAGGCGGTGGTGAGCGCGGTCGCCGCCGGGGCCGGAGCGACGGTGATTTCGGATCTCGTCACCGCCTCAGGCCTCGCCATGGGCACGCTGAAGCAGCTGCCGCTGACCTTGCCGGCCCGGCGGTTCTACGCCCTGCGCCACGCCGACCGCTACAATTCGCGGGCGGCGCAGGCGCTGCTGGCGCTGGTGCGCGAGCCGGAGGCGGCGCCCGAGGAGGCCCCGGCCGCGCCGCTCAGCCGCCCGCGGCCTCGAGCTCGGCGCTGACCTCCAGCCATTCCTCCTCCGCCTGCGCCAGCTTTTCGGCCACCTCGGCCCGCTCCTTGGCGAAGCGGGCGGCGTCGAGCGGCTTCGCGGCATGGAGCCCGGCGTCGGAGAGCTTGGCGTCCAGTCCCTCGATCTGCTTCGTCAGCTTGTCCACGGCCCCTTCCAGCTCACGGATGCGCTTCTTGAGCGGGCCGGTGGCGATGCGGCGGGGCGCGGGGGTGGAGGCGGCTTCCGCCTTGGTCTCGGAGCGGTCCTTGCGCCCCTTGTCGGTCATCCGGTCGCCGTCGGAGCGGGAGAGAACCTCGCTCTTGTACTGGTCGAGGTCGCCGTCATAGGCCTTCACCGTGCCGCCGCTCACGCGCCACAGCTGTTCCGCGCAGGCTTCCAGCAGATGCCGGTCGTGGGAGACGAGGATGACCGCGCCGGGGAAGTCGTTGATGGCCTCGATGAGCGCCGCGCGGGCCTCGATGTCGAGATGGTTGGTGGGCTCGTCGAGGATCAGCAGATGCGGCCCGCGGAAGGTGGCGAGCCCCAGCAGCAGTCGCGCTTTCTCGCCGCCGGAGAGGGAGGAGACCTTGGTGTCGGCCGTGCCGCCGGAGAAACCCATTTCCGCCGCCCGCGCCCGCACTCGCGCCTCGGGCGCGTCGGGCATCAGCTTGCGCACATGCTGGGCGGGGCTGTCGCCGGGAATGAGTTCGTCGATCTGGTGCTGGGCGAGGTAGGCGACTTCCAGCTTGTCGGCGCGCACGACCCGCCCGCTCTCCTCCTTCAGCCGGTCGGCGAGGAGCTTGGCGAAGGTGGACTTGCCGTTGCCGTTGGGCCCGAGGAGGGCGATGCGGTCGTCCTCGTCGATGCGCAAATTGAGGTTCTGGAGGATCGGCCGGCCCGGCACATAGCCCACCGCCACCTTCTCCAGCACCACGATGGGCGGGGAGAGCAGCTTTTCCGGATGGCGGATGGAGATGGCCGCCGCCTCCTCGCTCACCTGCGCGGCCAAAGGCTCCATGCGGGCGAGGGCCTTGAGGCGCGACTGCGCCTGCTTCGCCTTCGTGGCCTTGGCGCGGAAGCGGGCGACGAAGGATTCCATGTGGGCGCGCTGCATCTCCTGCTTCTTGCGCGCCTTCTGGTCCAGCAGCAGCCGCTCGCGCCGCTGCCGGTCGAACGAGGTGAAGCCGCCCTTGTAGAGCGTCAGCTTCTGGCCGGTGAGATGCAGGATGTGGTCGACGCTCTCGTCCAAGAGGTCGCGGTCATGGGAGATGAGGATCACCGTGCGCGGATAATGCGCGAGGTAATCCTGCAGCCAGAGCGTGCCTTCGAGGTCGAGATAGTTGGTGGGCTCGTCGAGCAGCAGCAGATCCGGTTCCGTGAAGAGCAGGGCCGCCAGCGCCACGCGCATGCGCCAGCCGCCGGAGAATTCCGAACAGGGCCGCTGCTGCGCGCTCTCGTCGAAGCCGAGGCCGGCGAGGATGGTGGCCGCCCGCGCCGGCGCCGCATGGGCGCCGATGTCGAGGAGCCGCATCTCGATCTCGCCCATGCGGTTGGGGTCCTGTGTGGTCTCCCGCTCATTGAGCAGCGCCGCGCGCTCCGTATCGGCGGCGAGCACGCGCTCGATCAGGCTGTCCGGCCCAGCCGGCGCCTCCTGCGCCACGCGGCCGATGCGGGTGCGGTTGGGCAGGCGGATGGCGCCGGATTCCAGCTCCAGCTCGCCCACCAGCGCCTTGAAAAGTGTGGTCTTGCCCGAGCCGTTGCGCCCGACCACGCCCACGCGGGCATTCTCGGGGAGCGCGACGGAGGCATGGTCGATGAGCAGGCGCCCGGCAAGGCGCAGGGAAATATCGTCGAGAACGATCATGCCCGGCTTTTCGCAGGCGAGGCCGGGCAGGGCAAGATGGCGAAGGCTCGACTAGAGGGCCTCGCCCCTGAGCAGCTTCGGCACCTCGCCGGTGAGGCCGGCCGCATCCTTGATGAACAGGCCCTTCAGGCGGGGCAGGCGGTCCACCAGCCCGAGGCCCACGTCGCGGATGGCGCGCAGGGCATCGGAATGGTTGGAGAACAGCCGGTTGAGCCCATCCGTCGCGACGCCCATGGCCAAAGTGTCGAACCGCCGCCAGCGCTGGTAGCGCTCCAGCACGGTGGGCGAGGCGAAGTCGAGGCCGACGCGGGCCGCGTCCGTCACCACTTCGGCGAGGGCGGCGACATCGCGCAGGCCCATGTTCAGCCCCTGCCCGGCGATGGGATGGATGACGTGCGCGGCATCGCCCACCAAAGCGAGCCGGTCGCCGACGAAGGCGCGCGCCATGGCGAAGCCGAGGGGATAGGCGCGGGGCTTGGTGACCGGCTTCACCCAGCCGAGGCGATGGCCGAAGCGCTGCTCCAGCTCCTCCTGGAAGATGGCGGAGGGCAAGGCGAGGAGCCGCTCGGCATCGGCGGTGCGCTCGGTCCACACCACCGAGCAGCGGTTGCCCGGCAAGGGCAGGATGGCGAACGGGCCGGCGGGGAGGAAATGCTCCTCGGCGCGGCCCTCGTGCGGGCGCTCGTGCTCCACCACGAAGGTGATGCCGCTCTGCCCGTAGCCCCATGAAACGGTGGAGATGCCCGCCATCTCGCGGATGCGCGAGCGCGCGCCGTCGCAGGCGACCAGTAGGCCGGCGCGCAGCGGCGCGCCCGAGGCGGAGGCCAGTTCGACACCGCCGCCCTCGCTGCGGAAGGATGTCACCGCCTCCTCGCGCAGGTCGATGCCGGCGGACCGGGAGGCCGCCACCAGCGCCTGCTGCAGATCGAGGTTCGGCACCATGAAGGCGAAGGGCTCGCCCGGTTCCACATCGCCGTCGAAGGTGAGGAAGGTGGGGCGCGCCACGTCCTTGGTGCGGCTGTCAGTCACCACCATGGTCCGCATTGGCTCGGCCTTGCCGGCAAGCTCCTGCCACACGCCGAGGCTGGTGAGCATGCGCCGCGCGCAGGCGGCGATGGCGGAGCAGCGCCCGTCATCCATGCCGGCCCGGGAGAGGGTGGGGTCGTAGAGGGTGATGTCGGCGTCGGGGCCGAGGCCCTGGCGCAGGGCGAGAGCGAGGCTCAGCCCGGCAAGCCCGCCGCCGACGATGGCGACGTCCGCCCGTTCCGCCTGTACGCGATCGGTGGCGGCCGGGTTGGCGGACCAGCCGGTCTCCGGAAGCGGTGCGTTCGGGGAGCCCATGACCTTCACTCCTGATGATTGTTCTCGTTGTACGCCGATCAAGGCCGAATGGCTCGCCTATAGGGGAGCTGGCTGACGTTTTGGGGTTGACGGTCGAGGCGTGGGCGTGGCGTCCTGCCCTCGACTGAACCGCGCGACCCGCATCCCGTTCCACCTTCTTGACGCTGCCGCCTTTGAGGCGCGCGGCGCTCGGCGAGCCCCCTGCATGACCGCCCAGAATCCCGACGTGGAGAAGCTCCTCGGCATCCTTGACCTCGAGCCGCTCGAGATCAACCTGTTCCGGGGTCGCAGCGTATCGCCCACCGGGGGGCGGGTGTTCGGCGGGCAGGTGATCGCCCAGGCGCTTGTCGCCGCCCGCCGCACGGTGGATGAGGCGCGGGTCACCCACTCCCTGCACGGCTACTTCCTGCTGGGCGGCGATCCCACCGTCCCCATCATCTACGACGTGGACCGCATCCGCGACGGCCGCTCCTTCACCACCCGGCGGGTGGTGGCGATCCAGCACGGCGAAGCCATCTTCAGCATGTCGGTGTCGTTCCAGAAGCCGGAGGAGGGCTTCACCCACCAGAGCCAGATGCCGGACGTGCCGCAGCCCGAGGAACTGCCCGGGGATGAGGTGTGGCGCGAGCGCCTGCTCTCCCGCTTTCCTGGCGCTGCCGGCCGCGACTGGATGGCCCACCGTCCGTTGGAGGTGAAGCCCACCAGCCTGGACATGTCCTATCTCGGGTCCCCGGGGGCGCGGCCGAGCATCTGGATCCGCGCCCGCGGCCCGCTGCCGGACGAATTGCCCATTCATCAGGCGGTGCTCGCCTATGCCTCGGACCTTTCCCTGTTGCAGGCGGCGCTGCTGCCGCACGGCAAGTCCGTGTTCGACACGGACGTGCAGGTGGCGAGCCTCGACCACGCCCTGTGGTTCCACCGCCCGTTCCGCGCCGACGACTGGCTGCTCTATACCCAGGAGAGCCCTGCCGCCTTGGGCGGGCGCGGATTCTGCCGGGGTGAGCTGTTCACGCGGGACGGCCTTCTGGTTGCTTCGGCGGCACAGGAAGGCCTCATGCGGCCGGTAACGCCGCGCGGATAGGCAGGCGGCGTTTTTCTGCGTTGCGGTGCGTCATCACGCAAGTGCGAACAGGACGTGTCGCTATCTTGGGCGTTAAGATTAAAAAATAGGCGTAAAAAGCGGCAAGCAGGCGGCGGAGCCCCTGTTGCGCGCGCCGTGGCGGAAAAATATGCACGGGACTCCCGGTGTCCGCTGCGCTCCCCCTCTCTTGGCACGGTAATTGATTCCGGTGTCCGCAGGCTTGCCAGCCGCGGCGCGGATCTCCCCGACCCGCTCGGCGAAGCCGCCGCGAGAAACGCCGCTCGGGCTTCATGGGAAGCGCAGCGGCATCAGGGGACAGGAACCGATCCATGAAGATCGTCATGGCCATCATCAAGCCATTCAAGCTGGAGGAGGTGCGCGACGCCCTCACCGGTATCGGTGTGCACGGTCTCACCGTGACCGAGGTCAAGGGCTACGGGCGTCAGAAGGGCCACACCGAGATCTATCGCGGCGCCGAATACGCCGTCAGCTTCCTGCCGAAGCTGAAGATCGAGGTCGCGGTGTCCGCCGACCAGGTCTCCAAGGTGGTCGAGGCGATCACCGCGTCCGCCAAGACCGGCCAGATCGGCGACGGCAAGATCTTCGTCATTCCGATCGAGCACGCCGTGCGCATCCGCACCGGCGAGACCGACGCCGACGCCCTTTGAGCCTCATCTCTTTCACGGAGCATTCATCCATGACGTCCAAGACGTGGTCCCGCGTGGGGGTTCCCGCGCTTCTTCTGGCGCTGGCGGTAGCCGCGCCGGTGCTGGCCCAGACGGCTCCCCCGGCGGCCGACGCCGCTTCCGCCGTTCCCGCCGCGGCAGCCGCCCCCACCGTGAACAAGGGCGACGTGGCCTGGATGCTCACGTCCGCGCTGCTGGTGCTGATGATGTCGGTGCCCGGCCTGTTCCTGTTCTACGGCGGCCTCGTGCGCGCCAAGAACATGCTCTCCGTGCTGATGCAGGTCGCCTACAGCGTATGCATCGTCGGCCTTATCTGGGTGCTCTACGGTTACTCGCTCGCCTTCACCGGCGGCTCGCCCTTCATCGGTGGCTTCTCCAAGGCGTTCCTGTCCGGCGTTACGGGCGAATCCCTCGCCGCCACCTTCTCGGTGGGCGTGGCCATTCCGGAGTGGGTGTACATCGCCTTCCAGATGACCTTCGCCATGATTACCCCGGCCCTCATCTTCGGCGCCTTCGCAGAGCGCATGAAGTTCTCCGCCGTGGTGCTGTTTGTGCCGCTGTGGGTGACCTTCGTGTACTTCCCCGTCGCGCACATGGTCTGGTACTGGGCCGGCCCGGATGCGATCGACGCCGCCGCCAAGGCTGTCGCCGCCGCCGCTGACGGCACCGCCAAGACCGCCGCGCAGGCTGCCCTCGATGCCGTGCTGGCTGACGCCGGCTACATCTTCTCCCTCGGCGCCATCGACTTCGCGGGCGGCACCGTGGTGCACATCAATGCCGGCATCGCCGGCCTCGTGGCCTGCATCATGGTCGGCAAGCGCCTGGGCTATGGCAAGGAGGCACTCTCGCCCCACTCGCTGACGCTCACCATGGTCGGCGCCTCCCTGCTGTGGGTCGGCTGGTTCGGCTTCAACGCCGGCTCCAACCTCGAGGCCAACGCCGTCACCGGGCTGGCCATGATGAACACCTTCATCGCCACCTGCGCGGCCGGCATGTCCTGGATGTTCGTGGAGTGGCTGGTGAAGGGTAAGCCCTCCATGCTCGGCCTCGCCTCGGGCATCGTCGCCGGCCTCGTCGCCGTGACCCCGCCGTCGGGCTTCGCCGGCATCATGGGCTCGCTGGTCCTCGGCCTGATCGTCTCCCCGATCTGCTTCATCTTCTGCACCGCCATCAAGAACGCGCTGGGCTACGACGACGCCCTCGACGTGTTCGGCGTGCACGGTGTGGGCGGCATCGTCGGCGCCATCGCCACCGGCATCCTGGTGAGCCCGTCCCTCGGCGGCACCGGCATCTACGACTACACCACCGGTGCGGTCGCGGCCTACGACATGACCGCCCAGGTCATCGCCCAGCTCAAGGCTGTCGGCGTGACCGTGGTGTGGTCGGGCGTCGGCACGGCGGTCATCCTGTTCGTGATCTCGGTCATCGTCGGCCTGCGTCCCTCCACGGACGTGGAGCGCGAGGGTCTCGACATCAACGAGCACGGCGAGCGCGCGTATCATTCGTGATCCTGGCGGGGCGGCCTCGTCGCCGCCCCGTGGTTCTTTAAAAGAGGGGAACCAAGAAGAACCCCGGCACCGTTGGTGCCGGGGTTTTTCTTTGCCCGCCGCAGCTCGAGAGCGCTGGCGCTGCGCCGATCTGCGGGCTTTTCCCGGCCCTCCGCGCCTGATAGAAGCCGCACCATGAGCGGATTTCCTCATGATCGCGGGGCCCTGCCTCGCCGCAGCCGCCCCCTCGCGGCGCGAATTATCGGCCCGGCCCCCCGCCGGCGCGGCTGAGCGCGCGGGGGCTGCCGGGATTTTTCCGCCCCGACCCTGCCTTCATCCCCCGAGCGTTCCATGACCGAGAAGTCCGAGACCAAGCCGTCGGCCGAGGCGTCCGCCCCCGATTATTCCAAGACCCTGTTCCTGCCCGAGACCCAGTTCCCCATGCGTGGCGGCCTGCCGCAGAAGGAGCCGGAGCTGCTGGCCCGCTGGGCGCGCATCGGCCTCTACGGGCGCCTGCGCGAGGCCGGGCGCGGTCGCGACCGCTTCGTGCTGCACGACGGTCCGCCCTATGCCAACGGCAACATCCACATCGGCCACGCGCTGAACAAGATCCTGAAGGACGTGGTGACGCGCTCCCAGCAGATGCTGGGCTTTGACTCGAACTACGTGCCCGGCTGGGACTGCCACGGCCTTCCCATCGAGTGGAAGATCGAGGAAGAGAACTACCGCAAGAAGGGCAAGCAGAAGCCCGACTTCTCCGATGCCGCCGCCATGGTCGCCTTCCGCCAGGAATGCCGCGCCTATGCCGAAGAGTGGGTGGGCAAGCAGCGCGAGGAGTTCAAGCGCCTCGGCGTCGAGGGCGACTGGGACCATCCCTACACCACCATGGCCTTCATGGCCGAGGCGCAGATCGCCCGCGAGATCATGAAGTTCGCCGAGAACGGGCTTTTGTACCGTGGCTCGAAGCCTGTCATGTGGTCGGTGGTGGAGAAGACCGCGCTGGCCGAGGCGGAGGTGGAGTACCAGGATTTTACCAGCGATACGGTGTGGGTGAAGTTCCCGGTGGTGTCTGAGGGGGACCTTAAAGGTGCGACCGTCGTCATCTGGACGACCACCCCCTGGACCATGCCCGGCAACCGCGCGGTGACCTATTCGCCGAAGATCGCCTATGGCGTCTACGAGGTCACCGACGCCCCCGCCGACAACTGGGCCAAGGCCGGCGACCGGCTGATCCTCGCCGACAAGCTGGCCGAGGACGTGTTCAAGGCCGCCCGCGTCACCGCCTATGAGCGCCGCGGCGATGTTCCCGCTGATGTGGTGGGCAGCCTCATCCTCGCCCATCCGCTCGCGGACCTCGAGCTCGGCGGCTACACCTTCAAGGTGCCGCTGCTGGAAGCCGAGCACGTCACGGACGACGCCGGTACGGGCTTCGTCCATACCGCCCCCGGCCATGGCCGCGAGGACTTCGAGGCGTGGGTGAACCACCGCCGCTGGCTGGAGGAGCGCGGCATCAATCCGGCGATCCCCTACACGGTGGACGAAGACTCGTTCTACACGTCCCAGGCGCCCGGCTTCGAGGGCAGGCGCGTCATCACCGACAAGGGCGAGAAGGGCGACGCAAATACCGCCGTCATCGACGCCCTCATCAAGGCCGGCAATTTGCTCGCGCGCGGCCGGGTGAAGCACCAGTATCCGCACTCCTGGCGCTCCAAGAAGCCGGTGATCTTCCGCAACACGCCGCAATGGTTCATCGCCATGGACCAGGACATCCGCGATGCGGACGGCAAGGCCGCGCCCCGCCCGGCGACGCTTCCCGGCAACGCGCCGGACACCCTGCGCGCCCGCGCGCTCGCCGGCATCAGGACGGTGGAATGGGTGCCGGCGGCGGGCGAGAACCGCATCACCGGCATGATCGAGAACCGGCCGGACTGGGTGGTCTCCCGCCAGCGCGCCTGGGGCGTGCCCATCGCCGTGTTCGTGAAGGACAAGGGCGACGGCACCGTCGAAATCCTCAAGGATGCCGCTGTCAACGCCCGCATCGCCGAGGCCTTCGCCACCGAAGGTGCCGACGCCTGGTTCAAGGAAGGCGCCAGCGCCCGCTTCCTGGGCGAGCGCGCCCCCGAGGGCTGGCAGAAGGTGGATGACGTCCTCGACGTGTGGTTCGATTCCGGCTCCACCCACACCTTCACGCTGGAGGTGCGTCCCGACCTGAAGGCGGTGCGGCCGCCGGAGGGGCGCGACAAGGTGATGTATCTGGAGGGCTCAGACCAGCACCGCGGCTGGTTCCATTCCTCCCTGCTGGAGAGCTGCGGCACCCGCGGCCGCCCGCCTTACGACGTGGTGCTGACCCACGGCTTCGTCCTCGACGAGGACGGGCGCAAGATGTCCAAGTCGCTGGGCAACGTCACCTCGCCGCAGGATGTCATCAAGCAGTCCGGCGCCGACATCCTGCGCCTGTGGGTGTGCGCCTCCGATTATGCGGACGACCTCAGGATCGGCCCGGAAATCCTCAAGACCACGGCCGACACCTACCGCAAGCTGCGCAACACCATCCGCTGGCTGCTCGGCTCGCTGCACCATTACCGGCCGGAGGAGAAGGTGGCGGTGGCCGACATGCCGTCGCTGGAGCGCTTCATCCTGCATCGGCTCGCCGAGCTGGACGGGGAGATCCGCGCCGCCTATCGCGCCTTCGACTACAAGAAGGTTCATGCGGCCCTCGCCCAGTTCATGAACATCGAGCTGTCGGCCTTCTACTTCGACATCCGCAAGGATGCGCTCTATTGCGATCCCATCTCCTCAGTGACGCGGCGCGCCTGCCTCACCGTGCTGGACGAGGTGTTCAACCGGCTCGTCACCTGGCTCGCGCCCATCCTCGCCTTCACCTGCGAGGAGGCCTACATCGCCCGCACCGGCGATGAGGAGGGCTCGGTCCATCTCCTCGGCTTCCCCGAGACGCCCGCCGCATGGCGCGACGAGGCGCTGGCGGAGCAGTGGCGCAAGGTGCGCCTCATCCGCCGGGTGGTGCTGGGTGCGCTGGAAGTCGAGCGCGCCGCCAAGCGCATGGGCTCCTCGCTGGAGGCCGCGCCGGAGGTTTACGTGAGCGACGATGCGCTGGCCGATGCCCTCGACGGGCTCGACCTCGCCGAGATCGCCATCACCTCGGATGCGAAGCTGATCCGGGGCGAGGGGCCGGCCGACGCCTTCCGTCTGCCGGACGTGCCGGGCGTCGCCGTGGTCCCGGCCCGCGCCGTGGGCACCAAGTGCGCCCGCTCGTGGAAGGTCTCGCCATTGGTGGGCACCGACCCGGAGTTCCCCGACGTGACCCCGCGCGATGCGGCGGCTCTGCGGGAACTGTACGCCGCGCGCGCCGCAACGGCCTGACATCCCGCTCCGCCCGCCGCGCGTTGCCGGGGCGGGCGGCCTCGTCTATGAACGGCCGGTCGCGTCGCCCGGCCGTGGGCCACAGAGGCCGTACCTGAGAGAGGCTCCTTGCAGCGCCGTCCCATCCTCTTCGGCCTTCTCGTCGCGCTCGTGGTGCTGGTGGCGGACCAGGCCTCCAAGAGCGTCGTCCTTGCCTGGTCGGCCTCCTGGGGGGCAGCGATCAAGCCGGTCGCGCCGTTCGTGGACTTCGCCGCGCTGTGGAATTACGGCATCAGCTACGGCCTGTTTCCGCAGGGGGAGACGGGGCGCTGGGTGCTGGTGGCCATCAAGGTGGCGGCGGCGATCCTGTTCGCCATCTGGCTCGCCCGCGCCCGCAGCCGCTTCGAGGCGTTCGCGCTGGGCCTGCTCATCGGCGGCGCCATCGGCAATGCGGTGGACCGGGTGGTCTATGGCGCGGTGTTCGATTTCGTGTCGCTGCACGCCTTCGGCTACCGTTGGTACGTGTTCAACCTCGCCGATGTGGCCGTGGTTGTGGGCGTGGCGATGCTTCTTTACGATGCATTTCTCGGCGGCGCCTCAAAATCGCCGCCCTCGGCCGTGCCAATGTCGCCCCGATCCGGGGCCGAGCGGGAGCCTTGAGCGCGCGCGAGCGTGTCATCAGGTGCGCTCGATCCCAGCTTGTGGCCCGCTTTGCGGAAAAACCGTGTGATCAATCAAAGGCCTGGAGCATTCGCGGCGAAGGGGATTCGCCGCCCGGCCCAGAGGATGGCATCGAGGACGTGAGACCCATGCGAGAGATTTCCGTTTTCCCGCATAGCGCCGGACCCGCGCCGCGCGTGGCCGGTTTCATCATGTCTCTTGAACGCCGTATCCCGCTGCGCCTTGCTGGCGGAGCGCTGCTCACTGCTTTTGTCCTCACGCTCGCCGCGCCCGCGCCCGCCGCCGCGCAGGGCCTCGACGGCAGCACCAATATCTTCGACAGCGCCATGCAGATTCTCGGCCTCAAGGAGGAAGAGGAGAAGCCGGAGATCGACTACCGCGAGCGCGCCCCCCTCGTGGTGCCGCCCCGCGTGCCGGACGCCCTGCCGCCGCCCCAGAAGAGCGCCGCCGAAAGCCATCCCAACTGGCCGAAGGACTACGATCAGCAGCGCCGCGCCGCTGCCGCGCAGGCCGCCAAGCAACCCATCGTGCGCGACGATCCGGGCAAGCCGCTGATGCCGTCCGAGCTCAACCGCGGCAAGAAGCGGGCGGTGGGCAACAGCACGGCGCCCACCGAGCCGGTGGGCGCGGGCTCCACGCGCGACGTTCTGATGCCCAGCCAGCTCGGCGCCACCAACTGGCTCGGCCTGGGTGGCAAGCAGGAGCAGCTCACCTTCAATGGGGAGCCCAACCGCGAGAACCTCATTCAGCCGCCGCCCGGCTACCAGACGCCGGCTCCCAACGCGCCTTATGGCGTGGTGGAGGACAAGAAGGAACCCTGGAAGATGCCGTCGCTGTTCGATCGCCAGTGACGAACCGGCGGACGGGCACGCGGGTCCAAGGGCCGGCAGTTGCGGGCCGATACCGCTCCGCCCGGTCCTTCTCTGCGGCGGCGGGCACCCTATCTTTCCTTGACGGACGCGCCTTCGGGCGCGTCGAATGCCGAAAGATCCTCACGTGCAGATGAGCCGTCTTGCCATGGTTGCCATTATCGCCGCTGGAGCGGCCGCATTTTCTCCCCGCCTTGCCGACGCCGCAGGTCCGGAAGTCACCGAATTCAAGCTCGCCAACGGCCTTCAGGTCATGGTCATCCCCGACCGCCGCACCCCGGTGGTCACCCACATGGTGTGGTATAAGGTGGGATCGGCCGACGAGCAGCCGGGCAAGTCCGGCATCGCCCATTTCCTTGAGCATCTGATGTTCAAGGGCACCGATGCGCACCCGCAGGGCCAGTTCTCGGCCGAGGTGGCGCGCCTCGGCGGGCAGGAAAACGCCTTCACCTCGCAGGATTACACCGCTTATTTCCAGCGGGTTGCGAAGGAGCACCTTCAGACCGTGATGGGTTTCGAGGCCGACCGCATGCGCGGCCTCAAGCTCTCCGACGAGGTGGTGCTGCCCGAGCGCGACGTGGTGCTGGAAGAGCGCCGCATGCGCACGGACAACGATCCCGGCGCCCGCCTCTCCGAGGTGCTGCAGGCAACGACCTATGTGAACCATCCCTACCAGCATCCCATCATCGGCTGGGAGCACGAGATCAAGGGCCTCAACCGGGAGGACGCGCTGGCCTTCTATCGCCGCTTCTATGCGCCCAACAACGCCCTGCTGGTGGTGGCCGGCGATGTGGACCCGGCCGAGGTGAAGGCGCTGGCGGAAAAGACCTACGGCAAGGTCACCCAGGCCGATACGCCGCCGCGCAACCGCCCGCAGGAGCCCGAGCCGCGCGCCCACCGGCGGGTGTCGCTGGCCGACCCGCGCGTCGCCCAGCCGAGCCTTCAGCGCTCCTATCTGGTGCCGTCCGCCCGCACCGCGGCGCCCGGCGATGCCGAAGCTCTGGAAGTGCTCTCGCATATCCTCGGCGGCGGCCAGACCAGCCGCATGTACCGCACGCTGGTGGCCGAGAAGGGCCTCGCGGCCGGCGCCGGCTCCTGGTATCAGGGCACGGCCTACGACGCGACGCGCTTCGTCGCCTATGCCTCGCCGCGTCCGGGCGTGAGCCTGGAGACGCTGGAAGCCGCCGTGGATGCGGTGGTCGCCGAGCTGCAGGACAAGGGCGTCGACGATCTTGAGCTCGCCCGCGCCAAGACCCGGCTCATTGCCGACACCATCTACGCGCAGGACAATCAGGCGACCCTCGCCCGCATCTATGGCGCCTCCTGGGCCACCGGCCTCTCCGCCAAGGACGTGCGCGAATGGCCGGACCGGCTCAAGGCCGTGACCGCCGATCAGGTGCGCGACGTGGCCCGCCGCTATCTCGTCACCGACCGGGCCGTGACCGGATACCTCAAGCAGGCCGAGCCGAAAGCCGGCGACGCGGGCAAGGCGGACGGCAAGAAGGACAATCGCTCGTGACGGCGGCCGTCCCGGCTTTCGAGATGTTCCGTTCGCCGGCCCGTTCGGGCCGGCGCGCCTTTTTCGCGGGCGCGGGCCTTCGCCCTGCCGCCCGGCTCTTTCTTGCGATGGTTACGATGGCCCTTTCCCTTCTCGCCGCTGACACGGCGCAGTCCCAGTCGAGCCGCATCACCGAGGTGACGAGCCCGGGCGGCATCAAGGCGTGGCTGGTCCACGACACCACGCTTCCGCTCATCGCCTTCGAGTTCGCCTTCCTCGGCGGCGCCGCCCAAGATGGCCCGGAGCATGCCGGCCTCGCCAACCTTGCCTCCTCGCTTCTGGACGAGGGCGCCGGCGCGCTCGATTCCGACGCTTTCCAGCGGGCGCTGGCCGACCATGCGGTGGAGCTGCATTTCGATGCCGGGCGCGACGAGATGCGCGGCTCCCTGCGCACGCTTTCGGAAAACCGCGACAAGGCCTTCGAACTGCTGCGCCTTGCGGTCAACGAGCCGCGGTTTGACGGCGAGGCGGTGGAGCGCATCCGCGCCTCCCTGCTGGCCATGCTGCGTCGCCGGTCCACCGAGCCGAATGCCATTGCCAACGACCGCTGGTTCGCGCTCGCCTTTCCCGGCCATCCCTATGGCCGCCCGACGGATGGCACGCTGGAGAGCGTGGCCAAGCTGACCCGCGAGGACATCGCGGGCTTCATCGGAAAGACCTTCGCCCGCTCCAACCTGCGCGTCGCCGTAGTGGGCGACATCACCGCCGAGGAACTGGGCAGGCGGCTCGACGAGGTGTTCGGCAAGCTCCCCGCCAAGGCGACGCTCGTTCCCGTCGCCAACGTGACGCCCCAGAAGATCGGCACCGTTGAGGTCATCCCCCTCGATGTCTCGCAGTCGGTGGTGGTGATGGGCACCGGCGGGCTGGAGCGGCGCGATCCGGACTTCATCCCGGCCTATGTGCTCAACCACATCCTCGGCGGCAGCGCCTTCTCCTCGCGCCTGTTCAAGGAAGTGCGCGAGGCGCGGGGGCTGGCCTATTCGGTCTATTCCTATCAGGTGGCGCTTTCCCACGTCGGCCTGTGGTTCGCGGGCACCGCGACCAAGAACGAGCGGGCGGCGGAATCCATCTCCCTCATCACCCATGAGTTCGGCCAGATCCTGAAGGACGGGCCGACCGCCAAGGAGCTGGAGGAGGCGAAGAGCTATCTGATGGGCAGCTATGCCCTGCGCTTCGATACGTCCTCCAAGGTCGCCGGCCAGCTGCTGCAGATCCAGCTCGACGAACTCGGCATCGACTATATCGATCGCCGCAACGCCCTGATCGCCGCCGTCACCCTCGACGACCTCAAGCGCGTCGCCGGCCGGCTGGCCACGTCGAAGGACGCGCTGACGGTGGTCGTGGGCAAGCCGGTCGGCCTCGGCGGCTGAGGCGCGCGCGGTAACCTTACTTTCACGGAGCCGGCGCCGGGGACCCGCAGGGGCGAGCGGGGAGTCCTCACGCCGGCTTCCCTTTGCTATAAGCGCGTCGGAATCCAGGGCGCCCATGGAGTTGAAGATATGGCGGGTGCAACACGGACGGTCGTGCAGATCCGGGCCACCGAAAGGCCCGTGACGGCAGCTTCACGCCTGTCCCCGCCCCGCCGTTTCGCCTTGCCCCGCCTGCTTCTGCCCGGCCTTCTGGCTGCGGCGCTCGCCGGCTGCGCGGCCGGAGAGGGGCTCGACGGCTCCTTCGGCGCGCAGGATACGGGCGTCGCCGGTGGCACGGCCATCTCCAATCCGGCCGTCGGCAGCACCTCCGCCGGCATCGTCAACAGCGCCAGCGCAGGCGCCCTCGTGGTGGGCACGGGTCCCGACCAGGAGACCTATGACTGCCCCATGCTCACCGTGCGTACCGGCGCCGCTAGCTGGCAGGTCACGGCCGGCGGCGGCCTGCGCTATCAGGGCACGATCGGCCGCCTGGCCCGCGAATGCTCCATAGTCAACGGCATGATGGTGGTGAGGGTGGGCATCGAGGGCCGTGTCCTGATGGGCGAAAAGGGCGCTCCGGGTCAGGTGAAGGTCCCCATCCGCATCGCCGTGGTGAACGAGGGACCGACGCCCAAGACCATCACCACCAAGTTCTTCGCGGTGGCCGTGGACGTGCCGGCCGATCCGGGCCATGCGGCCTTCACCGTCGTCGAGGACCAGATCGCGTTCCCGCTGCTGAAGCCGTACGAGATGGAACGCTACGTGATCTATGTGGGCTTCGACCCGCAGGGCGCTCCCGAAGTCCGTGAGCGGCCCAAGCCCTCCGCTGCGCGCCCGAAGCCGAAGCCGCCGGCGACCGCGGCGCAGCCTGCCCCCGCCCCGGCGGCCGCGAGTGCTCCCGCGCCGGCAAGCTCGTCGTCCTCGTCCTCATCGTCGTCAGGCGCGAAAGATGTGTTCGGGCCGCCGCCCTCAAGCGGCAGCAGCGGTGGCGGTTTTGCGCCGCCTCCGTCGAGCGGCGGGTTCGCGCCGCCGCCCTCCACCAGCACCTTCTCGCCGCCGCCCCGGTAGGGGAGCGGCTCAGTCCAGTTTGACGCCGAGGAAGATGAAAGGCGCCGCCGGCACGAACCGCGCGGCGGCGTTGCCGCCATAGACCTTGCCGCCGGCGAGATCGAGCTTCTTCACCGGCGCCCCCGGCTTCAGGTCCAGATCCGCGATCGGCACCCAGAAGGTGTTCGGGCTGGTCGCGGAATCGAAGAAAAAGACCTTGTCCTTCTGGTCGCTCACCGTCCGCCACAGGGTGGAGGCGATGTTCGGCTCACCCGGCGTCGAGAGGCCGAGCGGCACGCTCACCGAGCGCATCACGCTGACGACGCTCGCCACGGCCTGGTTGGCGTAGGTCTGGTCCGGGACCGCGGACAGGATCTCCGGCGCCGCCTTGGTGGGGATGGCCTTGATGAAGAAGCTGGCGCGGGCGAAGCGATCCGCCGCGCGGTTGGTGCCGGGCAGGAACACCGTGCCGCCGATCTCCTGCCAATAGGTGTTGAGCGCGAGCTGCTGGTCGTAGCTCGGCGAGTTGGTCATCACCTGGTACTGCCGCCCGTGATGCACCACCAGCTTGCCGCCGAGATACTCGAAGACGGCGCTGTCGCCGGACGGGTCGGAGATGGCGAGGTGGAGCTGGGCGCCGGAGCCGTTGGGCAGGGTCGCCGTCACCACCACGAACGGCTCGGCGGAGAGCGCAGCCACTGCTTCGGAGACGGTGGCGAAATTGTCGAGCACGTATTGCGCCCACACCATAATGGAGAGGGCCGGCTTTCCGGCGGGCTTCGCGTATTCCGACTCGGCGAGATAGAGCAGGTTGGCAACGAGACCCTTCTCGTTCATGCCGTCGGCGGTGCCGGCATTATAGCCCGCGGCGATCACGCTGCCGTACTTCGACACCCATTTCGGCGTGTTGGCCCCGGCCGCCCCGTCCCGCGCCATGCCGGCCGGGAAGGCCCACAGGTCGGTGTGCATGTCCTCCATCCAGTCCATGGACCGGCCGGTGATGACGATGCCGTCGGAGCCCAGATAGACCGCGCGTGTGCAGGCCTGCGCCACCGGGGCGAGGGTGGCGGCGAGCGCTCCGGCGAGCACCGTGGCGGCGAGGGCACGCTGGCGGATGCGGGAGATACGGCTTTCGGGACGGGTCTGGACCATGGCGGCCTCCGATGCGACCGGCCCAAAATGAAAACCGCCGGTAACGAGGTCAGCCTCGTTCCGGCGGAATCATGTGCCGGCCTTCTGAAAAGGTTCGGCTGAAAGAGATACCGGCTCCGCCCACACAGCAAGGCGGAGCCGGTCATCCATGCCCTGTCTGCCCCGAAAAGACATGGACAAGTGTTAGAAACCACGCCCGCGCTCCCGATTCTCTGAGGTGGATCAAATTTGGCCGCGCTGCGGCGAAATTTTGCTATCAGCTTCGGCGGAACGTTGGACACGGCGCGCCTCAGGCGTGCGGGGAGAAGGGATGCACGACAAGGGCTCGCAGATGCCGGACGGGATTCCGGTCATCCGGACCATCGCCATGCCGGCCGATACCAACCCGAGCGGGGATATCTTCGGCGGCTGGCTGATGTCGCAGATGGACCTTGCCGCCGGCAACGTGGCGGCGCGCCGTTCGCGCGGCCGCGCGGCGACGGTGGCGGTGGAGGCCATGAGCTTCCTGTCCCCCGTCGCGGTGGGCGACGAGGTGAGCCTGTTCGCCACCATCGCGCGGGTCGGGCGCACCTCGCTGCGCATCGAGGTCGAGGCCTGGCGCCGGGCGCGCGAGAGCGAGCAGTCGACCAAGGTGACGGAAGCCGTCTTCACCTTCGTCGCCATCGACGGCGAGGGTCGGCCCCGGGCCATTCCGGCGGAGTAGCAGGGCTCTTCAAGGTGCGCGCGCACAAGCCCGCGCGGCGCCTGAGCGAGGGCAAAGAAAGCCCCCGTCCCTCACGTCCCGCGCGGTTTTGCCCGCGTGGTGGGCGGCGCCTCGGCCGGGTTCTCGGGCCAGGGGTGCTTGGGATAGCGGCCGCGCATGTCGGACCGCACATCGCGCCAGGAGCCGCGCCAGAATTGCGGCAGGTCCTTGGTCACCTGGATCGGCCGATGCGCGGGCGAAAGCAGCGCGAGGGTGAGGGGCACCCGCCCGCCGGCGATGGCGGGATGGGCGGTGAGGCCGAACAATTCCTGCACCCGCACCTCCACCGCCGGCCCGCCCTCGGCGCCATAGTCGATGGCGAGGCGGGAGCCTGTGGGCGCGGTGAAATGGGTGGGCGCTTCCGCCTCCAGCCGGGCGGTCAGCTCATAGGGCAGCAAGGCGTGAAGGGCGTTGCCCACGTCGGCGCCCGTGATGTCGGCCAGCGAGGTCCGGCCGGTGAGAAGCGGCGCGAGCCACGCCTCCGCCGATGCCGCCAGCGCCGCGTCGGAGAGGTCCGGCCACGGCTCCCCCTCGGCCGCGCGCAGGAACATGACGCGCTCGCGCCATTGCCGGGATGCGGCGGAGAAGGGCAGGCGTCCAATGTCCGCATCCGCGATGCCCCGGGCGAGCGCGCGGGCCGTCTCCGCGTCCGCCGGAACGGGCTGGGGCCGCGCGGCCAGCACGAGCGCCCTGAGCCGCCGAACCTCCCGTGCCCGCACAGCCATCGCTGCCGGATCGAAGGCGATCTCCAGCCCGGAGGTGATGTCGTCAGCGAACAGGGCTTCCATCTCCTCGGCCGGGAGCGCGGCGGCGAGGGTGATGCGGGCGCCTTCGGCACGGCCGGAGGCTTCCGCCACCGCAAGGAACGGGGCGCGTGCAAGCGGTGAGGTGCCCTCCAGCACCGCGCCGCGTCCATTGGCCATCAGGAACCGCACCTGGGTTTCGCCGGGCCGCCCCTCGCGCGCCTTGGCGACGCGATCGGGAAAGGCGAGCGCCAGCAGGGCGGCGGGGGAGGGGGGCGCTCCATCGCCATGCTCTCCCGTCGCCGCTTCCCGCCCCGCCATCTCCGCCCAACGGGCTGCGAGGCGGCGCGAATCTTCTGCGCGGCGGGAGCGGTCGCGGCGGAAGCCGTCCAGGCGGGCGAGCAGGTCCACGCTGTCGCCACCGAGCCCGCGCTCCACCAGAAGCGCGGCGATCTCCGCGCCGAGGCTGCCGGCCCCGCGTTCTGCGCCAATGGCGACCATGTGGGCGAGGCGTGGCGGCAAGGGCAGGCGGGCCATGAGGCGGCCGAGCGACGTCACCGCCTCCTCGGCATCGAGCGCGCCGAGAAGGCGCAGCAGCGCCTTGGCCTCGGTGACGGCGGGCGCGGGGGGCGGATCAAGGAAGGGGAGGGCGGCGGGTTCGCGCACGCCGACGCGGGCAAGGTCGAGCACGAGGCCGGTGAGGTCGGCAGAGAGGATTTCGGGCGTGGCGAAGGCGGGCAGGCTCGCCGTCTCGCCCTCGCTCCACAGGCGATAGCAGACGCCGGGCTCGGTGCGTCCGGCGCGTCCCCGGCGCTGATCGGCGGCGGCGCGGGAGACGCGGACGGTCTCAAGCCGTGTCAGCCCCACGTCGGGCTCGAAGCGCGGCACGCGGGCCAGGCCGCTGTCCACCACCACCCGCACGCCCTCGATGGTGAGCGATGTCTCGGCGATGGAGGTGGCCAGCACCACCTTGCGCCGCCCCGCCGGCGCCGGCAGAACGGCGCGGTCCTGCTCGGCGGCGTCGAGGGCACCGAACAGGGCGACGATATCGACCTCGGGGTCGCGCACCTGCTCCAGAAGCAGCGTCTCGGTGCGGCGGATTTCGGCGGCGCCGGGCAGGAAGGCGAGGATGGAGCCGTCTTCCCGGTCCAGCGCGCGGCGGATGGCGTCGGCCATCTGGCGGTCGATGGGCGCGCGCGGATCGCGGCCGAGATAGGCCGTCTCCACCGGAAAGGCGCGGCCCTCGCTTTCGATCACCGGCGCGGGCGCGCCGGCGCCCATCAAAGAGGCGACGCGGGCGCCGTCCAGCGTCGCCGACATGGCGAGGAGGCGAAGGTCGTCCCTGAGCCCGCGCTGGGAATCGAGGGCGAGGGCGAGGCCGAGATCGGCATCGAGGCTGCGCTCGTGGAATTCGTCGAACAGCACGGCCGTGATGCCCGAGAGTTCGGGGTCGTCCAGCACCATGCGGGTGAAGATGCCTTCCGTGACCACCTCGATGCGGGTGCGGCGCGACACCTCGGAGGCGAGGCGCGTCCGGAAGCCCACCGTTCCGCCCACCGCCTCGCCGAGGGTCTGCGCCATGCGCCGGGCGGCGGCGCGGGCGGCGAGGCGGCGCGGCTCCAGCACGAGGATCTTTCCGCCCGCGGCCCACGGCTCGTCCAGCAAGGCGAGGGGCACGCGCGTGGTCTTGCCGGCACCGGGCGGGGCCACCAGCACGGCGCAGGGAGAGGACGCGAGCGTCGAGCGGATGTCGCCGAGGACGGCGTCGATGGGAAGGGTGGTGTCGAACATGGCGTGCCGCCCTTATGCGACGGCTTCGCGCACAGGCAAACCCACCTTGCCAGCGGCCCGCATCGGTGCCTTAAGGAACGCCCCGTCCATCACCGGGATCAGAGCACCATGGTTTCCGCCCCGTCCAGCCTCACCGGCAAGGTCCGGCCGCTCGCCTTCGAGGCCGGCATCGTCGCCCTCGCCTTCCTCGATTCGAAGGCCGCCTTCGTCGGCACGGATGGCGCGGTTTTTCTGACGGGCCTGGAGGAGGGCGCGGTGCCGGTCACGGTGCCCGTCCATGATGGCGGCGTCCTCAGCGCGACCTCGGACGGCAAGCGGCTGGTGACCGGCGGCGACGACGGGCGGGTGATGGAAACGCGTGCGGACGGCGCCACGCGCGAACTCGCGCAGCAGAAGGGCCGCTGGATCGACCGCGTGGCTCTGGGGCCGGACGGCACCATCGCCTATTCCGCCGGCAAGGTCGCCCATGTGCTCCAGCAGAAGGGTGAGCCGCGATCGCTGGAGGTGCCGTCCACGGTGGGCGGCCTCGCCTTCGCGCCCAAGGGCCTGCGCCTCGCGGTGGCGCATTACGGCGGCGTGACCCTGTGGTTTCCCAATGCCGCGGGCGCCAAGCCGGAGGTCTACGGCTGGAAGGGCTCGCACCTCGGCGTAACCTTCTCGCCCGACGGCCGCTTCCTCGTCAGCACCATGCAGGAGCCGGCGCTGCACGGCTGGCGGGTGGTGGACGGCGCGCATATGCGCATGTCGGGCTATCCATCCCGGGTGAAGTCCTTCGCCTTCACCGCCGACGGCAAGTGGCTCGCCACGTCCGGCTCGGGCGAGGCGATCCTGTGGCCGTTCCAGGCCAAGGACGGCCCCATGGGCAAGGAGCCCATGATGCTGGCGCCGTCGCCCACCACGCGGGTGACGGTGGTTGCGCCCCACCCGAAAGACCCCGTCGTCGCCATCGGCTATGAGGACGGCATGGTGATGATGGTGCGCATCTCGGATGGCGCCGAGATCCTGCTGCGCGCGCCCGACGGCGACCCCGTGACCGCCATGGCCTGGCACGGCTCCGGCGGGGCTGTGGGCTTCGGGACGCAGAAAGGCAGCGGAGGCCTTCTCGTCTTCTGACCCGGCAGTGTCCGGACCTTCGGGTTTTCCAGGCGTGACGCGGTGCGGGACCGCATACCAAGTCCTTAGCCGTGCAGGAAACTCGTGCCGCAAGCGGCTTTTCACGGGCGCGCGTCCGCTCTACCTTGGCGGCGTCCATTCGCAGGTGCGAAACGGGACAAGCGCACGAGAGACCTGCCGATGAAGATCGCCGACGTCCGCCGCACTGCCTACTCGATGCCGCTCACCAATCCCTCTTTCCCGCCGGGGCCCTACCGCTTCATCGACCGCGAGTACATGATCATCACCTACCGGACCGATCCGGAGGCGCTCGCGAAGGTGGTGCCCGAGCCGCTCGAGATCACCGAGCCGGTGGTGAAGTACGAATTCATCCGCATGCCCGATTCCACCGGCTTCGGCGACTACACCGAGACCGGACAGGTCATCCCGGTCCGCTTCAACGGACAGGAAGGCGGCTACGTCCACTCCATGTATCTGGACGACGAATCCCCCATCGCCGGCGGGCGCGAGCTGTGGGGCTTTCCCAAGAAGTACGCCCAACCGAAGCTCAAGGTGGAAACCGACACGCTCGTCGGCACGCTCCATTACGGCAGCGTGCTCTGCGCCTCCGCGACCATGGGATACAAGTGGGTGGCCGGCGACAAGGAGAAGATCCTCGCCTCCCTGCTGACCCCGAGCTTCCTGCTCAAGATCATCCCGGACGTGGACGCCACGCCCCGCATCTGCGAGCTGGTGCGCTACTATCTCGTGGACGTCACCCTCAAGGAATGCTGGGTCGGGCCCGGCGCCCTCGGCCTGTTCCCGCACGCCCTGTGCAACGTCGCGGCCCTGCCGGTGCTGGAGGTTCTCTCCGCCGTCCACATCAAGGCCGACCTGACGCTGGGCCTCGGCGAGGTGGTCTACGATTATCTGAAGGAAGGCGCCTGACGTAAGGTCGGCGCCCGACCGCGCTGCCGGCGGCGCTCCTTGCGCCGCCGGGCCTGCATAACAATTTTGAGGGGTGAGGGCCGATGACCGAGGCTGCCAACCAGCGCTCCAGCGAGCTGTGCAACATCATCGACGAGTACAAGCGCGTGGCACTGGTGTTCCAGGGCGGCGGGGCGCTCGGCGCCTATCAGGCGGGCGTTTACGAGGCGCTGTCGGAAGTGGGCTGCGATCCCAACTGGATCTCCGGCGTGTCCATCGGCGCCATCAACTCGGCCATCATCGCCGGCAACGCGCCGCAGGACCGGGTGACGAAGCTCCGGGACTTCTGGGAGACCATCACCTCCCGGCGGATCCTGCCGATCAATCTGGAAGGCGACATCTTCCGCCAGTGGCGCAATCAGCTGAGCGCCGCCCGCACCATCCTTCAGGGCCAGCCCGGTTTCTTCAACCCGCGCTTTCCCAACCCCTGGCTGCTGCCGTCGGGGGCGCCGGGCGCCACCTCCTTCTACGACACGGCACCCTTGCGCGACACGCTGCTGCGCCTCGTGGACTTCGACCGCATCAATTCCGGCGAGAAGCGCTTCTCGGTGGGGGCGGTGAACGTACGCACCGGCAATTTCATCTATTTCGACAACCAGGAGCACAAGATCGCTCCCGAGCACATCATGGCCTCCGGCGCGCTGCCGCCGGGCTTTCCGGCCATCAAGATCGATGGCGAGTTCTACTGGGACGGCGGCGTCGTCTCCAACACCCCGCTCCAGTTCCTGCTCGACCAGCCGGACCATCCGAGCGCGCTGGTGTTCCAGGTGGACCTGTTCAGCGCCCGCGGGCAGCTGCCGCGCGACATGTTCGACGTGTCGGAGCGGCAGAAGGACGTCGCCTATTCGAGCCGCACCCGCTACACCACCGACGTGTTCCGCCGCGTGCAGGATCTGCGCTCCAAGCTCTATGACGCGCTCCAGCGCATTCCCGAGCAGCTGCGCACCGAGGAGGACATCGCCCTTATCGACGATTATTCCAACTCCGGCCCGGTCAACATCTGCCACCTGATCTATCAGGAAAAGACCTACGAGCGGGAATCCAAGGACTACGAATTCTCGCAGACCTCCATGCGCGAGCATTGGCAGACCGGCTACGAGGACACGGTGAAGACCCTGCGGCGCAAGGAATGGCTGAGGAAGCCGGACGATTCCATCGGCATCGTCATCCACGACATCCACCGCCTCTCCGAGTGAGAGGCGGGGGCCGTAGGCGGCGGCCGGCTCAGATGAGGCCGCGCGCCAGCATGTAGACGCCGAGCAGGCCGAGGCCCGAGAAGAAGATGCGCCGGAACATCTGCGGCGAGGCCGCCCGGCGCACCAAGGTGCCGAGATGCATGCCGATGAAGGCCGGCAGCAGCGCGGCCGCCGAGGCGAGCGCGGTGGCCGGATCGGCCATCGGCCCGCCGCCGTCCCCCGGATGGAACAGGACCACCGCCAGCGCCGCCGTGGAGACGATGAAGGTGAGGCCGAGGGCCTGCACCAGATCGTCCCGCGCCAGCCCCAGCGACTGCAGATAGGGCGCCGAGGGCATGACCGAGACGCCGGTGGTGCCGGTGACGAGGCCGGTCAGAAAACCCATGAGCGGTGACAGCCACGGCTCGTGCCGCGCCGGCACCTTCAGCTGCACCGAGGACAGGCCGAGCAGGCCATAGGCCAGCAGCGTCGCCCCGAGCGCCGGCTGCGCGGCGGGCGAGGCGAGGCCGCCGAGCAGCAGGCCTCCGGTGAGCGTGCCGGCGGCGACCATCGCCATCATCCAGCCGAATCGCCGGGCGATGCCGAGCACGTTCGGCCCGGTGAAGTATTGCCAGAAATTGGTGACCGTGGAGGGGAGGATCAGCAGGGCCGCCGCCTCGGGCGGGGCGAGGACCACGCTGAGCAGGCCGATGCCGACCGTCGGCAGGCCCATGCCGATCACGCCCTTCACCATGCCCGCCAGCACGAGCACGGCAAAGCCGATTGCGATCAGGCCAAGATTCACGGACGCGGCGGCGGCCGTCGCCGTTTCGATCACCGGAAGAGGTCCGAAAGCATCAGAACTCGGCGTCCAGCTCTTCCAGCTCCTCGGGCTCGGACAGCGCACCCTCGATCCATTCCTGGACCAGCGGCAGCGCCATGATGCGGGTGCGGTAGGCCTCGCACTGGGGATCGAGCTTCACGTCGTAGGTGGTGAAGCGGGAGCAGACGGGGGCGTACATGGCGTCGGCCAGCGTCGGTGTCGCGCCCATCAGGAACGGCCCGCCGTGGGCAGTGAGGCAGCCCCGCCAGATGGCGGCGATGCGCTCGATGTCCGCCTGTGCGCCGGCCCAGACCTTGAAGCCCGGATAGTGCGCCTTGATGTTCATCGGCAGCGCCGAGCGCATGTTGGCGAAGCCCGAGTGCATCTCGCCGGAGATGGAGAGGCAGTGCGCGCGCACCGCGCGGTCGGCGGGCAGCAGGCCGGCCTCGGGGAAGACCTCGTTGAGGAAGGCGGCGATGGCCAGCGTGTCCCACACCGTCACGTCCTCGTGCACCAGCCGCGGCACGAGGAAGGACGGCGACAGCAGAAGCAGCTCCGCCTTGGCGTCGGGATCGTCGGTCGGCACCCGCTCCTCCTCGAAGGAGAGGCCGGCCATCTTGCACAGCAGCCAGCCGCGCATGGACCAGGAGGAGTAGTTCTTGCTGGAGATGGTGAGCGTCGCCATGCCTGTCCCGTGCCTCGGATTTGCGATCCCTGACCTGACCGTTCCCCTCGACTTTCGCCTGTTTCTGACCGCCCGTGTCTGTTCTGGCGCAGCCGGCGGCTTCGATTTTGGTGGGGCCATCCGGCGCGGTCGCTCGGCCGTCGGCCCTATTGCTAAGGATGCGTGTTGCAATGCACCACGCATAGCTCCAATATCAACTTAACAGGTACATCCGTTCAGGCTTGCTGCAAAGCGGAAAGCTGGGCCTGCGACAACTACTTAATGCTTCCGCCGGCCGTCGGGGGCCGGGCGTGGGGGACGCGGAGCAGAAGGACCTTTCGGCATCATGCTGCAGACTTCTTCCAGGTTCATTCCTCTGGCACCGTGGTGCCGGACGGTTCGGCGTTCGCTGCCATGATGTACTCCGCCTATCAGGCCCAGGCCGACCTCATGAGCCCGATGAGGTTCTTCGCCAGCCTCGCGCGGCAGACCCTCAACGGCCCCCTCGTCAACGGCTACGGCCATCTCGGCTTCCGCCAGCTCGCGGCCGCCTACGAGCTGATCGAGCGCGCAGCCCTCACCCACGGCCGGCCGTCTTTCGGCATCAAAACGGTTGAAGTCGGAAATCGCGAAGTCCAGGTGACGGAGGAGAACACCGCCGTCCTGCCCTTCGGCACCCTGTTGCGCTTCAAGAAGGACGTGGAGGTGCCACAGCCCCGCGTCCTCGTGGTCGCGCCCCTGTCGGGTCATTTCGCGACGCTGCTCGTCAACACCGTGAAGACGATGCTGCCGGACCATGACGTCTACATCACGGACTGGCACAATGCCCGCGAGGTGCCGCTCTCGGCGGGTCCGTTCGGTTTCGACGACTACGTCGAGCACGTCATCCGCTTCCTGGAGATCATGGGTCCGGGCGCCCATCTGGTGGCGGTCTGCCAGCCGTGCGTGCAATCCCTCGTGGCCGCAGCGGTGATGGCGCAGGAGAAGAACCCGGCCGTGCCGGCCTCCATGACGCTCATGGCCGGCCCCATCGACTGTCGCATCAACCCCACCAAGGTGAACGAGCTCGCCACCTCCAAGCCCATCGCGTGGTTCGAGAAGAACCTGATCTCGACCGTGCCGAAAGGCTTCGCGGGGTCCGGGCGCCGGGTCTATCCCGGCTTCATGCAGCTCACCGCCTTCGTGAACATGAACCTCACGCGGCACATCAAGGCGCACCTCGATCTCTACAACGCCCTCGCCGAGGGCGACGAGGAGAAGGCCGAGACCACCAAGGCCTTCTACGACGAATATTTCGCGGTGCTCGATCTCGCCGCCGAATTCTATCTGGAGACCGTGCGCTACGTGTTCCAGGAATACCGTCTGCCCAAGGGCGAACTGACCTATCGCGGCCGGCCCATCGATTTCCGCGCCATCCGCAAGACGGCGCTGCTCACCGTGGAAGGCGAGCGGGACGACATCTGCTCCATCGGCCAGACCATGGCGGCGCAGGACATCTGCTCCGCTCTGCGCCCGCACAAGAAGCGCCACCACATGCAGGCCGGCGTCGGCCATTACGGCGTCTTCTCGGGCCGCAAATGGGCAAGCCAGGTCTATCCCATCGTCCAGAACCACATCCTGGCGAGCGACTGAACGGCGCGCATCTGAACCCCGCGTGAGCGGACGCAGGGGCAGGAGTTGCCAACCCTCGCCTGGGGCGGTACGCGAGCAAGGATCAAGCATCGTCCGGCGCGCGGACGTGCCACCGCGCGGACCTGCCCCGTGACCTTTCGCGAGACCTCGCCCCGACCCTCGTCCCAACCTCTGCCGCCGTCGTGACCGCGAGCGCACCCCCCGCCGGGATGCGGCTGCGGGAGCATCCCGCCTTCATCCTGTTCTGGATCAGCCGGGTCGCATCGGCGCTGGCCTTCCAGATGCTGGGAGTGGTGGTCGGCTGGCTGGTCTACAGCCTCACCGGCAGCGCCGCCGCCCTCGGCCTCGTGGGGCTCGCGCAATTCCTGCCCATCCTGTTCCTCACCCTGCTGGTGGGGCATGCGGCCGACACCTTCGATCGCCGCCGCATCGTGCTCGCCTGCCAGACGCTGTCGGCGCTCACCGTGGGGGCCCTCGCCCTTGCGGAAGGCGCGGGCCATGCCGGTCTCCTGCCGATCTACGCCGCAGTCATCACCATCGGCGCCTGCCGCGCGTTCGAGGCGCCGACCATGGCGGCGCTGCTGCCGCGCCTCGTGCCGGGCGAAATGCTGCCGCGCGCGCTGGCGGTGGCCTCCTCCGCCATGCAGATGGCGACCATCGCCGGCCCCGCCGTGGGCGGCTTCGCCTATATCTTCGGCCCGGCGGTGCCCCTGACGCTGGCGGCCATCTGCTACGCGGTGGCCGCCGGCGCCATGGCCTTCATCCGCCATGTCCATGCGCCCGGGCCGCGCAGCGCGATGACGCTTGAGACGCTGCTCTCCGGCCTCGCCTTCATCCGCCGCAGCCCGGTGGTGCTGGGCTCCATCTCCCTCGATCTGTTCGCGGTGCTGCTGGGCGGCGTCACCGCGCTGCTGCCCATCTATGCCGCCGAGATCCTGCATGTGGGAACGCAGGGCCTCGGCGCCCTGCGCGCCGCGCCGGCGGTGGGGGCGGTGCTCATGTCCATCGTGCTGGTGCGCCGGCCGCCCACGCGCCGGGTCGGGGCCGTCATGTTCGCCGCCGTAGCGGTGTTCGGGCTGGCGACGGTGGTGTTTGCGCTCTCCTCCAGCTTCCTTTTGTCGCTGGGCGCGCTGTTCGTGCTCGGCGCGGCGGACAATGTGAGCGTCGTCATCCGCTCCTCCCTCGTGCAGCTTTCCACGCCGGACGAGATGCGCGGGCGGGTCAGCGCGGTGAATTCCCTGTTCGTCGGCACCTCCAACCAGCTCGGGGAATTCGAATCCGGCATGGTCGCCGCGCTCATCGGCGCGGTGGGCGCCGGGGTGGCGGGCGGCGTCGGCACGCTGATCGTGGTGGCGCTGTGGACGCGGCTCTTTCCCGCGCTCTTCCATGTCGATGCCATGCCGGTGAAAGTCGCGACCCGGCGCTGAACCAAATCCCCGCCGCTGCTTGGTTTGCCGGCTTTGCTCAAGCTCTTCGGTTGACGCCGGGCCGCGCTTTTCCCATGGTGCGCCCGCCCGCGCCTGCGCGCGGCGCTTACACCCACGCCGCGCCCTTGCGCGGCATCGTTTTCACGCCGCGCGGATGCCAGGGGGTTCCCCGCTTTCGCGCGTCCTGTGACTTTCGCGGCGCCCCGACAGGTCGGCGCCGCCACCCCGAGGAGTGTTTCACCATGAGCGACTGGCCGGTCCACGCGAAGATCGACGGCCCCATCGTGATGATCGGATTTGGCTCCATCGGCAGGGGCTGCCTGCCGCTGATCGAGCGCCATTTCGATTTCGACCGCGAGCGCATGGTGGTGATCGATCCGGTGGCGGACCACCGCAAGCTGCTCGATTCCCGGGGCATCCGCTTCGTCCAGTCCGAAGTCACCGCCGAGAACTACCGCGACCTGCTCACCCCGCTGCTGACCAACGGCCCCGGTCAGGGCTTCTGCGTCAATCTCTCGGTGGACGTGTCCTCGGTGGCGGTCATGGAGCTGTGCCGCGAGATCGGTGCGCTCTACATCGACACCGTGGTGGAGCCTTGGAAGGGCTTCTATTTCGACGAGGACATGCCCACCGCCGCGCGCACCAATTATGCGCTGCGCGAGAGCCTGCTCGCCGCCCGCCGCCGCAATCCGGGCGGCACCACGGCGGTGTCCACCTGCGGCGCCAATCCAGGCATGGTGTCCTGGTTCGTGAAGCAGGCGATGCTCAACATCGCCGCCGACACCGGCCTCGACCGGCCAGAGCCGACCACCCGCGAGGAGTGGGCGCAGTTCGCCCGCAGCCTCGGCATAAAGGGCATCCACATCGCCGAGCGCGACACCCAGCGCGCCCGCGAGCCCAAGGTGATGGGCCAGTTCTGGAACACCTGGTCTGTGGAGGGCTTCGTTTCCGAAGGCCTGCAGCCCGCCGAGCTGGGCTGGGGCACCCACGAAAAGAGCCTGCCGCCGGACGGTCGCACCCACGAGGCGGGCTGTGGCGCGGCCATCTATCTCCTCTCCCCCGGAGCGGCCACCCGCGTGCGCTCGTGGACGCCGACGCCGCAGGCCCAGTACGGCTTTCTCGTCACCCACAACGAGGCCATTTCCATCGCCGACTACCTCACGGTGCGCGACGGGGACGCGGTGGTCTACCGCCCGACCTGCCACTACGCCTATCATCCCTGCAACGACGCGGTGCTGTCGCTGCACGAGATGTTCGGCAACGGCGGGCACTTCCAGGAGAGCTGGAAGATCCTCGACGAGCACGAGATCGTGGACGGCATCGACGAACTGGGCGTGCTGCTCTACGGCCACGCCAAGAACGCCTACTGGTTCGGCTCCCAGCTCTCCATCGAGGAGACCCGCGAGCTTGCTCCCTACCAGAACGCCACCGGCATGCAGGTGACCTCCGCCGTGCTCGCCGGCATGGTGTGGGCGCTGGAGAACCCCGAGGCGGGCATCGTCGAGGCGGACGAGATGGACTTCCGCCGCTGCCTCGAAGTGCAGACGCCCTATCTCGGCCCGATGATCGGCACCTACACGGACTGGACGCCCCTCACCGGCCGGCAGAAGCTGTTCCCCGAGGATCTCGACCTCGAGGACCCGTGGCAGTTCAAGAACATCATCGTGCGGTGAGGCCTGCGAAGGTCTCCCGTGCTCTTTTTTGGAGTCAGAGGGCGATTCACCGATCACGTTGGTTCAACGTGATCGGATCGCGCTCTGAGGGAGACCTTCGATGGCGGTCGATGCCACGCGTGTCCGGGAGATGGCCCTCGCTCTGCCTGAGGCGAGCGAGGCGCCGCACGTCGACCGCAGGGCCTTCCGCACGCCACGCAAGATCTTTGCGACATTGGGGCCGGGCGGGCGCGATCTCAACCTGATGTTCGATCCCGACCTGCGCGATTTCTATTGCGAGCAGGAGCCCGAAGCCTTCGCGCCGGTGCCGGGCGGATGGGGACGAATGGGCGCGACCCGCTGCAACCTCACCGTGGTGGATGAGGCGACGCTGGCCTCGGCGCTTCAGGCCGCGCACCGCCTCGCGGCTCCCAAGCCGAAGCGGCGCCGGGGCGGCTGACATAAATCCGGACCCAGAAACAAAAATCCCCGGCGCGACGGATCGAGCCGGGGATTTTTTCTTTGCGCGACCGAATCAGGCGGTCTTCAGCAGCGCCGGCGCCAGAAGCTCTTCCAGCGACGGCAGCGCGATGCGGGCGCCGGTGGGGCTGATGAGGCCACGGGCACCGTCCAGCGCGCCGGCCTTCAGCTCCAGCGCCAGCAGGCGGTTGCGGTCATAGGCGCCGGGCATCCACAATTCGCCGGTCTTCTCCGCGGAGAAGCCGAAGCGCTCGTAATAGGCCGCGTCGCCCACCAGCAGGATGGCGCCATGGCCCTTGGCCCGCGCCGCCGCGATGGAGGCGCGCATCATGTCGCCGCCGAGGCCGCGGGCGCGGAACCACGGATGGACCGCGAGCGGGCCGAGCAGCAGCGCCGGACGGGCGGGGCCCGCCGTCACGTTCCACAGCCGCACGGTGCCCGCCAGGCGGCCGTCCGGGCCGTGGGCGGAGAAGGCGAGGCCCTCCGCCGGCAGGCGGCCCTCGCGCAGACGCTCGGACGACTTGGCCTTGCGCTCCTCGCCCATGGTGAGGTCGAGAAGGGCCTCGCGGGGGGCCACATCTTCCACGGATTCAAGCACGATCTCGGTCATCGGCAACTCCTGCGCCAACGTGAGAGGTGAAGAAGCCCGTCCCGGCTGCATCACAGCCAGGCGAAATGCCTTCAGGGACGGGTGCGGAAGACGAGGGGACACATCCCCTCCTCACGCCCCGGACGGCGGGAAGCCGATGCCGGGGGACCTTGTGCGGCCGGGTCGCGGAATACGCTCGGGCGCCGCGCGGGCGGGTCTCCGCGTGGCTCCGCTCAGGGGGCCACGGGAGTTTGGATCTTCGGCGGCGGAAGCCGCCCTCAGATCACGTAGGACTTCAGCGGCGGGAAGCCGTTGAATGCCACCGCCGAATAGGTGGTGGTGTAGGCGCCGCACGCCTCGATGATGATCTTGTCGCCGATGGAGAGCGACAGAGGCAGCTCGACCGGGGTCTTCTCATACATCACGTCGGCCGAATCGCAGGTCGGGCCGGCGAGCACGCAGGGGGCGGTGTCGTCGCCGTCGCGCGGGGTGCGCAGCGGGTAGCGGATCGCCTCGTCCATCGTCTCGGCGAGGCCGCCGAACTTGCCGATGTCGAGATAGACCCAGCGCATGGCGTCCTGCTCGGACTTCTTCGAGATGAGGACGACCTCGGTCTCGATCAGGCCGGCATTGCCCACCATGCCGCGGCCCGGCTCCATGATGGTTTCCGGGAGCGCGTTGCCGAAGTGACGGCGCAGGGAGGCGAAGATCGCCTCGCCATAGGAGATGGCGCCCGGCACCTCCTGCAGGTAGCGGGTGGGGAAGCCGCCGCCCAGATTGACCATGGACAGCGAGATGCCCCGCTCGGCGCAGGCGCGGAAGATCGCGGCGGCGGAAGCGAGCGCGCCGTCCCAGGCGTGCACGTTCTTCTGCTGCGAGCCCACGTGGAAGGACACGCCATAGGCGGCGAGGCCGAGGCGATGGGCGTGCTCCAGCACGTCCGCCGCCATCTCCGGCTCGCAGCCGAACTTGCGCGACAGCGGCCATTCGGCGCCGGCACCGTCGCAGAGGATGCGGCAGAACACCTTGGCGCCGGGGGCGACGCGGGCGATCTTCTCGACTTCCTCGTAGGAATCGACCGCGAACAGGCGCACGCCCAGCTTGAAGGCGCGCTCGATGTCGCGCTCCTTCTTGATGGTGTTGCCGAAGGAGATGCGGTCGGCGCCCGCGCCGGTGGCGAGCACCATGTCGATCTCGCCGGTGGAGGCGCAGTCGAACGAGGAACCCAGCTCCTCCAGCGCCTTCAGGATGGCGGCATCGGGATTCGCCTTCACGGCATAGAACACGCGGGTGTCCGGCAGCGCGCGGGCGAACGAGAGATAGTTGGTACGGACCACGTCGAGGTCCACCACCACGCAGGGGCCATCCTCTCGCCGGGTACGCAGGAATTCGCGGATGCGATCGGTCATGGATACCTCCCCGTGACCTGAAGCCAGTGAAGCGCAGGGATCTGCGCGACGACAGGACGGACGCTCCTTTCAGGGAGAGCCCGGGGCACGCGCTCGCATCCGCCCGGCGATGTGGACACGCCGAACGTCTGCGGGCCGTACCCGCTTCGCCGGGGCTTTACCCGGCCGCATCATCGGACCGAACGGCAGCAGAACCGCCCGCTTGGCCGCAAGGCAAAGCAGGAGCGAGGACGACTGCGCACGATTGGAGAGGGAAGTCCCGCTCCGCACGGCCGGCAAGATGTAGTGCCTCTTTAGTAACGCCGACCTTTGGAGGGCCGACCGAGACCAAAAAAGCCCTTACGTCGTTGCTTCAAGTCACGTCCCCCGCATTGAGGAGCGGGGTGGGCCGGTTCCCTCCGGCTTGTCGATCGTCCTGGCAGCTTTCCGGCCTCTTGTCCGGAGATCCTACCGACCGACACGCGACCACAGGCACGTGCGAATTTGGGCAACGCGGATGTAGGGGATTCGTACCGCCTTCGCAAGGGGCAATTTGATGAAGATCAGTGCAGGCGCGCAGGGCAGATCTGACGCTCGCGCGCAGCTCGCCGCGCGATCCGCCCGATGCCGCCGGTTTCGTGCAAGTTCCAGGTCGGGCCAGGCGGCTACCGTCTTCCGAGCGGCTTGTTGCGCTGCGGCATTTGTGCAGTCCCGGCACGGGGTTGCGCCGGATCGCCGCGCGTCACGCTCGGTACTTGATTGGCATCAATACAAGGAGCAAGCTGGCTGCATAATCTTAGAACAATGAGGATCCACCCGCGATCCCGTCTGCCGCCGCAGGGTTCGGAATGACCTACGACCACTTCTTTGCCGACGCCATCGACGCCCTGCGCAAGGAGCGCCGCTATCGCACCTTCGCCGAGATCGAGCGCGATGCCTCGCGCTTTCCGCGGGCGGTGTGGCACTCGCCGGGCGGTCCGCGCGACATCGTGGTGTGGTGCTCCAACGACTATCTCGGCATGGGCAGCCATCCGGATGTGGTCGCCGCCATGTGCGAGGCGGCCCAGGCGCGCGGCGCCGGCGCCGGGGGCACCCGCAACATCTCGGGCAACAGCCATGAGATCGTGATGCTGGAGCGCGAGCTGGCCGACCTGCACGGCAAGGAATCCGGCCTCGTCTTCACCTCCGGCTACATCTCCAACGCCACCGGCATCTCCACCATCGTCAAGCTGATCCCCGATTGCGTGGTGATCTCGGACGAGCTGAACCACAATTCCATGATCGAGGGCGTCCGCCACGGCGGCCGGCAGAAGGCCATCTTCCGCCACAACGACCTCGACCACCTCGAAGAGCTGCTGAAGGCGTCCGGCGACCGGCCGAAGCTGGTGGTGTTCGAGAGCGTCTATTCCATGGACGGCGACATCGCCCCCATCGGCGCCATCTGCGAGCTGGCCGAGCGCTACGGCGCCATGACCTATCTTGATGAGGTTCATGCCGTCGGCATGTATGGCGCGCGCGGCGGCGGCGTCGCCGAGCGTGACGGCGTGATGCACCGGGTGGACGTGATCGAGGGCACGCTGGGCAAGGCCTTCGGTGTGGTCGGCGGCTACATCACCGGCAAGCGCCTCATCATCGATGCCGTGCGCTCCTACGCGCCGGGCTTCATCTTCACCACCGCTCTGCCGCCGGCCGTCGCCGCCGCGGCCACCGCCTCGGTGCGCCATCTCAAGAATTCGCAGGCCGAGCGCACCGGCCAGCGCACCCAGGTGGCGAAGGTGAAGGCGGCGCTGGCCGCCGCCGGCCTGCCGCAGATGGAGACGCCCACCCACATCGTCCCGGTGATGGTGGGTGATGCCAAGGCCTGCAAGATGGCCAGCGACCTGATGCTGGCCGAGTACGGCATCTACATCCAGCCCATCAACTACCCCACCGTGCCGCGCGGCACGGAGCGCCTGCGCATCACCCCCACCCCGTTCCACGACGACGCGCTGATCGCCCATCTGGCGACCGCTTTGTCGGACGTGTGGGAGCGGCTGGAACTGCCTTATGCCGATCGCGTGGCGCAGCACACGGCCTCGCGCAGCACCGCGGCCGGCCCGGCGCCCATCCCGCTGCCGATGGCTGGCGGCTGAGACGGGCGATCCTGTCTTCCCCGACTGAAAAGCCCCGGCTCGACCGGGGCTTTTTGTTTGTGGCGCTCACTCCGGCGTGCCGATGGCCTTGCCGTCCGGCCCGAAGAAGGGGTGCGGGCCGGAAAAGCCGCCGATGAAGCTGCGGTGGGTCACGAGCCGCCCCTCCGCGAACAGGTGCAGCGAGAGGCTGGGCGGCTCCATGTGGAAGGTGGGCGCCGCATCCGCGTCGAGTGCGAGGCTCACGGAATGGGCCGGGGCCGGCGCGATGGTGGCGGCGATGCCGGCGAAGGTGGTCGTTACCGCCCGGTGCACATGGCCGCAGGTGAAGCCCACGACCTGCGGATGCCGCCGCAGCACAACCTCCAGCCCTGCGGCGTCGAACAGGTTCTGCACGTCCATGTGGCGGATGCCGGTCAGGAACGGCGGGTGGTGAGCGCACACCAGCGCCGGCCGGCCGGGCGCGGCCGCCAGCGTCGTATCTAGGAAGGAGAGACCTTCCGCGCCGAGGGTTCCGTGGGGCCGGCCATGGACGGTGGAATCGAGCATCACCAGCCGGAGCGGGAAGTCCTCCACCACATAATTCACGCGCCCGCCCGCGCAGCGCGCCGCGATCTCGGGAAAGGCGGCGAGCAGCCCGGCGGAGCTGTCGTGATTGCCGGGAATGGGGAAGAGCGGCAGGCCGAGGGGCGCGGCGATGGCGCGAAAGCGGGCGTATTCCTCCGGGTCGTCGAAGTCGGTCACGTCGCCGGTGACGATCACCGCATCGGGGCGGGGCGATAGGGCGCCGATGTGCGCGATCGCGGCTTCCAGATAGGTGGCGGTATCCACCACCCCATAGGCCAGCGTTCCGGGGCGGCGGATATGGGTGTCGGTGAGCTGGGCGATCAGCATGGGTCAGGCCAGAGTGTAGCGGTTGGCATCAAGGACAAGGCCGATGGCTGTGCCGGCGGTGAGGGGCAGGTCGGCCGGCGCCTCGGCGATGATGCGGGTTCCGTCGCCGGCATTCAGCGTCACCCGCTGGCGCGGGCCCTGGAACTCCACCTGCGCCACCTGAAACACCAGCGTCGCGTCCGCCGGACTCACGAGGCGCACCGCCTCGGGCCGGAACAGCAGCCGCGCCTTCGCCCGGTCGGGCGCGGTGACGGGCAGGATGCCGGCGGCGGTCTCGAAGCGGCCGTTGCGCACCATGCCCTCCAGCCGGTTGGTGATGCCGACGAAGCCGGCGACGTAATCGTCCGCCGGCTGGAAATAGACCTGCCGTGGCGTGCCCACCTGGGCGATGGCGCCGTTTTTCATCACCACGATGCGGTCGCCCAGCGCCAGCGCCTCGGCCTGGTCGTGGGTGACATAGACGGCGGTGATGGCGAGCCGGCGCAGCAGCGCGTCGATCTCGCTGCGCAGATGTTCGCGCAGGGCGGCGTCGAGGGCGGTCAAGGGCTCGTCCAGCAGCAGCACGCGCGGCCGCACGGCGAGCGCCCGGGCGAGGGCGACGCGCTGGCGCTGGCCGCCGGACAATTGGTCGATGCGCCGCTCGGCCAGCGCCTCGATGCGCATCATGGCGAGCACGGAGGCCGCCTGCGTCCGCCGCGCGGCCGTCCCCACGCCGCGCACGCGCAGGCCATAGGCCACGTTGTCGATGACGCTCATGTTGGGGAACAAAGCGTAGGACTGGAACACCATGCCCACGTTGCGCTTCTCGATGGGCAGGGCCGTCACGTCGGCGCCGTCGAAGGCGATGCGCCCGCCGGCGTCGGGCGTCTCCAGCCCGGCGATGAGGCGCAGCAACGTGGTCTTGCCGCAGCCGGAGGGACCGAGCAGCACCAGCGTCTCGCCCGCCTTCACCTCCAGCTCCACGGGCGAGAGCGCCCGCGTGCCGTCCGGATAGGTCTTGCCGCAGCCGGCGATGGAGATGGCGGCGCCGGTGGTCATCGCGCGCTCCCCGTGGTGCGGCCGAACATCTGGAGGGCAAGGAGCAGGGGCACGATCATGACGAAGAAGACCAGCGTGTAGGCGCTCGCGATTTCGAGGCGCATGGAGGCGTAGCTGTCGGCGAGACCCACCGGCAGCGTCTTAGTCAGCGGCGTGTGCAGCATCCAGGTGAGGTTGAACTCGCCGATGGAGAGCGTCACCACCATCAGCGCTCCGGCGAGGATGCCGCCCTTCGCATTGGGCAGCACCACATGGAAGAAGCGCTGCAGCGGCGAGGCGCCCAGCGACGCCGCGCCTTCCTCCAGCGAGCGGATGTCCACGGCGGCGAGCACCGCCATCACCGCGCGGAGCATGAAGGGCAGGGTGTAGAGCACGTGGCCGGTGAGGATGAAGGCCGGGCTCATGCGGAATTCGCGGATGGCGCCATAGGCGAGGATGAGCGCCAGCGCGAGCGCGAGGCCGGGCACCGCCACCGGCAGCGTCACCACCTCTTCCACGATGCGGGCGAGCCGCGAGGGCCGCCGCACCAGCGCCCAGGCGGCGGGCAGGGCGATGACGAGCGTCGCGGCCAGCGTGCCCAGCGCGATGCCGATGGAGAGCCAGATGGTGCCCGAATAGAGCGTCAGCACCTGCTTCACCCAATCGAGCGTGAGGCCGGAGGAGACGCCGCGGAAATAGTTGGCCGTGAAGCCGGCGAGGATGGAGGCGCCGGCCGGCACCATGAGGAAGGCAGCGGCCAGCAGGGTCACGAACAGCTGGAAGGCGAAGGTGAGGCGGTGGGTTTTCATGGCTTGCCTCAGCCCGCCGCCGCCACGCCGCCACCGGCGAGGTTGCGCGAGAGGGCGAGCACCGCCCAGGTGATGAGGCCGAGGGCGATGGAGAGCGCCGCCGCGGTGGCGAAGTTCGCGTTGAGGGTGAACTCCGTATAGATGGTCATCGCCAGCACATCGATGCGAGTCGCCAGCGTGAAGGCGGTGCCGAAGGCGCCCATGGCGGTGGCGAAGGCGATGGCGCCCGAGGCCATCAGCGCCGGGGCGATGCCGGGCAGGGTCACGTCCCGCAGCACCTCGAAGCGCCCCGCACCGAGCGAGCGGGCCGCCTCCTCCAGCGCCGGATCGAGCTTCTCCACGGCCGCCATGAGCGTCACGAGCACCCGCGGCAGCGAGAAATACACATAGCCGGCGAACAGGCCGGCCATGGAATAGGCGAACACCCATCGCCCCATGCCGAGGCCCATGGACAGGCTGGCGAGGAGCCCCTGCCGGCCGGCCAGCAGGATCACCATGAAGCCCACCACCACGCCGGGGAAGGCCAGCGGCAGCGTGAGGCAGGAGACAAGCAGCGGCCGGCCCCAGAAACGGTTGCGGGCAAGGAATAGCGCGACGACGGTGCCGATGGCGAGGGTCGCCGCCGTCACCGCCGCCGAGAGGGCGAGCGTCGCGACGAGGGTCGCGAAATGCCGGGGATTGGTGAGGATGGCGACATATTCCGCCATCCCGTTGGGGCCGGACCCCGCCACGCCGATGAGCCGCACCATGGGCAGCAGGAAGAAGGCCGCCACGAACAGGAACAGGGGCAGCAGGAACAGGCGGGCGAGGCGATCGGCGCTGTGCATGGCTTCAGGCTTGAGCCCGCCTCACTTCACGGCGTTGAGGTAGGCGTCGGAAAAGGCCTTCTGCGCCGTCTCCATGCGGGCATAGTCCACGGGCTTGGCGCGGGCATAGTCCGAGGCGGGCAGGAAGCGGCTGGCGATGTCCGCCGGCAGCTCGATGGCGCGGGCGGGGCGCAGGTAGGCCTTCGCCCACATGGCTTGGCCCTTGTCGGAGAGCACGTAGTCCAGCACCTTTTTGGCGGCTTCCGGGTGCGGCGCGCCCTTCACCATGGTCATCACGTAGGGGACGACCACCGAGCCCTCGCAGGGGATGACGAAGGCGAAATTGCCCTTCTCGTTATACTTCGCGCGATAGGCGTTGAAGTCGTAGTCGAACAGGATCGGGATCTCGCCGGAGACCACGCGGGCGTAGGACGTCTGCTTGGGCACGATAGGCTGGTTGGCCTGAAGCTTCTTGAAGTATTCGATGCCCGGCTTGAAGTCGTCGAACGAGCCGCCCATGGCGCCGTTCACCGCCACCGCGCCCACATAGCCCACGAAGGCGGAGGTGGGATCGAGATAGCCGACGAGGCCCTTGTATTCGGGCTTCAGCAGGTCCGCCCAGCAGGCCGGCACCGGCGCGCCGCCGAGCGCATCCTTGTTCACGAACAGGCCGAGCGTGCCGGAATGGATGGTGAACCAGTTGCCGTCCTTGTCCTTCAGGCCTTCGGGAATGTCGGCGAAGCCCTTGGGCTCATAGGGCTGGGTCACGCCGGCATCCTTGGCCTTGATGCCGAAGGTGACGCCGAGATAGGCGACATCCGCCACCGGGCTCGCCTTCTCTGCGAGGATCTGGGCGAGGGACTGGCCGGAATTCTTGTTGTCCTGCGGCACGTCGATGCCGGTATCGGCCTTGATGGCCTTCAGCATGGCGCCCCAGTCGGCCCATTCGGGCGGGCAATTGTAGCAGATGGCATCCGCCGCGGCGGCCGGGCGGGCCGGAACGATGGCTGCGACGGCGGCGAGCGCGAAAGCGGAAAGCGTCACGGCGGACAGGGTCTTGAGGGGACGCATGGCGGGCCTCACGGGTTGAGTGGGGTCGGCGGGGTAGGGTCTTGGCGGCGGGAACGCTTCGGCGCGGCGGCAAGCGTGCCGCCGGGCCGCAGGCTGAAGGGCAGCCGCTCCACGCGGGGGGCGGCGCCGGTCTCGATCATCTCGAACAGCATCTCCACGGCCCGCTCCCCCATCAGGCGGGTGGGCGTGTCCACGGTGGCGAGGCTCGGGCTCATGGCGCGGCCGAGGGCAATGCCGTCGAAGCCGGCTACCGAAACATGGTCCGGCACGCGGATGCCGAGGTCGCGCAGCGCGCCGGTCACGGAGAGGGCGAGAAGGTCGTTGGAACACAGCGCGGCGGTGGGGGCGGAGGCCTCGCCGAACAGGCCGGCGAGCGCCGCCGCATGGCTCGGGGCGTCGCCCAGATAGTCGAGCTCCAGCGGCGCTGCGGCGACGAGCCCGGCCTTCTGCATGGCCGCGCGATAGCCCTCGTAGCGCCTCAGCGAGCGGTCCGATGTGGCGAAGCGGCCGGCGAGATAAGCGATGCGCCGGTGCCCGGCGGCAATCATCGCCTCGGTGAGGGCGGACGTGGCGGCCGCGTTGTCCACGCAGACGGCGGCGCGGGCGTCGCCCTCCGGCTCGTTGTGGACCAGCACGAAGGGGATGCTTTCGGCCTCCAGCAGGTCCAGCGTGGCGTTCTGGCTGGCGCAGGCGACGGTGAGCACGAGGCCGGCCACGTTCTGCGCCACCAGCGTCTCCACCAGCTCCGCCTCGGCGCCGGGATCGTAATCGGTCGCGGTGAGGAGCAAAGTGTGGCGCCGCTCGCGGGCGGCGGCCTGCACGCCAGCCACCGAGGCCGCGAACACCGGATTGGTGAGGCTCGGGATCAGGACGCCGACGGTGCGGGTCTTGAGCGTCTTCAGCGCCCGGCCGATCTCGCTGGGGCGGAAGCCCAGTTCGTCGATGGCCGCCCGCACCCGGGCCTCCACGTCGGCGCTGGTGGGCGCCGAGCGGTTGATGACGCGGCTGACCGTGGCGATGGAGCAGCCCGCCCGTTCGGCGACGGTCCTGATGGTGACGATGCGCGGCACGTGCGACCCCGGTTGGCTTCACCCGGCTGTTTCAATCGAGCGTGAAACCGTTTTCAGGATCAGTAAAGGGGGCGCGCGACAGGCGTATGACGGGGCGCGGATGGGCTCAGGTTGAAATGCGGACAGCGGGCGTGCCGAGGCACGCCCGCTGCGGGGAAGGGAAGATCAAGGGCGGCGAGATTCCCTTCCTTCCGGTGGCTACCGAGGCGGGTCGCGCCTCGTGGTCTTCAGCCTGTCGCGAGGATGGCGGCCGCTGCGAGCAAATTGACGTCGGGGCGGTATCGGAAAATGTCCGGCGCGGCGGATTTTGTGACGCAATGTTGCCAGCATGGTCCTGGCAATGCTTCGACGCACGCGGGTCTGGCGCGGCAGGGGCGGCGCGCTAGCATCGGCGCGAACGGAGGAACGGGTGCAACAGGACGGGCCGCACATTCTCGTCGTCGACGACGACCTCGAAATCCGCAAGCTTCTCAGCCGGTATCTCACCGCCCAGGGCTTCCGCGTCACCGCTGCCGGAGACGGGCGGGAGATGGAGGAGAAGCTCGTCACCCAGCGCATCGACTTCGTGGTGCTGGACCTCATGCTGCCCGATGCGTCCGGCCTCGATTTGTGCCGCGCCCTGCGCGCCCGCTCGCGGGTGCCGGTCATCCTGCTCACCGCCCTAAAGGAGGATGTGGACCGCATCATCGGCCTCGAGATCGGGGCCGATGACTACCTCGGCAAGCCGTTCAACCCGCGGGAGCTGGTCGCCCGAATCCGGGCCGTCCTGCGGCGGACCAGCGCCGCCGAGCCGGCATCGCCGCAGGTGCGCGCCTACGCTTTCGCCGGCTTCAGGGCCGAGCCGGAGCTGCGCCGCGTCACCTCGGCGGGCGGCGCTGAGGTGGGGCTGACCGGGGCGGAGTTCGATCTGCTGATGGCCTTCCTGGAACGGCCCGGCCGCATTCTCTCGCGCGACCAGCTGCTCGACATCACCCGCGGCCGGGAGGCCGGCCCCTTCGACCGCTCCATCGATGTGCTGGTCAGCCGGCTCCGCCGCAAGCTCGGCGATCAGGGCGCGTTCCAGATTCTCAAGACCCTGCGCAATGGCGGCTATCAGCTCTCGGTGCGGGTGGATGTGGAGACGGCGCCGTGAGGACGCTGCGGGCGCAGGTGACGGCCATCCTCGTGGCCGCCGTGCTGGTGGTGATCGCGCTCGCCAACGGCGCCGCATTCTTCATTGCCCGCCCGCAATGGCCGCCGTTCGGGGCGGGCGTCATCGCGCCCGCCATTCTCGATGCCGTGGCGCTCGCGGCCAAGCTTCCGCCGGGGACCGATGCGCCGGCGCTGCGGCCTGCGCCGCCCGCCGGTCCCCTCGACGAGATGGCGAGCCGGCAGCTTTCCGACGCGCTCGCCCGGCTCGGCCAACCCCATCCGGTGCGGGTACTCAGGCCCGAGGGCGGGTCGCCGGTGACCGCAATCGGCCTCGCCGACGGGCGGTGGCTCGTGCTGTCGGGCGGCGGCATCCCCCCTCCGCCGCGCGGCCCGCCGGGCGGGACCTTCGGCTTCGCCGTCTGGCTGGCGTTGATGATTCTCGGCGTGACTGGCGTCGTGGTTCTCGCCGTCCGGCGCCTGACCCGTCCGCTGGCGCTGGTGGAAGAGGCCGCACGGCGCATCGGGCCGGACGGCGAACTGCCCGTCCTGCCTGAGCGGGGGCCGGCCGAGGTGCGCGCCGCGGCCGCCGCCATCAACCGGCTCTCGGGGCGGCTGAAGGCCTCCATGGACAGCCGCATGCGCATCGTCGCCGGCGCGGCGCACGATTTGCGCACCCCGCTCACCCGGATGCGCCTGCGCGCGGAATTCGTCGCCGACGAGGAGGATCGCGCCCAATGGCTCTCGGACCTCGCGGAGCTGGACCGCATCGCCGATAGCGCCATCCGCCTGGTGCGCGAGGAGGTGGAGGGCGGCGCGCTGGAGGCGGTCCGCTTCGACCGGCTGGTGGAGCAGGTGGCGACCGAACTGCGTGAGATCGGGCTTGGCGTCGCCGTGCGCGGCACCGTGCCGGGCCTCGTCTCCGGCCGGCCGCTTTCCCTCAAGCGGGCGGTGCGCAATCTCGCGGTCAATGCCGCTACGCACGGTGCGAGCGCCGCCCACGGTGCGGGCCTTGGCGGCGGCGCGCGCCTTGCCGTCAGCGCCGATGCGGAGCGGGTGGTGCTGGTGATCGAGGATGATGGCCCCGGCATTCCCGAGGCGCTGATGGGGCGGGTGTTCGAGCCGTTCTTCCGGGTCGATCCGGCGCGGCAGGTGAAGATCCCCGGGGCGGGCCTCGGCCTCGCCATCGCCAATGAGATCATCGCCCGTCATGGCGGGGGGCTCACCCTCTCGAACCGCCCGGGGGGCGGACTGTTACAGCGGGTGGAATTGCCGGCCGCCGACGCGGGGCAGGATGGCGATGAGTGATCGAACGCCCGGTCGCCTTCGGCCGGGCTGATCTTTGGTCGAGGCCGATGCCGGCCTCCGCGTCCCCCGCCTCAGCGCGTGGGGACGGGCTTCTCGCCGCGATAGTCGTAGAAGCCGCGCTGCGTCTTGCGGCCGAGCCAGCCGGCCTCGACATACTTCACCAGCAGCGGGCAGGGCCGGTACTTGGAATCGGCGAGGCCCTCGTGCAACACCTGCATCACCGCGAGGCAGGTATCGAGGCCGATGAAGTCGGCGAGCTGCAGCGGACCCATGGGGTGGTTGGCGCCAAGCTTCATGGCGCGATCGATGGAATCCACCGAGCCCACGCCCTCATACAGGGTGTAGATGGCCTCGTTGATCATCGGCAGCAGGATGCGGTTGACGATGAAGGCCGGGAAGTCCTCGGCCACCGCATAGGTCTTGTGCAGGCGGGTGACGAAGGTCTTGGAGGCCTCGAAGGTCTCGTCGTCGGTGGCGATGCCGCGTACCAGCTCGACCAGCTCCATCAGCGGCACCGGATTCATGAAGTGAATGCCGATGAAGCGCTCCGGCCGGTCGGTGGCGGCGGCGAGGCGGGTGATGGAGATGGAGGAGGTGTTGGAGGCGAGAATGGCCTCCGGCTTCACCACCTGGCAGAGCGCGGAGAAGATCTTGCGCTTCACCTCTTCCCGCTCGGTGGCGGATTCGATCACGAGGTCGCAGTCGCCGAGGTCCTCGGTCTTGTCCGCGGCGACGATGCGGGCGAGGGCTTCCTGCCGGTCGGTCTCGGACACGAAGCCCTTGGCCACCTGCTTGGCCATGTTGCCATTGATGGTGGCGAGGCCGGAGCGGATGCGGTCAGGGTCCGCGTCGTTCAGCGCCACGTCGTAGCCGGCGAGCGCGCAGACGTGCGCGATGCCGTTGCCCATCTGGCCTGCGCCGATGACCCCGACCTTCTTGATCTCGAGCGGCATGATTCTCTCGTTTCGCCTTGTTGCCGGTGACCGGGGCGGGCATCCCCGAAACTGCGGCCGGTGGTTCTCCGGCCGCAGCCAGAGTTATCCTATCCCTTAACCTTGGCGATTTCCGCCTTGAGTTCGGGGATGACGGTGTTGATATCGCCGACGAGACCGTAGTCCGCCACCTGGAAGATGGGGGCTTCCTCGTCCTTGTTGACGGCGACGATGACCTTGGAGTCCTTCATGCCGGCGAGATGCTGGATGGCGCCGGAGATGCCGAGGGCGATGTACAGCTCGGGGGCGACGACCTTGCCGGTCTGGCCCACCTGCCAGTCGTTCGGGGCATAGCCCGCGTCCACCGCGGCGCGCGAGGCGCCCACCGCCGCGCCCAGCGCGTCGGCCAGAGGCTCGATCAGCTCGGCGAACTTCTCCCGCGAGCCCACCGCGCGACCGCCCGACACGATGATCTTCGCGGCGGTCAGCTCGGGACGGTCGGAGGCGGCGATGGCCTCGTCCACGAAGGTGGAGAGCGCCGGGTCGGACGCCGCGCCAACGGTCTCGATGGCGGCCGAGCCGCCCTCGCCGGTGGCGGCGAAGGAGGCGGTGCGCACCGTCACCACCTTCTTGGCGTCGTTGGACTTCACGGTCTGGATGGCGTTGCCTGCATAGATGGGCCGCTCGAACGTGTCGGGCGAGACCACCTTGGTGATGTCCGACACCTGCATCACGTCCAGCAGCGCGGCGACGCGCGGCAGCACGTTCTTGGCGCTGGCGGTGGAGGGGCCGACGATGGCGTCGTAGCCGGGCGCCAGCGAGACGAGCAGCGCCGCCAGCGGCTCGGCGAGGCGGTGCGCGTAGAGCGCGTCGTCGGCGAGCAGCACCTTCTCGACGCCCGAGAGCTTCGCGGCGGCCTCGGCCACGCCCTTGGCGTTCTGGCCGGCGACCAGCACATGCACCGGCGCGCCGAGCGCGGCGGCGGCGGTCAGCGCCTTGGCGGTGACGCCGTTGAGGGCCGAATTGTCGTGTTCGGCAATGAGCAGAACGGCCATCAGATCACCCCCGCCTCATCCTTGAGCTTCGCCACCAGCTCGGCCACCGAGCCCACCTTCACGCCCGCCTTGCGGCCGGCCGGCTCGGCGGTCTTCAGCACCTCGAGCCGCGGGGCGACGTCGACGCCGTAATCGGCCGGCGTCTTCTCGGCGATGGGCTTCTTCTTCGCCTTCATGATGTTGGGGAGCGAGGCGTAGCGCGGCTCGTTGAGGCGCAGGTCCGTCGTGACGATGGCCGGGCCGTTGAGCTTGATGGTCTGCAGGCCGCCGTCGATCTCGCGGGTGACGACCACGCCGCCGTCTTCCACCACGACCTTGGACGCGAAGGTGGCCTGAGGCCAGCCCAGCAGCGCCGCCAGCATCTGGCCGGTCTGGTTGCAGTCGTCGTCGATGGCCTGCTTGCCGAGGATCACCAGGCCGGGGGCTTCCTCGCCCACCACGCCCTTGAGGATCTTGGCGACCGCGAGCGGCTCGACCACGCCGTCGGTCTTCACCAGAATGCCGCGGTCGGCACCCATGGCCAGCGCCGTGCGCAGCGTCTCGGACGCCTGGGCCGGGCCGATGGACACCGCCACCACCTCGGTCGCCTTGCCGGCTTCCTTGAGGCGGAGCGCCTCTTCCACCGCGATCTCGTCGAACGGGTTCATGGACATCTTGACGTTCGCGAGCTCAACGCCCGAACCGTCCGACTTCACCCGGACCTTCACGTTGTAATCCACCACCCGCTTAACGGGCACCAGGATCTTCATCGACACGCGCTCCCCGTTCCCGAAATCTCGACTGGCGGTCGCAAAATCCGCCGATGATCGAAACTTCCGCTCTTATCCCTGCATTGCAGCATTTCTTGCGGGCGGGCAACGTAGGAGGGGCCAGAAAGCGTGTCAACGCTCGCTCCGGCGCGGCGTTCGGACGCCCTGCGCGCGGATGCTCGGCACCCCGGAGGGATCGCGATCGAACAGGGCGACGCCCGGCCGGCGCATCAGCACCACCAGCACCGCTCCGGCGAGGAAGCCGCCCACATGCGCCCACCACGCCGTTTCCTGGTCCGTGCTCGACAGGATCTGCCACACCTGCAGGCCGAACCACGCGCCGATGGCCCAGTAGGCGGGGATCCGGAGCGGGATCTTCATCAGCACCAGCGCCCACAGGCGGATGTTGGGATGGAGGACGAGATAGGCCGCGATCACCCCCGCCACGGCGCCCGAGGCTCCCACCAGCGGCGCCTCTGAGCCCGGCTCGGCCAGCACATGGGCGAGCCCGGCGATGATGCCGCACAGCAGGTAGAACAGGAGGAAGCGGGCATGGCCCATGGCGTCCTCCACATTGTCGGCGAACACCAGGAGGAAGGCCATGTTGCCGATGAGGTGGAGCCACCCGCCGTGCAGGAACATGTAGCTGACAAGGGTGAGGGCCGGCGGCAGCCGCTCGTAGCCCTCGGGCAGGATGGCGACGCCGCTCACCACGGCGGGAATGGCGCCGAAGCCAAGCACCCCGGCCTCGCTCACGGGCCCGAAAGCGCCGTGCTGGAGCGCGACGAACACGAACACGTTGAGCAGCACCAGCGCCCAGGTGACGTAGGGGCGGCGCACATGCTCCAGCGGATTGGTATCGGCAAGCGGAACGAACATCGCAGGGTCCCGGGGACCCGTCCGCCGCCTGCGGCCGTCCTGTCCCGTTGCGGCAAGCTTAGAGCAGGGCGACGGGCCACGGCAACGGAGCCGGCGGCCTCAGCTCCGGCTTTTGCCGGGCACCCACAGCACGTCCGCCGCGCCGCGCGCATTGGCGTAGCGGGCGGCGACGAACAGGAGGTCGGAGAGCCGGTTCACGTAATGCAGCGCCGGGGCGCCCACCGATCCTTCCCCCACAGTGCCTTCGCCCTGGTGCGACAATGCGACCATGATGCGCTCGGCCCTCCGGCACACGGTACGGGCGAGGTGCAGATGAGCGGACGCTGCGGTGCCGGCCGGCAGCACGAAGGAGGTGAGGGGCGACAGCTCGGCGTTGAGGGTGTCGATGTCGTCCTCCAGCTGCGTCACCTGCGCCGGCACGATGCGCAGGCTTGCGCCCGGCTCCTCGTTGGCGGCGGGCGGCACGCACAGGTCGGCGCCGAGGTCGAACAGATCGTTCTGGATGCGCACCAGCATGCCGTCCAGCAGGGGCTCGCCGGACAAATGGAGGCGGGCGATGCCGAGGGTGGCATTGGTCTCGTCCACCGCGCCATAGGCCTCGACGCGCAGATCGTATTTGGCGACCCGCTTGCCGGTGCCGAGGCCGGTGGTGCCGTCGTCGCCGGTGCGGGTGTAGATCTTGTTCAGCTTGACCATGATCGTCAGCGGCCTCGTTCAGCGTCCCATGGCGAAGATGGTGACCATGACGATGATGATGGCGAGGAACTGGAACAGCACGCGCATCTGCATCAGCTTCTGTGAGCGCTGGGGCGAGCCGCCCGAGGCGAAGTTGAACAGGCCGAGGAAGAGCACACCCGCCACCAGCATCAGCGCCAGCGGGATGAACAGATAGACGGACCAATGCACCATCGTGGGATCCTCCCGGCGCTCAGTTGAGAACGGCGATGCCGGCATTCAGCGTGGAGGCGTAGCACACCCAGAGGAGATAGGGCACCAGCAGCCAGCCGGCGATCCGGTCCAGCGGGAAGGTCGCGCGCACTGTGAGCGCCAGAAGCACCACGAGCCCGATGATGATGACGAGGCCGGCGTGGATCGCCTGCAGACCGAAGAACACTGGCGACCAGAGGAAGTTCAGCGCCAGCTGCGCGAGGAAAAGGCCGATCGCCACGCTGCGGGCGGTGGAGGGGGGCACCTTGTCCCACAGCCGCCAGAGGCTCACCGCCATCATCAGATAGAGCAGCGTCCACACGATGGGGAAGGCGGCGTTGGGTGGTGTCCAGCCCGGCTTCACCAGACCTTCGTACCAGGCGGGAATGGCCGGCGAGGTTACCGCCCCGCCAACCGCGCCCACCGCCAGCATCAGCACGACGCAGCCGAGCAGGCGCAACCGGGACACGGCGCAGGGCGAGAGCGAGCGGGTGGGGGACATGGACATGGGCAATACCTCTCCGCCGCCGGCCGGTCGGCGACTCCACCTTATCCGAACGCCACACGCCGGTGGATCGTTTCGCGCCCCGGCCGGAGGTGCTCAGGTGGCGATGTGGCTGGCGATCTCGTCCACCGGCAGCTTCACCAGATCCTTGGCGATCTCGCCCGCGACCAAAGGCTTCACCCGGGCGGAGAGCGCATCGCGCAGCACGCCCAGCGCCTTGGGCGGGGCGACGAGGAGGATGCGCGCCGGCGCCTCGCCGGCCGCCACCAGCGCATCGAGGCGTGCCGCGACGCGGGCGATGAAGGCGGCTTCCGCCTGGGCGTGAAAGTCCGTGGTCTCCACGGCGCTGCGGGCGACGGTGGCGGATTCATGCACCCGGCCGGGCCGGTCGGTGCCGAGGGCGGCGGTGCTGGGATGGGGCTCGCTGAAGCTCTCCAGCACCGACAGGCGGGGCTGCGGGGCGATGCCGGAATCGGCGAGAAGGACGGCCTTGGCGCCGTCGCACACCACCACGAGGCGGTTCATCCTGTCGGGCTTCGTCATGTCCCTGTCTCCCTGATCGCGCGGCGCCGGAAGCGCCGGCCTGAGCGTCCCTGGGGTCGGTAGCGATGCCTGTGTCTCACATGGGAGGGAACGGCGCTTTGTCCAGAGACAAAACGTTCTGGCGGCATCTGCGACCTTGTGACGACGGGTCAGAGCTTGTCGCACCGGAAGCGGCGTGAGACGCTTTCACAGGGTCTGCGGCTGATGGCGATCGGCGCAGTGATCGGTGCCATGCATACCAACGTAAAGCTGGTGCCGACGATTGCGAGAGCGCCCGGCCCCGCACCGAGGATACCGCAATGCCGTTCCTGGTCCGCTTCCTGCTTCGTCACGCCGCCATCGGGATCGGCGTCGCTGCCGTATTCGTGGCGCTGCTCGTCGCCTTCGACGTGGCGCACCTCGCCAGCCTGTTCGCGCATTCGCCGGATGGGCTGCTGGCTCTCGGTGTGCTCACGGTGGCGCTGGGCATCACCTTCGGCAGCGTGCAGATGGGCTTCGCCGTGATGCTGATGGACGACGAGGACGGCCCGCCGTCCGGTCGCCGCGCCCGCCTGACCCGCCTCGTGCCGAAGCTCGCGCGGGTGACCGCCCGCCGCTGAGGCGTCCTTGGCGATTGAATGAACGCGGCCGGGCCTGACGCCCGGCCGTTTTCGTTGGCGCCTACTGGCCCTTGCGCCGCATGGCCTCGGCCAGCGCCGCGCCGAAAGCACCATTGCCGCCCCTGTCGCCCCCCTTGTCCGCCGGCTTGCCCTGCTGCGGGCGTCGTGCGTCGTTGCCCCGGAAGTCGTTGCCGCGCCCCTCTTGGCGCGGCTGCTCCGGCCGCCCAGCGGCAGGGCGGGAGGCGCCGGCATCGTCCTTGCGCATGGAGAGGGCGATGCGCTTGCGCTTCACGTCCACCTCCACCACGCGCACCTTCACCACGTCGCCCGCCTTCACCACCTCGTGCGGGTCCTTCACGAAGCGGTCGGCCAGCGCCGAGACGTGGACCAGCCCATCCTGATGGACGCCGATGTCCACGAAGGCGCCGAAGGCGGCGACGTTGGTCACCGTGCCTTCGAGGACCATGCCGGGCTTGAGGTCGCTCATCTCGTGGACGCCCTCGGCGAAGGTGGCGGTCTTGAACGCCGGGCGCGGGTCGCGGCCGGGCTTTTCCAGCTCGGTGAGGATGTCCCGCACGGTGGGCAGGCCGAAGCGCTCGTCCACGAAGGCGCGCGGGTCCAGAGCCTTCAGTGCCGCCGTGTCGCCCATGATCTGGCGCACGTCGCGCCCGCAGGCGGCGACGATCTTCTTCGCCACCTCATAGGCTTCGGGATGCACGGCGGACGCATCCAGCGGCTCGGCGCCGTCCGGGATGCGCAGGAAGCCGGCGGCCAGCTCGAAGGTGCGCGGGCCGAGGCGGGAGACTTTCAGCAATTCCTTGCGGGTCTTGAACGCGCCCACCGAATTGCGATGCGCCACGATGGCCTCCGCCAGCGAGGCGCCGAGGCCCGACACGCGGGCGAGCAGGGAGGCGGAGGCGGTATTAAGGTCAACGCCCACCGCGTTCACCGCGTCTTCCACCACCGCGTCGAGGGCCTTGGCGAGGCGGGCCTGGTCCACATCGTGCTGGTATTGGCCGACGCCGATGGCCTTGGGCTCGATCTTCACCAGTTCGGCCAGCGGGTCCTGCAGGCGGCGGGCGATGGAGACGGCGCCGCGGATGGACACGTCGATGTCCGGCATCTCGGCGGCGGCGGTGGCGGAGGCGGAATAGACCGAGGCGCCGGCCTCGCTCACCACCACCTTGATGGGCTTCCTGCCGGCCGCATCCGGCGGCAGCGCGGCGATCGTGTCGGCGGCGAGCTTGTCGGTCTCGCGGCTGGCGGTGCCGTTGCCGATGGCGATCAGCTCCACATTGTGGCGGCGGATGAGATGCGCCAGCTCCGCCATGGCGCCCTGCACGTCGTTGCGCGGCTGGAAGGGATAGACGGTCGACGTGGCAATCAGCTTGCCGGTGCCGTCCACCACCGCCACCTTCACGCCGGTGCGGATGCCGGGGTCGAGCCCCATGGTGGCGCGCGAGCCGGCGGGGGCGGCCAGCAGCAGGTCCTTGAGGTTGCGGGCGAAGACGCGGATGGCCTCCTCCTCCGCCCGCTCGCGCATCTCGCCCATCAGCTCCACGGTGAGGTGCAGCGAGAGCTTCACCCGCCACGCCCAGCGCGCCACGTCCAAAAGGAAGGAATCGGCCGGCGCGCCGTTGGCGAGGGGGATGTCGTAGGCCTCGGCGACGATGCGCTCGGCCGGCTTCACCGGGGTGGTGGCATCCTCGTCCACCACCAAATCGAGGGTCAGCATCTCCTCGTTGCGCCCGCGCAGCATGGCGAGCACGCGGTGGCTGGGGGCGGTGGCCCATTTCTCAGCATGGTCGAAATAGTCGCGGAACTTGGCGCCCGCCTCCTCCTTGCCCTCGGCCACCTTGGCCTTGAGCACGGCATTGGCTTTCAGGTGCCCGCGCAGGCGGCCCACCAGCTCGGCATTCTCGGCGAAGGTTTCCACCAGAATGTCGCGCGCGCCATCCAGCGCCGCCTTGATGTCCGCCACCTGCTCGTTCAGGAACGCCGCCGCGCGGTCGGCCGGGGCGATGGAGCGATCCGCCAGGATCGCCTCGGCCAGCGGCCCGAGGCCCTTCTCGCGGGCGATCTCCGCCTTGGTGCGGCGCTTGGGCTTGTAGGGGAGGTAGAGGTCTTCCAGCTCCGCCTTGGTGGTGGCCGCCTCGATCTTGCCGCGCAGCTCGTCGGAGAGCTTGCCCTGCCCGTCGATGGAGGAGAGCACGGCGGCGCGGCGGCTTTCCAGCTCGCGCAGATAGGACAGGCGCTCTTCCAGCGTGCGCAGCTGGGTGTCGTCGAGGCCGCCCGTCACCTCCTTGCGGTAGCGGGCGATGAAGGGAACGGTGGCGCCTTCGTCGATGAGGGAGACCGCGGCCGTGACCTGCGCCGGGCGGGCATTGATCTCGGTGGCGATGAGGCGGGCGATGGCGTCTGCGTTGCCCTGCGGTGCGGCGGCCATGGGGTCTCATCCTCTCCTGCGGTGACGGGGGCACGCCCATAGCCGAGCAATGGGGCGCTGTCACGTTGGGGCTGGGGAAAGACCCGCGCGGCGGACGACGGGCGGCTGACCGCTAGCGACAGGTTAGCCGCCCGTTGTCGTTGGCGATGTCGCGGCCTGGACTACACCAGGATACGGCGGTGGTGGCCTCCGACCAGCGGCCGTTGCGGTCCTGGCAGGAGGCCTTCAGCCAGCCGGCCACCACGCGGATGTCGCGGCAGCTCGCCATATAGGAGCCGGGCGGCGGGCGGTCGCTGAAGCCGGACGAGCCGGCGCGGGAGCAGCGCAGGTCGCTGTTGTCGTTGTAGATGTCCGCGCCCTGGAGGCACTGGGATAACTGGAGCGGTATCGACGTGCGCCAAGTGCCGCCGCGATCCTGGCACATGGCCCGCAGGAAGCCGCCGCTGACCGTCACGTCCCGGCAGGTGGAGCGGTAGGAACCGTAGGGCGCGGGCGTGGTGTTCCAGCCCGATGCGGAGGACGACACGGCGGACGCGCAGCGCAGGATGCCGTCGTCGTTCACCACCTCGCGGTTGCTGCACCAGGAGAGATAGAGCGAGGAGGAGAGCCAGGCGCCACGGCGGCTGAGGCAGGTGCCGCGCAGGGTGCCGGAGTCCAGCGACACGTCCCGGCAGGTCTCCTGATAGGAGCCGGGCGGGGGATAGTCGCCCGCGTGCTGGGAGGTGAAGGAGCGGCAGGCGAGCCGGCCTTCCACATTGGCGATGTCCGCGCCGAGCGGGCAGCCGGTGAGGGAGAGCCCGGCCTCGCGCCAGTTGCCCCAGCCGTCGCGGCAGGTGGCCGAGAGCCAGCTGCCTTCCAGCTTCAGGTCGCGGCAGGAGGACGTATAGGTGCCGGCCGGCGGGCGCTGGACAACAGGCGGCGGGGCCGGTGGCTGGGGGCGCGGGGGTGGTGACGGGGCGAGGGTGCCGTAGAGCGATCCCGGCGCCGGCATGTCGCGGCAGACGAGCTGGCCGTTGCGATTGGCGATGTCGCCGCCGCAGGAGGGGAAGTCGTCGAGGCGCGAGACCACCCATTCCCCGGCGCGGGTGGCGCAGAAGGCGGCAAGATCCTTCCCCCAGCGCACCTGCACCTGCCGGCAGCTCTCCAGATAGCTACCCTGCGGCACGCCTTGCTGGGCCATGGCCGGGGCGGCGGTGAGGGCGGATGCGAGGATGATCCCGCCGGCAAGACGCTTCAGAGCTGCACGGAAGAACATGCCGGAGCCTCCCCGAATCGGCATCGAAATACCGCGCGAGGCATAACAGAAATCGTCCCGCCTTGCCGCAGCGGCACAAAGAAAAAGGGGCGCCGGAGCGCCCCTTCGTCCTCGTGTCAGATCCCACTCAGAAGCAGGCGAGGTTGCCGTTCTGGTTGGAGATGTCGCGGGAGCGGCCGCAGGCGTTGAGGTTCAGCGCCGTTGGGTTCCAGGAGCCGTTCACCCGCTGGCACTGCGCGCGCAGCATGCCCGCGCCGCCCACCGAGATGTTGCGGCAGGTGCGCATGTAGCTGCCCGGAGGCGGCTGCAGGGACTGCCGGCGCTGGCACCACAGGGTGCCGTCCTGGTTGGAGATGTCGGTCCCCGGCTGGCAGGTCAGGGTGTTCAGCACGGAGGGCTGGAAATTGCCGGCGCGGGTGCGGCAGAAGGCGCTCAGCACGCCGTTGCGGAATTCCACCCGGTTGCAGGTCTGGCGATAGGAGCCGGGCGGACCGAAGCCGGGGTTCGGCATGGGCGGAGGCCCGGGACGCCGCTCGCACCACAGCTGGCCGTTCTGGTTGGAGATGTCGCCCCGGCAGGTGGGGAAGTCGTTCAGCCGCGCCGGCACCCACTGGCCGTTGCGGGTGGCGCAGAAGGCGACAAGGTTGGGGCCGCGGGTCTGCACGTCGCGACAGCTGCGCAGGTAGCTCCCGGGCGGCAGCGGCTGGGCTTCTGCGACGGAGGTGGTGGCAACGGTGGCGGCGGCCGCAAGGCCGAGCGCGACCAGCAGGCCGGCAAGGCCCGCGACAAAGAACGAACGCATCAAGATCCCCCCAAGCTCTCCCGATTTTTAACGGCGCCGCTTCTAGCACGGCCCGAAGCGCGACGCACCGGGGCGTCCGTGCCGCGCTGCGGCATCGACAGGGGGGCGGGCGTTCGTTAAAAGCCGTGCTCGAACAAGGCAAAAGATACAGATGACCATCCGCCTCCACCGCGGCGACCTGCCCGCGGACTTCGTGGCCTCCTCCGTCGTGGCCATCGACACCGAGACCATGGGCCTCGACCCGTTCCGTGACCGGCTGTGCCTCGTCCAGCTCTCCAACGGCGACGGCAGCGCCGATCTGGTGCAGATCCCGCAGGGCGCCGGCCCCGGCAGCGCGCCCAATCTGGTGCGGCTCCTGACCGATCCCAACGTCACCAAGCTGTTCCACTTCGGCCGCTTCGACATCGCCGTGCTCCAGCACACCTTCAAGGTGATGCCCCAGCCGGTGTGGTGCACCAAGATCGCCTCGCGGCTGGTGCGCACCTACACCGACCGCCACGGCCTGAAGGACCTGCTGCGGGAACTCCTCAACGTGGACATCTCCAAGCAGCAGCAGAGCTCGGACTGGGGCGCCGCCGACTTGTCCGACGCCCAGCTCTCCTATGCCGCCTCCGACGTGCTCCACCTGCACGCGGTGAAGGCCAAGCTGGAGGACATGCTGGCGCGCGAGGGGCGCACCGGCCTCGCCGCCGCCTGCTTCGCCTTCCTGCCTGCCCGCGCCGCCCTCGACCTGTCCGGCTGGGCGGAAGAAGACATCTTCGCCCATTCGTGACCGGTCCGCGCACATAAAAGCTTTGCATCCCAGAGGCTTGGGCGCGGCCCTTGCCTCTGGGCGCCATTTCGGACACCTTGGACCCCGCGCGTGGGGCGACGCGCCGGACGCCCGCTTGTGTGGGTGTGCAGCCGCGAACAGGCGCCAGCGGGGCAGGCCCGCCGCCGGAACAGGGCCATGAACCGACACGTGCCGCCACACGATTTCGATGCGCGGGAGGCCGAAGCCTTCGCCCCGCCACCCCCGCCCGACTTCAGGAAGGCGCGGCGGCACAGCACGCGCGTGCGCTGGATCAAGCGGCTGGTGCCGCTCACCATCATCGTGGCGGTCATCGGCATCGGCGCGGTGTCCATCCTCTCGCGACTGAAGCTCTCCATCGACCTGCCGTTCGATATCGGCCACCTCACCTTGTCGGGCTCGCGCCTGACCATGGAGCTGCCCAAGCTCTCCGGCTTCACCGACGACAATCGCGGCTACCGCATCACCGCCCGCACGGCGGTTCAGGACCTGACCCGTCCGGACGTGATCGAGCTTGCCGACATCGAGGCGCGGCTGGAACTGGCCGACAAGGGCTGGGCCAGCGTCAACGCCAGGACCGGCAGCTTCGACACCAAGAAGCAGTTCATCACGCTGGGCGATGGCGTGGACCTCGCCATGAACGGCGGCTACGGCGGCAAGCTGGAAGACGCCCAGGTGGACATCAAGGCCGGCACCATCGCCACCGCCAAGCCGGTGGTCTTCACCTATCTCGACGGCAAGCTGGTGGCCGACCGGCTGGACGTGACCGATCGCGGCGCGCGGGCCCTGTTCCAGGGCCATGTGCAGCTCGACTTCCGCCTGAACAACCTGCCCGGCCAGAAGCCGGACGGAGCGGCGGCCACGCCCGGCGCCGCCTCTCCCCCTGCTGGCGCCACGGCGCATTCGGCTGGCTCCCCGGCCCGCGCCGCCGAAGCGACGCCCGTCGCCCCGGCCGCCGGTGGCGCTTTCTCCGTACCCCACGCCGACGCGCCTTCCGCGCCGTCCGCCGCGCCGGCGCTGGCGCCGGCTCCCCTTCCTCCGCGACGTCCGGTTCCTGCTCCATGATGCGTCTTGCGACGGCCGTTTCCGGCCGCCTTCCGGTTTCAATACTCGTTCTGGGGCTGGCGGCCGTTCTCGTCACCGGCCCGGCGTTGGCGCAGGCGCCCAGCTCCAATGTTCCCAACGCGCTGCAGGGGTTCGCCCGCAACCGCGACCAGCCGGTCCGCATCAACGCCGACGGGCTGGAGGTGCGGGACAAGGACAAGGTGGCGGTCTTCTCCGGCAACGTGCTGGTGACCCAGGGCGACACCACGCTGCGCTCCAAGGACCTGCTCGTCTATTACGAGGGCTCGGTGGACGGACAGGCTGGCGGCACCCCGCAGGCCGGCACCGATCCGGCCCAGAAGGGCCAGATCAAGAAGCTGGAGGCCACCGGCGGCGTGGTGGTGAAGACCAAGGAGCAGACGGCCACCGGCGACAGCGGCGTCTTCGACATGAAGACCAACACCGTCACCATGGTGGGCAAGCCCGTGGTGCTGACCCAGGGTCCGAACGTCATCCGTGGCCAGAGGCTGGTGGTGGACCTGGTGAGCGGTGTGTCCAAGTTCGAGGGTGGCCGGGTGGAGAGCCTCATCGTCCCCGGCAGCCTGAAGGACGCGGAGAAACCCAACGCCCCGCAGGGTGGGCAACAGCCGCCCAAGCGCTGAGCGTGCGGGGCGGGCACCCTTGGGCCGCCCCCCGCCATCTGTCACGTGCGTGTCAAGTAAAATCATTTCTCTTTAGTTTCAATTGACTAATCGCATTTCCGCGAGTCTCCCCGACTCTTGCCCTTGAATGCGGCCCGCCTCTTGCATGGAGGCGTTGCATCCCCGGCTGGGACGTTCTAAACCTTCCATTCTGGGGGCCGGGTTTCCGGAGGTCGCGTTGAACGTCCTGTCCATGTTCGGCAAGTCGAAATCGGGGGATGCGAAGCCGGGCGGAAAGTCCGGCTCCGGTCGCGCCCGCGACGATCGGGACGCACGCGGATTTGAGCCGCGCGATCTGGACGATGCCGCTTTCGAGGCCGACACCCGGGGCTCTCGCGCCCGGAATGCCGACGCCGGAAATGCCCCCGCCTGGGAAGATGATCCGCGCGCCGGCGCCGGCCATGACGATCGCGCCGAGCCGGACGACCGCCACCGGGCCTACATGCCGCCGGACCCCGCCTTTGGCGCCTATGGCGACGGGGACGAGGACTATCCCGCATCCTATCCCGGCGACGGGGGGGACGCGCTGCCCTTCAATTCCACCGGGGCGCTGGCCGCCTTCGGCCTCGCCAAGTCCTATGGCGGGCGCAAGGTGGTGAAGGACGTGAGCATGAACGTCCGCCGGGGCGAGGCCGTGGGACTGCTCGGCCCCAACGGCGCCGGCAAGACCACCTGCTTCTACATGGTGACGGGCCTCGTGAAGGCCGACGCCGGCCGCATCGAGCTGGACGGCCACGACATCACGCCTTTGCCCATGTACCGCCGCGCCCGCCTCGGCGTCGGCTACCTCCCGCAGGAAGCCTCTATTTTCCGGGGCCTGTCGGTGGAGGACAACATCATGGGCGTCCTCCAGGTGACCGAGCCCAGCCGGGCACGCCGCCGCGAGGAGACCGAGGCGCTGCTCGAAGAGTTCAAGATCACCCACGTGCGCAAGTCGCCCTCCATCGCCTTGTCGGGCGGCGAGCGGCGGCGCCTCGAGATCGCCCGCGCCCTCGCCACCAAGCCGGCCTTCATGCTGCTGGACGAGCCCTTCGCCGGCATCGACCCCATCGCGGTGGGCGACATCCAGGCGCTGGTGCGCCACCTCACCTCGCGCGGCATCGGGGTGCTCATCACCGACCACAATGTGCGCGAGACGCTCGGCCTCATCGACCGCGCCTACATCATCCATTCCGGCGCGGTGCTGATGGAGGGCGATCCGGAAGCCATCGTCTCCAGCCCCGACGTGCGGCGGCTCTATCTGGGCGAGGAGTTCCGCCTGTGAGCATCGCGCCCGCCATCGAGATCGCGGGGGCCGCCTCATGGCGATGAGCCCCAAGCTGGAGTTCCGGCAGAGCCAGTCTCTGGTGATGACGCCGCAGCTGATGCAGGCCATCAAGCTGCTGCAGCTCTCCAACATGGAGCTGGTGGCTTACGTCGAGGCCGAGCTGGAGCGCAATCCGCTGCTGGAGCGCATCACCGAGGGCGAAACGAGCGGGTCCGATCCGCAGCCGGAGGTGCGGGAGACCCGCGGCGAGGAGATGGCCCGCGGCGGCCTCGACGGCGAGCCGCCCCCCGCCAGCGACTGGACCGGCCAGGACAACGAGCAGAGCCGGGCCGCCATGGAGACCCGCCTCGACACCGACCTCGGCAACGTCTTCCCCGATGACGCCCCCGCCGACCGTGGCGTCTCCGGCGGCGGCTCCACCGCCTCCAGCCCCTCCATGGGCGAGTGGAGCGGCGGCGGCGAGCGGGGCGACGATTACAATCCGGAAGCCTTCCTCACCGCCGAGACCACGCTGGCCGACCATCTGGAAGCGCAGCTCTCCGTCGCGGTGAACGACCCCGCCCGCAAGCTGATCGGCATCAACGTCATCGGGCTCATCGACGAGACCGGATATTTCACCGGCGACCTCGACCTCCTCGCCGGGCAGTTCGGCGTGCCGCGCGCCGAGGTGGAAGCGGTGCTGAAGCTCATCCAGACCTTCGAGCCCTCCGGCGTCGGCGCCCGCAACCTCGCCGAATGCCTCGCCATCCAGCTGCGCGACCGCGACCGCTTCGACCCCGCCATGCAGGCGCTGGTCGCCAATCTCGAACTCCTCGCCCGCCACGACCGCAACGCGCTGAAGCGCATCTGCGGCGTGGACAACGAGGACCTCGCGGACATGATCGGCGAGATCCGCCGGCTCGATCCCAAGCCGGGGCTGGCGTTCGGCTCGGGCGTCGTCCATCCACTGGTGCCGGATGTCTATGTGCGCCCCGGCGCCGACGGCACCTGGATCGTGGAACTGAATTCCGAGACCCTGCCGCGGGTGCTGGTGAACCAGAGCTACCACGCCACCGTGGTCAAGCACGCCAAGTCGCAGGAAGAGAAGAGCTTCCTCGCCGACTGCCTGCAGAGCGCGAGCTGGCTCACCCGCTCGCTGGACCAGCGCGCCCGCACCATCCTGAAGGTGGCGAGCGAGATCGTGCGCCAGCAGGACGCCTTCCTGCTGCACGGCGTGCGCTACCTGCGGCCGTTGAACCTGCGCACGGTGGCGGATGCCATCGGCATGCACGAATCCACCGTCTCGCGCGTGACCTCCAACAAATACATCTCGACCCCGCGCGGCGTGGTGGAGATGAAATTCTTCTTCTCCTCCGCCATCTCCGCCTCGGGCGGCGGCGAGGCGCATTCGGCGGAATCGGTGCGCCACCGCATCAAGATTCTGATCGAGGCCGAGGCGCCGGAGGACGTGCTCTCCGACGACACGCTGGTGCAGAAGCTGAAGGACGAGGGCATCGACATCGCCCGCCGCACCGTTGCCAAGTACCGGGAGGGCATGAACATCCCGTCCTCGGTCCAGCGCCGCCGCGAAAAGATGGCGCTGCGCAGCCAGGCGAGCTGACCGGAGCCATCACGGCCTCGTGATCGGCCGCGTGCAACCGGACGCCTTCAGCCAAGCTTCCCGTCCCGAGTGGAGCGGGGCGACGTGCCGTCGGCACGGCCGGACCCGCGTGACGCCCTCAGCCCGGAGCCAGCATGATTCCCCCGATCCTGAGCGAGCGCGTGCGGTTCCAGCTCAAGCGCCTTGCCCATCGGTTGTGGTTCTGGCCCTCGGCCTACAGCCTTGCCGCCGTCGCGGTGGTCCTTGTGGCGGCTGCCCTGCCATCGGGCTATGCCCTGCCCGATTACCTCACCTTCGCCTCGGACAGTCTTGCGCCCGTGCTCACCGTGATGGCGTCCAGCATGCTGGCGGTGGTCACGTTCAGCCTGTCGGCCATCGTCTCGGTCCTCGCGGCGGCGGCGCAGGCTGCGACGCCGCGCGCGACCTCGCTCCTCATCGAGGACGCGGCGCTCCAGCGCACGCTCAGCGTTTTCGTGGGCGCCTTCCTGTTTTCCATCGTGGCGCTGGTGGGCGGCGTGGGCGGTGTCTATTCGGATGCCGGCCGGCTGCTGCTCTTCGCCGCGACGGTGGTCCTCATCGCCGTCGTCGTGGGAACGCTCCTGCGCTGGATCGACCGGGTGTCGCGCCTTGGGCGCATGGGCGAGATCATCGACCGGACCGAGCAGGCCACCGCAGCGGCGCTGAAGGATTTCGCGCGCCGGCCCGGACTTGGCGCGACCGTCCGCGATGGGCCTCCGCCGGCCGGCTATCCGGTCTTTGCCTCCGCCATCGGATACGTGCAGCACATGGATGTGGGGCAGCTTTCGGCGGCTCTGCCCGAGGGCGTCAGGTGCCACCTGGCCGTGCGGCCGGGCGCCTTCGTCGATCCGGTCCGTCCGCTGGCCATCTTCGATGCGCCGCCCGACGATGCGCTGGCAGATGCCCTGCGGCAGGCGGTCACCATCGGTGACGTGCGCAGCTTCGAGCAGGATCCGCGGTTCGGAATGGTGGTGCTGGCGGAGATCGCGTCGAAGGCCCTGTCGCCCGGCGTCAACGACCCCGGCACTGCGATCGACGTGAGCGGCACCCTCACCCGCCTTCTCTGGGGCTGGCGTGCGGACCGCAACCTGCCCGTCCAGAATGCCGCGGCCAACGTGACCATCGCCGCGCTGTCCATGGACGACATGCTGGAGGACGCCTTCCGGCCCATTGCCCGCGATGGGGCCGGGCAGGTGGAGGTGGGGCTGAGGCTCGTGGCCGCCCTCCGCTCGCTGGCCCAGATCGACGACCCCGGCCTGGCCGCCGCCGCCCGCGCGCGCCTCGCCGACGTGCTGAACCGGGCGGAGGCCGTTCTGCTGCCGGTGGACGCCGATGCCCTGAAGCGGGCCGCCGCAACTCCCGTCTGAGCCTGCGAACGCGTGGGCCGCCCGCGCTCGGCGTGGTGGTTGTGCAGCTCAATAAAGGCCAGCGGCGTTGACTTTTCGGGGCGTGGCGTATATCGGACCACCTTCGCGCGGGCCAACGGGCCTGCATCCCGAAAAACCGACCGAAGAAGCCCGTCCATGAGGCGTGGCTGAACACGAAAGCGAGACAAGAATGTTCGCGGTCATCAAGGCAAACGGCAAGCAGTATCGCGTTGCCGCCGCCGACAAGATCACCATCGACCACCTCGACGCCGAGGTCGGCGCGATCTTCACCTTCCCGGTGCTGATGCTGGGCGGCTCTTCCGTCGCCATCGGCGCGCCCCACGTGGATGGCGCGGTCGTGACCGGCGAGATCGTCGAGCACACCCGCGGCGACAAGGTGATCGCCTTCAAGAAGCGCCGCCGGCAGAATTCCCGCCGCAAGCGCGGCTTCCGCGCCGACCTCACCGTCGTGCGCATCACCGAGATTTCCGGCCTGGGCGAGAGCGTCAAGGCTGACGCCGCCGGCGTCGGCGCCTGATCGAGAACGAGGAGAGCAACAATGGCTCATAAAAAGGCAGGCGGCTCGTCCCGTAACGGTCGCGATTCCGACGGTCGCCGTCTTGGCGTGAAGCGCTTCGGCGGCCAGGACGTCATCGCCGGCAACATCATCGTGCGCCAGCGCGGCACCAAATGGCATCCCGGCACGAACGTGGGCATGGGCAAGGACCATACCCTCTTCGCGCTCATCGAAGGCAAAGTGTCCTTCAGCACCAAAGCCAACGACCGCACCTACGTATCGGTCGTTCCTGCCGCCGCCGAGGCGGCCGAATAAACGGCGAGACCTGATAAATGCAGGATCCCGCCGGTCTCGTCGATCCGGTGGGCGCCTGAGCAGGCCTCTCAACGCTCAGACACGAACCGGGGAGACGGGACAACCCTCTCCCCGGTTTTTCTTCGTCTGTGCCCTTGAGGAGCCTGCCATGACCTTGTGCGAAACGCCGTCCGGAGCGCCGCTCGCGGAGAGCTGTATCCCCGTCCTCGAAACCGAGCGGCTCGTGCTCCGCGCGCCGCATATCGAGGACGTTGCTGCCGTCGCGGAGCTCGCCAACAACCGCCGGATCGCGGAGATGACCGCGAACCTGCCGTTCCCGTACAAGCCGTCCGACGCCCACGCCTTCGTCGAGACGCTGGCCGCCGTGCCCGATGGCGCCACCTTCGCCGTCTTCCTCAAGGGCGAGGGCCATCCGGCCTTCGCCGGCATGGTCAGCTACGGCCGCCGCCCGCCCGAGCCCGCGCCCGAGATCGGCTACTGGATCGGCGAGCAGTTCTGGGGCCGGGGCATTGCCACCGAGGCCGTCCGCGCGGTCATCGACTACGCCTTCTCCGAGACCGATGTCTCGCTCCTCCTCGGCTCCGCCCGCGTGGTCAATCCGGCCTCGCGCCGGGTGCTGGAGAAGTGCGGCTTCCAGTGGTCGGGCGTCGGCCTGTGCCGCGTGAAGGCGCTGCGCGCCTCGGTGCCGGTGGACCAGTTCCAGCTGGAGCGGCGCACCTGGGCCTCCATCCGCGCCTGGGGCTCCACAGCCCTGCCGCGCCATCGCGCGGCCCATTAAAGGAAACTGCGCGCCACCGCGCCGCCCATTGACGCTACGTCCTTGAGCGTCCCGCTGCCCGCCGCACCTTGCGCGGCGGGGCGGGGCGCGTCATCAGGGGATACGTCATTTCACCAGGGCCGCCGCCATGTCGAAGAAGCACGAGAAGCACCCGGATTTGCCCTACCGCCCGTGCGTGGGCCTGTGCGTGTTCAACGCCGCCGGCAAGGTGTTCATCGGCCGGCGCCTCGGCGGGCCGGAGCATGTGGACGCCACCCATTCCTGGCAGATGCCCCAGGGCGGCATCGACAAGGGCGAGGACCCTTACGCGGCCGCCTTGCGCGAGCTTTATGAGGAGACCTCCATCCGCTCGGTGACCAAGCTCGGCGAAGTGGAGGAGTGGCTGTCCTACGATTTGCCCGGCCGCGTCGCCGGCGAGGCCTGGAAGGGGCGCTACCGGGGCCAGACGCAGAAATGGTACGCCCTGCGCTTCACCGGCGCGGATGGCGAGATCGATATCCTTCGCCCCGGCGGCGGCCAGCACAAGCCGGAGTTCATGGAGTGGCGCTGGGAGAATATCGACGCGGTGGTCGACCTCATCATCCCCTTCAAGCGCGACGTCTATATCGAGGTGGTGAAGCAGTTCCGCCGTTTCGCCCAGGGCTGAGCCTATCCCGCGTGCGGCCCGTTGGCCTGGCCCGCGCCAAGGTCGGGCGGAAACAGCCCGGCCTGGAAGCAGGTGCTCATGTGCTCCACCTTGGCGATGGCCCGCGCCGCCGCCACGGGCTCCAGCACCTCCACCGCCGTCTCCCCGAATAGCGTCACCCAGCGGGTGAAATGCTCCGGCTTCAGCTGGAGCGGGATGTGCGCGGCGAACGGCATGCCCGAATAGCGCGCCGTGCCGAGCAATGTGCGCGACCAGAAGTTCTGCACGATCTGGTAATGCCCCTCCCAGTCCGGGATGGCGCGGGCGAAGACCGGGCCGAGCAGCGGATCGGCGGCGGCACGGCCGTAGAAGCTTTCCACCAGCCGCTTGAGGTCGTCCTCAGTGACGGAGAGCGCCGTGCCCGGCTGCTCGTTGAGTCCGCCCAGCCCGGCGCCGCGGTCTTCCACCAGGGCCGCGAGTTCCGGCGCGGCGGGGGCCTTGCGGTGCGCGACGTTCAGCGGCGGGTCGAAGCTCGAAACGATATCGCGCAGCGTATGCTGGCGTACCCGCGCCATGGGGCGGTCGAGCACGAAGAGGCCGTCCGCCACCCCCGCTTCCCTGGGGTTGGCCGCGCGGAAGGCGGCGAGGGCGGCGGCTATATCCTCCCCCTCGCCCACATAAAGCGGTAACGGCCGCCCGGCGATGGCGCGGGTGAGGATGAAGAGGCCGGGGCGCGGTGGCGCGGCGTCCACGGAAGTAAAGGCGTAGCCGGCGAAGTCGGTGGACGCGCGATCGGCATCAGCGCGCGTCGTGTCCGCCTTCATGGCTTTTTCTCCTGCGCAACGGGTTCGGCCTCTGTTCGCTCCGCCTCGATCACGCGGAGGGATGGCCCGCGCAGCGGGTTGGCGCGCTTCTGCCCGGTCTTCTGCCAGGGCGGCAGGATGCGGATTGTCGTGCCGGGCACGATGCGCGGCATGATGGGCGTGTTGCCCTTGTTCCACTTCATGAAGCCTCGCCCGTCTGGAGCCTGCCCGTCTGGCGGGAGTCGGTGCCGGACCGTCTCTTGTATCCCGACGGTACGAACGCGCTCCCCGCCGTGCAAGGGCCGGGGCAGTGTGGAGATGCCCAAGATTTAGGTTCGCCTAAGATTGAGGCGGACCGTCGAACGGCGCAGGCAAAGAAAAACCGCGCGGCCGGAGCTGCGCGGTTTTCTGTCGGTCGGGACCGCCTCAAAGGGGGCTGCGATCAGGCCTGCCGGGCGGCCGTGTGGATGAGCGTGCCCACATGCTCGCCGCGCAGGGCCGCCGTGAGGCGGCCGGGGACGAGGCCGTTCACCACCTGCACCCGCTCGATGTGCCGGGCGGTGCCCATCACCTCCACCAGCGCGCGGTCGAAGGGCAGGGTGGCCGGGCCGTTGGCCGCGGCGAGCTCGGCGTGGGTCGTCTCGGCGATCAGTTCCGCCTTAGACCCGTCGGCGCCGTTGGGATCGGCGGTGAAGACGCCGTCCACGTCCTCGATGATGCTGGACGCTTCGGTCATGGTCGGTCCTCTCAGCGCGCGGTGATGATGGTGCCGACGTGCTCGCCGGCGAGGGCGCGGGTGAGGTTGCCAGGCACGAGCCCGTTCACCACCTGCACCTCGCGCACGTGCCGCGCCTTCTTCAGAAGATCGAGCATGGGGAATTCGAGGATGGAGTCGGCAAGGCCCCGCGAGAGCATATCGTCCACCGAGATATTCGGGATGAAGCTGGCGGACGTGTCGGTCTTCGGATTGGCGGTGTAGAGGCCGTTCTCGTCCTTCACATAGATCATCGCCTTGCAGCCGAACTGCTCGGCCAGCAGGAAGCAGCCGGCATCGGTGCGATAGGGCGGGATCACGCCGGCCGGGGCCGGGCGGGTCCACAGGCCGTAGGGCGGCATGCCGGAGAAGACGACGCCGTTCACTTCCTTGAGGTAGAGCGGCACGGCCGACGTGCCGGCGCCGTCCACCATGGAGATGCCGTGCTTGGCGAGGAGCTGGCCGAGCATGGCGGCATTCTGGTCCGCCACCGACGCACCGAGCTGGGAGAGCACGCCGGCCGGCAGGTTGAGGCCGGCGGCGATTGGCCTGCCGATGGCTCGGCGCGCCGGTCCGGGCTCCTGACCTTGCGCAAGCAGTCCCGAGCGGGATGCTTGGTCTCAGCCGGAACCATCTTGGGGCCTGACTTAGTTTTACGAGAAGGACAAAGCAATACGTGAAAAGTATGCGAGTTGTTCGCAAGACGGCGCAGAGGCTGCGCCGTCTCCGGAAAGAAATCGCGCTTTCCGAGACTTCCGGAAAAAACGACACGTGACGCAGGAATTCACATGCCGGTGCGGCAGGCTGACGAAATCTTCGTCAGCCCAGCCAGATGCCCAGCAGCGCCGCGGCGATCACCCACAGGGCCAGATTGCCCCAGAAGGCGCGCTTGGCCTCGGCGCGGCCGATGCCCTCCAGGGAGGAGGGGGAGAGGCGCAGGCCGTCGCGGGTCGCCTCGTCCAGCTGCTCCACCACGCGGGCGGTGCGGGTGAGGAGGCCGGGCAGGGTCGCGGCGAAATGGCCCATCTCGCCGAGGCCCGTTCCGGCCCGCTTCAACTGGCCCACGGGGCCGAGATTGCCGGCGATCCAGTCTTCCACCACGGGCTTGGCGGTGCGCCACATGTCGAGCTGCGGGTCCAGCGAGCGGGCGACGCCTTCCACCACCACCATGGTCTTCTGGAGGAGGAGGAGTTCGGGCCGGGTCTGCATGTCGAACAGGGCGGTGACTTCCAGCAGCAGCGCCAGCAGGCGGGCCATGGAGATCTGGTCGGCGGTGCGCGAGTGGATCGGCTCGCCGATGGCGCGGATGGCGAGAGCGAAATCGTCCACCGAGTGGTGGAAGGGCACGTAGCCCGCCTCGAAATGCACTTCCGCCGTGCGCCGCCAGTTGCGGGTGATGAAGCCGTAGAGGATTTCCGCGAGGAAACGCCGCTCCTTAACGCCGAGGCGGCCCATGATGCCGCAATCCACCACCACGAGGCGGCCCTGCGCATCCACGAACAGGTTTCCCGGATGCATGTCGGCATGGAAGAAGCCGTCGCGCATGGCCTGCCTGAGGAAGGTCTGCATGACGATGCGGGCGATCTCCTTCGGATCATGCCCGGCGGCGATGATGGCGTCCTTGTCGGAGAGCTTGATGCCGTCGATCCACTCGGTGGTCAGCACCTCGCGGCCGGAGCGGTCCCAGTCCACGCGGGGGACATGGACTTCCGGATCGTCCTGCGTGTTCTCGGCCAGCTCCGCATAGGCGGCGGCCTCGAGGCGCAGGTCCATCTCCATGGAGACGGAGCGGGCCAGCGTATCCACCACCGTCTCCAGCCGCAGGCGGCGGGCCTCGGCGAAATTGTGCTCGGCGAAGGCGGCGATGCGCCGGAAGGTCCCCATGTCGGAGGCGAAGCGGCGGTTGACGCCGGGCCGCAGGATCTTCACCGCCACCACGCGGCGCTGGCCGTCCGGCTCGATCACCTCGCCCTTGTGGACCTCGGCGATGGAGGCGGCGGCCACGGCGGGGCCGAACTCCGCGAAGATGTCCTTCACCGGCCGCTCGAACGTGTCGGCGACGGTCGCCTCCGCTATGGCCTGCCCGAACGGCGGCATGCGGTCCTGCAACACCTCGAGGTCGCGCGCCACCGAGGCGCCCACCACGTCCGGCCGGGTGGCGAGGAACTGGCCGAGCTTCACATAGGACGGGCCGAGCCGCGACAGCGCGGCGGAGAAGCGCTGGCGCCGGTCGCCGGCATCCTTGCGGGCGATCAGCCGGGCGATGTCGAGGAGCGGGCGCGCCAGCGGCGGCGCGGCGGCGGGCGAGACGAGCGAGAGCACGCCCTCGCGGGCGAGCACGTAGCCGGCGCGGGCGAGACGCCAGGCATCGGCGACGAGAAGGAAGATCATGGCCGAAGCCTCCGGCCGCAGGGCACCGCCATCAGATGCGGAAGCCCGAATGGAGGGCCACCACGCCCCCGGTCATGCGGGTGAAGCTGACGCGGGCGAACCCGGCCTCCCGCATCATGCCCGCGAACGCCTCCGCCGGAGGGAAGCGGCGGATGGATTCCACCAGATACTGGTAGGGCTCCGCATCCCCCGCCACGCGCTTGCCGATCTGAGGGATCACGCGGAAGGAGAAGGCGTCATAGACCTTGTCCAGCAGCGGCACGTCCACCTTGGAGAATTCCAGCACGAAGGCGCGCCCGCCCGGCTTCAGCACGCGGCGCATCTCCTTGAGGGCAAGGTCGATGCGCGGCACGTTGCGGATGCCGAAGGCGATGGTCACGGCATCGAAGCTCATGTCCGGGAAGGGCAGGGCCTCGGCGTTCGCCTCCTCGAAGGCGACGCGATCCGAAAGGCCCCGCTTCTGCGCGCGCTCGCGGCCCACCGCCAGCATGTCGGTGTTGATGTCGGCGACCACGGCATCCGTGCCCGGCCCGCCGGCCTCGACCACGCGGAACGAGACGTCGCCCGTGCCGCCGGCCAGATCCAGCAGGTGGAAGGCCCGCGCGCCCTGCGGCGGGCGCACCTTGGACACCAGCGCATCCTTCCACGCCCGGTGCAGGCCGCCGGACATCAGGTCGTTCATGATGTCGTAGCGCCGCGCCACCTTGTGGAACACATCGTCCACCAGCGCCTGCTTCTCGGCGAGGGGCACCGTGCGATAGCCGAAATGGGTATCGGCCGAGGTGCTGCGGGTCTCGTCGCCTGTTGCCGGGGCGGAATTGAAGTCCGTCATCTTGTTTCTGGCCGCACGCTGTTGCCGTTCGGGCGCGACCTTATCGGATGATGCCGCACGGCGCCATAAAGCCGGCGTCGCAGCCGCGCCGGCCCTGTGGGGCCGGGCTGGAGCGTCAGTTGCCCTTGGGGCCGCGCGGGTGCCGGGCGATGCCGGTCACGTCGAATTCGAGTCCAGCCTCGGTGTAGCGGGAATTGGCCGGGGCCTCATCGGCGGCCTTGCAGCCACGCGAGGAGAAGCTCAGGGGAAAACGGAGACGGCGCTTGCGGGCGTCGATCTCTTTCCGCAGCGGGAAGACGGGAACGTTGATCGTGATCGTCATAGCCACGCTCCAAAAGTATTCGCGCGTCGAGTTAAGCGTGGAAGTGTTACAAATATTAACGATCTGGTAACACTTCCATGCCGCGGAGGCGTGCTTCTATGGCACGTCCCCATAACGCTGGCTGAAGGCGGCGTTTATTGGGCGTTCATGGGGATGAACGGGGGCTTAATCGCGAAGCGCGCGCCCTGTGGCGGAAAGGACGCGCGGAAAGCCGGCGAAAGACTATTCGGCGGCGGCGCGGGCGATGCGCCAATGAGCGAGGATGGCCCGGAGCGCGGCGGGTTTCAGAGGCTTGTTGAGGATTTCCATGTCCGCCGCACGGGCCGCGTCGCGCACCTTCTTGGAGCGGTCGGCGGTGATGAGGACGGCGGGTATTTTCCCCAGTTTCCACCTCAGCGACATGATCGCCTCGATGCCGTGTCCGCCATCCAGATGGTAGTCCACGAGGGCGACGTCGGGCTTCTTGCGGCGGTGGCGGATGGCTTCCAGGGCGCCCTGGGCGCTGGCGGCGGTGATGACGTCGCAGCCCCAGCCTGTGAGCAGCATCTGCATGCCGTCGAGGATCGCCGGCTCGTTGTCGATGGCGAGGATGGTGAGGCCGTCGAGCTGCGCCCCCCGGCGGGCAGGGCTGGGCACCGCCTCGCGCTCCTCCGGCATGGAGACGGCCACCGGCAGCTCCACGGTGAAGGCCGAGCCCTTGCCGTGGGTCGAGCGCAGCGCCACCGGATGCTCCAGCACGCGCGCGATCCGCTCGACGATAGAGAGGCCGAGCCCGAGGCCGCGCGCCGCCTTCGCCCCCTGGTCGAGGCGCTGGAATTCCTGGAACACCAGCTTGTGCTTGGAGCGGGGAATGCCGACGCCGGTGTCGTACACCTCCACCCGCACCTTGCCGCCCACCCGCCGGCAGCCGACGAGGATGCGGCCGCGCTGGGTGTATTTCACCGCGTTGGAGACGAGGTTCTGCAACAGGCGGCGCAGCAGCCGGCGGTCGGAGCGCACGGCGAGCGAGCAGGGCAGGAAGGTGAGTTCGAGGTTCTTCTCCCGCGCCAGCGGCGCGAATTCCATCTCCAGCGGCTTCAGCACGTCGGCGATGCGGAAGGCGGAAAATTCCGGGCGCATGACGCCGCTGTCCAGGCGGGAGATGTCGAGCAGGGCCCCGAGGATCTCCTCCACCGATTCCAGCGAGGCGTCGATATTGCCGGCGAGGCGCTCCTCTTCCGATCCCTTGGCCCGCTCCACCATGCTGGTGGCGTAGAGGCGGGCGGCGTTGAGCGGCTGGAGAATGTCGTGGCTGGCGGCGGCGAGGAAGCGCGTCTTGGAGAGGTTGGCCTCGTCCGCCTCGGCCTTGGCGATCTCCAGCGCGCCGTTGAGCCGCTCCAGCTCCTCGGTGCGCTCGCGCACGCGATTTTCCAGCGTCTCGTTCGCCCGCTCCAGCGCGAGCGCGGCCTCCACGCTCGCGGTGATGTCGGTGAAGGTCACGGCGATGCCGCCGTCGGGCATGGGGTCGGAGCGGGCCTCGATGACGGCGCCACGCTGGTGCAGGCGCTCGGAGAAGTCGGGGTCGGGGCTCACGTAGCGGGTGACGCGGCGGGTGACGCGGGTGGCGATGTCGTCGCTGTCCTCGCCCTCGTCGTCGGCGGGGGCGGCGGCGAGGATGTCGGTGAGCGGCACGCCCACCGCGTAGCATTCTCCCGGCAGGTCCAGCATCTGGCCGAACTGCCGGTTCCAGCATACGAGGCGCAGGTCGCGGTCGAACACGGCGATGCCTTGGCGCACATGGTCGATGGCGCTTTGCAGCAGCTCGCGATTGTACTGGATGGCGGCGGAGGCGTCGTCCAGCAGCTTCAGGGCCGCCTTGGTGGAGACCGCCCGCTTGCGCAGCAGCAGCGAGAGCACGAGACGGGACGAGGCCGCGCCCACCGCCGAGGCCAGCAGATGCTCGGCATGGCGGACCATGCCCGCGTCCGCCTCGCGGTGGGTGTCGAGCTTGAAGCCGTGCTGGCGGGCGTAGCTGTCGAAGGCGGCGCGGGCGCGCTCGGTGCCCAGATAGCGCTCCACCGTCGCCATCAGCTCGCCAAGGGAGACCGAGGAGCGCCAGCGCAGGAAAGCGGGACGCGCCGGCGGCCGGTCGCCCGTGCCCGCGAACAGCCGCGCCTGCGTGCGCTCGATCTGCGAGGGGCGGGTGAGGAAGGAGACGACGACCAGCGCCAGCGTGTTGAGCCCGAGGCTCCAGGCGACGCCATGGGCGAGCGGCCCGGCGGAGAGGCCGAGCAGCGCGGTGGGGCGCAGGAGGCCGATGCCGAACGGGCCGTCGTTCAGCACGCCGGCGGAGATCAGCCCGGCCTCGGCGAGGCTCGGCACCATCAGCGTGTAGGCCCAGGTGGCCCCGCCCACCACGATGCCGGCGATGGCGCCCTTGGCGGTGGCGCGCTGCCACAGCAGCCCGGCGGCGAAGGCCGGGCCCACCTGCGCGATGGCGGCGAAGGAGAGCAGGCCGATCTGCGCCAGCTGCACCTCGCCGGTGGTGCGGTAATAGAGATAGGCGAGGAGGACGATGACGAAGATGGACACCCGCCGCACCATCAGCAGCAGGCCGGTCATGTCCTCGCGCGGCTCGCCCTCGGGCAGGTGGGCGGACCGCGCGGCGCGGCGGCGCAGCAGCAGCGGCATCACCAGGTCGTTGGAGACCATGATGGCGATGGCGACGCACTCCACGATGACCATGGCGGTGGCCGCCGAGAGGCCGCCGACGAAGGCCAGCAGCGCGAGGCTGTCGAAGCCGGCGGCGAGCGGCACGGCGAGCACATAGACGTCGCTGTCCACCATGTTGAGCGGAAACAGCGTCATGCCCGCCAGCGCCAGGGGCACCACGAACAGGTTGATGAGCACGAGATAGAGCGGGAACAGCCAGCGGGCGCGGCGGATCTCGCTCTCGCCCTTGTTCTCCACCACCGCCACATGGAACTGGCGCGGCAGCAGCATGAAGGCGCCGCCGGACAGGATGGTCATGGTGAGCCAGTTTTCCAGCGACAGCCCGCGCTCGAAGGGCGCCACCGCGCTCGCCTCCCGCGCCGCGTACCAGAGCGCGAACGGCCCGTCGAAGATGACGAAGGTGACGAGCAGGCCGACGCCCAGGAAGGCCGCGAGCTTCACCAGCGATTCCGTGGCGATGGCCAGCATGAGGCCGTTCTGGTGCTCGGTGGCGTCGGTGTGGCGGGTGCCGAACAGAATGGCGAAGGCGGCCATGGCGCAGGCCACGAACAGCGCGAGGTCGCCCACCAGCGTGCCGCGCCCGTGGTCGCCCGCGAAATGGCCGAGCAGCGCCACCAGCGAGGCCGACACCGCCTTCAGCTGCAGCGAGATGTAGGGGATGGCGGCGATGATGGCGACGATGGCCACCAGCGCCGCGATGCCCTGGTTCTTGCCGTAGCGGGCGGCGATGAAGTCGGCGATGGAGGTGATGTTGTTGGCCTTGGCGAGCCGCACCACGCGCAGGAACAGCGGCGCGCCCACCGTCATCAGGATGATGGGGCCGAGATAGATGGTGAGGAAGTCGAAGCCCTGGGTGGTGGCGAGGCCCACCGAGCCGAAGAAGGTCCAGGAGGTGCAGTAGACCGCCAGCGACAGGGAATAGATCATCGGCCGCGCGGTGCCGCGGCCCGCGCCCGGGCGCAGCCGGTCGCCATAGCTCGCGATGGCGAACAGAAGGCCGATATAGGCCAGAGCCACGAAGATGACGACCGACGCCTGTAGCATGTCCCCCGTCCGGCCTCCCCAAGTCCGGAACCAGCCGTTCTTGTTTAGTTTGGAGGCGACCTCATCACTTCGTAGGGGGCTTGTCCAGCGGGTGGATCAAAGCCGGCTCACGGCGCGGCAGGCGCGGCGGCGGGCTCCAGGAAGAAGGACACCGCGAGGCCCACCACCGGCGGCTGCCAGGCGTGGGGGCCGTTGTATTCCATGTAGGTCACGTCATAGCCCGCCTCCTTCAGCAGAGCCGTGTGCGCGCGGCCGGAGCGCTGCACCGGGATCTGCTCGTCGTTCACCCCGTGGGAGATGAACACGCGCGGCGCTCCGCTCTGGCGCTGGACGGACATGAACCCCGCCGAGGAGACGATGAGGTGGGTGACGAAATGGCCGTTGGTGAGCCCCAGCGAGAGGGTGTAGCTGCCGCCGTCCGAATGGCCGGCGAAGCAGATGCGGGTGCGGTCGATCTCGAAATGCCGGGCGACCAGCGCGAGCGCCGTCTCCAGCCGCTCGCGGTCCGGCCCGTTGCCGGCGATCACGATGTCCCAGGTGGGGAAGACGGACTGCGGCACCAGCAGCAGGAAGCGGTGGGTGAGGGCGTGCTGCTCCATCATGGGCAGGATCTTCTGCGCGCTGCCGCCGCCGCCGTGGAACAGCACCATGAGCGGCACCGGGACGCCCGGCTCCAGCCCCTCCGGCACCACCAGCAGGGCATCCCGCTCCGCCGAGAGGCCGAGGTTGTGATGGCCGGGGGGCAGCGGTGGCAGGTCGTGCGCGCGGTCCTGCGCGGCGGGGGCGAAGGTGATGTGGCCGGCGAGATGGGGATCGAGCATGGCGGCCTCCCGGTTGTTCTGGCGTTTCCGCATCCGGTGTACCGTATACAAGCGCGGGGATGAAGCCGCCGCTCAGCCCTGTGCGGCCTTCTCCAGCGCCGCGCGCAGGGCTGTGACCTCGCGCTGGAGGCGCATCACGTCGGCAAGCTCGAGTCCGGTGGCGGCGAGGATGCAGCCGGGGATGTGGCGGGCTTTCTCCTGCAAGGCGCGGCCCTGCGGGGTGAGCTTTACCCGCACCACCCGCTCGTCGGCGGGATCGCGGCTGCGGGTGAGGTGGCCGAGGGCCTCCAGCCGCTTCAGGAGCGGGGTGAGGGTGCTCGATTCCAGCCCCAGCGCGGCGCCGAGGCTGCCGACGGTGCGGTCGTCCTCGGTCCACAGGCTCACCAGCGCGAGATATTGCGGATAGGTGAGGCCGAGGTCGTCCAAGAGCGGCTTGTAGACCCGCGTGAAGGCGTGGCTGGCGGCATAGAAGGCGAAGCACACCATGTCCTCCACTGGCATCAGGGCAGGGGGGGCGGGCGTGGACTCTGGTGTTTTCTCGGACATGGCGGGCCTCGGAGGCTCCCTTCCAGATAAATCGCGCACGACAGGATCGCAACCGCTTGACGGGCGCGATGGTCTTGGCTATTTAGATCGTACACGATTTAATCGTTCACGAAATTACCAACCCACAGGAGCCCACCATGCCCGTCAACGTCCTCTACTCCACCTCCGCCCGCGCCACCGGTGGCCGCGATGGCCGCTCCGGCACGCTGGATGGCAATCTCGACGTGAAGCTCGTCACCCCGAAGGAGCTGGGCGGACCCGGCGGCGAGGGTGTGAACCCCGAGCAGCTGTTCGCCACCGGCTATGCGGCCTGCTTCCTCGGCGCCATGAAGTTCGTGGCCTCGCAGGGCGGTACCGCCAAGGTGCCGGCGGATGCGACCGTCACCGCCACCGTGGGCATCGGCCCGCGCTCGGAAGGCGGCTTCGGCCTGGAGATCGCGCTGACGGTGTCCCTGCCGGGCGTGGACCGCGAGGCCGGCGAGGCGCTCATCGCCAAGGCGCATCAGGTGTGCCCCTATTCCAACGCCACCCGCAACAATATCGACGTGAAGCTCAGCCTCGCCTGACCCTTCCCCGCCCTGCTGCCCCATCCTCCGGCCTCAGCCGGAGGATGGGTTTTTGCGTTGCTTTCGCTCAAGCGCCGCGCGGGCTTAGTCGCGCGCGCCGCCTCATCGACTCAGGCGCCCGAAACGCCCACAGGCGCGACGGCCGATTAGGCCGCGCGCCGGTCAGTTCAATGCTGAATGGGGTGGGAGGCTGGACGAAGACCCGAGACCGGGCTCGTTGGGGCTGCTTCCTTCCGGACCTGACCCGGTTGGCGAGTGGCTCGTCCACCGCCAACCTCCCACGCGCTATATGGCAGGGGGAGGGGTGGGATGCAAGGAGGGAGGAGAAATTGCAGCGATGGGTTGCAAGGGATCGCCCCCTCCCCATCTAAACCGAGCGATTTGTCCACGGAGATCAGGCATGTCCTTCGAAACCATCCTTCTGTCTGATCCCCATACCATCGCGCTTGAGAATCGCGCCCTCCGCGAAGGCGTTCTGACCAATACCGATTTATTATTCTCGGAGTTCGTAGGCACTAAAATACAGAAGAAAGACGCCATTGAAGATGGCGTTTTAGATCTATTTTGCCTATACGATCACCTAATTACACCAACAAACCGATTTTGCATTTCGAATATGAACGACAGACTCAATGTAGATTCGATTGTTAGTCGGCCAGATGAGATTCGTAACACATTTCTGCGCTTTGGCCTTAATGGAGATCGGGTAAGAAGTTTTTTTGATGATAGAAATATTATTACATCTAATTCAATACCAAATATCACACAGAATGAATTTGATATGATGACGAAATATTCATCGTATGAGGCAAAATATATTCTAAGAGAAGGTATTGAGCAAACCCTAGAACACGCAAAAAGCGTGTTCGATTGCGAGATACTTTTTCGAAAAACCAACCTGTTCGAAGACTCAAATGTTCCTCACCGCGTAATAGTGAACTTCTTCAAGTCGAACAGGCATTGGATCGCCCCCCTATTCGATCAGTGGTTCAGATATGGCGGATATAACCACCTAATAGACGATCTTGTTTTAAAGGAATCTGGAATAAATTTAGAGCACAGAAAATGGTTTTCGATCTTATCAAAATCCAGAAGATTTGAATATTACTTCAGATACCTACAGGAATCATACGCGAATACTTATGAAAACGCATTCATTAGCCAATTATACGATGTTGAAAGAGCATTTATATATACTCCAACTCGTAATATTGAAAATATTAGACGAATATCTCCCGAAGAAATAACAACGGTTATTAGGGTGAACTTGTCTGATCTGGTGGAATTCTTTCCGCTTCCGCGAACACTTGAGGAGGCGGTTGAATTAAAAAACAGTTCTGTTATGATTTCATTCAAAAACATACTTAGTGAATGGTCAGAAAGACTGACGTCTACGGATAATGTGGAGGCGCGAATCCGAAGCGAACTTCGTCGAGCAAACAGGGATATTAAAAATCTTAGGCAATACAGGTCCCTGAAGGAGCATCCCATATTTTTTGGAATTAGGGTAGCTCTAGGATTTATTCCGCTTGTCAGCAACATCCTCCCATTCTTTGATATTGCCGAGTATGTCTACGAACGCAAGGTCCACAAAAATACCGCTTGGGTCGTCACGCCCAAAAGCGTGCGATAGCAACGTCGTTTACCGCCATGCGATAACCCCCTTTCCACCCCACCCCTCAAACCGCTCACCCCCCATCCACCCCCTCCACCCCGCCACCACACCCAACTCCCTGAAACCCCTCACTCTCCCCCTCTGGCACACGCCTTGCTGAAACGGTTCCAATCCCCCGGCCTCGACGCCGGAGGGGAGGACAAGTCAGCCAAGGGGGGACGCCTTTATGGCCCTCGAGACGTTCTATGAGGTCATGCGGCGGCAGGGCATCACCCGCCGTTCGTTCCTGAAATACTGCTCGCTCACGGCGGCGGCGCTCGGCCTCGGGCCGGAGTTCGCGCCGCAGATCGCCATGGCCATGGAGACCAAGCCGCGCACCCCGGTGCTGTGGCTGCATGGGCTGGAATGCACCTGTTGCTCGGAGAGCTTCATCCGCTCGGCGCATCCTCTGGTGAAGGATGTGGTGCTGTCGATGATCTCGCTCGACTATGACGACACCCTCATGGCCTCCGCCGGCCATCAGGCGGAAGCGATCCTCGACGAGGTGATGACCAAGTACAAGGGCAACTACATCCTCGCGGTGGAGGGCAACCCGCCGCTGAACGAGGATGGCATGTATTGCATCATCGGCGGCAAGCCCTTCGTGGACCAATTGAAGAAGGTGGCGAAGGACGCGAAGGCCATCATCTCCTGGGGCTCCTGCGCCTCCTATGGCTGCGTGCAGGCCGCGCGCCCCAACCCCACCCGCGCGACGCCCGTGCACGAGGTGATCTTCGACAAGCCCATAATCAAGGTGCCGGGTTGCCCGCCCATCGCCGAGGTGATGACCGGCGTCATCACCTACATGCTCACCTTCGACCAGCTCCCCGCCCTCGACCGCCAGGGCCGGCCGCTGATGTTCTATTCCCAGCGCATCCACGACAAATGCTATCGCCGGCCGCATTTCGACGCCGGCCAGTATGTGGAGAGCTTCGACGACGAGGGCGCGCGCAAGGGCTATTGCCTCTACAAGGTGGGCTGCAAGGGCCCCACCACCTACAACGCCTGCTCCACCGTGCGCTGGAACGACGGCGTGTCCTTCCCCATCCAGGCCGGCCACGGCTGCATCGGCTGCTCGGAAGACGGCTTCTGGGACAAGGGCTCGTGGTATGCGCGCCTCGCCGACCTCAAGGGCTCCGGCTTCGGCATTGAGGCCAATGCCGACCAGGTGGGCCTCGTCGCCGCCGGCGCGGTGGGCGCGGGCGTCGCGGTCCATGCGGCGGTCAGCGCGCTGAAGCGCGCCCAGCACAAGAATACCGACGGCGCGACCAAGACCGAGGGAGGCGAGAAGTGACCATCCAGACGCCGAACGGCTTTTCCCTCGACACCTCCGGCAAGCGCATCGTCGTCGATCCGGTCACCCGCATCGAAGGCCACATGCGCTGCGAAGTGAATGTGGATTCCAACAACATCATCCGCAACGCGGTCTCCACCGGCACCATGTGGCGCGGGCTGGAAGTGATCCTCAAGGGCCGCGACCCGCGCGACGCCTGGGCCTTCGTGGAACGCATCTGCGGCGTGTGCACCGGCTGCCACGCGCTGACCTCGGTGCGCGCGGTGGAGGATGCGCTCCAGATCAAGATCCCCAACAACGCCTTCCTGATCCGCGAGATCATGGCCAAGGTGCTGCAGTGGCACGACCACGTCGTCCACTTCTACCATTTGCACGCGCTGGACTGGGTGAACCCGGTGAATGCGCTCAAGGCGGACCCGAAGGCGACTTCGGTGCTGCAGCAGTCCATCTCGTCCCATTCCAAGTCCTCGCCGGGCTATTTCCGCGACGTGCAGAACCGGCTGAAGAAGTTCGTGGAGAGTGGACAGCTCGGCATCTTCAAGAACGGCTATTGGGACAACCCGGCCTATCTGCTGCCCCCCGAGGCGGACCTCTTGGCGGTGACGCACTATCTGGAAGCCCTCGACTTCCAGCGCGAGATCGTGAAGGTCCACACCATCTTCGGCGGCAAGAACCCGCATCCGAACTATCTGGTGGGCGGCGTGCCCTGCGCCATCAACATGAACGGCGACATGGCCGCCGGCGCCCCGCTCAACATGGAGCGGCTGAACTTCGTGAAGCTGAAGCTTCAGGAGGCCTTCGAATTCTCGCAGAACGTCTATGTGCCTGACGTGATCGCCATCGCCTCCTTCTACAAGGGCTGGCTCTATGGCGGCGGCCTCTCCGGCCAGAACGTCATGGACTATGGCGACTATGAAGCCATCCAGGGCCAGAAGAAGACCGACCGTCTGCCCGGCGGCGTCATCCTCAACGGCAACTGGAACGAGGTCCACCCTATCGACCCGCGCGACCCGGCGCAGGTGCAGGAATTCGTCGCGCACTCCTGGTACACCTACGGCGAGGGCAACAACGACAAGGGCCTGCACCCGTGGGACGGCGTGACCGACCCGCAGTACAAGCTCGGCCCCAATGCCAAGGGCACCCGCACCGACATCCAGGAGATCGACGAGAACGCCAAGTATTCCTGGATCAAGGCGCCGCGCTGGAAGGGCAATGCGGTGGAGGTGGGCCCGCTCGCCCGCTACATCCTCGCCTATGCCCAGGGCGTCGATTACGTGAAGGGGCAGGTGGACGAGGCGCTCGGCACCTTCAACACCCTCGCCGGCACCAACCTCACGGCCAAGCAGGCGCTGCCCACCACCATCGGCCGCACCCTCGCCCGTGCGCTGGAGGCGCATTACTGCGCCAAGATGATGCTGGACGATTTCGACCACCTCATCGCCAACATCAAGGCCGGCGACACCTCCACCGCCAACATGGAGAAGTGGGACCCCGCCACCTGGCCGAAGGAAGCCAAGGGCGTCGGCACCGTGGCGGCGCCGCGCGGCGGCCTCGGCCACTGGATCAAGATCAAGGATGGGCGGATCGAGAACTACCAGTGCGTCGTGCCCACCACCTGGAACGGCGGGCCGCGCGATCCCAAGGGCAATATCGGCGCATTCGAGGCCTCCCTCATGAACACGCCCATGCAGCGCCCCGAGGAGCCGGTGGAGATCCTGCGGACCCTCCACTCCTTCGACCCGTGCCTCGCCTGCTCCACCCACGTCATGTCCGACGACGGGGCTGAGCTGGCGCGCGTCACCGTGCGCTGAGGGGAGGTGGCCATGACGGATACCTCTCTCTCCGGCGCCGCTCCTCCGGCGGCGGCCCCCACCCCGGTCGCTCAGGCGATCGCCGGTGGAAAGAAGCTGACCACCGTCTATGTCTATGAGGCGCCGGTGCGCCTGTGGCACTGGGTGAATGCGCTGTGCATCCTGGTGCTGTGCGTCACCGGCTACTTCATCGGCGCGCCTTTCCCGACGCTCTCGGGTGAGGCGAGTTCCCATTACCTCATGGGCACCATCCGCTTCGTGCACTTCTCGGCGGGCTACATCCTCGCCGTGGGGTTCCTGGGGCGGATCATCTGGGCCTTCTTCGGCAACAAGTATTCCCGGGAGCTGTTCACCTTCCCGTTCTGGCGGGCGAGCTTCTGGAAGGGCTTCTTCACCGAGGTGCAGTGGTATGCGTTTCTCAAGCCGCGGCCGCTGAAGTTCGTGGGGCACAATCCGCTGGCGCAGGTGTTCCTGTTCTTCGTGATGGTGCTGGGCCTCGCCTTCATGATCCTCACCGGCTTCGCCCTCTATTCGGAAGGCACCGGGCTCGGCTCGTGGCAGGATCGGCTGTTCGGTTGGGTGATCCCGCTCCTGGGCGGGTCCATGCAGGTGCACACGCTGCATCACCTCGGCATGTGGGTGATCATCGTGTTCATCATCATCCACGTCTATTCGGTGATCCGCGAGGACATCATGTCCCGCCAATCGATGGTCTCCGCCATCACCAACGGCCACCGCACCTTCCGGGACGACGATCCGGAGTGAGCGGCGCGGCGCGACGGAACACGAGAGAAGGGCGCGGCTTCGGCCGCGCCCTTTTCGTTTCTGCGCAATGGTGCGGCGCATTCCAATTGGCGCTGCAGGTGCTAACGATCGTCGCAGGGCGCGGATGGCGCGCCCCGTGAAAAGCCTTTCCGGATCCCGGAAAGCGGAATCATTGTTTCCATTTTTGGCGCAAACTGATCAAATACATTGCAAATTGAGCTCACGATCCGGCCCTCGCAGATCCACGCGTCTTGATCCGAATCAAGCCCTTGGCCGGCTTCACGCCGCCTTGGCACGGTCCTTGATTTAGACGAACTCGAAATCAGACGGCGGCAGACCGTCGTGGGAGGCCATCGCAGGGAGGGCAGCGTCGCATGGACGGCGAACGGATTTGCGCGCGCATTCTGGTGCTCGGCATCGGCAACATCTTGTGGGCCGACGAGGGCTTCGGCGTGCGGGTTCTGGAAACCCTGGATCGCGCCTTCACCTTCCCCGAGCCTGTGACGCTGCTCGATGGCGGCACGCAGGGCCTCTATCTGCTCCCCTATCTCGAAGAAGCCGAAGGCGTCGTCATCGTGGACGCGGTGGATTTCGGCTCGCCGCCGGGCACCGTCCACATCCGCGCCGACGCCGACGTGCCCGCCGTGCTCGCCGCCCGCAAGGTGAGCCTGCACCAGACCGGCTTTCAGGAAATCCTCGGCCTCCTCGCCTTGCGCGGCCACACCCCCGGCCGCATCGTGCTCGTGGGCGTGCAACCCGAGGTGCTGGACGATTACGGCGGCGGCCTCACCGCCACCGTCGCGGCGCAGATCGAGCCTGCCGCGCGCAAGGTGCTGGCCATCCTGAAGGACGAATTCGGCATCGTGCCGGAGCCCCGCGCGGGGGAGGGATCTCTCGTCACCGCCGCCGTCGCCCGCGACCCCTATGAGACCGAGCGCCCGAGCGCCGAGGAGGCCTGCCGCATCGGCGATGCCCGCGTCCTCGTGCGGCAGGAGGGCTGAGTTCATGTGCCTCGGCCTGCCCATGCGTATCGAGAGCCTTGAGGGCCCCTACGCGCTCTGCTCGGCCGAGGGGCGGGAGGAGCGGGTGGACCTTTCCCTCGTGCCGGAGGCCGGGGAGGGCGATCACGTCCTCGTCTTCCAGGGCGCCGCCCGCCGCCTGCTGGAAGCAGAGGAGGCGCGCCTCATCACGGAAGCGCTCTCCGGCGTCGCCGCCATCATGGCGGGGGAGGCCGACACCGCCCTGATTGACCGCGCCTTCGCCGATCTCGTGGACCGCGAACCGGTCCTGCCGCCCCATCTCGCCGCGGCCTATGCCGCCGGCCGAAAGGAAGCCTGATGCCCCCGCTCGCCGCTCCCGATCTCCACCCCCTCGTGCGCCGCCTCAGCGAGGCCGGCGCCTGGCCCTCCGTCGAAACGCTGGAAGATGCCGCCCGCCTCGATGCCCGCGACCATTTCCTGTTCCTGCCCTCCCACGGCAAGGCGCATCTGGAGAGCCCGGACATCGCCGTGGTGCTGCCCGAGCTGGTGAAGGCGCTGGGCGGGCCGCAGGCCATCGGCATCGCCCTCGCCGGCCCCAAGGCGGAAACCGCCCTGCGCGATGCCATGAGCCTCGCGCTCCCCGCCATCGTGGTGCTGCGCGCCGGCCAGCCGGTCGGCGCCATCGCCCGCATGCGGGACTGGGACGAATATCTCGACAAGCTCCGCGCCCTGCTCGCCGCCCCCTCCGCCGCCACCCACTGAAGGCTGCCCCGAATGTCTTCGTCCCCCTTCGCCACACAGCCCCCCATCGGCTTCGGCCCCGGCAGCCAGTCCACCGCCGAGGACGAGGGCCTCGCCTATCTCCCGATGCCGTCCGGCATGCGCACCTTCGAGGCGCCTTTCATCGAGGTGGAGGACAAGGACCGCTACGCCCCCGCCTTTGCCGTGCTGGAAGAGGTGATCGCCGCGCTGGAAGGCTGGCAGCCGGGCGAGAGCCGCATCATCGACCTCGCCCATCTCGACGCCGCCAACGTGGCTCTGGTGGACGAGGCCATGGGCGAGGGCGAGGTGGCGGTGAAGGTGGAAGGACGCGGCGATGTCCGCGCCATGGAGATCCAGGAAGCGACCTTCGCCGGCGTGTGGCGCCTGCGCGGCGCGGCGGGCACCGACCGCATCGAGATCGGCGCCTTCCCGCGCGGCGCTGTGGTGCGGGCATTCGGCGGTGGCGCGGGCATCGACCTTTCCGGCCTCGATGCGCCCGCGCCCGGCATCTTCAACGCGCCCGCATTGCTGGTGGAGATCGACGACCGCGCCCGCAACCGCCAGCCGGGAGATCCGGCGCACGTCATCAACCTCTCCCTCCTGCCGCATACGCCGGAAGACCTCGCCATGTTGGACGCGCGTCTTGGCCCCGGCGCGACGACCGTGCTGTCGCGCGGCTACGGCAATTGCCGCATCGACGCCACGGGCACGCGGCACGTCTGGCGGGTGCGCTTCTACAATTCGCAGGACATGCTCATCCTCGACACCATCGAGGTGAGCGAGGTGCCGGAAGTCGCCTGCGCCGCCCGCGAGGACATCGCCGATTCCGCCGAGCGCCTCGTCGAGGTGCTGGCGGCCATGCGGTGAGGTCGAAAATGTCCCAACACAGCTTCTTCGACGGCTCCTATCTCGGCGATCGCGCGCGGCTCGCCCCCACCGCGCGGCTGGAATGCAAGGTCTGCTGGCACGTCTACGACCCCGCCGAGGGGTGCGAGGCGTGGCAGATTCCCCCCGGCACACCGTTCAACGCGCTGCCCGATCACTGGCGTTGCCCCGTCTGCGACGGTGCCCGTGACGCCTTCATGGTGCTCGACGGCGGCACGCCCGATCTTCCGGCGGTGATGCGCGTCGCCCCCATAGATCCGGCGCTGGAGCGCCAGCTCGCCGAGGCGCCCGGCCTGTTCGAGGCGGTGTTCCGCGAGATCCATGCGGCCAAGATGAAGGGCGTGCCCTTCGTCAATGGCTCGCTCGGGGTGAAGGCGGTGGGCTTCCGCATCCATGGCGGAAGGGTGATTGGCGTGCTGGTGACGCCCTGGTTCATGAACATCGTGCTTTTGCCCAATGCGACCGACGACTGGACGCAGCTGCGCACCGGCGAGCGTGAATTCATCGATTTTCCCTCGGGCACCTATGAATTCCTCGCCGCCAACCGGCCGGAGACCGGGCCCTACAAGGCCTGCTCCCTCTTCTCCCCCATGTTCGACTTCTCCTCCATGCTGCAGGCGGTGGAGACGGCCGAGGCGGTGATGCCCGGCCTGCTCGATGCCGCCAACCGGGAGGACGGCACCCGCTCCGGCGAAATCCGCCGCCGGGCAGAGGCGGAAGAGGCCGCGCGCGCGGCGGCCGAGGCGGCGGCACTCGCCCCCGAGGCGGAAACGGCCCCCCGCCGCGAGACGCCGGCGGAACTCTCCCGCCGCTCGCTCCTCCTCGGCCCGCGCGCCAGCGCGGACGATATCCGGGACGGCGCGGCATGAACTTTCCCGTCCCCCCGCCCCGCGCCCTCCGCAGCCTCACCCTCACGCCCGACGGGCGCGCGGGCGGCTGGCGCGTGGCGCGGGAGGAGGGGCCGGACCCCGCCGTGGCCCTCATCGGCCGTACGCCGGAGGAGGCGGCGCGGCTCGCCCCCCTCGTCTTCAACCTGTGCGGAGCGGCCCACGCCTTCGCCGCCCGCTCCGCGCTGGGCCTGCCCGCCGCCGCCGATGCCGAGACGATGGCGCGCGAGACGGTGCGCGACCATGCGCTCGCGTTACTCCACACCGTGCCCGTGGCCCTCGGCATGGCGCCCGACCGCGCCGCCCTCGGCCTTCTCGCCCGGCCGGACGGCGCCGCCTTCCATGCCGCTCTGGTGGGGGACGCCAGCGATGTTTCCGCCTTCTCCCCGTCCGAGCTGGAGGCGTGGCTCACGGAGGCGCCCACCCCCACCGCCCGCGCCTTCGCCCGCATCCGCGAGGCCGATCCGGCGGAAGGGCGCGCCCATCTGCCGGAGCTGAGCGCGGACGTGCTCGCCGCCACCCTCGCGCGGCCGCCCGCCGCCATCGGCTCCCACCGCGAGACCGGCGCCCTTGGTCGCGTCGCCACGACGCCGCTGATGGCCGCGCTGCTCAAATCCGAGGGGCCGAGCCTGTTCGTGCGTCTCCTCGCCCGGCTGGTGGATGGCCTCGCCCATCTCGCACCGCGCCCGTCGCCGCCGCTTCCGCCGGGCATCGCGCCCGCCGCGCGCGGGCTGCTGGGGCATCGGGCGGAGGTGGAGGGCGGACGCGTCACCGCCTATCGCATCCTCTCCCCCAGCGCCTGGAACCTCGCCCCCGGCGGGCTCATGGAGCGGGCGTTCGCCGCCCTCTCGCCCGGCTGGCGGACGCGGTGGCTTGCGCCGCTGCTCGTTTGCGCCATCAATCCCTGCGTGCCCGTCACCCTCTCCTTCGCCACGGAGCCCGCCTATGCATGAGATGGCCGTGTGCGAGAGCCTGCTCTCGGCGATGGAGGAGGCGGCGAAGGCGCAGAATTTCTCGCGCGTCACCCGCGTGCGCCTCGCCATCGGCCGCTTCGCCGGCATCGAGGTGGAGGCGCTGCGCTTCGGCTTCGACGTGGTGACGAAGGGATCGCTGGCGGACGGCGCCGAGCTGGTGGTTCTGGAGGAGGAGGGCACCGCCTGGTGCTTCGACTGCTCCGACACCGTGCCGCTCAATCACCGCCTCGCCCCCTGCCCGAAGTGCGGCGGAGAACGGCTGGTGCCCAATGGCGGCACCGAGATGAAGATCAAAGACCTGGAGGTGATGTGATGTGCACGGTCTGCGGCTGCAGCGGCGACGGCGCCACCATTTCCGAGGCCCACGGCCATTCCCATTCCCATTCCCACGACAACGCCCATGGTCACGACCATCCGCACACCCACACCCATGCGGACGGCACCACCCACAGCCATGCGCACGGGCACGAGCACGGCCACGATCACCATCACCATCACCACCACGACGATCACGCCCACGCGCCCGACGCCGGCACGCTGGACTACGGCACCGGCCCCGCCCGCGCCCATGCGCCGGGGCTGACGCAGGCGCGCATGGTGGAGATCGAAACCTCCATCCTCGCCAAGAACGATGATTATGCCGGCCGCAACCGCGCCCGCCTCGATGGCGCGGGCGTGCTGGCGCTGAACCTCCTCTCCGGCCCCGGCGCCGGCAAGACGACGCTTCTCGTGGAGACGCTGAAGGCGCTCGCCGCCCGCATCCCCTGCGCCGTCATCGAGGGCGACCAGCAGACCGACAATGACGCCGCCCGCATCCGCGCGGTGGGCACCCCGGCGGTGCAGATCAACACCGGCAAGGGCTGCCACCTCGACGCCCACATGGTCGGTCATGCGCTGGAAAAGCTGCCCCTCCCGCCCGGCGGCGTGCTGTTCATCGAGAATGTGGGCAACCTCGTCTGCCCCGCCGCCTTCGACCTTGGCGAGACGAAGCGCGTCACGCTGATCTCGGTGGCCGAGGGCGAGGACAAGCCGCTCAAATATCCCGACATCTTCGAGGGCGCCGACCTCGTGCTCATCACCAAGGCGGACCTTGCGCCTTATGTGGATGCGGACATGGCGCGGCTTGAGGCCAACATCCGCCGCATCAACCCGAAGGCGGACATCCTCACCACGTCCTCGCGCGGCGAAATTGGCCTGTCCCGCTGGATCGCGTGGCTCGAAGCCGCCCGCACCGCCCGCCTCAACGACCTTGCGAGCGCCCGCGAGGCGGAAGCTTCGGCCCTGCGTGCGGCGGCGGGAGGCGCGCGATGAACCGGCGCCCGGCCATTCTCGTGGTGGATGACGAGCCGCGCTCGGTGGAGGTCATCGCCCGCGTGCTGGACGAGGAGTTCGACGTCTTCACCGCTCTCAATGCGGAGGAGGCGCGGCGCATCCTCGAAAACGAGTGGATCCAGGTGATCTTCTGCGAACAGCGCATGCCGCAGACCTCCGGCGTCGCGCTGCTCACCGAGGTGCGCGAGCGCTGGCCGGATATCCTGCGCATCATCGTCACCGGCTACACCGAGCCGGAGGACATGATCGGCGCCATCAACGACGCCGGCATCTACCAGTTCATCCCCAAGCCCTGGCACCCGGACCAGCTGCTGCTCGCCGCGCGCAACGCCGCCCACCTGTTCCAGCTCCAGCGCGACCACGAGCGGCTCAATCTGGAGATGAAGCTGACCGCCTCCAATGCCGAGGCACGCCTCGGCGCGCTGGAAGCGCGGGTGAAGCAGAATTTCCACTTCGACACGCTCGTACGCGCCCCCGGCAGCCCGCTCTCGCAGCTCTGCACCCGCGCCGCGCAGGTGGCGACCTTCGACGTGCCCGTGCTGATCCATGGCGAGACGGGCACCGGCAAGGAGCTGCTGGCCCGCGCCATCCATTATTCCAGCCTGCGCTCGGACCGCCCCTTCTTCGCGGTGAATTGCGGGGCGATCCCGGACGAACTGCTGGAATCCGAGCTGTTCGGCCACAAGAAGGGCTCCTTCACCGGCGCCCATGTGACCCGCATCGGCCTCCTCGACCAGGCGGACGGCGGCACCATCTTCCTCGACGAGATCGGCGATGTTTCCCCCGCCTTCCAGGTGAAGCTGCTGCGCTTCCTGCAGGAGGGCGAGATCCGCCCCGTGGGCTCCAACGAGGCGAAGCGGGTCAATGTCCGCGTGCTCGCCGCCACCCACCGCGACCTCAAGGGCGAGGTGGCCCGCGCCCGCTTCCGCGAAGACCTCTATTATCGCCTCTCGGCCATGGTGCTGACGCTGCCCGCTTTGCGCGAGCGGCGGGCGGACATTCCGGTGCTGGCCCAGAGCGTGCTCGATGCGCTCTCCAGCCAGCACGGCAAGCGCGTGCGCGGCTTCAGCGACGAGACGCTCGCCTGCATGTCCGCCTACGACTGGCCGGGCAATGTGCGCGAATTGCAGAACGAGGTGACACGCATGCTGGTGCTCGCCGAGCGCGACACCCTCTCCGCCGATCTCCTCTCCCCCCACGTGGTGCGCGCCGCCGCCGCCGAGACGCGGGCGCCGGAGACGCTGGCCAATTCCTCCATTTCCTTGCCCGACAGCGGACCCCTGAAGGACCGCATCGAGCGGATGGAAGCCACCATCCTCACCGAGACGCTGGTGCGCTGCCGCTGGAACAAGAGCCGCGCGGCGGAGGAGCTCGGCCTCTCCCGCGTCGGCCTGCGCGCCAAGCTCGACCGCTACGGCATCGCCCGTGGTGGGGCGTTTGGCCAATCGCACTGAGCAACGGTGCACTAAGGAGGAATAAGCCATGTGCCTCGGCATTCCCGGACAGATCGTCGCCGTCGCGGACGCGGAGGCCATGTTGTGCGTGGTGGATGTGTCCGGCGTCCGCCGCACCGTGGACGTGGTGTGCGTGGCCGAGCCCGGCGCGCCGCTGGAGGATCTCGTGGGCGCCTGGGTACTGGTGCATGTGGGCTTCGCCATGAGCAGGATCGACGAGGAGGAGGCCGCCGCCACCCTCAAGGTGCTCACCGAGATCGGCGAGGCGGCGGCCGAGATGGAAGCTCTCACCCAAGGCAGCGTCGAGCTGCTCTCCACCCCGCGCTGAGGAGGCGGACATGCGCTTTGTCGACGAATTCCGCGATCCCGCCCTCGCGAGCGCGCTGGTGAAGGAGATCGGCGCCATCGCCGCCCGCCTGGAGCGGGGGCGGGACCGGCCCTTCGCCATCATGGAGGTGTGCGGCGGGCACACCCACGCCATCTTCCGCTATGGCCTCGAAGGCCTGCTGCCGGACCTCGTGGAATTCGTCCACGGCCCCGGCTGCCCCGTCTGCGTGCTGCCCATGGGGCGGGTGGATGATTGCGTCGCCATCGCCGAGCGCCCGGAGGTGATCTTCGCCACCTTCGGCGACGCCATGCGGGTGCCCGGCTCGAAGAAGAGCCTGCTTCAGGCCAAGGCGGACGGCGCCGACGTGCGCATGGTCTATTCGCCGCTGGATGCGCTCGCTCTCGCGAAGCGCAATCCGGGGCGGGAGGTGGTGTTCTTCGGCCTCGGCTTCGAGACCACCATGCCCTCCACGGCGCTGACCGTGCAGCGGGCGGCGCGGGAGGGCGTCACCAACTTCTCGCTCTTCTGCAATCACATCACCATCATCCCCACGCTGCGCGCGCTGCTGGAGCAGCCCGACCTCGGCATCGACGGCTTCATCGGGCCGGGGCACGTCTCCATGGTCATCGGCACGTCGCCCTACCGCTTCATCGCGGAAGAGTTCGGCCGGCCGCTGGTGGTGTCGGGCTTCGAGCCCATCGACCTGCTGCAATCCCTGCTCATGGTGCTGCGGCAGATCGAGGCCGGCCGCGCTGGAATCGAGAACCAGTATGCCCGCGTCGTGCCCGAGCACGGCAATCCGGCGGCGCTGCGGGCCGTGCAGGAGGTGTATGAGCCGCGCGAGACGTTCGAGTGGCGCGGCCTCGGCTCCATCGCCGGCTCGGGCGTGCGGCTGACGGCGCCCTATGCGGCCTTCGATGCGGAAAAGCGCTTCTCCGTGCCGGACATCAAGGTGGCCGATCCCGCCCAGTGCCGCTGCGGCGAGGTGCTCACCGGCGCCGCAAAGCCGTGGGCCTGCCCCGAGTTCGGCAAGGGCTGCACGCCCGAGACGCCGCTCGGCGCGCTGATGGTGTCGTCCGAAGGTTCTTGCGCGGCTTACTATCAATATGGCGGTATACGGGGAGAGGCCGCATGAACATCTCGACCGCCATTCCCGTCTCAACTCCCGCCGCAGCGCGCCGGCGGCCGATGACGCAGAAGATCGTGACGCTCGCCCATGGCGGCGGTGGCAGCGCCATGCGCGATCTCATCGACGACGTGTTCCTCTCCGCCTTCTCGGGCGCGGGCCGCGCCGCGCCGGAGGATCAGGCCCGCTTCGACCTCGCCGCCCTGATGGCGCGGGGCGACCGGCTCGCCTTCACCACCGACGGCTTCGTGGTGGATCCTTTGTTCTTCCCCGGCGGCGACATCGGCAAGCTCGCGGTGTGCGGCACGGTGAACGATCTCGCGGTGGGCGGGGCGACGCCGGTGGCGCTCTCCTGTGCCATCATCATCGAGGAGGGGCTGGAGGTGGATACGCTGCGCCGCGTGGTCCATTCCATGGCCGAGACGGCGCACGCGGCGGGCGTGGACATCGCCACCGGCGACACCAAGGTCGTGGCGCGCGGGGCCTGCGACAAGCTCTTCATCACCACCACCGGCATCGGCGTCATCCGCGCCGGCCTCGACGTGGGCGTGACCAAGGCGCGGCCCGGCGACCGGGTGATCGTCAACGGCCTCCTCGGCGACCACGGCGCCGCCATCCTCAACGCGCGCGGCGACCTCGCCCTCGACACCGCCATCGCCAGCGACTGCGCGCCATTGAACGGCCTGATCGACACGCTGATCGCCGCCGCCCCCGGCCTGCGCATGATGCGCGACGCCACGCGGGGCGGCATCGCGGCGGTGGTGAACGAGCTGGCCGAGGCGAGCCGGGTCGGCGTGCGCCTCGACGAACTGAGCCTGCCCATGCGGCCGGAGGTGATGGGCTTCTGCGAGATCCTGGGCCTTGATCCGCTCTATCTCGCCAACGAGGGCAAGATCCTCGCCGTGGTGCCCGCCGGGGAGACGGAGGCGGCGCTGGCCGCGCTCCGCGCCCATCCGCTGGGCCGCGAGGCGGCGGTGATCGGCGAGGTCACGTCCGAGCGGCCCGGACGGGTCGTCATGAGAACGCGCTTCGGGGGCGAGCGCATCGTCGACATGCTGGTCGGCGATCAACTGCCCCGCATCTGCTGACCCTTTTTGCGAACCTTCAAACACCGGGGAGACCTTCATGCACCGCACGATCCGCACGGCCGCCGCCGCCGCCGCCCTCACGCTCCTGCCGCAGCTCGCCTTCGCCCATACGGGCGCGGGGGCCGTGCACGGCTTCAGCCACGGCTTCGCCCATCCGCTGGGGGGCCTCGACCACCTGCTCGCCATGGTCACGGTGGGCATCTTCGCCTGGCAGCTGGGCGGGCGCGCCGTGTGGGCGGTGCCGGCCACCTTCGTCGGCCTGATGGCGGTGGGCGGCGCGCTCGGCGTCTCGGGCATAGACGTGCCGTTCGTGGAGCTGGGCATCGCCCTGTCGGTGACCGTGCTCGGCGGCGTGGTGGCGTTCGGCCTCAAGGCGCCGCTGGCGGCGGCCATGGCCATGGTCGGCTTCTTCGCCATCTTCCACGGCCATGCCCATGGCGTGGAAATGCCGGCGGATGCCTCGGGCCTCGCCTATGGCCTCGGCTTCATGGTCGCCACCGCTGGCCTGCACCTCGCCGGCATCGGCCTCGGCATGGCCATCGGCCGCTTCGGCGAGCTGCATGGCGAGAAGTTCGTGCGCGGCGCGGGCGCAGCGGTGGCGGTGGCCGGCGTCGGCATCATGGCCGGGCTCGTCTGAGCGCAAAGCCCGCGCGGCGCCTGAGCGAAGGCAACGCAGAAAAAGCCTGCGCGGCGCCTGAGCGAAACCAATCGGCGCCGGTCGCAGGCCGGCGCCGATGGTACGGGCCTCATCCCATGCTATAGCGCCCGTCCGACACGCGTGAGGGGCCGGACGGGTGCTGTACGACGAAGCGTATCTCGCGCGGACCGAACAGATGGTCCGCGCCCATCTGCCGGACTGGGGCCTGCCGCCGGATGCGGCGCTCCAGCTCCTCTCCATCTCCGAGAACGCCACCTTCCGCGCCACCGCCGGCGCGCACGACATGGTGGTCCGCGTCTATCGCCCCGGATATCACGCGGCGGCGGAAATCCGCTCGGAGCTGGCCTGGATCGAAGCGCTGCGCGCCGACGCCGTGGTGCCGACCCCCGCCATCATTCCCACACGCGACGGCCGCCTCCTCAATGAGGTGAGCGCGGACGGCGCCCCGCGCCGTCTGGCCGCCTTCGCCTTCGTCCCGGGCATCGAGCCGCAGGAGGGCGCGGACCTCGCCCACTGGTTCGCCCGCCTCGGCGGCTTCCATGCGCGCCTCCACGCCCATGCGAAGGGCTGGCGGCGGCCGGAGGGCTTCACCCGCAAGGTGTGGGATTTTGACAGCATGCTGGGCGAGCGTCCCCTCTGGGGCGATTTCCGCGCCGCGCTCGGCCTCGATGCGCCCGGCCGCGTTCTGCTGGAGCGCACCGCGCTCGCCCTGAAGGACCGCCTCGCCCCGCTGACGGCGCCGGAGAGCTTCGGCCTCATCCACGCCGACCTGCGCCTCGCCAATCTCCTGGCGGACGGGGACAGCCTGACGCTGATCGATTTCGACGATTGCGGCGTGTCGTGGTTTCTCTACGACTTCGCCTCGGCGGTGTCCTTCATGGAGCATTCGCCGCTGGTGCCGGCGCTGAAGGAAGCGTGGGCGGAGGGCTACCGCGCCCGCGCGCCTTTGCCGGCGGATGCCGATGCGCAGCTCGACGTGTTCGTGATGCTGCGCCGGATGCTGCTCACCGCCTGGGTCGCCTCCCACGCCGAGACGCCCACCGCGCAGGCCATGGGCCCGGCCTATACGGCCGGGACGCTGGCTTTGGCCGAGGATTTCCTCACCCGGCGGGGATGACGCGGCCGCTTCAGCCGCGCCCCCCGACAGACGCTCAGCGCCGCAGCGCCTTCACGTCGCGCACCGCGCCGCGCGCGGCGGAGGTGGTCAGCGCGGCATAGGCCTGCAGCGCCTGCGAGACGACGCGCTTGCGGTTTTCCGGCTTCCAGGCGGCATCGCCCTTGGCTTCCATCACCGCGCGGCGCTCGGCCAGCACTTCGTCCGACACCGCCACGCGGATGATGCGGTTCGGGATGTCGATCTCGATGGTGTCGCCCTCTTCCACGAGGCCGATGGCGCCGCCTTCGGCCGCTTCCGGCGAGCAATGGCCGATGGACAGGCCCGAGGAGCCGCCCGAGAAGCGCCCGTCGGTGACCAGCGCGCACGCCTTCCCGAGGCCTTTCGACTTCAGATAGGAGGTCGGATACAGCATCTCCTGCATGCCCGGCCCGCCGCGCGGCCCCTCATAGCGGATCAGCACCACGTCGCCCGGCTGAATGCGCCCGGTGGAGAGGATGGCCTCCACCGCCGCGTCCTGGCTCTCGAAGATGCGGGCCTTGCCGGTGAACTTCAGGATGGAGGCGTCCACGCCCGCCGTCTTCACGATGCAGCCGTCGAGCGCGATGTTGCCGTAGAGCACGGCGAGGCCGCCGTCCTTGGAATAAGCGTGCTCCACATTGCGGATGACGCCCGCCTCGCGGTCGAGGTCGAGATCCTCCCAGCGGCGGGACTGGCTGAACGCCACCTGCGTCGGCACGCCGCCGGGGGCGGCGCGGAAGAAGGTGGCGACGCTCTCGCTCTTGGTGCGGACCACGTCCCAGCGCTCCAGCGCGTCGGCCATGGTCGGCGCGTGCACGGTGGGCAGATCGGTGTGGATGAGGCCGCCGCGATCCAGCTCGCCGAGGATGGCCATGATGCCGCCGGCGCGGTGCACGTCCTCCATGTGGATGTTGGCGACGGCGGGCGCGACCTTGCACAGCACCGGGACGCGCCGGGAGAGGCGGTCGATGTCGGCCATGGTGAAGGGCACCTCGCCCTCGTTGGCGGCGGCGAGCAGGTGCAGCACCGTGTTGGTGGAGCCGCCCATGGAGATGTCCAGCGTCATGGCGTTCTCGAACGCCTTGAACGAGGCGACCGCGCGCGGCAGCACGCTGGTGTCGTCCTGCTCATAATAGCGGCGGGCGAGGTCCACGATGAGGTGGCCGGCCTCCACGAACAGCCGCTCGCGGTCGGCATGGGTGGCGAGCACCGAGCCGTTGCCCGGCAGCGCGAGGCCCAGCGCCTCGGTGAGGCAGTTCATGGAATTGGCGGTGAACATGCCGGAGCACGAGCCGCAGGTGGGGCAGGCGGACCGCTCCATCACCGTCACGTCGGCGTCCGACACCTTGTCGTCGGCGGCGGCGATCATGGCGTCGATGAGGTCCACCTTCTTCTCGCCGGTGGAGAGCAGCACCTTGCCGGCCTCCATGGGGCCGCCCGAGACGAACACGGCCGGAATGTTGAGGCGCATGGCGGCCATCAGCATGCCGGGGGTGATCTTGTCGCAATTGGAGATGCAGACCATGGCATCCGCGCAGTGCGCGTTGACCATGTATTCCACGCTGTCGGCGATGATCTCGCGCGACGGGAGCGAATAGAGCATCCCGTCGTGGCCCATGGCGATGCCGTCATCCACCGCGATGGTGTTGAACTCCTTGGCGACGCCGCCCGCCTTCTCGATCTCGCGGGCCACCAGTTGGCCGAGGTCCTTCAGGTGCACATGGCCGGGCACGAACTGGGTGAAGGAGTTCACCACCGCGATGATCGGCTTGCCGAAATCGCCGTCCTTCATGCCGGTGGCGCGCCACAGGCCGCGGGCGCCGGCCATGTTGCGACCGTGGGTGGACGTGCGGGAGCGGTATTGGGGCATATCCTCGCGGGCCTCGTTCTTGCGGCGCGCCGGTTTCCTCAGCGCGTCTCGTGGTCGTATCGGGCTCCGCGTCGGCGAGCTGTGGCCGCCTGCGTCCGGAGCTTTCGCGCCGTCTTAGAGCGGCGGAGCCTCCGGGGAAAGCCCTTTCCCTAGAGCGCGATCCGATCAAGTTGGAACAACTTGATCGGCAAATCGCCCTCTACATTTTAGAAAGAGAACGCGTGATCCGATCTGATTGCGAGGCAATCAGATCGGCGCGTGCTCTTAAGACACTAGCATGGAGAAGGGCCCGCGCCGGACACGAAGGCGGGAGGGTATGCCGTCCCGCTCAAGCTGTCGCAGTGCCCCGCGTTTGCCAGTCCGGCGAAGTCGGCTATGTCCCCGTCAGTGACGAGGACGGGACGAGGGACATGGACGGGGACACCTTCCGCCATTGGGCGCACGAGGCGGCGACCTTCGCGGCGGACTATCGCGAGACGCTGAGGGACCAGCCCGTCCGTGCCCGCACGAAGCCGGGCGAGATCGCGGCCCAGCTGCCCCCGAGCCCGCCGGAAGAGGCGGAGCCCATGGATGCGCTGTTTGAGGATTTCCGTCGCATCATCGTGCCGGGCATGACCCACTGGCAGCACCCGCGCTTCTTCGCCTATTTCCCCGCCAACGCCAGCCCCGCCAGCGTGATCGCGGAGATGCTCTCCTCCGCCATGGGCGCGCAATGCCTGCTGTGGCAGACGTCCCCGGCCGCGACCGAGCTTGAGGGCGTGGCGCTGGACTGGCTGCGTCAGGCGGTGGGCCTGCCTGATGATTTCACCGGGGTGATCCAGGATTCGGCTTCCTCCGCGACCCTCTGCGCCTTCCTCACCATGCGCGAGCGGGCGCTCGGCTTCACCGGCAACGCCACCGGCCTGTCCGGGCGGGAGCGGCTGCGGGTCTATGCTTCGGCGGAAGTTCATACCTCCATCGACCGGGCGGCGTGGGTGTCCGGCATCGGCGCCGAGAACCTCATCCGGATACCGACGAGGGGGCCGATGCGGGGGATGGACCCGGCCGCGCTGGAGGCCGCCATCGCCGCCGACCTCGCCGCCGGGCATCGGCCGGCCGGACTCGTTCTCTGCATGGGTGGAACCGGCACCGGCGCCATCGATTCCCCACCCGAACTCATTCGAATCGCGCATCGGCATGGCCTGTTCGTGCATGCCGATGCGGCGTGGGCGGGCACGGCGATGATCTGCCCCGAGTTCCGCGATCTGTGGGCGGGGGTGGAGGCGGCGGACAGCATCGTGCTCAATCCGCACAAATGGCTGGGCGTGCAGTTCGACTGCTCCGCCCATTACCTCCGCAATGTGGACGATCACCTGCGCACCCTGTCCATCCAGCCGGAGTATCTGAAGACCCACGGCCACGACGACATCACCAATTACAGCGAATGGACGGTGCAGCTCGGCCGCCGCTTCCGTGCGCTGAAGCTCTGGTTTGTCCTGCGTGCCCATGGACTTAACGGGCTCAGGGAGATGATGCGCAACCACGTGCGCTGGGCGCAGGCTTTGGCGGCAAGGCTCGCGCAAGAGCCGGGTTTCTCATTGGCCAGCACCCCGGTGCTCTCCCTCTTCACCTTCCGCCACGACCCCGGCGACGGGCGCGACCTCGACGCCCACATGCTGGCGATGCTCACTGCCATCAACGACGGCGGCGCCCTCTATCTCACGCCCACCCGCGTCGATGGGCACCTCGTCATCCGCTTCCAGGCGGGGGCGATGGAGACGACGGAAGGCGACGTGGACGCCGCCTTCCAGATCATCCGGGATACGGCCAAGTCATTGTCCTGATGAGGTTTCCGCCGCGGTCGCCTGCCAGGCCCGCATGGGCGTTCGGTCGCGGCCGGTGGCGGTAGTGGTAATTCCGTAATGTCCAGCGAGGCGATCGAGGGCGAGGCAGAGCACCACCTTCGCGGTGCGCGCCGGCCACCCCCGCTCCCGTTCCACTGTCTCCAACCCCTTGAGAAAACAGCAAACGTCCAGCAGAACGCCGGACAATTCCGGGCCCACCGCGGTGAGCGCCCGGGACACCCGGAGCTTCGCCGCCAGCACCATGTCGGTGAAGGCTTCCGGCGTCCCGGCCCCCGAGACCTCGCTCCAGCGGCTGGTGACGCGGGGGGTCAGATTGGCCCGGGTGAAATCCGCCCTCAGCCGTTCTCCCGCCTGCAATTGCGCCGCGTCCACCATGGCGCGACCGTCCTTGCCCTGCCGCCGGGCGAGCCAGGCGAGCGGGCTTTCCGCCGGGTTGAAGCCGGGCGACGGCGCTTTGGACTGCGCCGCGCCCTTCCGCTGTCGTCGGCAGGAAGTATCTGATTTCAAAGGGCGTTCTTTGGCGATGCCGGACGCTGCCATGTTACGCCTCCGCCGCCCAGCGCAGGCATGCTTCAAGCCGGCCGACCTTGTGGTCGAACGGCGCGGCGTCCCGCAATTCCTCGATGCGCCGGCAGGCATGGGCGACGGTGGACCGGTCCCGCCCGAACGCCGCCGCCACCGACGCCTGCGGAAGCCCCAGCCCCACATGGGCGAGATACATGGCGAGCTGCCGCGCCAGCGCCACCGGAGCCGTCGACCGGCTATGCGAGAGCAAAGCCTCCACACCCACGCCCGCATCAGCCGCCGCCACCGCGACGGCGATCTGGCAGCAAGGCTTCGAGCGATGTAGGCGGTATCCCCGTGCGGGGCTGACGGGAACGGAGGGTGGGCGGGAGACCGAGGGGGCAGGCAGGGGGCTCATCGGAAACGCTCATTGCAGGGAAAAAATTCCTACATCAATCATCTGCCCTTTCAAGAGGAGGCGGATAGAGCATGCAACCCCTGTTTGCAGGTGGCAATCATTAAACTATTTAATATCAGAAAGTTATATGTATCCGCGGCCAGGCTCAAGAATTCTCAGTCTAGGAATTTATCCTCCTGTCCTCGCCACAGCTCCAGCATCCGGCATACGCAATGGAGGGGGCGGTATGGCCGGAGTGCGGGGGACAGGCAGGCGGACGCACGCCTTCGCGGCCGAGGCGGCCGAGATGCAGGTCGGGCGGCTGATGCGGGGGCTCGAGGTATTCTGCGAGGGGCCGGAGGGCATTGCCCGGGCGTTGCGCCAAGTGCGAAAGGCGGCGCGGGCCGGCGGCGCCGGCTATGATCCGGCCCGCCACGCCGCCTTGCTGCGGCTCCAGCGGCAGGCCCGGACCGGCAGCGAGCCCCGCGCCCCGGCCGGTGCCGGGACGCGGGAAAAGGATCAGAGACCTTCGAACAGCGCGGTCGAAAGATAGCGCTCCGCGAAGGACGGGATGATGGCCACGATGGTCTTGCCGGCCATGTCGTCCCGCACCGCCAGCTCCAGCGCGGCCGCCACGGCGGCACCGGAGGAGATGCCGCCGGGAATGCCTTCATAACGGGCGAGGGCGCGGGCGGTGTCGAAGGCTGTCTGGTTGCCCACGGTCACCACCTCGTCGATCACCGAGCGATCCAGCACTTCCGGCACGAAGCCGGCGCCGATGCCCTGGATCTTGTGGGGGCCGGGAGGGCCGCCGGAGAGCACCGGGGAATCCTCCGGCTCCACCGCGATCATCTTCAGCGAGGCCTTGCGCGGCTTCAGCACCTGGCCGATGCCGGTGATGGTGCCGCCAGTGCCGACGCCGGCGACAACAGCGTCCACCTTGCCGTTGGTGTCGTTCCAGATCTCCTCCGCCGTGGTGCGGCGGTGCACGTCGGGATTCGCCTTGTTCTTGAACTGCTGGGGCATCACCGCCTTGGGCATCTCGGAGATGATCTGCTCGGCCCGGGCCACGGCGCCCTTCATACCGAGATTGGCGGGGGTCAGCACCAGCTCGGCGCCGAGCAGGGTCAGCATCTTGCGCCGCTCGATGGACATGCTCTCCGGCATGACCAGGATGAGCCGGTAGCCGCGCGCCGCCGCGACGAAGGCGAGCGCGATGCCGGTGTTGCCGGAGGTCGGCTCCACCAGCACGGTGTCGGCGTCGAGCACGCCGGCCTCTTCCATCGCGTCGATCATGGCGACGCCGATGCGGTCCTTGACGCTGCTGATGGGATTGAAGAATTCGAGCTTGGCGAGAATGTCCGCCTTGGCCCCGCGCAGCTCCGGAAGCCGCTTGAGCCGCACCAGCGGCGTGCTGCCAATGGTCTCGGTGATAGAATCATAGACCCGCCCCCGGCCCACGAGGGGGGCGGAGGACACGATCTTGGCGGCAGGTTGTGCCATGGGCGATCTCCTTTTTGTTTCGTCGTGTCTGCCATGGGCGGGCCGCAGGGTCCGGACCCGCAGGGGCAGTTTCGGGCATCTTGGTCGGGGATGTGTCCTCCCCGAGGGGCACTCTTCGATCGCGGAACTAGACCCCTTTTCCGCAGGAAGGTCGATGTCGGAGAGGTCCCGCAATCGCCGATCCGGGCCGGGAGCCTAGATGGCGAAGTCGATCCTTTCGTGCTCGGAGCCGTGGCCCTTGTCGTCGGCGGCGCGGCACAGGTCCTCGAGCGTCACGCCGTCGAGCGCGGTGTCGAAGGTGTCTTCCGCCGCAGCCACGGCCGGCTGGACCACGTCCGTCACCAGCGGTGGCAGGATGATTTCCTTTTCCTCCTCGGCGCCTTCCACCACCCGGACGATCTCGGCCACGGAGACCCGGCGGCGTTCCCGCGCCAGCTCATAGCCGCCGCGCGGGCCACGCACGCCCTTGAGGACGCCGGCATGGACGAGGGCCTGCAGCACCGGCTCCAGCCGGCGAGGGGGAAGTCCGTGGCGGGCGGCCAGCGCCTTGGCGGCCACCGGCGCGCCCCGGGCATGCACGGCCACATCCACCACGGCGGCGATCGCGAGAAGGCTCTTGTCGGAAAGGCGCGGCATCGGAGGAACGGCTTCCTTTAAAGGGAGCGTCTCGAAAGGTGAAACTGCTCCCGGCCGTCCACCGACGGCTAAATCACGGGGAACCGAGGCCTGTGGATCCAAAACCACCGGAACCGCGTGCAGTTTGGCTCAATTCTCCGGATTCTTCCAGCATTATTTGAACGACGGGGGCCACGACCATCTGCGCAATCCGCATGCCCCGGCTGATCTCGACGCTTGCGCGGCCATGGTTCACGAGCAGCACGGCGATCTCGCCACGGTAATCGCAATCCACGGTTCCGGGCGAATTCAACACCGTCACGCCGTGGTTCCTGGCCAGCCCCGAGCGCGGCCGCACCTGCGCCTCGAAGCCCTCCGGCAGGGCGATGGCGAAGCCGGTGGGGATGGCGGCGCAATCGCCGGGCGCGAGGCTGAGGGGCGCGTCGGCCGGCAGGGCGCAGGTAAGATCCATGCCGGCGGCGCCGGGGGTCGCATAGGCGGGCAGGGGCAGCCCTGCGGCGTGGGGCAGGCGCTGGATCTTCACAGGGGGTGTTGTCACGAACGGGTTCCCGAGAGTTCTGCGGCGATGCGGGCGACGAGTTGGCGGGCGACCTCGGCCTTGGTGGCGGAGGGCCAGTCCTCGACGCCGGCCGCGGTGACGAGATGAACGGTGTTGCTGTCCCCGCCCATGATGCCCGTGGTCGGGGTCACGTCGTTGGCGACGATCCAGTCGCACCCCTTGCGCAGGCGCTTGTCGCGCGCATGGGCCACCACCTCCTCGGTTTCGGCGGCGAACCCGACGACCAGGCGCGGGCGCAGGGTGTGATGGCGGGAGACCGAGGCGAGGATGTCGGGGTTCTCCACCAGCATCAGCGTGGGGGCGCCGCCGCCGTCCTTCTTGATCTTCTGTTCCGAGGCGTCCGCCACCCGCCAGTCAGCGACGGCCGCGGCGAACACGGCGGCGTCCACGGGCAGGTTCTCCTCCACCGCGGCCATCATGTCGCGGGCGCTCTCCACATGGATCACCCGCACGCCCTCGGGGTCGGGGACCTCCGCCGGACCGGAGACGAGGACCACATCGGCGCCGGCGGCGCGGGCCGCGGCGGCGATGGCGTGGCCCTGCTTGCCGGAGGAGCGGTTGGCGATATAGCGCACCGGATCGATGGGCTCGTGGGTCGGGCCTGAGGTGATGAGGACGCGGCGCCCGGCGAGCAGCCGGGACGGGCCTTCGCCGAAATGTGCCTCGATGGCCGCGACGATCTCCATCGGCTCGGCCATGCGACCCTCGCCGAACTCGCCGCGCTCGGCCATGGCACCCGCATTGGGGCCGACCACCGAAATGCCGTCCGCCCTCAGGCGGGCGACATTCCGGCAGGTGGCCGGATGCGCCCACATGCGCGGATTCATGGCGGGAGCGACCAGCACCGGCTTGTCGGTGGCCAGCAGGCAGTTGGTGGCGAGGTCGTCGGCGAGGCCGTGGGCCATGCGGGCGAGAAGGTCTGCCGTCGCCGGTGCGACGACGAGGAGGTCGGCCTCCCGCGACAGGCGGATGTGGCCGATGTCATGCTCGGCCGTGAGATCGAAAAGGTCGGTGAACACCCGCTCGCCGGTGATGGCGCCGACCGACAGCGGCGTGACGAATCGCCCGGCGGCCTCGGTCATGATGGCGCGAACCAGCGCGCCGCGCTCTTTCAGCCGGCGGGCCAGATCGAGGCACTTGTAGGCGGCGATCCCTCCCCCGATGAGGAGGAGGATGCGCTTGTCCTTCAGCATCTGCGGCTCCCTGTGCGGTGCCTTTGCGGCGCCCCTTGCTTGGCTTCCCTGGCGTCTCCTGCCGCAGTACAGCACGCGACGGCCGCCATGCAACGCGCCATGCGACGGCACCATACACCGCGCCGGCAGCACATCACTGGGTTGGCCGGGGTATGTGTGTACGTGCGCCATGCATCTCAAAGTAGTATTCACTTGCGCGGCGCTCGCGGGAGCGCATCTTGCCGGTGGGGCATAGGCCATCCATCAGATGCTCCTGAAAAAAGTCGCTGAAGAAATCGGTGGTCGAAGGTATGATTACACGCCGACCAGGCAGCCCGCGTGCTGGCGCGCGGTCAAATGGGCCATTAGAATCCGCGATATGAAAGGTATTTCGGGTCAAGTCGCGAGCGCAGACGGGGCGGGAGGCCCCGAGGCCGCGCGTCTCCGGGCTTTCGGCGGCGAGTTCATCGACAAGGCCCTTGAGCGGCAATTCCGCCTCGCCTGCCTCGAGGAAACCCAACGGCACGCGCGCCTGCTGTTCGCCGCCTCGGTGATTCTCAACGCCCTGTTCCTGATGAGTGACTGGCGATTCGCCGGGACCCCGCATTTCGTGGTCGCGGTGAGTGCCCGGCTCGTGGTGGTGGCGCTGTCGCTCTTATGCCTCGTGGCCGTCCAGGTCGCCACCACGCCGGGGCGGATGACGGCCATCTATGTCACGTGGCTCTGGGGCATATCGGCTGCCATCGCCGTATTGGTCAGTTCGCACAGCGACCTCGCCCTGTTCGTGGTGATGCTGCTGCCGACCGTCTTCTATCTGGCCGTGCCGATCCCGTTCGGCTGGCTGGTGTCCGGCGGGTTCGGGGCCAGCGCCCTGCTGCTCCTGGGCTATCTCGATGGCTCGACGGGCTGGCAGACGGGGATGGGGCTGGCCCTCGCCGTGGCCGTGCTCAACACCATGCTGGCCCTCGTCGCCGCCCGCGCCAACCGCACCGAGCGGCGCTTCTGGTCGGTGGTGCGGGCTGAGCGGGAGGCGAACGAGAAGCTCCGCGCCAGCGAGGACATCCTCGAGAACACATTCCAGGCGGTGCCCATGCCCCTCGTGGTCGCGGGGCTCGACGACGGCCGGCACATCAAGTCCAACGAGGCCGCGCGGCGGTTCTACGGCGGGACGCTGGACCTGCCAGACGCTGCCGGCCTGTGCCAGGCCGCGCTGGGGGGCAACGATGCCGAGGCCCTGCGCGAGCGCCTCCGCCGCGACGGCATGGCCACCGAATTCGAGACCACGGTGACCCTTGCCGATGGCGAGGAGCGCCAGGTGGTGCTTGCTGCCGCGGTCACGCCCTCCGGGCCCATGCCTAATCTCGTGGCGGCACTGGTGGACGTCACCGACCGCCGCGCGGCCGAGCGGCAGGCCCGCTATGCGGCGAGCCACGATGCGCTGACGGGGCTGCCGAACCGCGCGGCCTTCCACGAGGGCCTGGAGGCCGCGCTCGCCCGCCGCAAGCCGGGGCAGGGCATCTGCGTGCTGCTCATGGACCTCGACGGGCTCAAGGACGTCAACGACACCCTCGGCCACGATGCGGGCGATGCGGTTCTCATGGAGACCGCCCATCGGCTCGACGCCCTGATCGACCAGCCGGCCCTCATTGCCCGGCTTGGCGGCGACGAATTCGTATGCGCTGTGGAAGGACCTGATCCGATCGGGCTGGGCCGGCGTCTCGCCCAGAGCATCCTCGTCGAGCTGCGGCGGCCGCTGCTCCATGCCGGCCGGCATTTTTCCACCCGCGCGAGCGTCGGCATCGCCGCCTGCCCGGAACACGACTGTTCCTATGGCGAACTGATGAAGGACGCCGACCTCGCCCTCTACGCCGCCAAGCAGCAGGGCCGGAACCGCGTGGTCGTCTACGCCCCCGCCATGCGCCAGGCGGTGCTGGAGCGCGTGGCGCTGAACCGGGCCATGATCGGCGCGCTCGCCGATGACGAGATCGTGCCCTACTACCAGCCCAAGGTGTCGCTGACGACCGGCCGCCTCGCCGGGGTGGAGGCGCTGGTGCGCTGGCGGCGCTCGCCGCACAGCATCCTGTCGCCCTCCGCCTTCGAGGCCGCGCTCTCCGATCCCGAGCTTGCCGTGCTCATCGGCGAGCGCATGGTACGCCGGGTGGCCAGCGACGTGCGCGGCTGGATCGAGCTCGGCTTCGACTGCGGCCGCGTCGCCATCAACCTTGCGCCCGCCCAGTTCAACAATCGCGACCTCGCGCCGACCCTGCTCCGCCAGTTCCATGCCGCGGGCGTGGAGCCATCGCATTTCGACGTGGAGATCACCGAGACCGTCTTCCTCGGGCGCAGTTCGGAGCATGTGGCGCCGATCCTCGAGGAGCTGGACCGCGCGGGGGTGCGCGTCGCCCTCGACGATTTCGGCACCGGCTATGCCGGCCTCATCCACCTCAAGCAGCTGCCCATCGACACCATCAAGATCGACCAGAGCTTCGTGAAGGACATCGAGCGGGATGCCTTCGACACCGCGATCGTCTGCGCGGTGATCGAGCTCGGACGCAAGCTCGGCATGCGCGTGGTGGCCGAGGGGCTGGAGACCGCGGGGCAGGCGCGGTTCCTGCGCGACAACGGCTGCGAACTGGCACAGGGCTTCCTGTTCTTCCGACCGCTCGCGGCGCCGGAAATGGCTGACCTGCTCCGCGCCGAGCGCCCGGACACCGCGGCCGCCCGACTCGCGCTGTTCTCACAGCCGCTCATCGCAAGGCTGTGAAACGGGTCCTTGCTGCGCCTGCGTCTTTCACGCTGCACTGCAGAGGTCAGACTGAGGAAAGTTGCGGCAAGTAGAAGCGCCTTGATTTCGCTGGGCGAAATCTTTTTGCCGGATACAGGCCCATATCGTCCCTTCTCTGACAATTGGACCCCAGATGGCCGGCGCAAATGGCCAAGTTGTCGCAGCAAACGCGACAATCGGCATGCCCATGCTCAAACAATCATCAAATCTTGCCGTCAGCTTGGGCACGACATGCGAATAAAACTAAATCAAAGTGTCGCCAATCATACAAAATGGGTGGGGACGGTGCCTGGGGTGATGGAGAGAGCACCATGGTTCAGCAGGAAGCGTTGCAAATCGAGCGCGAGCAGGCGCGATCTCATGTGCCCCTCGTCTCACTGAGCGACGTGGCTCTGACCGGGATCTACGAGATCTCGAAGATCCTGACGGCCCCGAATCGCCTGGAGACCACGCTGTCGAGCGTGGTGAATCTTCTCTCGTCCTTCATGCAGATGCGCCATGGCGTGATTTCGCTGCTCGAAGACGATGGCATTCCCGACATCACCGTCGGTGGCGGCTGGAACGAGGGCACCGATGCGCGCTATCGCGCGCGGCTGCCGGAGAAAGCCATCGGCCAGGTGATCGCGACCGCCGTGCCGCTCATCGCCGAGAATGTCGCCTCTCACCCCGCCTTCAGCGCGGCGGATGCGCAGGCCCTCGGCGCCAGCGAGGACACGCGGGTGTCTTTCATCGGCGTTCCCATCCGCGTCGCCTCCCGCGTCATCGGCACGCTCACCATCGACCGCGTGTGGGACGGGCGCTCCGTGTTCCGGCTCGATTCGGATGTGCGCTTCCTGACCATGGTGGCGAACCTCATCGGCCAGACGGTGCAGCTGCATCGCGTCGTCTCGCGCGACCGCGAGCGGCTGATGGCGGAAAGCGGCCGTCTGCAGAAGCAATTGTCGGAGCTGAAGCCGTCCTCTGTCAGCCGCGAGCGCAAGCGCGTCTATGTCGACGGCATCATCGGCGACAGCCGCGAAATCCGCGCCCTGCTCGACAAGATCATGATCGTAGCCAAGTCCCATTCGCCAGTGTTGCTGCGCGGTGAATCGGGCACCGGCAAGGAGCTGATCGCGAAAGCCATCCACGAGCTCTCGCCCCGCCAGAAGGGACCCTTCATCAAGCTGAACTGCGCCGCCTTGCCCGAATCCGTTCTGGAGTCCGAGCTGTTCGGCCACGAGAAGGGGGCCTTCACCGGTGCCGTCGGTGCGCGCAAGGGGCGCTTCGAGCTCGCCGACAAGGGTACGCTCTTCCTCGATGAGATCGGCGAGATTTCACCGGCCTTCCAGGCGAAGCTGCTGCGGGTGCTCCAGGAACAGGAGTTCGAGCGGGTCGGCGGCAGTCACACCCTCAAGGTGAACGTGCGCGTCGTTGCCGCCACCAACCGGAACCTGGAAGAGGCGGTGGCCAAGAACGAATTCCGAGCCGACCTTTATTACCGCATCAGCGTCATCCCGGTGATCGTGCCCTCGCTGCGCGACCGCCGTGGAGATATCCCATTGCTCGCCAACGAGTTCCTCGATCGCTTCAATCGCGAGAACGGCCGGGACCTGCAGTTCAATCAGGATGCCGTGGACGTGCTGATGGGGTGCGGCTTCCCCGGAAACGTGCGCGAGCTGGAGAATTGCGTGCAGCGGACCGCGACTTTGGCGCAGGGCAGCGCGATCGTCGGCGACGACTTCGCCTGCCGTCACAACGAATGCCTGTCGGCGCTCCTGTGGCGCAGCCCGGCCGACGCGCCGCAGACGCGCCGGCCCATGGACATCCCTCTGCCGGTGATGCCGCCGGTGATCAGCGGTGAGGCTGCGAATTCCAACACCGCCTCGCGCCTGCCGCCGCTGACCGTTCCTGTTCCCGCGCCTGCCCCTGCGGTGCCGGTCCGGTCCGCGATTGCGGACGAGGACCTGAACGAGCGCGAGCGTCTGGTGGACGCCATGGAGCGCGCCGGGTGGGTGCAGGCCAAGGCCGCGCGCCTGCTGGGGCTGACGCCCCGCCAGATCGGCTATGCCCTCAAGAAGCACGACATCGAGATCAAGCGCTTCTGAACGGCGACCCGCCGCTCTCCAACCCCGTCACCCTTCGCGACATATGCCCCCCTCGCCAGCCGGCGAGGGGGGCTTTTCATTTTTGGCCGAGGCTCCGCGCCAGGTCGTGTCGCGAATGCTGTGGAAATTCCCTGGCGGCGCGCTCCGGGCATGTGGATGCTCGGTTTTTCAGGCGGCGAGGTCAAGGGGCATCGGTTCGATGGGCTGAGAGAGAGTTTCCCAGCCATCAACCTTTCGCATCTGGATCTGGCCGGAGGCGAGCAGCGCCCAGAGTAGCATCGGCACGGTCTCGGCACAGGGCAGGACGGTTTGGGTCTTGATGCGGCGGCGGAATTCCTCGTTCAGGCGCTCGATGGCGTTTGTGGTCCGGGCGGACTTCCATTGCGATGGATCGAGGCGGGTGAAGGTGAAGAGCCGCGCCCCGGCTTCTTCAAGGCTGTCGGCCACCGCCCGGCACTTCAGGCGCCACTTGCGCAGGAAGGCCTTGCGCTTCTTCTCGATCTCGGCCGCGGTCTCGGCGTAGATCATGTCGCGATAATCCTCGGTCAGCTCATCCTGCATGTGCTTCGGGGCGTGGGCCAGGAGGTTGCGGTGCTTGTGAACCGTGCAGCGCTGGATGGGCAGGCCGTCGCCCCAGAGCGCCACCAGCGCGGCCTCCAGCCCCGGGGCACCGTCGACGATCACGAATTCGGGCCGCTTCAGGCCGCGTGCGTCCAGATCGTCGAGGAACTGCCGCCAGGCGGCCGTGCTCTCCCCGCCCATGTTTCTGATGGATAACAGCACCTTCTGCCCATCCCGGCGCACGCCGATTGCGGCCAACACCGAGATGTTCGTGGCCTTGCGGTCCAGCCGGGTCTTGATCACGGTGCCGTCGAGGATCAGGCGGACGATGTCCTCATCGGCCAGACTGCGGGCACACCAGGCGTCCCAGTCCACCTTCACCTTGCGCCAAGCGCGGCTGACCACGTCCTTGCTGACGGCCCCCTCGAACAGCCCAAACAGCGCCCGCTTGACGCGCCGGGTGTTGGTGCCAGCAAGATAGACCGCCGCGATCAGCGCCTCGGCCTTCTTCGTCAGCCGCTGATAACGGGGCAGCGCCTTCGACCGCCATTCCGTGACCTTGCCAGTGTCGCCCTCGATCCGGGCGCGCGGCACCCGCACCGTCTCGGTGCCGAACGTGCCGGTGATCTGACGCTCTCGGTGCCCGTGGCGATAGCCTTTCGCGGGACCATCGCCCCGGTCGTACCGAAGGCGGCCGAGAAAGCTGGCGAGTTCCTCTTCGAACACGGCTTCGATGGTCGCACGGACGTTGACCCGCAGCCGCTCCTCGATCGGGTCAAACCCGGCCTCCCCGGCCAGTAGCGCAAAGCTCAAAGTGTCAGTAATCTGGTTCATGGCGTGATCTCCCTGGCGGTTCCAGCCGCCGGTTGGGTGGTTGCAAGTCACCCGGAGATTACGCCGCCTTCAAATTTCCACCACTTCCGAGACACGACCCCGCGCCATCCGCCGGGCGACCCGGGCGTGAGCTGTCCCCGCTGTCGCACTTGCGACAGCGTGTCGGGTGAACGACAGCGGCGCGCGTCGCCAGCTTTCAGGAATAACAATTAAAAATCAATTTGTTGGACGATGGCACGTTGCTTGAAAGAGGCTCTTCGCCTGCCAATCTGCACAGCGCGGAGCTAGCCCATGGCCTACAAGATCGTCGCGTCCCAGTGCACCGTCTGCGGTGCCTGCGAATTCGAGTGCCCGAATGCTGCCATCAGCCTCAAGCGGGACATGTATGTGATCGACCCCAAGAAGTGCACCGAGTGCGAGGGGCATTTCGACAAAGCCCAGTGCGCCGTGGTGTGCCCGGTGGAGAACACCTGCGTCCCGGCCTGACGCCGGTGGCGCCCTGGTGGGGCTGTCGGCTCGCTCCGGACCGGGGCGCCTCCATGGTTCCGGCGGGCCTGACCCCCACACCCAACGAGGTTGGAGCCAGCCGGGCTCCACTCTCCGATCCCCGCGCGGCGGTTCGCGCCGTAGCCTGACAGTTGAATGGAGGACCAGATGGCGGCCGTACAGGACACAGTCGAGCAGGTTCGTTCCATCGACGTCGACCAGTACAAATATGGATTCGAGACCAACATCGAATCCGAGAAGGCGCCGAAGGGCCTCTCCGAAGAGGTGATCCGCTTCATCTCGGCCAAGAAGGAAGAGCCGGAGTGGATGCTGCAGTGGCGCCTCGACGCCTATGCCCGCTGGCTCACGATGCAGGAGCCGGAGTGGGCGCGCGTCAGCTATCCGCAGATCGACTTCCAGGACCTCTACTATTATTCCCAGCCAAAGAAGTTCAAGGCGCCGAAGTCGCTGGACGAGGTCGATCCGGAAATCCTGAAGACCTACGAGAAGCTCGGCATCCCGCTCCGGGAGCAGGTGATCCTGGCCGGCGTGGAAATGCCCGAGGGCGAGCGACCGAAAATCGCGGTGGACGCGGTGTTCGACAGCGTCTCGGTGGCCACCACCTTCAAGGAGGAGCTGAAGGCTGCCGGCGTGATCTTCATGCCCATCTCCGAGGCCCTGCGCGAGCATCCCGATCTGGTGAAGCAGTATCTGGGCAGCGTGGTGCCGGCGACCGACAATTATTATGCGACATTGAACCAGGCGGTGTTCTCGGACGGCTCGTTCGTCTACATCCCGCCGGGCGTGCGCTGCCCGATGGAGCTGTCCACCTATTTCCGCATCAACGAGAAGAACACCGGCCAGTTCGAGCGCACTCTCATTATCGCCGACAAGGGCTCCTACGTCTCCTATCTCGAAGGCTGCACCGCGCCCATGCGCGACGAGAACCAGCTGCACGCCGCCGTGGTGGAACTGGTCGCCCTCGATGATGCCGAGATCAAGTATTCCACCGTCCAGAACTGGTACCCCGGCGATTCCGAGGGCAAGGGCGGCATCTATAATTTCGTGACCAAGCGCGGCGATTGCCGCGGGAAGAACTCCAAGATCTCCTGGACCCAGGTGGAGACCGGATCGGCCATCACCTGGAAGTATCCGAGCTGCGTGCTGCGCGGCGAGGGGTCCTCCGGCGAGTTCTACTCCATCGCCATTTCCAACGGTCGCCAGCAGGTGGATTCCGGCACCAAGATGATCCATCTCGGCAAGAACACCACGAGCCGGATCATCTCCAAGGGCATTTCGGCCGGTAAGTCCAACAACACCTATCGCGGCCTCGTCTCGGCCCATCGCAAGGCGGCCGGCGCGCGCAACTTCACCAATTGCGACTCGCTGCTCATCGGCGACCTCTGCGGCGCGCATACCGTGCCGTATATCGAGGCCAAGAACCCCACGGCGCAGTTTGAGCACGAGGCCACCACCTCGAAGATCTCGGAAGACATGCTGTTTTACTGCATGCAGCGCGGCCTCTCGCAGGAAGATGCCGTCGCTCTCGTCGTGAACGGTTTCGTCCGTGACGTGCTCCAGCAGCTTCCCATGGAGTTCGCCGTCGAGGCGCAGAAGCTCATCTCCATCAGCCTGGAAGGCAGCGTCGGCTGACGCCTCCCAGTCTTCTTTCAGTCGCGTCGCCGGGCAACGATAACCAGAGGATCTTCACCATGGCTCCCCTTCTCGAAATCAAGGACCTCCATGCCGAGATCGCTGGGGGGCGCAAGATCATCAACGGGATGAACCTCACCATCAATCCCGGTGAGGTTCATGCCATCATGGGGCCGAACGGCGCCGGCAAATCCACGCTGTCCTACGTTCTCTCCGGCAAGCCGGGCTATGAGATCACCGGCGGCGAGGTCATCTTCCGCGGTGTCAACCTGCTCGACCTCTCCCCGGACGAGCGCGCCGCGCAGGGGCTGTTCCTCTGCTTCCAGTATCCGCTGGAAATCCCCGGCGTCTCCAACATGGCTTTCCTGCACACCGCGGTGAACAGCCAGCGCAAGAAGCGCGGCGAGGTGGAACTGACTTCTCCCGAGCTGGTGCGCAAGGTGCGCGAGCTGGGCAAGCAGCTGGGCATCGACGCCGACATGCTGAAGCGCCCGGTGAATGTGGGCTTCTCCGGTGGCGAGAAGAAGCGCAACGAGACGCTGCAGATGATGCTTCTGGAGCCTTATTTCTGCGTGCTCGACGAGGCGGACTCGGGCCTCGACATCGATGCGCTCAAGGTGGTCTCCAACGGCGTGAACGCCCTGCGCTCGCCCGAACGCTCGATGCTGGTCATCACCCACTATCAGCGCTTGCTCGACTATATTGTCCCGGACGTGGTGCATGTCTTCAATGCCGGCCGCATCGTCCACACGGGTGGCAAGGAACTGGCGCTGGAGCTTGAGGCCACCGGCTACGCCCAGTACCAGAGCGAGGCCGCGTGATGGCCACGACAGCTCCGGCCATCGTCCGTCCCATGAAGACCGGCGCCGAACTGGCGCTGGCCGAGACCTTCGCCGCCGTGCGCGCCAGCCTGCCCGGCGGTCCCGACGTGGCGGCCCAGCGCACGGCGGCTTTCGAGACCTTCGCCGATGCGGGCCTGCCGCACCGCCGGGTCGAGAGCTGGAGATACACCGACCTGCGCGCCCTGATGCGCGATGCCAAGCCCCTCGCACCGCTGCCCGACGCGGACGCCAAGGCGAAGGCGGTGGCCGCCGGCGGCCTCTTCTCCGCCCTCGGCTTCCGTCGCCTCGTGGTGGTGAACGGCGCCTTCGTGCCCGAGCTGTCCGATCTCTCGGGTCTGGAGCCCGGCCTCACCATCGCCTCCACGGCGGATGCGCTGGCCGATCCGGCGGGCCTTCCCGCAAGCTACCTCGGCCGCACTGTTGCTTCGTCTGACGCCGTGCTCGCCCTCAACACCGCACTCATGGGCGACGGCGTCGTGGTGCATGTTGCCGCCGGCGCATCGATCCTGCGGCCGGTGGAGCTGGTGTTCGTGACCACCGCCGAGACACCGGTGGCCGCCTTCACCCGCTCGCTGGTGGTGGTGGAGGATGGCGCCAGCCTCTCCCTTATCGAGAGCCATGAAGGGCCTGCGGGCATCGCCTATCAGGTCAATACGGCGCTGGAGCTGGTGGTGGGCGCCGGCGCAACGTTCGAGCGCGTCAAGGTGACGACCGAAGGCAGCGACGCGGTACATCTCGCCACGATGCTGGCGAAGGTGGGCGCCGACGCGCGCTTCTCCAACACCTTCTTCACCACCGGCGGCGCCGTGGTGCGCAACCAGCTTCTGCTGCATCTCGCGGGAGAGAACGTGAAGGCGCACATGGGCGGCGTGAGCCTGCTCGCGGGCAAGCAGCACGCCGACACCCTGCTCTCCGTGGACCATGCGGCGCCGGCCGGCGAGAGCCGCGAATCCTTCCGCGCAGTGCTGGACGGCGCCTCCCAGGACATCTTCCAGGGCAAGATCGCCGTGCGTCAGGCGGCGCAGAAGACCGACGCCCGGATGCTCAGCCGCGCGCTGCTGCTGACCGAGACGGCGGAATCCTGCAATAAGCCGGAGCTGGAGATCTTCGCCGACGATGTGCAGTGCGGCCACGGCTGCACCACCGGCACGCTCGACCAGCAGATCAAGTTCTATCTCATGGCCCGGGGCATTCCCGCCAAGGAGGCCGAGGCGCTGCTCATCCAGGCCTTCGTCGGCGAGGTGATCGACGCCATCGGTGAGGAGGGCATCCGCACCGCCCTCGCCGAGGCGACGCGCGCCTGGCTGCTGGGACGGGAGTGAATGATGACCGCCCCTTCCCCGGTCGCCCTTCACCCCGCGGTCTCGAACGGCTCCTACGACGTGATGCGCGTGCGCGAGGATTTCCCGATCCTCGGCCTCAAGGTCAACGGCAAGCCGCTCGTCTATCTCGACAATGGCGCCTCGGCGCAGAAGCCGAAGGCGGTGCTCGACCGCATCCAGCAGGTCTACACGTCCGAATACGCCAATGTGCATCGCGGCCTGCACTATCTCGCCAATGCCGCGACCGAGGCCTATGAGGGCGGCCGCCATGCGGTGCAGCGCTTCCTCAATGCCGCGCGGCCGGAAGAGATCATCTTCACCCGCAGCGCCACGGAAGCGATCAACCTCGTCGCCGCCACCTTCGGCAAGGCTCGCATCAAGGAGGGCGACGAGATCGTCCTCTCCATCATGGAGCACCACGCCAACATCGTGCCGTGGCACTTCCTGCGCGAGAACCAGGGTGCGGTGCTGAAGTGGGCGCCGGTGGACGACGAGGGCAACTTTCTCCTCGATGAATTCGAGAAGCTGCTCACGGACCGCACCAAGCTGGTGGCCATCACCCAGATGTCCAACGTGCTGGGCACCACCGTCCCGGTGAAGGAGGTGGTGAAGATCGCCCACGCGCGCGGCATCCCCGTGCTGGTGGACGGCTCCCAGGGCGCGGTCCACCTCGATGTGGACGTGCAGGATATCGACTGCGACTTCTACATCATCACCGGCCACAAGCTCTATGGCCCCACGGGCATCGGCGCGCTCTATGGCAAGTATGAGCATCTCGAGGCCATGCCGCCCTTCAATGGCGGCGGGGAAATGATCCGCGAAGTGCGGCAGGATTCCATCACCTATGGCGATCCGCCCCACCGGTTCGAGGCAGGCACGCCGGCCATCGTGCAGGCCGCGGGGCTCGGGGCCGCGCTCGACTACATCCAGTCCATCGGCAAGGCGCGCATCCGCGCCCACGAGAACGAGCTCTGTCGCTATGCGCAGGAGCGGCTGGGCGAGCTGAACTCGGTGCGCATCATCGGCACGGCCAAGGAGAAGGGCGCCATCATCTCGTTCGAGATCGCCGGCGCCCATGCCCACGACTTCGCGACGCTCATCGACAATGACGGCATCGCGGTGCGTGCCGGCACCCATTGCGCCATGCCGCTCCTGGAGCGGTTCGGCGTCGCGGCCACCTGCCGGGCCTCCTTCGGGCTTTACAACACGCGCGACGAAGTAGACCGCTTCGTCGCGGCGCTCAGCAAGGCGCAGGAGCTGATCGGCTGACACGGGCGTCGCGCGCGCCCAAGGCATCTTTCTCATGGACTACGACGGGCCGGCATCGCCGGCCCGTTTTGCGTTGGTCGATGACCATCCGAAAGGGAAGGTCGACAATGTGACAGGCCGGCGCACGCCGCCATTGTCAGGTTTCAACAGGCCCGATCAGCGGCTCCGGAGTGTCCTGTTTCAAACAGCCCTAAACTGGCGTGTCGGCCGCAAAATCTCTGTGTAGGGTTTTGGACATGGTTCTGATGCCCCTATAAAGTATTGTTTTCAATAGATAATTCACCCCGAAAATCGCTGGCACACTCGTTGCTACACCTCTGTCAGGCGCCAGGCTGCTGGCTGGTGGGCTCCGGAAGGGCCCCGTCCGCATCCTCGCCTGAGTGCAACGCCCCCGGCCTGGTTGCGTCCTGCGCAGCGGCCCGGAGGGCACCGAATCCTCGTCTGTAGGTTCGAAGGAGAGCAAGATGGCTTCGCTGCGACAGATCGCGTTTTACGGCAAGGGTGGCATCGGCAAGTCCACCACGTCCCAGAACACCCTTGCGGCCCTGACCGAGCTTGGTCAGCGCATCCTCATCGTGGGTTGCGACCCGAAGGCGGACTCGACCCGCCTGATCCTGCATGCCAAGGCGCAGGACACCATCCTTTCGCTGGCCGCCAACGCGGGCTCGGTGGAAGACCTCGAGCTCGAGGACGTGATGAAGGTCGGCTACAAGGACATCCGCTGCGTGGAGTCCGGTGGTCCGGAGCCGGGCGTCGGCTGCGCCGGCCGCGGCGTGATCACCTCGATCAACTTCCTTGAGGAGAACGGCGCCTACGAGGACATCGACTACGTGTCCTACGACGTGCTGGGCGACGTGGTGTGCGGCGGTTTCGCGATGCCGATCCGCGAGAACAAGGCGCAGGAAATCTACATCGTCATGTCCGGCGAGATGATGGCCATGTATGCGGCCAACAACATCTCCAAGGGCATCCTGAAGTATGCGAACTCCGGCGGCGTGCGCCTGGGCGGCCTGGTGTGCAACGAGCGCCAGACCGACAAGGAATATGAGCTGGCGGAGTCGCTGGCGAAGAAGCTCGGCACCACGCTGATCTACTTCGTTCCGCGCGACAACATCGTGCAGCACGCCGAGCTGCGCCGCATGACGGTGATCGAGTATGCGCCCGATTCCGCGCAGGCCCAGCACTACCGCAACCTCGCGACCAAGGTGCATGGCAACTCGGGCAACGGCATCATCCCGACCCCGATCACCATGGACGAGCTCGAAGACCTGCTCATGGAGCACGGCATCATGAAGGCCGTGGACGAGAGCATCGTCGGCAAGACCGCCGCCGAACTCGCCGTCGGCTGACGCCCCGCGTCGCATGACCCGAGGCCGGCCTCAATTGCGGGGCCGGCCTGCCAAACGGCAACCCAACGAGAGCGAGATTGCGAAATGAGCTTGGCCCAACCGCAAAGCGTTGCTGAAATCAAGGCGCGGAACAAGGAACTCGTCGCGGAAGTCCTCAAGGTTTATCCCGAGAAGACCGCGAAGCGCCGCGCGAAGCACCTCAACGTCCACGAGTCCGGCAAGTCCGACTGCGGCGTGAAGTCGAACATCAAGTCCATCCCGGGCGTGATGACGATCCGCGGCTGCGCCTACGCCGGCTCCAAGGGCGTGGTGTGGGGTCCCATCAAGGACATGATCCACATCTCCCACGGCCCGGTGGGCTGCGGCCAGTACAGCTGGGCCGCCCGCCGCAACTACTACATCGGCACGACCGGCATCGACACCTTCGTGACGATGCAGTTCACCTCCGACTTCCAGGAAAAGGACATCGTCTTCGGCGGAGACAAGAAGCTCGCGAAGATCATGGACGAAATCCAGGAACTGTTTCCGCTCAACAACGGCATCACCGTCCAGTCCGAGTGCCCGATCGGCCTCATCGGCGACGACATCGAAGCCGTGTCCAAGTCCAAGTCCAAGGAATACGACGGCAAGACCATCGTTCCGGTCCGCTGCGAAGGTTTCCGCGGCGTGTCGCAGTCTCTCGGCCACCACATCGCCAACGACGCGGTGCGGGACTGGGTGTTCGACAAGCTGGATCCGAACAAGCCGGCCCCGTTCGAGCAGTCGCCGTATGACGTCGCCATCATCGGCGACTACAACATCGGCGGCGACGCCTGGTCGTCCCGTATCCTCCTTGAGGAGATGGGGCTGCGCGTGATCGCCCAGTGGTCGGGCGACGGCTCGCTCGCCGAGCTCGAGAACACCCCCCGGGCGAAGCTGAACGTGCTGCACTGCTACCGTTCCATGAACTACATCTCCCGCCACATGGAAGAGAAGTTCGGGATCCCGTGGTGCGAGTACAACTTCTTCGGTCCCTCCAAGATCGCGGAGTCGCTGCGTAAGATCGCTGCTTACTTCGACGACAAGATCAAGGAAGGCGCCGAGCGCGTCATCGCCAAGTACGCGCCCCTCATGGACGCGGTGATCGCCAAGTACCGTCCGCGCCTCGAGGGCAAGACCGTCATGCTGTACGTGGGCGGCCTGCGTCCCCGTCACGTGATCGGCGCCTACGAAGATCTCGGCATGGAAGTGGTGGGCACGGGTTATGAGTTCGGCCACAACGACGACTATCAGCGCACTGCCCAGCACTACGTCAAGGATGGCACGCTGATCTATGACGACGTGACCGGCTACGAGTTCGAGAAGTTTGTCGAGAAGGTCCAGCCGGACCTGGTCGGCTCGGGCATCAAGGAAAAGTACGTCTTCCAGAAGATGGGCGTGCCGTTCCGCCAGATGCACTCCTGGGACTACTCGGGCCCCTACCACGGTTACGATGGCTTCGCCATCTTCGCCCGCGACATGGACATGGCCATCAATTCCCCCGTCTGGAAGATGACCAAGGCTCCGTGGAAGCAGGCTCCCGGCCAGGCTGGGCTGCTCGCCGCCGAGTGAGGCGGGTTTTCGAGCGCCTGAACCAGACGCCCCTCCCTTCACGGGGAGGGGCACCCGGGACGGGCTCCCATATTTGACCCACATATTAGGGGTTCGAGATGCCACAGAATGCAGATAACGTGCTCGATCACTTCGAGCTGTTCCGCGGTCCCGAGTACCAGCAGATGCTGGCCAACAAGAAGAAGATGTTTGAGAACCCCCGCGATCCCGCCGAAGTCGAGCGCATTCGCGAGTGGGCCAAAACTCCCGAGTACAAGGAAAAGAACTTCGCCCGCGAGGCCCTGACGGTGAACCCGGCCAAGGCCTGCCAGCCGCTCGGCGCGGTGTTCGTGGCGGTCGGCTTCGAGCACACGATCCCGTTCGTGCATGGCTCGCAGGGCTGCGTTGCCTACTATCGCTCGCACCTGTCCCGTCACTTCAAGGAGCCCAGCTCCTGCGTGTCGTCGTCCATGACGGAAGATGCGGCGGTGTTCGGCGGCCTCAACAACATGATTGACGGCCTCGCCAACACCTACAGCATGTACAAGCCCAAGATGATCGCCGTCTCCACCACCTGCATGGCGGAAGTGATCGGCGACGACCTCAACGCCTTCATCAAGACGGCGAAGGAAAAGGGCTCGGTCCCGCAGGAATACGACGTTCCCTTCGCTCACACTCCGGCCTTCGTCGGCAGCCATGTCACCGGCTACGACAATGCCATCAAGGGCGTGCTGGAGCACTTCTGGGACGGCAAGGCCGGCACCGCCCCCAAGCTGGTTCGCGAGCCGAACGAGAAGATCAACTTCATCGGCGGCTTCGACGGCTACACCGTCGGCAACCTGCGTGAAGTCAAGCGCATCTTCGGCCTGATGGGCGTGGACTACACCATCCTCGGCGACAATTCGGAAGTCTTCGACACGCCGACCGACGGCGAGTTCCGCATGTATGACGGCGGCACCACCCTGGAGGAGGCGGCCAACGCCGTCCACGCCAAGGCCACCATCTCCATGCAGGAATACTGCACCGAGAAGACCCTGCCGTTCATCGCCAACCACGGCCAGGAAGTCGTCGCCTTCAACCACCCCGTGGGCGTGAAGGGTACCGACGAGTTCCTGATGGCGATCTCGCGGATCTCCGGCAAGGAAATCCCCGAGGAACTCGCCAAGGAGCGCGGCCGCCTGGTTGACGCCATCGCCGACTCGAACGCCCATATCCACGGCAAGAAGTTCGCCATCTACGGCGATCCCGACCTCTGCCTGGGCCTCGCCGCCTTCCTGCTGGAGCTCGGCGCCGAGCCCACCCACGTGCTTGCCACCAACGGCAATCAGAAGTGGGCGGACAAGGTCCAGAAGCTGTTCGATAGCTCGCCGTTCGGCCAGAACTGCAACGTCTATCCCGGCCGCGACCTCTGGCACATGCGTTCCCTGCTCTTCACCGAGCCGGTGGACTTCCTGATCGGCAACACCTACGGCAAGTATCTCGAGCGCGACACGGGCACTCCGCTGATCCGTATCGGCTTCCCGGTGTTCGACCGTCACCACCACCACCGCCGTCCGGTGTGGGGCTATCAGGGCGGCATGAACGTTCTGATCACCATCCTCGACAAGATCTTCGACACCATCGATCAGAACACGATCGTACCTGCGAAGACCGACTATTCGTTCGACATCATCCGTTGATCGCATAGGTGAAATGATCGATCCGGCCCGGGGCCCCGCCCGGGCCGGCTCGACAGGGAGAGTGAAGTCCGCCCCGATGTGATGTTCGCGCCCGCGATCTTTGCACAGCCCGTCCGCCGAAGGAGAGATCCATGAGCTCGGTTTCCGCCACGATCCAGCAAGTGTTCAACGAGCCCGGCTGCACGAAGAACCAGAACAAATCGGAGGCGGAAAAGAAGAAGGGGTGCACCAAGCAGCTCCAGCCCGGCGGCGCCGCCGGTGGGTGCGCCTTCGATGGCGCCAAGATCGCCCTACAGCCGCTGACCGATGTCGCGCACCTGGTGCATGGCCCCATTGCCTGCGAGGGCAACAGCTGGGACAACCGCGGCGCGCGCTCCTCCGGCTCGCAGATCTGGCGCACCGGCTTCACCACCGACATCAACGAAACCGACGTGGTGTTCGGTGGTGAGAAGCGCCTGTTCAAGTCCATCAAGGAAATCATCGAGAAGTACGATCCCCCGGCCGTCTTCGTCTACCAGACCTGCGTGCCCGCCATGATCGGCGACGACATCGACGCGGTCTGCAAGGCGGCGAAGGAGAAGTTCGGCAAGCCGGTGATCCCGATCAATTCGCCTGGCTTCGTGGGCCCGAAGAATCTCGGCAACAAGCTTGCCGGCGAGGCCATCCTCGACCATGTCATCGGCACCGAGGAGCCGGAATATACGACGCCGTACGACATCAACATCATCGGCGAATACAATCTCTCCGGAGAGTTGTGGCAGGTGAAGCCCCTGCTCGACGAGCTGGGCATTCGCATCCTCGCCTGCATCTCCGGCGACGGCCGCTACAAGGATGTCGCTTCCTCCCACCGCGCCAAGGCGGCGATGATGGTGTGCTCCAAGGCCATGATCAACGTGGCCCGCAAGATGGAGGAGCGCTACGACATCCCCTTCTTCGAGGGCTCCTTCTACGGCATCCAGGATTCCTCGGATTCGCTGCGTGAACTCGCCCGCATGCTTATCGAGCGCGGCGCCGATCCCGAGCTGATGGACCGCACCGAGGCGCTGATCGAGCGCGAGGAAGCGCGGGCCTGGGCGGCGATCGCGAAGTTCAAGGACCGCTTCAAGAACAAGAAGGTGTTGCTCATCACCGGCGGCGTGAAGTCCTGGTCGGTGGTCGCGGCGCTGCAGGAAGCCGGCCTCGAGCTGGTCGGCACCTCGGTCAAGAAGTCCACCAAGGAGGACAAGGAGCGCATCAAGGAGCTCATGGGGCAGGACGCCCACATGATCGACGACATGACGCCCCGCGAAATGTACAAGATGCTGAAGGACGCGAAAGCCGACATCATGCTCTCGGGCGGCCGCTCGCAGTTCATCGCGCTCAAGGCCGCCATGCCGTGGCTCGACATCAACCAGGAGCGCCACCACGCCTACATGGGCTACATCGGCATGGTGAAGCTCGTCGAGGAGATCGACAAGGCGCTCTACAATCCCATCTGGGAGCAGGTGCGCAAGCCCGCCCCGTGGGACAATCCCGAAAACAACTGGCAGAACCGCGCCATCGCCGAGATGGAGGCCGAGGCCGCCGCGCTTGCCGCCGATCCGGTCGCCGCCGAGAGGGCACGGCGCGCCAAGAAGATCTGCAACTGCAAGAGCGTGGACCTCGGCACCATCGAGGACGCCATCACGGCCCATGGCCTCACCACGGTCGAGGGCGTGAAGACGCATACCAACGCCTCCGGCGGCTGCGGCGCCTGCGCGGGGCGGATCGAGGACATCTTCGAGGCTCTCGGCGTCGCGGAGCCCCCGCCGGCTGATCCGGTGCTGGCCGAGGCCGCGCGCCGCGCCAAGAAGGTCTGCAACTGCAAGAGCGTCTCCGTCGGTACCATCGAGGATGCGGTCGCCGCCGGCGCGGCGAACCTCGCCGAGGTGACCGCCCGCACCGAGGCCGGCTCCGGCTGCGGCAAGTGCGGTGAGCGCATCGAGGACATGCTGGACGAACTCGTCGCCCCGCTCGGCACGCCGGCCGCTCTCGTGGCCGCCGAATAGGAGGGGGCGATGGCCAAGTTCGTCCAAGGCAAGAAGAGCTGTGCGGTCAATCCGCTGAAGATGAGCCAGCCCATCGGCGGCGCGCTCGCCTTCATGGGGCTCCGAGGCGCCATGCCGCTGCTGCACGGCTCGCAGGGCTGCACCTCGTTCGGCCTCGTGCTGTTCGTGCGGCACTTCAAGGAGGCGATCCCGCTCCAGACCACGGCCATGAGCGAGGTCGCCACCGTGCTCGGCGGTTATGACAATGTCGAGCAAGCCATCCTCAACATCTACAACCGCACAAAGCCTGAAATCATCGGCATCTGCTCCACCGGCGTCACCGAGACCAAGGGCGACGACGTGGACGGCTACATCAAGATGGTGCGGGACAAGTATCCGCAACTCGCGGACTTCCCGATGGTCTATGTTTCCACGCCGGATTTCAAGGATGCCTTCCAGGACGGCTGGGAAAAGACGGTCGCCAAGATCGTCGAGGTGCTGGTGAAGAAGCCCGAGCCGGATGCGCCGAAGAATCCGAAGCGCGTGAACGTGCTGCCCGGCTGCCACCTCCAGCCCGGCGATCTGGACGAGTTGCGCTGCATCCTTGAGGATTTTGGCCTTCAGCCCTCCTTCCTCCCGGACCTCGCCGGTTCTCTCGACGGCCATATCCCGGACGATTTCACGCCGACCACCATCGGCGGCATCGGTGTGGACGAGATCGCCACCATCGGCGAGGCGGCCTGGACGATCGCCATCGGCACCCAGATGAAGGCGGCCGCCGAGGCGATGCAGAAGAAGACAGGCACGCCCTACCGGCTGTTCGAGCGCCTCTGCGGGCTCGGGCCGAACGATGAATTCTTCATGTTCCTGAGCGAAATCTCGGGCCGCGAGGTGCCGCGCCGCTATCGCCGGCAGCGGGGCCAGCTGGTCGATGCGATGCTGGATGCGCATTTCCACCTCGGTGGCCGGAAGCTCGCCATTGGCGCTGAGCCGGACCTCCTGTTCGATGTCGCCTCCGCCTTGCACGAGATGGGTGCGCACGTCACGGCCGCCGTCACCACCACCCAGTCGCCGGTGTTCGAGAAGTTGCCGTGCGACGAGGTGCTGCTCGGTGATCTTGAGGATCTGGAGACGCTGGCTAAGGAGCGCGGCTGCGACCTGCTGCTCACGCACTCCCACGGACGCCAGGCGGCGGACCGGCTCAACATCCCCTTCTACCGCATCGGCATTCCCATGTTCGACCGCATCGGCTCCGGCCACAAGATGACGGTCGGCTATCGCGGCACGCGCGACCTCATGTTCACACTGGCGAACATGTGCATCGCCGACCACGAGCAGAACCACGACGCGACACCCGAGACCTGGAAAAATCCCTGGGACGACCATGGCCATGGCCATGGAGGTGCCCACTCGGGCGCGCCGGAACTCGGCCCCGCACCCAGCACCGCCCATCACTGACGTTCCCAACGACCCCGACCGCGAGAGAGGCGAGCCTGCCATGAAAGTCGCATTCGCAACCCAGGATCTCAAAAGGGTCGATGCCCATTTCGGCTGGGCGAAGAACATCGCCATCTACGAGGTGGGTCCGGAAGGCCATCACTTCATCGAGGCCATCGAGTTTGACGGCGACCTGAAGGAAGACGGCAACGAGGACAAGCTGGCGCCGAAGATCGATGCGATCAAGGACTGCACCATCCTCTATGTAGCCGCCATCGGCGGTTCCGGCGCCGCCCGCGTGGTCGCCAACAACATTCATCCCATGAAGGTCAACCAGCCCGAAGATATCTCCGATCTCATCGGCAAGCTGGAAGTCGTCCTTCAGGGCAACCCACCCCCGTGGCTGCGCAAGGTCATGTCGAAGGGCCAAGAGCGCACGTTCGATTTCGACGAGTGAGGGATAGTCATGGCCGAAGCAGCGCAAGTCATCGAGCCGTCTCAGGCCGCTGACTCCCCGTTCATCAAGCAACTCATCAAGGTCTGGCGCGCCCAGGACACCCACGGCGCGTGGGAAGGCAAGGCCGATCTCGACCTGATCGAGCCTTACATCGTCGACAAGGAGGCGCGCCGCGCGCTCCCCCTCATCGGCGATCCCGACCCAGAGACCATCTGGCGCCTGGAGCTGTTCTTCAACGCGATCTGCCTGATGATCGAGATGGAGACGCGGGTGATGATCTCGCCCATGCTCAAGATGAGCCACGAGGGCTTCGGCCGCATGGTGCTCATCGGCGGGCGGCTGATCGTCGTCAACAAGCAGCTCCGCGACGTCCACCGCTTCGGCTTCGACAACCTGGCGAAGCTCGCCGAGGAGGGCACGAAGTTTGTCCAGCAGGGCGTTGAGATGATCAACAAGTTCCCCGAAGTGGCGAAATACTGAGACCCAAGGTGCACCCATGAGCGACGTGGACGAACTCAAGGCCGAGATCAAGAAGCTGTCCGCCAAGGCGACGCAGTCCAAGATGGACCTTCACGATCTGTCGGAAGAACTCCCGATCAACTGGGAGCAGATCATGGTTGTCGCAAAGAAGGCGCACGACGCCTTCGCCGAGCTTGAGAAGAAGCGCGCGGACTTGAAGGGACTCGAGGCCGCCTAATATTTCAGAAGGCGATTTTCAGATGTCTAACGAAACCAGGGATGGTCGAGCCTGGCAGCCAGACTACCTGCTCGACATCGACAAGGACAAATGCATCGGATGCGGCCGCTGCTACAAGGTGTGCGGCCGCGACGTGATGACCCTCAAGGGCATCAATGAAGATGGCGACGTCGTTTCTCTCGATGACGACGAGGACGATGAGGTCGAGAAGAAGGTGATGGTCATGAACGATATCGGCGCTTGCATCGGTTGCGGTGCGTGCGCCCGTGTCTGCCCGGCCAATTGCCAGATCCACGGCCTGGAGAAGGCCGCCGCCTGAGGCGGATTCGCCGAGCGCGGGCCTTTTCGGCCCGCGCGTGTCCTTCAAGGAGTGCCGCCATGCGCGCCGAAGAGGTCTATGACTGGTTGATCGCGTCATCGTCCTCCTCTGGTGCGGACGCGCTCGACGTTCATGTGGCGGCCTCCATCGTCAGCCTCGCTTTCGCTGAGGCGGAGGAGGAGGGCAGGGAGCGGCTCGAGGCCCTCGGCCTCGACCGCGCGGCCTTCCTGGATGTTGCCGCCATTCTTTTTCCCACTGCGGCCCCTGTGCTTGCAGCGCAGGTTGACCCGCGGGCGATCGAGGTGACGCCCGAAGAACAGTCGGTACGCGACATCCTCGGCATCTATTCTTCCGATGCCGGCCGGCTGCAAACCCATTTCATCGCCATGATCGCGCGGCGCTGCCAGTCCCCCCACCATCTGTGGCAGGATCTCGGGCTGCGGAGCCGTGCCGAGCTGCGCGAATTGATGACGCGTCGCTTCGCGCCGCTCGCCCGCAAGAACAGCCAGGACATGAAGTGGAAGAAGTTCCTCTACCGCATGGTCTGCGGATCGGAGGGCTTCACCCTGTGCGCGGCGCCGGTGTGCTCGGACTGCGATGAATTTCATATCTGCTTCGGCGCGGAGGATGGCGAATCCCGTCTCGCGCGCAACGCCCGCGCGGCGGTCAACGCCAACCAGCCGTTCGCCCTGCCGGAGGCCGCGGAATAGTCCTGTATCATTGCCCGCCAATGTAAAAAGCCCCGGCATGCCCGGGGCTTTTTGTCTTCAACGGATCCGGTTGCGGTGCCGCTGTCGCCACCTTCACTCGATGCCTTCGCTCCGGGCCCGCCACATCATGGCGATGCGGAAGCGCTCGTTGATCGCGGCGGGGCTGGCGAGGATTTCCGCCTCGGCTTTCTTGAAGGCGGCCTCGACCGCTTCCGCCTCTTCCTTGGTGAGCGTCACCCGGCCGGCGATGTGGGTCGCCTCTGGGTGCACCTCCCAGATCTTGCGGCGGTTGGGGTGCATCTTCACCTCGGTCAGGTCGAAGGCTTCGAGCTGGCCGTCGAACAGGATTGCGAGGCCGGACACTTCGAGCTTGCGGCCGTCGGAAGTGGTCTTGATGAGCGTGGTCGCCATGTTCGTCTCCCGTCGGCTTTCGCCGGTCTGTCATCCGCGCGCGGCGTGTGCCTCAGCCTTCCGGCGATGCGAGCCAGCTGTAGCCGCCCTGATCCCAGAGCTGGGCCAGGACTTGGTCCGAACTCCAGTCCGGATACTGGACCCGGATCGTTTCATAGTCGCCGCGGAACCGTTCCGCGTCCTCTCCGGAAATGTCCGCAACGAGGCCGTCCGGCTTGAAGCGCAGGACGAAATGGGTCTGGTCGTCAGCACCGTGCAGCGTGAATTCGTCGCCGTCGCCGAGAAGCGTGAGGTCGCCGGTCGCCATGGCGTTTCCCCTCAGGCCGCCGCCGCGCTGGGCGTCTCGTCCTTCAGGCCCCATTCGGCCCACGAGCCGTCGTAGAGCGCGACGTCCGTCTTGCCGAGGAGGTAGAGGGCGAGCATGACCACGCAGGCAATGGTGCCGGAGGCACAGGTGACGACGATGGGCTTCGCGAGATCGACGCCGGCCGCGGCGAGGCGCGCTCTGATGGCGTCGGGCTGAACCAGCTCGCCACTCTCCTCGACGATCAGGTCGCCCCAGGGCAGGTTGATGGCGCCGGGGATGTGGCCCTTCTTCTTCGCCGGGAAGACATCGTCCTGGTTCCCGGTGAATTTCGCCGGCCCGCGCGCGTCGATCACCTGCTCGGTGCCGGAGGCGACGTTGGCCAGCATCTGGTCCAGCGAACGTACCAGCGTGGGGTCGAGCACGGCGGTGAAGGTCTTGGGCTCCGGCCGCACCGGAGACATGTCGGACGGGAGCTTCTCCTTCACCCACTTGCCGTAGCCGCCGTCGAGCATGGCGACGTCATGATAGCCGAAGGTGCGGAACATCCACCAAACGCGCGCGGCCGCCGCGCCGCCGCACATGCGGTCGTAGACGATCACCTTGTCGCCATCGCCGATGCCAAGCAGGCCCACTTTCTTGGCGAACTCCGCCGCGGGCGGCAGCATGTGGGGGAGGGGGCTGGACTTGTCCGCCACGGCGTCGATATCGAAATGCACCGAGCCCGGCAGATGGCGGCCGCGATACTGCGTGCGCCCGTCCATGTTGGAGCTTTCATGCAGCCAGGTGCAGTCCAGAATCTTCACGTCCGGTGCCGACAGATGGTCCGCCAGCCATTGGGTGCTCACCAGCGGTCCGGGAAGAACGGTGGACATGACGCAAGGCTCTCCTGTGGCTGAGGAATGGTCTCTGGTCGGCATTCGCGTCCGGGCAGCGCGTCCCGGGGCAGTCACGTCCCGGGGCACGGGGCCCCGGGACGAAATCAGATGGCTCAGCGCACCTTGGGCAGGCTGAAGCCGGGGCGCGGATGGGCGTCGTAATAGTCGGGACGCTCCGGCCAGCCGCCTTCCGGATTGACGGTGAACTTCACCACCTTCACCGGGGCGCCCGGCGAGCAGGAGACTTCCGCAAGCTTGATCTCGCGCGCGCCGGGACCGACAGAGAAGTCGGCGACGGTCTTGCCGTCGGCGGTCAGGGCGCGGGCGAAGCCGGGGGTGCCGACTTCAGACGCCTTCACCGCGGCATCGACGAAGTTCGGCACTTCGGAGCCGTCCTCGGAAGCGGTGCCGAAAGCCGGGGTGGCGAAGGTGAACGCCGCCAGCTTGCCACTGCGGTCCACCGCATGATCGGCGCTCACCGGCCGGGCGACGGAATAGAAAGTGAGGGTGCCGCCCGCGAGGGCTGCCTTGATGTCGTCGAGCGAGGACGACGCGAATTCGGACGCGACGAGCATTTCCAATCTCCGGGGGCAGAAACGGTCAAACGAACTGTCCCTCAACGGGATCAAGTTTCGTGCCAGCCCGCCGGCGGGTGGGCGCGATGACTTCGGCTCGTCTCGCAAAAGGGTCAAAAATCCTCGCGCCGACGCGGGTTTGCGGCCGTGGACAGGCCGGAAGACGGCCGATTGGCCGGAGGTAAATGTGGGCGCCATGTCGGAAATCCGTCGCACCACGCGGGAAATGCGACGCTGGCGAGGTGTGCGATCCCACAGGGCGAGGGCCAAAGCCGTCCGCGCCCGCCGCCGCAGGGCGTTGGAAATGCCCGCAAGGCCATATTTCCCGGAACTGTGCGCGAATCTTGCAAGGGCTCCAATCAGCAAGATTCGCGAGGACTGTTCCATGCTGGATACGGCGATCATCGGCGGAGGGCTCTGCGGCCTCGCGCTGGCGCGGCAGTTCAAGATGCAGGGCCGCAGCTTCACTGTATTCGAGGCGCGCCCGCGGCTCGGCGGACGCATCCTGTCGGCCGTGGCCGCCAGCAATGGCGCGGCGTTCGATCTCGGCCCCACCTGGTTCTGGCCCGAGACCCAGCCACTGATCGCCGCCTTCGTCGCCGAACTCGGCCTCGTAGCCTTTTCACAGCATGACGAAGGCACCGTGCTGCACCTGACCGAGGCCGACAAGCAGCCGCAGGCCTTCGCCCAGGAGGTTCACGGCGGCGCGCAGCGCGTGGCTGGCGGCATGGCCCGCCTGGTATCGGTCCTGGCCGAAGGGATCGGCGAGGAGCGCCTGCGCCTCAACCACGTGCTCCACAGTGTGGAGGACAAGGGCGACCACGTGGTCCTCACCTTCCGCGTGGACGACGCCTTCATCATCGTCGAGGCCCGCCATGCGGTGCTGGCCCTGCCGCCCCGCCTCGTCGCCGAGACGGTGCGCTTCATTCCCGAGCTTGACCACGCTACCTTCGACGCGATGGGTGCCGCGCCCACCTGGATGGCCCAGCAGGCGAAGGTGGTGATGGCCTATCCCTCAGCCTTCTGGCGGCTCGCGGGCCAGTCGGGCAACGCCTTCGTTACTCATGAGCAGGCGGTGGTGGGCGAGATTTTCGACGCCTGCGACGTCACCGGCGCGAAGGCGGCGCTGGGCGGCTTCCTGAGTTTCCCTCCCGACCTGCGCGAAGCCTTCGCCGATGGCCTGACCATGTTGATGGACAGCCAGATGGCGCAGGTTTTCGGCTCGGCTGCGGACGGCGGCGAGCAGCTCTATCAGGACTGGGCGTCGGAAGCCTTCACCTGTTCGGCTCGCGACAAGGCGGAGCCGCGCGGCGAGCATGTCGCCTTCTCCAATCCCCTGCTGCGGCGGCCACTGTGGGACGGGCGGCTGCATCTCGGCGGTTCGGAGACGGCGACGCAGGGCGCCGGCTATCTCGAGGGTGCGCTGGAGGCCGCGCGCCGCATTGACCGCGCCCTGTCCCGCGCGCGGGCGGAGGAGACGGGGATCACCATTCCCGAGGGCTTGCCGGTGAATGGCGCCAGCATCGCGCGGTTCGCCAATTGGGTGGCCGGCCAGAACGATGCGGCATTCGAGGCCTATCGCATCCGCCTCAACCGCGCGCTCGCCAGCCAGGATCGCGAACAGCTTACCCAGCGGGCCATGCTGGGGGCCATCGAAGACATCTACGAGCGCGCGGCCGATCTGATCGAGACCCTGCCCTTCGACATGACCGACGTGCCGGTGGAGAAGGGCCGCTCTGCGCTGATGAGCGACGTGCAACTGCCGTTCCGCGATTTCATCCAGACGCTGCTGGATGATGTTGTCGCGTTCAACCGCACGTCCTGTGCGCTTTCCAACTTTCCCGGCGAGCATCACCTCTCGCGCGACTATGTGCAGACCATCCTGCGCGACGTCGCCGCCGCCTGGCGCGACTTCTGCCTCGCCGCCAACCGTCGCCTGCTCGCCAAGGCCGAAGCCGGCACCCCCCTTCCCCCCGGTGCCGCCAGCGGCCCGGTCCTGACGCGCGCATCGTGAACGAGGATCAGATGGAACCGACCGTCATCGACAACGAGGCCCCCCAGGATGCCATCCCGAACGACGCGGCCACCGTCGCCTACGTCATCTGCTCCATGAGCGACATCCCCAGCCAGAGGGCGCGGGGTTTCGAACTGATGCAGGTGGCGGAGGACGGTACCGAACAGCCGTTCAAGATCGTCGTGGTGCGCTGGGGCCGGCAGGTGTTCGGCTATATCAACCGCTGCCCGCACGACCAGGTGCAGCTGGACTGGGAGCGCAACCAGTTCCTCGACCCGAACGGCATCCGCCTGATGTGCGGAAAGCACGGCGCCCTGTTCGAGCTCGGCACCGGCGTGTGCCTCGAAGGGCCGTGCAAGGGCAAAAGCCTCATCCCGGTCGCGCTCACCGTGCTCGACAACGACATCTGCGTGACCGGCGTGACGCTGGCCGAGGAGGTCGATGACGACGATGAGGACGAAATCACCTCCTGTTCGGACGAGGGCGGCGGCGTCTGAACGGCGCCTCGGATCGAGATAAAAATGGCCGGGTTCTGCCCGGCCATTTTCTTTCGTCCTCAGTCGTCGCAATCCGCTGCCGGAACCGTCCCGCGCGTCCTGCCCCCTACGGCAGGCGGCGCGCGGGGACAGGCCCGCTCAGACCGGGCGGTTTTCGTTGCGGTTCTTCACCGGCTCCATGAGGGACACGCCCTTTTCATATGAGATGATCTCGTAGTCTTCGTGCCACGCCGCGGCGGCGTCCAGCACCACATCGGTCTTGCCGCCGGTGTCCATCTTCTTGATGTCGTTCTTGTCGATGGAAAGAAGGTCGGTCATCTCCTTCCACACGGTGCTCTCGTCGCAGGGCAGGACGTAGAAGGTCTTGCCGTTGTGGGTGACGCGGTACTTCGCCAGCAGGTCGATATTGTTGCAGAAGAGGAAATACTTTCCGTCGGGTGCCAGCGCGTCGCCGAGCACGTCCACCACGTCGGAGAGGAAAGCGAAATTCTGCAGGTAGCCGGCCATCACCGGGATGGTGGACTTGCCTTCCTCGGCGAAGGTCAGCACCTGCTCCATGGTGTATTCCGGCGGGCGCTTCTCGTCGGCCACCTGCTGCTGGAACTTCAGCGCAATGTCGCCACGGAAATCGAAGCGGCCCGGCTTGGTGGGCTGCTTGAGCACGGCATTCAGGAGTCGCCCCTCTTTATCCAGCCGGCCCAGGGGGGTGTTCTCGATCGCGGTCATCAAAAAGGTCTCCGGTTCAGCTCACGACTGTTCAGACGGGTCTTGGTTCAACACGGGCGCGAGCCGCGCTCACTGCGGACGGGATCGTCCGGGAGAGAGTGCCGCCCTCCGCCGAATGCGGTTCGGCGGGCCGCCCGCGCAGGGGCAGGCGCTGCGCTTCATGCAAGGCCTTTGCCGCTTTGCGCCACGCCCGCGCCGAAAGCGCGCCGTCGCGACAATTCGCCGTTTGCCGCCCCTCTCCGCTCTTCACCGCGCGCCCTTGCTGGCTTCCGCCATGCCGCGCGAAGCCAGCAAAGGCGCGGGCGCACGGGAGTGGGGATGGGATCGGCGGGTCGCGGGGCTCGCCTGTCGGCGCCATCGCGCCCGGGGGCGTCGCCGACCGGCGCGGCCGCCGGTGGCGTGTCCGAAACCGGACACGCGTCGCAAAGGCAACAGCTTCGATCCCGAAAATCGAAAGAAATCAGTTCGTTGCTGTCTGGCATGAGGATTGCTGATGTCTTGCCAGACCAGTCTCTCAAGCGAAGGTCGAGCAATGATCAATTTGACCGACAGCGCGCTTCATGCGGTCCGCGACGCGATCCATGATGCCGACCAGCCCATCAGCGGCCTGCGCATCATGGTCGAGACCGGCGGCTGCGCGGGCTACCAGTACAAGATGGGCCTCGTCAGCGACGCCGAGCCCGACGACACCGTTGTGGAGCGCGAGGGCGTGCGCGTCTTCGTCGACAACAAGAGCCACGAACTGCTCGCCGGCACCACCATCGATTTCGTGGTGGCCCTGGAGGGTTCGGGCTTCACCTTCGAAAATCCGAACGCCACCTCCAGCTGCTCCTGCGGCAAGTCCTTCGGCTAGTCCTTCGGCTGACCGCCATCCGCGCGCCGTCCCCTGCCGGGCGGTGGAACAGAGAACACACAGAGGATATTGCGATGTTGGCCGAGACCGAAGCGCCCGCCCCGCTGAGCCGTGAAGCCCGCCGCGAGGCGATCATCCGCGAGGTGATCGAGGAGATCCGCCCCAACCTCATCCGCGACGGCGGAGATTGCGAGCTGGTGGAGATCGACGGCACCAAGGTCATGGTGAAGATGACCGGCGCCTGCGTGTTCTGCAAACTGGCCAGCGAGACCATCGAGGGCATCCAGTCCAAGATCGTGGAGCGGCTCGGCGAGTTGATCCGGCTGATCCCGGTCGCCGGCGCGCAGAACAAGCCGCTGGTGAGCCTGAAAGGCCCCACCCCAGCGCTCTCCGCAGCGCCCAAGCCTGCCGCGCCGAAGCCTGCCGCAGCGGCTCCGGCGGTTCCCGCCCCGGCGACGCCGTCTCCCATCCGCTGACGGCTGCCCACACAGCAAGACGCCGCAGCCGAACCGAGGGGTGAGCGCCGTGCGCCCGGTCTATCTCGACAACAACGCGACGACGCGCACCGACCCCGCCGTCGTCGCGGCGATGCTACCGTTCTTCTCGGAGCATTTCGGCAATGCCTCGTCCACCCATGCGTTCGGTGAGCATGTGGGCGAGGCGCTGAAAAAGGCCCGCAAGCAGTTGCAGGCCCTCCTCGGCGCCCAGTTCGACCACGAGATCGTCTACACCTCCGGCGGGACGGAATCCGACAACGCCGCCGTCCTCTCCGCACTGGAGACGCAGGAGGGGCGGGACGAGATCGTGACCACCACGGTAGAGCACCCGGCGGTGCTCACTCTCGTCGCGCATCTCGAGAAGACGCGCGGCATCAAGGCTCACCTCATCGGCGTGGACGGCCAGGGCCGGCTCGACCTCGACGCTTTTGCAGCGGCGCTGTCGCCGAAGACGGCGCTGGTGTCGGTGATGTGGGCGAACAACGAGACGGGCACGCTGTTTCCGGTCGCGGACCTCGCGCGGGAGGCTCATGCTGTGGGCGCCCTGTTCCACACGGATGCGGTGCAGGCGGTGGGCAAGGTTGCGATTGATCTCAAGTCCACCGAGATCGACATGCTGTCGCTCTCCGGACACAAGTTGCACGGCCCCAAGGGTATCGGCGCGCTCTATGTGCGCAAGGGCGTGAAGTTCCGCCCGCTGGTGCGCGGCGGACACCAGGAGCGCGGGCGGCGGGGCGGCACCGAGAACGTGCCCGGCATCATCGGCCTTGGCGCTGCGGCCGAGCTTGCCCTCGGCCATATGGAGGAGGAGCGCACCCGCGTGAGGGCGCTGCGCGACCGGCTGGAGCAGGGCATCCTGCAGCAGGTCAGCCACACCCTCCTCAACGGTGACGGCGACAACCGCCTGCCCAACACCGCCAATGTCGCGTTCGAGTATCTCGACGGCGAGGCGGTGCTGCACAATCTCAACAAGGCCGGCGTCGCGGCCTCCACCGGCTCGGCCTGCACGTCGGGCTCCACCGAGCCCTCCCATGTGCTGCGCGCCATGAACCTGCCGGCGAGCGCGCTACATGGGGCGCTGCGCCTGTCCCTGTCGCGCGAGAACACGGCCGAGGACGTGGACCGCGTGCTGGAGGTCCTGCCCGACATCGTGGCCCGCCTGCGCGCCATGTCGCCGGCCTGGGCGGCGGCCACGGGCGGTGCGTCCGCCCTCGCCGATCATGTCTGACCTTGGCCGCGCTTACGCCCGGCGCGCGGCGCCAAACCCTTTCGTGCTCCGTGCGGCCCCGCGCCCGGCGTGCATCACCAGCGTCCCCGTTCGGGCCTTCGGTCCTGCCGGGTCACAGCGGCGAGTAAAGCCCGAGCAAGGAATCAATAAATGAAAGTCATGATTCGCCGTTCCCCGGAAATCGGACTGTCCATATATGTCCCCAAGAAGGACCTGGAAGAGCCGATCGTGGAGTTCGAGCACGAAACCTTGTGGGGTGGTTGGATCAAGATCGCCAACGGCTGGGTGCTGGACCTGCCCGAGATGGCCGAGGGAACCACACTGCCCATCACCGTCAACGCGAAGAAGCGTGGCGAGGAGGAGTGAACTGAGATGAACATTTCCGTCGCCAATGTCGAGACGCTGAAGCTCGCCGACGCCGAGGCCGTCCTGAAGGACGTGGCGGCGGAACTGCGCGCGGACAAGGTCGTGCCCTATCTCGGGCCCGGCCTCGTCGCCCTCGGATCGCCCGCCATCCCGATGACGCCGGAAGACCTCTCGGTCTTCTTCGGCACCAAGGTGGCCCTGCCCAAGCGCGCCAAGGGCAATTGCTGGGCCGCCGCCCAGCACATCGAGAGCATGAAGCACCGCAACACCGTCTCCGCCCTCATGGCGGACGCGTTCGGGCCTCAGGTGGCGCCGCTGCCGTTCCAGACCTTCCTCGCGGGACTGCCCCTCGCGCTGATCGTGGACACCTGGTACGACGGCTCGATGCGTGCGGCCCTTGCCGGCCGCTCGGACTGGGGTGAGGCGCAGGGCATCACCCGCGCCGGCATCGGCGAGGACCGCTGGTATCGCTTCTACGATCCCGCCGGCACCGAGAGCGACCGCGCCACCGCCGATGGCTGGAAGACCGTGCTCTACAAGCCGCACGGCAGTGCGACCCCGGCGAAGAACTGGCTGATCTCCGACGCGGACTATGTCGAGGTTCTCACCGAGATCGACATCCAGACCCCCATCCCGGACGTGGTGAAGAACCGCCGCACCGAGCGCAGCTTCCTGTTCCTCGGCTGTCGCTTCCACGACCAGATGCTGCGCACCTACGCACGGCAGATCGCCAAGCGCTCCCGCGCGCCGCACTTTGCCATCGTGGACGAGGCGACGCTCACGAAGAACGAGCTGCGCTTCCTGCTGGGCCACGCCATCACGCCCATCGCCATGCCGCTGCCGAAGGCGCTCGACGTCATCATGTCGGCCTGACGCCGGCGGCGATCCGGGTCAGTCACGAGGGGAGCATGTCCGCCACCGGACATGCTCCCCTCGGCGTTTTCTGCGTCCGCTCAAGAACTTCGTGGCGCGCATTGATTTCGATCAGGAGCGCGGCCGTTCACGCCGGAATTCTTGGCCGAACCATGTAACTTTTCCAACATGTCCGTCGTGTCGCGGCGAGATGTTGGCAAGCCGACAGCCTCAACGACATCGGCAAGCCATTGAAATTTATGCGTTATATGGAGTGTCGGAGGCTGGCACGGCTGTTGCTCTTCCTTGAGTCAAGGATTTATCGGGATCCTGCTGCAAGCGAGGAGCAGATAGATGCACGCGTCGACACAGCAAGAAAACGCGGTTGGCTTGAACGCCATTGGAACGGACGCCGTGGGAATGGACGAGAAGCTGGCCGAGGTCATGCAGGCCAAGGCCGAGCACCAGGGCTGCGGCACCTCGGGTGGTTCGGGCAAGGCGAGCTGCGGTTCGTCGGCCGGTCAGGGTGACCTGCCCACCGAGATCTGGGAGAAGGTGAAGAACCATCCCTGCTACAGTGAAGAAGCCCACCATCACTATGCGCGTATGCATGTTGCCGTTGCCCCGGCGTGCAACATTCAGTGCAACTACTGCAATCGCAAGTATGACTGCGCCAACGAGAGCCGCCCCGGTGTCGTCTCCGAGAAGCTGACGCCCGAGCAGGCTGCGAAGAAGGTGCTGGCGGTGGCCTCCACCATTCCGCAGATGACCGTGCTCGGCATCGCCGGCCCCGGCGACCCGCTCGCCAACCCCGAGAAGACCTTCAAGACCTTCGAGCTGATCGCCCGCACCGCGCCGGACATCAAGCTCTGCCTGTCCACCAACGGCCTTGCCCTGCCGGACCACGTGGACACCATCGCCGGCTTCAACGTGGACCACGTGACGATCACCATCAACATGGTGGACCCCGAGGTCGGCGCGAAGATCTATCCCTGGGTGTTCTGGAAGCACAAGCGCTACACCGGCTATGAGGCGGCCAAGCTCCTCACCGACCGGCAGATGCTCGGCCTCGAGATGCTCACCGAGCGCGGCATCCTGTGCAAGGTGAACTCGGTGATGATCCCGGGCATCAACGACAAGCACCTCGTGGAAGTGAACCGCGCGGTGAAGTCGCGCGGCGCCTTCCTGCACAACATCATGCCGCTCATCTCCGCGCCCGAGCACGGCACCGTGTTCGGCCTCAACGGCCAGCGCGGCCCGACCGCCCAGGAGCTGAAGGCGCTCCAGGACGAGTGCGAGGGCGAGATGAACATGATGCGTCACTGCCGCCAGTGCCGCGCCGACGCCGTGGGCCTCCTCGGCGAGGACCGCTCCGCCGAGTTCACCACCGACAAGATCATGGCCATGGAGGTCAATTACGACCTCGACAGCCGCAAGGCCTACCAGGCCCTCGTCGAGGAAGAGCGCGTCGCCAAGGTGGCGGCGAAGCAGGAGGAGCTGGAGGCGCTCGCCGGCGAGCAGAGCGACATCAAGCTGCTCACCGCCGTCGCGACCAAGGGCTCGGGCCTCATCAACGAGCACTTCGGCCACGCCAAGGAGTTCCAGGTGTGGGAACTCTCCACGGCGGGCGCCAAGTTCGTCGGCCATCGCCGCGTCGACCTGTACTGCCAGGGCGGCTACGGCGAGGAGGACAGCCTCGAGACCATCATCCGCGCCATCAACGACTGCCATGCGGTGTTCGTGGCGAAGATCGGCGGCTGCCCGAAGGCGGACCTCATCAAGGCCGGCATCGAGCCCGTGGATACTTTCGCCCACGAGTTCATCGAGAAGTCCGCGATCACCTGGTTCAAGGAATACCTGAACAAGGTGAAGACCGGCGAGATCGAGCACACCGCGCGCGGCGACGCCGAGATCCGGCAGGGCGCGCTCATCAACGCGGCCTGATCGGCGAAGACAAGGAGCATCGCCATGACCCTCAAAATCGTCGCGTCGCAATGCACGAGCTGCTCGGCCTGCGAGCCGGAATGTCCCAACGTGGCCATTTCGGAGAAGAACGGGACGTTCGTGATCGATCCGAAGAAGTGCACCGAGTGCATCGGCCATTTCGACGTGCCGCAGTGCGCGGCGGTCTGCCCCGTGGACGATACCTGCGTGATCGACAACGCATATCCCCGCTACCAGCCCACCGCCTGAGGATCAGCGCGATGAACTTCACCATGACCCGTTCCGCCGCCCGCTTCATGCGCATGATGATCATGGCGGACGGCGGCCCCACCGCCGGTTTCCGCATGCATGTGACTCCTGGCGGATGCTCCGGCCTCAACGCCGACATCTCCGTGCTGCCTGAGCCGCAGCCCGGCGATGTGGTGGTGGAAAAGGACGGGGTGAAGCTGTTCCTGCCGGCCGAAAGCCGCCTGCTGCTCGATGGCGTGACCATCGACTTCACAGACACGGCCGCCAAGACCGGGCTCGTCTTCAACGATCCCAAGGCGACGACCTGCTCGTCCCACGCCCACTGAGGGCGCGGGAGACTGTTTTTCCGGAGCGGCCTTGCGCCGCTCCGGGCGTTCCGGGTCCGGCTTCGGCCGGCTCCGGCTCAAGGACAAAATGAGGACAGGGAATGGACGGGATCGAGGGTTCCTCGCAGCTCACCGGCGAGCCCGATGTCCTGACTCCCGAGGCGCTCCTTGCGAGCGCGGTGATGGGCGGAGGCTTGCCGGAGGAGGCGCGGTCCCATTTGTGGGAAGCCGGGCTCTCCTACCAGCAGGACGAGGTGGCGGAAGCGCATCTGCGCCAGGCGGAGGCCATCGCGCCCGGCCATGCGGCGGTGCTCATCGGCCTCTACCGCTTCTACTTCTACAAGGGCCGCCTTCGGGAGTGCCTTGGGGTGGCGCGGGAATGTCTCGCCAAGGCACAGCGGGAGACCAACCTCCCGGCCGACTGGCGGGAGGTGCGGGCGGAGGATGCGGAGTTTTCCCGCTACGACCGCCTGATGCCGCGCTTCTTCCTGTTCACGCTCAAGGGTTACGCCTATCTCAACATGCGCCTCGGCAATCTCGACGAGGGGCGCGCCGCGGTGATGAAGCTGCTCGAGCTGGATCCGTCCGACAAGATCGGCGCGAAGCTCTTGCTCGACGTGCTGAACAGAGCGGGGCAGGACGATGAAGACTGACGACGACATCGAGGATGCCAAGACCTGGCTCGGTGAAGACGTTGATTGCTCGAGCTGCGCGCATGCGTCGGACCTCCTCCCGGCCGGCAAGTGCCAGCTGCGGCGCGCCTGCGTGAACGACCGCTACGCCCGGCGCATCGACCGCTTCTTCAACTGGAATCCTGCCCTCGCCAATTCCTATGTGCGCCATGAGCATTTCGAGGTCCGCGCCATCGCGGCGAAGCACGCCGACGTGTTCTTCCTGAAGCCGCTCCTCAACGACCCCGAGGAGACCGTGCGCTGGAACGCGGCGCGCCGGCTGCCCAAGCGTCTTATCCTGCCGCTGCGCAACGATCCCCATCGCGAGGTGCGCATCCGCATCGTGTCGCTGCTGGAGGATGCCGAACTCGCGTACATGCTCGCCGACGAGGATTACTACGTGCGCCTCGTGGTGGCCCGCCGTATCGCGCCGCCGCTGCTCTCCCGCCTCGTGGACGATCCCGAGCCGGAAGTGCGCAAGGTGGTGGCCCAGCGGCTGCCGGCCGAATGGCTCATGTGCATGGCGGGTGACCGCAGCGCCGCCGTCCGGCTGGAAGTGGCGCAGCGTCTGGCCCCCGACCTCTTGCCGGCGCTCGCCGCTGATGCGGACTGGCGGGTGCGCTACGAGGTGGCGGGCCGGGTGGCGTCCTCCCAGCTCGCACCGTTCCTGAATGACGAAGACGACTTCGTGCGCGAGGTCGCCCGCTCCCGCATCGAGGCGGGCGGGCAGCTCTTGAGGGAGATGCCGCTATGAGCAACATCGTCCGTGACAGTGATGTGGTGGAGGTTTCGGAGCCTCCATACTTCAATTTTGGTGAAAAAGTCAAGGCAAAGCGGGTCATCCGTAACGACGGAACCTATGCCGGAAAAGAAATTGGCGAGATCCTCGCGAAAAAAGGGGAAATTGGATACGTCGTATCCATCGGAACATTTCTCCAGCAATTCTATATCTACGGTGTCGAATTCACGGAAAGCGGTAATCGCGTGGGAATGAAGCGTAAGGAGCTCGAAAGCGCCATCCCGCGCGAAGAAGAGGACATTCCCTTACCCCCAGTCTCCGGAGCCTTGCCGAAATGATGCTCGAACCGCGCCTGCCCAAGTATGATTGGGGCATGAAGGTGAAGACCCTCATCGATCTCTACAATGACGGGTCCTATCCCGACATGCCGCAGGAGGGCCTGCTCGTCGGCGTCGGCACCGTCGGCGAGATCGTGCAGGTGGGCCAGCACACCGACACCAACACGCCCGTCTACATCATCGAGTTCAACGAGCGCTTGGTGGTCGGCTGCCTAGAGGAAGAAATTCAGCCCCTCTGAACCTTCGGCGCGGGGGCCTCGGCCCCCGACGTCACAGCCGCGAGAGAGAGGACGATGAGGCTGCCCGCTCATCCGAACGATCTCGACAGGAAGCGCATCGAGCGTGCCATCAAGGCGCGCAAGCGCTATCGCTATGTGACGCCCCGCGTCATCGCCACCGACGGCGGCTACCGGATCGAGAGCGCGTGCTGCTCGCGCAACATCGATCCCGAGGGCGGGGTGGTCGATATCGCTCTGATGATCTTCGATCCGGAGCAGGCGGCATGGCAGCTGTTCCGCAAGAACCACGGCAAGCGCCTCTGGGAACTCGACAGTATTCACGAGCGCCTGAAGGAAATGTTCGACCTTCTGAACGACGATGCCGAGCGTCGTTTTTGGCAGTGATCCAAACTGGCAATAATCCTGCATGGCATTGGGCGGACCGCGACAAAGCCGCCGGTCGTGTCTCATTCCGGCACGGGAGAGTAAGGTTATGGCCCTGAGCGACAGCGACCTCACCGAGATCGAGAAGGTGCTCACCGCCGAGGATGCCGGCCCGGTCTTCGCCGAGCTGCGCAAGCGCTTTCCGGCGCTCTCCTGGACCCAGTGCGATGCCTCCGACGTCACCGAGGCGCCGTTCCGGACCTATCCCAGATACGACGTGCATCTGCTCGACACCGCGGATCACTGCGCCCACATCACTTCCGACCCCGGCGCAGCCACCGGCGTCATCCTCGCACGGCGGAGCGCGTGATGAGCGACGCCGATTTCCTGGATGATTTCGACCTCGGCGAGGGTGAGAGCGAGGGCGGCGAGGCCTCATCGATCCTTTTGTCCGATCCGGACATCACCGTCATCGAGCTGCAGGCGGTGGCCGAGGCCATGCAGGCTCCGCGCCTTTCCAGCGGCCCGATCGCCCAGGAGTTCGAAGCGGAGTTCGCAGCCTATCTCGGCCGCAAATACGCCGTCGCGGTGCCCAGCGGCACGCTCGGCCTGCTCTACACGCTGAAGGCCTATGGCATCGGTCCGGGTGACGAGGTGATCGCATCGCCCTATTCCTTCCGCGAGACGGTCCACGCCATCAGCCTGTCGGGCGCGCGGCCGGTGTTCGCCGATATCGACTATTGGGCGGGAACCCTCGTGCCGGCCAAGGCCGAGGCGAAGATCACCGACAAGACAAAGGCCATCGTCGCCGGTAACACCAACGGCCATCCGGCGCCCTGGACCGATTTCCAGGAGCTGGCCCGCAGGCACAATCTTGCGCTCATCGAGGATTCCACCGAAGCGATCGGCTCGCGCTACAAGGGCGCGCTGGTGGGGACGTTCGGCGACACGTCCGTGTTCGATTTCTCACAGCCCTTTCCCATCGTCTGCGGTGAGGGCGGCATGGTGGTGACGGACGACATCGACGTGGCCGTGGCGCTGCGGCGGTTCCGGTCCCACAAGCTGGAGGAACGTTCCTCCGTCGTGGTCAGCATGAGCGCGCCCTACCAGGGCGCCATGAGCGACATCACCGCTGCGCTGGGCCTCACCCAGTTGCGCCGGCTCGAGGAGATCCTCGAGCAGCGGCGCACGGTGGAGCACCTCTACCAGAAGTACGTCCAGTCCTTCGAGGGCATCAAGGATCCCTTCATCGGGCCGGACGTGACGGAGGTGAACTGGTTCCTCTACGTGGTTCATCTCGGCACGCGCTTTTCCAAGTCGAGCCGCGATTCCATCGTCGAGGATCTGAAGGTGGAGAAGGTTCAATCCACCGGCTACAGCACGCCGCTGCATGTGCAGCGCCATTACTTCGACCTCGGCTACCGCCGGGGCGACTTCCTCGTGACGGAGAAGGTGGCCGACCGCGCCGTGGCGCTGCCGTTCCACACCCACCTGAGCGAGGAGGAGATCGAGTTCATCGTGGCAACGATGAAGGATGCCTCGGTCAACGTAGGGGCGGGCGCCGCCATCTACTGAAAAATAACATCGCACCGAACACGAAGACGAAACGACAGGAGTTGTTGATGTCCACGGTTACGCTGAAGGTCCTCCCCATGGGCAAGGCCATTGAAGTCGCGGAAGGCACGAACCTCCTCGAGGCGCTCATCACCGTCGAGCCGGGGCTCGCGGAACGCCAGAAGAGCGACAAGGACGGCAGCGCGTCCCACGTATTCGTGCAGGAGGGCCGCAAGGGCCTGTCCAAGACCACCAAGGAGGAGAACGAGAGCCTCGACGCGATCGTCGGCGTGGGCTCCAAGTCGCGCCTCGCCAAGCATGTCACCGTGCTCGGCACCGAGAACGTGACCATCGAGCTGCTCGGTGAGTTCTCGGGCTTCTGAGGGTAGAGCGGCGCTCCTTCCGGGCGCGCCGACGGTCGGTGGCTGGGAGGGCGGCCTTCCAGCCGCTGCCAGAAGAGGTCGCCGGAGGCCGGTTCACCAGCGCGCGTGCGCAAGGCCCGTGTCCGGCGCGAGTTCAGAACAGCGTTCAAATAAAAAGCGTGCCGGGTAATCAATCCATCGCGCGGGCCTGGCGGAAAAGATCCGTCCTGCCTCCCACCACGCGCCAGTCAGAAACGTTGAGAGGAGAGATGAAATGAGCGACGAAACTGTCATCATTCACGCCCGCTTCGCCGCCAACGGCACCATCGCCGAGATCAGCGAGCGGCCGCAGGGCCTCAACCCGCAGGAATGGTTCGATTTCCTGTCCTATCGTGTGCCGCTCACCTACCAGGCGCTCGCCGGCGGCCGCGGCGTGTTCCGCCTCACCCGCGCGGATGTCGAGGCGTTCAAGGTCGAGGCAGCCACCAAGGCGGCGTGAGCCGAAGCTGAACGTCCAGTGCTTTAGTGTTTCCGGAATACTTGAGGGCCGACCTGTTCATCCGGCCCGAGTTATTTGCAAGCCGTTCCATAGTGCAGCAAAAGGGCCCGGATGCTCTCGCGTCCGGGCCCTTTTTTTTATGGATCCCATCCGTCAGGCGGTGACGGCGACCCCCTTCTCGGCCAGCATCTGGGTCAGCTCACCCGCCTGGAACATCTCGCGGACGATGTCGCAGCCGCCGACGAATTCCCCCTTGATGTAGAGCTGGGGAATGGTTGGCCAGTTGGAATAGGCCTTGATGCCCTCGCGGACCATGGGGTCCTGCAGCACGTCCACGGCCCGATAGGGCACGCCCACGCCCGCGAGCACCTGCACCACGGCGGAGGAGAAGCCGCACTGCGGGGCGGCGGGAATGCCCTTCATGAACAGGACCACGTCGCTGGAGGCGATGATGTCGTCAATACGTTCGGCAGTGGTGGCCATGACAATCTCCTGATGGAAAAGCGGGGGATGAAAAACAAGTCGGAAATCGGCCGGAGCCGATCTCATTTGGGGACCAGCGTCTCCAGCTTCAGGGCGTGCAGCGTGCCGCCCATGTGGCCCTGAAGCGCCGCATAGACCATCTGGTGCTGGTGCACGCGGCTCTTGCCCTTGAAGGCTTCCGAGGTGATGCGGGCGGCATAGTGGTCGCCGTCGCCGGCGAGATCGATGATCACCACCTGGCTGTCGGGAAGGGCCTCTTTCACGAGGCGCTCGATTTCTTCTGCGGCCATGGCCATCGCTTTGTCTCCTTCGATGAGTGCCGCTCCCATGCAAGCGCGGCACCATGTGTCATTGCGGCATATGCGGATGCGGAAGCGGCCGCGCTGTCGCAAATCCGACAGTCCTTCCGGCGGCCGGGCGCGGTTCCAGCCTTCTGATGCACACTTGGCGGGGGTGTTCCGCAACGACCGTGCAAGCGTTCCAAACGGCCCGCCTCTTGCTTACGCCTTGTCGCCCCGGGCAACACGAGAACCGTTATGAGCGAATTGCTACAGCAGGGAGGCGGCGCGGCGCGCACCGGCTTCGCGGCGATACTCGGCACCAACGAGATCGCGTCGGCCGTCGCCGTAGAACTGCATCGCGGTGGCTACGGCGTCGTGCTGTCGCATGATCCGGTTCCGCCGGTGATCCGGCGCAAGATGGCGTTCCACGACGCCCTCTACGAGGACGACGTGCGGGTGGACGGCATCCGCGCGGAGCGGGCCGAACGCGGGGTGGATGTCCGCAAGGGACTGGCGCGCGGGGAGGTGCTTGTGACGCCCCTCGGCCTGCTCGATCTCATCGTCCTCGGCCCCATCGATCTGCTCGTCGATGCCCGCATGAACAAGTACCAGGTGACGCCGGACCTGCGCCGGCTCGCCCGCCTCACCATCGGCCTCGGCCCCGGCTTCAGCGGCGGCACCAATTGCGATCTCGCCATCGAGACGCGCCCGGGCAAGGAAGGTCAGGTGATCCAGCACGGCCCCACCGACGCGCCGGACCATACCCCGCGCGATCTCGGCGGCGTGACGACCGAGCGCTTCGTGCATTCGGGCGTTCCCGGGCGCTGGCACACGGCCATCGAAATCGGTACCCGCGTCTACAAGGATTTCCACATCGGCTTCCTCGGCAACGAGCCAATTCGCGCCCCGTTCGACGGCGTCGTGCGCGGCGTCGCGCGGGACGGCACTGAGGTGCCGGCCGGGGTGAAGCTTCTGGAGATCGATCCGCGCGGCCGTGGCTCCGACTGGACCGGGCTCGATGCCCGTGCCCTCGTCATCGCCAAGGCGGTGGGCCGGGCGCTGACCTTCCGCGCAGCCCGGACCGCCGAAGCTGCGCCCAACCCTCATCTCGTCAAGTAGAGCTGCGCCCTTCGCCGGCCCCACCGAAGGCAAGCACCGTGAGCGTCGACCTTTTTCCCAACACTGATGTCATCAATTTCGGCGAGGTGTCCGGCCCCGTGAACGCCTTGCTGCAGCAGGGCGTCATCGCCTATCGCAAGGACCGGGCGCGCGCGGACGCGCTGTTCCGTCAGGCGCTTGCCACGGCGCCGTCGGAGCTGCCGGTCTATTTCTGCCTCTACAAGATTCACACCTACCAGGGAAACCTGGACGAGGCAGAGGCCGCGGCGCGGGGTGGCCTTGTGGAAGCCGCGCGTCAGGCGGGCTGGGACACGGACTGGCGCAACTGGGCGCCGCACGACCTGCTGCCGGATGGGCCGGGGCGCTTTGCCCTCTACACCCTGAAGGCGCTGGCCTTCATCCACCTGCGCCAGAACCAGCCGGAGCTGGCCGCCGAGAAGCTCGCAGCCCTCAAGGTGCTCGATCCCACTGGCGCCGTGGGGTGGCCCGTTGTCGCGGCCCTCGCCGAGGGTCTGGATTGATCGCTCCGTTCATCGTTGGCATCGTGCTTGCTACGTATCAGGTACGATGAGGGGGCAGGAGGCATTGGTCACATGACTCAGCCTACGGGTCACGGCCTCGCCGCACCGACGACCATGATCGTCCACGGCGAGATCCGCAATTTCGAGGAGTTCGCCGAGGACGACGCCGTTCTTCTGGAAGGCATCGTCGCGGCGCTGAGAACCGTCAACGATCCGGAAATTCCGGTGAATATTTATGACCTTGGCCTGATCTACCGGATCGAGGTCAGGGATGATGGGGGCGTCGAGATCGACATGACCCTCACCGCGCCGGGCTGCCCGGTCGCCGGCCAGATGCTGGGCTGGGTGCAGGAGGCGGTGGTGGTGGTGCCGGGCGTCAGCGACGTGAAGATGAAGCTGGTGTTCGATCCGCCGTGGGACAAGTCGCGCATGAGCGACGAGGTACAGCTCGAGCTTGGGCTGCTCTGATCCCATCCTGACGACACGCGAAATGGCCGGTGCTGCACCGGCCATTTTCGTTGAGCGCGACTCGCGGCCGCCCCGGCACGCTTCCTGCTAATCCCGGGGGCAGGTCACGCCGGCCGCCGGGCTGTTGTTCCGGACGGCCGCGGACTGTTTCATTTGCGACAGGGGCCAGCCCCTTACGGGCGGGCGGGGAAGTGATGTCTGCCGAACAATCAGCCGAGCAACGGGGCGCTGCGGAGGAGATCGCGGTCTTCGCCATCTGCGGAACGCACGAGCTTCCACCAGGCGAGGCGAAGGCGTTCGATCTCTCGCGCCTGACCCCGGAGGGCGACGCGCGGCCCTTCCGCATCGTGGTGGTGCGCACCGGCGCGCGCGAGGTGGTGGGCTATGTGAACGCCTGCCCCCACAAGGGCGCGTGGTTGAACATTGGCGGCGGGCAGTTCTTCAATGCCGAGCGCACGCATCTGCGCTGCGGCCGCCACGGCGCGCTGTTCGACATCGAGAGCGGCGCCTGCGCGGACGGCCCCTGCGCCGGCGCGCATCTGGAGCCGGTAGCGGTGGCCATCGTCGGCGCGGACGTGTGCCTGTGCGGCGTGCCGCTGGTGGAGGCCGATGTGCCCGGCTTTCCCTATGACGATTTCGACGAGACCATGGAAATCATGATTTCCCCCGATTGATCGGCAGACACGATGGAGACGGCGCAGGTGTCGGGAGACGCAAGATGAGTGCAGAGGCCGCCAGCGCGGTGTCGCCGGACATGCCGGGCGAGTGCCGTTTCTATGTGACCTATACCGGCGTGAAGATGCCGTTCCGGCTGGTGGAGCCCATCCCCGAGGCACAGCTCACCCACCGCAACACCTTCATCCGGGCGTGGTTCGACGCGGCCGGCCAGCTCACCGGATTCGACAAGATGGTCTATGGCGAGATCGAGCTGGCCCATCGCTACAGCTACCATGGCAACGGGGCGCTGAAGCGCGCCGAGGTGCGGATGGTGGATGAGGACACGGTGATCGTCGCCTTCGACGCAGCGGGATCGCTGGTGCGGCCGGACTAACCCGGCACCGACAGGAGGACAGGACGCATGACGGTGGCTCAACTGGTCGAGGCGCTCGGCAGGATGCCGCCCGACGCCGTGGTGCTGATGGAGGCGGATGGCGGCCTGTCGCTGGTGTCGGCCCTCGACTTTGTCGCGGCGCAAGGCGCCGGTGCGCCGGCCGAGGTCATCCTGCTGCCCAACATGGACGAATAGGGCCGAGCCCGAGGGAACAGATCATGTCGGATGTCGCCGAGACCACAACCATGTTCGAGCGCCTGGGCGGCGCCGTCGTCATCGATCGGCTGGTGGAGGCCTTCTATGCGCGCATGGACACGATGCCCGAGGCGGAGGGCATCCGCGCCATGCATGCGGACGATCTCGCCCACACCAAGCAGGTGCTGAAGCGCTATCTCAGCGAATGGACGGGCGGCCCCAAGCTCTATTCGCCGGAGAAGGGCCACCCCCGGCTGCGCCAGCGGCATATGGGGTTCTCCATCGGCAATGCGGAGCGCGACGCCTGGCTTCTGTGCATGCGGGGTGCGCTGGAGGAAACCGTGGCGGACGCCGGTGCGCGCGCCGGCATCTACGACGCCATGGCGAAGCTCGCCGACTGGATGCGCAACACCGCCGGCAATCCCCACGACACGGTGGGCCACGCCGCGCGGCCCTGAGCCTGGCGGCGGCGCTAAAGCGGCACGCCGAAGAAATCCTCGTCGGACCCGCCCCAGGCCTGATGCAGCGCAAGGGCATTCTTCCATTTCGCCACTTCGTCCTCGGAGGCGGCCCGGTGGGTGATCTTGCCCTCCGGCTTCTCCGTGAGGAGGAAGTCCTTCGCGTTGCGCAGGAAGCGGTTGAGGGCCTTGGTGTCGTTGGGGCGGACGACGCAGCGGGGCGCCTCGTCGATGAGAATGGTCGTGGGGAGCATCGCCAATTCTCCTGTGCTGTGTGGGGAGGGTGGGCAGGGGTGCCCACGCTCCGGGTTCTTGACGATACGCATGATCTTCAAGCGAAGCGGACTGCTTCGCATGAAACGACCTTAGAAACCGTCCTCCTTCGAGCCCCACGGGTGGGAGCCCGGGACGAAGCCGGCCTTGATGCCGGCCTTCGCGATGTCGTCCATGGTCTTGTAGAAGGTGCCTTCGTGCACCAGCGTGCCGGTCTTGGTCGTCACCGCCACGTACTTCGCGACACGATCGGTCTCGCACAGATAGCCGCCGCCGGGATCATCGACGCTACGGGCGTTGCCGTCCCAATCGATGAAGAATCCTTCGCTCGTCGACATGCCTCACTCCAAAGGACGCGCTCCGGGAAAGGACTTTCCCGAGGCCGGGGGCTTCAATCAGGTTTGGCGGAGAGATCGACTGTCCCCGCGCGTTGCCCGCAGCAAGGTTCTTGCCAAGAGGCGCCGGCCGCATGGCGCCGGCCGAGGTGTCGCGCATCGCACATTTGCGAGCTGTGGGCGTATGCTTCATGACATTGACATACGTCGAGATGAAAGCGCCGGCTAATGGCGGGGCTGTGATCGGTAATTATTGAATTGACTATTATTTTAATTAAGATGTCGACGTTGTTTTTCTGTCTGCTCCGGAGATACATTTCATGACTGAATTGACTCGCCGCATGGCGTCCCTCAGCGACGTCCAGGGCCTGTGGGGCCTGCTGCGGCAGGCCGCCGCTGCCGTCCCCTTCAACGCGGAGGACGAAGCCGATCAGGAGACACTCCTGTCGGAGCTTGTCGCCTGCTGCACGTCCGGCCTGTCGCCGGTGGTCGTGGACCATGAGAAGGGCATCGTGGGCGCGCTGCTGGCCCGGCGCGACACGTTCGAGTGGGGCTTCCGCAACAGCGAGGCCATCCATGTGACCTACGCCGCCGTCGCGCCGGCCGCCAAGGGTGACGAGGTGCTCCCCTCGCTCCTCGGCGAATTGCAGGGCCGCAAGGTGCCGCTGCTGGCCAGCGTGAAGAGCGGAGAGCAGCTCGGCTTCGCCGCCGCGCTGAGCGATCTCGGCTTCACACACGAGGTGAAGGCGCTGAACGGCTGGGGTGATCTCTATCAGTGGACCCCGCCACCCTCCGTCCACAACTGACGCGCGGGCCGTGGGCGCGTCCGCACGCTCACGGCCTGTTGGGCCTGCGTCTCAGCGCGGCTCTTCGTCCTCAGGCCGCGCCTGGATCTCGGCGAGCGCGGAATCGATGATGGCGCGGCAGGCGAGAAGGCGCTCGTATTCCGTCTTGCTGATGGTCACGCTAGGCCCCTTGCCGTCGGGCTGTGCACCGAAGGCGGGGCGGGCGGCCAAAGCGGCCTCGAAGATGGTCTTCTCGAGCTGATAGATACGTTCGCTGGCCCGCTCCAGATAGGGCAGGGGATTGGCGCGGACATTCTGCTCGTGGAGGGCGTCGAGGTTCAGGAGGTCGCGGAAGCGCTTTTCCTTCCGCCGCTTGCCCGCCCCGAAATCATGCTCGATCACGCTCATGTGCGACGCTCCCTCCGCGTGATGAAACGGCCGTGCCGGCACGCGTCTCAGGTGACGCGTGCCGGCACACGGATATCGAAAAGGAGCCTGAGCCGCATCAATCGAGCGGTGGGCCCATGTCGTCGTCGCCGGACTTCTTCTTGCCCTTCTTGTCGGTCTTCGCGAGGGCATAGGCGCCGGCATTCTTCAGCTGTACCGGGCCCTGGCCGACCACGTACTGGGAAATCCAGAACAGCGTGCGCTCCATGGCCTGGTCGGCTGCGGCGGCGTCGTAGGCGGGGTTCGCCTTGAAGGTGAAGCCGCGATTGGCGCCGGGATAGGAGAAGGCCGACACGTCGGGCCGGCGGGCGCGGAACTGGACCATGTCGGCTTCCGGGATGGCCGGATCGGCTTCCGCGAAATGAATCAGCGTGGGGATGCGGCGCTTCTCCGACATTGCGTCGAGGATGTCCTCCTGCGCGTGATAGCCGATGGCGCAGGCGAGGCCCTTCACCTTGTTGGCGGCCGTGTAGGCGAGAAAGCCGCCCCAGGCATAGCCGACGAGGGCCACCTTGCCGGCGTCCTTCACCGCATCCACGGTGGCCTGGATGGCCTCCAGCGACCAGTCGGTGCCGACCTCTTCGGTGAGGGCCTTGCCCTCGTCGGTCGCGGCGGCGTCAAGTTCGATGTCGGACTTCACCTTGTCGAACAGCGACGGCGCAATGGCGACATAGCCGGCGGCGGCGAAACCGTCTGCGATCTGGCGGATGTCCGAATTGACGCCGTAGACGTCCTGCAGAACCACCACCGCGCCCTTCGGCGCGCCCTCGGGATCCGCACGATAGGCGGAGAATTTCACGTTGCTTGCTGTGACTTCGACCATGGCATCCTCGATCTCCGAGCGGGAATAGGGGCAGTGCCGCTCGCTCTGCCAGTCAGAAACAGCTTTGACATGCAATTATGACGCCACGCCCACGGAAAATGCCGGCAGTCAATCAGGTATTATACGGGAGTGAGAAGTAAATGTTGCGCCGCAACGAGGATTACTTCGCGAGCGACAATCATTCGCGCTTCTGAAAATGAAAATGGCCGGCTTGTGTGCGCCGGCCATTGGATTGGTCGTGTCGGAAAATGTCGATCAGGTCGTGGAGAGCCGCGCCCGCGCGACCTCGGCGATGGGCGGCACGGCGTCGTTGGTCAGCGGCGCAAGGAAGGCTGGGGAAATCCGCTCGGCGACGACGAAGCGCACCCGCATGTCGGGATCGTCACGCAATGCGACAAGGCGGTCGGCTGCGAGATGCTCGGCCACAACCAGCCGCACCAGCGGATCGGCATCTGAGGCCATGCGGGCCAGGGGCACCTGCGGCAGGCGGGCGGCCACGATGCGCCGCACATCTACCTCGGGGTCGTGCATCAGATAGACCAGTGCATCGACCGGCGCCCGCCGGGCCGCCGCCATGCGCACGCTGTAGTCGACATCCGATATGAGGGCCACGAGGTCGCTGCCGTCGAGGCGGTCGGCCACCGCGATGCGCACCCGGGGTTCGGGATCGAAGCGCATGTCCCGCACGCGGGCGAGCGGCAGGCGCTCGGCGCAGACCATGCGGACGTCGGGCTCGGGGTCGTCCTTGAGCGGTGCGATGAGGAAGACGCTGGCGTGCCGGGCGGCGAGCGCCCGCACCTCGAAATAGGGGTGGTCCAGATAGCGCGCGGCCAGCGCCGCATTGTTCGCGAAGAAACGGTCGATACGCTTGCGCCGCCGGTCGAGGACGCAGGCCTTGCCGAGGTCGCAGCGCCCTTCGGCCTTGATGTCCTCGTGCGGACAATCCTGGCAGCGCAGCGGACGCCCCTGCCAGTCCAGCGCCTCGATGGCGAACTCGGACGCGAGCGCGTTGGCTGCGAAACCTTCGGCGAACCCCGGCTCTCCGGCCGTTGATCCTGACGAAAATGCGGACATGACATCGTCCTCCCGGCCCCTAATCTAGGGGGGAAGGCGATCTGATGCCAGATGGCGGAGCGGAAGCCGTCGGACATGAAGCCCTGAGTTTGGCTCAGCGCCTCATATCAAGCCCGCGCAGCGCCTGAGCGTCGCCCTCTCCGCCTCGGACGAAGGCCGAGGCGGACGGCATGACGAACTCCCGATCGCTATTTTGCTACCGTTGAAGGCGTGGAGGCTCAGCCGAACTTGAACAGTACGCCGTAGCCGCCGCGCGGATAGTTCCACTCGATGTCGCCGGAAGGCTCGCCGATGATGCGGCAGGTGCCGCATTCCACGCAGCCGTCGGCCGTGATCTCCACCTGCCCCTTGTCGTTCAGCTCATAGCAGCGGGCCGGGCAGGCCGTGAGCAGGGTGCGCAGCGCGGGGGAAGGCGTGGTGTGTGCCTTCACCTTGATGTGCGAGCGCCCGGAATCCACTAGGTAGCGGTTCTGGAAAAGCTTGTCCTCGACGCGGACGGCGGTGTCGGTGGCCATGTGAAAGTCTCCCGGAAATAGGGCGGCGGGGTAGGCCCGCCGCGCAAGGTGGGAAAAGGGGATGCGCTGAGCTGAAAATCTCTCAGCGCCAGGCGCGGGCGAGCTTGAAGGCGTCGCCGAAAAGGCCCGCCCACGACCGCGCGGAGGTGAAGGACTTCACCGTCATCTTCTCCTTCTCCTTCTTCGGCGTGCCGTCGACACGCACGAAGTTCTGCATGGCCTTGTTGACCAGCTGGGGGTAGGTGAGGAAGAAATTCTGCGACTGGATGTGCAGAAGCTGCGGCATGTCCTTGTACTTCTTGAGGTCTTTTATCACGAAGCTGTCGTCGAGCATCTTCTTGTAGAGCGAGAGGTTCGCCGCGGTCATCTTGTCCTTGCGGGACTTGACCTGGAAGATGGCCTCGCCGGCGATGCGGCCGGAGGTCATGGCGAGGTTCGAGCCCTCGCGATGGATGGCGTTGTTGAGCTGGGCGGCATCGCCCACCACCACCCAGCCCTCGCCATAGAGCTGCGGGATGGACTTGAACCCGCCCTCGGGGATGAGGTGGGCGGCGTATTCCTTCACCTCGGAGCCTTCCAGCAGCGGCGCGATGGAGGGGTGGCGCTTGAACTTCTCAAGCAGCGTGTAGGGGGATTCCCCGCTCTTCTGGAAATCCGACACGAGGCAGCCGATGCCCACCGACACGCATTCGCGGTTGGTGTAGAGGAAGCCCATGCCGGTCATGCCTTCCGAGATGGTCCCGGCGGCCTCGATGACGGCGCCCTCGTTGCCCTTCACGTTGAAGCGCTGTTCGATGACTTCCTGCGGCAGGAAGTGCATTTCCTTCACCGCCAGCGCCACCTCGGTGGGCTTGGGGATCTTGCGCAGGCCGGCGCGGGCGCCGAGCAGGCCGGTGACACCTTCCGCCAGCACCACCACGTCCGCATGGATCTGGCCGCCGCCGCGATCGGTCTTCACGCCGATCACCTTGCCATAGGCGTCCTGCACCAGCTCCGTCACCGTGGTCTCGCACACCACCAGGGCACCGGCCTCGCGCACCTTGGAGGAGAACCACTTGTCGAACTGGGCGCGGATGATGGTGTAGCGGTTCGGCTTCTCCTCGTTGAAGTCGTCGGACCGGTAATGCAGGCCGGTGTGGGAGGTCTCGCCCATCATCCAGAAGCGCTGCTCGATCAGGTGACGCTCCAGCGGCGCATCCTCCCGGAAGTCCGGGATGATCTTCTCCATCATCTCGGCGTAGAGGATGGCGCCCTGCACGTTCTTGGAGCCGGAATATTCGCCGCGCTCCAGCTGCAGCACCTTCAGGCCGCGGGAGGCCATGGTGTAGGCGGCGGCATTGCCGGCCATGCCGGCGCCGACGACAATCGCATCGAACCTTTCGTCGATCATCGGACTGTTCCTTTCGCTGGCTGTCAGCTGGCGAGCTTGTCGCTGGAGTGGGCCGAGAGGCGCTTGGCGAAGGCTTCCGTCAGGGCCGGGAGGAGGCGGATGGCGTCGGTGACGATGCCCACATGGGCGAAGTCGAAGATCGGCGCGTTCTTGTCGGTGTTGATGGCGACGATCAAGTCGGCGCCCTCGACGCCCACCCGGTGCTGGATGGCGCCCGAGATGCCGGCGGCGATGTAGAGGCGGGGACGGATCGTCTTGCCGGTCTGGCCGATCTGGCGGTCGGACGTGACCCAGCCCTTCTGCACCAGCGGGCGCGAGCAGCCATATTCGGCGCCCATGGCCATGGCGAGGTTGCGCACGAGCTGGAAGTTTTCCGGCGAGCCGAGGCCCATGCCGCCGGCCACCACCACGTCCGCATAGGCGAGGTTCGCCTTGTTGGAATCGCGGTCGGGGATGAAATTCAGGATCTTGGTGACGATGTCGGCCTCGACCACGCCGAGCTTGTGCTCGATGACGCGGCCGATGGGCTTCTCCACCCGGATCGGCATGGGCATCACGCGCGGGCGCACCGTCGCCATCTGCGGGCGATAGTTCAGCGTGTAGATGGTGCAGAGCAGGGAGCCGCCGAAGGTCGGGCGGGTGGCGGCAAGCGAGCCGTCGGCGTCCACGTCCAGCTCGGTGGAATCGGCGGTGAGGCCGGTAAGAAGGGTGGTCGCCACCGCGCCGGCGAGGTCGCGGCCGAGGGTGGTCGCGCCCAGCAGCAGGATCTCGGGCTTGTAGGTGTTCACAAGGTCGGTCATCGCGGCCGTGTAGGCCTCGTTGCGATAGTCCGTGAGCACCGGGTCGGCCACCACATAGGCGAGGTCGGCGCCATAGCAGAAGGATTCGGCCACCGCGCCGCGCACGGTCTCGCCCTCGGCGCCGACCACCACGGCCGCGAGCTCCACGCCCAGCTTGTCCGCGAGCTTGCGGCCCGCGCCCATGAGCTCCCAGGACACGGGATGAACCTGGCCGCGCTCCTGCTCGATGAACACCCAGACGTGCTTGTAGGCCTTGAAGTGTTCCGGCAGCTCTTTCTTGGTGGACGCGCGTCCACCGGCGGCGGGGGCTTTGGGGGTGGTTGGCTCGCTCATGATGGTCGGCTCTTCGATCTCGGAGTCACATGGGGCGCGCGGGCTCTGCGGCGAGGGCCGTCAGAAGCCGCGCGCCAGCGCGGTCAGGTCGGCTTCAAGGCCGGGCTGGCGGGAGAAGATCTCGGCGATCAGCGCGTCGGGGAGGCTGCCCCCCTCGCCGGCCTCGATGAACTTGGCCTTCTCGGAACGCGCGCTCGGCGCGAACACGCGCTTGACGATGGTGGGCGAGCCCTTGAGGCCGCACATGTTGAGGTCGGTCACGCCGGCGTCCTTGGCGTTCCACTTCACGACCTCGGCGCGGGCGGCGCGCAAGGCGTCCACCATGGTGCCGCGGCGCATCTCGTTGGTGGCTTCCAGCATGGCGACGAGGCAGGGCAACTTCGACTTCAGCACCTGCGTGCCGCCCTCGGCGCGCCGCTCCAGGGTGATGGTGCGCTCGGCGGGATCGAACTCGGCGATCTTCGCCACATAGGTGATCTGCATGAGGCCAAGGCGCTTGGCGATGCCGGGGCCGACCTGGGCGGTGTCGCCATCGATGGTCTGCTTGCCGGTGAACACGAGGTCCGGCACGCCCCAGGTCTGGCCGATCTTGGTGATGGCGGTGGCGAGGGCGAAGCTGGTGGCGAGCGTGTCGGAGCCGGCGAAGAAGCGGTCGGTCAGGAGCACGGCGCGGTCGGCGCCGAAGGTCAGCGCCTTGCGCAGGGAATCTTCCGCGGAGGGCGGGCCCATGGTGAGGACCGTGACCTCGCCGCCGAACTTGTCGCGCAGCCGCAGCGCCTCTTCCAGCGCGAACAGGTCATAGGGGTTGATGATCGTCGGCACGCCCTGCCGCATGATCGTGTTGGTGACGGGATGGACGCGGATCTGCGCCGAATCCGGAACCTGTTTGATGCAGACGACGATGTGCATGAATTTGCTCCGAGCCAAACCCGACGGCTCCTGAGCAATGACTGGCAAACGGCGTGCCAAGCCGGACTCAACTGTGAATCGCTCGCATTTTCAGCGATTTGTCCTGCCGTTCATCGAATTGTCGGATATCGACAATGCATGAATACATGGGGAGGGCCCATGTCCGTGTCGGGAAGGTGACAGACGGAGGCCGCGGGGCGTCGGGGCGGCGATGTCGGATTGCGCGCAGGGCGCGAACGTCGGGAACGTGACGCGCGCGATCAGCGAGGATGTGCCAGAGAAGAAACGAACGGGGGCGTGGCGCGGACGGGGCCAAGTCGTCGCCCGATGCGGGGAAGGCCGTTATTGCAAAGCAGATCTTGCCGAGGTGCTCTTGCAACGAGGCGCTCTTGCAACGAGGTGCTCTTGCAACGAGGTGCTCTTGCAAAAGGTCCCCCGCCTTGCGGCGAGGGACCGGGACCTTGAATAATCTTCAGCGTACGGTGTGTGAAAAGGCGTATTCGCAAAGGTCACGCCCAGCCCCGGTGAAATATACGCGGCGAGCCGCGGGGACGGACGTTGGGTGGACGGGCCGGCGGTTGCCGGCCCGTCGATCCGGGTTCAGCCGACGGCGAGCTCGGCGGCGGTCTTGCCGACGATGCTCTCGTCCACGGCCTTCATGATGCCGTGCTCCATGAGCAGGTCTTCGAGCTCGTCCATGGTGATCGGGGTCGGGATGATGCCGTTGCCCGAGTTGCCATGCACCTTGGTCGCGAGGTTGCGGTAGTGCTGGGCCTGCGCGGAATCGGGCGCATACTCGATCACCGTCATGCGGCGCAGCTCGGCGTGCTGCACGATGTTGTCGCGCGGAACGAAGTAGATCAGCGTGGTGCCGAGCTTCTTCGCCAGCGACTCCGCCAGCTCATATTCCTTGTCGGTCTGGCGCTCGTTGCACACCAGGCCGCCCAGGCGCACGCCGCCGGAGTTCGCATACTTCAGGATGCCCTTGGAGATGTTGTTGGCCGCATACATGGCCATCATCTCGCCGGACATGACGATGTAGATTTCCTGCGCCTTGTTCTCGCGGATCGGCATCGCGAAACCGCCGCACACCACGTCGCCCAGCACGTCGTAGGACACGTAGTCGATGTCCTCGTAGGCGCCGTTCTCCTCAAGGAAGTTGATCGAGGTGATCACGCCGCGGCCGGCGCAGCCGACGCCCGGCTCCGGACCACCGGACTCCACGCAGCGGATGTCCTTGTAGCCGACCTTCATCACGTCCTCGAGCTCGAGGTCTTCCACCGAGCCCGCGTTGGCGGCCAGCGAAAGGATGGTGTCCTGCGCCTTGGCATGCAGGATCAGGCGGGTCGAATCCGCCTTCGGGTCGCAACCCACGATGAGGATGCGCTGACCAAGCTCGGTCAGGGCCGCAAGGGTGTTCTGGGACGTGGTGGACTTGCCGATGCCACCCTTGCCGTAAAACGCGATCTGTCGCAGCGAAGCCATCTTGCTCTCCTTCGAACCTACTTTGGAAGACCACCGCGCGAATTGGCGCGAGGCCGTTTCTCTCGTCAGCAATATCGATCGGAAACGCCCCGCGGGTTACGGGAAGGAGCGCATCGCTGGCAGCCGGCCTAGGCGTGCACTCAGCCCTCACTCGCTGTTGCGCCATGGCAGGAGCAACCAGCGTGCCACTCGCCGCGAGACCGCGCAGGTCTTTGATCTCAATCAAATTCCGGCTGCAATCGGCGTCTGTCTTCGCCTTTCGGATGCTGTGCCGAACCCGACAGGTGAAGGAAGAGTGTCGGGATTGGAACACATCCTGTCCGCTCCCCGCGCCGATGCTGCGGCGATGCCGCCGAATACTGACGTTGCCGGCGAGGAACGGAACTTGCTTGACGCTCAAAACGTCCCGCCCGCGCGCGGGCCGCCCGGCTTCGGGCGCGCGTTTGGCGGGACGCCCGTGGCATGATGAACGGAAGTAATGAGCGAGGCGACAGATGCAGATCGGCGTTGAGACTTCCAAGGCGGTGGACCAGCGGCGTGTCTTCGTGGTGGACGAGGACGAGATCACGCGCGCGGCGCTGCAATTCATGCTGCACGACGAGATCGAGACCCACGAGCTTGCCACCCCCGAGGAGGCCTATGAGAAGGGGCAGGGCTGGCTGGTGCCGCACGTGATCCTGCTCGGCGTCGGGCTGCTGAAGGCGCGCGGCGATGCGCTGATCGGCGAGTTGAAAGGGAAGTTTCCCGGCGTGCGCATCCTCATCGTCACCGACAAGTCGGAAGAGGCGGTGGCGGTGAGCGGGCTCAAGGCCGGCGCCCATGGCGCGGTGGTCAAGCCGCTGACGCTGGAGAGCGTGCGCAAGAAGGTGGATACGGTGCTCGGTCGTGACGGCGGCGCGCAGCTCGTGCAGCTTTCCGTATTGAAGTAGTACGCCGTGGCCCATGTCACCTTCTGGGAGAAGCCGGGCTGCGGCACCAATGCCCGGCAGAAGCTCGCCCTCGCCAATGCCGGCCACACGCTGGACGTCCGCAGTCTCCTGACCGAGCCGTGGACGGCCGAGCGGCTGAAGGATTTCTTTGGCGCGACGCCGGTCGCCAGCTGGTTCAATCCCGCCGCGCCGAAGGTGAAATCGGGCGCGGTGAAGCCGGATGCGGTGGAAGCGGAGGCCGCCATCGCGCTGATGCTGGCCGAGCCCCTGCTCATCCGTCGCCCGCTGGTAGAGGTGGACGGCGCCCGCTGCGCCGGCTTCGACCGCGAGCCGGTGACCTCCCTGCTGGGGCCGGCCGTGCCGGGCGCGCGCCCGCTTGAGGGCTGCTCCCATCCCGGCGTGGCCCATCCCTGTCCGGACCCCGGCGAACGGAAAGCGTCCTGAACCATGAACGCGCTGCTGCCCCCCCTGCGTCCCTCCGAGGCGGCGCTGGCCTACCACGCCCGCACCAAGCACAGTCTGAAGGGCTACGCCGCCGGCCCCGAGACGCTGGATTGGGACACGCAGCCCAACCCGTTCCGGGACTATGAGGGCGCCCCGCGCACCGCTCTGCCGCTGGCGGCCGAGGCGCTCGGCGTCTCCTTTCCGCAAATGGTGTCGGGTGGCGTGGCGCCCGCGCCCGTGGACCTTGCCGGCGTCGCCTTGCTGCTGGAACTCTCCTTCGGCCTGGCGGCCTGGAAGCAGCTCGGCCCGGACCGCTGGGCGCTGCGCTGCAATCCCTCCAGCGGCAATCTGCACCCCACCGAGGCCTATGTGATCGCCGGCGGCATCGCCGGTCTGGCGGACGGCGTGCACCATTATGTCAGCCGCGACCATGTGCTGGAGCACCGCTTCGCGCCGCCGGGGCCGGACGTGGTGGCGGTGGCGAGCGCATCGGGCTTCGCCATCGAGAACCGGTTCGGCCCGGCCGGCGGGGCGCCGTCGCTCTTTCTCGCGCTGTCGTCCATCCATTGGCGGGAGGCCTGGAAATATGGAGAGCGCGCCTTCCGCTATTGCCAGCTCGATCTCGGCCACGCCTTGGCGGGGGTGCGCTATGCCGCCGCCTGCCTCGGCTGGACGGTGCATCTGGTGGAGGCCACCAGCGCCGATATTGCCCGTCGCGTCGGCCTCGACCGGGACGGCGATTTCGCCGGGGCGGAGCGGGAGGATCCCGACATCCTGATCGCGCTGGCTCCGGCTGGCGGCGACCTGCCCGCCCTTCCGCCGGTGGCGTTCGGCGGGCGCTGGATGGGGCGGGCCAATGTGCTCGACCGGCATCCGCTCTATCGCTGGCCGGTGATCGACCAGGTGAGTCTCGCGACGCATCGCGCGCGCGCCGTTGCGGGTGACGCGGTGTCGGCTCCGGCCCTCCCTGCGCGCGCGGTGGTGGGAGACGCGCCGGCGGCTTCGGTCATCCTCGGCCGGCGCAGCGCCCAGCGTTTCACGGCCAAGGGCAGCGCGATGCCCCGCGAGGTCTTCCTCGGCCTCGTCGATGCGCTGCTGCCGCGTGATGGGGCCCCCTTCGATGCGTCGGGCTTCGAGGCCCGCGTCCACCCGCTGCTGTTCGTGCATCGGGTGGAAGGGCTCGCCCCCGGCCTCTACGCCCTGCCGCGCCGTGCGGGCGTGACCGCCGACCTCAAGGCCGCGCTGCGCTCCGATTTCACCTGGGAGACGCCCGAGGGCGTGCCGGAGCACCTACCGATCTACCGGCTGGTGGAAACCGACTGTCGCGGCATCGCCCGCACCGTGAGCTGCCATCAGGCCATCGCCAGCGACAGCTCCTTCGCCCTCGCCATGCTGGCGGAGTTCGAGCCGCTGGTGAGCGCGGATCCATGGCGCTACCGACAGCTCCATTGGGAGGCGGGCATGATCGGCCAGTCGCTCTATCTGGAAGCGGAGGCGGCGGGCTTCCGTGGCACCGGCATCGGCTGCTTCTTCGATGACGACCTGCACCAGCTGATGGGGCTCGAGGGCGCGGCCTTCCAGTCCATCTACCACTTCACCGTCGGGCGCGCCGCCGTCGACGACCGCATCACCACCGAGCCGGCCTATCCCGGCCGGGGCGCGTGAGCGGGACCGGGGGGATATCATGAGACAGCGCACGCCCTTCCGCCGCATCGGCGTGGACGAGGCGGTCGCCATCGTGGGCACGGGCCAGGCCTTGCTGCTCGATGTGCGCGACGCCAATGCCTACGCCGCCGGCCATGTGGCGGGCGCGCGGAACATGGCCTTCGGCAATCTCGGCGACATCATCGGCACGACGCCTAAGACGCAGCCGGTGGTGATCTATTGCTATCACGGCAATGCCAGCCAGGAATACGCGCAGACTTTGTCGGATTTCGGCTTTTCCGACGTGACGAGCGTGGACGGCGGCTATGAAGCCTGGTTCAACCACGCGCAGGCGCAAAAGCCCGCAGGCGCGCTCGACCCCGCGGTCTCCGCCTGGATCGCCAGCCGCGGCTATCCGCCGGATGGGCTCGACGCCACCGCCGAGAACGGCATGACGCCGCTGATGAAGGCGTGCGCCGAAGGGCTCGGCGAGACGGTGACCGCCCTGATCGCCGCCGGCGCCGCCCTCGACATCCGCAACGCGGACGGCAACACGGCGCTGTGGATCGCCTGCGTGGGCGATCATCTCGACATTATCGACGCGCTGGTGGATGCGGGCATCTCCATCGACAGCGCCAACGACAACGGCGCGACGGCGTTGATGTATGCGGCTTCTGCCGGCAAGGCCGGGGTGGTGGAGAAGCTGCTCGCGCGCGGCGCCGATCCGATGCCCGAGACGCTGGACGGCTTTTCGGCGCTGGACCTCGCCTCCACGGTCGAGTGCCTCACCCTGCTGCGGCGGGCGACCAAGGCGGCCAAAGAATCGGCTCAGGCGTGAGGCCCGATTGTCGCGTCGCGCTTTGTCCTGTGGACCGGGGTGCCGACGCGCGCTAAGCCTCCTGCTGTATCGGAATTGACGCAGGATGCGGGCATGACCTACCGCTGGTGGACGCAGGCCATGGTGGACGCCCTCCTCGCCGAGGATGCGCCTTATGGCGACCTGACGACCGAGAGCCTCGGCCTCGCCGGGCATGCCGCGCGCCTCTCCATGGCGGTGCGCGGCGACACCACGCTGTGCGGCGTGGAACTCGCCCGGGATCTCTTCCTCAGCGCCGGCGCAACGGCCGATCTTCTGGCGGCAAGCGGGGCGCGGGTGCCGAAGGGCGACACCTTCCTCCTCGCCGAGGGTGCGGCCGGTCCCATCTTCCGCGCCTGGAAGGTGGCGCAGACGCTGGTGGAATATCTCTCCGGCATCGCTACCCTCACCGCCGACATCGTGGCCGCCGCGCGTGCGGTTTCCCCCGAGGTGGCAGTGGTGACCACGCGCAAGACCCTGCCCGGCGCCAAGGCGCAGATGATCGCCGCCATCCGTGCCGGCGGCGCCTTTCCGCACCGGCTCGGCCTGTCGGAAACCCTCCTGCTCTTTCCCGAACACGCCGCCTTCCTCGCCGATCCTGCCGAGGGCATCGCGCAGCTGCGCCGGCAGGCGCCGGAGAAGAAGGTGGTGGTGGAGGTGAAGACGCTGGAGGAGGCGGAAGCCGTGCTTGCCGCGGGCCCGGACGTGCTCCAGTGCGAGAAGATGACGCCGGACGAGATCCGGCAGGTGGTGGCCGTCACCCTCGCGCGAGCGCCCGGCACCAAGGTGGCGGCGGCGGGCGGCGTCAACCTCTCCAACGCCGCCGCCTATGCCGCGGCCGGCGCCCATGTGCTGGTGACCTCCGCGCCCTATTGGGCCAAGCCCGCCGACGTGAAGGTGGTGATCGGCCCGGCCTGACGGGTCCGGGCCGGCAGCGTCTGCGCACGAATATTTGTCCGGGCATGTGAATTCGTCCGCCGCCGCCAAGAAATCGCCGGGTGAAACGCGGGGGTTACGTAGTTTTACGTATGTCCGATACCGACAAGACAGCTCGGCTCGTCGCTCTCGTCTGTCGCGATCCTGTCGAACCCCGGACAAGCTTGCCGGCTGTCGGCTTTGCGACAGGTGCCGTCTACGCGAAATTATCTGAATCCAGAGTGGCTTAGATGTCTGGCACGCGCTTTGCGTGACCCATGTCGAACCGCTGCTGGCTCAGCGGACGGCTTCCGGGACCGGGCTGACGAAGGCGCGGTTCAGGACCATGGGACGTGAGGACGACACCATGCTCGCGAAGTCTCCATCGCTGACATCTGGGCGCTCCGGCCGGGCCTCGGCGGAGGCGCGGGGCGCGACGCCGGGGGGTGCGGCCGCCCGCACCGTCTTCCTGAACGACACGACGCTCCGCGACGGCGAGCAGGCGCCGGGCGTCGCCTTCACCCGCCGCGAGAAGATCGAGATCGCCGAGGCGCTCGCCGCCGCCGGCGTGCCGGAGATCGAGGCGGGCACCCCCGCCATGGGCGACGAGGAGATCGAGACGCTGCGCTCCATCGTCTCCCTCAAGCTGCCGCTGCGTGTCGCCGCCTGGTGCCGGATGAGCGAGGAAGACCTGTTCGCGGCGGTCTCGGCGGGGGTCAGCTACGTCAACCTTTCCATTCCTACCTCCGACCGCCAGCTCCGGGGCAAGCTGAACCGTGACCGTGACTGGGCGCTGGCGGCCCTCAAGCATGTGGCGACGCTGGCCACCAAGCTCGGCTTCACCGTTGCCATCGGTTGCGAGGACGCTTCCCGCGCCGATCCCGATTTCCTGTGCCAGGTGGCCGAGGTGGCACGGGAGGCGGGCGCCTTCCGCCTGCGCCTCGCCGACACGCTGGGCGTGCTCGATCCCTTCTCCACCTACGCGCTGGTGCGCCGGGTGGCCAATGCCACGGATCTCGAGATCGAGTTCCACGCGCATGACGATCTCGGCCTTGCCACCGCCAACACGCTCGCTGCCGTCACCGGTGGCGCCCGTCATGCCAGCGTGACGGTGGTCGGGCTCGGCGAGCGGGCCGGCAATGCGGCGCTGGAGGAGGTGGCCATAGCGCTGCGCCAGACCGCCCGCGCCGAATGCGGCATCGATCCGCGCGCGCTGCGCGCGCTGGCCGAAAAGGTGCTGGCCGCGGCCGGCCGCGCCATGCCGCGCACCAAGGCCATCGTCGGCGAGGACGTGTTCACCCACGAGAGCGGCATCCATGTCGCCGGCCTGCTCAAGGATCGCGGCACCTACGAGGCGCTGAACCCGGAGTTGCTCGGCCGCTCCCACCGCGTGGTACTGGGCAAGCATTCGGGTCTTGCCGCCGTGTCCAAGGCCCTCGCTGACGAGGGACTGGCGGTGGACGAGGCGCGCGGCCGCGCCATCCTCGCCCGGGTGCGCGACTTCTCGGTGCGCACCAAGGAGACGGTGACGCCCCAGGTGCTCCGCCGCCTGTACGAGGACAGCTTCACTGAGGAAGCGCTGAAGCGCCGCCACGCCGCCGTGATGGGAGCCTGACCCATGATCATGGGAAGCCCGAAGTGGCATGGTACCGAGGTTCCCCTCGCCGCAGACGCTCCGTCGGACGCGCCGGCCGCCTCCTTCTCCGTCTGGCAGCTCATCCGCGAGGACGTGAACTGCGTGAAGGCGCGCGACCCGGCGGCGCGGCACACGCTTGAAATCGTGCTCACCTATCCCGGTGTCCACGCCATCATCTGGCATCGCCTCGCCAGCCGGCTGTGGCGGCGGGGGGTGAAGTTCCCGGCCCGCTTCCTGTCCTGGCTGGGCCGGTTCCTGACCAATGTGGACATCCACCCCGGCGCCACCATCGGCCGGCGCTTCTTCATCGATCACGGCGCCTGCGTGGTGATCGGCGAAACGGCCGAGGTCGGCGATGACGTCACCCTGTACCACGGCGTGACCCTGGGCGGCACATCCTGGACGGCGGGCAAGCGCCATCCCACCCTACGCGACGGCGTGCTGGTGGGGGCCGGAGCGAAGATCCTCGGGCCGATCACGGTCGGGGCCGGTTGCCGGGTCGGCGCCAATTCGGTGGTGATCGAGGACGTTCCGCCCGCCATGACGGTGGTCGGCATTCCCGGCCGGGTGGTGAAGCCCACCTCCGACCGCCGCAAGCTCGGCGACGGCCGCATCGACCTCGAGCATCACCTCATGCCCGATCCGGTGGGCGAGGCCATCGTCTCCCTGCTGGACCGGATCGAGTTTCTCGAAGCCCGCCTCACGCACCTTCAGGGCGAGCGCCAGCGCGGCCGGCCGGCGAGCGCGGACGAGGCGGCCTGACAGCGCGGGCTTGAGCTGATCGACAGGAGAAAGAGCGACATGTCCATCATCGACAAGCTGAAGTCCCTGGGAAGCGCCGAGGAGTTCTTCGAGGTGCTGCAGGTCGAGTACCAGCCCGAGGTGCTTCAGGTGCTGCGCCTGCACATCCTGCGGCGCATGGGCCAGTACCTCGTCTCGGCCGAGTTCGACGGCATGAGCGAGGAGGAGATCTATTCCGCCGCCCAGACCATGCTGGGGCAGGCCTATGAAGACTTCATCAAGTCCAATCCCATGGCGGAGCGGGTGTTCAAGGTGCTGAAGGAGCACGATCCGACCCGCCCGGCGACCCCCGCTGCCAAGCCCGCCTTCGTCCAGCTCGGTTCGCTGAAGACCGGAAGCTGAGACCGTCTCGTCCCGCCCCTCCGCGCAGCCGCGCGGAGGGGCCCGGGGCCACCCTTCCGCCGGAGCACCCCGAAGGGCTCCGGCTGGCTGCCCTCTCCCTGCTTTTTGTTCTTTGATGATGATGTTGTTTCATTTTTTCATCCGGCTGGTCGCTCGGCCGTGTGCGGGGAGAGGGCAGATTTTTTGAAGGACCGGCGCCCGCCGGCGCCGAGGCTCCCCGGTTAGGCGGGGGCAAGCTCGCGCCGTGCCCATGGAACAGCGTCGATGGCGATGAGGGCTGGGCCGTCCGGCCGGGCGTCCGTCAAGGGGCGCTGGGGCGCAGTATTTGGTATCCGAGCAATGATGGAAGCCGCGCAGGCCCCTCTCCAAGGGGCGTGGCGGCCCGCGCGTGTCTCGCCGCTTTCCAGATCGCACGATCTTCGGCCGACGGTCCGCAGCCGCGCCATCCGTCCGCCCGGTACCGCCGCGCCTGGGTCGGAAAGCTTGGCCTTGGCTCCGGTCGGGGGTATGCCTTTCCACCGCCCTGCGGGATGGTTTCCCGCATGGTGCAAATCAGCAAAAAATCGACGTAAAACGAACCGTTTTAGCGGCAAAATCCCGCTCGATGCCACTATTTGTGCAGTGCGGCCGGCTTGAACCCCCGGACGGATGGGAGTAGTCAAGCGCCGCGTTCCTGCGGCGGCTCGTCTCATGTGCCTCGCAGCAGTATCCGGGGACTAGGGATGGCCCGCAACAAGATCGCCCTCATCGGGGCCGGCCAGATCGGCGGCACGCTCGCCCTGCTGGCTGGACTGAAGGAGCTGGGCGACATCGTGCTGTTCGACGTCGCCGACGGCGTTCCCGACGGCAAGGCCCTGGACCTCGCCCAGCTCGCCCCGGTGGAGGGGTTCGATGCGGGCATCTGGGGCGCCTCCAGCTATGACGCCATCGCCGGTGCCGACGTGGTGATCGTCACCGCCGGCGTGCCGCGCAAGCCGGGCATGAGCCGCGACGACCTCCTCGCCATCAATCTCAAGGTGATGGAGCAGGTGGGCGCGGGCCTGCGCAAATACGCCCCTGACGCTTTCGTCATCTGCATCACCAATCCGCTCGACGCCATGGTCTGGGCGCTCCAGCGCACCAGCGGCCTGCCGCCGGAAAAGGTGGTGGGCATGGCGGGCGTGCTGGATTCCGCACGCTTCCGCTTCTTCCTCGCCGAGGAGTTCGGCGTCTCGGTGGAGGATGTGACCGCCTTCGTCATGGGCGGGCACGGCGATACCATGGTGCCGCTGGTGCGCTATTCGGCGGTGGGCGGCATCCCGGTGCCGGACCTCATCCGCATGGGCTGGACCAGCGAGGAGCGCATCGCCGACATCGTGCAGCGCGTGCGCGACGGCGGGGCGGAGATCGTCAATCTGCTCAAGTCCGGCTCGGCCTTCTATGCGCCGGCCGCCGCCGCCATCGCCATGGCGGAGAGCTACCTGAAGGACAAGAAGCGCCTGCTCCCCGTCGCCGCGCGGCTCGATGGGGAATACGGGCTGAGGGATATTTATCTCGGCGTGCCGGCTGTCATCGGGGCGCGAGGTGTGGAGCGTATCGTGGAGGTCGAGCTCGACCGATCCGAGCGCGCCATGTTCGAAAGATCGGTCGCCGCAGTCGAAGGACTGGTGGAGGCCTGCCTGAAGATCGCACCCGGCCTCGGGAAGTGATCTCGCTCAATGACGGCGTGCCGCAAGGCGCGCCGTTTTCGTGCCGGGGTACAACCGGCGTGGTGAAGGAGACGAGTGTTCCCCTCCTCGGGGGCGCCGGCCTCTTCGCTCCTGTCCCTGGGACGGGCGCGGCGGCGCAGGCCCCCCTTCTGCGGTGGAGGCGGTCCGCACACGGTGGTCCCGCATTTGCGCGGGATCCGGGACGGACCGGGGCGGGGGACGGGACACATCGCAACCCTGAGGGACACGGACGATGAATATTCACGAGTATCAGGCCAAGGCGCTGCTGAAGAGCTTCGGCGCCCCGGTCTCGCGCGGCATTCCCGTGCTGAAGGTCGAGGAGGCGGAAGCCGCCGCCAAGGAACTGGGCGGCCCGCTCTGGGTGGTGAAGTCGCAGATCCACGCCGGTGGCCGCGGCAAGGGCAAGTTCAAGGAGCCCGAGGCTGGCGAGAAGGGCGGCGTGCGCCTCGCCAAGTCCGTGGACGAGGTGAAGGAGTTCGTCGGCCAGATGCTCGGCCGCACCCTCGTCACCATCCAGACCGGCCCGGCCGGCAAGCAGGTGAACCGCCTCTATATCGAGGAAGGCTCGGACATCGAGAAGGAGTTCTACATCTCCCTGCTCGTCGACCGCGCCACCTCCCAGGTGGCCTTCGTGGTCTCCACCGAAGGCGGCATGGACATCGAGGAAGTCGCCCACTCCACCCCTGAGAAGATCATCACCTTCTCGGTGGATCCGGTGACCGGCGTGCAGGGCTTCCACGGCCGCAAGATCGCCAAGGCCCTCGGCCTTTCGGGCGAACTCGCCAAGCAGGCCGGCAAGCTCGCCGAGGTGCTCTACACCGCCTTCGTCGAGACCGACATGGCGATGCTGGAGATCAACCCGCTCATCGTCACCAAGGACGGCAACCTGCGCGTGCTCGACGCCAAGGTGTCCTTCGATTCCAACTCGCTGTTCCGCCATCCCAAGCTCACAGAGCTGCGCGACCTGACGGAAGAGGACGAGAAGGAGATCGAGGCGTCCAAGTACGACCTCGCCTACATCGCCCTCGACGGCACCATCGGCTGCATGGTCAACGGCGCGGGCCTCGCCATGGCGACCCTCGACATCATCCAGCTCTACGGCGAGAGCCCGGCGAACTTCCTCGACGTGGGCGGCGGCGCCAACGAGGAGAAGGTGACGGCGGCGTTCAAGATCATCACTGCCGACCCGAACGTGAAGGGCATCCTCGTCAACATCTTCGGCGGTATCATGAAGTGCGACGTGATCGCCAACGGCGTGATCGCGGCGGTGAAGGCGGTTGGCCTCCAGGTGCCCCTCGTGGTGCGCCTCGAAGGCACCAATGTGGAAGAAGGCAAGCAGATCATCCGTGAGAGCGGGCTCAACGTGATCCCTGCCGATGATCTCGATGACGCGGCGCAGAAGATCGTCGCTGCCGTGAAGAAGGATGCTGCGTGATGTCCGTGCTGATCGACGCCAACACCAAGGTCATCACCCAGGGCTTCACCGGCAAGAACGGCACCTTCCACGCCCAGCAGGCCATCGCCTACGGGACGAAGATGGTCGGTGGCACCTCGCCGGGCAAGGGTGGCACCACCCACCTCAACCTGCCGGTGTTCGACACCGTGCTGGAGGCCAAGGAAGCCACCGGCGCCGACGCCTCGGTGATCTACGTGCCGCCTCCGGGCGCCGCCGACGCCATCCTGGAGGCGATCGATGCGGAGATCCCGCTCATCGTCTGCATCACCGAGGGCATCCCGGTGCTCGACATGGTGAAGGTGAAGCGCGCCCTCTCGGGTTCGAAGAGCCGGCTCATCGGCCCCAACTGCCCCGGCATCGTCACCGCCGGCCAGTCGAAGATCGGCATCATGCCGGCCAACATCTTCAAGACCGGCTCGGTGGGCGTGGTCTCGCGCTCCGGCACGCTGACCTATGAAGCGGTGTTCCAGACCTCGCAGGTGGGCCTCGGCCAGACCTCGGCGGTCGGCATCGGCGGCGACCCGGTGAAGGGCACCGAGTTCATCGACGTGCTGGAGATGTTCCTCGCCGACCCCAAGACCCAATCGATCATCATGATCGGCGAGATCGGCGGCTCGGCCGAGGAAGAGGCCGCGCAGTTCATCGCCGACGAGGCGAAGAAGGGCCGCAAGAAGCCGATGGTGGGCTTCATCGCCGGCCGCACGGCCCCTCCCGGCCGTCGCATGGGCCATGCCGGCGCCATCATCTCCGGCGGCAAGGGCGGCGCCGAGGACAAGATCGCGGCCATGGAGGCGGCGGGCATCCGCGTGTCTCCGTCCCCCGCGCGCCTCGGCAAGACCCTGGTCGAGGTGCTGAAGGGCTGAGGCTATCCCCTGGCCCGGCCAGGGGATCGCATATGGGATGAACCGGGGGCGGGACCCTGGGCGAAAGCCATCTAGGCGAAAGCCCTGGAATTCCGCTCCCGTAAGGGCATCCGCCGCGCAATCGCCATGAAGTTCGGCGACTGGCGAGCGCGGTTCGGGCGGGGTGCGGAGCCGGCCTTTCGGCCGGTGGCGCCCCTGCCCATATAGAGGTTGTCGAGCACCGCTGTCGAAGGCCGCCACGAGCCTCGCGGGGGTGATGGGGCGTCCGGCAAGGGCCGGGCGTCGGATTTGTGGCAGACGAGCGGCCTTGGGGCTTCATTTTCCGCGCGAAATGCGCTCAAGGAGAGTGAGGCGCCACGGTCTTCCGGGAACAAGCCCATGTCGCGCGCGGAACAGAACGACGTTTTCCTGAACACCTCCTTCCTCTATGGCGCCAATGCCGCCTGGATCGAGGATCTCTACGCCCGCTATGAGACCGATCCCAATTCGGTCAGCGCCGAATGGCAGGCCTTCTTCGCGGCGTTGAAGGACGATCCCAACCAGGTGATCGAGAACGCCCGCGGCGCCTCCTGGAAGAAGCCGCACTGGCCGGTGCACGCCAATGGCGAGCTGGTCTCGGCCATGGATGGCCAGTGGATCGAGGTGGAGAAGGCCATCTCCGAGAAGGTGAAGGCCAAGGCGCAGAAGTCCGGCGTCGAGTTCTCCGCCACCGAGGTGCAGCAGGCCACCCGCGATTCCGTCAAGGCGCTGATGATGATCCGCGCCTACCGCATGCGCGGCCATCTGCATGCCAATCTCGACCCGCTGGGCCTCACCCCCCCGCGCGAGGCGCCGGAGCTGGACCCGGCTTCCTACGGCTTCTACGAGGCTGACCTCGACCGCAAGATCTTCATCGACCACGTGCTCGGCCTCGAATTCGCGACCGTCCGCCAGATGGTCGCCATCCTGCGCCGCACCTATTGCGCGTCCGTGGGCGTCGAGTTCATGCACATCTCCTCGCCCGAGGAGAAGGCGTGGATCCAGGAGCGCATCGAGGGCGTCGACAAGGAAGTCACCTTCACCCGCGAGGGCAAGCGCGCCATCCTCAACAAGCTGGTTGAGGCGGAGGGCTTCGAGAAGTTCCTCGACGTGAAGTTCACCGGCACCAAGCGCTTCGGCCTCGACGGCGGCGAAAGCCTGATCCCGGCGCTGGAGCAGATCATCAAGCGCGGCGGCAACCTGGGCGTGAAGGACATCGTGTTCGGCATGGCTCACCGCGGCCGGCTGAACGTGCTCACCCAGGTGATGGGCAAGCCACACCGGGCGCTGTTCCACGAGTTCAAGGGCGGCTCCTGGGCCCCCGACGAGGTCGAGGGCTCCGGCGACGTGAAGTACCACCTCGGTGCCTCGTCCGACCGCGAGTTCGACAACAACAAGGTCCACCTGTCGCTGACCGCCAACCCGTCCCATCTCGAGATCGTCGATCCCGTGGTGCTGGGCAAGGCGCGCGCCAAGCAGGACCAGCTCGGCGACACCGAGCGCACCAAGGTGCTGCCGCTGCTGCTGCACGGCGACGCGGCCTTCGCCGGCCAGGGCGTGGTGGCCGAGTGCCTCGGCCTCTCCGGCCTGAAGGGCCACCGCACCGGCGGCTCGATCCACTTCATCATCAACAATCAGATCGGCTTCACCACCAATCCGCGCTACTCGCGCTCCTCGCCCTATCCGTCGGATGTGGCGAAGATGATCGAGGCGCCGATCTTCCACTGCAACGGCGACGATCCGGAATCCGTGGTGTTCTGCGCCAAGGTGGCCACCGAATTCCGCCAGCGCTTCCACAAGCCGGTGGTGGTGGACATGTTCTGCTACCGCCGCTTCGGCCACAACGAGGGCGACGAGCCCGCGTTCACCCAGCCGAAGATGTACAAGGTGATCCGCCAGCACCCGAGCGTGCTGGAGCTGTACACCAAGAAGCTGGAGAACGAGGGCGTCGTGACCGCCGGCGAGGTGGACACCATGCGCAATGCGTGGCGCGACCGCCTCGAGGCCGAGCACGAGGCCGGCCAGGCCTACAAGCCCAACAAGGCCGACTGGCTCGACGGCCGCTGGGCCGGCTTCAAGCCCACCCACGAGGATGACGATCCGCGCCGCGGCAACACCGGCGTGCCGGAAGACGAGCTGAAGGCGATCGGCGAGAAGATCACCACCGTGCCGGAGGGCTTCCAGGTCCACCGCACCATCCAGCGCTTCCTCGACAACCGCAAGAAGGCCATCGCGGACGGCAAGGGCATCGACTGGGCGACCGGCGAGGCGCTCGCCTTCTCCTCCCTGCTGCTGGAAGGCAACCCGGTCCGCCTGTCGGGCCAGGACGTGGAGCGCGGCACCTTCTCCCAGCGCCATTCGGTGCTGCTCGACCAGGAGACCGAGGCCCGCTACAAGCCGTTCAACCACCTCTCCGACACCCAGGCCAAGTACGAGGTCATCAATTCGATGCTCTCGGAGGAGGCGGTGCTCGGCTTCGAGTATGGCTACACGCTGTCCGAGCCCAACACGCTGGTGCTCTGGGAGGCGCAGTTCGGCGACTTCGCCAACGGCGCGCAGGTGGTGTTCGACCAGTTCATCTCCTCGGGCGAGCGCAAGTGGCTGCGCATGTCCGGCCTCGTCTGCCTGCTGCCGCACGGCTATGAGGGCCAGGGTCCGGAGCACTCCTCCGCCCGCCTCGAGCGCTATCTGCAGCTGTGCGCCGAGGACAACATGCAGGTGGCCAACGTCACCACCCCGGCCAACTACTTCCACATCCTGCGCCGGCAGATGAAGCGGGAATTCCGCAAGCCGCTCATCCTGATGACGCCCAAGTCGCTGCTCCGCCACAAGCGGGCGGTGTCCGACCTCTCCGACATGGTGACCGGCACCACCTTCCACCGCGTGCTGTGGGACGACGCCCAGTCGCACCCGGACGAGAGCGGCGTCAAGCTGAAGCCGGACGACAAGATCCGCCGCGTCGTGCTGTCCTCGGGCAAGGTCTATTACGACCTGCTGGAGGAACGCGAGAAGCGCGGCGTGGACGATGTCTACCTGCTGCGCGTGGAGCAGCTCTATCCGTTCCCGCTCAAGACGCTGGTGCAGGAACTCGCCCGCTTCAAGAACGCCGAGGTGGTGTGGTGCCAGGAAGAGCCGAAGAACCAGGGATCCTGGGCCTTCGTGCAGCCCTATCTGGAGTGGGTGCTGGAGCAGGCGGGCGGCGCGGCGAAGCGTCCGCGCTATGCCGGCCGTCCCGCGTCCGCCGCCACCGCCACCGGCCTGATGTCCAAGCATATGGCCCAGCTCAAGACCTTCCTCGAGGAAGCCCTGGGCTGATCCGACACACCTAGAACCGCCCGAAAGAGGACGCGCCGTGCCGCACTTCCTGCTCCGCCTCTCCCCGCCGCGCCCGAGCTTTCCCTCGGACGCGAGCGCGGCCGAGATGGACGCCATGGGGGCGCACTTCGCGTTCTGGCAGGCCGAGGCGGAGGCCGGCACGGCCCTCGCCGTCGGTCCCGTGGCGGACCCGGCGGGCATCTGGGGGATGGCCGTCATCGAAGTTCCCGACGAGGCCGCCGCGACCGGCCTCTCGCTTCGGGATCCCGTCATCACGGCGGACCTGGGCTTTACCTATGCGGTGATGCCCATTCTGTCGCTCATCGAGCGCCGGGCGCCACGCCCGGCCCAAGCCGAAGTCTGAGGGAGGCCCCCTCAAGGGGCGAACACAATGACCGAGATCCGCGTGCCCACCCTGGGCGAGTCCGTTACCGAGGCGACCATCGGCAAGTGGTTCAAGAAGCCCGGCGAGGCCGTCAAGGCCGATGAGCCGCTGGTGGAGCTTGAGACCGATAAGGTGACCGTCGAGGTGCCGGCCCCGGCCTCGGGCGTCCTCTCCGAGATCGTCGCCAAGGATGGCGAGACCGTGGGCGTCGGCGCGCTGCTCGGCAACATCGGCGCCGGCTCGGGCGCCGAGGCCGCGCCCGCCGCTGCTCCGGCTCCGGCCGCCGCGCCGGCTCCGGCTCCTGCGGCCCCCGCCGCTCCCGCCGCCGCGGTTGCGGCCGGCAGCAACGGCCCGGCCGTCGGCCGCATCGCCGCCGAGACCGGCGTGAACCCGGCCGATGTCGCCGGCTCCGGCAAGGACGGCCGCGTCACCAAGGGTGACATGCTGGCCGCCATCGCCGCCGGCGCCTCGGCCGCCGCCGCGCCCGCTCCGGTCGCGGTCCGCGCCCCCTCGGCGCCCACCGACGCCGCCCGCGAGGAGCGGGTCAAGATGACCAAGCTGCGCCAGACCATCGCGCGCCGCCTGAAGGACGCCCAGAACACCGCCGCCATGCTCACCACGTTCAACGACGTGGACATGACCGCCGTCATGAGCCTGCGCAGCCAGTTCAAGGATGCCTTCGAGAAGAAGCACGGCACCAAGCTCGGCTTCATGGGCTTCTTCACCAAGGCGGTGATCGCGGCGCTGAAGGACATCCCGGCGGTGAACGCCGAGATCGACGGCCAGGATCTCGTCTACAAGAACTACTACAACATCGGTATCGCGGTGGGCACCGAGAAGGGCCTCGTGGTTCCGGTGGTGCGCGACGCGGACCTCATGTCGGTCGCCGAGATCGAGAAGGCCATCGCCGGCTACGGCCGCAAGGCGCGTGACGGCAAGCTCGGCATCGAGGAGATGCAGGGCGGCACCTTCACCATCACCAACGGCGGCATCTACGGCTCGCTGATGTCCACCCCCATCCTCAACGCGCCGCAGTCGGGCATCCTCGGCATGCACCGCATCGAGGAGCGCCCGGTGGTGGTCAAGGGCCAGATCGTGATCCGCCCGATGATGTACCTCGCTCTCTCCTACGACCACCGCATCGTCGACGGCCGCGAGGCCGTGACCTTCCTGGTGCGCGTGAAGGAGACCCTGGAGGATCCCGCGCGGCTCGTGCTGGATCTGTGAGGATCTGAGGAGGATGGCGTTCGGGCCGAACCCTCCGCCGCTCCAGGCGCATCTTTGCGTCCGGGGCGGCACCGAGGCGATTGCTTTTTATGAAGCCGCGTTCGGCGCCTCCTGCACCTTCAGGCAGATGGCGGAAGATGGCGTGCGGGTGATGCACGCCAACGTCGACGTCTTCGGCGCGGAAGTGATGCTGCATGACGAGTTTCCGGAGTTCGGGAACAGCCTGGCGTCGCCCGTGAGCCGCGGCGGCGCCAGCGTGACGCTCAACGCCAACTTCCGCAGCGGGGCGGAGGTCGAAGCCGCCTTCGCTCGCGCCGTCCGCGCGGGAGCCACCGTGATTATGCCGCCGGCCGATATGTTCTGGGGCGCGCGCCACGCGCGGATCCAGGATCCGTTCGGCCATGTCTGGGCGTTCAACGCTGCGTTGGACCCCCGCTGACCATCCTGCGAGTGCATTCCATGTCCTACGACCTGATCATCATCGGCACCGGCCCCGGCGGCTATGTGTGTGCCATTCGCGCGGCCCAGCTCGGCCTCAAGGTCGCGGTGGTGGAGAAGCGCGGCACCCATGGCGGCACCTGCCTGAACGTGGGCTGCATCCCCTCCAAGGCGCTGCTCTATGCCTCCGAGCTGTTCGAGGAAGCGGGCCACAAGTTCGGCGAGATGGGCATCGGCGTGCCGGCTCCCACCCTCGACCTGCCCGCCATGCTGGCCTTCAAGGACCGGGGCGTGGACGGCAACGTGAAGGGCGTCGAGTTCCTGCTGAAGAAGAACAAGGTCGACGTCTACATGGGCGCCGGCAAGATCCTCGGCCCCGGCAAGGTGGAAGTCACCCTCAATGCCGACGGCAAGGTCGAGGTGCTGGAGACGAAGAACATCGTCATCGCCACCGGCTCCGATGTCGCTCCGCTGCCCGGCGTGACCATCGACGAGGACCGCATCGTCTCCTCCACCGGCGCGCTGAAGCTGCCCAAGGTGCCCGGCAAGCTCGTCGTGGTGGGCGCGGGCGTCATCGGCCTGGAACTGGGCTCGGTGTGGCGGCGCCTCGGCGCTGAGGTCACGGTGGTGGAATTCCTCGACCGCATCCTGCCCGGCATGGATTCGGACGTGGCCAAGTCCTTCCAGCGCATCCTCGACAAGCAGGGCTTCACCTTCAAGCTCGGCACCAAGGTCACCGGTGTGGACACCTCCGGCGAGACGCTGAAGGTCACGGTGGAGCCCGCCGCCGGCGGCGCCGCCGAGGTGATCGAGGCGGACGTGGTGCTGGTCGCCATCGGCCGCATCGCCTACACCGCCGGCCTCGGGCTGGAGGAGGCGGGCGTCGCCAAGGACGCGCGCGGCCGCGTGGTCACCGACCACCACTTCGCCACCAACGTGCCCGGCATCTATGCGATCGGCGACGTGATCGTCGGCCCCATGCTCGCCCACAAGGCCGAGGACGAGGGTGTGGCGCTGGCGGAGCAGCTGGCCGGCAAGGCGGGCCACGTGAACTACGACGTGATCCCCGGCGTGGTCTACACCTTCCCGGAGGTCGCCTCCGTCGGCAAGACCGAGGACGAGCTGAAAGCCGCGGGCGTCGCCTACAAGGTCGGCAAGTTCCCCTTCACCGCCAACGGCCGCACCAAGGTGAACAACACCACGGACGGCTTCGTGAAGATCATCGCCGACGCCGCCACCGACAAGGTGCTGGGCGCCCACATCATCGGCCCCGAGGCCGGCGAGATGATCCACGAATGCGCGGTGCTGATGGAGTTCGGCGGCTCGTCCGAGGATCTCGCCCGCACCTGCCACGCCCACCCCACCCGCTCGGAAGCGGTGAAGGAGGCGGCCATGGCCGTGGAGAAGCGCGCCATCCACATGTGATGGGCGCGGCGCCTTGGCGCTGCCAATGGTTTGAAAGTGAGCGGCCGGCGGGCATCCCGCCGGCCGTTTGCGTTTCGCGCATAAAAAAGCCCCGGCCCTGGGGCCGGGGAACGGAGGTTCCGTCCGGGAGGAAGCCGAGGCGCGACGTGCGCCGAAATCAGCCGCCCTTCTGGGTCACGGGATTGCTGGCGGTGGTCGTGGTGTCGCCGATGGAGGCGTTGGTCATGCCCGGGCATGCGAGCGCCGGGCCGGCGAGGATGCTCAGGGCGCACGCGACGAAAGCGATCCGCTTCATCTTCCTCTCCTGCCTGTCACGATATCAACAGGCAGATTAGGCCAGAGAAGCCGGCAATGGGAAAGCCCTCCGCCCGTACCGCACGATCACGAACGCGCGCAGCGGTGCCGTAAACAGGATGCCGCGCCGGAGTTTTCGCCCTGCTCAAGCGCCGCGCAGGCGTGTCATCGCGCGGGCGGGGTATCCGGCTGGGCGAGGATGAGCGCCCAATAGACCTTGTATTTGGAATTGGGTGCGTTGGCCGTGGCGATGCCCATGCGGGTCACGCCGGGCTCCAGCATGTTCTTGTTGTGCGAGGGGGAATCGCGCCAGCCGGAGAAGGCCTCGGCCAGGGTGTGGTAGCCGGCGCCCACATTTTCCACCGCGCGCTTCGCGTCATAGCCCGAGGCCTTGATGCGGGTCATGAAATTGCGCCCGCCCACCTCGTGGGAGAGGTTGTCCGCCTTGGCCATGGCGTTGGCCTGGTCCTGGGCGAGGCGGGAAAGCGTGTCGTCGATGGTCACGGCCGGCAGCCCGCGCGCGGTGCGGTAGTCGGAGAGGAGCGAGGCCGCGGCGGCGGCATCCACCGGCTTACCGGTCTTGGCGAGGTTGATGTAGAAGGCCGGCTGGGTGTCGATCTGCTCGGTGGTGGCACAGCCGGCGATGGCGGCGAGAAGCGCAAGGCCGGCACCGGCGAGGAGGGAGCGGCGGAGAAAAGTGTCGCGCATGTCTCGGCTTCCGGCTGGCCGCATCGGGCGGGCTTTCGGGGGCGATCCCCCGACGTTCCCCTGTCTTGTGCGCCGGGAGGGTTGAGGAAGCGTTAGCGCCCGCTCCCCTCCCGGCCCCGGCCTATTGCAGCGGGTCGGGCGGCGCGGGCGGCGGGGGCACCATGTCGCGCGGGGCCCGGGCGAGGGCGGCCCAGGGCTGCGCCACCATGCCCACGTGCGCCTTGCGGAAGCGCGAGAGCACCTGGAAGTGCAGGTCGCTCTTCACCGTCAGCGCATAGTCCACGTTGGCCACCACGCAGCGCAGCTCGAACACGATGCCCGCATCGGCGAACTTCATCAGGAACACGCGCGGCGGCGGCGACTGGAGCACCTGCGGATGGTCGCAGGCGCAGCCGACGAGGATGTCGCGCACCTCCTCCGGATCGCTGTCATAGGAGACGGTGACGGCGACGATGATGCGGCCGGTGGTGTTGGAGTGCGTCCAGTTCTTCACCATGCCGGTGATGAGGTCGGCATTGGGCACGATCACCGTGGCGCGCTCGAAGGTCTCGATCTCGGTGGCCCGCACCGAGATGCGCCGCACATAGCCTTCCTCGCCCTTCACATTGATGGTGTCGCCCACCCTTATGGGCCGCTCGGCCAGCAGGATCAGGCCGGACACGAAATTGGACACGATGGACTGGAGGCCGAAGCCGATACCGACCGAGAGGGCACCGGCGACCAGCGCGATGTTCTCGAGGTTCAGCCCCAACTGGCCCATGGCCACCATGACGGCGACGATCGTGCCCACATAGCCGACGATGGTGGCGATGGAGGATTGCAGCGACGGCTCGAGCCCGGTGCGGGGCAAGAGCGCGCTCGACACCCATTTCTGCAGTCCGCGCGCCGCCGCGAGGCTGACCAGCAGCAGGAGCACGGCATAGACCACGCTCCACAGGGTGATGGTGGCGTTGCCGATGCGCACGCCGAAGGAAACGCGCTCCACCGTCTCCATCATGTCGGCGGTGGAGGTGCCCCAGCTGCCGACAATGAGAAAGGCGGCGATCACGAACAGCTGCAGCTTGAGCAGGCCCGACGCCAGGACGCCGATCAGCTCCACCCGCTCCGGCTTCAGGCCGAGCATGCTGGAGATCACCCGCGCGCGGTGGGTCTCGGCGGAAAGGCCCTCGCCGAAGAAGGCGTCGATGAGGGCATAGAGCAGGTAGAGCACGCCGAGCACGGCGGCGGCGATGACCATGCGCGCGGCGACGAAGGCCGCGAAGCTGATGTAGCCGGCCACCAGCGCCCCGAGGAGGGCGAACACCGCCACCCATACGAACAGGCGGATGTAGCGGGGCGGAGCCTGCGCGGGGCCGGTGGCGGCGATGGCCGAGGGATCGGTGGTCGCCGGGTCCTTCGCCGTATCCGCATTGGCCTCGGCGCGGGCGGCGCCGACGAGGAAGCGTGAGATGAAGCCGGCGATGAGCAGCGACATGATCGCGCTCGTCACCACCGTCAGCCCCACCGGCGCGAACAGAACCCGGTGCAGGGCATTGAGGGCGGCGGCGATGGCCAGCGTCCACACGGTGAAGGAGTAATAGCGGAAGGCGAGTACGGCGGCGCCATCCGAGAGCGGCGGCAGGCGGCGCCACGGCTCGTTCGGCGCCAGGAAGGCGCGGCCCACGGCGTTGCCGATGGCCTTGATGAAGATGGCGATGACAATGCCCTGCACCAGTTCATCGGCGCGGGGCGGGATGATCTCGAACGCGCCGATGAAGGCGATGGCCGCCATAGCCGCGGCGGGCGCAACGGTGGCGTTCAGGAACAGAACCTTCATCGCCTCGCGCGCCGAGCGCAGGCGCGTGAAGCTTTCGCCCGGCTCCGGCGGCGGGGTGCGCAGGCGCTTGCGCAGCAGGATGCCGCCCGCCACCACGGCGGCCATGATGGCGATGCCGCCGAGGACGATGCCGATCACCGCGAGCGGCGACAGGCGCCGCACCGAATAGGCCCGCCAGTCGTTGCCGAAGTAGCGCAGGGCGCGGAACTCGGAATTCAGCGCGCCGAAGGCGTTGGTCCACAGGTCGGGGTCGATGACAGAATCCACCCGCTCGAACAGCTGCCCGGTGAACAACGCGCGGCGGCGGGAACTGATGCGGTCGGAAATCTGGTCGCCGCGCAGCACCAGCGCGCGGTTCTGCTTCAGCACGCCGCCCAATTCGGCGGCGACCTTGGTCAGGCGCTCGCGGTCGGCCGCGACGGTGGGCTCCTCGGTCGCGCCGTCGGCGGGCTTGGGGCCGAGGCCGTTGAGACGGCTCTCCGCGTCGGCGACGCGGGGGGCGATCTGGTCGGAGACGGCGGCAAGATCCTTGCGGGCGGGGTCGAGGCGCTGGCGCAGCTCGTCGAGGTCGCCGGGGCGCAGGCCTTCCACCGCGAGGGCGGCGTCGATGGAATCGAGGGCGGAGCGGGCCGCCTCCATCTTCTCGCGGGCGGCGACGATGGTCGGATCGGGCGGGACCGGTGCGGGCTTTGGCGCTGGCACCGGCTGTGCGGGCGCCGCATCGCCGGCGGCCGGGGCGGGGGCGCCGGAGGCCGCCGCCGGCGCGGCGGGGGGCGAGGCTGCGGCATTGGGCGTGGCCGCGGCGGGCGTGCTCTGGCCCTGTCCCTGCTGTTGGCCTTGCGCCGGCGGGCTCGCGGCCTGCTGGGCGCCGGCCTGAGCCAGCGGGAAAACCGACAGGGCGAGCGCGACCAGAAAGGCCGCGGACGTCTTCACCTTCATATTTGAACCTCCGCCGCGGCGTTCCTGTCGCCTGAAGGCGGCAGCCTCGTGGCGGATGGGGCATAAAGGCGGCCCGGCCGCCCGGATCGCCGAGAAAACCGCTGGAAAGACCGGCGCGTTTGCCGCTATCTCGTCGTCCCCCGGTCGCGATGAGGCTTTCCTGATGACCGCCGATGCTTCCGTCAAGCCCGAGCTTCGGGCCAATGTTCCCGATGCGCTGACGCTGGCGGCCGAACTGATCCGGGCGCCGTCCGTCACCCCCAATTCGGGCGGCGCGCTGGAACTGGTCGCGCGTCGGCTGGAGGCGTCAGGATACCATGTGGAGCGCCTGACGTTCGACAGCGGCGGCGTGCCCATCCCCAACATCTACGCCCGCATCGGGAGCGGCTCCCCCAATCTGTGCTTCGCCGGCCATGTGGACGTGGTGCCCGAGGGCGATCCCGCCCAATGGCAGCACGGTCCGTTCGCCGGCACGGTGGAGGACGGCAAGCTCTACGGACGGGGCGCCGTGGACATGAAGGGGGCGGTGGCCGCCTTCCTCTCGGCCGCGCTCGCCTGCGGGCGGCCGGAGAGGGGCTCGCTCTCCTTCCTCATCACCGGCGACGAGGAAGGCCCGGCGCTGGATGGTACGGTGAAGGTGGTGGAGTGGCTGAAGGAGAAGGGCGAGGTCATTGATCACTGCGTCCTCGGCGAGCCCACCAACCCCGGCGCCATGGGCGATGCCTTCAAGGTGGGCCGGCGCGGCAGCCTCTCCGGCATCCTCACCGTGAAGGGGGTGCAGGGGCACGTGGCCTATCCGCACCTCGCCGACAATCCCATTCCGCGCCTGGTAAAGCTGGTGGGAGAATTGACCGCCGCGCCCCTCGACCATGGCTCGGACTTCTTCCCGCCGTCGAACCTGGAGGTGGTCTCCATCGATGTCGGCAATCCGGTGTTCAATTTGATCCCGGCCGAGGCCACCGCCCGCTTCAACGTGCGCTTCAACGACCTTTATTCCCTGGAGACGCTGAAGTCCGAGATCATCCGCCGCCTCGACGGCGCCGGCCTAACATATGATCTCGCCTTCCAGCCCGGCGCCAGTCAGAGCTTCCTCACCGCGCCCGGACCCTTCGTGGAACTGGTGGCGGACGCGGTGGAGGCGGAGACCGGGCGGCGGCCGGAGGCCTCCACCTCGGGCGGCACCTCGGATGCGCGCTTCATCAAGGATCTCTGCCCGGTGGTGGAATTCGGCCTTGTGGGCCAGACCATGCACAAGGTGGACGAGGCCACCCCCGTCGCCGATCTCGAGGTGCTGACGCGCATCTATTCCCGCATCATCGCGCGCTATTTCGCCGCCTTCGCCTGAGCTGACGCCATGACCGAGACCATCCCCGGCGAAACCGCCTCCACCCTCGACGTGGACGGCCGTGCCATCGCCATCCGCGCCATCCCCGGCGCGGCGCCCGGCCTGTTCTGGCTCGGCAGCTTCAAGTCGGACATGACCGGCACCAAGGCGGAGCACCTCGCCCGCTGGGCGCAGGCGCGCGGGCAGGCGAACGTGCGGTTCGATTATTCCGGCCACGGCGCCTCCGGCGGGGCGTTCGAGGAGAGCACCATCTCGCGCTGGCTCAATGAGGCGCTGGCGGTGTTCGACCAGGCCACCTCGGGCGAGCAGGTGGTCATCGGCTCGTCCATGGGCGGCTGGATCGCGCTGCTCCTCGCCCGCGCCCTCGCCGCGCGGGGGGAGAAAAGGCTGAAGGGGCTGGTGCTGGTGGCCCCGGCACCGGACTTCACCGAAGCCCTGATGTGGGAGAAGTTCCCCCCGCCAGTGCGCGCGCTGATGGAGACGACGGGCAAATTCCTGAAGCCGACGCTTTATGGCGAGGAGCCCTATGTCATCACCCGCGAGCTGATCGAGGATGGGCGCCGCCACCTGCTCCTGGGCGCGCCGTTCGCGGTGGGCTGCCCGGTGCGCATCCTGCAGGGCGCGCGGGACGAGGACGTGCCGTGGGAGCATGCCATGCGCCTCGTGAGCTGCCTCGCCGAGGACGACGTGGTGTTCTCCCTCATCAAGGACGGCGACCATCGCCTGTCCCGCCCGGAGGATCTGGAGCGGCTGACGGAGGCGGTGGACGGGCTGATTTAGGTCTGTTCGCGGACCAGCAACGGCGCAGCCGGAGCGCCGAGGGCAATTACAGCTGTCGCCCTCCGACTTGATCGGAGGGCCCATCCCTCCGCCATCGCGGGCGGCCGGAGGTCGGGACGAGCGGCGCCATGGGTCCTCCGATCAAATCGGAGGACGACGACGGATTCGCCCCGCTCAGCGGCGCATCTGCTGGAGCAAGGCGACGTCGGGATAGCCGTCCGGCAGGAGGCCGGCGCGGACCTGGTAGTCCTGGATGGCGACCCGGCTCTTCTGACCGAGGATGCCGTCCACATTGCCGATGTCGTAGCCCATCTGGGTGAGACGGCTCTGGATTTCCTGCCGCTCGGCCTTGGAGAGCCCGCGCTCCTCTTTCGGCCACGCCTGGGCGAAGGCGCCGCCGCCGCGCAGCCGGTCGGCCAGATGCCCGATGGCGAGGGCGTAGGCGTCGGCCGGGTTGTATTTCAGGATGGCGTCGAAATTCTTCATCATCAGGAAGGCCGGGCCGCTGGCACCGCCCGGCAGCAGCAGATAAGCGGTGTCGCCGGGGCGCGGATAGGCGATGCCGCTCGGCCGGCGCACGCCCAGCGCGTTCCATTCCGCCAGCGTCTTCTTGTTGCTGCGGTTGGCGAGGCGGTAGTCGAAGCCCTGCGGCAGCGCCACCTCATAGCCCCACGCCTTGCCGAACTCCCAGCCATCCAGCTTCAGATTGTTGGCGGTGGAGGCGATGATGTCGGGAATGGAATCCACCACGTTGCGCTTGCCGTCGCCGTCGAAATCCACCGCGAAGCGCTGGAACGAGGTGGGCATGAACTGGGTGGGCCCGAACGCGCCCGCCCACGATCCGGTGAGGTGGTCGTAGGGAACGTCGTCCTTCTCCAGGATCTGGAGCGTGGCGATGAATTCGTCGCGGAAATAATCCTGCCGCCGCCCGATGCAGGCGAGCGTGGCGGTGGATTCCAACACGTTGCGCGAGCCGATGCCCTTCGGATCGCCATAGGTGGATTCGATGCCCCAGATGGCGGTGACGGCGTAGCGGTCCACGCCATAGGCCTTCTCGACGCGGTCGAAGATGGCCTTGTAGCGTTCCAGAATCTCGCGGCCCTTCTTCACGCGCCACTCGGTGACCAGCATGTTCACATAGGCGCCGATGGGCTTGGAGAATTCCGGCTGGCTGTCCATGAATTCCATGATCTTCATCTGCGGCTGCAGAGAAGCGGTGTACCGCTCGAAGGTGCGCCGGGAGACGCCCTTGGACTGGGCCAGCGGCCACAGATTGGCGATGCACTGGGGGAAGTTCGCTTCAGCCTGGGCGAGCGCCTGCGGCGTCATCAGCGGATGGCCCGCGCCGGCCTGCGCCGCCTGCGGGGCGGGCGGCGGGAAGCCGAAGATGGAGCCCGTGGTCTGGGCCTGTCCGGCGGCGGGGGTAACGAGGCCGGCGATGAGGGCGAGCGCCACGGCCACGCCGCTTCCCAAGGTGGTCCTTCCGCGCGTCGTCGAAGCCATCTTGAAAGCCTTCCCTTTCCGCCCCGCCATGAGGGCCGGGTTGATCGTCTGAGGCGTCTACTGGGCGGCAATATGGTTGCGTCGCGGTTAATGGATGGCAAGTTTCGATGGCCGGTATCGCGTTGGGGCCGCATTAACCCATCTTGGGGAACAGCGGGGCGATTTCGGCCGTTGCCACTCGGCTGCCATAGGGGCAGGACAGTTTCGCGCAGCGGCCGACATGCCGCACGCTCACGCTCCAGCTGTGCTAGACCACGGGCGTGGGTATTCAGGAGGGGCGTTACTCGAAATGCGTAAACCCATTCGCAAGGCGATCCTACCCGTCGCGGGCCTCGGCACGCGCTTCCTTCCGGCGACCAAGGCTGTGCCGAAGGAGATGCTGACGGTGGTGGACCGGCCCGTCGTGCAGCACGTCGTGGATGAAGCCCGCGCCGCCGGCATCGAGCACATCGTTTTCGTCACCGGCCGCAACAAGGCGGTGATCGAGGATCATTTCGACCGGCAGTTCGAGCTGGAGCGCACGCTTCAGGAGCGCGGCAAGGTCAAGGAGCTGGAGCAGCTCGACCGCGACACGCCCAAGGCCGGCACCACGTCCTTCACCCGCCAGCAGCTGCCCCTCGGCCTTGGCCATGCGGTGTGGTGCGCGCGCGACATCATCGGCGACGAGCCGTTCGCGCTGCTCCTGCCCGACATGCTGCACATGCCGAGGACCGGCAACGGCAACGGCCACGGCTGCCTCGGCTCCATGGTCGAGGCCTACAACGAGACCGGCGGCAACGTGGTGGCGGTGTATGAGGTGCCGGACGACCAGACCCACCAGTACGGCATCGTCGGCACCGGCGCCGATGCGGCGAAGGGCGCCAAGGCCATCACCCAGATGGTCGAGAAGCCCAAGGCCGGCACCGCGCCGAGCAACCTCGCCATTTCCGGCCGCTACATCCTCCAGCCCGGCATCTTCGACCTGCTCGCCAAGCAGGAGCGCGGCGCCGGCAACGAGATCCAGCTCACGGACTCGATGCTGAAGCTGAAGGAGACCGAGCCGTTCTACGCGGTGCGTTTCGACGGCAACGTCTATGACTGCGGCTCGAAGATCGGCTTCCTCATGGCCAACGTCGCCTATGCGCTCTCGCGCCCCGACATCGAGGCGGAGTTCCGCGCCGAGCTGAAGGCCATCCTCGGCGGGAACTGAGGCAAGGCGGCGCGCGCCGCTCCTTCCAGTCTTCCCCCTCTCCCCTTGAAGTCGGCTTTTGCCGACTTCAATCTCCGCGAACCGAACTCGGCTGCTGCCGAGTTCGGGCGGGAGAGGGGCCGGGGGTGAGGGGGGCGCTCAGCGCATGACCGGCGATGGGGCGATCGGCGCCACCCCCTCATCCGTCTCGCGGCGTGCGCCGCGATCCACCTTCTCCCGCGAGGGGAGAAGGCAATTTTCCCTACTCCGCCGCAACCGCTGTCGGCGCCGGCGGGTTGCGGAAGCGGGCGAGGAGGTCCTGCTCCTCGGCCTTGGCCGCCTCCAGGTGCCGCAGCTTCACGTGGCCGAAGCCGCGGATCTTCTCCGGGATGGAGGCGATGGCGACGGCGATCGCGTGGTTGGCGGGGTCGAGCTTCGCGATCAGCTCGCCCACCGTGCGCTCGTAGTCCGCGATCAGCGTCCGCTCGGTGCGGCGCTCCTGCGTGTAGCCGAACACGTCCAGCGCGCTGCCGCGCAGGCCCTTGAGCTTCGCCAGCAGGGAGAAGCCCTTCATCATCCAAGGTCCGAGCGTGATCTTGCGCGGCTCCCCCGTCGCGTCGCGGCGGGCGAGGAGGGGCGGGGCGAGGTGGAACTCGAACCTCAGCGCACCGTCGAAGGCCGCGTCCGCCTGGGCGCGGAAGGCGCCGTCGGCATAGAGCCGGGCGACCTCGTATTCATCCTTGTAGGCCATGAGCTTATAGAGGTTCTTCGCCACCGCCTCGGCGAGGCCGCCCCGGCCGGGCGCCTTGGCCTGCTCATTGATGCGCACCTTGTCCACGAGCGCCTTGTAGCGGGCCGCATAGGCGGCGTTCTGGTAGAGGGTGAGGTCGGCGACGCGCCGGGCGATCACCTCGTCGAGGCTCTGCGAGAGCCGCCGCGCGTCGCTGGAGACGGTGCCCTTCGGCGTGGCGATGGCCTCCACGGCGGCCGGATCGTGTGCGGCGCGGCGGCCCCAGAGGAAGGCGGCCTTGTTCATGGCCACCGCCTCGCCGTTTAGCTCGATAGCCCGCTCGATGGCGGCGGCGGACAAGGGCAGGGCGCCGAACTGGTAGGCATAGCCGACCATGAAGATGTTCTGCGCCAGCGCGTTGCCGAACAGCGCCTGGGCGAGGCGGCTCGCCTCGATGAAGTGGGTCTGCGCATCGCCCACCAGATCGCGGATGGTGCGCTTGATGCGCTCGGTGGGGAGCGAATAGTCCGCGTTGCGGGTGAAGTCGCCGGGCAGCACCTCGTGCGTGTTCACCACGCAGATGGTCTTGCCCGGCTTCACCGCCGCCAGCACCTTCTTGGTGCCCGCGACCACCAGATCGCCGCCCAGCACCACGTCGGCGCCGCGCGCCGGCACGCGGATGGCGGTGATGTCGGCCGGGTCGTTGGCGAGGCGGATGTGGCTGTAGACCGCGCCGCCCTTCTGGGCGAGGCCGGCCATGTCGATCATGCCGCAGGCCTTGCCTTCCAGATGCGCCGCCATGCCGAGGATGGCGCCGATGGTGACGACGCCGGTGCCGCCCACGCCCGTGGCGATGATGCCATAGGTGCCGTGGATCTCGGGATGCGCCGGCTCCGGCAGGTCGGGCCATGAGTCCGCGCCGGCCGCCGCGCCCGCGCTCTTCTTCGGCTTCGCCCCGTGGACCGTCACGAAGGAGGGGCAGAAGCCGTTCACGCAGGAGAAGTCCTTGTTGCAGGACGACTGGTCGATCTCGCGCTTGCGGCCGAATTCGGTTTCGAGCGGCTGCACGGAGACGCAATTGGACTTCACCCCGCAATCGCCGCAGCCCTCGCAGACGCGCTCGTTGATGAGCACGCGCTTGTCGGGGTCGGGGAACTGGCCGCGCTTCCGGCGCCGCCGCTTCTCGGAGGCGCAGGTCTGGTCGTAGATCATCACCGTGACGCCGGAAATGGCCGCCAGCTCCCGCTGCACGGCGTCCAGCTCGTCGCGGTGGTGGATGGTCATGCCGGCCGGCCAGAGGGTGCCCGCGGGATATTTTCCGGGCTCGTCGGTGACGACGACGACCCGCTCCACCCCTTCCGCCGCCACCTGGCGGGCGATGACCGGGACGGTGAGGTTGCCGTCATGGGTCTGGCCGCCGGTCATGGCGACCGCGTCGTTGAAGAGGATCTTGTAGGTGACGTTCACCTTGGCGGCGCAGGCGGCGCGGAGCGCGAGATAGCCTGAATGGTTGTAGGTGCCGTCGCCGAGGTTCTGGAACACATGGCCGCGCTTGGAGAAGGAGGATTCGCCGATCCAGTTGGCGCCCTCGCCACCCATCTGGGTGAAGCCGGTGGTCTCCCGGTCCATCCACTGCACCATGTAGTGGCAGCCGATGCCGGCATAGGCGCGCATGCCCTCGGGCACCTTGGTGGAGGAATTGTGCGGGCAGCCGGAGCAGAAATAGGGGATGCGCGTCGCCACATCCGAAGTGGCGGCAAGCACCCGCTGCGCCTCTTCCAGCTCCGCCACGCGGGCGGCGATGTCCGGGATGTGGCCATAGGCCAGGAGGCGCCGGCCGAGCTGGATGGCGATGTCGTTGGGATCCAGCGCGCCTTTCACCGGGAACATCCAGCGGCCCTGCTCGTCCTTCTTGCCGATGCAGACGGGCTGGTTGGCGGTGCCGTACAGCTCCTCGCGCACCTGCACCTCGATGAGGGAGCGCTTCTCCTCCACCACCATGATGAGGTCGAGGCCCTTGGCGAATTCGTGGAGGCCCTGCGTCTCCAGCGGCCAGGGGCAGGCCACCTTCCAGATGCGCAGGCCGAGATCGTTCGCCCGCACCTCGTCGATGCCCAGCTCGTCCAGGGCGAGGCGAACGTCGAGATAGGACTTGCCCACCGTGGCGATGCCGATGCGCGGGCGGGCGCCGCCGGAGGTGATGAAGCGGTTGAGGCGGTTCGCCCGCAGGAAATGCAGCACGGCGTCGCGCTTGAATTCCTGGAGCCGCTCCTCCTGCGCCAGCGGCGTGTCGCCGAGGCGGATGTTGAGGCCGCCGGGGGGCATCTCGAAGCCCAGCGCCGGCTCGATGCGCACGCGGTCCAGGCGCCCGTCCACGATGCCGGTGCTCTCGATGGTATCCTTCACCGCCTTGAGGCCGACCCACGTGCCGGCGAAGCGCGACAGCGCCCAGCCATAGAGCCCGTAATCGATGATCTCCTGCGCGCCCGCAGGGTTCAGCACCGGGATCATCACGTCGACGAAATGGAATTCGCTCTGGTGGGCGGTGGTGGAGCTTTCGCAGGTGTGGTCGTCGCCCATGAGGGCGAGCACGCCGCCGTGCCGCGAGGTGCCGGCATTGTTGGCGTGGCGGAACACGTCGCCGGAGCGGTCGACGCCCGGTCCCTTGCCGTACCAGAGGCCGAACACGCCGTCATACTTGCCCTCGCCGCGCAGCTCCGCCTGCTGCGAACCCCAGAGCGCGGTGGCGGCGAGGTCCTCGTTGAGGCCGGACATGAACTTGATGTCGTTGGCCTTGAGCACCTTCTCGGCGCGCAGGAACTGCTGGTCGAGCCCGCCGAGGGGGGAGCCGCGATAGCCAGTGACATAGCCGGCCGTGTTGAGGCCGGCGCGCCGGTCGCGCTCCTTCTGCATCAAGGCGAGGCGGACGAGAGCCTGCGTGCCCGATACGAACACGCGCTCCTGGGACAGGTCATATTTGTCGTCGAGCGAAACAGGCTTCAGAGCCATCGCGACGCCTCCAGCGGGGCCGGGCAGGGGACGGCATCGCGTGGAAATCACGTGCACCGTTCGCCTTTAGGCTGGCACGGAGTGTCGCACCCGGCAATTTCGTTGTTTTAATTCAAAGCGCAACGAAATTGCCGAAAAGCTGGGCGTGACGTATTTTGGTGCATTGCACCCGGAATCGGCTGCGCTGCGGCAACCCAAACCGACGAGGATCAGCCCGGCAGCAGCCGCTCGCTTTCCAGATAGCCGGTCAGCAGGCCGAAGCCGAACAGCATCACCAGCAGGGCCGCGCCCAGTTCCACCCCCAGCCGGGCCATGACGGACCAGCGCGTGTCGCGTCCGGCGATGCGCACGGCAAGGCGTTTGCCATAAACGGCGATGCCGGCGATCAGGGTCACCATGGCGGCGGTGCCGAGGCCCATGGCGAAGGCGGCGGCGACACCGCTCAGGAACACGCCCTGCGAGAGCGCGAACGTCAGCACGAGGATGGCGCCGGAGCAGGGCCGGGCGCCGGCCGAGACCACGGCGACAGCGGCCCGCTTCCACCCGCCCTGTCCCGCGAGAAGCGCGGGGTCGGGGGCGTGCTTGTCGCCGCAATCGCAATCGGCGGCGTGGACGTGGGCCGCATCGCCCCGCGCCGCAGCAATCAGGGCGCGGCCCTTCACGATCGCGAGATAAAGCCCGAACAGGCCGATGCCGCCATAGGCCGCGACTTCCACCACCGTCATGGCCTGCGCCATGGAAACGGCGGTCGCCCCCAGCGCCAGCGCGAGGATGCCGACGAAGAGGATGGCCGCCACCGCCTGCACCATGCCGGCGGCCAGCGACAGCACGGCGCCCCGGCGCAGCGTGCCGCCATCGGCGAGGAGATAGGAGGAGATTACCGCCTTGCCGTGCCCCGGCCCGGCCGCGTGGAACACGCCATAGGCGAACGAGAGGCCGGCGAGGAGGAAGGTGGCGTTGCCGTCCTGCTTGGCGGCGCGCACCGCCCCCACCAGCGCGCGGTAGAATTCCGCCTGCTTGGCGAGGATGAAGCCGGTGATACCGGAGGGCGGCGGCTGGGCGGCGGCCCCGCCGAGCCCGAAGGGCGTCGCCTTTGGCGGGCCAAACCCCTGCGCGAACACCATGTCGGGATAGAGCACCAGCGCCACCAGCAGCGCGAACAGCACCATGGCACCGAGGGCGAGAAGGATCATCCCCGCCCGGCGCATCCGCGCGGGCGCTGCCGCCGGGACTGCGCTCACGGGCACTTCACCGTGATCTTGTCCGCGAACTGGGCGCCATAGGTGCTGCCGGAGGTCAGGCCGGCGAAGAAGGATTCGTTGAGCGCCGAGCTGGGCGGCGGCTCCGGCGAGGTGACTTCCTGCGTGCAGCCGGCCGGCGCCGCGACCATCTTCACCGGCTCCGTGTCGGCGAAGGAGAAGGAGACGAACACGGTGGGATCATAGATCTCGATGGTGGCCGCCCCCTTCACCGCGATGGGCTTCGCCAGCGGCAAGGTGAAGTGCAGGGTGAGCAGCTCGTTCTCGTAGGTGAGGTAATAATCCACCGGATCCTTGAAGGCGAGCTTGCCGGTGGCGGTTTTTCCCCGGACGAAATAGTCGTATTCCTTCAGGGACGTGACATTCACCTCGGCGAGCGGCTTCAGCACGTCGTCGCCATAGGTGCCGTCCTTCTGCTTCTCCAGCCCCTGCAAGGCGAAGGCGGTGAAGGCGTCGTCGAAGGTCCAGGCCTGCTTGAGCGCGGTGAGCTTGCCGTCGGTGCCGTAGACCACCTCGGTCTTCATGGTGACCCAGACATGGGGATGCGCCTCTGCCACGCGCGGAAAGAGCGCCGCGGCGAGCAGCATGACGACGGGCAGCAGGCGCGCCAGCATCCGAATCTACTTCCTTGTGTCGGGGCGAACCCCTCTCAGGTCGCGCGAGACTTCGGCGGAATGGTGACGCTGGTCCCTACAGGGCGGATGCCACGCGGATATGACACGCGGGTGTGACGGAAGCTGACCGACCGTCATATTCCGGGCGTCACATGTCCCACTTCGTCAGCTGTCCTCGTGCTTCGGCTTTTCCGCCGCGCGACGGCCGAAGTCAGGGGCGGCGGTTTCCTGCCCCTGCTCGATGATGGAGCGGCGGATGGCGCGGGTGCGGGCGAAGTGCTCGAACAGCGCATCCCCGTCGCCGTAGCGGATGGCCCGCTGCAGGGCGGTGAGATCCTCGGTGAAGCGGCCGAGCATCTCCAGCACCGCCTCCCGGTTGGTCAGGAACACGTCGCGCCACATGGTGGGGTCGGAGGCGGCGATGCGGGTGAAGTCGCGGAAGCCGCCGGCGGAGAATTTGATGACCTCGGAGGTCAGTGTCTCCTCCAGATGCGCCGCCGTGCCGACGATGTTGTAGGCGATGAGGTGGGGGACGTGGCTGGTGATGGCGAGCACCAGATCATGGTGCTGGGCGCTCATGGTCTCGACGTTCGCCCCGGCCGCCCGCCACAAGGCGACGATGGCTTCCACCGCGGCGGGGTCCGCGCCGTCGGGCGGGGTGACGATGCACCAGCGGTTCTCGAACAGGGAGGCGAAGCCGGCGTCCGGGCCGGAGAATTCCGTGCCGGCCACCGGATGGGCCGGGATGAGATGGGCATGGGCCGGCACATGGGGGGCCATGGCCTCCACCACGAAGCCCTTCACCGAGCCCACGTCGGACAGGATGGCGCCGGCCTTGAGGCGCGGCCCCACCGCCTCGGCCACCTTGCCCGAGGCACCCACCGGAACGGCGACGATCACGATGTCGGCGCCTTCGGCGGCGTCCCCGGCGTCTTGCGTCACCACATCGGCGAAGCCGAGCTGCCGCACCCGCTCGCATACGGCGGGATCCGCGTCGGCGACGACGATGGTACCGGCGAGATGTTTCTCCCGCGCGGCACGGGCCATGGACGAGCCGATGAGACCCGCGCCGATGATGGCGAGGCGCGGCACGAGAGGCTGGATCACGTGTTCGACCCCGCCGCTCCGCCCGCCATGAACTCCGCGAGCGCCGCGACCACCAGCTCGTTGGCCTCCTCGGTGCCCACCGTCATGCGCAGGGCATTGGGCAGGCCGTAGCTCGCCACCTGCCGCAGCACGAGGCCGCGACGCATGAGGAAGGCGTCCGCCTCCTTCGCCGTGCGACCGGGGGTGTCCGGGAAATGGATGAGCAGGAAGTTCGCCACCGAGGGCGTCACCTTAAGCCCCAGCGCCTCGATCTTGCCGGTGAGCCAGGGCAGCCACTGGGCGTTGTGCGCCACCGCCTTTTCCACATGGGCGGCATCGGCGATGGCCGCGGCGCCCGCCAGCAGGGCCGGGGTGTTCATGTTGAACGGCCCGCGAATGCGGTTCATGGCGTCGATGACATGGGCCGGCCCCACCGCCCAGCCGATGCGCAGCGCGGCGAGGCCGTGGATCTTGGAGAAGGTTCGGGTCATGAGCACGTTGTCGGTGGAGAGCGCCAGCTCCAGCCCGGTCTCGTAATCGTTGCGGCGGACGTATTCGGCATAGGCCGCGTCCAGCACGAGGAGCACGTTGGAGGGCAGGCCCGCGTGCAGGCGCTTCACCTCGTCGAACGGCAGATAGGTGCCGGTGGGGTTGTTCGGATTGGCGAGGAAGACGAGGCGCGTCTTCGGCGTCACCAGCGCGAGCATGGCGTCCACGTCGGCCGTGAGGTCGCGCTCCTTCGCTACGACCGGCACGCCGCCGGCGGCGAGGGTCGCGATCTTGTAGACGAGGAAGCCGTGCTCCGAATAGATCACCTCGTCGCCCGCGCCCACATAGGTGTGGGTCACGAGGTTCAGGATCTCGTCGGAGCCGGCGCCGCAGATGATGCGGTCGGGATCGAGCCCGTTGGCCTTGGCGATGGCCTGGCGCAGCGCGCTCGCGGAGCCGTCGGGATAGTCCTCCAGCCGGCGGCCGGCCTCGGCGAAGGCGGCGAGCGCCTTCTCGCTCGGGCCGAGGGGGGTCTCGTTGGAGGAGAGCTTGAACACCTTCTCCACCCCCGGAGCATGGCTCTTGCCCGGCACATAGGCCTCGATGGCGAGCACGCCCGGCTTCGGCTCGGGCCGGCCGGTGGGGATGGGGTCGTTCAGCACGGCGGACATCTCAGGTTACTCCAGACGATCTTTCTTCACGGCCGGGCGGAGACGCGCTCCACCTTGTGGGTGGCGGCGTGGCTGCCCACCTCGGCGACGGCGCGGATGCCCGCGCCCGCTTCTGCGAGGGCGCCCGTCACCTCGTCCACGGCATGGCCGGGGGGCAGGGACACGAGCAAGGCGGCGCCGTCGAGGGCTTCGTCCGGCGCCACCACCACCTCGGCGAAGGCGGGTATGGCACGGCCCGCGGCCGCGCTCCATCCCGTCACGCGCAGCGAATAGACGCGGACCTCCCGCACGGCGGCGTCCGCGATGGGGTGGGAGACCACGAATACCGGCAGGCCGGCGGGGTGGTCGTCCCGCTCCACGAAGGGCAGGCGGGCGATGATCTTGGGCGCGCCTTCCGCCTCCAGCGCTGTCCACCACGGGTCGGCGGCAGACGGAGAGGGGGCGGCGGCGAGCAGCCCGAGATCGCCGCGCGAGCCGGCCACCGCATCGATCACCCCCCGCGCGCCCATGTGGGGCAGGAACGGCACGGTGAAGCCGAAATGGAAGCGCGCGCTGTCGCGCATGGAGGCCTCGCCGCCGGAGAGGTCGGCATGGACCGAATAGGGCGCCTGCACATAGGTGAAGGTGGCGATGATGACGCGCCAGATGCTCTCCACCGTGTCGAGCGGCAGCAGGCCGCGATGGCGCTCCACCAGCCGGCGCATCATGTCCGCCTCGCGGGCGGGTCGGAAGGCGGAGCCGCCCTCGGTGCCCTGCGTGTGCTTCACCTGCACGAGGCGATCGATGATCTCGCTGCGCTCCATGAGCAGCTGGTGCATGGCCGCGTCGATGCGGTCGATCTCGGAGCGAAGGTCGGCGAGGGAGAGGGGAGCGTCTGTCTTTGTCATGGCGTTCGCGCGTCTGGAGCGCGACGCCCGGGCGGATGAAATCCGTCCGCCGGATGAAACGCCCCTCCAACTCGGGGACGGAGAGCGCGAGCCCGATCCGCCCGCATTGCAGGCTTCCGGCGCGCCCTCCAGCCGGCGAGGCTTACCGGGAACGGGCGCGGGAATCAAAACTTTGTTGCGCGCGGCGCCGGTATCGGGTGGCGTCAGCGCTTGAAATAGCCCTTCACCAGATGCTGCGCCACGAAGGCGTCGATCCGATTGTAGATAAAGTCCCAGCGCGGCACGGTCCGAATTGGCACCAAGGTCCGCGCGAACCAATGTTCATTCTGAAAGCTGATCTCGGCGATCGGGTAAGGCGGAGCGGGATCGTTGAGGCTGCGGACCAGGACGCCGCGATCCTCGGAAATCAGAACGAGGTACTGAACGTTTAACCGCGAGAAGTCCTGAAGCCCATAAAGCATGCCAAGGGGCTTTTCCGACTGTCTGAGGTTGGTCAGCCTCTTGCCCAGATCGGGCCAATCAGGATGCTTGTTGCCGTAGAACGCATTGACCTTGATGATAAAATCGTTCGGCTGGCGGGTCGGCGCTATAGCTGCCGCTTCGAGAAGCGGCTCGCGAAACATTTCCCGGTCCGCTGGCGCCATGTCCGAGGCCCAGAAGGCGAATGAAATCTGTTGGACCGCATTCACGCATCCGAAACTGGCAGGATCGGCGGCAAGGAGCAGAAAGGCGGCGGGAAACGACAGCAGGTCGTTCCCTAATCTGAAATGCACGATCTCGTCCCGCCGCGCCCAGCCGGCCGCGCGGCGGGACTGCAGCTCGTCAAGGGGAGAACCGCTTAAATCGACCGGCTGGCAGATGGCGGGAGGGACGTCGGGAACGGGAGCCATCCCGCAACTCTAATCCGTCAGGTCAGCCCGATGCGATAGGTCTGGGGAAACGGCGTGCCCGCCATGTCCACCGGCGCCAGCGGGCGGGCGGCGGGGCGCAGGAGCACGCGCTTCACGATCTCGGGGATCATGGTGCCGCCCACATAGCGCCCAAGGCATTCATGGTGCCCGTAGCCGAAATGCAGGTAGGTGTGGAACGGCCGGTCCGGCTTGAAGGCGTCCGGCTCCGGCACGAAGTCCGGATCGAACATGGCGGAGAGGCTCAAGGGGAGCACCACGGTGCCCTTGCCCAGCACCTTCTCCCGCGCCGAGCCCCTGGCGAGGGTGTAGGTCGCCGCCGCCTCGCGGAACATGAAGGCGACGATGGGGGAGAAGCGCAGCGCCTCCCACACATAGCCGTCGAACACCGCGTCATCGCCGGCCCTGGCCGCCGCCCGCGCGTCGCTGAGCACTTCCGGCCGGGCGAAGAGTTCGGCGAGGGCGTTGATGGCGGCTTCCGCCGTGGTCTCGATGGCGCCGATGAGCAGGCCGCCGATGTTGATGACTACCCGGTCCATGCCGAAATGGTCCGCCGCCGGCAGGTTCAGGCTGAGGATGCGGGTGAGGCTGTCGTCCGGCGCGGTGCCGGCCTTGATCTCGGCGATGCGCGCCGGGATGAGGGCGGCGAACAAGGCGCGCAGCTTCACCCGGCTGTCCTCCGCCGCCTGGTGGATGGCGTCGGCGTCCGGGCGGTCGTCGTAGGGCAGGTTGTTGAACTGGTCCATCTGGTTGGCATAGGACCAGTCGAGCAGGTCGGCGTCCGGCCCCTTGATGCCGAAGACGCGCTGCACGATGCGCAGGGGCACGAGCCGCGCCAGCTTCTGCACCGCCTCGATCTCACTGCCCGCAGCATTCAGCGCCTCGTCGGCCACCTCGGCCACGGCGGCGCGGATCTTGGGCAGGTCGTCCCAGGCGAGGATGGCGGGCATCACGGACTTGTCGCGGTAGTTCACCACCGTCTCGTCCATGGCCAGCATGAAGTCGCCCATCTTGGGCTTGTAGAGATCGACCGTGAACACCTTCGGCACGGACAGGATCTCGATCACGTCCGCGCGCTTGGCGACGAGCGTCACCTCGCTGGTCTCGTAGACCGGCGCATGGGCGCGCAGCTCGGCGAAGAAGGGGCGGGGCTCGCTGGAAATCCAGCCCCGCACCAGCGGCCAGCGCTCGGCGGGGCGGACGGCTGCGAGCTTGTCCAGATAGGGCGTATAGGGGCGCACCCGCGCCGCGGCCTCAGGGACGGACATCGGGGCCCTCCAGGACCTTGAGATATTCGATGATGGCATAGCGATCCTCGGGAGGGAGCTTCGCCCCCGTCGGGAAGGCGTGGCCGCGGTTGGAATTGCCGGGCAGGGCGGTGTCGAAGCGGGAGACGCGGGCGCGCTCGGCCTCGGGCATCGAGTCATAGGAGGACACGAAACCAAGCTTCTCCGTGTCGAGGCGCCTGGAGCCCACGTAGAACACCGCCGGGCGCTCCTCCTCGGGAGAGAGCAGGTCGTAGATGGTGGGCACGGAGCCGTTGTGGAGGAACGGCCCCGTCGCCCACACGCCGGCGAGCGGGCCGGCCTTGTAGCTCGGCGGCAGCAGCCAGCCGGATTGCGGGGTGTTGCTGCCGGGGGCAAAGCGCCAGCCGTAGGCGGCCTTGCGCGCATCGCCGGTGATGCCCCGGGCGCGCAGGTCGTTCTCGGTGATGGCGGTCACCGCCGCCAGCAGCAGCGAGCCGGCGAGCACCTGCCCGTCCGGCAGGCGCGGCGTGGTGGGCGGCAGCTGGGTGAAGGGGCCGGGCTTGGCGTAGCGGGTGATGAAGTTCATCGCCATCTTCGGGTCGGTCTTCACGGTGTCGATGTTCACCATGGAGACGGCGATCCACTGCCGCCCGCCCTCGGTCTCGGCGGCGGGGGTCAGGCGATAGTCGGGGCCGCCGTGGCAGCCGGCGCAATTGGCCTTGAACAGTTCGGCGCCGCGCTTCGCCTTGGCGGCGTCGACCTTGCCCAGCACCTTCTCCGGCCACGGCGGCGGCTTCAGTGTCGCGACCCAGGATTCGAGCGCGACGAGGTTTTCGCCCAGCGCGGTGGAGCTGGCGGCGGCGAGGTTGCCATTGGCGAAATCGGGATGGCCGAACACGCCCAGCACCTCGCCGAGGTTGCGGCCGAGCGGGTTTCCGGCAACGCCGTTCCATTGCACGTAGCGCTGCTGGGGCGTGGTCCAGAGGAAGGGATAGCTCACCGGCGCGTCGGGGATGCGGAAGTTGGCCGGTTCCTTCAGGGCGTTGGCCGCCACCGCATTGAGGATGTGGCCGAAGGCGTCGAGCCGCCCCCGCCCGTAGGGGATGGGGGTCCAGGCGGAGGCCTCCAGGCGCCGGATGTCGGTGGCGAGGGCCTCCAGCGCGGGACGCACGGCCTTCGGGTCCACCGCCACCAGCCGCGCGGCGAAGCGCTGGAACTTGGCGGGATCGGCCAGGGTGTTGTCGAGCGCCTTGCTCAGGCGCGCCATCAGCAACTGGTAATCACCCTGCGAGGCGCCGCCGTCGATGCGGATCAGGGCGCCGGTCTTCGCCTCGATGTCGGCGGTGTGGCAGGCGGCGCAGGTGAGCCCGACCATGGGGCCGAGCGCGCCCGGGGCGGGGCGCGGGTCCTTCACGAAGCCGATGGGAAGCCCATCCGGATTGAGCGCCGAGGGGCCGTCCGCCGGCAGGAAGCCCATCTGCGCCACATGGGCGGGATCGAGGAAGAGCTTGTCGGAGAGCGGCTGCTCCAGCGCCCGCAGCACGGCGTAGGGCATCAGCTGGGAGCCTTGGGGGGTGTAATAGAAGGCCTCGCGCAGCTCCCTGGACCAGCCCTGGTCGAGCGGTTGCGCCTTGCCCGGCTCGGCCGGCGCGTCGTTGCGCGACATGATGGCGTCGGTCAGGGCCGCGAGCCCCAGGAACACGACGATCCCCGCCCCGAGGATCAGACCCTTGCGCCCCACCATTCTTTCCCCCGGCAATAATCCTGCCCCGCCCGGCCCCTGCCGGACGACGCCCGTTTCAACCCCTCACGCTTGAGCGGCCGCGCCACCTCGGGCGCGGCCGTATGATGTTCACGCGACATGAACGCGCGATGAAGCGATCCGCGGTGACGCGTCAGACCAGCGACAGGTCGAGGCTTTCGCGCAGCCGGGCGACCAGCTCGCCCTGCCGGTTGGTGCCCGTCTTCTCGTAGAGCGCCTTCAATTGGCTGCGCGCGGTGGAGAGTGCCACGTTGCGCTGCTGGGCGAAGTCGGCGAGGGAGGCGCCGACCGCCAGCGCCGCCGCCAGCGCCGCCTCGGAGGGCGTGAGCTTGAAGGTGGTCTGGATGCGCCGCGCCACGTCGGCCCCGCCGCGCCCGGGCTGGCGCACCACCACCGCGATCTGCGAGCGGGTGGCAAGGCGCGGGCTGCCCTCGCCCGCGGGCAGCGGATGCAGCGACACCCGGAACGGGCCGGCATCATCTCCGGCGCGCGACACCTCCATGTGCTCGGCATGGGTGATGTTCGCCTCGCCCCGCGCGGCGGCCAGCGCCAGCGCGACGGCGGCGGCAACCTGCCGGGAGGCGCGGTCGTCGCGGAAGGCGAGCCGGCCCTGCCGCACGGCGATGTCGCCGGACTTCACCATGGTCTCGCCGGCGCGGTTGACGTGGGCGACGTGCATCTCCGCATCCACGAGGAAGATGCCGGCGTCCACGATGTCGAGGGCGGCGGCGATGTCGCCGACCTTCGCCTTCGCCTCGTCGAGCAGCGCGTAAAGCTCGAAGGCTCGCCTGAGGTGCGGCACCACGAGGCCGAGCTTCTGCCGCTCCGCCTGCCCGAACGGGCCCTGCGCCCGGCCGCGCATGGCGCAGATGGTGGCCATCACGTCGGCTTCCTGGGCGAAGTAGGAGACGAGCGAATGCTCGATGTCCATGGGCTCCACCACCTCGCGGAACAGCGCGGAGGCGCGGAACTGGTCCGGGTCCACCCCGTCCTCGCCGCAGATGACGCGGCCGGGATTGGAGAGGATGTAGGAGAGGCGGGGGTCTTCCGTCGCGTGGCGATAGAGGAAGGTCTTGTAGTCGTTGTGGTCGTGGCCCCACACCCGCCAGGTGGGCTTGGTCTGCTGCTTGAGGCTGAAGACCGCGAGCTGGCCGACCCGCCCGTCGATGAAGCGGGTGACGCCCTCCAGCAGAATGCCCCATTGCCGGGGATCGCCGGAAAGCTCGTAAACGTCGCCGACGAGGCGGGAGTAGTGATCGAGTTCGCCCATGTCCGTCCCATTTTTCGCGTGGCGATGGGTCCGGCCGGGCCGGCGCATCGCGACGCCATGATCCGATGGGCCGCCATGGCCCACCCCCGCGGGGGCCGGACGGCGACGGGTTCGTGCCTGATGCCTGCCTTGGCGCCCTGCCGAACTCGGCGGGTGCCCACGGAGATCGCGAGCGCAGCATTGCACAACCACCTCAGGCTGCAAGACGTCGCAGGAGCGGTCATCCCCCATTCGGATGATGCTGACCGAACCGTCGAAATGCTGACGTAAGGGGGAGCCCCGGGGCTGGGGATCAGAGGAGTGTGCCCTGAGAATGCGTGTCGAAAGGCCCCTTGAGATGACCGGAAGCGACGAGCCGCGCCCCTCGACCCGGGAGGCCATCAGCGCGCGCGTCCGGAACCTTGCCATCGAGGCGGGGGCGCGGCCGAGCGACCATGGCTTCGGCCGCATGTTCCCCGCCCTCGCCGCGCCGGCCTGCCGGATCGACGAGGGGTCGCGGACGCTGAAGGACCTCGCCCGCCTCGCCGCCGCCATGGGCGCCTGCGCCGAGGCGCCGAACGGGCAGCCGCCGCGCCGCCGGGCGGAGGGCGATTCGGACATCCCCGCCGCCTATGCCTTCCTTGTGGAGTTCGTGCTCAACGATCTCGTGTGGGAGCGGCGGCCGGCCGAGGAGGCGCAATTCGCCGGGGCAACGGGGGCCGCCGCCTTCGCGCCGGCCTTCACCCCCTTGGGCAGCTTCTCCGCCCTGTTCAACCGCCGCTCCGGCGGCCTCGACCTCGAATCCGTCTATGACGCGCCGCGCGACCCGGCCGCCGTCCGGCGGATGCTGCTCGGCGAGGTGTGGCGCGACCCCTTCGGCGAGCCGCCGCTGCCGCCGCGCAAGAGCCCGCGCAACGACCTGCCGCGCCAGCCGCGCGGCCTCGATCCGGCCCGCGACCGCGCGCCCCGCATGAGCGACGCGCGCAACGATGCGAGCCTGCCCCTGAGCCAGCTCCACGTCGCCTTTCTCAAGGCGCACAACGCCCTTGTCGCGACCGGCCTCTCCTTCGAGGCGGCGCGCCGGGCGCTGCGCCAGCGCTACCAGTGGATGGTGCTGTTCGACCTGTTGCCGAAGATCGCCGATCCCCAGGTGGTCGAGGCGGTGATGGCCGAGGGGGGGCGCCTGTGGCGGCAGGACCGGCCCGGCGACATCTTCATTCCGGTGGAATTCTGGGCGGCGGCCTTCGTCATCGGCCGGAGCCTCGCCCGGCCGAGCTACGATTATAATCCGCGCCTGCGCAACGCGGAGGCGCCCGCGCTCGCCACCCGCGCCGCGCTCGGCCCCTCCGGCTGTGGCCCCGGCGGGCTGCCGGCCGACCGCATCATCGCCTGGGAGGGCTTTCTGCCGCTGGAGGCGGAGGCGCCGCAGCGGGCGCGGCGGCTCGACACCCGCCTCGCCGGCGCGCCGGACACGGTCGAGGCGCTGGCGATGCGGCACCTCTCGCGCGGCTATCGGCTCGGACTACCCACCGGACAGGCGGTGGCCAAGCATCTCGGCCTGAAGCCGCTCAGGGACGACACGCTGCTCGCCGCCTTGCCGGAAGCCCAGCGCGTCGCAGCCTTGCCGTTCTGCGAGGCGACGCCGCTGTGGTTCTACATCCTCGCCGAGGCGGGCGATCCGGCGGGGCCGGCCGGGAAGCATCTCGGGCCGGTGGGCAGCCGCATCGTCGCCGAGGCGCTGTGGACGCTGGCCCGCCAGTCCGACGCCTCCATCCTCGCCCCGGGCGAGCTGCGCGACTTCGACCGCTTCACCCTGAGCGACCTCGTGCTGCTGGCGGCGGAAGAGGACGCCTAAACCGGCCTGTCGCTCACTCCCCGTCGCCCAACCCAGGCCGACCAACCGAGGCCGACCAACCGAGGCAGACCCTTGGCATGGGACCGCCGGAACCATGTTCCGGCGGTTTTTTTGCAAAAGCGCAGCCCGGCGGTGGTCTTGCTGCGATGCGGCCAAATTCCGGCAGGCCGCTTGGGCGGATTTGCTTATAGAAGAGGCGAAGTGGATGGTATTTCGGTAGACGATGTCTTACTAAAATACCATTCTCAAGTATTTCATGGCTCACTCAAGAATTGGTGATGACAACAATTTTCGGATGAGCCTATTTTGCAGCGCGGGATCAACGGAAGGGGGCGCTTCCGATGGACAGTGTCGATCTGCTCGAAGGCGAGTTGAAAGCCGTCATTTCCCAGGGCCTCACCGAGTCGAGGCCCACTGAACCCCTCGCCGTTGCCGTGGTCGGCATCGGCTGCCGGTTCCCCGGCGGGATCGCGAGCGGGGCGGATTATTGGTCTTTCCTCGTCGGAAAACGCTGCGGCATCCGGGAAATTCCGGCCGACCGCTGGAATTTCCGCAATTATTACGATCCCGACCCCGAATGCGCCGGGCGCTCCTATTCCAAATGGGGCGGCTTCCTCACCGGCGACGTGTTCAGCTTCGATCCCGCCTTCTTCGACATGGCCCCGCGCGAGGTCATGTCCATGGACCCGCAGCAGCGGCTGCTGCTGCAGGTGGCGTTCGAGACCGTCGAGGATTCTGGCATCACCCTGCGCACGCTTCAGAAGAAGCGCACCGGTGTATTCGTCGGTATTTCCACATCGGACTTCAGCTATTCCCAGCGCTATCGGCGTGTCGCCACCGACATCTTCGCCGGCACCGGCTCGGCCTATTCCATCGCCGCGAACCGCATCTCCCACCGGCTCGACTTCACCGGCCCGAGCATGGCCCTCGACACCGCCTGCTCCTCGGCGCTTGTTGCGGTGGATCAGGCGATCCGCCATCTCTCCATGGGCACCTGCGACGTGGCTTTGGCCGGCGGCGTGAACATGATGCTGGACCCCGGCCCCTTCGTCGCCTTCTCCAGCGCCAACATGCTGTCGGCGACGGGCGCCATCTACACCTTCGATGCCCGCGCCGACGGATTCGTGCGCGGCGAGGGCTGCGGCCTCGTGCTCCTGAAGCCGCTCGCCCGTGCGGTGGCCGATGGCGACCACATCTATGCGGTGCTGCGCGGCTCGACCGTCAATCAGGACGGCCGCACGCCGACCCTCACCGCGCCCAGTGACGTAGCCCAGACGGCCATGCTCAACAGCCTGCTGGAGCAGACCGGCATCGACCCGGAAGACGTGGGCTATGTGGAGGCGCACGGCACCGGCACGCCGGTGGGCGACCCCATCGAGGCGAGCGCCATCGGCCGCGTGTTCGGCGCGGGGCGGGTGGACCGGCCGGTGCTGGTGGGCTCCTTCAAGCCCAATCTTGGCCATCTGGAATCCGCCTCCGGCATCGCCGGCCTCATCAAGATCGTGCTCTCGGCGCACCATGGCGTGGTGCCGCCCAACCTGAATTTCGAGCGGCCGAACCCCAACATCCCGTTCGATGCCCTCGGCCTCAAGGTACCGGTGGAGCCGACCCCCTACGATGCCGAGGACGGGGTGCGCCTCTCCGTGGTGAATTCCTTCGGCTTCGGCGGCACCAACGCCTCGGTGGCGGTGGAGAGCTGGCACGGCGGCGCGCGGACCGCGAAGGCCGCGCCCGCGCGGGCGGTGCCGACCGACGATCCCGCCTTCATCCCCCTCTCCGCCAACGGCAAGCCGGCGCTCGCGCTCTGGGCCGAGGAACTGGCCGAGGCGGTGGACGACGGCGGCGCGCTCTCCGGCGTCTCCTACGACAGCCTCTCGCAGGTGCTGAAGACGAGCCGCGACCATCTCAACGAGCGCGCCGTGCTCCTCGCCGACCGCGCGGCGCAGGATCTCCCCTACAAGCTCAGGATGCTGGCGCTGGGCGCCGACGCGCCGGCGGAAGAGTTCGAGGCGGTCGCGCCGTACATCATCACCGGCCGCGCGCGGCCGCGCCGGCTCGCCTTCACTTTCTCGGGGCAGGGCGGGCAGTGGTGGGCCATGGGCCGCAAGCTGCTCACCACCGATCCCGTCTACCGCGCCTTCGTGGACGAGTTCGACGCCGTGCTGAAGCCGTGGACCGGCTGGTCCGTGGTCGAAGAGGTGCTCAAGGACGAGAGCAAGACCCGCATCAACGACGCGGACGTGACGCAGGCCTCCATCTTCACCATGCAGGTCGGCCTCTACCGCATGTGGCGCGCGCGCGGCCTCACGCCCGAACTGCTGGTGGGCCACAGCTTCGGCGAGGTGGCGACCACCTATATCGCCGGCTGCATCGATCTCGAAACCTGCGCGAAGATCATCTACCACCGCGGCCTCATCCCCCACGGCAGCACGCGCCGCGGCGCCATGGCGACGCTGGGCGTCACCTATGACCAGCTGGCGCCTTTGCTGCCGGACGACGGCACCGTGGTGGTGGCCGCCTATAACGGCCCCACGGCCCAGACCATCTCCGGCATGGAAGGCCCGGTGGACGCCGTGCTCGCCGAGGTGAAGCGCCTGTTCCCGGATGTCCTCGCCCGCCGCCTCACCATGGATTTCGGCTGGCACTCGCCCCATCTCGACGATTGCGAGGCGAAGTTCCGCGCCGGCCTCGGCGAGATCGACTGGAAGCCGCCGTCCATCCCCATCGTCTCCACCGTCACGGCCATGCTGGAGACGCGGTTCGACAGCGAATACTGGTGGCAGAACCTGCGCCAGCCGGTGAATTACAAGAAGGCCATCGATTTCTGCCTCGACCTCGGCATCGACGCCTTTCTGGAGCTGGGGCCGCACCGCACGGTGACGCCGTTGATCCACGGCATCTCGCAGGAGCGCAACGCGTCCGTGGTGGCGGTGCCCTCGCTGGAGCGGCAGGGCGACGATCGCCTCGTCATGGCCCGCTCCATGGCGAGCCTCTATGTGAACGGTGTGTCCTTCGACTGGACCGAGGCGGCGAAGGACGGCTCCGATGAGGCGCCCACCCGCGCCGACCACCTTGCCCTGCCGCGCCGCCCATGGGCCAACGAGCGCCTGGTGCAGCTGCCGCTGGAGGCGAAGCAGTTCCTGTTCGACGACGACCGCCACCCGCTGCTCGGCTGGCGCGAGAGCGGGCCGGAGCCGGCCTGGACCAACGAGATCACGCTGAAGAGCCTCAAGTATCTCGCCGATCACCGCCCCGGCGGCGACTGCCTGTTCCCCACGGTCGGCTATGTGGAGATGATGACGGCGGCGCTGCGCGAGCTGTTCGGCGCGGCCCCGGTGGAACTGCGCGACTTCAAGATCATGGAGGCGCTCTCCATCGGCACCGACGACGTGGTGCTGCTGCGCACCTCGTATGATCCGGTCACCAACCGCCTGCGCATTTCCTCGCTCAAGCGCGACACGGATGAGGACTGGCGCCTGCGCGTGGAAGCCTATGGCTGGCAGCACACGTTCACCCTTCCCAAGGCCAAATTCGACCCGGCGGTGCTCGCCGGCACCCCCGCCATCACGCGGGAGGATTTCTATCGTCTCACCGCCCGCCACGGGCTTGATTACGGCCCCACCTTCCAGGCGGTGGAGGCGCTCTGGCTGCCCGGCCCGCGCCATGCGGTGGCGCGCATCGTCAGCTCCGAGGCGGCGCGGCGCACCGGCTTCGTCGCCTTCCCCGGCCTGTTCGATTCCGTGCTGCAGGCCGGTCTCGTCGTGGACGACGTGGAGGCCGGGCTCTGGATCCCCGGCGCGCCCTTGCCGGAGATGGAGGAGGTGGAAGGCAAGTATCGCCTCATGCTCCCCATCGGCATCCGCAAGGTGATGGTGGCCGGCCCGCTGCCGAGCGAGGTGATCTGCGAGTTCTTCACCGACCCGCGCGACGACACCGGCATCTATCGCGTCTACGCGCTGGACGGCACGCCGCTTCTGGCGGTGGAGAACCTCCAGGTGAAGACGCTGGGCGCGCTGAAGGCGTCCACCGGCGAGGGCGCCGTCGTCATCGACGAGACCTATGAGAGCGATGCGGACAAGCCGCCGGCCCCGGTGCGCACCGGCCGCTGGCTGCTGGTGACCGGCGATGCCGCCGAGACCGCACCGCTGACCGCCGCTCTGGAGGCACAGGGTTCCACGGTCGAGACCATGGACCCGGCCCCGCTCTTCGCCATGGAGGCCGAGGCCTTCACGGCCCGGCTGGAGGCGATGCTTGCGGCGCCGGAAGGGCTCGTCGGCATCATCTATGCCGCCACCGCCGGCACCCATCTGGCGGACGCCGAGGCTCTGTCCACCGAGGCGCTGTTGGCCGCCGTGGAGCCGGCGGCCAACGGCCTCGTCACGGTGGGCAAGGCGCTCGACCTGCTGCGCACCGCGCCGCTTCGGCCCACCCTCGTCGTGCTCGGCCGCGCCGGGCGGCGGGTGCCCGGCGACGGGGCCATGAGCACGGACGGCCTCGCCGATGCGCCGCTCCTCGGCCTCAGCCGCACCATCGCCAATGAATGCCCGGAATTCGCCGTCCGCCATGTGGACGCGAACCCCGCCGCCTTCGCGGCCGGGGCGACGCTGGCCCAGGCGGTGGCGGAGGAGAGCGCGGAGGCGGAGATCGTGCTGCGCGGCGCGGGCCGCCTCGTGCCGCGCCTGCGCCAGAGCGAGCTTGCCGCCCAGGCGCCGAAGCACCGCGTGATCGCGGCCGGTACCGACCGCTCCAACTTCACCGTGACGATGACCCAGCCCGGCGTCATCGACAATGTGGTGCTGCGCGAATGCCGCTATCCGACCCCCAAGGCGGGCGAGGTGGTGGTGGAGGTCGCGGCCGTGGGCCTCAACTTCCGTGACATCATGGCGGCCACCTCCATCCTGCCGGACGAGCAGGACGGCGAGGGCGCGTGGTGGCGCAATCTGGGCCTCGAATTCGCCGGCACCATCCAGAGCGTGGGCGAGGGCGTCACCGGCTTCAAGCCCGGCGACCGGGTGATGGGCATGGGCAAGGGCTTCCTGCGCCGCTTCGCCGCCGCCGATGCCCGCTTCCTCATGCACGTGCCGGACACGGTGGATCTGAAGGACGCCGCGACCCTGCCGGCCGCCTTCATGACCGCCCATTACTCGCTGGTGGACATCGGCCGCCTGCTGCCCGAGGAGCAGGTGCTGGTGCATCTCGCCACCGGCGGCGTCGGCCTTGCCGCCATCCAGGTGGCGCGCAACATCGGCGCCGACATCCTCGCCTCCGCCGGTTCCGACGCCAAGCGTGACCATCTCAGGGCGCTGGGCATCGTCCATGTGATGAACTCGCGCAGCCTCGAATTCGCCGAGGACGTGCGCGCGGCCACTCAGGGGCGCGGCGTGGACGTGGTGCTGAACGCCCTTTCCGGCGCCGGCATCGACAAGGGGCTCGAATGCCTCGCGCCGTTCGGCCGCTTCGTGGAGATCGGCAAGCGCGATCTCGCGCAGGACAAGCCCATCGGCCTCAAGTCCCTCTATTACAACAATTCCTACTCCGTCATCGACCTCTCCACCATCGCCGACGAGCGCCCGGCGCGGCTCTCCTCGCTGCTGCGGGCGGTGGAGGCGGAGGTGGCGCGCGGCGCCTACCGGCCGCTGGTGGCGACGCGCTTCCCGGTGTCCCGCGCGGCGGATGCCATGCGCCTGTTCGCCAAGGCGCAGCACATCGGCAAGGTGGTGCTCACCTTTGACGAGCCGGAGGTGGAGGTGGAGATCGACCTCGCCCAGCCCATGCAGCTCTCCGGCGAGGCGAGCTATCTCGTCACCGGCGGCCTGCGCGGCTTCGGTGTCGCGGTGGCGGACTATTTGAGCCGGGCCGGCGCCGGGCGCCTGCTGCTCGCCGGCCGCAACGGCACGCCGGATGAAGACTCCGCGCCGGCCATCGCGGCCATCCAGGCGCGCGGGACGGAGGTGGTGCGGCTCGCCCTCGATGTCACCGATCCGGCGGCGGTTGAGGCGGTGATCGCCGCTTATGCCGCCTCCGACAAGCCGCTGAAGGGCATCGTCCACGGCGCGGCGGTGATCGAGGACGGCTTCCTCGCCCAGCTCGACGCGGCGCAGATCAGCCGCGTCATCCGCCCCAAGGTGGGCGGCGGCTGGAGCCTGCACCGCGCGGTGGCAAAGCATGGCGCGGCGCTGGATTTCTTCGTCAGCTTCTCCTCGCTGGCGCAGGTCATCGGCAGCCCGGGACAGGCGAACTACACGGCGGCCAACGCCTTCCTCAACGCGCTGGGCTCGTTCCGCAAGGGGCGGGGTGTCGCCGGCTCGTCGGTGGCGTGGGGCTCCATCGCCGGCTCGGGCTTCGTCGCCCGCTCCGAGGCGCTGGGCAATTATCTCGAAAGCATCGGCATGAAGCCGGTGCCGGACACGGAAGCGGCGGCCTCGCTGGGCACGCTGCTGCGCGCCGAGGAGGAGAACCCCGCGTTCGCTCGCGCCGACTGGTCCGCCATCGCCCGCGCGCTCGCCCGCACGGCCGGCACGGGCCGGGTGAAGCCGCTGCTGGCGCAGCGGTCCGCCGGGCGCTCGCGCATCCAGGCGGATCTCCTCGCCGCCCCGCGCGAGCAGTGGGACGCCATGCTTGCCGATCTCATCCGTGGCGAGGTGGCGAAGGTGCTGAAGGTGGCCGCCGCCGACATCCCGCCCGACCGGCGGCTGTCGGAGCTGGGGCTCGATTCGCTCTCCTCCTTCGAGCTGAAGAACCGCATCGAGGCCCATGTGGATGTGAACATCCCCGTGGCCAAGTTCCTGCAGACCCCCACCATCACCGGCCTCTCCGGCGTGGTGGCCGCCACCTTCGAGGCGGCGCAGAAGGCCCGCGCGGCGAGCGCGGAAGCCCTTGCGGCGGGCGGGGAGGGGGCGGCCTCGGGCACCGGTCCGCTGGCCTTCCGCCCGCTGGTGCGGCAGGAGGCGCTCATTGCCCTCGGTACCCGGCCCATGACCACGCAGGCGGTGCGCGACGCGCTGGAGGTCTCGGCCTCCCACGCCGTGCCGGCCGGCGTCGCCTTCGAACAGCTGGCGCAGGCGCTGGCCGATCTCGCGGCGGCGCAGGATGGCCTGCGCCTCACCGCCACCGAGACCGGCTCGATCGTGCTCAACGGTGCGCCGGACCTGGAATGGGTGGCCTCCGCCGGCGCGCTCGCCCCGGTGACGCAGCCGGGGCCGCTGTGGCGGTTCGGGGTTTCCAAGTTCGGCGTCTCCAATGGTGCCGATGGCACGCTGACGCTCCATGCCCGCTCCCACCGCGCGGCGGCGGATGCGCTCTCGCCCCATCTCGCCCTCGCGGCCTTGCTGGCGGCGGTGGAAACCGCCCCCTCCGCAGGTGCGCCCTTCACCGCCTTCGCGGCGGAAGGACGCCCGGCCGATGGCTCGCCGGAGCAGGGGCGCCATCTCGCCTTCTGGAAGGAAGTGCTGCGCGCCGTTTCGCCCGCGCTCCGGACCGGGGTGCGCTCGCTGGCGCTGGCGCCGGCCGGCTTCGGGCTCAATCGTGGGCCGGTGGGGCGCCTCACCGCCCGCATCGACATGCCCGGCTTCGCCGCCTTGACGGTCGCCGAGCAGGAGGCGCTGCTGCTCACCGCCCTCGCGCGCTCCCTCGCCACGCGGCACGACGCACAGGCGCTGGTGATCGAGTGTCACGATCCGGCGCGGCGCGACGGGCTGCTCGGCCCGGTCTCGACCTCCGTGCCTCTGCTTATGGACCGGCTGTGCGAGGCGCCCGACCGGATCGTGCGCCGGACCCGCCAGCGGCTCGCCATGGCCCGGGATCACCGGGCGCTGGACACGGCGGCGCTGGAATCGCTGCTCGGCACCAAGCTCAACGCGGCCGGGGCGGCGCTCCGGCAGCTCGGATTTGCCTATGTGGATGCCGCCTCCGCGTCGGCGCTCGCCGCGCGCGGCGTGGCGGACCCCCTGGCGGCCCTGGCGGACCCGTTCAACGAGCTGCGGTTCGATGCGGTGGCGGAGGGCGACGGCGTGCGCCTCGTCCTCGCGATCGACACGGCGGCCTTTGACGCCGGGGCCGCGCGCCCCTTCCTCGACGCCTTCGCCTCGACGCTGGAGACCCTCGGCGGCAGCGCCGCGACGCTCTCCGACGCCACATGGCACGCCCCGGCCGAGGCCCTGACCCGCACCGCCGCGGCGGCGCCCGAACCGGTGGCCGCGTCTGCCCCGGTGCGGGTGAGCGGCGAACGGGAGGTGCCTCTCTCGCTCAAGCAGGGGCTGCTGCTGCGCTCCTTCATGAGGCCACAGACCGGCTACGCCTGCCGGGCCGCCTGGACCGTCAACCGCGCCTTCCGCATTTCCCCGCGGATGGATATCGAGCGCCTGCGCCGGGCGCTGCGGCTGGTGGAGGAGCGGCAGGAGGCGCTGCGCTCCCGCTTCATCGTCGACGACAACGGCCGGCCGCGCGTCTTCATCCTGCCGCCCGGCGAGCCGCCGCTGGTGGTGGAGGACATGCCCGACGCCGACGAGTCGCAGATGGAGGCCCGCGTCGCCGAGCTGATCGGCGATCCCATGGACCCCTTCACCAATCCGCCCTATCGCATCACCGTCCTGCGCTGCGGGCCGGAGGGCGACGTGGTGGTGGCGCACGGGCACCACACGGTGTTCGACGGCTGGTCCCTCGGCCTGTTCGTGGAGGAGCTGTTCCAGGCCTTCCTCGGCATCCCGCTGCCACCGCCGGAGATGGATGTCGAAACCTATGTGAATATGTTCGAGCGGGCGACCGATCCGGCCTTCATGGCCGAGCGCGACGCCTATCTGCGCAGCCTCTACGCGGTGGACCCGCCGCCGGTGCCCAACTTCGGGCGCCGGGCCAAGGGCCTCGCCCCGAATTTCGACCTCACCCAGGGCGGGCCGGCGGGCGAGATGTACGCCTTCCTCAGCGCCGACGGCCAGCAGCGGCTCCAGGCCCGCGCGCGGGCGGCCGGCGTCACCGAGACGGCGCTGCTCATCGCCGCCGTCGGCCAGACGGTGGCGGCGCTTGGTGGGGTGGACGACGTGATGCTGAATGTCCCCACCGCCATGCGCACGGACCGCCGGCTCAACGGCTTCATCAGCTGGGTCGCCGGATCGGCCCTGCTGCGGGCGCCGGCCCGCGCCACACCGCGGCTGGAGACGCTGGCCGCGAGCCTCGCGGACCAGCTCAACCGGGCCATGCCCTACGTGCCGTTCGAGTATGCGGCGCTGGACGGAGCCGTGCATGACGAGGTGATCGCCGCCGGCTCCTACCTCGCTCTGTACCAGACCGGCATGCAGGCGCCCGACCGCTTTGCCCGTGGTGCCACCACTTCGACATTGCAGCGACAGGGCAAGGCGGAGGTGCTGGACCTCGGCCACATCAAGGTCGCGCCCATGAGCCCCAAGCTCATGCGCTACGCCATCAACGAGTTCGACCTGCGCTCCTTCCAGAGCGCGGACGGACTCGCCTACCGTCTCGGCTTCGACCTCACCGCCTTGACACCGGACGAAGGACGGGGCTTGCTGGAGGAGGTGCTGGACCGTATGGGGCTTGGCGGCAGCGGCTGCACCGGGATCGTCGATACGGACGAGGAGCAGCCCGCGTGAGCCCCAGCGAGATGACCCGGCCGTGCCCCGCGCGGGCACGGCGCATTCACTTTTCCCCCGCCTTCGCCCATCCCCGCCATCGGGGCGCGATCTCCCGCAGCGGGTCCCGGCCATGAAGCCGGAGCGCGTCCAGCCCGTTCATCTCAAGCCCGACCATTCGGCCGGGTGGCGGCGCTTCGCCGTGGTCATGGTGCTCGCCCTCGCGGCGGGCGGCGCCGGATTCTGGTGGTACGTGCTGCCGACGCCGGTGGCGTACCACGAGGTGCGGCTTCGCATGATGAGCCTCGAGATCAACGGCCCCGGCCTTCTCGACGCCATCAACCGCGTGACGGTGACGAGCCGCATCCAGGGCTTCCTGAAATCCATCGAGGCCGACCGCAACGACACGGTGAAGCGCGGCCAGGTGCTGGCCCGGCTCGAATCCGTCGACCTGCAGAACCAGCTCGCCGCGGCCCAGGCCGAGGCGAGCGCCGCCGGGCGCGGGGTGAGCGAGGCCGAGGCCGACCGCGCCCGCGCGCAGGCCATGCTCGACAAGACGAAGATCGAATATGAGCGCCGCGCCACGCTGGTGAAGCTCAATGCCGCCTCCCAGGCGGAACTGACCACCACGGAGGCCGCCTTCAAGCAGGCCGAGGCGGACATGGCCCGCGCCGAGGCCGGCATCGAGCGGGCGCGGGCGCAGGTGCTCTCCCAGCAGGCCAATGTGAAGGTGCTGGAGGCGCGCCTCGGCGAGGCCACCATCAGCGCCCCCCTCGACGGCGTGGTCATCTCCCGCGAGCGCAATCCCGGCGACCTGCTGCTGCCGGGCGCCAACCTGATGCAGGTGGTGGAGCTTTCCACCATCATCATCTCCGCCCGCTTCGACGAATCCGCCCGCGCCACCATCAAGGCCGGCCAGCCGGCGCGCATCACCTTCGCCGCCGATCCCGGGCGGGTGTGGAACGGCAAGGTGCTGCGCCTGTCCCGGCAGGTGGACCAGGAGACGCGCGAGTTCACCGCCGACATCACCCTCGATTCCCTGCCCGACAGCTGGGCCATGGGCCAGCGCGCCAATGTGGCGGTTGAGGCGCAGTCTCCCGAGCAGGTCATCGGCATTCCGGAATCGCTGGTGATCCGCCGCGACGGGCGGGCCGGCGTGTGGCTGGCGCAGCGCGGCCGCGCCACCTGGACGCCGGTGACGCTCGGCTACATCAGCGGCTCCAACGTGGTGGTGACGCGCGGGCTGAAGGAGGGCGACGCCGTGCTGGCCCCCGCCGGACGCTATGCCTTCCAGCCGGTCACCCTCGGCACCAAGCTGCCCTGAGGGCCGGGGAGCTGCACCATGAATATCGCTCTTCGGGACATGCGCTTCTCCGCTTTGCGCTTCGCGCTGACGGCGGTGGGCATCGGCATGCTGCTTGGCGCCACCATGGGGATGATCGGCCTTTATCGCGGCATCGTCCACGAGGCGCTGCTCATCATCAACGACATCGGCGCCGACCTCTGGGTGGTGGAGGGCGGACGCTCCGGCCCCTTCGCCGAGACCTCGGCCGTGCCGGCCAATCTCGACCGGCGGGTGGAGGGCGTGCCGGGTGTGGATTCCACCCGCCGCTTCATCCAGTACAATCAGCAATACACGATCGACGGCAAGCCGGTCCGCCTCGCCGTGACTGGGGTGGACTATCCCAAGGATTCCGGCGCGTGGATCCCGCTCATCGACGGGCGCGCCTTCCGCTCCACCCGCTACGAGGCCATCGCCGACCAGTCCACCGGCCTGCTGGTGGGCGACGTGATCCGCCTCGGCCATGACGATTACACGGTCGTGGGCCTCACCAAGGGCCAGGTGGACATGGGCGGCGACGGCATGTTCTTCGTCACCATTCCCGATGCGCAATCCATCAACCGCGTGCTGCCCTCCGAGGCCGTGCTGCTGAACCGCCTCGCCAAGGGCCGCTCGCGCATGGGCATGGGCGATGGCGGCTCCGTCGCCGCCGTGATGGTGGAACTGAAGCCCAATGCCGATGCGAGCGAGGTGCAGCGCCGCATCAAGGCGTGGGGCGACGTGGAGGTGCTGACCCAGCAGGAAGAGCGCGACATGCTGCTGAACGGGCGCCTGTGGCGGCTCAGGGTGCAGATCCTCGCCTTCACCGCCATGACGCTTTTGGTGGCCGGCTCCATCATCGCGCTGACGATCTACATGCTGACGCTGGAGAAGATCAACCAGATCGCGCTTCTGAAGCTCATCGGCGCGCGGGACAGGGTCATCATCGGCCTCATTGTGCAGCAGGCGCTGTGGATCGGGGTGCTGGGCTATTCGGTGGCCCTCGCCATCTCCTTCACCCTCTATCCCAACTTCCCGCGCACGGTGCTGCTGCTGCCGGACGACCTCGCCTGGATCGCCTTCTCGCTCCTCCTCATCAGCCTGTTCGCCAGCTGGTTCGCCATCCGCCGCGCCATGCGCGTTCGGGCGCAGGAGGTGCTGGCATGAGCACGCTCGCCGGGCCGGACCCGGTGCCCGCGCTTCCCGTTGCGCCCGCCTCGCCCGATGCGGTGATGGAGGTGCGCGGCGCCAGCAAGATCTATCTCGCCGGCCCCAATGCGGTGGCCGCGCTCTCCGACATGACGCTGGCGCTGAACGCCGGGGAGCTGACCGGCATCGTCGGCCCCTCCGGCTCGGGCAAGACCACCTTCCTGATGATCGCGGGCCTGCTGGAGCCGCCCTCCACCGGCACGGTCTACTTCCGCGGCCGGCCCATCGCCGATCCCCAGACGAAGCTCAACAGCCTGCGTGATTTCCGCCGCACCCATGTGGGCTTCATCTTCCAGAAGGCGAACCTCATTCCCTTCCTCACGGCGGTGGAGAATGTGCAGATCGCGCTGGAGATCAACGACGTGCGGCCGAAGCTGGCGCGCGAGCGGGCGCGGGAACTCCTCGCGCAGTTCGGCCTCGGCCACCGCGAGGACAATTATCCCACCCAGCTCTCCGGCGGCGAGCAGCAGCGCGTCTCGATCGCCCGCGCGCTGGCCAACGATCCGGTGCTGCTGCTGGCCGACGAGCCCACGGCGGCGCTCGACGGCACGCGTGGCCGGCAGGTGATGCAGGTGTTCCGGGCGCTCGCCGACGAGCGGCGGGTGGCGGTGGGGGTGGTCACCCACGATCCGCGCTGGTCGGACATCTTCGACCGCATCGTGGAGATGAGCGACGGCCGCATGGTGTCGGAGCGGGCCGGGGGCGTGGCGGGGCATTTGTAGGGGGGCGGCGCGGTCATCTTTACCGCAGGAGTGCTGTCATCCCCCGGCTTGTCCGGGGGATCCACGGTGTGGCCGGGCAGGGTCCTGGACCTCGCGCACGCAGCCTGCGACGGGGTGGATGCCCCGGACAAGCCGGGGCATGACGTCTGTCAGGCCCCCTCACACCAGCGGCGAGACCTGTTCGCGGGCGGTCTCGATCCTGCCGTCCGGGGCGAGATAGTCGATCAGCTTGAGGGTGCGCTCGCCCGTGCCGGCGAGCTTGGCGATGATGGAGCGCATGGCCCGGAATTCGCTCGCCGAGAGCGGGCCGAACAGGGTGTCGTTGGCCGGCGCCTGCACCCGCGTCAGCTCGGCGAGGCGCTGCTCGGCCTCGTTGGTGACGGTGAGCAGCACGCGGCGGCGGTCGCTGGGGTTGGTGGCCTTGCTCACGAGGCCGGCGGCGACCAGCTTGTTGACCTCGATGGTGACGAAGGCGCCGGACAGATGCAGGTGCTCTGCGAGGGTGGCGACGCCCAGCTCGGGCATCTTGCCGGCGAGCCGGGCGATGGACATCAGGATCGTATATTGCGTGCCCGACAGGCCGATGAGGCCGCCGAGGCGATTGCGCACCTCCTGGATGGCCGCCGCGAACGCCAGCATGTCGTGCACCAGTTCGCGGAACTCGGTGTCCGATCCGTCGACCAGCAAGGCGGCGCGGGACGCCGTCAAGGGCAATGGCCTTCTGCCCCGCCCGTTCTTCGTTTGAGGCATGGAACGTCTGCTCCCGCGCGCCGTGGACCCTCCCCCTGCAGAAGGGCGGCACGCTGAATGTTTTTAGCCGGGCAGAGGGCTTGACGTCCATCACCCATTTGATAATAGCTTTATTACAAAGCTATCTAGTGCGGACATTGCCCCATGTCTTCGCCGTCCCTCTCCGACCCCGCCGTGTTCGATCCGCGCGCCTTCCGCCAGACGCTGGGGGCGTTCGCGACCGGCATCGCCGTCGTGGCGGCGGAGGCGGGTGACGGCAGCCTCGTCGGCATGACCATGAGTTCGTTCAACTCGGTCTCGCTCGACCCGCCCCTCGTGCTGTTTTCCGTGGCCCGCACGGCGCTTTCGCTTCCGGCCCTGCGCACCGCGGCGGCCTACGGCATCTCCGTTCTCGCCCACGACCAGCAGGACCTGTCCGGCCGCTTTGCCCGCGCCCAGGGCGAGAAGTGGGCGGGCGTCGATCATCTGCGCGGCCATGGCGGGGCGCCGCTCCTCGCCGGGGCGGCCGCGCATCTGGAATGCGTGCCCCACGCCATCCACGACGGGGGCGATCACGAAGTTTTCATCGCCCGCGTCGTCGCCCATCGCTCGGCCGCGGCCGAGCCGCTTATCTTCCATGCCGGACGCTACCGCACGCTCGCGGCCGTTGCCGGCTGAACCGAACTTGAGGACCCAGCCATGATCAAGACCGGTGCCGAGCACATCCAGAGCCTGAGGGACGGCCGCGAGATTTTCATCGACGGCGAAACGGTGGGCGATGCCACCACCCACCACGCCTTCCGCCGGTCCATCGCCTCCGTCGGGAAGATGTTCGACTTCCACAGCGCTCCGGAAAACCGGGAGCTGATGACCTTCGAGACCGACACCGGCACCCGCGCCAACCGCATCTGGCAGCTGCCCACCAGCTATGAGGATCTGAAGACGCGCCGGCGCGGCCTCGAGGCCTGGACCGAGCTGCACGGCGGCTTCCTCGGCCGCGCGCCGGATCACGTCGCCTCCTGCATCTCCGGCATGTACATGGGCGTCGACCAGTTCGAGCTGTACGACCCGGCCCGTGCCCGCGCGCTGGCGGACTATTACCGCTACGCCCGCGACAATGATCTTTATCTCACCTACGTCATCATCAACCCGCAGGCCGACCGCTCCAAGAACGCGGCCGAGCAGGCCGACCCCTTCCTCTCCGCTGCCATCGTGGACGAGGACACCTCCGGCATCACCGTGCGCGGCGCCAAGATGCTGGCCACCGGCGGCATCATGGCCAACGAGGTGTTCGTCACCTGCATCCAGCCGCTGCAGAAGGGCGAGGAGCCCTATGCGCTCTCCTTCTGCATCCCGATGAATGCGAAGGGCCTGAAGATCCTCTCCCGCAAGTCCTACGAGGCGGGCGCGCCCAGCGTGTTCGACAACCCGCTGTCGAGCCGCTTCGACGAGAATGACGCGGTGCTCTATTTCGACGACGTGAAGGTGCCGTGGGACCGCATCTTCATCGCCCGCGATGTCGCCATGACGAACAAGCAGTTCCACGCGACGCCGGCCCACGTCTACCAGAACTACCAGGCGCAGATCCGCCTCTCGGTGAAGCTGAAGTTCCTGCTCGGCATCGCCCGCCGCATCACCGAGGTGAACGGCACCACCAACTTCCCGCAGGTGCGCGAGACGCTCGGCCAGCTCGCCGCCGAGGCCGGCATGGTGGACGCCTTCGTCGCCGCCATGGAGGCCAAGGGCAGCTATTACGGCCCCTATTTCGTGCCCGACCGGCACACGCTCTACGCCGCGCAGACGCTGGCCCAGCAGCTCTACGGCAAGTTCATCACCACTTTGCGCGAGCTGGCCGGTGGCGGCATGATCATGCTGCCCTCCTCGGTGCACGACTATGAGAATACCGAAGTCGCGCGCCTCATCGGCAAGACCCAGCAGTCGCCGACCGCGACCGCCGAGGAGAAGGTGAAGTTCTACAAGCTCGCCTGGGACGCGGTGGGCTCGGAATTCGCCTCGCGCCACACCCAGTACGAGATGTTCTATGCGGGCGCCTCCTTCGTGGTGAAGGGCCACTCCTTCCGCACCTATGATTGGGCGGGCGCGGAGAAGATGCTCAACGACATGCTCGCCTCCTACGCCCTCTCCGACGAGGTGAAGCCCTTCGCCGCTGCCCGCGCAGCCGAGTGATCCCTTTCCACCGATACACAGCGAAGACCACAGCCATGGCGATCAACAAGATCCACGACGAGTTCCACACGCTCGACCTGACCACCGGCTGGGAAGTGCCCCCCGGCTATCCCGCCGGCATCCAGCAGAAGATCCTCGCCGGCGCCCTCGACGAGGAGAACCGCGCCGGCTCGCGCTCGCGCCTCCTGAAGTTCGAGCCCGGCGTGTTCACCACGAAGCCCTTCGTGCACGAATATTGGGAAGAGGTGTTCCTGGTCTCCGGCGACCTCACCGTCGGCAATGACGACAAGGGCGAGGGCGGCGAGAGCTTTCCCCCCTTCACCTATGCGGTGCGTCCCCCGGGCGCCGTGCATGGGCCGTTCAAGTCGGAAAAGGGCTGCATCCTGTTCGAAATCCATTATTTCGATCCGGCCTGATTCTCTTCTTCGCGGACGCCCCCATGCAGCCCACCCTCGCCGCCCTCGCCGCTGATCTCGCCTCCGGCCGCACCACGGCGCGGGTGCTGGTGGAGGACTGCATCGCACGCATCGACGCTCCGGACGGGGAGGGCTCGCGCGCCTTCGTGCGGGTGAACCGGGAGGCGGCCCGCGCGGCCGCCGATGCGCAGGATATGCTGCGCAAGGCGGGGGCCGCGCCCTCGCCCTTCGCCGGCATCCCCATCGGCATCAAGGACCTGTTCGACGTGGCCGGCGAGGTCACGGCGGCGGGCTCCAAGGTGCTGCGCGATTCACCGCCGGCTCAGGCGGACGCGCCCGCCGTGGCGCGCCTGCGCCGGGCGGGCTTCGTGCTCATCGGCCGCAACACCATGACCGAGTTCGCCTATTCCGGCCTCGGCATGAACCCGCACACGGGCAATCCCGCCGCTCCCTTCGAGCGGGCGACCGGCCCGCGCGTCTCCGGCGGCTCCTCCTCCGGCGGCGCGGTGGCGGTGGCGGACGGCATGGCCCATGCGATCCTCGGCACCGATACCGGCGGATCCTGCCGCATCCCGGCGGCCTTCTGCGGCCTCGTCGGCTTCAAGCCCACCGCCCACCGCGTGCCGCGCGAGGGGGCCTTCCCGCTCTCCACGACGCTGGATTCCATCGGCCCCATCGCCCGCTCGGTGGCCTGCTGCGCCGCGCTCGACGCCATCCTCTCGGGCGGTGACGCGCCGCTGCCGGCCCGTCCTGTTGCGGGCCTGCGCCTCCTCGTGCCCACCACCGTCGCCCTCGACGGGCTGGACGCGCCGGTGGCCGCCGCCTTCGAGGCGGCGCTGGACCGCCTCGCCAAGGCCGGCGCGCACATCGTCTCCGCGCCCTTCCCCGAATTCGGCGAGATCGCCACCCTCAACGCCAAGGGCGGCTTCGCGGCGGCGGAATCCTACACCGTCCACCGCCGCCTGCTGGCCGAGAAGGGCGAGGCCTACGACCCGCGCGTCTCCGTCCGCGTGCGGCGCGGGGCCGAGCAGTCGGCGGCGGATTATGTGGATCTGGTGGCGGCCCGCGCCGGTCTCGTCGCCCGCGCCGCCGCGCGGCTCGCCGGCTTCGATGCGCTGGCGCTGCCCACCGTCGCCATTGCCCCGCCGCGCATCGCCGATCTCCTCACCGACGACGACGCCTATGGCCGCGCCAACATCATGGCCCTGCGCAACCCCACCCTCATCAACATGATCGACGGCTGCGCCATCTCCTTGCCCCTCACCGGCGAAGGCGGCCTGCCCGCCGGCCTCATGCTCGCCGGCGCGCCGGGGACGGATGCCGCCCTCTTCGCCGTGGCGGCCGGGGTCGAGGCCGCGCTGAAGGACTGAACGCCGCTCAGGCTTTGGGCGCGCCCGGTTTGGGCAGCCGCACGATGAGGCGCGCGCCACCGCCGGGGCGGTCATCGATGGTGACGCCGCCGCCATGCCCCTCGGCGATCTGCCGCACGATGGTGAGGCCGAGCCCGGCGCCGCCGCTGTCGCGGTTGCGCGAGGGCTCCAGCCGGTAGAAGGGCTCGAACACCGTCTCCCGTTCGCCCGCCGGAATGCCCGGCCCGCGATCCTCCACCACCAGCTCCGCCGCATTGCCGCGATCGTGCAGGGAGATATCCGCGCACGTCCCGTAGGTGATGGCGTTGCCGACAAGATTGGCGAGCACGCGGGCGAGCGCCCCGCGATTGCCCTCCACCACCAGCGGCGCCTCGGCCCCGGTGAGCGTGACGGCCGCGCCCTGCGCCCTGCGCGCCTCCCACTCGGCGCGCGCCAGCGCGGCGAGATCCACCGTCTCGCCCGAGGCGGGGGAGAAGGAGGCGCGGGCGAAGGCGAGAGCGTCGTCCACCAGCGCCTGCATTCCATCGAGATCGGCCTGCGCCTTTTCCACCTGATCGCCGGGGGGCATCAGCTCCAGCCGCAGGCGCAGGCGGGTGAGATAGGTGCGCAGATCGTGGCTGATGGCGCCCAGCACCAGCGTGCGCATGCGCACCAGCTCCACGATACGATCCTGCATGGCGTTCACCGCCCGCACCACCAGCCGCACGTCCGGCGCGCCACGCTCCTTGACGTGCGATGGCTGGAGCTGGACGCCGAACCGCTCCACCGCCCCCGCGAGATCGGACAGGGGGCGCGTCTCCCGGCGCACCGCGAGGAGCGCGAGGAGCGCCACGAGGAAGCCGAGGATGCCGGCGACGAGCCCCACCGGCAGGCCGAGGAAGCGCACGGTGATGTCGCCGCCGGCGACGATTTCCAGATAGTCCCCGCCCGCAAGGCCGATGGCGACGGTGAGGTTCGCGCCGCGCAGGTCGCGCAGGCGATCCACCGGGCGCAGGGGGCGACTCGAGCCGGTGAGCGCCACGGCGATGAAGCGGTCGGACGGTCCGCCGATGAGCTGCCGCAGCCGGCGCTCGGCGAAGCGGAGCAGACGGGGACTTTCGATTTCCGGCCGCTCCGTCCGGATGGCGGGCTGGAAGCCCGAGGTCGCGACGGCGCGCAAGGCGAGGTCGCGCTCGCCCGGCGGCAGACGCTCCAGAAGCTGAACCAGCGCGGCGACACGCTGCATCGCCGGTACGAAAGCGCTCGGCGCGGCCGCACGCTCGCGCTCCGCCACATAGGCGAGCAGCATCAGCACCTGCACCGCCAACAGGCCCCCGACCACGATCAGCGCCAGCCGCGCGGCAAGGCCGAAGCGGCGGGGGCGCGCGGACGCGGGCTCAGAGGGGGCGGACATCGACGGTGAGGAGATAGCCGCCATTGCGCACGGTCTTGATGAGGCTGGCCGCGTCCTCCGACACGCCGGAGAGCTTGCGCCGCAGGCGGCTGACGGAGACATCGATGGTGCGGTCGAACGGATCGGCCGAGCGCCCGCGCGTCCAGTCCAGCAGCTGGTCGCGGGAAAGCACGCGCTTCGGCCGCTCCAGGAAGCAGGCGAGCAGCTCGAACTCCGCAGAGGTGAGGTCGAGCGCGCCCCCCTCGGCCCCGGCGACGCTGCGCGCATCGAGATCGGCCACGAAGCCGGCGAAGGTGACGCGGCGATTGCGCGGGGTGGCCTCCGCCAGCGCCCCCTCCGCCCGCCGCAGCACGGCCCGGATGCGGGCGAGCAGCTCGCGCGGATTGAACGGCTTCGGCAGATAATCGTCGGCGCCCATCTCCAGCCCGACGATGCGATCCACGTCGTCGCCCTTGGCCGTGAGCATGAGGATGGGCAGTCCGCCCCGCGCCCTGAGGCGGCGGCAGATGGACAGCCCGTCCTCGCCGGGCAGCATGAGGTCGAGGATCACCAGATCCGGCCGCGCCGTGGAAAGGATGCGGTCCATGGCGACGCCATCCTCGGCCGCCAGCACGCCATAGCCCTCACGGCCGAGAAAGTCCGAGAGCAGGGCGCGGATCTCGCGGTCGTCCTCGACGATGAGCAGCGTGCGCAGGGCCAAAGCAGTCTCCGGGAAGGGCACCGGCAGTGTCGCGGAGGGGAGGGGGGCGAGCAATCCCGGCAGGTGGCGGGGTTACAAAACGTTACACCACATCACTCCGGCGATAAGCGGACGCAACGGCGCGCCCTCAGTCTCTCCCCATCGCAATCGGCCGGCCCTTCGGACGGCCCTGCACCGGAGGCCACCATGTCCCGCATTGCCCCCCTCGCCGTCGTTCTTTCCGTCTCCGGCTTCACCCTGCTCGCCGGCATCGGCGAGGCCGCCGCCTGGACCCGATCCGGCAGCGTGACCACGCCGCGCGGCACCTATACCGGCGCCGCCACCGGAAGCTGTGCGGGCGGCACCTGCAGCCGCGCCGCCGTCGCGACCGGCCCTTACGGCGGCAGCGTCTCGCGCACCGGCAGCGTCACCCGCACCGCGCCGGGCAGCTATTCCTATCAGCGCACCACCACCGGCCCCGCCGGCAACAGCGTCACCCGCTCGGGCGCGGTGAGCCGCTACTGAGCGGCGGACCAGATCCGGGCGCCTCGGCGCCCGGGACACCGGGTCGCGGCAATGCCGCCCCTATGCCGCGACCCGGCTGTCGGCAATGCAACTTATAAGCGCGTATGGGTTGCAGATCGCGGCCGCAGACGCGACTTTTCCGCGCCTTGTGGGCAGGCCCCGGAGGGTGTCAGCGCTGACTCCTCTCGAACCTCGACCGAACCGACCCGGAAACCGGGGTGGACAGCGCCCGAATCTGCCCTGACTCGCGGCAGTTCAGCTCCGATCGCCTACTCCGGTAGGCGCAGGATTGCGTGGAATGCATTTCTGGAATGCGGAAAATGGGCGTGCTGCATCGCAACAAGTGGTCTATGTTGCGCCACAGCTAAAGCGCACCGAGATCTTGGCCGTGGGCCGCACGGAGCGCAGCGAGGCTGACATGAAGACCATCCTCCTTGCCGGTGCCGCCGGCCTCCTTGCCGCGACCTCGGTGCTCGCGACCGCCCCCGCCTTCGCCGGCGAGACCCTCCCGGCCGAGCGTCAGGCCATCGTGACCTACCTCGGTGGCAAGGCCTCCGCCGTGACCTATTATGTGCGTAATGCCAAGGGTTATCAGGTGGTTACGACCCTCGATGCGGCCGGCGAACCCGGTGCCGCACCGGCCGTAGTCCGCGTCTCCACCGTGCTCCAGCAGCCCGGCGACGAGCAGACCGTATCCCTGCCTGGCCCCCTCGGCCGCGACGGCACCTCGCTGCGCATCGTCCGCGTGGGCGATGCCATCCAGGTGGAAAAGGTCGGCGCGCTCGCCTACTGACATTTTGCCGCAGTGCAGCAGAAAGGCGCCCGTCCGGGCGCCTTTTTTGTGTCCGGAGCGACTACCGCCCCCTCAGCTTCGCATCCCCATAGCCACCCCCCGTCGGGGTGACGATGATGACTGCCTCTCCGGCCTCCAATACCTTCTGGTCGCAGCCCTGCAGGATCTCGGTCGAGCCATCCAGCCGCCGCACAAACCCTTCTCCCAATTGACCTTTTTCACCCCCGTCCACGCCGAAGGGATGGACGCGGCGGTGCGAGGAGAGCAGGGCGCAGTCCATCTTCTCCAGGAACCGGATGCGCCGGTACGTCCCCGACCCGGCCTGCCACCGCCCCCGCCCGCCGGAGCCGGGACGGATGTGAAAGTCTTCCAGCAGAACGGGAAATCGCGTTTCCAGCACCTCCGGGTCGGTCAGTCGGGAATTGGTCATGTGCACATGCACCGCATCCGTCCCGTCAAAGCCGGGACCGGCCGGCGAGCCGGAGCAGATGGTCTCGTAATACTGGTAGATGTCGTTGCCGAAGGTGAGGTTGTTCATGGTGCCCTGCGAGGCCGACATGGCCTTTAGTGCGCCGAAAAGGCAGTTGGTAACCGCCTGAGATGTCTCCACATTTCCCGCCACCACAGCGGCCGGATAGACCGGCGACAGCATGCATCCTTCCGGCACGACAATGCGGATGGGCCTGAGGCACCCCGCATTCATGGGGATCTCGTCCTCCACCATCACCCGGAACACATAGAGCACCGCGGCGCGGGTGACGGGGGCGGGGGCGTTGAAATTGGTGGGCTGCTGGGGCGAGGTGCCGGTGAAATCCACCGTCGCTTCGCGCTTCTCCTTGTCCACCGAGATCTTGACCTTGATGACGGTGCCCTGGTCCATCTCATAATGGAAGGAGCAATCATCCAGCCGATCCAGGAAACGACGGACGCTTCCGGCAGCATTGTCCTGCACATGACCCATATAGGCTTGAACCACATCGAGGCTGAACGTGTCGATCATCTTCAGAAGTTCACGTACGCCCTTTTCATTGGCCGCAATCTGCGCCTTTAGATCTGCGATGTTCTGGACGGGATTACGTACCGGATAGCGGGCGGAGGTGAGCAATTCCAGAAGCGCGGCCTCGCGGAAGGTGCCTTCCGAGACCAGCTTGAAATTGTCGATATAGACGCCTTCCTCCTCGATATGGGTCGCGAGCGGGCTCATGGAGCCGGGGGCGACGCCGCCCACGTCTGCATGGTGTCCGCGGGAGGCGACCCAGAACAGGATGGCCTTGCCGGCATCGTCGAAAACCGGCGTTACCACTGTAATATCAGGGAGATGCGTCCCGCCATTGTAGGGGGCGTTGAGGGCGAAGACGTCGCCGGGGCGGATGTCGCCGGCGTTCTCGCGGATGACGGTTTCCACCGAGCGGTCCATGGATCCGAGGTGGACGGGCATGTGGGGGGCGTTGGCGACGAGATCGCCCTCGGCGGAGAAGACCGCGCAGGAAAAATCCAGTCTTTCCTTGATGTTAACCGAGTAGGCGGTGTTCTGGAGGGTGACCCCCATCTGCTCGGCGATGGACATGAAGAGGTTGTTGAAGACCTCCAGCATCACCGGGTCGGCATGGGTGCCAACCGCTTCTGAACGTTGAAGTTTTTCCGTCCGTGTGAGGATCAGGTGGTTCTTCGCGGAGACCTCCGCCCGCCAGCCCTTTTCCACCACCACCGTCTGGTTCGGCTCGATGACGATGGCCGGCCCCTGCAAGCCCATGCCCGGCCTGAAGTTTTCCCGCTTCACCACCGGCGCGTCATGCCATGCGCCGCGGGCGAAGAAACGGGTATCGACGGTATCATAAGGGGTATCGGACTCGATCGGCAGGTCAGGCTCGGCGATTCCCGCGCCGCCACCGGCGGAAATCACCTCAAGCGCTTCCACCACAATGGTTTTTTCCGGGGACACGAAGCCGAACTGGGCGCGGTGCTTGGCCTCGAACTCGGCGGTCATCGCCGCGATATCGGCGAGTTGAACCGGGATTGCGGTATCGGTTCCACCGTATCTCAGGTGGGCTTTGGCATCTGTCAGGATCGCATCGGTTCGAATGCCCTGAGCGGCGAGCTCGGCGCCGGTCGCGGCGGCAAGTTCCGCCTTCAGCTCAACCAGTCCGGGAACGAGGGTTGCAGTCATCTCCTCCCCCACCGCGCGGGTGCGCTGGGCGCGGACGGAGGCGAGGCCCATGCCATAGGCGGAGAGGAGGCCGGAGAAGGGGTGCAGCAGCACCGTGGTCATGCCCAGCGCGTCGGCGACGAGGCAGGCGTGCTGGCCGCCGGCGCCACCGAAGCAGTTCAGGGCATAGCGTGTCACGTCATAGCCGCGCTCGACGGAGATCTTCTTGATGGCGTTGGCCATGTTCTCCACGGCGATGGTGACGAAGCCGTCCGCCACCTCCTCGGGAGAGCGGCCGCCGCCGATCTCGGCGGCCAGCGCCGAGAACTTCTGCCGCACCACCTCGGCATCGAGGGGCTGGTCCTGGGCCGGGCCGAAGATCTTCGGGAAGTAGTCTGGGATCAGCTTGCCCAGCATCACGTTGGCATCGGTGACGGCCAGCGGCCCGCCGCGGCGATAGCAGGCGGGTCCGGGATTGGCCCCGGCGGAATCCGGGCCGACGCGGAAGCGCGCGCCGTCGTAATGCAGGATGGAGCCGCCGCCCGCCGCCACCGTGTGGATGCGCATCATGGGCGCGCGGATGCGGACGCCGGCGACCTCGGTGTCGAAGGCGGTCTCCAGCTCGCCGTCATAGTGGCAGACATCGGTGGAGGTGCCGCCCATGTCGAAGCCGATGATGCGCTCGAAGCCGGCCAGTGCCCCGGTCTCCGCCGCGCCCACCACGCCGCCGGCAGGTCCCGAGAGCAGGGCATCCTTGCCCTGGAACAGGTCGGCGGCGGTGAGGCCGCCCGACGACATCATGAACATCAGGCGGATGGCCTCGGCCCCGCCGTCGCCCTCGGCCCCGCCGGAGAGTTCATCCGCCACCTGCCGCACATAGCGGCGCAGGATGGGGGAGAGATAGGCGTCGGCGACCGTGGTGTCGCCACGCCCCACCAGCTTGATGAGGGGTGAGACCTCGTGGGAGACGGACACCTGCGGAAAGCCCATGTCCCGCGCCAGCGCAGCCACCTGCTGCTCGTGCTCGGGGTAGCGGTAGCCATGCATGAAGACGATGGCGACCGCGACGAGACCGTCCGCCTTCGCCTGCTCCAGCGCGGTGCGGACGGCGGCAAGGTCGGGCGCAGCTTCGACGGTGCCGTCGGCGCGCACGCGCTCGTCCACCTCCAGCACGCGCTCGAACAGCATGTCCGGCAGCACGATCTTCTTGGCGAAAATCTTCGGCCGCGCCTGGTAGCCGATCTTGAGCGCGTCCCTGAAGCCGCGGGTGGTGACGAGGAGGGTGCGGTCGCCCTTGCGCTCCAGAAGGGCATTGGTGGCGACCGTGGTGCCCATCTTCACGGCAGAAACCAGTCCGGCCGGGATGGCCGCGCCGGGGGCAAGGCCCAGCAGTTCGCGGATGCCGTGCACGGCGGCGTCGCGATAGGCCTCGGGATTTTCCGACAGCACCTTGTGCGCGACCAGCGTCCCGTCCGGCCGCCTGCCGACGATATCGGTGAAGGTGCCGCCCCGGTCGATCCAGAATTCCCAAGGGGCGGGAGGGGGCACCAAGGCTGCCGCTTGGCGCTCGGGCGCCCCCGCCGTCCCGCTGCCAAGATCGCCGTCGGTCCCCGTCATTGCCCGTTCTCCCGATCATCGAGCCGCAGCGCTGGCGTCGCCGTGCGCGCTTGTGGCGTGTACCTTGCTTGGGTCGGCTCCAAGCTGCCGCCCGGTCAGCCTTCCCGTCCGTCACCCTGCTTCGGCTTCAAGAAGGCCACGCCCGCGTTTTTTCGTCAACGGATCGTTGACATTTTATCGACGTGTCCCAAAAATGCCATCAAACGCCACAGAGCGGGCGGCCCTGCGCCGCGAGAGGGGATCACTGGACATGTTGAAACACCCGCCTCGCACGGGCGTCGCCCCGTGGCGTCCCGCCGCCGGCGCCCGCTCCGGATCGGGCGCCTTCACCACCGGGAGGCGCGCATGATCCGCCGCGCCCTCGACGGGCTCTACCTTGGGGCGGGCTGGCTCGCCGGCCTCTTCATGCTTGCCATCTTCGTGCTGATGATGCTGCTCTCCGTGGGCCGCTTGGTGGCCCTCAACATTCCGGCGGGCGATGATTTCGTCGCCTGGTGCATGGCAGCCAGCGCCTTCCTTGGCCTCGCCCACACCTTCCGGTCGGGAGAGCTGATCCGCGTCGGCCTCATCACGGACCACATCAAGGGCCCGGCCAAGCGGGCGGTGGAGTTGCTCTGCCTCGTCATCGGCGTCGCCTCGGTGGGCTTCTTCGCCTGGAACGCGGTGACGCTCACGTGGGATTCCTACCGCTTCAACGACATCTCGCAGGGCGTCATCGCCATCCCGCTCTGGATTCCCCAGCTCGGCTATTCGGGCGGGCTCGTCATTCTGTTCATCGCCTTCGTGGACGAACTGGTGAACGCGCTGATGGGCGGCAAGCCGCGCTACGAGAAGGAACCTCCGGCCACCGCCGAGGAACTGGTCGAGCGCGCCATGCAGAGCGGAGTGTGATGCCATGGCGATGATCGAGATTTCCGGGCTTCTGCTGCTCCTGCTCATGGCCCTGCTGGCCTGCGGGGTGTGGATCGGCATCGCCCTTCTGGTGGTGGGCTATGTGGGCATGCAGTTCGTCGGGGGCGGCATTCCCGCGGGCGCGGTGCTGGCCACCACCATATGGGGCAATTCCGCCTCCTGGACCCTTGCGGCGCTGCCCCTGTTCGTCTGGATGGGCGAAATCCTGTTCCGCACCCGTTTGTCGGAAGAGATGTTCCGGGGCCTTGCGCCGTGGCTCAACTGGCTGCCGGGGCGGCTGATGCACGTGAACGTCATTGCCTGCGGCCTGTTCGGCTCGGTGTCGGGCTCCTCCGCCGCCACCTGCGCCACCGTGGCCAAGATCGCCTTGCCGGAGCTGAAGAAGCGCGGCTACGACGATAATGTCAGCCTCGGTTCGCTCGCCGGCGCCGGCACGCTCGGCATCCTCATCCCGCCGTCCATCACCATGGTGGTGTATGCGGTGGCGGCCAACGTCTCCATCATCCAGGTGTTCCTCGCCGGCTTCCTGCCCGGTTTCCTGGTGATGGCGCTCTATTCCGGCTACATCATCGTCTGGTCGCTGCTGAACCCATCGAAGACGCCGCCGGCCGATCCGCCCCTGCCGTGGCGCGAGAAGATGCGGGAATCGGCCAACCTCATCCCGGTCAGCCTGCTCATCATCTTCGTGTTCGCCTCGCTGCTGTTCGGCTGGGCGACGGCGACCGAATGCGCCGCCTGGGGCGTCGCCGGCTCGCTGGCCATCGCCTGGTGGCAGGGCGCGCTGAACTGGCCCGCCTTCTGGGCCTCGGTGATGGGGGCGACGCGCCTGACCTGCATGATCATGCTGATCCTGGCGGGCGCCTCCTTCATGTCCACCTCCATGGCCTATACGGGCATCCCGGTGGCGCTGGCCGAATGGGTGGACAGCCTCCACCTCTCCCCCTACGCCCTGATCGCCGCGCTCACCGTCATGTACATCGTGCTCGGCACGGCGCTCGACGGCCTGTCCATGATCGTGCTCACCACCTCCGTGGTGATCCCCATGATCAAGACGGCGGGCTTCGATCCGGTCTGGTTCGGCATCTTCCTCGTGCTGGTGGTGGAGATGGCGGAGGTCTCGCCGCCCGTGGGCTTCAACCTGTTCGTGCTGCAGACCATGTCGGGGAAGGATTCCAACACGGTCGCGCTCGCCTCGCTGCCGTTCTTCTTCCTTCTCGTTGCGGCAGTTGCCATCATCACGGTGTTTCCGCAGATCGTCATGATCCTGCCGGACCTCGCCTACGGGAACTGACGGGCACCCGCCCGCCCGGGCCTTTCCGCCCGGGGAGAGTGCATAAAAGGTCCAACCGAAGGAGTTCTCATGTCTCGACTGACGCGCATCCTCGCCCCGGCCCTGGCATTGGGGGCCCTCGCCTTCGCCGGCCCGGCGCTCGCCCAGACCAAGTGGAACCTGCCGTCCGCCTATCCGGCCGACAACCTCCACACCGAGAACCTCGCCCAGTTCGCCAAGGACGTGGAGACCGCCACCGGCGGCAAGCTCGTCATCACGCTCCATCCCAACGCCTCGCTGTTCAAGGCGCCGGAGATCAAGCGCGCGGTGCAGACCGGGCAGGCGCAGGCGGGCGAGGTGATCATCTCCATCCATGAGAACGAGGACCCGGTCTTCGGCGTGGACGTGGTGCCCTTCCTCGCCACCTCCTTCGAGCAGTCCAAGAAGCTGTGGGCCGCCTCCCGCCCGGCGGTGGAGAAGAAGCTCGCCACCCAGGGCATCAAGGTGCTCTACGCCATGCCGTGGCCGCCGCAGGGCCTGTTCTCCAAGATGACGGTCGAGAAGGTGGAGGATCTCAAGGGCGCCAAGTGGCGCGCCTACAATCCGGGCACGTCGCGCATCGGCGAGATGGTCGGCGCCCAAGCCGTCACCGTGCAGCAGGCGGAGCTCGCCCAGGCGCTCGCCACCGGCGTCGTCAACGCGCTCATCACCTCCAGCGCCACCGGCAACGACGTGAAGATCTGGGAGAGCGTGCCCAACTTCTACGACATCCAGGCCTGGCTGCCGAAGAACGTGGTGTTCGTGAATCAGGCCGCCTTCGACGCCCTCGACAAGCCCACGCAGGAGGCCGTGCTCAAGGCCGCCGCCGCCGCCGAGGAGCGCGGGTGGAAGCTCTCCGAGGCCAAGACCAAGGGCTACATGGACACCCTCGCCGCCAAGGGCATGAAGGTGGTCCCGCCCTCGCCCGAGCTGAAGGCCGGCTTCGAGAAGATCGGCGGCACCCTGTCCGAAGCCTGGCTCGCCAAGGCCGGTGCGACCGGGCAGGAGATCATCGCCGCCTACAAGAAGTGATGGCGCGCGGCCGGGACGGAACGCCGCCCCGGCCGCCTCCCCAAGGACCGAGCCCGTGACCAAGGACGCACTCCCGAAGCCGACCGATGGCGCCCGCCGCAAGGCCGGCCCCTCCATCGTCTCCTCCGCGCATCTCGCCGACGGGGCGCTGCCGGCGCTGTCCGAGTTCGAGTTCGGGCTCAACATGCTCACCCACGCCTACAGCCGCTGGATGGTGCGCTGCATGGCGGCGGCCGGTGTGCCGGACCTCTCCGCGCTGGACGTGCTGATCCTGCACCATGTGGTCCACCGCGACCGGCCCAAGACCATCGCCGACCTCTGCCTCGTGCTCGATGTGGAGGACACCCACCTCGTGACCTATGCGGCGAAGAAGCTGCAGGCCCTCGGCCTCGTCGAAGGCGGCCGCCGGGGCAAGGAAAAGACGCTCTCCGCCAGCCTCACCGGCCGTGCCGCCTGCGCCCGCTATCGCGAGGTGCGCGAGGCGCTGCTCGCCGACGCGGTGGCCGCCACCGGCATCGATCCCGGCCGCCTGTCCGAGGTCGCGGCGCTGATGCGCACGCTCTCCGGCCATTACGACCAGGCCGCCCGCGCGGCGGCGTCGCTCTGAAGCCGGCTCAACATTTCCGCCACAGGCATGGTGCGCCGGGGGCGTTCGGCTATGATGGGCCGTCGCCCCACCCGGACCGCAAAGGACGGACCGCGCCTCATGTGGCTTGACGATCTGCGTCCCTTCCGTCCCGCGGCGGCCGATCCGCTGCCCTGCGCGACCGAGGACGCCTATCGCGCGTTCGGGCTGGCCAGCGGCGTCGTGCGCGAGGAGGTACCGGCCGGCCTTCCCTTCGGCCGGCTGCGGCTGTTCTCCCGGCAGGATGCACCTGACGCGCCCGCCCGCACCGTGCTGGTGGTGGCGCCCATCGCCGGCGGCTATCCTTTCCTGATGCGCGATCTCGTCGCCGCGCTTTTGCCTGCTGCGGGGCGTGTCGGCATCACCGAATGGCCCAATGCGCGCTACCTGCCGGCCGGCGCGGGCCGCTTCGGCTTTGCCGAGAATTGCCTTGAAACGGCGCAGATGGCCCGTGCGCTCGCGGTGACGGGGCCGGTGCATCTGGTGGGCGTCTGCCAGGGTGCGCTGCCCGCCTTTGCCGCCGCCTGCCTGCTGGCGGAGGAGGGGGTGCCGGTGGCGAGCCTCAGCCTTGTCGGTGGACCGATGGACCCCGCGCGCAACCCCACGCGCCTGTGGAAGATGCTGCAGGAGCGCTCCCTTGAGGCGCTGGAAGCGCAGGTGATGGAGGAGGTGCCGCAGGGCCTGCCCGGCGCCGGGCGCCGCGTGTTTCCGGCGTGGCGGCAGATCGACACCTTCGCGCTGTACCTCTGGCGCCAGTCCATCAGCGGCGGCGACCTGCCCATGCGCCTGCTGTTCGACGAGGGCGACGACCCTTTGCGCTTTCCGCTCTCCCGCCTGTGCTGGACCATGATGGACGTGCCGGACGAATTCTTCATGGAGAACGTCTCCACCATCTTCCGCGACAACGCGCTGGCTAAAGGCACGCTGGAGATCGGCGGGCATCGGGTGCGGGCGGAGGCCCTGCGCGGCGTCCTGCTCACGGTCGAGGGCGCGCAGGACGACATCTCCGCCCCCGGCCAGACCGAGGCGGCGCACGATTTCTGTCGTGCCGTCCCCGAGGCCCTGCGTCGCCGCGTCAGCGTCGCGGACTGCGGCCATTTCGGCCTGTTCTACGGCCGAAGGATGCGCGCGACCGTGATCCCGGCTCTGGTCGAGGCGATGGAGGCGGGGGAGGGGGCGCTGTGAGGAGGGTTGGCCTGGCGCCCACCCCTTCGGCTGATCGCAACGGCGCGTCACTTTGAACGCGCCCGTCACTTTGTACGAAGGTGCGCGCCAGACCCTCCGGCTGTCATCGCCCGCCGTGTGCGGGCGATCCACGGTACGGCGGGGAGGGGTGTCGTTCCAGAGAGGGCGGACGAACCGCGCAGCGGATCCCCCGGACGAGCCGGGGGATGACGGCTTTGGGAGGGCCGAGGCTGATCCCAACGCCCACCCTATTCCTCCGTCACGCTCTCCCATGTGGCATGGCGGGTATTGGGGCGCCTAGCCAGACGGTCGGTGATCGCATCAAGCTCGGCCGGAACCACCGAGGTGGTGACGAGCTTCGCCACCAGCACCACGGCGCCGTCGGTGCCGGGCTCCTCGTCCACGTCGCCCACGAGATATTTCTCGGCCTCCAGCGTGTCGATGAGCACGTCGCGCAGATCGGCGGCGGCGGCGGAATCCACCGTGAGGCGCACCTCGTAGCTGACTTCCGAGCGGCGGGCGTCGAGGGGCGCGCGGTCGATGGCACGGGCGACCGGGCGCAGCACCGTATTGCCGGCGATGATGATGAAGGTGATGAGCGCCGCCTCGGCGAGGCGGTCGGCTCCGGCGCAACTGCCTACGGCCGCCGAGCACCAGAGCGTCGCGGCGGTGTTGAGGCCGCGCACGTTCATGCCTTCCTTCATGATGACGCCGGCGCCGAGGAAGCCGACGCCCGTCACCACGTTGGCGGCGACGCGCATGGCGTCGGTCGGCCCGCCGAGGCTGGCGGCGAGATCGACGAAGGCGGCGGAGCCCACGGCCACCAGGACGTTGGTGCGCAGCCCGGCGGTGCGCTGGCGATACTGCCGCTCGGCCCCGATCAGCGTGCCGAACAGGAAGGCGGCGGCGAGGCTGACCACGGTATCGAGGAACTGCACCCCGTGGAAATTGGAGACGAACTGCACCCGAAACTCCTCCTCCTGCGGCGGGCCTCACGGCCGGCCGCCCAGCGCCTCGCCCAAGATGATGGCGACGGCAAGGTCGCGGGGCCGGATCATCCCCGCCCCGCGCCCGGTTTTCACATCGCTGCGCGCCGGATTGTCGCGCCATCGTGGAACTGCTAAAAACCCGCCCCATGCGACAGACGCGTGACCATCGCCACAGCCTCGACCGGGCGGCCCATTGCGGGGCCGGCCCGTTCGCGCGCACGACGATGGAGTTCGCGGCGGTGCCGGACCATGTGCGCCTGCCGGGTCGCTTCTTCGGCCGCTTCACCACGGCGGCGTCCTCGGTGCTTTGACGCCCGCATGGTGACGCGCCCATAAGCGGCGCGACGGATACCGCCCTTCCATCGTTACCGGCCCGGCCGCACCGACGCGCGCCGGCCTTTCCTCAGGACACGACGCGATGAACGCCCCGGTCAACGGTCCCAAGACCCTCTACGACAAGATCTTCGACGACCACGTCGTCTCCCGGCAGGACGACGGCACCTGCCTGCTCTACATCGACCGCCACCTGGTTCACGAAGTGACCAGCCCGCAGGCCTTCGAGGGCCTGCGTATGACCGGCCGCAAGGTGCGCGCGCCGCAGAAGACCCTTGCCGTGGTGGACCACAACGTCCCCACCACCGACCGTACCCTGCCGAACCCGGACCCGGAGAGCGTCGCGCAGATCGCAGCGCTCGCCGAGAACACGAAGGAGTTCGGCGTCGAATATTATGACGGCTTCGACAAGCGTCAGGGCGTCGTCCACGTGGTCGGCCCCGAGCAGGGCTTCACGCTGCCCGGCACCACCATCGTCTGCGGCGACAGCCACACCTCCACCCACGGCGCGTTCGGCGCCCTCGCCCACGGTATCGGCACGTCCGAGGTGGAGCATGTGCTCGCCACCCAGACGCTGATCCAGAAGAAGGCGAAGAACATGCGCGTCACCGTCTCCGGGCCGCTGCCCGAGGGCGTCGGCGCCAAGGACGTGGTGCTCGCCATCATCGGCACCATCGGCACGGCCGGCGGCACCGGCTACGTCATCGAATATGCCGGCGAAGGCATCACCTCCCTCTCCATGGAAGGGCGGATGACCGTCTGCAACATGTCCATCGAGGGTGGCGCCCGCGCCGGCATGGTGGCCCCCGACGAGAAGGCGTTCGAGTATCTCAAGGGCCGGCCGAAGTCCCCCAAGGGCGCCGACTGGGATGCCGCGCTGCGCTACTGGCAGACCCTGCGCTCGGACGAGGGCGCGCATTTCGACGCCGAGATCCACATCGACGGCGCCAACCTGCCGCCCATCGTCTCCTGGGGCACCAGCCCCGAGGACGTTGTGTCCGTGGAAGGCTTCGTGCCCGATCCCGCGCTCATCGAGGACGAGGGCAAGCGCGCCGCCAAGATCCGGGCGCTCGGCTACATGGGCCTCACCGCCGGCACGAAGATCACCGACATCGCCATCGACCGGGCCTTCATCGGTTCCTGCACCAACGGCCGTATCGAGGACATGCGCGCGGCGGCCGCCGTGGTGAAGGGCCACAAGGTGAACCCGCGCGTGAGCGCCATGGTCGTTCCGGGCTCCGGCCTCGTGAAGGAGCAGGCGGAGGCCGAGGGGCTGGACAAGATCTTCATCGAGGCGGGCTTCGAGTGGCGCGAGGCGGGCTGCTCCATGTGCCTCGCCATGAACGCCGACCGCCTCGCCCCCGAGGAGCGCTGCGCCTCCACCTCGAACCGCAATTTCGAGGGCCGCCAGGGCTTCAAGGGCCGCACCCACCTCGTCTCCCCCGCCATGGCGGCGGCTGCGGCCATCGCCGGCCACTTCGTGGACGTGCGGGCGTGGCCGAAGGCCTGAGCCTCTTTTCTTCCTGAACACAGACGGCCGGGCCGGGAGACTCTCCTCGCCCGGCCGTTTTCGTTTCCGGGCCTCACTCCGCCAGTTGGTAGGTGAGGGGGAGCCAGCGATAGGCGCTGCCCTGCCGCTCCACATAGCCCACCGACGGGAAGGACGTGTGATAGCCCACCACCGGGATGCGGTCGGTGGCGGCCATGTCGTAGATGCGCTTGCGGGTGGCGGCGCCCTGCGTCTTGTCCATGTCGAACAAGGCGTGCCACTCGGGGTGCGCGAGGGACGCCACCTCGTGGTGGGCGCAGTCGCCCCAGACGAGCAGCCGCTTGCCCCCGCTCTCCAGATGGAACGCCAGATGGCCGGGCGTGTGCCCGAAGGCTTCCACCGCATGGATGCCGGGGACGATCTCGGTGCCCGGCCGCACCCGGGTGACGCGATCGGCGAAGGGGGCGAGGTTGCGGGCGAACACCTGCGCGGTCGCGTGTTCGAGGCTGTCGGGGGCCGCCGCGCGCCGCTCGGGCGCGGCCCAGAAGGAATATTCCGCCTCGCCGATGACGTAGCGGGCCTTGGGAAACACCTCCTTGCCCGCCTCCACCAGCCCGCCGATATGGTCCACATGGACGTGGGAGAGCACCACCACGTCCACCTGCTCGGGCGCATAGCCGGCGGCGGCGATCTGCTGGGTGAGCCATCCCCCGTTCGGCCGCGGGATGAAGCCGTTCGCGCCGTTGCCGGCATCGAACAGGACGAGCTGCGAACCGGTATTCACCAGCGTCGGGGTGAAGCCGGGCCGGAAGCGCTTTTCCGGCAGCAGGCTGGCCTGCATCAGCGCCGCCACCTCGCCGGCCGGCCGGTCCTCGCCGACGATGGGCCACGGGCCGTCGATCATGGCGGAGGCGTCGAGCACGGTGGTCACCTCGAACGCGCCCAGGCGGAAGCGGAAGGGCGTGACGGGGAGGGCGCCGCGCTCGGGCGCCGTTGCGCTCGCCCGACCCGTGCGCAGGAGCGCCGGGGCGGCGATGGCGGCGGCGAGGAGGGCGCGGCGGCTGGGCGCGCCGGGCCGGAATGGCGAAGCCGGATCTGTCTGCATGGCGGTCCCCCTGCGGGCCGCTTTGTACTGCCCGCTATGTGTGTTGAAGTGTGGTGGGAGGAGCCTAGGCATGGGCACGCGGCCCCGCTTGTACGAACGTGCTGCGCCGGGGATAGCGGGCCTCGGGCCGCTCTGGTTCCTGGATGCGGGCCGCACCTTCTTCGCCGGGCCGCTCATCTACAATGCCCCGCACCAGCACGGCGCCCCGGTGTTCCTTGCCGGGCTCTACGGGCCGTTCGGGCTCAGGATCCAGGGCGGCAGCTGGCAGGCGTGCCGCACGGCGCTGGTGCCCGCCGGGATGGTGCACGAGCTGGACGTGGGCGGCGAGCCCATCGCGGTCTTCTATCTGGAGCCGAGCGTCGACGGCGCCCATGCGCTGGCGCCTCTGGTGGCCAATGCGCGGGAGGAGCAGGGCGCCCTCTTCGGTGCCGGCACCGCGCTGCCGCTGCTGCGCGAATTATGGGAGGCGCCGGACGCGGCCGGTTGGGCCGGCGAGGCCCTCGCCGACATGGTGGATGTCTCCCGCCGGCGCGCCCGCGCCGGGCTCGATCCCCGCATCCAGCGGGTGGCGGCGGCGATGACCGACGCTGAGCGCGTGCCGGAGCTTGCGGCCCTCGCCCACAAGGTGGGCCTGTCGCCCTCGCGCCTGCAGCACCTGTTCACCGCCGAGATGGGCGTGCCGTTCCGCCGCTACCGCGCCTGGGGGCGGATGCGGCGGGCCATCGCCGAGATCGCCGACGGCAGCAGCTTCACCGCCGCCGCCCATGCGGCCGGCTTTGCCGACCAGGCGCATTTCACCCACGACTTCCGCCGCACTTTCGGCGCGGCGCCGTCCCAGAGCCTGCGCGGCGTGCGCCTGTGATCCGGCGTCAGCCCACCCAGTCGAGGCCGATGTCCAGGATGGGCGCGCTGTGGGTCAGCCAACCCACGGAGATGAGGTCCACGCCCGACGCCGCGATGGCTGGCGCCGTCTCGCGGTTCACCCGGCCGGAGGCCTCGGTGAGCATCCGCCCGCCGACCATGCGCACGGCCTCCGTGAGGGTGGCGGGGGTCATGTTGTCGAGCAGCACGGCGTCGGCGCCGAGGGTCAGCAGCTCTTCGAGCTGAGCGAGGGTATCCACCTCCACCTCCACCTTCACCATGTGACCGGCACGGGCGCGCACGCGCCGCACCGCTTCGGCCACTGAGCCGGCGATGGCGACGTGGTTGTCCTTCACCAGCACCGCATCATCGAGGCCGAAGCGGTGGTTGGCGCCGCCGCCGGCGCGCACGGCGTATTTCTCCAGCGCGCGCAGGCCGGGCGTGGTCTTGCGGGTGCAGACGATCTGCGCCTTGTGGCCCGCCACCGCATCCGCCAGCGAGGCGGTCGCCGTGGCGATGCCGGAGAGGCGGCAGGCAAGGTTGAGGCCGGTGCGCTCGCCGGTGAGCAGAGCGCGGGAGGGGCCTTCCACCTCCGCCAGAACGGTGTCCGGCGTTACCCGCGAACCGTCCGCCACCACGGGCGTGAAGCGCACGTCCGGGTTGAGCAGGCGGAAGGCGAGGCGGGCGCAGTCGAGCCCGGCAACCACGCCATCCTGCCGCGCGGCGAGCACGAGGCGGCTGACGTGTCCGGCCGGCACCACCGCGTCGGTGGTGATGTCCCCGGCGCGGCCGAGGTCTTCCAGCAGCGCGGCGCGGACGATGGGCTCCACCATCAGTTCGGGGAGCGGGTCGAGGGCGGCCATGGCGGCTCCGTTCGATAGGATCATGTCCCCGTTTCGCGGAAACGGGGACATGATCCACGTTATTGAGTTGACGCATTTTCTTCACGCGAACCGGTGCCCACTTCGCTTGAAAATGCTTTAGGCGAAGGCGAGGTCCGACACGCGCACGCGACCGGCGGCGGCGCGCGCTTCGGCGAATGTGATGCGCGAGCGCCGGGCGACCGGCGCCGTCTGCGGAAAGTCGGCGCGCGCATGGGCGCCGCGGCTCTCGGTGCGGGCGAGGGCGGCGGCCGCCATCATCAGGCCCACGCGGGCCGGGGCGGCAGCGGACGTCGCGCCTTCGGCCAAAGGCAGCAGGCGCTGGAGCGCCATCGTCAGCCCCTCCGCATCGCGGGTGACGCCGACGAGGCGGGAGACGATGGCGCGCGCCGGCGCCGCATCCGCCGCCGGGGGCAAAGCGGACGGCGCTGGGACGATCGCGCGTCCCACCGGGCGGCCGGCGATGTCGTTCGCCACCTCCCGCCCGCACACCACCGCTTCCAGCAGGGAGTTGGAGGCGAGGCGATTGGCGCCGTGCAGGCCGGTGGCGGCGCATTCGCCCGCCGCCCAGAGGCCGGGGAGGGTGCTGCGGCCGTGCGCGTCCACGGCGATGCCGCCCATGTGGTAGTGCGCGGCGGGGCGGATGGGCACGAGATCGGTCGCCGGATCAATGCCGGCGGCGCGGCAGCCCGCCGCCACCTGCGGGAAGCGGGCGGAAAAGCGCGCGCCGAGGCTGGCGCGGGCATCGAGAAACACCTCGCGCCCCGCCACCACTTCGCGCCAGACGGCGCGGGCCACCACGTCGCGCGGCGCCAGCTCCCGGCCCGGAACACCCTCCAGAATGCGCCGGCCGTTGCCGTCCACGATGAGCGCGCCTTCGCCGCGCACCGCCTCGCTGATGAGCGGGAGCGGGCGGGCGGGCGTCGCCAGTGCGGTGGGGTGGAACTGCACGAATTCGAGGTCCGCCAGCTCCGCCCCGGCCTCGGCGGCCAGCGCGATCCCCACGCCCCAGGATGCGGCGGGGTTTGTGGTGTGCTCATAGAGCGCGCCGACACCGCCCGTCGCCAGCACGACGCGGCGCGTGGCGAGCACCTGCGCGCCTTCGGCCGTGGCCACGAGCAGGCCGCAGACCGCGCCATCCCGCATCAGGATGCGCCGCGCCTCGCCCTGAACCAGCGTGATGGAGGGGCAGGCCCGCGCGGCCTCGGAGAGCGCGCGCACCAATTCGCGCCCGGTGCCGTCGCCATCCGCATGGACGATGCGGCGCCGGCTGTGGGCGGCTTCGAGGCCGAGCAGCAGGCCGCCGGCCGCGTCGCGGTCGAAGCGCACGCCGAGACGTTCGAGGGCCGCAATGGCGTCCGGGCCGGCGGAGAGGATGCGGCGCGCCGCCTCGGCATCGCAGAGGCCGTCGCCCGCCGCCAGCGTGTCGGCGAGGTGGAGCGCGTCGTCGTCATCCGCCCCGACACTGGCGGCGATGCCGCCCTGCGCGAGCGGACTGGAGCCGTCCGCGCCCAGCGGCGCGCGGGTGACGAGCACCACCAGCTCGGGGGCGAGGAAGAGGGCGGCCGCGAGCCCCGCGATGCCGGCACCGACGATGACGGGGCGGCCGTCCAGCCTGTCCCCGGTCATAGCGCCAGCATCCGCTCGACCGAGGCACGGGCGCGCGCGGCGATCTCGGGGTCGATGGTGACTTCGTGGAGGTTGTTCTCCAGCGCCGCGCGGATGTTGCGCAGCGTGATCTTCTTCATGTGCGGGCAGAGATTGCAGGGGCGCACGAAGTCGATGTCGGGATAGTGGACCGCCACGTTGTCGGCCATGGAGCATTCGGTGAGGAGCACCACGCGGGGCGGGCGCTTCTCGCTCACATAGTCGCTCATGGCGGCGGTGGAGCCGGCGAAATCGGCTTCCGCCACCACCTCCGGCGGGCATTCGGGGTGGACGAGCACGGTGACGCCGGGATTGGCGGCGCGCAGCTCGCGGACGTCGGCGGCGGTGAACAGCTCGTGCACCTCGCACTGGCCGGCCCAGGAGATGATGTCGATGCCGGTCTCGGCGGCGACGTTCTTCGCCAGATACTGGTCCGGCAGCATGATGACCTTGGGCACGCCGAACGACTTCACCACCCGCGCCGCATTGCCCGAGGTGCAGCACACGTCCACCTCGGCCTTCACGGCGGCGGACGTGTTCACATAGGCGATCACCGGCACGCCGGGATGGGCGGCGCGCATGAGGCGCACGTCGGCGGCGGTGATGGAATCGGCCAGCGAGCAGCCGGCCTCCTGATCCGGGATCAGCACGGTCTTGCCGGGGTTCAGCAGCTTTGCCGTCTCGGCCATGAAGTAGACGCCGGCGAGCACGATCACGTCCGCATCCACCCGCATGGCCTCACGGGCCAGCGCCAGGCTGTCGCCCACGATATCGGCGACGCAGTGGAAGATCTCCGGCGTCTGGTAGTTGTGCGCGAGGATGACCGCGTTGCGCTCGCGCTTCAGCCGGAGGATGGCCTCCGCGTCCTCGGCGAGGAAGGCCCAGTCGGCGGGCGGCACTACCCGGCGGATCTTCTCGTAGAGCGGCGCGGTGCGGGCGAAGGCCGCCGCGAGGGCGTCCAGCGTGGGAGAAACGGCGGCGGTGGAAAGGGCGGATACGACCATCGTCTATACTCAGTTTGAGCATATGGTGGGCATATGCTTATCCTGAGCATAAGCCGTGTCAAGAGCGTGCGAGGGGCAATTTCGTTCCGGCGAAGGCCCGCTCCTCCACCACCGCATGGCGGAAGCGGAAGAGTTTTGCAGGCCGGCCAAGGGTTTCGGTGGTGGCGCCGCCGGCTTCCTCCACCAGTTCCTGCTGCTCCATCAGCCGGCGAAAATTCTGCTTGTGCAGGGTCCGCCCGGCGATGGCCTCCACGCAGCGCTGCAGCTGAAGCAGGGTGAAGGTGGGCGGCATCAGCTCGAACACCACGGGGCGGTATTTGATCTTGGCCCTGAGCCGCGCGATGGCGGTGGCGAGGATGCGGCGGTGGTCGGCGATCATCGGCCGTCCGGCGCCGGCGGTCTCCTGCCGGCCCTCGCGGCGCAGGCGCTCGGCGACGATGCCGGCCTCGTAGAGGAGTTCATAGCGCTGGAGCGTCAGCTCCTCGTTCCATATAGCGCCGTCGAGCCCGAAGCTGATGGCGGCGCGCTGGCCGCGATGGCTGCGCTCGGCCGCCGAGGGGGCGGCATCCGCCCAGGCGGCGAGGGCCGGCGCGAGCGTTCCGGCGATGACGGGCGGCGCCCCGTCGCGGTGGTCCTCCCAGGGGAAATACTCATACCAGCCGTGCCACTCGGCGGCGCCGGCGGTGGCCGCCTGCTCCCGGGCGAGGCCCAGATAGGAGATGGAGATGGTGCGGGCCGCGCTCTCCGCTCCGGAGCGGTCCTTGTCGGCGAAGGTGTAGAGCTGCTCCAGATAGCCGAGCGGATGGTGGGTGCGCTGCTCCACCCAGTCGCGGAGGCCCTGCTGAAGCGAGCGGTGCGCCAGCTCGAACGGGCCGGACGGCAGGGCCGAGCCGTGCTCTACCGTCATCACCCGCGGCGCGCCCCCCGTCACTGCCGCGAGCACGGCGATGAGGTCCACGACGACGGATCGGCTGGCGGACTTCGGCATGAAGCTCCCGGAAGGCGATGGGCTGGGCGATGGGGTATCCGCCCGCGATCTCCCGGATATCATGGCCGCGCCGGGCTGCGAAGGCGCCGCGCCCCTTCAGGCGTTCCGCCTCAGGCGGATTCCACCGCCGCCCGCGGGGCGGCCACGCGCACGCCGTCCTTGCCCTGCTGCTTCACCTCGTACATGGCCGTGTCCGCGAGGCGGATCAGTTCGGTCTCGTCCGTGGTGTGGCGCGGATAGAGCGCGATGCCGATGCTCGCGCCGACGCTGACCGTGTAGGACTGGTCGTTGTACGAAACGACATAGGGCTCGCGCAGCGCCTCGCACAGGCGCTGACCCTGGGCGTGGGCGGCGTCGCCCTCGACGAGGTCCACCATGATGACGGCGAACTCGTCGCCCGACAGGCGGACCGCGAAATCCTCCTGCCGCAGGTTGCTGCGCAGCCGGCTGGCGATGGCGCAGAGCAGCTTGTCGCCGACCCCGTGGCCGTGCCTGTCGTTGACCTGCTTGAAGCCGTCGATGTCGATGTAGAGCAAGGCGAACTCGCGGCCGTGGCGCTGCGCCTGCGAGCGCGCGCGGGTCAGGTGCTCGACGAACAGGATGCGGTTGCCGAGGCCGGTGAGGGCGTCGTGGGTCGCCATATGGCGGATCTGCTTCTCGACCCGGCGGCGCTCCTCGATCTCGATCTCCAGCTGGCGGTTGCGCTTCTCCAGCTCCTCCAGCGCGCCCTTGAGGCGCAGCTTGGAGATGTGCAGGTCGAGGAAGACCGTGACCTTGGACAGGAGCACGGCGTCGTTGATGGGCTTGGCGATGTAGTCCACTGCGCCGAAGGTGTAGCCCTTCAGCCGGTTGATGTCGTCGTGATAGGCCGCCGTGACGAACACGATGGGAATGTCGCAGGTGTCCGGGTCGTTGTTGAGGAGGGAGGCCACCTCGAATCCGTCCATGTCCGGCATCTGCACGTCGAGCAGGATGAGCGCGAAGCGATGGTCGAGGCAGAGCGCCAGCGCCTCGTTGCCGGAATGGGCCTCGTAGATCTCGGCCTTCACCGGCGCGAGCAGGCGGCGCATGCCGACGAGGTTCGCACGCACGTCGTCGACGACGAGAATTTTGGGCAGGTCGGCCGTGGTCATTCGGGCATCCCCCGGCCCGGACGCGCGCGAGGAGCGCGGCAGAAGGCATCGAGGGCGACGGCGAGCGCGGCGAGGGGCGCGCACAGGTCCGCTCCGGCGCGCGCGAGCGCGGCCAGCGGCATGGTCTCGACCTCGGCTTCCGACGGCTCTTGCACGAAGGCGCGGCCTCCCAGTTCCCGAATGCGCTTCAGCCCGTCCGCCCCGTCGCTGCTGGCTCCGGTGAGAACCACGCCAGCCAGGGCGTCACCGTAAGCCTCCGCTGCGCTGGCGAACAGCACATCAATTGCAGGCCGCGAATAGCACACCCGTGGGTCCACGGAGAGCGAAAAACGGCGGTCGCGACCGACTTCCAAGTGGTAGCCGCTGGGTGCGACGTGAACAAGGCCGCCCAGGAGGGGGGCCCGCTCCTGCGCCAGCACCACGGTGCGGCCGGAGAGACGGGCAAGGATGGCGGGCAGCATGTCCGGCCCGTCCGCCCCGACGTGGTTGACCACCGCGATGCCCACGTCCGGGTGCGGCGCCAGTGCGGCGAAGAGCCGTCCCAGCGCCGGAAGTCCGCCCGCCGACGCGCCCACCACGATGGCGCGCGGCGCGGGAGTGCCGGGAGCGGACGGACCCATCCCGCCCCTCCTGTCAGCGCCGCGGCCGACTTATGGCGTCACAACCAGGGCTGCTCGGCGCCCTTGGCGGCTTCGTACTGGTCGATGGCAGGCGCCTTCTGAAGGGTGAGGCCGATGTCGTCCAGGCCCTCGACCAGGCAGCGCTTGCGGAAGGGGTCGATCTCGAACTTGACCACGCCACCGTCCGGGCCGCGGATTTCCTGGGCCGGCAGGTCGATGGTGAGGGTCGCGTTGGCGCCGCGCTCGGCATCGTCGAACAGCTTGTCCAGGTCGTCCTTGGAGACGACGATGGGCAGAATGCCGTTCTTGAAGCAATTGTTGTAGAAGATGTCCGCGAACGACGTGGAGATCACGCAGCGGATGCCGAAGTCGAGCAGCGCCCACGGCGCGTGCTCGCGCGAAGAGCCGCAGCCGAAATTGTCGCCGGCGACGAGGATCTTGGAAGAGCGGTACGCGGGCTGGTTCAGCACGAAGGCGGGGTTCTCGGCGCCGTCGTCGAGATAGCGCATCTCGGAGAAGAGGCCCTTGCCGAGGCCGGTGCGCTGGATCGTCTTCAGATACTGCTTGGGGATGATCATGTCGGTATCGACATTGACCAGCTTCATCGGCGCCGCGACGCCCTCCAGGACCGTGAACTTCTCCATGGGACCTACTGCCTTGTCTCGTCTGCCGGATCTCGTCGGCCGGGGGCCGGTGGCCGGACCCGCGGCGGCGCGGCCCGCTCAAAGGGCGCGCCGGAGGCGCCCCGCAGGGTGCCTCCGTAGCGTTCATCCATAACAGGCGGACCGGGCCTTGCACAGCACCTTGGCCAGCCCCGAGCGCGAGCCTCTCCCAGGCGCGTCTCAGGGCGCGAGGCGCTCCGGCAGCATGCGCTTCAGCACATCGTCCTTGAGCACCACGTGGTGGAGCACGGCCGCCGCCGCGTGGAGGAGGGCGAGGACGATGACGGCGTTGGCCATCAGCTCGTGGATCTCCTGCACCTGCTTGCCCAGATCGCGATTGACCGCGATGGGCGAGGGGATGGTGAAGAGCGAGAAGAAGGACACCGGGGCACCGCGCAGGAAGGCGAGATAGACGCCGAGCGCGAGCGTGGCGATGAGCGCGAGATAGAGCAGCCCGTGCACGATGTGCGAGGCGATCGCCACCGGCCGGCTGATCTGCGTGGAGGCGGGCGGATTGCGCCCGAAGATGCGCACGGGGATGCGTACCGCCAGAAGCGCGATGATCAGGAGGCCGACCGAGATGTGGACCCACCACACCATGCCCCGCGCCGGCGTGCCGCGGGCGTAGAACTGCTCCAGATAGGTGACGCCGAACGCCGTGAACACGGCGATGGCGGTCAGCCAGTGCAGCGCGCGCAGGGCCGGCCCGTAACGGGTCATGCTGGAATCGACAGGCATGGGGGTCTCCTTTTTGGAGTCATTCTAGAAAGCGCTGCCCCTGCGTCCAGTGCCAGGGTCACGTTTTGCCTGCGGTCAATTGGCCCGGTCCTCGATGGCCTCCATGTCGTCGTCGCTGAGGCCGAAATGATGGCCGATCTCATGCACCAGCACATGGGTGACCACGTCGCCGAGGGTTTCCTCGTTCTCCGCCCAGTAATCGAGGATGGGGCGCCGATAGAGGAACACCATGTTCGGCATCTGCCCGGTCTGGGCCACCGCGCCGCCCTGCGCGCGGCCGATGCCGTGGAACAGGCCGAGCAGATCGAACGGCGTCTCGGCACCCAGCTCGTCCAGCACTTCGTCGGTGGGGAAGTCCTCCACCTTGATGACGAGGCCGGCGCACAGGGCGCGGAAGGTGTCGGGCAAAGCGGCGAAGGCTTCCCGCGCAAGCTGCTCCAGCTCGTCCTGTCCCGGGGCCTCCAGATCACGCCATCGGCTCTTCGACGGTACGCCGGTGAACGACATGCTTCCCCTCCTGGCGGTTACATCCGCGTTACATCGGTATTGCGTCGCAACATCACGAACCGCTGAAGTCCTCGCGGCCGCTGACTTGGCCGGCTCTGGCGTCACGGACCCGTGACTTTCCTGAACACTTCGTTAACGCAAGCATCAATCCGGGTTCAGGGTGACTTGGTTAAGGAACTCTTAACCCACCTGCATCGTTGAGGGTGCAGAACGGGTTCGTATGGGATCTGGGAGTTAAGCCATGCTTCGCAAGCTTGCTGTCACCGGTGCTCTGGTGTCCATCCTTGGTATCGCTGCGTTTTTCGCTCCGCACGAGGCGAGCGCGGCATCGGTCGCCACCGTGGTGGGCGCGGTCTTCTGAGTCAGCGGAAGATTGCGCGGGCCTTTTGTGCCCCGGTCGATCACGTGATTGTGATGTTATTGGAGCGGGTTCAGGATTGCTCGTTTCTTCGATGCAACAGCTCCGAATCGTCTTCGCAGGTGCGAAATGCGCCGCGAGGCGGGTCGTGGTGAGCCGCAAAGGCTTGCCGCGCCAGAATGCTGTGCGCCTTCGCGTGGCGGCCGAAAGGGCTGCCGGCGCCGTGAATTGATTCGCGCCGACGCGGCCTGACCGGTCTGTTCTGGTCGAGAGGCTCATTCCGTGGCCGCCCGCACCATTTCCTCCTCCGCCTCCGCAAGCAGTGCCTCATTGGCATCCCCGCCGACGCTCTCCCGCCCGATTTCCAGCAGGACTGGCACCGCCAGCGGCGACACGCGCGGCAGCGGCTGGTGCACCACGTGCCCCCGGATGCGTGCCAGCATCTCCCCGAGCCGCTTCACATCCAGAAGGCCCGTCGCCGCGTCCGCCCGCGCCGCGCGCAACAGCAGATGGTCCGGCTCGTGCCGGCGCAGCACGTCATAGATGAGGTCGGTGGAGACGGTGACCTGCCGCGAGGTCTTCTCCTTGCCCGGAAACCGCCGTTCGATGAGCCCGGCGATGACGGCGCAATAGCGGAAGGTCCGCTTCATCAGCGCGCTTTCGGCGAGCCACGCCTCCAGGTCGTCACCCAGCATGTCCTGATCGAACAACTCGTCCAGCGAGAGCCGCCGGTCGCTGATGGCCGCCCCCATGTCGCCGGCCGCATAGACGGCGAGGGCATAGTCATTGGCGACGAAGCCCAGCGGCTTCAGCCGGGCGCGCTCCAGCCGGCGGGTCAGCAGCATGCCCAGCGTCTGGTGGGCGAGCCGGCCCTCGAACGGGTAGGTGACGAGATAGTAGCGCCCCGACCGCTCGAAGGTTTCCACCAGAAGATCGTCCCGGCCGGGCAGGCGGGACTTGGCCTTCTGCAATTCCAGCCAGTCGCGCACCTGCGGCGGCAGCGCGGCCCAGCGCTCCGGCGCGGAGAGCAGGGCGCGCACGCCCGCCGCGAGGAAGGTGGAGAGCGGGAACTTGCCGCCCGCATAGGCCGGCACTTTGGGCTCGGTGGCGGTGGTGCGGGAGACATAGACTTCGTCCTCTACCAGCACCTCGTAGCGCAGGATTTCCCCGGCGAAGACGAAGGTGTCGCCGGGCACCAGAGTCTCGACGAAATATTCCTCCACCTCGCCCAGCAGCCGCCCGCCGAAGCGGACCCGGCCCGCCACCCCTGTTTTGGCCGCCCCGCGCGCCGAGACGAGGCGCACCTTCAGCATGGAGGCTTCCACGATGGTGCCCACGTTCAGCCGGTAGGCCTGCGCGATCATGGGATTGGCGACGCGCCACAGGCCGTCCTTGGTGCGGCGGATCTTGGCATAGCGCTCGTAGGCGCGCAGCGCATAGCCGCCGGTGGCGACGAAATCGAGCGCCGCGTCAAAGTCTTCGCGCGACAGGGCCCGATAGGGCGCGGCCGAGCGCACCTCCGCATAAAGGGCATCGGCAGAGAAGGGCGCGGCGCAGGCCATGCCGAGGATGTGCTGGGCCAGCACGTCGAACGCCCCCTGCCGCTCGGGCGGCGTGTCCTGCGCGCCTGCCTTCACCGCCTCCAGCGCGGCACGGCATTCCAGCACCTCGAAGCGGTTCGCGGGGATCAGCACGGCACGCGAGGGCTCATCGAGCCGGTGGTTGGCGCGGCCGATGCGCTGCATGAGGCGGGAGGCGCCCTTGGGCGCGCCCACATTGATGACGAGATCCACATCGCCCCAGTCGATACCGAGGTCGAGGGAGGACGTGGCCACGACGGCCTTCAGTTTCCCCGCCGCCATGGCCGCCTCCACCCGGCGCCGCTGCTCCACCGCGAGGGAGCCGTGGTGGAGCGCGATGGGGTAATCGAGGTCGTTGATGCGCCAGAGTTCCTGAAACAGGAATTCGGCCTGCCAGCGGGTATTGACGAAGACGAGGGACAGCTTGTTGGCGCCGATCAGCTCGTAGATCTCGGCGAAGGCGTGCTGCGCCGTGTGGCTCGCCCACGGCATCCGCGCGCGGCTCTCCAGCATGGAGATGTCGGGCGCCGCGCCGCCAGCCGCGATCACGAGATCGGCGAGGGCGGGTTCGGCCGCATCCTCATCCTGCGGCACCAGATAGCGCCTGAGGTCGTCCGGCTCCGCCACGGTGGCGGAGAGGCCAACGCATTGCAGGCCCGGCGCGATGGCGCGCAGCCGCGCGAGGGCGAGGGACAGCAGATCGCCGCGCTTGGAGGTGACGAGGGCGTGCAACTCGTCCAGCACCACCCGCTTCAGGCCGGAGAAGAGGTGCTCCGCATCCTTCGAGGCGAGCAGCAGGGAAATCTGCTCCGGCGTGGTGAGGAGGATGTGCGGCGGGTCGCGCCGCTGGCGCTGGCGGCGCGAGGCGGGCGTGTCGCCGGTGCGGGTCTCGACGCGGATATCGAGCCCCATCTCCGCGACGGGCGCCTCCAGATTGCGGGCGATGTCCACCGCCAGCGCCTTCAGCGGCGAGATATAGAGCGTGTGCAGGGGCGATGCCGGCCGCTCCGCCTGCCAGCGGGCGAAGGGGACGGGGGCTTCAGCGGCGCCGGGTTCGTCCGGCGGCGGCGAGGCCTTGCGCGCCTTCGTCTTCGGCCGGCTCAGCTCGATGAGGCTCGGCAAAAATCCGGCCAGCGTCTTGCCGGCGCCCGTGGGGGCGATGAGCAGCACCGAGTGCCCGCTCTCGGCGGCGGCGATGAGGTCGAGCTGGTGCGCGCGCGGCGTCCAGCCCCGCGCGCGGAACCAGCCGGCGAACGGCTCGGGAAGGGCGGGGGACGCCCCACGCCGTGGTTCGCCGGTCTCGGGACGGGTTTTGCCGATGGATCTGGTCGCTTTGGCCACCTGCGGAAGATAGGCACACCACGGCGTGGGCGCGAGCCTCCGCGCCGCTCAAGCGAACGATTCCGTCCGCGCGCGGTTCCTTCGGTGTCCTGGCCCGGAGGAGTCGCCCATGAGCTACGCGCGCTTTGCCGCCATGATCGCCACTTCGACCCTGGTGATGTTCGGTCTGATGTACCTGAACACCTACGCCCTCGATCATGTGGCCTTCAGCGAAACCCGCGCCTTCATGGCGCTCGTCATGGGGGCCGTGATGGCGGGGATCATGCTCGGCTTCATGTGGGGCATGTATCCGAACCGCCGCATCAACCTCGCCATCCTCCTGGCCAGCACCGCCGTCTTCGCCGGAGCGCTCGCTCTGGTGCGCACCCAGGCGACGGTCGGCGATGTGGCGTATATGCGGGCGATGATCCCGCACCATTCGATCGCCGTCCTCACCAGCGAGCGCGCGCACATCCGCGATCCGCGCGTGCGGCTGCTGGCGGACCGGATCATCGACGCGCAGGTGCGCGAGATCGGCGAGATGAGGGCGCTGGTCGCCGATCTCTCGCGCAACCCACCCCCTGCGGACGCGCCGGACCTTCCGTCCTACCGGGCACGGGGCGCGAGCCCGCCCGCGCCCGAACGTCCTTAATCCGCCGTCAACCAAAGCGGGGGCATGGTGCGGGAAATGTCCCGTCCCGGAGTATGCGTCCCATGATGTCGCGCGCCGACCGCACCGTCTTGAGCGAATGGTGGTGGACGGTGGACCGCGCCCTGCTCGCGAGCCTCGTCGGGCTGATGGTGATCGGCATCATCCTGTGCCTCGCCGCGAGCCCGGCCGTGGCGGCCCGCCTGAACATCCCCGATCCGTTCCATTTCGTGAACCGGCAGGTGCTGTTCCTCATCCCCGCCGCGGTGGTGATGATCGCCACCTCCTTCCTCTCGCCCCGCACCATAAGGCGCACCTGCGTGGTGGTGTTCGGCCTGTTCTTCGTGCTGCTGCTGGCGACGCTGGTGTTCGGGCCGGAGGTGAAGGGCGCGCGGCGCTGGCTCACCATCGCCGGCATCACCGTGCAGCCGTCGGAATTCATCAAGCCGGCCTTCGTCATCCTCGCCGCGTGGCTGTTCGCCGAGAGCACCAAGCGGCCGGAGATGCCGGCGACCCTGTTCGCCTTCCTGCTGCTCGGCAGCGTGCTCGGCCCGCTGGTGAAGCAGCCGGACTTCGGCCAGAGCCTGCTCATCTGCCTCGTCTGGGCGTCGCTGTTCTTCCTCGCCGGCCTGCGCTGGATCTGGATGGTGGGGCTCGCGGGCATCGGCGCGGGCGGCGGCTTCATCGCCTACATGACCGTGTCCCACGTCCAGAAGCGCATCAACCGCTTCATCAATCCGGATTCCGGCGACACCTACCAGATCGACGCGGCGCTGAACTCGTTCCGCAGCGGCGGCTGGTTCGGCACCGGGCCGGGCGAGGGCACCATGAAACGGATGCTCCCGGACGGCCACACCGACTTCGTGTTCGCGGTGGCGGGCGAGGAGTTCGGCATCATCCTGTGCATGATCATCCTCGCCCTGTTCGCCTTCATCCTCCTGCGCTCGCTCTCGCGCGCCTCCAAGGAGAGCGATCCCTTCACCCGCTTCGCCATCACCGGCCTTGCGCTGCTGTTCAGCCTGCAGGCCTCCATCAACATGGCGGTGAACGTCCACATCGCGCCGGCCAAGGGCATGACGCTGCCGTTCATTTCCTATGGCGGCTCCTCGCTCATCTCCATCGCCTTCGGCATGGGGATGCTGCTGGCCCTCTCGCGCAAGCGGCCCGGCGCCGCGGCGCTGGCGCGGCTCAGCGAGGGGCATGGCGATGCGCGCCGGGGTGAAAGCCTCGCCCGCCCGGTGTCGCCGCCGCCCGCAGCGGTGGCGGAACCGGCCTGATCGCGGGCCTGATCGAAGGTCGCGCGGACGCGGAACCGCCGCATTGCCGGGGCACTGCGGCGCGTGCGCCGGATGATCCGGCCGCACCGCTGCCCGGCAGCCCGAGGGGATAATGTGACCGATCTCGTCCTTCTCGCCGCCGGCGGCACCGGCGGCCACCTGTTTCCCGCCGAGGCGCTGGCCGCCGTTTTGACCCGGCAGGGCTTCACCGTGGACCTCGCCACCGACGCCCGCGCCGCCCGCTATGCCGGGCATTTCCCGGCGCGGGAGCTGCACGTGCTGCCGGCGGATACGGTGCGTGGGCGCTCGCCCATCTCGCTCGCCCGCACCGGGCTCGCGCTCGCCTCGGGCTTTGTCTCCAGCCTCTCTCTGCTGCGGCGGGTGAAGCCCGTGGCGGTGGTGGGCTTCGGCGGCTATCCCACCGTGCCGCCGCTGCTCGCGGCGAGCTTTTCCGGCGTGCCGAGCATCGTGCACGAGGCGAACGGCGTGATGGGCCGGGCCAACCGGATGCTGGCGCGCCGCGTCACCGCCATCGCCACCGGCTTTCCCGGCGTGGTCGATGCCGACCCCGCGCTGAAGGCCAAGGCGGTGTGGACGGGCAATCCCCTGCGCCCCGCCGCCATTGCCGCCGCCGCCGCGCCCTATGATCCGCCGCTGCCCGGCGGCGACCTCCACGTGCTGGTCTTCGGCGGCAGCCAGGGCGCACGGGTGATGTCCGACGTGGTGCCCGAGGCCGTCGAGCGGCTCGGCGCCGATCTTCGGGCCCGCCTCGTCCTCGTCCAGCAGGCGCGGGAGGAGGATCTGGAGCGGGTGACCGCCACCTATGCCCGGCTCGGCGTGCGGGCCGAGGTGCAGACCTTCTTCGACGATCTGCCGGCCCGCATGGCGCGGGCCCACCTCGTGATCTCCCGCTCCGGCGCCGGCACGGTGGCGGAACTCGCCGCGCTGGGCCGGCCCTCCATCCTCGTGCCGCTGCCCCACGCGCTCGATCAGGATCAGGCCGCCAATGCCCGCACCCTCGCGGACGTGGGCGCGGCGCTGGTGCTGCGGCAGGTGGAATTCGAGCCGGACCGGCTGGCGCTGGAACTCAATACCTTTGCCGGCGAACCCGGATCATTGACGCGCATGGCCGAACGGGCCAGAAGCCAGAGCGTGCTTGACGCCGCCGAGCGGCTGGGCGGTCTCGTCCGGCATCTGGCGGGCGGCGGCGCGGTCGCAACCTTCAGGGGAAACAGCGCATGAAGCTGCCGTCCGGCCTCGGCTCCATCCACTTCGTCGGCATCGGCGGCATCGGCATGAGCGGCATCGCCGAGGTGCTGCACAATCTCGGCTACGCGGTGCAGGGCTCGGACGTGGCCGACAGCGCCAATGTGAAGCGCCTGCGCGAACACGGCATCACGGTGATGATCGGCCACGCCGCTGCCAATGTGGACGACGCGGACGTGGTGGTGGTCTCCTCCGCCATCAAGCGCGACAATCCAGAATTGATGGCCGCCCGCGCCAAGCGCCTGCCGGTGGTGCGCCGCGCCGAGATGCTGGCCGAGCTGATGCGGCTGAAGAGCTGCGTCTCCATTGCCGGCACCCACGGCAAGACCACCACCACCTCGCTGGTGGCCACCCTGCTTGACGCCGGCAATTTCGACCCCACCGTCATCAACGGCGGCATCATCAACGCCTACGGCACCAATGCCCGCCTCGGCGACGGCAACTGGATGGTGGTGGAGGCGGACGAGAGCGACGGCACCTTCCTGAAGCTGCCCACCGAGGTGGCCATCGTCACCAACGTGGACCCCGAGCACCTCGACCACTTCAAGACCTTCGACAGGGTACAGGAGGCGTTCAAGGCGTTCGTGGAGAACGTGCCCTTCTACGGCTTCGCGGTGATGTGCATCGACCATCCGGTGGTGCAGGCGCTGGTGGGCCGCATCGAGGACCGGCGCGTCATCACCTATGGCGAGAATCCGCAGGCCGACGTGCGCCTCGTGGACGTGGACCTCAAGGGCGGCGTCACCAAGTTCGGCGTGGTGTTCCGCAACCGCGCGGGCGAGACCGTGCACGAGATCCGCGGCCTGCGCCTGCCCATGCCCGGCAAGCACAATGCGCTGAACGCCACCGCCGCCATCGCCGTCGCGCACGAACTGAAGGTGCCGGACGAGAAGATCATCGAGGCGCTGAGCCAGTTCGGCGGCGTGAAGCGGCGCTTCACCCGCACGGGCGAGTGGAACGGCGTGACGGTGTTCGACGATTACGGCCACCACCCGGTGGAGATCGCCGCCGTGCTCAAGGCCGCCCGCGCGGCGAGCGACGGGCAGGTGATCGCCGTGGTGCAGCCGCATCGCTACACCCGCCTCGCCTCGCTGTTCGACGAATTCTGCACCTGCTTCAACGATGCCGACCATGTGGTGGTGGCGCCGGTCTATACCGCCGGCGAGGCGCCCATTCCCGGCGCCGACCGCGACCATCTGGTGCAGGGCCTCATCGCCCACGGCCACCGCTCGGTGACGGCGCTGGAAGGACCGGAGCAACTGGCCGGCATCGTCGCTGGCCTCGCCAAGCCCGGCGATTACGTGATCTGCCTCGGTGCCGGCTCCATCTCGGGCTGGGCCTATGCGCTGCCGGGGGAGTTGCAGGCGCTCAAGCCGGCGGCTTAGTCGGCGCAGACCCGCGCGCACCTCCAGAAACAAAAAAGCCCCCGGACGCGCCGGGGGCTTTCGCTTTCAGGGACGCCTCACTTCTTCGGCAGGGCCTCGAGCACGTCGTCGAACGTGCGCAGGCCGGTGCGGGGAGAATTCACCAGCACCGCCATGTTGCCGGGGGCGTGCTGGTTCTTCCACATTTTGGTGTGCGCCTCGGGGATGCGGTCCCACGGGAACACTTCCGACATGCAGGGGTCGACGCGCCGGTCGATGATGAACTGGTTGGCGGCGGAGGCCTGCTTGAGGTGGGCGAAGTGCGAGCCCTGGATGCGCTTCTGGCGCATCCACACATAGCGGGCGTCGAAGGTGATGTTGAAGCCGGTGGTGCCGGCGCAGAACACGATCATGCCGCCGCGCTTGCCCACCAGCGTGGACACCGGGAAGGTGCTCTCGCCGGGATGCTCGAACACGATGTCCACGTCGCGCTTGCCGGTGATGTCCCAGATGGCCTTGCCGAACTTGCGGGCTTCCTTGAGCCACTCCGCATATTCCGGCGAGTTCACCGTGGGCAGCTGGCCCCAGCACTTGAAGTCCTTGCGGTTGATGACGCCCTTGGCGCCGAGGCCGAGCACATAGTCGCGCTTGGTCTCGTCCGAGATGACGCCGATGACGTGCGCGCCGGAGGCGGCGGCGAGCTGCACGCCGAACACGCCAAGGCCGCCCGAGGCGCCCCACACCAGCACGTAGTCACCCGGCTTCACGGTGTGCGGCGGGTGGCCGAACAGCATGCGATAGGCTGTGGCCATGGTCAGGGTGTAGCAGGCGCTCTCTTCCCAGGTGAGGTGCTGGGGGCGCGGCATCAACTGGCGGGCCTGCACCCGGCAGAACTGACCGAAGGAGCCGTCCGGCGTCTCATAGCCCCAGATGCGCTGGGAGGGGGAGAACATCGGGTCGCCGCCGTTGCACTCCTCGTCGTCCCCGTCGTCCTGGTTGCAGTGGACGACCACCTCGTCGCCCACCTTCCAGCGCTTCACCTTCGGGCCCACCGCCCAGACGATGCCCGAGGCATCGGAGCCGGCGATGTGGAACGGCGCCTTGTGGACATCGAACGGGGAGATCGGCTGGCCGAGACCCGCCCAGATGCCGTTGTAGTTCACGCCGGCCGCCATCACGAGCACGAGCACGTCCTGCTCACCCAGCTCCCAGGTCGGCACCACCTCCAGCTGGAACGATTGCTCCGGCGGCCCGTGGCGGTCGCGGCGGATGGTCCAGGCATACATGTTGGCAGGCACGTGGCCGAGCGGCGGGATCTCGCCGAGCTCATAAAGGTCCTTCACCGGTCCCTCGTTCGTATTGGCGGCTGCCGTCTGGGCCATGGCTGTCATCCTCTCCTGGATTGGACCGTTCGGTCGCGTCGTTGCAGTCCCTATCTCGCAATGCAGCGTAGCAGAGAAAAAATCCAAGGCGAGAGCCATTCTCAACCCCGACATTGGGCCATGTGGACGCTGCGGCGCGGAACAGGAACGCCCAAGGCCCCGCCGGCGTTTCCGGCCGCGCTGGCGTTTCCGGCGGCGGCGTGCCCCGCTAGAGTGGGACTGTTGCGCGCCGGACGGCCGGCGTCGCCACAAGGGGATGGGAGAATTTCATGGGCATCATCTGGATGATCATCGTCGGGGCGGTCGCCGGCTTCCTGGCGGGCCAGCTGTTCCAGGGCTACGGCTTCGGCCTGTTGGGGAACATCGCCGTCGGCATCGTCGGCGCCATCATCGGCGGCTTCCTGTTCGGCGGCGTCTTCGTGGTGGGCGGCGTGATCGGCCAGATCATCTCCGCGACGCTGGGCGCGGTGATTCTCCTGTTTGTCATCTCGCTGGTGAAGCGCTAGCGCGCCGGCCCGGCGCGCCATTTCGCGGGCGGGTCAGGAGGCCTTCTGGCCCTCCTCTCGCTGGAAGGCGATGCCGCATTTCTTCTGGATGGACACCTGCTCGATGGCGTCCATCTCGCCTTTCAGCCGCGCCAGCTCGGCGGTCTGCGCATCGTCGCCGCCCACCAGGAAGGCGGCGGGCCAGAAGACCACCACGGCGACGGTGGTCGCCACCGCGTCGCTCGTCGCGCGGTTGTTCTGGGCGCCGGTGAGGGCAATGGCGCGGGCCGAGATGCGCTCGGCCTCCTGGCCGAGCTGCTGGCAGCTGTAGCTCTGGAACTGCATGGGTGAGACATAGGCGGCCGAGACCTTGTCGGCCGATTTCGCGCATGCGGCGGTCGCAAGCGCCGCCATGAGAACCACCACCGTCCGCACCCTCGCCCCCCGGATGTCCAGCGGGGGAACGCTAGCATCAATGCAATCAGAATGAGAATTTATTTATTGATGCAATTTTAAGTATTCTCCGCCGCGCTGCTGCGCACGGCTCCCAGCGTCCCGTCCATTGGATAATTTTCCCATCGACGGCGCTGCCATTGCGACGCACAATCCCGGCAAATATCCAAAAGCGATGGATGGGGATTAGGAAATGGTGCTCCGCGACAAACCCTGGCTCTTCCGCACCTATGCGGGGCACTCCACCGCCGCGGAATCCAACAAGCTCTATCGCTCCAACCTCGCCAAGGGCCAGACCGGCCTCTCCGTCGCCTTCGACCTGCCGACCCAGACCGGCTACGACAGCGACCACGCCCTCGCCCGTGGCGAAGTGGGCAAGGTGGGCGTCCCCATCTCCCACCTCGGGGATATGCGCACCCTGTTCCAGGGCATCCCGCTCGCCGAGATGAACACCTCGATGACCATCAACGCCTGCGCGGCGTGGCTGCTCTCGCTCTACATCGCCACCGCCGACGAGCAGGGGGCCGACCGCGCCAAGCTCCAGGGCACGACGCAGAACGACATCATCAAGGAATACCTCTCGCGCGGCACCTATGTGTTCCCGCCCGCGCCCTCCATGCGGCTCACCAAGGACACCATCATCTTCACCACCGAGCATCTGCCCCGGTGGAACCCGATGAACGTGTGCTCCTACCACCTGCAGGAAGCCGGGGCGACGCCGGTGCAGGAGCTGGCCTTCGCGCTGGCCAATGCCATCGCCATCCTCGACACCGTGAAGAAGTCCGGCGAGGCGGAAGGCGCGGTGTTCGGCGAGGTGGTGGGGCGCATCTCCTTCTTCGTGAACGCGGGCATGCGGTTCATCACCGAGATGTGCAAGATGCGCGCGTTCGTGGACCTGTGGGACGAGATCTGCGTCAACCGGTACGGCATCACCGACGCCAAGCAGAAGCTGTTCCGCTATGGCGTGCAGGTGAATTCCCTCGGCCTCACCGAGCAGCAGCCGGAGAACAACGTCTACCGCATCCTGCTGGAGATGCTGGCCGTTACCCTCTCCAAGAAGGCCCGCGCCCGCGCCGTGCAACTGCCGGCATGGAACGAGGCGCTGGGCCTGCCGCGCTCCTTCGATCAGCAATGGTCGCTGCGCATGCAGCAGGTGGTGGCCTATGAGACCGACCTGCTCGAGTACGGCGACATCTTCGACGGCTCCACCGAGATCGCCAAGAAGGTGGAGGAGCTGAAGGCCGAGGCCCGCGCCGAGCTGGCGCAGATCGAGGCCATGGGCGGCGCCGTCGCGGCCATCGAGAACAGCTACATGAAGCAGCAGCTGGTGGAGAGCAACACCCGCCGGCTGGAGGCCATCGAGCGCGGCGACCAGGTGGTGGTGGGCGTCAACCGCTGGACCGAGAGCGAGCCCTCGCCGCTCACCACCGGCGAAGGCGCCATCCTCACCGTGCCGGAGGGCGTCGAGGCGGAACAGATTGCGCGCCTTCAGGCGTGGCGCGAGGCGCGCGACGCCAAGGCGGTGGACGCGGCGCTGGCGGCGCTGAAGAGCGCGGCGCAGGAAGGCCGCAACATCATGGAGCCCTCCATCGTCTGCGCCAAGGCGGGCGTGACGACGGGCGAATGGGGCACCTGCCTGCGCGAGGTGTTCGGCGAATATCGCGCCCCCACCGGCGTCGGCCGCGCCGCTCGCGTGGACACGCAGGGCCTCGAAGAGGTGCGCAAGAATGTGGATGCGGTCTCCGAGAAGCTCGGCCGCCGCATCAAGTTCCTCGTGGGCAAGCCTGGCCTCGACGGCCATTCCAACGGCGCCGAGCAGATCGCGGTGCGCGCCCGCGATTGCGGCATGGAAGTGGTCTACGAGGGCATCCGCCTCACCCCGGCGGAGATCGTCAACGCGGCGCTGGAGGAGAGCGTCCACGTGGTGGGTCTCTCCATCCTCTCCGGCTCCCACGTGCCGCTGGTGCGCGACGTGATGGAGCGGATGCGGGCGGAAGGTCTCTCCGACGTGCCGGTGGTGGTCGGCGGCATCATCCCGCCGGAGGACGAAGCCCAGCTCAAGGGCTTCGGCGTCGCCGCCGTCTACACGCCGAAGAATTTCGAGCTGAACCGCATCATGGCGGACATCGTGACCATCGTGGACCGCGAGGCCCAGAAGGCGGCGTGACCCCTGCGGGACGTATCGGGCGCAGCTCATCCCGCTGCGCCCGGCGCCCGGGATCTCCGATGGCGGCTGTATTCGAGGCCTGAGACGCCAGCTTTTGCTTGCAATGGTGCAATGGCGTCTTGCGCGGGGCGTGTCCATATTTGGCTCAACGCCCAGCCGGGCGGACGACACCGCCCGGCGCCAAGGAGCCTCATCATGACCCTCGCCGCCCCCGCCGGCTCGCCCGGCGCACATCCTGCCATTGGGATCGAGCCGTCTGCCCGCATCGCCCCCCACGACCTCGTGCTCGGTGCCGTCAGCCTCGCCAGCCCCGACCCGCGCAGCCTCGTCGCCTTCTACCGCGACCTCCTCGGCCTCGATGTTCTCGCCGAGGGCGAGGCGACCATGCTCGGGGCCGGCGGCCGGCCGCTGGTGGAAATCCTCTCCCGGCCCAAGGCCCCGCCGGCGCCGCGCCGGGCGCCCGGCCTGTTCCACATGGCCATCCGCGTGCCGGACCGCGCCAGCCTCGCCGCGCGGCTGCTCGCGCTGCACGGTGCGGGCCTGCGCCTCGGAGCCTCGAACCATCTGGTGAGCGAGGCGCTCTATGTGGACGATCCGGACGGCAATGGGGTCGAGATCTATCGCGACCTGCCACGCGCGGAATGGCCCGTCGAGCCGGACGGCTCCATCGCCATGCAGACCCTGCCGCTCGACCTCCAGTCCCTCGCCCGCGAGGCGAAGGTGGCCGGCGGGCCGGCCCCGGCCGCGACCGACATGGGGCACGTCCACCTCAAGGTGAACGACCTCGACGCGGCCAAGCGCTTCTGGGTGGATACGGTGGGTCTCGCCATCATGGCCCGCTATCCCGGCGCGCTGTTCGTGAGCGCCGACGGCTATCACCACCATGTGGGGCTGAACGTCTGGCAGTCCGGCGGCGCCCCGGTGCCGGCGGCGGGCACGGCGGGGCTCGACCATTTCACCGTCACGCTGGCGGCGGACGCCTTCGCCGCCCTCGCCGTCCGCCTCGTCGCGGCGGGTGTGGAAACGCAGCCGGGGCGGGACGGTGCCCTGCGTGTGGCCGATCCCTCCGGCAACACGGTCGAGTTCCGCGCCGCAGCGTGACGCCCGCGTCGGCCTCCTTTACCCTCGGCAGGCACCGAATCGCACATCCGCGACGGTGCGGGCCGGGGGGCCGAAGCCATGATGTCGCTGCCGTTCTTCGGCGTGTTCCTCGCCCTCGCGGCGACGCTCATGGGCCAGCGCATGGCCGCGCTTGCGCTCTGGGTGCTGTCGGTGGCGACCATGCTGGTGCTGTTCCGCCTGCACGTCACCGATCCGCTCAACATCGCGCTGTGAGGGGCGTCATGGACACCGGCTTCACCCTCGCGGACCGCTTCCGGGTGCTGAACGCGCTTGGCCTCCTCGCCGTCTCGGCGGTGCTCATCGCCGCCTTCTTCGACCAATTGGTGTTCAACGACCTGCCGTGCCCGCTCTGTCTGCTGCAGCGCGCCGGCTTCGTCTGCGTCGCCGCCGGGCTCGCGCTGAACGTGAAGTTCGGCCCGCGCCCCTCGCATTACGCCATCATGATCCTCTCCGCGCTGGCCGGCGGGGCGGTCTCCACCCGCCAGACCCTGCTGCACATCATTCCCGGCGAAGGCGCCTATGGCGACGCCTTCTTCGGCCTGCACTTCTACGCCTGGGCGCTGGTGCTGTTCGGCGTGTGTATCCTCGGCTCGGCCGTGCTGCTGCTGTTCGACGGCCAGTTCGAGCGGCAGTCGGCGGACGCACCGCCCCATCGCCCGCTGCTCGGCACGGCGGCGATCGTGCTGGTGCTGCTGCTGGCGCTGGCGAACGGCGTCTCCACCGTTCTCGAATGCGGCGGGGGCCTGTGCGCTGACAACCCCACCGGCTACCAGCTGATCCAGGACGGCACCATCAACCGCCTGCTCGGGCGCTGAAGCTTCAGCGGCGCCGGAAACATCTCACGGCTTTGCCTGGGTCATCACTTATTGTGATGCTTCGCGCCGTGAAATTCGATTTCCCTCATGGCTCTCCTCGGGTTAGAGGAGGGGGCCCGTGGGCCGTCGCAATAAGAGGGGACGGACGGCACTCCCGGCCAACAGGTCATCAGATGGCGCGCCGTCACGGCGCGCCTCGGGAGAAGACATGTCCGCCACCCCGGTCCGCCCCAGCCGTTTCGCCCTCTATGACGCCCCTTATGTGCTGCTGACCCTGGTGGCCCTCCTGTGGGCCATCAACCTCGTGGTGGGGCGCTACATCGCCGGCCACATCCCGCCCATCACGCTGGCCATGGTGCGCTGGATGGGCGCGACGCTGATCCTCCTGCCGTTCGCCTGGAAGCAGATCGTGCGCGACGCGCCGATCATCCGGCGGAACCTGCCGTTCCTCGTGCTGCTCTCGGCCACCGGCATCGCCTGCTACAACGCCATGAGCTATTACGGCCTGCAATACACGCAGGCGGTGAACGGCCTTCTGGTGCAGTCCACGGCGCCGCTTCTGGTGGCCGTGTGGACCTTTGTGCTGTTCCGGGAAAAGCTCAGCCTCGGCCAGGCGGCGGGGGTCATCACCTCCCTTCTCGGCGTGATGGTCATCATCAGCCACGGCGACCTCGACACCTTCCTCCACCTCAAGCCCAACATCGGCGACGTGGTCATCATCGTGGCGCTGGTGATCTATGCTTTCTATGCCGCCATCCTGCGCAAGCGTCCGCCGCTCGGACCGCTCTCCTTCCTCGCGTCCATCATGGCGCTGGGCTCGTTGCTGCTCTCGCCCTTCGCGCTCTGGGAATATCTGAACGGGCAGGTGCTGCCGCTCGACCACATCACCTTCACCACCCTCGCCTATGTGATGACCGGGCCGTCGCTGATCGCCTATCTGTTCTTCAACCGGGGAATCGAGCTGGTGGGCGCCAACGCGGCCGCGCCCTTCCTGCACCTGATGCCGGTGTTCGGAACGGCGATCGCCATCGTCGTCCTCGGCGAAACCATGGCCTGGTATCATCTGGCGGGCTATGCGCTGGTCATCGCCGGTATCGCGCTGGCGACGCTTTCCGCGCGGCGGCGGCAAACCGTGCGCTGACCGGCGCGGGCGGCGGCCCGCCACTTTCTTCTTCAATCCTTCTTCACCCCCGCCTATGCATGCTGCGCCGGGCGCGGAAGGGGTTGAGGGGATGCTGGAAAAGCTGACCGAACGGTCGTGGTTCGCCAATCTCGGGATGCAGGCCAAGGCTGGGCTGATCGTCGGCCTCCTCATCTCCATGTTCCTGCTGCTGCTCGGCGCCAACTGGGTGATGGGGCAGATGGTGAAGGCGCAGGAGCGCCGGGTGGAGCAGGTCCGCCAGGTCAGCGTGCTGGCCGCCGACGCGATCCGCGCCTTCAATCGCCGGCAGCTCGAGACGACGCGCACCGCGCTCGCCGAGCCTCGCAACCTCAAGGCCCGACTTGCGGCATCGACCGCGCTCACCACCGAAATGCTCGCGGCCCTGCGCGCGGCGGTGTCGGGCGAGCCCACGCTGCTGCCGTTCGCCGAGCGGGCCTCGCGCATCTCCGGGCGCTGGAGCGACGCGGTGGCGGCGCCCCTTCTGACGGCGGCCGAGAGCGCGGATCTCGATACCATCGAGGCGGCGCTGCGCGTCTTCCTCGCCGCCGAAGCGAGCGAGGAGGGCTATCGCGGCATCGTCGGCGCCATCGACGAATTGAGCGCCGCCGCCTCCGCCGAGGTCGTCAGCGCCCAGGTGGACCTCGACCGCGCGGACGCCATCGTCAGCGCCATCGATCTCATCGCGCTGGTGGCGACCCTTTTCGTGGCGGTGGCGGGCGTGTTCCTCGGTGCCGTCTTCATGGCCATCCCGCTGCGGCGCCTCGCCGAGCTGATGACGCGCCTCGCCGACCAGGACCACACCATCGAGGTGCCCTACGCCGAGCGCAAGGACGAGGTGGGCACGCTGGCCCGCGCCCTCAGGGTGTTCAAGGCCACCTCCATCGCCGCCTATGACACCGATTGGGTGAAGACCAGCCTCAACGCCATCGGCACCCGCCTGCAGGCGCAGGAGGACACCCGCGCCTTTGCCGATGCGCTGCTCACCGAGCTGGCGCCGCTGCTGGGCGCCGGGGTGGGCGTGTTCTACGCCCACGATGAGACGGCGGGACCGGAAGGGGAGGCGCTGGAGCTGGTCGGCAGCTACGCCTTCAGCGAGCGGCGCCATCTCGCCACCCGCGTGCGCCTCGGGGAGGGGCTCGTCGGCCAGTGCGCGCTGGAGCGGCAGACCATCGTCCTCTCGCCCGTGCCGGCCGACCACATGCGAATCCGCACCGGCACCGGAGAGGCGGCGGCCCATACGGTCGTCGCCGTGCCGCTGGTGCTGAAGAAACGCCTGCTCGGCGTCGTCGAGCTGGCGCTCCTCGCCCCCATGGACGAGCGCGCCCGCCGCCTGCTCCACGAGGTGATGCCCCTCGCGGCCCTGTCGCTGGACAATCTGGCCCGCGCCGCCCGCACCCGCGAGCTGCTGGAGCAGAGCCAGAAGCAGGCGCAGGAACTGCGCGTCGCCGAGGAGGAACTGCGCACCCAGCAGGAGGAATTGCGCGCCACCAACGAGCAGCTGCACGAGCGCACCCTGCGCCTCGCCGCCTCGGAGGAGGAACTGCGGGTGCAGGCGGAAGAGCTGCAGGCCTCCAACGATGTGCTGCGCCGCTCCTCGCAGGAGATGACGGAGCAGAAGGAACTGCTCGAGGCGCTGAACCAGCAGATGGAGGCACGGGCCGAGGAACTGCTGCGGGCCAACGAGTACAAGTCGCAATTCCTCGCCAACATGTCCCACGAGCTGCGCACGCCGCTCAACAGCCTGCTGATCCTCTCCCAGGACCTCGCCGAGAACCGCACCGGCAATCTCGACGCCGACCAGGTGGAGGCGGCGAGCATCATCCATTCCTCCGGCTCGAACCTCCTGCGCCTCATCAACGACATCCTCGATCTCTCGAAGGTCGAGGCCGGCAAGATGGAAGTGGTGCGCGAGCCGGTGAAGGTGGCGAGCGTCGCCCAGCGCCTCGAACGCAACTTCCGGCGCCTCGCCCAGGAGCGCAAGCTGCGCCTCTCGGTCAGCGTCACCGAGGCGCCGGACCTCGTGTTCACCGACCCCGGCAAGCTCGACCAGATCCTCACCAACCTCGTCGGCAATGCACTGAAGTTCACCATGCAGGGCCGGGTCTCCGTCACCTTCTCGCAGGACGAGGCGGGCAAGCGGCTGAGGGTGGCGGTGGCCGACAGCGGCATCGGCATTCCGGAGGAAAAGCTCGGCACCATCTTCGAGGCGTTCGAGCAGGTGGATGCGTCCACCCGCCGCCAGTTCGGCGGCACCGGCCTCGGCCTCGCCATCACCCAGCGCCTCGCCGGCCTGCTCGGCGGCAGCGTGAGCGTGGAGAGCTCCCTCGGCCAGGGCTCCACCTTCACGCTGGAGATCCCGGTCGGCGAGCCTTTGCCGGATGAGGCCGACGGGGAAAGCGGGACCGCCCCTTCACTTGCTCCTTCACTTGCCCCCTCCCTCGCGCCGTCCGCAGGCCTCTCGCCTGCGCAGGTCACGTTCGACACCACCCGGCAGGAGCGCGAGGCCGCCGGCCTCTCCGGCCTGCCGCCGGTGCCCGCCGTGAGCGTGGAGGACGACCGCGACCGGCTCACGCCCGGTTCCACCGTGATCCTCGTGGTGGAGGACGATCCGGTGTTCGCCCGCACCCTGGTGGGGCTGGTGCGGCGCAAGGGCTATCTGGCGCTCGCCGCCGGCGACGGCGAGAGCGGCCTCGCCCTCGCCCGCACCTACAGGCCCACCGGCATCCTTTTGGACGTGATGCTGCCCGGCCTCGACGGCTGGACGGTGATCGAGCGGCTCAAGGCCGACGCCGCCACGCGCCACATCCCGGTGCATTTCGTCTCGGCGCTGGACGAGAGCCGGCGCGGCCGCGACCTCGGCGCCGTGGGCTTCCTCACCAAGCCGGTGAGCGCGGAGCAGCTGTCCGAGGCGCTCGGCCTCCTCACCCATTATTCGGCCGACCGCCCCCGCCGCGTGCTGGTGGTGGACGACGACGCCGCCGCCCGCCACGCGGTGCGCACCCTGCTCGCCCGCGAGAAGGCGCAGATCGTGGAGGCGGCGAGCGCCGAGGCGGCGCTGGAGGTGGTCGCTGCCGGCGATCTCGACTGCATCGTGCTCGACCTCGGCCTGCCCGGCATGTCCGGCTTCGAGCTGATCGAGCGCCTCGCCGAGGGGGACAGGCATGTGCCGGTGGTGGTCTATTCGGGCCGCGACCTCACCACCGAGGAGCGCATGAAGCTGCGCGCCTTCACCGATGCCATCGTGGTGAAGGGCGCGCTCTCGCCCGAGCGGCTGCTCGACGAGGTCTCGCTGTTCCTCCACTCGGTGCAGCGCGAGCCGGAGCAGCTCGCGGCCAATCCGGACGGCGATCTCGAAGGGCGCAAGCTGCTGCTGGTCGACGATGACATGCGCAACATCTACGCTCTCGCCAAGGTGCTGCGCGCGCGCGGCGTCAACGTGGTGCTGGCGCAGGATGGCGCCAAGGCGCTGGGGCAGCTCGACGAGCAGCCGGATATCGAGATCGTGCTCATGGACGTGATGATGCCGGTGATGGACGGCTACGAGGCGATGTCGCAGATCCGCGCCCAGCCGCGGTTCGCCAAGCTGCCGGTCATCGCCCTCACCGCCAAGGCCATGAAGGACGACCGGGAGAAGTGCCTCGCGGCCGGCGCCAGCGATTATCTGGCGAAGCCGGTGGACGTGCCGAAGCTGCTGTCCATGATCCGCACCTGGCTCGCCGCCCGATGACCGCGGACACCGACGCGCAGGACGATTCGCCGCCGCCGGCCTCCACAGCGGCGGCGCGGGATGCGCTGGCGCTGGAGACCATCGAGGTGGATCTCTTCGTCGAGGGCCTGTTCCGCCGCTACGGCTACGACTTCCGGGACTATGGCCGGGCTTCGCTCACGCGGCGGGTGCGCAACCTCGCCACCGCCTTCGGCGCCGCCACCATCTCCGATCTCACCGCCGGGATGCTGCACGCGCCGGAGCGACTGCCCGACATCATCGCCGGCCTCTCGGTGCCGGTGTCTGAATTCTTCCGCGACCCGCACGTGTTCCTGACGCTGAAGGAGCGGGTGTTTCCGCTGCTCGCATCCTATCCGGAGATCAACATCTGGCAGGCGGGCTGCGCCCATGGCGAGGAGGTCTATTCCCTCGCCATCCTGCTCACCGAGGCCGGGCTCTACGAGCGCACGCGCATCTTCGCCACCGACATCTCGAAAGCGGCGCTTACCCGCGCCGCCGAGGGCATCTTCCCGCTGCAGGAGGCGGGCGAGGCGGCGCGCCGCTATCGCGCGGCCGGCGGGGCGGCAAGCTTCTCGGACTATTTCCACGCCCGCTACGAGCTGATGAAGCTGGACCAGAAGCTGACGGCCAACGTCACCTTCGCCGAGCACAACCTCGTCACCGACGGGGTGTTCTGCGAGGCCCATCTCATCCTGTGCCGGAACGTGCTGATCTATTTCACCACGCCGCTGCAGGACAAGGTGCTGGGCCGCTTCGCCGAAAGCCTCGTGCGCGGCGGCTTCCTGTGCATCGGCACCCGCGAGAATCTGGAATTCTCGCAGGCCCGCAACCGCTTCCAGCTGATCGACGGCGCCGCCCAGCTCTACCGGTTGCTGCCGGGAACGGCGGCTGGGTAGGTCTGCGGAGCGAGGAGAGTGCCCGCCTATACCACCGTCATCCCCCGGCCCGTCCGGGGGATCCACGGTTACGTTCGTCGGGCTTTCTGGCGGTTGTCACCCTTTACCCGACGCCCCTCTGGCCCATGAGTGGATCGCCCGCACGAGGCGGGCGATGACGGGCGGTGGGGCATGCATGTAGCTGTCGGCGTTAGGGACGCGCTCAGGGCCGCGCAGGCCACGGCCCCTCACGTTCACGAGGCCTTCAGCCCTTCACATAGACCCGCGTGCCGAGCGGGACGCGCTCGTACAGGTCGATGATGTCCTGGTTGAGCAGGCGGATGCAGCCGGAGGACACCTGCTGGCCGATGCTCCACGGCTCGATGGTGCCGTGGATGCGGAACAGGGTGTCGCGGTCGCCGTCATAGAGATAAAGCGCGCGCGGGCCGAGGGGGTTGGTCTCGCCGCCGGGCAGGCCGGCCTGGTAGGGCCCATAGCGCGCGGGCTGGAGGCGGACCATGTTCGCGGTGGGCGTCCAGTGGGGCCACTTTTCCTTGCGCTTGATGGTGGCCCAGCCCTTGAACGAATAGCCCTGCTTGCCCACGCCCACGCCGTAGCGGATCGCCGTGCCGTTGCGGCCGATGAGGTAGAGATAGCGCTCGCTGATATCCACCACGATGGTACCGGGTCCATAGCCGGCGGGGGCGGGAACCTCCTGCCGCAGGAACCGCGGGTCCACCTCGGAAAGGTCCACGGCATCCACGGGGAAGGGCTCGCCGTCCACCGGGCCATACATCATGCTGGCGCGGCTGAGCGGGGCCGGCGGCGCGTTGGTGACGCACGCGGCGAGCGCCAGCGGCGCGCCAAGCACGAACAGGCGGCGGCCGAGGACGGGTGCGTCCTCCGACTTCACCATTTCGGCCGCGGCGCGGGAAGCCTTGACCAGGACCTTCGGGAACAACCGGGGCAGAAACGAAGGCATGCTTGGACCACTCAGACGATGCGAGACCCTACGCCGCACACAACGCACGACGCCGCGCTTCAGTTTCCTGTCGGCGCACGGATGCATTGAAGCCGGATAAGGTGGCGTTAAGGTTAACGCCCGGAAGTTGGAGCCCAACCCGGGCGGGACGACCCAGCCTTTGCTGATCTAGCATCTTCGCTGCGTCGCGGGGTTGCGCCGGGGCCACACCCGCCCCGCCATGTGCATCGCACAATCGTGAACGGCCGGCAGCGCGTTTCGATTTTCCTTCCCGACTCCAGCCTGGGGCAAGCCTCGGCGCCTAGCCCTTTGGGGCGTGACGCGCCGCTTCGGGCAGCGCTGCGGCAGGCGGCGGCCTCTCGCCGTGGAGAACAGGACGGACAGCATGACGGCAAGCGCGCTGCGGGCGAGGCCCGAGCCCACGCCCTCCGGACGCGGCACGGTCGCGAAGGAATTCGGAACCCTCGCCACCGGCATGGCGGCGCAGATTATCGCGGCGCTGCCATATGGCGTGCTGCTGTGCGAGGGGCGCGGCCTTGCCGTGGTTCAGGCCAATGCGGCCGCCACCGAGATTCTGAATGCCGTCGCCGCCGGCCTCGCTGCGTCCCCGGCGGGCCTTCAGGGGATGTCGCTCGGCGCGCTTCATCCGGCGCTGGCGGATCTCGGCCGGCGCCTCGCCGAGCCCGGCTTCCTGCCCCATGAGACGCACCTTGCGGTGTCCGGCGAGACGCTGGCGCTGACGCTCACCGCCTTGCGCGACCGGCACGGCGTCCTTGCCCATGTCATGGTCACGCTGCGCTCCGACACGGCGCGCGCCGGCATCGAAGCCCGCGCCCAGCGGCTCCAGCAGATGATGGAGAACATGCCGGTGAACATCATGACCTGCGATCGCGAGACGCTGGTCGTCGATTATGTGAACCGCACCAGCATCGAGACCCTGCGGCGCATCGAATCCCATCTCCGCGTAAAGGCGGACCAGATGCTGGGCACGTCCATCGACGTGTTCCACAAGCACCCCGAGCACCAGCGTCGCCTTCTCGCCGATCCCGCGAACCTGCCGCACAATGCCCGCATCCGCGTCGGGCCGGAGACTTTGGACCTGCGCGTCTCGGCCATCTTCAAGGCGGACGGCAGCTATGACGGCCCCATGCTCACCTGGGACGTGATCACGACCGCCGTTGCCACTGCCGAGGGCGTGACCGAGGTTGGGGAAGACATGTCCCGCACCTCCGAGGCCAGCCAGTCGGCCTCCGCCGAGCTGCTCCAGCTCACCGAGCGCACCGAGGAGATGGCCACCGCGGTCTCGTCGGCCGCGCAGGAAATGTCCGCCTCGTTCAACGGCATCTCGCACCAGATCGAGCGGGCCAGCACCATGTCGCAGGAGGCGACCCAGCGCGCCGCCCGCACCAACGAGCTGGTGGAAAGCCTCGCCACCAGCGTCGGCCGTATCGGCAACGTCACTACCCTGATCGAGAAGATCGCGGCGCAGACCAACCTCCTCGCCCTCAACGCCACCATCGAGGCGGCGCGCGTGGGCGAGGCCGGCAAGGGCTTCGCGGTGGTGGCGCAGGAGGTGAAGGCGCTGGCGCTCCAGACCGCCAAGGCGACGCAGGACATCCGCCACCAGGTGGAGCAGGTGCAGCAGGACGGCAGCGTCGCCACCGAGGCGGTGTCCGACATCACCCAGAGCATCGCCAACCTCGGCGACCTGTTCGTGGAGCTGTCGGCGGCCATGGCGCAGCAATCGTCCACCTCGCGCTCGGTGTCCGACAGCATCGACGGCGTGTCCCATGCCGCCTCCGACATCCGCCGCGCGGCGGTGGGCGTGCGCGCCATCGCCGATCAGGTCGCGAGCTACGCGGACCGCCTGCGCCGCGAGGTCTCGGCCCTTCTGCGCCGCTGATCCGGCACGGCTTTTCTGAAAACGGCTGCACGGCCCTTCGCCAGCCGTGCGCCGCCTCGCCCCGCCCCCCGCCCGGGCGAGGGGTGACGGCCCGCCCGCTTCCCCCGGGCGGGCCGCACGCCGTTTGCGGTGTCGTTCAGGTCAGCCGGGCTCGAGACCCAGCTCCCGGCAGGTGCCCTCGCTCTCGCGCGCCAATTGGTCGAAATGGGCGGCGCGGTTGTTGCCCGCGCGCCAGAAGAAGCCCATGTCCCGCGTCGCCGGCCAGCCCTCCACCTTGAGCAAGGCGATATGGTCCTGCACGCGGAATTCCGAGCGCGCGTAAAGCTCGGGGAAGAGCGACAGGCCCATGCCCATGATGACCATCTGGCGCAGGGCATCGAGGCTCGTGCCCTCGTAATCCTCCCGCACCTGGGCGCCGGAGGCCGCCGCCAGCGCCCGCGCGCTTTCGAACAGCTGATGGCCGCGCCCGAGGGTCAGCAGCCGCTCGCCCCTCAGCTGGCCGATCTCCACGCTCTCGCCCTCGCCCAGGCGGTGGTCGCGGGCGGCGCCGAGATAGATGGCTTCCCGGCACAGGCGGCGGAAAGTGAGCACCGAGCCGGACAAGGGCTGCGGGCCGAGGCCGCAATCGAGATTGCCGGCGGTGACCTCCCGCTCGATCACCGAGGGGCGTTCCTCGCGGATGTAGATCTGGAGGCCGGGGTAGCGCCGGTGCAGCACCGGCAGGAGGTGGGGCAGGAAGTAGGGCCCGAAGGTGGGCGCGACGCCGAGCCGGATCAGCCCGCCGAGATTGTCCGCTCCGGTGGCGGCGGTGGCGACGATATCGTCCAGCGCCTGCAGCACCGCCCGGGCGGAGGCGATCACCCGCTCGCCGATGGCGGTGGGGATGACCCGGCCGCGCGTGCGATCGAACAGCGGCGTGCCGAGCTGCTCCTCAAGCAAAGCCACCTGCACCGAGAGCGTCGGCTGCGAGACATGGCAGCGCTTGGCTGCCGTGCCGAAATGCCCGGTCTCGGCGAGGGCGACCACATATTCGAGCTGGCGATGGCGTGGCCGGAAGGGCATGGCGATTTCATAGTCCAGAGCTATTACCAATATAGCGACTATGGATTGGAGCTATCAAGCGCCCGGCCCCATCCTCTTCCCATCGAAAGGAGGTTGTCGTGGACCAGTTCATGAAATCCCTGAAGACGCGCCATAGCCTGATCGAGGAGGAGATCTCCTCCGAGCAGACACGGCCGAACCCCGACCGCAATCGCGTGCTGGCACTGAAGAAGATGAAGCTCCGCCTGCGCGACCAGATCGAATATCTGCGCCGGGAGGGGGCCGACATGGCCCGCGTCGTGGTCGTCCACCGCAAGAGGTGGGCGGAAGTCACCCTCAAGCCGGCGAGATAGTCCGGCACAGCGCCCGCGCGCAGAACTACCGCGCGCCCCCCGGCGCCCGGACCCTTTCCCTCAACACGCGAGGTCCGGGCCCCTCTGACGGGCGCGGATGCGGACCGGCCTGCCCCAGGGCAGGCCGGATCCGTGCCCGCAAGCCCGCCATGTCGGTCCTCCTATCCGGTTTCCTGCCCCGTTTCTGCCCGGCGCCGCTCTTCGCGGCGGCCGCCGCTGGCGCAGGCCCTGAAAGGACCGTCCCATGGATCAAGTCATCGCGCTTCTGTTTCTGGATGTCGCCGGCAAGCCGCTCTGGCTCTGGCTCGGCTTCCTCGCCATCGTCTTCGCCTTGCTCGCCTTCGACCTCGGCGTGCTGCACCGCGACTCGCGGGAGATCGGCATCGCCGAAAGCCTCAGGCTCTCCGTCTTCTATATCGCCGTGGCGGCCGTGTTCGGCGGCTGGATCTGGGCCTCGATGGGGCCGCAGGCCGGCATGCAATACTTCACCGGCTACGCCATCGAGAAGGCGCTCTCCATCGACAACGTCTTCGTCATCTCGCTGATCTTCAGCTACTTCTCCATTCCGCGCGCCTATCAATACCGGGCGCTGGTGTGGGGCATCATCGCCGTGCTGGTGCTGCGCGGGCTGATGATCGGCGTCGGCGCGGCGCTGGTGCAGGCCTATGACTGGGTGCTGCTGCTGTTCGGCGCGTTCCTGCTCGTCACCGGCATCAAGATGCTGTTCGCCAGCGAAGGCGAGACGGACATCTCGCAGAACGCCGCGCTGCGCTTCCTTACCAAGCGGATGCGGGTGACGCACGAACTCCACGGCGAGCGCTTCTTCGTGCGCCAGCCCCATCCGGTCACCGGCAAGGCCGTGCTGTGGGCGACGCCGCTGTTCCTCGCCCTGGTGGTGATCAATATCGCGGACTTCGTGTTCGCGGTGGATTCGGTGCCGGCGATCTTCGCCATCACCACCGACACCTACATCGTGTTCACCGCCAACATCATGGCCATCCTCGGCCTGCGCGCCCTCTACTTCGCGCTGGCCGCCATGGTTCACCGCTTCTCGCACCTGAAGTATGCGCTGGCCGGCGTGCTCGTCTTCATCGGCGGCAAGATCTTCTGGAGCTACTTCTTCGGCAAGGTGGACCCGGCCATCTCGCTGGGCGTAACGGTGGCCATGATCGCGGCCGGCATCCTCTTCTCCCTCTGGCGCACCGGCGGCGGGACGGATGTGAAGCACGCGGCCTGATCCGTCTGAAACGAAAGAAGCCCCGTCCGGCCGGACGGGGCTTCTGCTTTTTCGGGGGGCAGGCTCGGAAGGCGAGGGCCCTCAGAAAGCGAGAGCTTTGGCCGCCTTCACCTGCGGCAGGGCCTGCACCTTGGCGAGCAGTTCGGCGGGCACCGCGCCGTCCACCGCCACCAGCGCGATGGCATCGCCGCCCGCATGATCGCGGCCGAGGGCGAAGGTGGCGATGTTGATACCGGCATCGCCGAGCAGGCCCGCGAAGCGGCCGATGAAGCCGGGCTTGTCCTCGTTGGTCACATAGACCATGGCGGGGGCGAACTCGGCATCCACCTTGATGCCCTTGATGTTGACGATACGGGGATGCCCGTCCGCGAACACCGTGCCGGAGACGGAGCGCTCGAACTGCTCCGTCACCACCGTCACGGTGATGAGGCTCTCGTAATCGCCGGTGGCGGCGCGGGTCGTCTCCTCGATCACCACGCCGCGCTCCTTGGCGACGGAGGGGGCGGAGACCACGTTGATGTCGGCCAGCGCCGGGCGCAGCAGGCCGGCCACCGCCGCCGAGGTCAGCGCCTTCACCTTCAGGTCGGCCACCGCGCCCTCATAGATGATGCGCACGGTCTTGATGTCGGTGTCGGTGAGTTGGCCGGCGAAGGAGCCGAGCTTTTCCGCAAGCTCGATGAAGGGCTTCAGCTTCGGCGCTTCTTCCGCGGTGATGGAGGGGAAGTTCACCGCATTGGAGATGGCGCCGGTGAGGAGATAGTCGCTCATCTGCTCGGCCACCTGCAGCGCGACATTCTCCTGCGCTTCCGTGGTGGCGGCGCCGAGGTGCGGCGTGCACACCACGTTGGGATGGCCGAACAGCGGGTTCTGCTCGGCGGGCTCCACCGTGAACACGTCGAAGGCGGCGCCGGCCACGTGGCCGCTGTCCAGCGCGGCGCGGAGGGCGGCCTCGTCCACCAGGCCGCCGCGGGCGCAGTTGATGATGCGCACGCCCTTCTTGGTCTTGGCGAGATTCTCGGCCGAGAGGATGTTCTTGGTCTTCTCGGTGAGCGGCGTGTGCAGCGTGATGAAATCGGCGCGGGCGAGCAGGTCTTCCAGCTCCACCTTCTCCACGCCGAGGTCGAGGGCGCGCTCGGGCGAGAGGAAGGGATCGAAGGCGATGACCTTCATCTTCAGCCCCACGCCGCGCTCGGCGACGATGGAGCCGATATTGCCGCAGCCGATGATGCCGAGGGTCTTGGCGGTGAGCTCGACCCCCATGAAGCGGTTCTTCTCCCACTTGCCGGCCTGGGTGGAGGCGTCCGCCGCCGGGATCTCGCGGGCGAGGGCGAACATCATCGCAATCGCATGCTCGGCGGTGGTGATGGAATTGCCGAACGGCGTGTTCATCACGATCACGCCCTTGGCGGTCGCGGCCGGCAGGTCCACGTTGTCCACGCCGATGCCGGCGCGGCCGATGACCTTGAGGCGGCTGGCCTTCTCCAGGATCTTCGGCGTCACCTTGGTGGCCGAGCGGATGGCGAGGCCGTCATAATTGCCGATGATCTCGGCCAACTTGTCCTTGTCCTTGCCGAGGTCGGGCTGGAAATCCACCTCCACGCCGCGGTCCTTGAAGATCTGGATGGCGGCGGGGGAAAGCTTGTCGGAGATGAGAACGCGGGGTGCCATGGGATGGGCTCCGTTTCGCGAAGGGGATGAGCCGGGCATGCGCGGTCGTTCGCGCGTCTCCGGCGTGGACCTCGCCCGCTTGCGGGGGAGGTGAAATGGGGCGGGGGGCGGCGCTCTCCCCTCTCCCCTCGAACTCGGCTGTTGCCGAGTTCGACTTTCACGAACCTAACTCGGCAACAGCCGAGTTCGGCCGGGAGAGGGGCCGGGGGTGAGGGGGCTCGTGGCGTCAAGAGCTGTGCTTTCGGCGAGGTCTTACCCCTCACCCTAGCCCTCTCCCGCAAGGGGAGAGGGGACGCAGTGCGCCAAGCCGAACCGCTTGCCCAGCCTTACCCAGCTTAAATCACGCCGCCGAAATCACGCCGCCTTGGGCAGCGCGGACTTCGCCTCGGTGAAGGCCCAGTCGAGCCAGTGGGTCAGGGCTTCCACGTCGGCGCGCTCGACGGTCGCGCCGCACCAGATGCGCAGGCCGGGAGGGGCGTCGCGATAGGCACCGATGTCGTAGGCGATGCCGCCCTTCTCAAGCCCGGAGGCGATGGCCTTGGCGAAGGCGGCCTGCGCGTCGGCGGGCAGCGCGGTCACGTCCGCATCCACCACCTTCAGGCACACAGAGGTGTTGGAGCGCGTCACCGGGTCGGTGGCGAGGAAGTCCACCCACGCCGTGCGGTGCACCCACTGGGCGATGGCCTCGAAGTTGCGGTTGGACCGCTCCTGGAGCGCCGAGAGGCCACCGATATTCTTCGACCACTTGAGGGCGTCGAGATAGTCCTCGACGCACAGCATGGACGGGGTGTTGATGGTCTCGCCCTCGAAGATGCCTTCGATGAGCTTGCCGCCCTTGGTCATGCGGAAGATCTTGGGCAGGGGCCACGCCGGCTTGTAGCTCTCCAGCCGCTCCACCGCGCGGGGGGAGAGGATGAGCATGCCGTGGGCCGCCTCGCCGCCGAGCACCTTCTGCCAGGAGAAGGTGACCACATCGAGCTTGGCGAAATCGAGTTTCTGCGCGAACGCCGCCGAGGTGGCGTCGCAGATGGTCAGGCCCTCGCGGTCAGCCGGAATCCAGTCCGCGTCCGGCACCATGACGCCGGAGGTGGTGCCGTTCCAGGTGAAGACCACGTCGTGGGTGAAATCGACGCTCTTGAGGTCCGGCAGTTCGCCATAGGGGGCGGTCAGCGTGCGGGCATCGGTGAGCTTGAGCTGCTTGATGACATCCGTCACCCAGCCCTCGCCGAAGCTTTCCCAGGCCAGCATGTCCACCGGCCGGGCGCCGAGCATGGACCACAGCACCATTTCCACGGCGCCGGTATCGGAGGCGGGGACGATGCCGATGCGGTAGTCGGCCGGCACTTCCAGCACCTCACGGGTGAGGTCGATGGCTTCCTTCAGCTTCACCTTGCCGACCTTGGCGCGGTGCGAGCGGCCGAGGGGGGCGTCGGAAAGCCCTTCCAGCGTCCAGCCGGGACGCTTGGCGCAGGGGCCGGAGGAAAAATTGGGGTTCTCCGGGCGCGTGGCCGGAGCAGGATTCATCGTCATGTGGTCCATCCTTACAGATGGGCGCCTCCCGTTGGGGGGAGGTGTCCCACGGATGGGGTTACGCCTCGTGGGGGTGGGGCGTCAAGGGCGATGAGGGGGCTGCTGCCGAAGGCTTGATCTTGGCGCTTAAACAGAAGGCAGGCTTGCTTCGGATTGCCGCGCCTTCATCCGCACCCCGACGAACGCCGCGATGAACACGCCCGTCATCAGCAGCACGATGGTCGGGGCGGGCGCCGAGTCCAGGAAGAAGGAGAGATAGACGCCGGCCAGCGAGCAGGAGACGGCCACCAGCACTGCTGTCACCAGCATCCAGCCGAAGCGCTTCGTCACGAGAAACGCGATGGCCCCCGGCGCGATCAGCAGGGCCACGGCGAGGATGATGCCCACGGCTTTGAGCGCCGCGACGATGGTGAGCGAGAGCATCACCAGCAGGCCGTAGTGCAGAAGGCCGGTGTGGAGCCCCACCGCCTTCGCCTGCGCGGGGTCGAAGGCGTTCAGCAGCAGGTCGCGCCATTTGGCGAGCAGCACCAAAGTCACGAGGCCGGCGATGAGCGCGCTCTCGGCGATGTCGCCCCAGCTTATGCCGAGGATGTCGCCGAAGAGGATGTGGTCGAGGTGCACGTCGGTCTGGATCTTGGTGTAGAGCACCAGTCCCAGCCCGAACATGCCGGAGAAGACCACGCCCATCACCGTGTCTTCCTTCACCCGGCTGTTGGCCTTGAGATAGCCGGTGCCGAGCGCGCAGATCATGCCCGCCACGAAGGCGCCGAAGGCGAGCGGGAGCCCGGCCATATAGGCCAGCACCACGCCCGGCAGCACCGCGTGGGAGACCGCATCGCCCATCAGCGACCAGCCCTTCAGCACCAAAAAGCAGGAGAGCAGCGCCATGGGCACCGCCACCAGCGCGGCGATGACGAGGGCCGTCTGCATGAAATCGAACTGGAAGGGGGCGAGCAATGTCATGCTCCCTCCCTCAGGGCCGCGGCCGCCTGCCGTCGCGCCGCCAGCAGGCCGTGCTTGGGGGCGAAGACGAAGGCGGCGAGGAAGATCGCCGTCTGGAGCACCACGATGATCCCCCCCGTGGCGCCGTCGAGAAAATAGGAAGCATAGGCGCCGACGAAGCAGGTGGTGGCGCCGATGGCCACCGACAAGGTGATGAGGCGGGGGAAGCGGTCGGTGAGCAGATAGGCGGTGGCGCCCGGCGTCACCACCATGGCGATGACGAGGAAGGCCCCCACCGTCTGCAGCGCCGCCACCGTCGAGGCCGACAGCAGGGTGAAGAACATCACCTTCAGCGCGGTGGGTTTCAGGCCGATGGAGCGGGCGTGGCTCTCGTCGAAGAAGGTCACCATCAGGTCCTTCCAGAACACGAGCAGCAAGGCGAGCGAGACGAAGCCGATGATGGCGAGTTGCAGCGTGTCGGCGGGCGAGATGGCGAGGATGTTGCCGAGCACGATGGTCTGCACGTTCACCGAGGTCGGCGACAGCGAGACCATGAACAGGCCGAGCCCGAAGAAGGAGGTGAAGATGAGGCCGATGACCGCATCCTCCTTCAGCTTGGTCCGCTCCTGCAAAAACAGCATCGCCCCCGCCGCCAGCGCCCCGGCGAAGAAGGCGCCCACCGAGAAGGGCAGCCCCAGCATGTAGGCCCCCGCCACGCCCGGCACGATGGAATGGGACAGCGCATCGCCGATCAGCGACCAGCCCTTGAGCATCAGGAAGGCGGAGAGGAAGGCGCAGACGGCGCCGACGAGCGCCGACACCCACATGGCGTTGACCATGTAGGAATAGGTGAAGGGTTCGAGGAGGAGGGTCATGGCGTTGCCCTCCGGCGCCGGCCCGTATCCCGGCCGACCGCAGCGGAGCGCGAGCGCAGCGGAGGGAGAGTCGGGATCCAGCGCAAGGACATGCCGAAGGCGCCTTGCTCCGGAGGCCGCTGGATTGGGGCTGCTGCGCAGGAGTCTTGCGCTGGGCCCCGGCTCGGCGCTCCAGCTGCGCTGTCGCTTGTCCGGGGCGCGAAGGCGGTTCCGGGTGCGCCCATCACCCGATCCCCTCGCTCGATCCCGCCGTGCCGCTCTGGGCGGGGCGGTCCTTGTAGAGCACGAGGGGGCGCTCGTCGTCGGTGAGCACGCCAAGGGTGCCGGGGGTGGCGGAATGGCTCTCATCCAGCACGAAATGGCGCAGCACGCCGCCGAACGCCTGTTCGAGATTGGCTTGCGTGAACACCTCGGAGGTGAGGCCGTAGGCGAGCACGGTGCCCTTCACCAGCACCGTGCGGTCGCAGAATTCGGGCACCGAGCCGAGATTGTGGGTGGACACCAGCATCACCCGCCCCTCGTCGCGCAGGGCGCGCAGCAGGGCGATGATGGCGTCCTCGGTCTTCACGTCCACGCCGGTGAAGGGCTCGTCCAGCAGGATCACGCGGGCGTCCTGCGCCAGCGCGCGGGCGAGGAACACGCGCTTTCGCTGCCCGCCGGAGAGTTCGCCGATCTGCCGCGTGCGGAAGTCCAGCATGTTGACGCGCGAGAGCGCCGCCTCCACCGCCGCGCGGTCGGCGGCGCCGGGCATGCGCAGGAAGTTCATGTGGCCGTAGCGGCCCATCATCACCACGTCCTCGACGAGGACGGGGAAGGTCCAGTCCACCTCCTCGGCCTGCGGCACATAGGCGACCACGTTGCGCTTCAGCGCCTCGGGCACGCTCATGCCGAGAATGCGCACCTCGCCGCGCGCCGCCTTGAGGAAGCCCATGATGGTCTTGAACAGGGTGGACTTGCCCGAACCGTTCACCCCCACCAGCGCCGTGATGGTGCCGGTGGGAATGGCGAAGCTCGCGTCACGCAGCGCCGTGTGGCCGTTGCGATAGGTGACGGTGACATGCTCGACGAGGATGCCGGCGCCGGCCTCGGCGAGGCTCTGGCGGGAGAGGGGCGCGTTCATTGTGCCGCCTTTCCCGTCAGGCCGGCGGCGATGGTGCTGCTGGTCACCCTCAGCAGGTCGAGATAGGTGGGCACCGGCCCGGACGCATCGGAGAGGGAATCCACATAGAGCACGCCGCCGTAGCGCGCGCCGGTTTCCCGTGCCACCTGCTTGGCGGGCTCGGCCGAGATGGTGCTTTCCGAGAAGATGACGGGGATCTTGTCCTTCCGCATCAGGTCCACCACGCGGCGCACCTGCTGGGGGGTACCTTGCTGGTCGGCGTTGATGGGCCAGAGGTAGAGCGCCTTCAGGCCGAAATCGCGGGCGAGGTAGGAGAAGGCGCCCTCGCTGGTGACGAGCCAGCGCTGCTCGGCCGGCACCTTTTCCAGCTCGGCGCGGATGGGGTCGATGGCGGCGGTGATCTTCGCCTTGTAGGCGGCGGCATTGGCCGTGTAGGTCGCGGCGTTGGCCGGATCATACTTCACCAGCGCGTCGCGGATGTTGTCCACGTAGATCAGCGCGGCGGAGGGCGACATCCAGGCGTGCGGGTTGGGCTTGCCGCTATAGGGGCCGTCCGTGATGCCCATGGGCTCGACACCCTTCGAGACCACCACGCTCGGCACGTTCTTCAGGCGCGAGAAGAATTTCTCGAACCACAGTTCCAGGTTCAGCCCGTTCCACAGGATCAGGTTCGCGCCCTGCGCCTTGATGAGGTCGCCGGGGGTCGGCTGGTAATTATGGATCTCGGCGCCGGGCTTGGTGATGCTCTCCACCTGCGCGGCGTCGCCCGCCACGTTCTTCGCCATGTCGGCGATGACGGTGAAGGTGGTGACCACCTTGAACGGCGGAGCCGCCCGGGCCGGCTGGGGGGCGAGAAAAGCCGCCGCGGCGGCGAGGGCGAGCGCCGGAAAATGCCGGCGGGACAGAACGAAAGCGTCGGGCACGGGAATGCTCCGGTCCGGCGGTCGTGACGGGTGCGGCCGCCTCTGTTGCGATCAATTCGCAAAAACTACCGCACCCTTCCTGCAATTGCAAATTATTCGCAATAAGGTCGAGCTACAGCGTCTCTTTTTGCGCCGCCGCAGCAGGCTCCGCAAGGCCGCGCTGGTTGGGGCCGGGCTCCACGGAAGCGGCGGCTGCCACGCCCGATGCCGAGTCGGCCACCTGCGCGGCATCCGGGGCAAGCGGCGGTCCCGCCTGATTTCCGCCCGGCACCGCCTGTTCGGCGGCCGCGGCTGCGGCGATATCGTTCTGCGAGGTCTCCAGCACATGCGCCAGCATGCCGCGCGCCACCTCCCGCTCGCCCATGATGATGAAATCGGCCCCGCTCTGCCTCAGGTGCTCGACTTCCGCATCCGAATGGGCGCGCGCCACGATCTCGATGCCGGGATTGAGCTGGCGCGCCCTCTTCAGCACGTTGCTGGCCTCGAACCCGTCCGGGATGGCGAGGATGATGCGCCGCGCGCCGGCGAGATTGGCCGCCGCAATGGCGGGGGCCGAGGCGGCGTTGGCGTTCACCGCCTCCAGGCCGAGGCGCTTCAGCTCCTCCAGCCGGTCGCCCTGGTCCTCGATGACGAGGAAGGGCGTGCCCGCCGCCTTCAGCCCGTCGGCGACGAGGCGGCCCACCCGGCCGTAGCCCACGAGCACAGTGTGGTTGGCGAGCGCCGTCACCGGCAGTTCAGGAATGGGCTGCGGGGCAGGGACGGGCGCGGCGGCTTTCTCCGGCCGCAGCGGCGCATGGCGGGCGCGGTAGCGGTCCAGCACCAGGAAGAAGAAGGGGTTGGCGAGGATGGAGATGATCGCCGCCGCGAGGATCAGGTCGCGCCCCTCGGACGGCAGCAATTGCAGGTCCACGCCCAGCGCCACGAGGATGAAGGAGAATTCGCCGATCTGCGCCAGCGAGGCGGAGATGGTGAAGGCCGTGGAATTGCCGTAGCCGAACGCCCGCACGATGAGAAAGGCGGCGATCGACTTGCCGAACAGCACGATCAGCACCGTCACCAGCAGCGGAACCGGGCTCTTCACCACGATGGAGGGGTCCACCAGCATGCCCACCGAGACGAAGAACAGCACGGCGAAGGCGTCGCGCAGGGGCAGCGTCTCCTCGGCGGCGCGGTGGGAGAGGGGGCTTTCGCTCAGCACCATGCCGGCGAAGAAGGCGCCGAGCGCGAACGACACGCCGAACAGCTTGGCCGAGCCGAATGCGACGCCCAGCGCGATGGCCAGCACCGCGAGGCGGAACAGCTCGCGCGAGCCGATATGCGCCACCCAGTGCATCACCCACGGGATGACGCGGCGGCCCACCACCAGCATCAGCACGACGAAGCCCGCCACCTTCACCAGCGTGACGGCGAGGGTGGTCCACACATCCCCGCCGAGGCCCAGCCAGTCGATGGTGCCGGTGGTCACCGTGCGTCCGCCCAGCGCGCCGGAGAGGGCCGGCAGCAGCACCAGCGCCAGGACCATGGCGAGGTCCTCGACGATGAGCCAGCCCACCGCGATGCGCCCCTGCTCGCTCTCCACCATGCGCCGTTCCTGCAGGGCGCGCAGCAGCACCACGGTGGAGGCGACCGACAAAGCGATGCCGAAGACGATGCCCGCCCCGAGGCCCCAGCCCATCGCCCAGGCGAGGCCCATGCCCATGAGGGTCGCCACCGCGATCTGCACCACCGCGCCGGGAATGGCGATGGCTCTCACCGACAGAAGGTCGGACAAGGAAAAATGCAGGCCGACGCCGAACATCAGGAGGATGACGCCGATCTCCGCCAGCTCCAGCGCCAGATGCTCGTCGGCCACGAAGCCGGGGGTGAACGGCCCCACCAGCACGCCGGCGAGGAGATAGCCCACCAGCGGCGACAGCTTGAGGCGCTGCGCGATGGCGCCCAGCACGAAGGCGAGGACGAAAGCCCCCACGAGGGTCGCAATAAGCGGCGTGTCGTGGGGCAAGCGTGTCCTCCATGCGGCAATGGGCGCCACTCCGCGCCCCAGGGCACAGCATGACGGCAGGTCTGGGATGAGGATCGGTCGGCGGTTGCCGTGACCCGTTTACATCATGCGCGCAGAACACGGCGCTGTCATGGCGCAGGTGACGAAACGGAAGCTTTATGCACCGTGCGCAGCCGTTCCCGGCCCGCGACCTTGCCGTCACCGGCCCCGTCCTCTAAGACGCCCCGACCCTTGCATTTACCGAGCGGGACACGGGTCCCGAAGCATTGAAGCTCGAAGCATCATGGCCAAAGAATTCAAGCCGAAGGCGCGGCTCCCGCGCGGCCTTGTCGACCGCACCGGCGCGGAGCTGTCCGCCACCCGCGCCATGCTGGAGAAGATCCGCGCCGTCTATGCGCTCTACGGCTTCGAGGCGCTGGAGACCCCGGCCATCGAATATACGGACGCGCTCGGCAAGTTCCTGCCCGACCTCGACCGGCCCAACGAGGGCGTCTTTTCCTTCCAGGACGATGACGAGCAGTGGCTCTCCCTGCGCTACGACCTCACCGCGCCGCTGGCGCGCTATGTGGCCGAGCATTTCGAACAGCTGCCCAAGCCCTATCGCTCCTACCGGGCGGGCTATGTCTTCCGCAACGAGAAGCCCGGCCCCGGCCGCTTCCGCCAGTTCATGCAGTTCGACGCCGACACGGTGGGCGCTCCTTCGGTGGCCGCCGACGCCGAGATCTGCATGATGGCCGCCGACACGCTGGAGGCGGTGGGCATTCCGCGCGGCTCCTATGTGGTGAAGGTGAACAACCGCAAGGTGCTCGACGGCGTGATGGAGGCCATCGGCCTCGGCGGCGACGAGAATGCCGGCCGCCGCCTCACCGTGCTGCGGGCCATCGACAAGTTTGACAAGTTCGGCGCCGAGGGCGTTGCCCTCCTGCTCGGTCCCGGCCGCAAGGACGAGAGCGGCGACTTCACCAAGGGCGCGGGCCTCGATGAGCGTCAGGCCGCCGTGGTGCTCGCCATGCTCACCGGCAAGGGCGTGCGCGCCACCGACGTGGGCGTCGAGGTGGAACTGGACGATGTCGGGCTCGCCGCCGCCCTCGCCGGCAATGCCGCCTTCCAGGACGGCATGGCGGAGCTGAACGACATCCGCACCCTGCTCGCCGCCGGCGGCTATCAGGACCGGGTGAAGATCGACCCTTCCGTGGTGCGCGGCCTCGAATATTACACCGGCCCCGTCTACGAGGCCGAACTGACCTTCGAGATCACCGACGAGACCGGCCGCCCCGTGCGCTTCGGCTCGGTGGCCGGCGGGGGGCGCTATGACGGCCTCGTCGCCCGCTTCCGCGGCGAGAAGGTGCCGGCGACCGGCTTCTCCATCGGCGTCTCCCGCCTGCTCGCGGCCCTCGCCTTCCTCGGCAAGATGGACGCGGACGTCGAGGTCGGCCCCGTCGTGGTGCTGGCCATGGACAAGGAGCCGGCCCGCATCGCCGATTACATGAAGATGGTGGCCGAGCTGCGCGCCAACGGCATCCGCGCCGAGATGTATCTCGGCGGCGCCGGCATGAAGGCGCAGATGAAGTACGCCGACCGCCGTGGCGCCCCGGCGGTCATCATCCAGGGCTCCAACGAGAAGGACGCCGGCGAGGTCCAGATCAAGGATCTGGTGGAAGGCGCGAAGATCGCCGCCGGCATCGCCGACAATGCGGAATATCGCGCCGCCCGTCCTGCCCAGTTCGCGGTGAAGGAAAGCGAGATGGTCGCCGCCATCCGCGACGTGCTGGAGCGCCGCGCGGCGCCCTCGCTGGGGCTGGACGACTGAACACCGCCGCGGTCTGAAACGAAAATGGCCCGCCTCCGGCTTGAGACGGGCCATTTTTATTGGGCGTCATTCACGCCCGACCACATCGGAACCTTGCCGTTCCAAAGCCGTCATGCCCCGGCTTGTCCGGGGCATCCACCGGGCCGACAGGCCGGCGCAGCCATCCCTGGCGCGGGCCTGCGGAAGCGTGGATCCCCCGGACGAGCCGGGGGATGACGCCGCCCCCAGAAACAAGAAGGGCCGGCCTCCGCCCGGACGCCGGCCCTTTTTCATGTCACCTGTCCGTCGGCGCCGGAGGCCTCTTCCGGCGCCTCCCGCCTCAGAGAAACGCGAGACGGCGGTCGCGGCGGCGGTCCTGCACCGGCTGGTAGGCGATGCGGGCGTGGGTCTGGCAATAGGGCATGCCCGGATTGGCCTTGCCGCCACAGAAGTGAAAGCTCTCGGTGCCGGGCTCGCCCAGCGGCCAGCGACAGGTGCTCTCGGTGAGCTGCATGATGGTGCAGCCCTGGGTCATGGGCACCACGTTGTCGCTCATGACGGGGGCGGGCGCCGGTGCCTCTTCCGGTGCCTCGTCCAGATCGGCCGCAAGCGCGGTGTTGCCGATGGTGGTGGGCCGCTGCGGCCGCGCCTGAGCGTCGGGACGCCCGGCCGGGGCGCCCATCGGCCCGTTCATCGGGCCGGCCTTTGCCGGCGCCGTTCCGCTGGCGCGGGGGCGCGCCGGGGTGGGGGCGGACTTCGCCCGGCCGGACAGGCCGAGGCGGTGGACCTTGCCGATGACGGCATTGCGCGTCACCTCGCCAAGCTCCGTCGCGATCTGGCTCGCGGAGAGGCCTTCGCTCCAGAGCTTTTTCAAGAGTTCGACGCGCTCGTCATTCCAGCTCATCGCTCTTCTCCATTCGCCGCATCTACTTGCCGCATTTCAACCGGCAGCATCTCAAGAACGCCGCGGGCGCCGGAAACGCTCGGCGCCGCATCCAGCCATCCGCGGGCGCGCCGCTGCGGGCGCGTCCGGGCCGTGACTTCGCAGGGCTGAATCCCTTCCCGTTCCCGTGCGCGGCAAAGCGCTCGGATGGACCCGGATTGCGGTTCCTTGGAAGAGGGTTCCTGATGCCCCTGCGCACGACATCTCGTGGCTGACGATCACGAACCTACAATATGGCCCGTCCTCGCAACAGAGTCGGCAAGGGGTGCCGGCGTGTTTTCCCCAGCTCCTTAAGGCTTCGTTTACCCTTGGGCGGCGTCGGGTCGCGACAGCGATTCGCCGCGCGGCCGGCGATCGGTTGACCTCGCGCGCATGATCATTAGAATCCGGAGGTCGGGCTGCCCCCGCTTGGGCGGCCTTTTTTAGTTTGTGCGCGCGGCTGGGCGAGGGCCCGCTGTCGCACAGTGTTCGCAAACCCGTGCAACCTCGAGGCCGAAGCCTGAAGCCAAGCCCCCCAGGAGGATAGTGTGATCACCCCCGTTCTGCCGACCTACGCACGCATCGACCTCCAGTTCGAGAGGGGAGAGGGCTGCTGGCTCGTCACGACGGACGGGCGACGTTTCCTCGACTTCACCGCCGGCATCGCCGTGAACGTGCTGGGCCACGCCAACCCTTATCTCGCCGCCGCGCTCTCCGAGCAGGCGTCGAAGCTGTGGCACGTGTCCAACCTGTTCCGCATTCCCGGCGCCGAGAAGCTGGCCGACCGGCTGAAGGCCGCGACCTTCGCGGACACCATGTTCTTCACCAATTCCGGTGCGGAAGCGCTGGAGTGCGCCATCAAGATGGCGCGCCGCTATCAATATGTGAGCGGCCATCCGGAGAAGAACCGCATCATCACCTTCGAGGGCGCCTTCCACGGGCGCACGCTGGCGACCATCGCCGCCGGCGGCAACCCGAAGTATCTGGAAGGCTTCGGCCCGGACCTGCCGGGCTTCGACCAGGTGCCGTTCGGCGATCTCGACGCCGCCCGTGCCGCCGTGACCTCCGAGACCGCCGCCATCCTGGTGGAGCCGGTGCAGGGCGAGGGCGGCGTGCGTGTGCCGCCGGCAGGCTTCCTCGCCGGCCTGCGCCAGCTGTGCGACGAGAACGGCCTGCTGCTGGTGCTGGACGAGGTGCAGAGCGGTGTCGGCCGCACCGGGCGCCTGTTCGCGCACGAGTGGACCGGCGTCACGCCGGACATCATGTCGGTGGCCAAGGGCATCGGCGGCGGCTTCCCCATGGGGGCGTGCCTCGCCACCGAAGAGGCGGCCAAGGGCATGACGGTGGGCACCCACGGCTCCACCTATGGCGGCAACCCGCTGGCCATGGCGGTGGGCAATGCGGTGCTGGACGTGGTGCTGGAGGAGGGCTTCCTCGATCGCGTCAACCGCGTCGCCGGCCGCTTCCAGCAGCGCCTCGCCGAGCTGCGCGACAGCCATCCGGCCGTCATCGCCGAACTGCGCGGGCAGGGACTGCTGCTCGGCATCAAGGCCGCCGTGCCCGCGCCCGAGCTGATCGCGGCGCTGCGCGAGGAGGGCATGCTGGTGCCCGGCGCCGCCGAAAACGTCATCCGCCTCCTGCCGCCGCTCAACGTGAGCGAGGAGGAGGTGGGCATCGCAGCCGACAAGATCGAAGCCGCCTGCCGGCGCATCGAGGCGCGCCTCGCCGCAGATCCGGTGAAGGGAGCGGCCGAATGAGGGGGAATGGGGTGCGTCATTTTCTCGACCTGTCCGAGATCCCGGCCGAGGAGCTGCGCCGGGTCCTGGACTTCTCCAAGGACCTGAAGGCCCGGCGCAAGGCGGGCGAGCCGGTGGAAAAGCCGCTCGCCGGCAAGTCGCTGGCGATGGTGTTTGACAAGCCGTCCACCCGCACGCGCGTGTCGTTCGACCTCGCCATGCGCCAGCTGGGTGGCGAGACCATCATGCTCACCGGCCAGGAGATGCAGCTCGGCCGCGGCGAGACCATCGCCGACACGGCCCGCGTGCTGTCGCGCTTCGTTGACGCCATCATGATCCGCATCCTGGACCATGATGACCTGACGGAGCTGGCCAAATACGCCACCGTGCCGGTCATCAACGGCCTCACCCGCATCTCCCATCCCTGCCAGGTGATGGCGGACGTGATGACCTTCGAGGAGCATCGCGGCCCCATCACCGGCCGCTCGGTGGCCTGGACGGGCGACGCCAACAACGTGCTGGCCTCGTGGGTGCACGCCGCCCAGCGCTTCGACTTCTCCCTGAAGGTGGCGACGCCCAAGGAATTGTCGCCGCGTCAGGCGCTGAAGGATTTCGTCAAGCGCACCAAGGCCAAGGTGAAGTTCATGCGCGACCCGGAAGAGGCGGTGGAGGGCGTGGATTGCGTCATCACCGACACCTGGGTCTCCATGGGCGACAAGGAGGCCGAGCGCCGCCACAACATCCTCAAGCCCTATCAGGTCAATTCGGCCCTGATGGCGCGGGCGGACAAGGACGCCATCTTCATGCACTGCCTGCCCGCCCATCGCGGCGAGGAAGTGACGGACGTGGTGATGGACGGCCCGCAGTCCGTGGTGTTCGACGAGGCGGAGAACCGCCTGCACGCGCAGAAGGGCGTGCTCGCCTGGTGCTTCGACGCGGTCGGCGGCTGAGGCCTCTGGCGGACGACAGGACGAGCCGGGTTGAAACGGCCCGGCTCGTGAATATGTGTGGGACCAAACCTTTGGGACCCATTGGCTGTGCGTAGAGCGCGGGCAGGCGGGTCCGGCACGTCCGGAGACCAGTCATGAAGGGCGAGCGCACCCGCACCGCCACCCGCGCCGCATCGGATGCCGCGCAGGACGATATCGTCACCGCCTTCCAGGTGGACGCCCTCGACATTCGCGGCCGCACGGTCCGCCTCGGCCCCACGCTCGACGCGCTTCTCGCCCATCACGCCTATCCCCCCGCCGTGAAGCGGGTGGTCGGCGAGGCGGTGACGCTCGCCGTCCTGCTCGGCTCCTCGCTGAAGTTCGAGGGCCGCTTCATCCTGCAGACCCAGACCGACGGGCCGGTGGACATGGTGGTGGCCGACTTCGTCACCCCCGACAAGATCCGCGCCTATGCCCGCTACGATGCCGATGCTTTGGCCGAGGCCGAGCGCCGCAACGAGACCTCGCCCGCGGCTTTGCTCGGGCGTGGCCATCTCGCCATGACCATCGACCAGGGCATCAGCACCAACCGCTATCAGGGCGTGGTCGCCCTCGACGGCTCGGGGCTGGAGGCGGCGGCGCACGAATATTTCCACCAGTCGGAGCAGATCCCCACCCGCGTGCGCCTCGCCGTCGGCGAGGAGATGAAGCCGGGGGGAGGGGAGTCCTCCTGGAGGGCCGGCGGCCTGCTCGCCCAGTTCCTGCCGCAGGACGCCTCCCGCGCCCGCATGGCCGACCTCTCCCCCGGCGACGCGCCCGAGGGCGTCGAAGAGCACAAGGTGGACGAGGATGACGCCTGGGTGGAGGCCCGCTCCCTCGTCGGCACGCTGGAGGACGTGGAGCTGATCGACCGCGACCTCTCCTCCGAGCGGCTGCTCTACCGCCTGTTCCACGAGCGCGGGGTGCGGGTGTTCGACGCGCTGCCCATCGCCGCGCGCTGCTCGTGCTCGCGCGAGAAGGTCTCCGGCGTCCTCGCCTCCTTCGGGCCGGAGGAGCGCCGCGAGATGATCCAGGACGACGGCAAGGTGACGGTGACCTGCGAATTCTGCGGCCGCACCTACAAATTCACTGCCGAGGAGGTTCTCGGCCGGGCGGACGGGTGAGCATTAGTTGCCGTCGTGCTCCGGCTTGATGGGCGGGGGAGATTGCCTGCGCGCCGCATAAGCCGTCATCCCCCGTTTCATCCGGGGGATCCACCCCTCCGTCTGTCGGCTCCCGGCCATTGGGCACAGCGTCACACCACCCGTGGATCGCCCGGACGAGCCGGGCGATGACGGTTGAGTGGGGATGGTAAGAGGCGGCGTCCTCGCTGCAAGAGGCCGTCATCCCCCGGTTCATCCGGGGGATCCACCCCTCCGTCTGTCGGCTCCCGGCCATCGGGGCACGGCGTCAGACCATCCGTGGATCGCCCGGACGAGCCGGGCGATGACGGTTGAGTGGGGATGGCAAGAGGCGGCGTCCTCGCTGCAAGAGGCCGTCATCCCCCGGGTTCATCCGGGGGATCCACCCCTCCGTCTGTCGGCTCCCGGCCATCGGGGCACGGCGTCAGACCATCCGTGGATCGCCCGGACGAGCCGGGCGATGACAGCGCGGTGGGCGGGGCTGCCTCCCGCCCCTCACATCTCCTCGGCCGTCTTCAGCAGGAACGCATAGAGCGCTTCCGCCGCGAGGCCGATGTCGGCGGGGGCGGCGTATTCGCGGGGGTTGTGGCTGCCGTTCTCCGAGCGCACGAACAGCATGGCCATGGGCATCACGCCGCGAAACACCATGGCGTCGTGGCCGGCACCGGAGGGCAGGCGCATCACGGGCAGCTGAAGGCTCTCCACCACCCGCGCCATGCGCTCCTTGAGCGGTCCGTGGCAGGGGGCGGCGGGCACCTCGTGGCCGATGTCCACGCTGGCCTTCACCCCACGCCGCTCCGCGATATCGGCGACCGCCGCGCGGATGTCGGCGACGGCGCGGGTGCGCAATTCGTCAGAGAGGGCGCGCACGTCGAGGGAGAATTGCACCTCGCCGGGCACCACATTGACCGCGCTGCCGGCGATGATGAGGGTGCCAACCGTGGCGACGAGTTCCTTCCCGTCGGCGCGGCCGCGCGCCTCCACGGCGAGGATCATTTCGGCGGCGGCGGCGAGCGCGTCGTGGCGCATGGCCATGGGCAACGTGCCGGAATGGCCGGCCTCGCCCCGGATGCGCACATAGCCGCGCGAGGCCCCGGCGATGCCGGTGACGATGCCGAGCGGCGCGCCCGCCGCCTCCAGCACCGGGCCCTGCTCGATATGCACTTCCACATAGCCCAGCGTCTCGGCGGGATCGCGCCGGCAGTCGGCGACGCGATCCACCGGCGCGCCGAAGGAGCGCAGCGCCTCGATGCGGGAGATGCCCTGCGCGTCCACGTCCTCCAGGCTTTTCGGATCGAAGAGGCCGGCCATGGCCTTGGAGGAGGTGAGGGTGGAGAGGAAGCGCACGCCCTCCTCGTCGGCGAAGGCCGCGACCTCGATGGCGAAGGGCAGGCGGATGCCGTTCTGCTTCAGCGCCTCCACGGCGGCGATGGCGACGAGCACGCCGAGATTGCCGTCATAGATGCCGGCATTGCGCACGGTATCGATGTGCGAGCCGAGGATGAGGGTCTTGGCGTTCGCCCGGTCGGCGGCATAGCGCCCGACGATGGAGCCGGTGGCGTCCATGTGGACCTGCGCCAGCCCCGCCTCCCGCATCCAGAACGACACCTGCGCCGCCGCCCGTTTGTGGGCGGGGGTCAGCGTCAGGCGCGTCATCTCGCCGGGCACGTCGGTGCAGGCGGCAAGCTCCTTCAGGCGAGAGACTATGGTCTCGCCGTCGAGGGGCGAGGGGAGCGAGGCGGAGCCGGTGGCGGAGCGGGGCACGGGGGAGACCTTGTTCAGGAGGCGGCCGGCAGCATCTGGGAGAGGCGCAGCAGGCCGATGCGCTCGATCTGCGCCAGCGCCTCCGCCACCTCGGTCTCCCGGTCGTGGGCCAGGCGTCGCTCGAAGGCGGCGAGGATGTCGGCCTTGCTGCGCCCGCGGATGGCCATGATGAAGACGAAGCCGAACTTCGCCTTGTAGGCGTCGTTCAGCGCGGTGAAGCGCGCCTTCTCGTCCGGCGTGAGCTGATCGAGGCCGGCGGAGGCCTGCTCGGCGGCGGACTCGGCGGTGAGGAGCTTTGCCTCCGCGAGCTTGCCGGCGAGATCCGGGTGGGCGTGGATGACACCCATCTGCTTCTCAGGGGGCGCGGCGCGCAGCACGGCGGCGAGGGCGTCGTTGAGCCCCTCGGCGGTGTCGGCGGCGGCGGTGAGGCCCTTGTCATAGGCGCCTTCCGCGATCCACGGGGAATGCTCGTAGATGCCGCCGAACCGTTCCACGAACAGGCCGCGCGGCATGTAGGTGGGCCGGTAGCCGCCGACGGGCGGGTGATGGGCGATCCAGTGGCGGGCGATGTCGAGGCGGCGCGCCACCCACACCTTCTCGTGCCCGGCGATGTAGTCGAGGAAGCGGGCCAGCGCCTGCGCACGGCCGGGCCGTCCGGCGAGGCGGGGGTGGAGGCCGATGGACATCATGCGCGGGGCGGTGGCGCCCTCGGCATAAAGCAGGTCGAAGCTGTCCTTCAGATAGTCGAAGAATTCGGTGCCGTTGGCAAAGCCCGCCGCCACCGAGAAACGCATGTCATTGGCGTCCAGCGTGTAGGGCACCACGAGTTGCGGCCCGCGCGGGCCATGGATCCAGTAGGGCAGTTCGTCCGCATAGCTGTCGGCCACATAGAGGAAGCCGCCTTCCTCCATCAGCAGCGGCACCGTGTGCTCGGCGGAGCGGCCCTGATAGAAGCCCAGCGGGCGTTCGCCCGTCACCTCAGTGTGCAGGCGCACGGCCTCCTCGATGTGCTCGCGCTCGGCGTCGCGGGTGAAGTCCTTGTATTCGATCCACTTGTAGCCGTGGCTGGCCAGCTCCCAGCCGGCCTCCTGCATGGCCGCGACGGCATCGGGATTGCGGGCGAGCGCGGTGGCGACGCCATAGACCGTCGCCGGCATGTTGCGCTCGCCGAACAGGCGCAAAAGCCGCCAGATGCCGACGCGGGCGCCGAACTCGTAGATGGATTCCATGTTCATGTGCCGCTGGCGGGGCCACGGCACGGCGCCGATGATCTCGGACAGGAAGGCTTCCGAGGCATTGTCGCCATGGAGCACCGAATTCTCGCCGCCCTCCTCGTAATTCACCACGAACTGCACCGCGATGCGCGCATCCCCCGGCCAATGGGGATGGGGCGGATTGCGGCCGTAGCCCACGAGATCGCGCGGATAGGGCTTGCCGGTGACGGGATCGGTGGGGATGCCGGAATTGTCGCGGCCGGTGAAGGGGGCGGGCATGGGCTCAGGACCCCCGATAGGTGGAATAGCTCCACGGGGAGCACAGCAGCGGCACGTGATAGTGGCCTTCGATGAGGGTCACGCGCAGCGGCACCACGTCGAGGAAGGGCGGGTCGGCCACAGGTGCGCCGGTGGCGCGGAAATGCGCGCCGATGTGGAAGACCAGCTCATAGGTGCCGGGGATGAAGTCGTCGCCCGCCAGCAGGGGCGTGTCGGTGCGGCCGTCCGCATTGGTCTGACGGGTGGTGACGAGGGCGCGCTCGCCCTCCGCGGTCAGCCGGTAGAGTTCAACCGCGACACCGGCGGCAGGGCCGCCGGACACCGTATCGAGCACATGCGTGGACAGCCGCCCCATCGCTTCCTCATCCGTTCCTGGTTCAGCCCCGACCGCCCGCCACGCCTTGGGTGCGCAGGGCTGGAGGCCGGGGCAAAGCTCCGCTGCACGGCAGCATAACCTGCGCCTCGCCGATCCATTTTCCGAAAAAATCGGAAGATATTCCGATTTCCCGACCTGTTTCCCCGGCGCAGGATTTGATCTCCAATGAGGCATGCCGATGTGTTGGGCAATGCCCGTTCGGTTCCCGCGCCGGAGCGTTGCCGTCGCCAAAAAAATTTGAAGAACGCCCTTCCGTTTCAACCGACCTTCCGTTTGGGGAAACCTGATGTCACAAGCCGTTCATCCCGTAGATGAAGTCCTGCCGACACCGAAACTCGCGGCGCTCGGCCTCCAGCATGTGCTCGTGATGTATGCCGGTGCGGTCGCCGTGCCGCTCATCATTGGCCGGGCGCTGAAGCTGCCGCCGGAGCAGGTGGCGTTCCTGATCTCGGCCGACCTGTTCGCCTGCGGCCTCGCCACCCTCGCCCAGTGCCTCGGCATCCTCGGCGTCGGCATCCGCCTGCCGGTGATGATGGGCGTCACCTTCGCGTCCGTCGGCCCCATGCTCTCCATGGCCAACGATCCGTCCATCGGCATCCTCGGCATCTACGGCTCGGTCATCGCCGCCGGCATCTTCGGCATCATCGTCGCCCCCTTCATCTCGCGGCTGCTGCCTTTGTTCCCGCCGGTGGTCACGGGCACCATCATCATGGTGATCGGCATCTCGCTGATGCGGGTGGGCATCAACTGGGCGGGCGGCGGCATCCCCTTCTTCACCCAGACCATCGACGGCAAGGTGGTGCAGATCGCCAACCCCAATTACGGGCAGCTGCAGGGCCTCGGCATCGCGCTGTTCGTGCTGCTGGTGATCCTCGCCTTCATCCGTTTCGGCAAGGGCTTCGTCGCCAACGTGGCGGTGCTGCTCGGCATCGTCGCCGGTGCGGTGCTCGCCTCAGCCCTGGGCCTCATGCATTTCGAGAAGGTCGCGGCGGCGCCGTGGTTCGACGTGATCCTGCCGTTCCACTTCGGCATGCCCACGTTCCACCTCGTGCCCATCATCACCATGTGCATCGTGATGATCGTGGTGATGATCGAGTCGCTGGGCATGTTCCTCGCCCTCTCCGACATGACCGGCAAGCCGGTGGATGAGAAGGCGCTCGCCCGCGGCCTCAGGGCCGATGGCGTGGGCACGCTGCTGGGCGGCATCTTCAACACCTTCCCCTACACCTCCTTCTCGCAGAACGTGGGCCTCGTCGGCGTCACCGGCGTGCGCTCGCGCTGGGTGACGGTGACGGGCGGCGTCATCATGCTCGCCCTCGGCCTTTTGCCGAAGATGGCCGCGCTGGTGGAGGCGGTTCCGCAGGTGGTGCTCGGCGGCGCGGGTCTCGTGATGTTCGGCATGGTGGCGGCCACCGGCGCGCGCATCCTCACCGGTGTCGATTTCAAGACCAACCGCAACAACCTCTTCATCGTCGCCATCGCGGTGGGCTTCGGCATGATCCCGCTGGTGTCGCCCAACTTCTTCAAGGCGCTGCCGCACGAGCTGCACCCGCTTCTGGAGAGCGGCATCCTGCTCTGCGCCATCGTCGCGGTCGTGCTCAACGTCTTCTTCAACGGCGTGAAGAAGAGCTCGACCGAAGAGATCGTCGCCGCCGCCAAGCAGGCCGAGGCGCACTGAGGTCCGGTCAGGGGCAGGCCGGGGAGTGGTTGCCTGTCGGTGTCGAAAGACTCAGGCGGGCAGCCGCTCCCCGATCTTGGCGAGTTCGCGGGCGATGTAGCGCCGTCCCTCGTCCACCAGCATGTCGGCGAAGGCCTTCACCTTCAGCGGCACCAATTGGCGGGCGGGGTAGAGCACCGCCAGCGTCGCCGGCTTCGGCGGGTTCTTCTCCAGGAGCGGCACCAGGCGGCCATCCGCGAGGGCGTCCGCCACCTCGAACCGCGGCTTCACCACGATGCCGCGCCCCTCGACGGCCCACACCGTCAGCACGTCGCCGTCGTCGGCCTCCAGATGGCCGGTGACGGGAACGGCGAGGTCCCGGCCCTCGTCGGTGAGCATCCAGCGCAATTCCCGAAGGCTCGCGAACCGCAGGAGGAGGCATTGATGGGCGAGGAGATCCTGCGGCCTGTTCGGCACGCCGGCCCGGTCCAGATAGCTGGGTGCGGCGCACACAATGCGCTCGACCTGCGAGACCTTGCGCATGATCATGCTGGAATCCTCGAAGGTGGCGAGGCGCAGCGCCACGTCGATGGATTCGGCGATGAGGTCGAGGGTATGTTCCGACAGGCGCAGGCGCACGTCGATTTCGGGATGGATTTCCTGGTAGCGCGCCGCCACCTGCGCCACCAGCCGCCGGCCGAGATGCAGCGGCGCCGTCACCCTGAGCGCGCCGCGCGGCAGGGCGCCGAGTTCCGAGACATTGCTTTCCGCCGCCTCGATGAGGCGCAGCGCCTCGGTGATGGCCTCGTAATAGACGCGCCCCTGCTCGGTCAGGCTCATGCGGCGGGTGGTGCGGTTGAACAGCCGGCAGCCGAGGTGCTTCTCCAGCATCTGGATGCGGTGGCTGACCACGTTGGCAGAGAGGTGCAGGCGGCGCCCGGCCTCCGAGAAGCTCTCGCTCTCCACCGAGGCGACGAAGGCCTTCATGTTCTCCAGCACGTCGCGCGACCCCTCAGCCCAAGCCACAACAACGATAGCCAAACCAACATTACCCATGCCGCCGGCCCGGGCCAATGGTCCCGCCCGGCGGACGTGACGGGCGCGAACGCCCCATCCTCTTCCAGCCACGGGATCTGAACGGCAATGGAACCCATTCTCCACGAGTACGGCAGCCTGCTTTTGCGCTGGACCCACATCATCGCCGGCATGGCGTGGATCGGTGCGTCGTTCTACTTCATGCATCTCGATGCCAGCCTGAAGGCGACGCCCGACATCCCCGCAGGCAAGGGCGGCGAGGCGTGGGAGGTGCATGGCGGCGGCTTCTATCAGGTGAAGAAGTATCTGGTGGCGCCCGACTTCCTCCCCGATGAGCTGGGCTGGCACAAATGGCAGTCCTACGCCACCTGGATCACCGGCTTCTTCCTGCTCATCTGGGTCTATTACTACCAGTCGTCCATCTATCTCATCGATCCGGAGGTGATGAATCTGAAGCCCGCCGCAGCCATCGCCATCGGCCTCGGCGGGCTGGCGCTGGGCTGGATCGCCTATGACCAATTGTGCCGCTCGAAGCTCGGCGACCAGCCGCTGGTGGTGGGCATCATCGTGTTCACGGGCGTGGTGCTGGCGGCGTTCCTCTACCAGCAGGTGTTCTCGCCCCGCGCCGCCTTCATCCATACCGGCGCGCTGATGGCGACCATCATGAGCGGCAACGTCTTCTTCGTCATCATCCCCAACCAGCACAAGGTGGTTGCGGCGCTCAAAGCGGGCGAGGTGCCGAACCCCTATTACGGCAAGACGGCCAAGCTCCGCTCCGGGCACAACAATTATTTCACCCTGCCCGTCGTCTTCCTGATGATCTCCAACCACTACCCGCTCACCTATTCCACGCCCTACGCCTTCGTCATCGTCGCCCTGGCGCTGATCACGGGAACGGTGATCCGCTATTTCTACAACGAGCGGCACGCGGGGCGCGGCGACAAGGCGTGGTGCTGGCTGGTGGCGGCGGTATGCCTGATCCTCGCCGTGTTCATCTCAGCCACCACCACCGCCGCCGGCCGCATGGCGCTCGGCCTGCCGCCGCTGGTCACGACGGCCTATGCGAAGAGCGGGCCGCCGGCCGACGTGCCGGTGGACATCCAGAACATCGTCATGGGCCGCTGCGCCATGTGCCACGCCGCCGAGCCGGTGTATGAGGGGTTCGCCATCGCCCCGCGCGGCGTGCTGCTCGACACCGCGGAGGCCATACACAAGAACCGCAAGCTCATTCTCGTCCAGGCCGGCCTCACCCATGCCATGCCGCCCAACAACATCACCGAACTCTCCGACGAGGACCGGGCCATGCTGAAGGAATGGGCCTCCGGCAAATAGGCCGCACCCCATCGCAACGACAGAACCGGCGGGCCCTCGCCCGCCCCAGAACAAGGAAGCATTCATGTCCACCGCCGCCGCCGACACACTCCGCAGCCTGATCGCCGAGCGCGCGGAAGCGCAGCGCCAGTTCCTGGCGGAGCTGGTGAAGGTGCCGTCCGACAATCCGCCCGGCGACTGCGCGCCCCACGCGGCGCGCGCCGCCGATCTGCTGGAGGCCCTCGGCTACACCGTCGAGCGCCATGCGGTGCCGGCCGACCGGGTGAAGGCGGCGGGCATGGTGACGGCCACCAACCTCATCATCCGCCACCGGTTTGGTGACGGCCCCGTGGTGGCGCTCAACGCCCATGGCGACGTGGTGCCCCCCGGCGAGGGCTGGACCAAGGACCCCTACGGCGCCGAGGTTGTGGATGGTCGCATGTATGGCCGTGGTGTCGCGGTCTCCAAGTCCGATTTCGCCACCTATGCCTTCGCCCTCGACGCGCTGAAGCGCTCCGGCCTGCCGCTGAAGGGCACGGTGGAACTGCACTTCACCTATGACGAGGAGATCGGCGGCGAGGTCGGGCCGGGCTGGATTCTCGAAACCGGCCTCACCAAGCCCGACTATGCCGTCTCCGCCGGCTTCTCCTACGCCGTCGTGGTGGCCCACAACGGCTGCCTGCATCTGGAGGTGGAGGTGATCGGCAAGTCCGCCCACGCCGCGCTGCCCTTCACCGGCATCGACGCGCTGGAGGGCGCGACCCACATCCTCGCCGCCCTCTACGCCTATCGCGACACGCTGCAGGCGAAGGTCTCGGACGTGCCGGGCATCGGCTCGCCGCAGCTCACGGTGGGTCTCATTTCCGGCGGCATCAACACCAATGTGGTGCCCGATCGCGTCACTTTCCGCCTCGACCGCCGCATCGTCCCCGGCGAGAACCCGGATCAGGTGGAGGCCGAGGTGCGCGGCGTCATCGCCAAGGCGCTGGAGGGCTCGAAGGCCAGGGCCGAGGTGAGGCGCATCCTCATCGCCCGTCCGCTGGTGCCGGACGACAAGGCCCTGCACCTCGCCGGCGTCATCTGCCGCAACGCCTCGGCCGTCACCGGCGAGGAGGTGAAGACCACCGGCGTGCCGCTCTATACCGACGCGCGGCTCTATGCCGAGGCCGGCGTGCCCGTGGTGCTCTACGGCGCTGGCCCGCACACCATCGAGGAGGCCAACGGCCACCGGGCGGACGAGAACCTGCTGCTCTCGGACCTCGACAAGGCGACGCTGGTAATCGCGCTGACGGTCGCCGACCTGCTGGGCTGAGCCCATCGGCCTCGGTTTAGGCCGAGGCCAAGCTCATGCGTCGCGGGCCTTGGCCGCCCTCCGGTCCTGCCGGAGGGCGCCGGGCGTCAGCCCTGCTCGGCGAGAAGCTGCGCCACCGCCGCGCGCAGCTCGGGGAAGCCCTGGCCGGTGTTGCTGGAGGTGGGGAAGATCTTCGGATAGGCCGCCGGCCGCCGCCGGATCTTCTCCTCCACCCCGGCGATGACCGATGGCAAGGCGGTGGGCTTCACCTGGTCCACCTTGGTGAGGATGATGGCGTAGGAGACGGCCGCCTTGTCCAGCAGATCAAGGATCTCCTCGTCCACCGGCTTGATCCCGTGGCGGGAATCGATGAGCACGAACACGCGTGCCAGGTTCACCCGGCCGCGCAGATAGTCCTTGATGGTGCGCGTCCACGCATCCACCTTCTCCTTCGGCGCCTTGGCGAAGCCGTAGCCCGGCATGTCCACCAGACACAGCTCCGGCCCCACCCGGAAGAAAATCAATTCCTGCGTCCGCCCCGGCGTCACCGAGGTGCGGGCCAAAGCCTTGCGGCCGGTCAGCGCATTGACGAGGGACGACTTGCCCACGTTGGAACGGCCTGCCAGCGCGATTTCCATGCCCTGCATGGGCGGCAGCACGTCGACGGTGGGCGCGGCCGAGACGAACTGCCAGTCGCCCGCGAACAGCAGGCGTCCGGGCTCGAGATAGGGATCGGCTTCGGCGGGGGAAGGGCTCTCGGTCATGACGCCTTATCCTAGAGCCGGGCGGCGCGCGCAAGGCAATGGGCTTGCCAAGGCCCTGTTTGAGTTTCCGGCGTGGCCGTGCACCATGGCGGAAAAGGGGAGAGCGCCGTGGTTCCTGATGTAACCGTCCTGGTGGTGGGGGCCGGACCCACCGGGCTGCTGCTGGGTGCCGAACTGAAGCGCCGGGGCGTGGACAGCCTCGTCATCGATGCCCATGAGGCGCCCATGACGTGGGACCGCGCCACCGTGGTGCATCCGCGCTCCATCGAGGTGTTCGACCACCTCGGCATCGCCGACGCCCTGCTCGACGCCGGTGTGAAGCAGCGTTTCGCCCGCATCCATGCGGACGGCGCCGTGCTGGGCGAGATCGACCTCAGCCTGTCCGGCAGCCGCTACGCCTTCAACATCGGCGTTTCCGAGGAGGTGACGGAACAGATCCTCACCGACTATCTCGTCCGGCTCGGCGGCGCGGTCACGCGCGGCACCAGGCTCGTGGATCTGGAGCAGCATGGCGACGGGGTCGTCGCCATGCTGGAGAATGGAAGCGAGTCCAAGGTGGTGCGCGCCCGCTGGGTGGTAGGCTGCGACGGCCATCGCAGCGCCGTGCGCACCCTCGCGGGCATTGCGCAGGATGGCCATCCCATCGAGGAGCCGTGGGCGGTGTTCGACGCCACGCTTACCGATTTCCCGCACGCCTTCGAGGGCAATTACGCCTATCTGGACGACATCCCCCTCATCCTCACCGCTCTGCCGGGCCAGCGCTGGCGCGCCTATGTGCGGCCGAGCGGGCCGGACAGCGATCTTGTGGCGGATGCCTCCGCCACGCTTGCCCGCTACCTCCCGGCTGCGCGCTTCGTGGACGTGGCCAATCCCGTCCGCTTCCAGTGCTTCACGCGGGTGGCCCAGCACTACCGCTCGGGTCGCCTGCTGCTGGCGGGCGATGCCGCCCACACCTGCAGCCCCATTCAGGGGCACGGGATGAACAGCGGCATCCAGGATGCCTTCAACCTCGCCTGGAAGCTCGCTTTGGTGGCGCAGGGCCATTGCGCCGACACCCTGCTGGACAGCTACGAGGCGGAGCGCCGGCCGGTGGCCCTGCGCATCACCGCCTCGGGCGACGAGGCCGACAGCGCCCAGATGCTCAAGAGCGCGGCCGACCGGCAGGCCCGCAATGCCGTCATCCGGGACGTCCTGTCCGATCCCGACGCGCGACACCATGAGGCGGTGGCCGAAGCGGAGCTGGATGTGGACTATGCCGCCTCGCCCATCGTGGTGGGGGAGGCGGGGTCCGCGCTCTCCCCCGGCCAGCGCCTGCCGGATCGTGTCCCGCTGGGGATGGCGGACGGCGAGGTGCTGATGCTGGACGATCTCGTCAACCGCACCGGCCACACTTTGCTTCTGCTCGGCGGCGAGACGGCGCGCGTGGAGAAGGTCGCCTCGCTCTTTCAGGCCCTCTGCGCCCGCGCCGACCCCCGCCTCTATGGCGCCAGCTTCGCCGCGACCGTGCTGAACCAGGGGGCGGGCGGGACCGACGTGGCGCACGGCGTCGCCGGGCTGCCGGCCGAGGATGCCCTTCGGATGGGGATCACCGGCATCACCCTGCTCGTCGTCCGGCCGGACGGCCATGTGGGCCTCCGGGCTGACGCCGGCCACGAGGCGGCGCTCGTCTCCTACGGGCTGAAGCTGGGCGTTCGACGGTAATCGAGTGCTATCGAATCGAACTCCGCTCTCGAACGCGCTAAACGCCATCGATTCCCGGCCTGAATCCCTGGTGCTACTCGCACTGATCTCGGTGTCAGGTCAGAGGAAGGGCTTGCCGCCGGTGACGGCGATGGTCGCGCCGGAGACGTAGCTGGAGCGCGGATCGGCCAGCATCACATAGGCCGTCGCCAGCTCCGCCGGCTGCCCCGGACGGCCCATGGGCACTGATTTTCCAAAGTTTTTCACCGCCTCCTCCGGCATCGTGGAGGGGATCAGCGGCGTCCAGATCGGCCCCGGCGCCACCGCGTTGACCCGAATGCCGCGCGGGGCGAGTGCTTGGGCAAGTCCTGCCGTGAAATTATGGATGGCACCCTTGGTCGTTGCGTAAGCCAGCAAGGTTGGATTGGGATTGTCCGAGTTGATCGACGCGGTATTGATGATGGATCCGCCGTCCTTCATATACTTAAGCGCGGCCTTGCTGAGATAGAACATGGAATGGATATTGACGGCGAAGGTATGTTCCCACTCGCTATCTGGAATATCTTCCACTTTCTCGAACGTGGCCTGATGGGCGGCATTGTTTACCAGAATATCGAGCCCGCCGAGCGCCTCCGCCGCATCGTCCACCAGCCGCCGGCAGAATGCGGGGTCGGAAATATCCCCCGCCGCCAAAATCCCTATTTGCCCAGCCTCTTCCACCAGCCGGCGGGTCTCTTCAGCGTCCTCATCCTCTTCCAGATAGGCGATGCACACGTCTGCGCCCTCGCGGGCAAAGGCCAGGCAGACGGCCCGCCCGATGCCGCTGTCGCCTCCGGTCACCAAGGCCTTGAGGCCATTGAGCTTTCCGGAGCCGACATAGCTCGTCTCGCCATGATCGGGGCGCGGATCCATCGCCTCGGTCAGGCCCGGCATGGGCTGCCGCTGCGCGGGAAGCGGAGGCGTCGCGGGATGGTCCATGATGCTGCTCCCGTCGGGGAATGGGTTCGAATGCAGGACAACCCGTCCGGCGGTGGCCGGTTCCGCCTCACGCCGCGTCGGCCGTTCGCCAGGCCGACAAAATCTCTTCCATTTCAGCGACTTCCACCTGGATCGACAATCGTTGCGACAGCATGTGCAGCACCGCATCGTGTCCCGCGTCGGAGGACGAGCACACCGCGTCTCGCGCCACCACGACCCGAAATCCGTAATCCACGGCATCGAATAGCGTTGCGAGAATGCACACATCCGTCTCCGCCCCCGTCAGCACGAGGGTGTCGGCACCGAGATGGGCGAGAAGGGGCAGGAGGCTCGGGGAGGAAAACGCAGAATAGCGCGTCTTATCAACGAGTTGTGCGGGCGGTGAGAATCGCCGCAGCTCCGGCACCAGCTCCAGGAGCTCGGGCGCGAGCTGAGCCTGCGTCACCTCTCGCCATTTGCTGTAGAGCTGGCGCCAGGTGCCCGGCAGTGCTTCCGGCGCATGCGGCGGGATGAAGCGGGAGAACAGGGTCCGCCCTGGCACACGGCCGGCCAGCTCGACGATCACCGGTAGAATCCGCGGTGCCCAGGGCGTCGGCCAAGGTCCCCCGGGCGCGAACAATTGCTGCATGTCCACGCACAGATGCACTGCGCGGGGACCGATGGGGCTTCTCAGGCCTTGTCCCATTCATTCCTCCGGCGGCGGTCCGCTTTCTCCGGGCCGGCCCGTCGGCTGGTCCGCGCCGCGCTTGCCGATGCCGACGATTGCGGCTTCCCGAGTCGGGTAGGGACCTGCCGCCGGCGTGCCGTCGGGTGCGACCGCCCACCAACCGGCCATCACGCCGAGGCGGGTGGCATCAGCCTCGGAAATAAGTCGCGGTTCGAGCGTCATGGCGCCTCCTTGTCGGCCCGCAACCGGCGGGCGCATAAGGCTCAACGGCGCCGTGCGGAGGCAGGTTCCGGCACCGGACATCGCGACAGGTGGACAGCCCCGGTGCTGCTGTGCATTTTAGCCGCTCCCGGAGGGGGTGACGGCGGCGCTGCCGCCGTGGATCGGGTACGGAGAAGTTGCGTGGCGGAATTCAGCGGACGCAGGGCCGAAATCCTCGCGGTCATCGCAGAAGAGGCATCCATCGATCCGGCCATCATCGACGCGGACACCAGCGTCGCGGACCTCGGCATCGGATCGCTCGACCTCGTGGAACTGATCTTCAAGATCGAGGAACGCTTCGGCATCGAAGTGCCGTCCCAGGGCGTGCTCGAAAGCAACGACGTGAAGGTTTTCGCCCTGCTCGAAGCGGTCGAGCAGCTCATCGATGCGCGGAGCGGCACGGTGTCCACGGCGCAGCCGGCCCGATGAGCCGCAGGGTCGCCATCACCGGCCTCGGCGCCGTTTCCGCCCTCGGCCTCGGCATTCCCATTCATCTCGAAGCCCTCCGGCAGGGGCGTGGCGGCATTGGGCCGCTCACGCTGGTGCCGCAGGAACAGGTCAAGACGCGGGTGGTGGGTGAGGTGCCGGGCTACTCGGCTGAAGCGCACTTCACCCCACGGCAGATTTCCACGGTCGACCGGTCCGGCCAGTTCGCCTTGCTGGCGGCGGCGGAGGCGATGACCGAGGCTGCAGGCGCTACCGAGGGCGTGGCGCCGCAGAAGGCCGGCGTCATCTTCGGTGCGGCGGTGGGCTGCCAGACGCTGGAAGAGGGCTATGTGCGCATCCTGCGCGATGGCGCGCGCCCTCTGCCCTTCACGGTGCCGCGCGTCATGCCCTCGTCCGCGGCCAGCCAGATTTCCATGGCCTATCACATCACCGGGCCGAGCTTCAGCGCCGCCTCGGCCTGCGCCTCGGCTTCCCATGCCATCGGCCTCGCTTTTCAGATGATCCGCGGCGGGATGCTGGATATGGCCGTCACCGGCGGCTGCGAGGCCCCGCTGACGCTGGGCATGGTGAAGAGCTGGGAAGCGCTGCGCGTGCTCGCGGCCGACACCTGCCGCCCCTTTTCCAAAGACCGCAGCGGGCTGGTGCTGGGTGAAGGCGCGGCCGTGCTGGTGCTCGAGGAGATGGAACGGGCCCGCGCCCGCGGCGCCACCATTCTCGGCGAGGTGCTTGGCTTCGGCATGACCGCCGACGGCGCCGACCTCACGGCGCCCGATGCCTCGAGCACTGCCCGCGCCATTTCCGCCGCCCTCGACGATGCGGGGCTCGATGCCGGCGCGGTGGATTACGTCGCGGCGCACGGCACCGGCACGGTGCTGAACGACAAGACCGAGACCACGTCGCTGCGCACGGTGCTTGGCGAGCGGCTGGCCAAGGTGCCGGTGTCGTCGCTGAAATCCATGACCGGCCACTGCTTCGGCGCCTCGGGGGCGCTGGGCGTCACGGCGGCGCTGCTCGGCATGCGCAACGGCTTCCTGCCGCCCACGCTGAATTTCCGCGAGCCTGATCCCGAATGTGACGTGGACTGCGTGCCCAACGCCCCGCGGACGGCCACGGCGGAAATCGCCCTGGTCAACGCCTTCGCCTTCGGCGGCCTGAACGCGGTGCTCGCGATCAGGGCCGCCTGAAGGGGGTTCAGTCCACCGTCAGGCGGATTTCGCCGACGCCCTCGACGCCGCCTTCCAGCACGTCGCCCTTCTGCACCGCCCCGACGCCCGCCGGGGTGCCGGCGAAGATCAGGTCGCCGGGGGCGAGGCGGAACAGGGTGGAGAGGGTCGCGATCATCTCCGGCACCTTCCAGATCATCTGGTTCAGGTTGCCTTCCTGCTTCACCTTGTCATTGACCTTCAGGAAGATGCGCCCGGCACCGGGATGCCCGGCGGTCGCGACCGGAAGAATCGCCGAGCAGGGCGCGGAGTCCTCGAAGGCCTTTCCGGTTTCCCACGGGCGGCCGAGCTTCTTGGCCTCGCCCTGGAGGTCGCGGCGGGTCAGATCGAGGCCGACGCCGTAGCCGAACACATGGTCGAGGGCCCGTTCCACCGGAATGTCCTCGCCGCCTTCCTTCAGCGCCACCACCAGTTCGACCTCGTGGTGCAGGTCCTTGGTGAGCTTGGGGTAGGTGATGGTCGCGCCCGAGCGCACCAGCGTGTCCGGGTTCTTCTGGAAGAAGAAGGGCGGCTCCTTGTTGGGGTCGTGGCCCATCTCCACCGCATGGTCAGCGAAGTTGCGGCCGACGCAATAGATGCGATGCACCGGAAACACGGCATCGCTGCCGACGATGGGCAGGTGGGGATGGGGCTGGGGCTGGAAGACGTAGCTGGCCATGGGGCGCTCCGAAGGTTCGGGTGCTTGAATAGGGCGCGGCGGCCGGCGAGGAAAGGGCGAAACGTCGCAGCGCGTGGCGGGTGAACGGATTTCGCGAGCCTCAGGCCCGGCGGGCTTCCACGATGGCGAGCGCCGCCGCAAAGGCGGCTTCGATGCCGAGGTCGGAGGTGTCGAGCAGCACGGCGTCGTCGGCCTTCAAGAGCGGCGCGCTGGAGCGGCCCGAATCGCGCTCGTCGCGCTTCAGGATGTCGGCCAGGACAGCGTCGTATGCGATGGTCTCGCCCCGTCCGGCCAGCTCGCGGAACCGGCGCTCAGCCCGCACCTCCGGCCGTGCGGTGACGAACAGCTTGGCCGGCGCATCGGGGCAGATGACCGTTCCGATGTCGCGCCCGTCCAGCACCGCCCCACCGGCCTGGGCGGCGAAGCGGCGTTGGAGGTCCAAAAGCGCTGCGCGCACGCCGGGCCGGGCGGCCACCACGGATGCCGCCTCGCCGAGTTCCGCCGTTCGCAGCGCGTCCGGGTCTAGTGCCGAAACATCAAGGCTCAGGGCGGCTGCGACCGACGCCCCCTCGTCGCCGAGGCGGCCCTCTTTGAGGCAGCGCGCTCCGACCGCGCGATAAAGCAGGCCGGTATCGAGATGCGGCAGGCCGTAATGCGCGGCCAGCCGCCGGGCCAGCGTGCCCTTGCCGGATGCCGCCGGCCCGTCGATGGCGATGATCATGGCCGTCCCGTCAGTCGATGATGGCGCCGAGGCCGCGCATCATGGGCATGAAGGTGGGGAAGGAGGTGGCGATGAAGGCCACGTCGTCGACGCTCACCCCATCCTCGCTGGCAAGCCCCAGCACGAGGAACGACATGGCGATGCGGTGGTCCATGTGGGTCTCCACCGGCCCGCCGCCCTTGACCGTCGCGGCGCCGGTGACGAGGAGGTCGTCGCCCTTGACCTCATGGGCGATGCCGCAGGCGGCGAGGCCGGCGGCCACGGCGGCGAGCCGGTCGCTCTCCTTCACCCGCAGCTCGGACAGGCCGCGCATGGCCGTCGTGCCCTCGGCGAAGGCCGCGGCGACGGCAAGGACGGGATATTCGTCGATCATGGCCGGTGCCCGCTCGGGCGGCACCTCGACGCCCTTGAGGCGGGAATGACGCACGCGCAGGTCCGCGACCCGCTCGCCGCCCTCGGTGCGCTCGCCGACCACGGTGATGTCGGCGCCCATCTCGATGAGGGTGGTGATGAGGCCGGTGCGCAGCGGATTCATCATCACGTCGGTGAGGATGATGTCCGACCCGGGCACGATCAGCGCCGCCACCAGCGGGAAAGCCGCCGAGGAGGGGTCGGCCGGCACGTCGACCGGCGCGGCGACGAGATGCGGGCGGCCCTTCAGCGTGATACGGCGGCCATGGGCGCCATGGGGCTCGACGGAAATCTCCGCGCCGAAATGCTCCAGCATCCGCTCGGTATGGTCGCGGGTGGCCTCGCGCTCGATCACCACCGTCTCGCCGTCGGCGCCGAGGCCGGCGAGCAGCACGGCGGACTTCACCTGCGCGGAGGGAACCGGGGTCTCGTAGATGATGGGCTTGGTTTCGCTGCTGCCCTTCAGGGTGAGCGGCAGACGGCCGCCCTCGGCCGAGGAGACCAGCTCGACGCCCATCTGGGTAAGCGGATCGAGCACGCGCTTCATGGGCCGGCGGCGAAGGCTGGCGTCCCCGTCGAACCCGGCGATGACATGCTGTCCGGCCACCGCACCCATCATCAGACGCACGCCCGTGCCGGAGTTTCCGAAATCGAGCGGCGCGGCGGGGGAGGCGAGGCCCCGCCCGCCTGTGCCCGTCACCTCCCAGGCGCCTTCGCCCGTGCGGGTGACGCAGGCGCCCAGCGCCGCGCAGGCCTTGGCGGTATTCAGCACGTCCTCGCCTTCGAGCAGGCCGGTGATGTGGGTCGTGCCCTCCGCGAACAGGCCGAAGATCAGCGCGCGGTGCGAGACGGACTTGTCTCCCGGCACCCGGACCCGGCCGGAGAGGGCGGGCGAGCGGCGCCCGGTGGCGGGGCGGGCCTCGCCCGTGCCGTGGCCGTGTGCTTCGGGAGCGCTTGCGGTTGCGGGTTCGGGATGGGCCATTTCTGCCTCGCTCGGGCGCTCGGCCGCCGGCCTCGGCCGGGGCGATCGCCGCATGTTCTGTGCCGCCGTCGTCTAGCACGCCGTCGCTTGCGGCGTCACGCTGTTGCGACGCCATGATGATCTGCCCTTGACAGGGCGCGGGCGAAACGCCAATGGAGCACGCTCCTTATACAGCTCCGAGGAACTTTGCCGTGGCGAAGCCCGAACTCGGCACCAAGCGCATCTGTCCGGTTACGGGGCGCAAGTTTTACGACCTCAACAAGGATCCCGTCGTGTCTCCGTTCACGGGGGAATCCTATCCGAGGTCCTATTTTGAACCCGCCGCCCGTGGCAGCAGCCGCGCGGAGCCGCGCGCGGCCGTCGCTGCCGAAGAGGTGGACGGCGAAGAGGCTGAGGCCGAGGTCATCAGCCTCGAGGAAGCCGACGAGGAAGCCGCAGCCCCCGCGAAGGTGGTGGTCGGCGACGACGTGGATGTGGACGACGACATCGAGGCCGGTGACGACGACACGTTCCTTGAAGAAGACGAAGATGATGGGGATGACGTCTCCGATCTGATCGGAGAGGGCCTCGAAGACGACGAAGAGGCTTGATACCCGACGCGGCCTGTGCTTTAAGGCCGCTCTCGCTCGGCGGACATCAATCGCCGGGCACCCCGCCGCGGGACTTCCCGGCGCGCTAACTGGTTCTGATGCCGAGGTTTTCAGCCTTGGCTATGAAACCCAAAGCGCGCAGCCCGCGGCCCGGTGGGGCCATAGCTCAGTTGGGAGAGCGCTTGAATGGCATTCAAGAGGTCGGCGGTTCGATTCCGCCTGGCTCCACCAAATTTCCACCCGGCATTCCCCATCGATCGCTCCATGCCGGGTCGTTCCACCCAGGTTTCCGGCTGAGGTTCATCCCCCGATTCGGGTGGGTTCGGCCTGATTCGAGCGACGATTCGAACCCCCGCCCATAGCCGTCCCTCCGGCAGCCCGCTCCGACAGGCCGACTCATCCGCGAATCGCGCCCGGCCCGCGCCGCGCTGCGCGCAATCTTGAGCGTTGCAATTGCGGCGCACTTTCAGGTTGCGACGGCGCCAGGGCCACTCCCGCACGCCCGTTGCGCCGTGGGGCCCCGCCTGCCAGCCTGCTTCAGCTGACCGCCAGCTCCGCCCGCGGGCTTGCCCCTGGCCTGCTTGCCCCTGACCTGCTTGCGCCCGACCTGCCCGCCCGAAAGGTATCCCCACCCTCATCCGCCGCCCGGTCCGCCCGCCCCAGCGTCATCGATCGAGGTCCTGCCCCGTGTGGACACCCCCCGCCGCCCCTGCGAACGAGGCCCAGCGCCTCACCGTCCTTGCGACGTGTGGTCTCATGGATACGCCTTCCGACGAGCGGTTCGACCGGCTGACGCGGCTGGCGCGGCGGCTCTACGAGGCGGATGTCGCCTTCCTCGGCCTCATCGACGGCACCCACCAGTGGCAGAAATCGCGCACGTCCGATCTCGTGCCGGCCAGCGTTCCCCGGCGCGACACCATGTGCAACATGCTGGTGGCGAGCGGCGCACCGCTGGTGATCAGCGACATGAAGTCCGATCCGCGCCTTCTGGGCCATCCCCTCGTCCCGCACCTGCCGCTGCGCTTCTATGCGGGCGCGCCGCTGATGGTTGAGCCGGATCTGGTCATCGGCACGATGTGCGTGATGGGGCGGGAGGCGCGGGACAAGGAGGCCTTTGACTTCGGCCCGCTGCTCGATCTCGCGGCGGTGGCGGCGGACGAGGTGGAGCTTCTGCGCCTCAATCGCGATCTCGCCCGCAAGTCCCAGCTGGACGCACTCACGGGCCTGCCCAACCGGCGCAGCTTCGACGAGGAGCTGGCGCGTGCCATGCGCAGGGCGCAGCGCCTGGAGGGGCCGCTGTCGCTGCTGGTGATCGACATCGACCACTTCAAGGTGGTGAACGATTTGTGGGGCCATCAGGCCGGAGATGCGGCGCTGGCCGCGGTGGGCGGCGTGCTGGCGCGGCTTCCGGGGCGGGCGCAGGATACCGCGGCGCGCTATGGCGGCGAGGAATTCGCGGTGATCCTGCCGGATACCAATGAGGCCGGCTGCGATGTGGTGGGCGAGGCGCTGCTGGCCGCGTTCCGGGCAGAGAGCATCCCGCACCCGTCGGGCGGCCATCTTACGGCGAGCATCGGCGGGGCCACAGCGCAGGGCTGCGATCTCGCCGGCCTGTTCGCGGCGGCCGATGCCGCCCTTTATGGGGCGAAGGCCGGCGGCCGCAATCGCTATCGCCGCGCCGCGGCACACTGACCGGCGCGACGGGCGGGCTCAGTCCACGGCCGCCTCGGCGCCGAGGCTCTCGAACACCGCGTCGATCTTGCCCTTCAGCGTCTGCGCGTTGAACGGCTTGACGATGTAATTGCTGACGCCGGCCTTCTTGGCGGCGATCACGTTCTCGGACTTGGCTTCCGCCGTCACCATGATGAACGGGATCTGGCCGAGGGCCCCGTCCGCGCGCACCTGCTTCAACAGCTCGTAGCCGGTCATCGGCTCCATGTTCCAGTCCGAGATGACGAGGCCGTAGCTGCGTTCCTTCAGCTTGGCCAGCGCCTCGGTGCCATCGGAGGCCTCGTCCACATCCTCGAAGCCGATCTGCTTCAGAAGGTTTCGGATGATGCGCACCATGGTCTTGTAGTCGTCGACCACAAGGACGGGCATCCCAAGATCAACGGACATGATCAACCCCCATGACACACTCCAGAAACGGGGACGATGAAGACGCTCTTTCCAACTCTGGCGAGATCCAGGTCTGGTGAGCGCAGCGATGAGAATTGTTTTGATGTCCCGGGCTTGTGCGAGGCTTGCACCAAGAATTGGGGCTATCTTCCTCAATCATCGGGGAGGATTTATAGGAGGGTGCAAAGCAAAGCGTGTTTCAGGAGGCCTTCATGTCGGCTGCCCGGCGACCCTTCAGGATTGAGACCCCGTGTTCCGCCGGCGCCGCCGTCGATCTCCTCGCGGTGGATGGCCTTGACGATCAGCTGCGCCGCATCTTCGGCGAGATCGCCGGGGTGCGCGAGGAGATCTCGCGCTTCAAGGCGCGCGATCCGGCGGTGGATCGCGAGCGCGACCGCAATGTGCTGTGGGCCGGCATCGAGACCATCCAGGATGCCATCCAGCACACCAAGCACGAGATCGCGAGCCTGCACGCCGAGGGCGCGCGGGGCGAGAAGCTGTTGCGCGCCACCAGCGAGCTGGAGGCGGTGGTGAGCGACACGGAGGAGGCGACCGAGGCCATCCTCACCTCCGCCGAGCGGGTGGACGCGCTGATGGTCCAGATGCATACGCTGCTCACGGGCGATGCGGCGGACCTTGCCTCCGAGATCCAGAACGAGACCACCAAGATCTTCGAGGCCTGCAATTTCCAGGACATCACCGGCCAGCGCATCCGCAAGGTGGTGAAGCTGCTGCTCTTCATCGAGGAGCGGGTGGCACGCATGACCGACATCTGGGGCGGTGCCGACCTGGTGGCGCAGGGCGCCCGCATCATCCCGCGCGAAGGCGACGAGGCCCTCCTCAACGGCCCGGCGCTCGCCGACGACATCGGCGTGGTCTCGCAGGACGACATCGACAGCCTGTTCGCCTGAGGGGCGGGCGGGGGCGGCCGATGATGGGTGCCCCCCGCCTTCGCCAAGTTCTCTTCCCCGCAAGCCTCGCGCAAGCTTGCGCCTCTAATGTCTCTTCCATGGCAGGTTGACCGGCCCCGAAACGGGCCGGGCGCCGGACCCCCTGGAGCGCGATCCGAGTGGAAACAATCCGCTCGGGAAATCGCCCTCCAGCTCTAGGGACCGGTCATCCAAAGGCATGACGCCGCCCTGCCATGCCGGTGCGAACCCGGCATGTCCCCCTTCATTCCAAGTCACAGAGGGACATTCCCATGACCAGCCTGATCACCAACAACTCCGCCATGGTCGCCCTGCAGACCCTGCGGACGATCAACGCCAACCTCGACACCACCAACGCCCACGTCTCCACCGGCAAGCGGATCAACTCCGCCAATGACGGCGCGGCCTACTGGTCCATCGCCACCACCCTCACCTCGGACAACGGGGCGCTCGGCGCGGTGAAGGATGCCATGAGCCTCGACAAGAACTCGGTGGATGCCGCCTCCAGCGGCGTCAACGCGGTGGTCGCCTCGCTCGCGAAGATCAAGAACAACCTGACGGCCGCCCTCTCGCCGAACGTCGACCGGGCCAAGCTGCAGACGGAAATCTCGTCCTACGTCAGCGAAATCAAGACCACCGCCGACAACACCGTGATGAACGGCAGCAACTGGCTGTCGGTGGATACCAGCGCCTCGGGCTTCAACGGCACCAAGAACCTGCTGTCGTCCTTCTCGCGTACCGGCTCGACCGTGACGGTGGGCTCCACCTCCATCGACACCGGCTCGTTCACTGTCTACGACGCCTCCACCACCGGCACCTCCACCGGCACGTCCACGACCCTCGACAAGGCCGTCACGGCCGTGGCGACGGCCGCGAACATCACCGGCGGCGCCACCGTGACCGTCGACACGACCGCGGGCAGCCTCAAGGGCTTCATGGACACCAAGTATGTCATCGGCGGCACCGCCACGGCCGGCACCGAAGCCATCACGGACTTCGACGTGTCCGGCCTCGGCAACACCGACGCTGACCTCGCGAAGATCCAGGCCTATGTGAAGATCGTGGACGCTACCATGCAGCAGCTGCAGAACGGCGCCACCACGCTCGGCACCACCTCGACCCGGCTCGACTCGCAGCAGACCTTCGCCCAGAGCCTGATCGACCTCAACACCTCCTCCATCGGCACCCTCGTGGATGCCAACATGGAAGAGGAATCGACCAAGCTGAAGGCCCTGCAGACCCAGCAGCAGCTCGCGGTGCAGTCCCTGTCCATCGCGAACAGCTCTTCGCAGAACGTGATGACCCTGTTCCGCTGATCGCGTCCCCGCCGCGCCTCCGGGCGCGGCGGTTTTCGTCCCCCGCGCCTCCGGGCGCGGCGGTCCGCGCGCGGGCGCCGTCCCCTCCGGCGGCGCTCCGGCGTGCCCTGAGTTTCAGCGTCCCCCCGACGCCCCCCTCGGCCACCTCCGCCCCCCGGAGCGTGGCCATTTTTTTGTCCTCTTCCCCTCTCCCCTCGCGGGCGAGGGTGGATCGCGGCAAGGCGGCGAGACGGGTGAGGGGGCTGGCGCAGCACGAGCGGACGCCGAGATCGCGCCCCGCCTCACCCCTCACCCCCGCCCCCTCTCCCGCAAGGGGAGAGGGGAGACGCAAAGCCCCCGCAACGCCCATGCAAGTTTGACCGTCGAGATTGCCGCCCGAGGCACATGAGCGCGACGGGTCCCGTCCCCCGCGCGTGCCCGGTCCCTGAGGTGCGCCTCCGCGCGCCGCAATCAGACGAGATCCCGCCGATGATCGGCAAGGAACAGTTGGAGCAACTCTGGCGCAACCTGCGCGACCTCGGCGCCCGGCGCCTGATCGCGCTGGCGCTGATCGGCCTCACGGCGGTGGCCGCCGTGGCGCTCGGCGCCTGGTATCTCGGCCAGCCCGAGCGCGAGCCGCTCTACGCCAACCTCACCCGCGAGGACGTGAACCGCATCGGCGGCGCGCTGAAGGACGCGGGCATCGCCTTCGACGTGAATGCGGACGGCACCACCGTCCTCGTCTCCCATTCGGACACCGCCCGCGCCCGCATGCTGCTGGCGGTGAAGGGCCTGCCGCAGAGCGGCAATACCGGCTACGAATTGTTCAACGATGTCCGCGCCTTCGGCCTCACCTCCTTCATGCAGGAGGTGACGCGGGTGCGCGCGCTGGAGGGCGAGCTGGCCCGCACCATCCAGACCATGAAGGGCATCAAGGCGGCGCGCGTCCATATCGTCCTGCCCGAGCGCGGCTCGTTCCGCCGCGACCAGCAGGGCGCCTCCGCCTCCGTCGTCATCCGCACCGAGACGGCGGAGGACGCCTCCACCGCGCAGGCCATCCGCCACCTCGTCGCCGCCGCCATCCCCGGCCTCAAGATGGACCAGGTGACGGTGCTCAGCACCGAGGGGGCGGTGCTCTCCTCCAGCGAGGACGGCGCCAGCGCCGCCGCCGGCAAGAAGGCCATGCTCCAGCAGCAGGTGAGCCGCGAGACCGAGGAGAAGGTGCGCCGCACCCTCGCGCCCTATCTCGGCCTCGGCAATTTCGAGGTGCAGGTCTCCGCCCGCCTGGACACGGATCGCGTCACCACCTCCGAAACCACGTTCGATCCCGCCTCCAAGGTGGAGCGTTCGGTGCGCGTGGTGAAGGAGCTGGGCCAGAGCCAGAACAAGACCAAGCAGCCCAATACGTCCGTCCAGCAGAACATCCCCGGCCAGCAGCAGCAGGGCGACGGCGGCACGGATTCCAACGAGAACTCCTCCCGCCGCGAGGAGCTGACCAATTTCGAGGTCTCCACCCGCACCGTGCAGACCGTGCGCGAGGCCTTCGTGGTGCGCGGCCTGTCCATCGCCGTGCTGGTGAACAAGGAGCGCCTCGTGGGCGCGGCCGGCGGCGCCGATGCCATTCCCGTGGAGCAGCAGCTCTACGAGGTGGAGCAGATCGTCGCCTCCGCCTCCGGCTTCGACAAGGAGCGCGGCGACAAATTGAAGGTCGCGGCCGTCTCCTTCGCCAATGGCGGGGCGGGGCTTGAGCCGGTGCCGCCCTTGCCGTGGTCCGAGCTTCTGCTGCGGCAGGCCGGCACCATGATCAACGCGGCCACCATTCTCATCGTCGCCGGCCTCGTGATCTGGTTCGGCCTCCGGCCCGCCGTGCGCGCCATCCTCGCCCGCCCCGAGCGCGACGAGGTGGAGGATGCGGATGCCATCGAGGCCGCCATGCTGGCGGGCGGCGCGCCGCTCGCCGCCGTCGCCGGCCCGTCCGTGGTGCCGGGCGATGGCGCCGCGGGGGAGGAGGCGCCGGGCGCGCTCAGCCTCATCGAGGATCTCACCAGCCGCCTCAACCGCTCGCCGCAGAAGCGGCTGGAGCAGATCGTCGAGTTCGATGAGGAGCAGGCCGCCGCCATCCTGCGCCAGTGGCTGCATCAGGACGCCCGCGCATGAGCACCACCGCGCTTCACCGTCACCTGCCCCATTTCGGCCTCGCGCCGCGCGCTCCGGTGAGCGCCGTGCCGCCCGTGCCGGCCCTCGCACCCACGCCCGCCTTGCGCCCGCACGATCCGCCCGGCGCCGATGCCATCCGCGCGGCGGCCGAGGAGGCCCGGCGCCTTGCGCTGGAGGAGGCCGCCATCGCGCTGGCCGCCTGCGAGCAGCAGCTCGCCGATGCCGAGGCCGCCTTCGCCGCGCGCCTCGAGGACGGGATCGAAGCGGCCCGCGCCCGCTGGTGCAGCGAGGAGAGCCAACGGCTCGCCGGCCTCATCGGTGAAGGCCTCGATGCGGTGGAGGCGCGCATCGGCGAGGCGCTCGCCGCCGTGCTGCGCCCCTTCGTGAGCGGCGCCGCCCGCGCCCGCGCGCTGGAGGAACTGGCCCGCCGGGTGCGCGACCTGCTGCGCGGCGGGGCGGCGGGGCCGTCCATCACCATCACCGGCTCCGGCGACCTCGCGGCGGCTTTGCGCGCGCGGCTCGCGGACGTGCCGGGCATCGTCATCGCGGACGGATCGACGAACGACCTCAAGATCACCTGCGACGACAGCGTGCTGGAGACTCAGCTCTCCGGCTGGGCGGCCGCCGCCGCGCGCGGCAACTGACGGGAGCGCGGCATGTCCGGCAAGGAAGGCCACCAGGAGCCTCACGGCGAGATCATCATCGTCAAGCGCCACGACGACGAGGAGCACGAGCACCATTCGAGCGCCTGGAAGGTGGCGCACGCCGACTTCATGACGGCGATGATGGCCTTCTTCCTCATCATGTGGCTCATCAATGTCACCGACAAGGATACGCGGAAAGCCATCGCCAATTACTTCAATCCGGTGGATCTCGCCTCCAGCATCACCGACGTGCGCGGGCTGAACGATCCCGAGGACACGAAGGCCAAGGGCACCTCTTCCGATGGCGACAAGCAGTCGAGCCTGAAGAACACCACGGGGCCGGAGACCGGCGCCGGCGACGACCGCCAGCAGGGCGACAAGGAGCGCGCCGCCTTCCGCGATCCCTATGCGGTGCTGAACAAGCTCGCGGGCGATGCCGATGCGCGGGCCGGGGGCACGCCCGACGCCGCCGCCGGGGATACCGGCTCGCCGGGTACCGGGGCGGGGGACGTGAACCGCGATCCGTTCGATCCCACCTATTGGCAGATGTCCAGCGGCCGGCAGGCCCGCAATCCGCAGGCGAAGCCCTCCAAGGTGGACCAGCCCACCGGCCGCCCCGACGCCACCACCGCCGCGGCGAAGCCCGGCGAGGCACAGGACAAGGCGGCCGCGCAGGCCGCGGCTCAAGCCGCCACCAAGGCCGCGCGCGACCTGGAAGGCGAGCTGAAGCAGGTGGTCGCCGCCACCGTGGGCACGGCCGGTGCCGCCCCGCGTGTGGATGTGCGCGCGACGAAGGAGGGGCTCGTCGTCGATCTCACCGACGATCTCGACTTCTCCATGTTCCCGGTGGGGTCGGCGGTGCCGGATGCCCGCTTCGTGCGGGCCATGGGCGAGATCGCGAAGAAGCTCGGCGCGCGGCCAGGCGAGATCGTCATTCGCGGCCACACCGACGCGCGGCCGTTCCGCTCCGACACCTACGACAATTGGCGGCTCTCCAGCGCGCGGGCGCAGATGGCCCTCTACATGATGGTGCGCGGCGGGCTGGAGGAGAAGCGCGTCACCGCCATCGAGGGCCTCGCCGACCGCAATCTCAAGAACACCGCCGACCCCAACGCGCCGCAGAACCGGCGCATCGAGATCCTGCTGAAGGCGCCCTCATGACCCGGCCCCGCCTTTTCCCCCTCGTCCTCGCCGGGGCGCTCCTGATGACCGGCGCCGCCCGCGCCCAGGACGATGCGGACCCGTGGGACGGCCTGCGCGAGGAGCCCGCCGCCCCCGCGCGCCCCGCTGCGGCGAAGCCGGCGCCGAAGCCGGTCGCGACCAAGCCTGCGGCGCCGAAGCCCGCGACGGCGAGTGCGAGCGCTGCGAACCCGGCAGGGCCGAACGCCGAAAACCCGAAACCAGCGCCCGCCGGCGCGCCTGTGGCCGTTTCCCCGGCGACCGCGCCGGTGGCGCCCAACGCCGCCCGGCCGGCTCCCCCGGCTGGCACGCCCGCGCCAAAGCCGGCCCCAGGCGCGACCGCTCCCGCTGCGCCGATGTCCGTCCCAAGCGCCCAACCCAAGCCAGCCGTCGCTCAGAAGCCGGCCCCTGCCAGCGCCGCGTCGACAGCCACCACCGATGCCCGACCGGCGGCTCCCGCCGCGCCGCCAGCCGCGCCGAAGCCCGTGGCCTCCTCGCCAGCCGGACCCGCCGTGCGCCCGGTGGTCGCGACGCCTCCCGCCAATGCGGGAGCAGCCACCTCCGGCCAACCTGTGCCGGCACCGGCTCCCAAGCCGACCGCAGCGCCCAGACCGGTGGCGGCGCCCGTCCCCGCGCCCGTTTCCGTGCCCCTTCCCCAGCCTGCGCCCGCATCCAATCCCGCAGCGGCCTCCAAGCCCGCGCCGCCCCAACCCGCCCCGCCCCAACCCGCGCCGGGCCCGGCTGTCGCGACGCCCGCACCTGCATCGGCGGTCTCCGCCTATGCCCCCCTCGCGCCCATGCCGCTGCCGCCGCGACGTCCGCTGCCGCCCGCGCCGGCGGCGCCGATGGCTCCGGCCATCTTGCCGCTCCCGGCCGCCGTTTCGACCGCCGTCCCCAGCCTTGCTCTCGCTCCGCCCGCTGCGCCGGCCGAGGCGAGCGGAATGGCCGCTGCGCCGCCGGCGCTATCCATTCCCGATCCTGCCGAGGCCGGCTCGCCCGCAGTTGCAGAACCTTCGGCGGAGCCCATCGCCATGGCCGTTCCGTCCGCTGATGCCGCGGCTGCTCCGCCCCGCGACGCCCAATCCGCTCCGGCTGCCGCCCCGGCGCGCCCGTCCGAGCCTGCTTCCGCCCATGCGGACGCCGCCGCCCCCCACGGCGCACCGGCCGCGGCCGCGGCGCCGACCGGACGCACGGACATCTATCCCGTCACGTTGGTGCGTCGGCTCCAGCGCTTGCAGGACCTCATCGCCGCCGGCTCCACCGCTGGCATCGCCCAGCAGCGGGCCATGATCACCGAGATGGACGTGGCGTTCGGCGAGGCCGACCCCTCCGTCTGGCAGGACCCCGCCAATGCGCGGGCGCTGGTGATGTATTTCCTCGGCGGCGGCAATCCCGCCGTGCTGCGCGATATCATCAACCGCGAGCCCAGGCCGAACATCGACGAGAAGCTGCTCACCGGCAGCCTGCTCTATCTCGAAGGCCGCGAGGAGCCGGCGCTGCGCCAGCTCGGCGAGATCGACGCCCGCAAGCTGCCCAACGGCATCGGCGGGCAGATCGCGCTGGCCCAGGCCGCGCTCACCGTACGCACCGATCCGGCCAAGGCGTCGCGCCTGCTGGAGGTGGCGCGGCTGCTCATGCCCGGCACGCTGGTGGACGAGGCGGCCCTGCGCCGCGCTGTTCTGGTCGCCGCGCAGGCCGGCGACCTCGACCAGTTCGAGCGGCTGTCCGGCCAGTACTTCAGCCGCTTCCGGCACTCCGCCTATGCCGGCAATTTCCGCCAGCGCTTCGCCGCCGCCTTGAGCCGCATGAACGTGCTGGCGACGCCGGACGGCCTTTTGCGCCTCGACGCCCTGCTCGCGCCGCTCGACGAGGAGGCCCGGCGCGAGGTGTTCCTGCTGGTGTCGCGCGCCGCCATCGTGGAGGGCAAGACCGCGCTCGCCACCGCCAGCGCGGAGCGTGCCATGGTCCTCGCCCCGGTGGCGAGCCGCGATGCCGAGCGCGCCCGCGTCTATCTGAGCGCGGCGCAGGCGGCGACTCCGGACCGCTACAAGGCGGCGGAAGAGGCGCTGAAGGCCATTGACCGCGCCCGCCTCGATCCCTCCGACCAGGCCCTGCTTGAGGCCGCGCGCCGCACCGCCGAGCTGATCCGCCGCGCCGACGAGGCCCCGCCCGCTGCGCCCGCAGCAGCCCCCGCTGCTCCGGCGGTGGTCGCCAGCGCGCAGCCGTCGCGCGCGGCACAGGAGGGGGAGAAGCCCTCGACGGCCATCAGCAAGGCGCAGGCGAAGCTCGGCGAGATCGACGCCATGCTGAAGGAGGCTCCGCGATGAGGACCGCCGACATCGCCCAAGCCGCTTTGGCGCGCCCACCGGACCTCGCCGGCCGCGCGGCACTGCCGGATGGCCAGCCCTTCGACGACCTGCTCAGCGGGATGGGCGAAGCCCCGGCAGCGCCTGTTCCCGAGACCGTGGCGGAGGTGCCGCCCGCCGACGCTTCGCCTTGCCCGCCGCCTGCAAGCCTCGACCGGCTGCTCGCCCGCTGCGCCCGCTCCGACCCGGAGCGCGAGGCGATCGGGACCCCTCCCGCGCCGCGCCGCGCGCCGGGCCTCCTGCGGCCGGAGGCGGAGCCCGTCGACACCGCCGATGCCGCGCCCGCTCCGCTGCCGGACGCACCCGCTCCGGACACGCCTGACCGCCCCCAGCCGCCGCCGCTCCTCGCCCTGCTATCCGCGCCGCTGGCGGGACCGCGGGACGTGTCGGCGGAGGTGATCCCCCAGCCCCGCGCGAGCCCCCCGCCTGTCCCCCTCGCGGTGCCGGCCGTGCCGGCGGAGACCGCGGCGGAAGCGCCGGCGCCCATGCGGGTCGCCGTGCTGCGACAGGAAACCCATTTCGCGCCGGTGCGGCCGTTCACGCCGGAGCCCCCGCCAGCCCTGGCGGAAGCCGCGCGAGAGGGGCCTGGCGGGCGCGATGCCGGAGCGAACCCGCCGAGCCGTGAGGGCCGCATCCCCGTCCGGCCGCTCCCCCTTGGCGCGGCGGCCGATGATGCCGCGCCGAACGATCAGCCAGAACCTCGCCGCGCCGACGCCCGGCAGAGCCCCGGGACGGCGCGCGCCGCCGCCGCGCCCGCGGTCCTGGACGACCGGCCACCCGCGCCCGTCCGGCCGGCGGAGGCAACGCCCGCGCTGCCGTTCGCCAGCCTCGCCCAGATCGGCCGCGCCATCGCGGCGGAAGTCGCGCAGATGGATACGGCGCCCGCCGCTGCCGGGACGGGCGCGCCGCCCGCAAGCGAGGACGCCCCCGTGCCCACCGGCCCCGTGCGCGTGCTTGATATCGCGCTGTCGCCGGACAGCCTCGGCCGGGTGGTGGTGCACATGCGCCTCACGCCCCACGGCCTCACCGTGCGCCTCAAGGCGGACGACCCCGCAACCGCCGCCCTTCTGGCGGGCGACAGGGCGCACCTCTCCGCGCTGCTCGGATCAGCCGGCCTGCCGGACGTGGATCTGGAGGTCGGCGGCGCCGGCCTGCCCGTGATCGACGCGCCGCTGCGCGCCCCCGCCGCCATGGAGGGTCCGCCCCCGCAGGACACGGCGGACCATCCGGATGGCGGCAGCCGGGGCGGCGCCGATCCCGGCCGTCAGGGCCGCGGCGGCCGAAACGACAGGACTTATCCCGATGACGACGCTGCGCCTTCTTTTGCTGACGAGCCTCGCTTTGGCGCCGGGTGAGGCACGCTGCGGCGACGCCTCGTCAATCGTCGGATCGCCCGAGCCCCCGCCCGCCGCTTCGGCATCTCCCGCCACCATCCGGCCGATCTGGGGCGAACGGGGCGCGCCCGCCGGCACGCCGCGCCAGACGGCGGCTTCGGCTCCGGCTCCCACCAGTCCGGCGGCGGCGGACCCAGCGCCCGGCAAGGCCTCCGGCAAGCCCTCCGCCAAAACCTCCGCAAACCCCGCCCCGCAGGGCGTCTGCGAGCGGGAGCTGGCCCGCGCGGCGGCGAAATACCAGATCCCGCTCCAGATCCTCTATGCCGTCGCGCTGACCGAAAGCGGCACGGGCAAGGGCCTCCAGCCGCTGATGCTGCACATCGAGGGCAAGGACCATATCCCCGCGACGCTGCCCGAGGCGCTGACGCTGTTCCGCGCCGCCAATGAGCGCGGGGTGAAGCTGATCGACATCGGCTGCATGCAGGTGAACTGGTACTGGCACCGGCACGAGTTCAATTCGCTGGAGGAGATCTTCGATCCGCGCCTCAACGTGGAGCAGGGGGCGCGCTTCCTGCAGGTCCTGCGCAAGCGGCATGGCAACTGGACCATGGCGGCCGCGCGCTACAATGCCGGCCCGAAGAACACCGTGGCGCAGCACCGCTATGTGTGCCGGGTGATGAAGAATCTGGTGAAGGCCGGAGTGGGGCAATGGACTGCCACAGCCGAGGCCTTCTGTGCCGCGCCGCCGGAGCCGCCGCAGCAGGCCCGCGTGGAGTGACCGGCGCGGTGTGGTGCGGCGTGCCACCGGCCGTGCGGTCCGCGCTCAGAAGAAGGAGCGGATCAGCCCGCCGACGAGCAGGTTCCAGCCGTCGATGAGGATGAAGAAGAGGATCTTGAACGGCAAGGAGATCACCGCCGGCGGCATCATCATCATGCCCATGGACATGACCAGCGTCGCCACGATCATGTCGATGATGAGGAAGGGCAGGACGATGAGAAAGCCGATCTCGAAGCCGCGCCTGAGTTCCGAGATCATGAAGGCGGGGATGAGCACCCGCAGGGGCACTTTTTCCTCGCCCGCCTTCTCCTGCGCGGGCGTAGGGGAGGTCGCCTCCTCGGCCGGCTTGTCGCGCGAGGCGATGTCGGCGAACAGCTTCAGATCCTTGCCGCGCACGTGGGTGAGCATGAAATCGCGGAACGGGTCGGCAATGCGCTGCAGCGCCTCTTCCTCGCTGATCCGGTTCTCGGTGAGGGGCTTCACCCCGTCCTGCCAGGCGCGGTCGAAGGTCGGGCCCATCACATAAAAGGTCATGAACAGGGAGAGCGAGACCAGCACGAGATTGGCCGGCGTCGAGGGCAGGCCGAGGCCGGAGCGCAGGAAGGAGAAGGCGATCACGAAGCGGGTGAAGCTGGTGACCATGATGAGCAGCCCGGGCGCCACCGACAGCACCGTGAGCAGGGCCACCATCTGGATGAGGCGCCCCGCCGTGCTGCCGCCGCCCTCGGGCAGAAGCTGCTCCAGGGAAGGCATCTGCGCGGCACCCTGCGCCAGGGCCGGCGCGGCGGAGAGGAGCAAGGCGGCGACGAGCGCGGATATCAGCGCCGCAAGGCGCGCCGGCCCTCTCACTGCACCACCAGCGTCGAGACGATCAGTTCGTCCACCTTGCCGTCGGATCGGGCGCGGGCGCGCTCGTTGAGGTCCTCGCGCAGGTGCTGGAGCGCGCTCGGGCCTTCGAGCTGGCTCAGCGCCAGGGTGCGCATGTAGGCCATGATGTCCTCGCGCAATTCGGCGGCCGTCACGTCCGGGTTCGTCAGCGCTCCGTTCTTGAACACGATGGCCGTCTCGATGCGGATGAAGGTCGAGGAGGGCGCGGAAAGGTTCACCACCACCGGCTTCAGGTCCTTCAGCACCAGGTCGCCGGAATGCCGCAATGGCGGGGCCGGCTTCTTCTCCGGCTCGGCGGCGACCTTCTTCGTCACCGCCTGCTCCACCGTGCCGGCGAGCTGGAGCCCGAGCCCCGCGCCGGCGGCGAGCGCCAGCAGCGTGACGATGAGGAGGGGCACGAGGAGCCCGGGCTTCTTCTCGGGCGCTCCGTTCGGGGCGAGGGCTTTGGCGGGGGCTGCGGTCGCCATCACGTCACCAGGGCGTCACGACGTCATAGAGGCGCTGGCCCCAGGCGGGCTGTTGCACATCCGTGAGCCGGCCGCGTCCGCCATAGGAGATGCGCGCCTCGGCGATCTTGTCGTAGGGGATGATGTTGGTCGAAGACACGTCCAGCGGGTTGACGATGCCGGCGATGGTCAGTTCGCGCACCTCGTAATTGACGAGGATCTCCTGCGAGCCGCGGATGACGAAATTGCCGTCCGGCAGGATCTCCGTCACCACCACGGCGACCGAGAGGCGCAGCTTCTCGGACCGGTCGATGTTGCCCTTGCCCTTGGTCTTGGTGTCGCCGTTGATGTCGAGATTGCCGGAGCCCGCGCCCGCGTTCGCGCCCTTGCCGAAGCCGGAGAGGGTGAGCGCCGCGTCGAAGCCGAGGTTGCTCTTCGATTCCCGCGAGCGATCGGTGGCGTTGTCGAACTGGGCCTTGTCGTCGATGGCGATGGCCACGCGGATCACGTCGCCCACCTTGGCGGCGCGCAGGTCGCGATACATGCTCGACGAGCGGTTGAGGTCCCAGGTGGAGCGGAAGGTCTTCTTCTCTGGCTGCTGGAAGGTCATGGGCAGCGGTTCGCGCTTGGCGGTGTCGAGCCCATAGCCGACGGGGGTCAGCGACGGCCCGGTGGCGAGGTTGTCGTAGGTGCTCTTGCAGCCGGAAAGGGCGAGGCCGGCGAGGGCCGCGATGGCGGCGCGGGCGATGAGGGGGATGAGGGGGATGAGGGTCATGGCGCTTGGGGCCTTTCTGGCGCGCATCAGCCGGGCCGCCCGGTGGTGCGGGGCGCCTCGGTCCGCCCTTCCTGCGCGCGGCGGGCCATGCCGACCATGGTGGAGGTGAGGCGCGCGGCGCGGGCCGGCTCGCTCTCGTTGAGGATGGCGCTGGCGACGCGCGGCGACAGCCGGGCGAGCACGGCGGCCGCCATGTCCTCGTTCATGGCCGCGAGCTGGGCGGCGGCGGCGTCCGGGCGCATCTGCGAGACCACGGCGATGAGGCTGTCGTCGGCCTTCTTCAGGAACGTCTCGCGGCGGGCCAGCCACTCCTGGTATTCGGCGCGCTTGGCCTCGAGCTGGGCGAGGCGGGCCTCGATCTCCTTCTCCATGGCGGCGAGCGCGGCCTGCTGGCGGGTGAAGCGGGCGTCGGCGGCGGCATCGGCGATGTTGCGGCAATAGAGGGCCGCATTCTCGCCGGCGGCGGCGTCGGGGGCGGCGGGGGAGGGCTCCGCGCGGGCGTCGCCCGATATCGCCAGGGCGGAGCCGCAGAGCGCGGCGAGGGCCAGCGCGGCACCGGCGTTGCGGCCGGATCTCGCCCGGGCCACCTTGCGGCGCCGCGCGGTGACGAAGACGGCATGGAGCCGCGAGCAGGTCACGCGCCGGAGCGCGATCACGCCCACGAGCAGCGAGCACGAGACCGAGGCGATCGCATAGACGATTGCGGCGTCCAGCAGGACCGTCGACACGGACATGGAACCTCTCCTCTTCCCCGAGGGGCGGCGCCGGCAGGGGCAGGGGCGCCTTGATGGTTCCGGTCTAGGGGGAGAGACTTGCGCGACGCTTGCGGGGGCAGTCTGCGCCCGGCGGGGTCACTGGAACACCAGCTCGGCCTGCAGCGCGCCGGAGGTCTTCACCGCCTGGAGGATGGAGATGATGTCCGAGGGCTTGAGCCCGAAGCGGTTGAGCCCGTTCACCAATTGCTGGAGATTGGGGCCGCGGACGATGCCGATGGGCCCGCCACTCTCGTCGGCCTGGATGTTGGTGCGCGGCACCACCACCGTCTCGCCGAAGGTGTAGGGCTCGGGCTGCGACACCTCGGGCGCCTCGGTGACCTGCACGGTCAGATTGCCCTGGGTGACGGCGAAGGTGGAGACCTGCACGTTGCGGCCGATCACCACCGTGCCGGTGCGCTGGTCCACCACCACCTTGGCCGGCGTGTCGGGCGTGATGCGCAGTTCGCCGATCTCGGCGATGAAGCGGGCGGTGCCGGAATGGGGCGGGCGCTGCACCACCACCGTGCGCAGGTCGCGCTCGCGGGCGAGGCGCTTGCCGTAGCGGGCGTGGGTGTAGGCGTTGATGACGTCGGCCATCAGCGCGGCGGTGCGGAAATCCGGATTGGTGAGGTCGATGAGGATTTCCGGCAGCTCGGAGAGCTGGCCGGGGATCTGCCGCTCCACGAGCGCGCCATTGGCGATGCGCCCTGCGGTGGGCACGCCCTGGCTCAGCGTCTCCGCCTGCCCGGTGATCTGGATGCCGGAGACGATCTGGCCCTGCGCCACCGCATAGGTCACGCCATCGGCGCCGTTGAGGGGCGTGACGAGCAGCGTGCCGCCGCGCAGGGAGGTCGCGTCGCCGAGCGAGGCGATGGTCACGTCGATGCGCGTGCCGAGGCCGGCGAAGGCGGGCAGGTTGGCGGTGACGGCCACCGCCGCCACGTTCTTGGCGCGCAGCGACAGGCCCTGCACATTGATGCCCATGCGGTCGAGCATGGATTGCATGGCCTGCTCGGTGAAGGGCGAGTTGCGCAGCGTGTCGCCGGTGCCCTGGAGGCCGATGATGAGGCCGTAGCCCACGAGCTGGTTGTCGCGCACGCCCTGGATGGAGGAGATGTCCTTGATGCGCGTCGTCGCCTGCGCGGCGGCAGGACCGGCGAGGGCGAGGAGCGCGGCGAGGGCCATAAGCGCGCGGCGGATCATCGCGTCTTCACCCACACGGTGCCGTCGCCGGCCACCTCGCCGACGATGATCTGGCCGGACTCCATGTTCTTGAGCCGGATGGTGGCGCCCGCCGCGCCGGAATCCAGCGGCATGCCGTAGCCGGAAATGGAGAGACCCCCCTCCCTCAGCTGGATGCGGGTGGCGACGCCCTTGGTGACGAGGGTCACGTCGGCGAGCGCATTCAGCGGCACCGGCTGGCCGGCGGCGACGACCCGCCGGGCCGACTTGCCCACGATGGCGGAGGCTTGCAGCGCGATGCCGCCGCGATCGAGCACGGCATCGGCCACCTCGCGCTGCGCCAGCATGCCGGCGGAAATGACATCGCCCGGATAGAGGGTGACGGCGGCGACGGGGACGCGCGCCATCGGCGCGGCATCGGCCGTCGGGCGCGCGGGAGCGGGGCGGGGCGGCTCCACCTCCTCGCGGCCGGCGGCGGCCTGCTGGGCCAGGGAAGAGATGCTCTGCGCCGCAGCGGGGGCGGCAACGGCGCAGAGCAAAGCTGCGGTGCCGGCCCAGAGGCCGAACCGCAGGCATCGGGTGCCACGCATGGCGCGCCGCCGCGATTGCGTGTTCATCTCGATTGCGTTCACCGGATTCCCTTCGACACGACCCCGGCCATGTCGTCGGCGGCCTGGATCACCTTGGAGTTCATCTCATAGGCGCGCTGGGCCTGGATGAGTTGGGTGATCTCCTTGATGGGGTCCACGTTGGAGCCTTCCAGATACCCCTGCACCACGGCGCCGAAGCCGGTGGTGCCGGCGACGCCCGTCACCGGCTGGCCGGAGGCGGATGTCTCGCGATAGAGGTTGTCGCCGAGCGGCTCCAGGCCGGAATCGTTGGCGAAGGTCGAGAGCGTCAGTTGGCCCACCAGGGTCGGCGAGGACTGGTTGGCGATCTGGGCATAGATCTGCCCGCTCTCGTTGATGACGATGCTGCTGGCATCCTGCGGCAGTGTGAGGGACGGGTTCAGCGCATAGCCGTCGGCGGTCACGAGCTGGCCGGTCGGGCCCTTGTTGAAGGAGCCGGCGCGGGTATAGAGCGTGTCGCCCGAGGGGCTGGTGATCTGGAACCAGCCGCGGCCGTTCAGGGCAAGATCGAGCGGGTTGCCGGTCTGCGCCAGCGGCCCCTGCAGGTGCAGGTTGCGGATGCCGATGGTGCGCACGCCGAGGCCGACGAGGGCACCCTCCGGCACCGGGTCCGCGCCGTCCTGATTGGGCACGCCCTGGGCGCGCTCGGCCTGATAGAGCAGGTCGGTGAACTCGGCGCGGGCGCGCTTGAAGCCGGTGGTGTTGATGTTCGCGATGTTGTTCGCGATCACCTCCACGTTGGTCTGCTGCGCCGACATGCCGGTCGCGGCGATGGCCAAAGCTCTCATGTCATTCTCCTCAGATGGCCATCCGGCTGATTTCCTGATAGGCGGCGACCACCTTGTCGCGCACCGCGATGGCGGTCTGGAGCGTCTGCTCGGCGGACATCACCGCCTCCACCACCTGCTGCACGGAGACGCGTCCGTGGATGCCGGAAATGGCGCTCGCCTCCGCCGTCTTCACCTGGTCCACCGCATCCGACGACATGCGGGCGAGCATGGTGGAGAAATCGGAGATGCTGCCCGCGCTCTGGGTGGCGTTCGCGGCCTCGGTGGCGCGGGCGGCGGTGGTGGCGCTCGTGGCGGTGGTGCGGCTCAGCGCATTGAGGGAAACGGCGTCGATCATCACGGCGTCCTCAGAAGATCGATGGTCATGGCGACCATGGAGCGGGCCTGCTTGATCATCTGGAGGTTGGCCTGATAGCTGCGGCCGGCCTCCCGGAGATCCGCCATCTCGGCGAGCGGATTGACGTTCGGCACCTTCACCCGCCCCTCGGCATCGGCGGCCGGATTGCCGGGGTCGAACTCCACGGAAAAGGCGCTGCGGTCCACGCTCGTCGCCTTCACCTTCACCCGCGATGCGCCGAGCGCGCGGTCGGGCTCCTGGGTGAATTCCACGGTCTTGCGGCGATAGGGGTCGGCGCCCGGCGTCGTGCCGGTGGAGCGCGCGTTGGCGATGTTCTCCGCCACGATGCGCATGCGCTGGGTCTGCGCGGCAAGGCCGCTCGACGCGATGCCGGTGATGGTCTTGAACGGATCGCCGATCATTTGACGCTCGCGAGGATCATGCGGTGGAAGGAACGGACGATGGAGGTGTTGAGCGAATAGGCGCGGTTCACCTCGTCGGCCTTCAGCATCTCCTGCTCCAGGCTCACGCTGTTGCCGGAATGGGAGGTGTCCCAGCCGTCGCGGGGGGCCACCTTGGTGGCGCCGATGCCGCCCGCCGCCACGTCCATGTGGCTGCCCGAGGTGCGGGCGACGGCGAGGCGGGTGCGGTCGAGGATGGCGCTGAACGGCTCGGCGTCCACCGCCTTGTAGCCGGGGGTGTTGGCGTTCGCGATGTTCCCCGCGATGGCTGTCTGCCGCACCGTGGCCCACTGGGCGTGCCGCGAGGTGAGATTGAACAGGAACAGGGGTTCCATGGCACATTCCCCGGATGAACCGCGATGGTCTCGCGCGCCTTTGGAAGGGGCGAGATAACGAGTGCTAGCGCGTCAACCTTGCCCGAGGCTGGCCGGTCAACCGCCTCCCCCTCACGCCCCCAGCCGCACGCCCTCCAGCGTGGCGGTGAGGTGTTCGAGGAGCCCGTCCGCCTCCGGTTCCGCCTCGTGGTAGAGGATGCTGTCCATCTCCACGCCCACGGTGCCGGCGTCGAAGATGATGCGGAAGTAGAGCGAGCAGTCGGCGCAGCCGAGCTCCATGTCCATGGCGACGGTGGGGGCGACGCCCCAGTCGGCCTGGATCAGCGCCTGCCCGCCATAGCGCAGCGCGCCTGGCTTCAGGGAGCGTTCGGCGCAGGAGGCGACGATGTCGTCGATGATGTTGGTCTGCCCGGCATGGATATAGGCCATGAGCAGGCCGGCATTGGTGAAGAACAGTTCGGTCATCACCTCGCGCAGCGCGCCGGCCAAAACCCGCTCGCAGGCGAGCCGCTCCAACTTCGGGCGGCCGGCGAGGCGCTGGAGGCGGAGGAATTCATTTCGCGCCATGGCCCGGCCTCGCATAGATGTAGTGCAGTATTTTCGCCACCGGCCGATAGAAATCCTGCGGAATCCACTGGTCCACCTCCACCGCCGCGAACAGGGCGCGGGCGAGCGGGCGGTCCTCGATCACGGGCACGCCGTGGCGTTCGGCGATCTCGCGGATCTTGAGGGCGATGAGGTCCACGCCCTTGGCCACCACCAGCGGCGCGCCGCCGGTCTGCCGGTCGTATTGCAAGGCGACGGCGTAATGGGTCGGGTTGGCGATGACGACGGTGGCCTTGGGCACGGCGTTCATCATGCGCTGGCGCGCCCGCTCGCGGGCCACGGCGCGGATGCGCGCCTTGACCATGGGGTCGCCCTCGGCCTGCTTGAACTCGTCCTTCACCTCCTGCTTCGTCATGCGCAGATTGGTCTTCCAGCTCACCCGCGACCACACGATGTCGGCGGCCACCAGCCCGATGGTAACGACGCACACCGTCGCCACCAGCCGCATGGCGAGGGCGAGGAGCAGGCTCGGCAGGCGGAGCGGATCGGTGAACATGGCATCCACCATCTCGCGCTCCTGGGCATAGAGCACGAGCGCCGCGACGATGCCGATGGCGAACAGCTTGAAGAGCGCCTTGCCGAACTCGATCTGCCCCTGCGTGCCGAAGATGCGCTTGAAGCCGGCGGATGGCGACACCCGCGACCATTGCGGACGGATGCGCTCCGCCACCAGCGAGGGCACGTTCTGAAAGCCCGAGGCGACGAGGCCGGCGAGCATCAGCACGATGACCATGGGCATCAGGAAGCGCCCGGCCCCCGCCAGCGCGCCCCACAGGATGGAGACCGCATCGTTGCCGGTGGCGATGGGAAAGCCCGCCGGATCGTCGATGAGGCGGGAGAGGTCGGCGGTGAGGAGCTTTGTCGGCGCCGCGACGAAGAAGGCGAGGATGGCGAGGATGCCGACGAGCGAGGCGAACAGCGTCGCCTCCCGCGAGAAGGGCACGTTGCCCTTCTCCACGGCGTCGGAAATCTTCTTCTCGCTCGCCTCTTCTGTCTTGCTCTCCTTGTCCTGTTCCTCAGACATGGCGCCCCCGGTGCGGCGGGCTCAAAAGGCCGGGCAGAGGGGCGCGGGTCTCAGCGCACATAGGCGTCCTCCTCCGTGCCGGAGGCGATCTCGATCTCGCCGCGCCCGGCCATGTCGAGGGCGAGGTCGGTGACGGTGCGGCGCGCCTCCATGACATCCTTGGCGGGCGCCGGCTCGCTGCCGGCCATCTCCTGCTCCACCATGCGGCGCACGCGGGCGCCGAGCGATTGCAGGATGATCTCGCGGAAGTCGGGATCGGTGCCCTTCAGCGCCAGCACCAGCTTGTCGGTGGGCACCTGGTCGAACAGCGATGTGCGGGCGCGGGGCGTCAGCTTCACGATGTCGTCGAAGGTGAAGAGCAGGCCCTTCAGGATCTCCGCCGATTTCGGGCGCGTGTTGGCGAGGCTCGCGAGCACCGTCTCCATGGCGTCGCGGTCCATCTTGTTGATGATGTCGGCCATGCGCGCGTGCGGGTCGGCGCCGGCGTTGCGCGAGAAGTTCATCATGAAGTCCTCGTGCACCTGCCGCTCGATGACCTGCATGGTGGCGTCCACGATGGGCTTGAAGGTGAGCATGCGGCGCAGGATGCCGTTGCGCTTCTCCTCGGGAATGAAGCTCAGCACCTTGGCGGCGCAGGCGGGCTTCACCTTGGAGAGCATCAGCGCGGCGGTCTGCGGGTGCTCCTTCGCGACGTAGGCCGCGAGCACGTTCTCGTTGACGGTGGAGATGCGATCCCAGATGGACTGGTTCGCCGCGCCCATGATGTCGTTCATGATGTCGGCGATCTGCTCGGCCGGCAGCACGCCCTGCAGCAGCCGCTCCACGTCGGCGACCGTGCCCACGAGGTTCGCCCCGCCGGCGAAATTGCTGGCGAAGTCCTCGACGAGGGTCTCGATCTGCGCGGTGGTGACCGGCTTCAGCGCCGCGATGGAGCGCGTGATGAGGCGGATCTCGTCCGCCTCGAAATGCTTCATCACCCGGTTGGCCGTGGGCGCGCCCATGGCCATCAGCAGCGCCGCCACGCGGTCGATGCCCTGGAGGGGACGCGGCTTCGCCGCGCTCGCAGCCGCCATGGCCGCCTCAGCCGGCGTCGGCGTCGTTGGGGCCGACGATCTCGGTGAGGGAGACGCCGAAGCGGGAATTGTCGTCCTCCACCACCATCACCTCGCCACGGGCGATGACGCGGCCGTTCACCACCACGTCCACCGGCTCGCCGACGCGATGATCGAGGGGCACCACGGTGCCGCGATTGAGCTTCAGCAGGCTCGACACCGGCATGGAGGCGGAGCCGAGCACCACCTGCAGCAGCACCGGGATGCGCTTGACGGTCTCAAGCCCCGCGCCGGAGCCGAGCGTCTCGCCCCCCTTGGCGAGCAGCGCCTCGTCGAGGGCGCTGGAGGGGGTCATGGTTTCGATGTCGGGAGCGGCCATGGCTTTGATCCGGAAGTGCGAGAAACGATTCAGCGGTCGCTGAGTTCGGGGGCGCGCCGCGCGTCGATCTCGGCGATGAGGTCGTGGGCGGTGTCGATGCGGCCGGCGAGCATCACCAGCACCTCGCGGCCGTCGCGGCCGAAGGTGTCGAGCGCGTCGCGGGCGCAGACGAGGGCGGCGGAGGCTTCCGCCAGCGCCCGCCCGTAATCGGCGTTCAGCCGGTCCACCGCCTTGAGCCGGCGGTTGAGCAAAGCGACGGCGGCGGTGGTGACGACCAGCGCCGCGAGCAGGAGGAGATCAGCGGGGAAGGATGTCATCGAGAAAGTCCTGATGCTGGTTGATCTGCTCGTCGAGGCGCACCACGTAGCCGCCGTCGGACTGGCCGAGGTGGCACCAGAACAGCGGCTGGGCGGCGCTCTCCAGCTTCACCCGGCTCGCCGGGGTGGCGGCGAGCTTGAGGATCTGGCCCACCTTGAGGGCGGCGATGTCGCCGAGCGTCACCTCGTGCTCGTCGAGCACGGCGCGCAGCTCCACCTCGGTGCGGTTCACCTCGTCGCGGATCTTCTGCGCCCATTTCGGGTCGCGCCCGCCGGTCTCCGCCTGGCTGGTGCTGGAGAGCGCGCGGCGCAGCGGGGTGAGGGCCGACTGGGGGATGGTGACGAACATCTCGCCGCCGCGGTTCAGCGCCTGCAGCAGGAATTTCGCGGTCACCGCCAGATTGTTGCGCCGGCCGATGACGGCGAAGTCCATGCGGGTTTCCTGCCGCTCGAACTGGAAGGTGGTGTCGCTGACCAGGGCGAAGGCGGCTTTCAGCGCCTTCGTCATCTGCTCGAACAGGAGCTGCGCCACCCGCCCCTCGATGTTGGAGAAGGAGCGCTCGTCCTCCACCGGCGGCTCCGAGCCGTCGGCGCCGAACAGCACCTCGATCATGGTGAAGATGAAGTCGCGGTCAAAGCCGACGATGAGCTGGCTGTCCCAGGACGGCGCGTTGAAGATGCCGGCGATGGCCATGCCCTCGTAGGCTTCCAGCACGTCGCCGATGCGCCCGCTCTCCACGCTGGAGAGCGAGTAATAGGCCTGCGAGGCGGCGACCTGCCGCAGCCCGTCGGCGCAGAAGGTGGCCATGCGGTCGAACAGCACATGCAGCATGGGCAGCCGGTCCAGCGAGAGGCCGGCGGCATCGAGCAGCATGTCGCGGATGTCGTGGTGCTTGGATGCGGATTTGGCGGCGGACTTGGCGTTCATGGCTCAGGCCGCCTGCTGCACGGCGCCGCTGGAGGAGGGCGCGGCCTGGATGGCCTCGCTCTCCACCTCGTCGATGGTCGGGCGCTCGCCGGCCGAGATGGTCTTGCGGCCATGCTCCAGCGCGATGGGTGGCAGCGCGCCGTTCATGAAGGCGATGAGCGTCTGCTTGGTGATGATGAAGGGCTGGCACTGCTTCTCGCGCGTGCTCTTCACCTTGGCGGCGAGGGGCGAGACGATGGCGTAGGACGCATAGATGCCGACGAAGGTGCCAATGAGCGCCGAGGCGATGTAGTGGCCGAGGATTTCCGGCGACTGGTCGATGGCGCCCATGGCCTTGACGATGCCGAGCACCGCCGCGCAGATGCCCAGCGCCGGCAGCGCCTCCGCCACCGTGCCGAGGGCTCCGGCCGCCTTGGTCTTGTGCTTCTTGATGGTGGAGATCTCCTGCTCCATCAGCGCCTCGATCTCGTGCGACTTGGCGTTGCCGATGAGGATGAGGCGGGCGTAGTCGCAGATGTACTGCGTCAGTTCCTTGTCCTTGAGCAGGCTCGGGAAATGGCCGAACAGCGGCGAACTGGCCGGATCGTCGATATGCGCCTCGATCTCGTTGCGTGGCTTCTGCCGCATGTCCCGCATCAGCGCGTAGAGCAGGCTCAGCAAAGCGAGGAAATCCTTGCGCTTCGGCGCCGTGCCCTTCAACGCCTGCATGATGCCCGAGCCCGTGTCCTTGATGACGGACAGCGGGTTGGCGATGATGAAGGTGGAAAAGGCGATGCCGCCGATGATGACATATTCAAACGGCTGCCACACCACTTCCGGGTGTCCGCCCATGGCCATGAAGCCACCAAAGGTAGCGGCCAACCCCAATATAATTCCGATGATGACGGCCACGGCTTCCCCCGTTCTGTCCGGTGTCCGGTGGTAGGGGGCGAGGATTGTGCGAGGCTGTGCTGTGTCGAGCTTGGCAATGTGCCCGGTTTCACTCCATAATCATCGCCAAAATGGAGCGGATTCTTCTGCCATCCATGGGTTGTGCGTGCTACACAACTCGCGTCTTGGCTCGCAGGCCTTTCTGGTTGCACGTTCGGCCGATGCGAAGCCTTCGATATCCCGTGCCAAGCCCTGACCGGCACGGGGTGGCCGGACCGGGGGGTGTCAGAGATGACGTCTTCCGGTCCGCGCTGGGCTGATCCGGGACAAATCCCCCAGAAAAATCCCCACAGATTGAAGCCCTTGCGCCCGCAAGGCTGGCGCAAGGCAGCGCGGGCGAGATGGGGGCGCGTCGGCGGGCCGCCGCGCGCCCCTGCTCCCCGCGGATGCCGATATGGACAGCACGCTCCTCACCTACCGCCAGCTGACGCGCGACATGACGCGCTCCTTGTCCGCCAAGGCGGCCGAGAAGCCGGTGGCGCTCGAATCCGCCTACTATCTCAAGCATATCGGCAAGGTGACGGGCATCGAGGGTTTCCTCAAGGATACCCGGCTCTTCACCTATGCCATGAAGGCGTTCGGCCTGGAGGACATGGCCTATGCCAAGGGCTACATGCGCAAGGTGCTGAAGGAAGGCGTCACCGATCCCAAGAGCTTCGCCAACAAGCTCAACGACGACCGCTTCAAGGCTTTCGCGAAGGTCTTCGATTTCCAGGGCCTCGGCGCCGCCGCCACCCGCTTGCCCGACGCCGGGCAGAAGGTGGTGGACCGCTATGTGCGCCAGGCGCTGGAGGTGGACCAAGGCACCAGCAACGAGGGCGTGCAGCTCGCGCTCTACTTCCAGCGCCAGGCGCCCACTGTGAAATCGGTCTATGGCCTGCTCGCCGATCCCGCGCTGTGGAAGGTCACGAAGACCATCTTCGACTTCCCCGATGCCATGGCGGCCGCGCCCATCGAGAAGCAGGCCAAGGCGGTGAAGGCCCAGATGAACATCGCGGATCTCAAGGAGCCGGCGAAGCTCGACGCGCTGCTGCGCCGCTTCAGCGCGAAATGGGACGTGGCGCAGACCATGAGCGCGACGCCGGTGCTGGACCTGTTCTCGGCCCGCACCTCCAGCGCGGCCTCATTCTCCATCCTCAACCTGAAATACGGAGGCTGAGATGGGCTCGGGTCTCTACGTCTCGCTCTCGGCGCAATTCGCCGCCGACAAGCGCCTCGCCACCATCGCCAACAATGTCGCCAACCTGAACACCGCCGGCTACCGCGCGGAAGAGGTGCGGTTCGAGTCGTTGGTCTCCAAGGCGGGCGGGCAGGACGTGTCGTTTACCTCCACGGGCGAGACCTACACCTCGCGCAAGTCCGGCCCCATCAACCCCACCGGCAACCCGCTGGACATTGCGGTGGAGGGCCAGGGCTGGTTCGCGGTACGCGACGGCGCGACCACCGCCTATACCCGCGACGGGCGCATGAGCATGAGCCCGGAGGGCGAGTTGCGCACCCTCTCCGGCCGTCCCATCCTCGATGCATCCGGTGCGCCGGTGGTCATCGATCCCACCGGCGGCACGGTGCGCATCGGCACCGATGGCTCCATCTCCCAGAACCGCCGCCCCATCGGCCGCGTCGGCCTGTACCTGATCCCGGACGACGCCAAGCTCACCCGCCGCGACGGTGCGCTGGTGGTGCCGGACAAGCCCGGCGCGCTGGTGCAGGACTACACCCGCAACGTGGTGCGGCAGGGCTTTGTGGAAGGCGCGAACGTGGATGCCGTCACCGAGATGACGCGCCTCATCGCCTTGCAGCGCGCCTTCGAGATGGCCGCCTCCGCCGTGTCGCAGACCGAGGATGCCACCTCACAGACCATCCGCGAGCTTGGTCCGGGATGACCGCGCCGCCGACCAACGCGCTCCAGCGCCTGCGCCAGGCCGTCGAAAGCGGGCTGGAGGACAATCCCCTCGTCCGCGTGGGCGGCATCGTTCGCGAGGTGGCGCCGACCCATCTGCGGGTCTCCGGCCTCTCCAGCTTCGTCACTTTGGGCGAGCGCGTGGGCTTTGAGCAGGCCTCCGGCACCAGCATCGGCGAGGTGGTGCGCATCGATGGCGCGGGCGCGGTGGTGAAGCCGTTCGACGAGCGGGTGGCGGTGGGCATCGGCACGCCGGCCTTCCGCATCGGCCCCCTCGCGCTCAGTCCCGACCGCTCCTGGAAGGGCCGCGTGATCGACGCCCTCGGCCGTCCCCTCGACCGCGCGGAACCCCTCGCCCACGGCCCGCGCCGCATGCCGCTCGACGCCGAGCCGCCGCCCGCCATGGCGCGCGGGCGGGTGCACCGGCCCCTCGTCACCGGCGTGCGCGCGGTGGATATCTTCACGCCCCTCTGCGAGGGCCAGCGCATCGGCATCTTCGCCGGTTCGGGCGTGGGCAAGTCCACGCTGCTCTCCATGTTCGCCCGGTCGGCCGGATTCGACACGGTGGTGGTGGCGCTGGTGGGCGAGCGCGGGCGCGAGGTGCGCGAGTTCCTCGAAGGCCCGCTCGCCGCCAGCCGCGACCGCGCGGTGGTCATCGTCTCCACCTCCGACCAGAGCCCCATGATGCGCCGCCTCGCCCCGCAGGCGGCGCTGGCGGTGGCCGAGTATTTCCGGGATGCCGGCGAGAGCGTGCTGCTCATCGTCGATTCCGTCACCCGTTACGCGCATGCGGCCCGCGACGTGGCGCTGGCGGCGGGCGAGCCGGCGGTGGCGCGGGGCTATGCGCCGAGCGTTTTCTCCACGCTGCCGAAGCTGCTGGAACGGGCCGGTCCGGGCCTGGAAGGGGAGGGGACCATCACCGGCATCTTCTCCGTGCTGGTGGATGGCGACGACCACAACGATCCCGTCGCCGACGCCATCCGCGGCACCCTCGACGGACACATCGTGCTCGACCGCGCCATCGCCGATCAGGGGCGCTTTCCGGCCGTCAATTTGCTCGGCTCCATCTCGCGCCTCGCGGGGGAGGTGTGGAGCGAGCCGGAGCGCGATCTGGTGCGGCGGCTCAAGGCCATGATCGCCCGCTTCGAGGACACAAGCGACCTGCGCCTCATGGGCGGTTACCAGCCCGGTGCCGACGGCGAGCTGGACCAGGCGGTCGCCATCGTGCCGCGCATCTACGACGCCCTGCGGCAGGACCCCGGCGCCCCGCCCAGCCTCGCCGCCTTCTCCGACCTCGCCGCCGCACTGAAGGCCTGAGCGGCTGACTCCAGCCCCGCGCAAGCCATCCGCCCTCAGATGCGGCGAAGACACTGGCGCAGGCTCCGCCCCCCGGGCGGGCGGCGCGCCCCATATCCAGACCGCGACGAGGACGAAGCCATGAGCCTTTACGGAATGCTGCGCACCAGCGTGTCGGGGATGACCGCGCAATCCAACCTGCTCGGCACGGTCTCCGACAACATCGCCAATGCCGGCACCACGGGCTACAAGCGCGCCGACACGGAATTCTCCTCCCTGCTGCTGGAGACCGGCGGCACGGAATATCAGTCCGGCTCGGTCAACACGGATGTGCGCTATGCCATCACCCAGCAGGGGGCGCTGGACTACACCTCCTCCTCCACCGATCTCGCCATTCAGGGCGGGGGCTTCTTCCTCGTCAACGACCCGTCGGGGCAGACCCAGCTGACCCGCGCCGGCTCGTTCCAGGTGGACGCGAGCACCGGCAACCTCGTGAACAGCGCCGGCCTCACCCTGATGGGCTACGACGTCTCCAAGGGTGATCCCAGCGTGGTGCTGAACGGCACGGCCGGCCTCGTGCCCATCAATCTGCAGAACACCAAGCTCGCGGCGACGCCCTCCACCGAGGGCACGTTTGCGGCGAACCTGCCGTCCAATGCCCCGGTCGCCACCGCCCCCGTCGCCGGCGCCAATGTGGCGGGCGCGAGCTTCACCGAGAAGTCCTCGCTGGTGGCCTACGACAATCTCGGCAATGCGGTGACGCTGGATCTCTATCTCACCAAGACGGCGGCGAACCCGGATACGTGGCAGCTCGCGGTCTATGACCAGGCGGGCGCGCCCGCCACCGGCACCTTCCCCTATGCCTCCGGCCCGCTGTCCACCCAGACCCTGACCTTCGACGCCAGCGGCAAGCTCGCTTCCGGCGACAGCATCTCGTTGGCTGTGCCGAACGGGGCGACGCTGACCCTCGATCTCTCCGGCATGTCGCAGCTGGCGGCGCCCTACACGCCGTTTACCGCCAGCGTGAACGGCAATGCCCCGAGCGCCATTTCCGACTTCTCCATCGCCAAGGACGGCACGGTCTACGCCACCGATGCCAATGGCCGGAAATCCGCCATCTACCGCATCCCGCTGGCCACGGTGGCAAGCCCCGACCGGCTGGAGCCGCTCACCGGCAACGCCTACAGCACCACGCTGGAATCCGGCGCCATCCAGGTCGGCTTTCCCAACGAGGGCGGGGCCGGCACGCTGCTGTCGGGCGCCACCGAGCAGTCCAACGTGGACATGGCCTCCGAGCTGACCCGCATGATCGTGGCGCAGCGCGACTACACCGCCAATTCCAAGGTGTTCCAGACCGGCACCGAGCTGCTCGACGTGCTGATGAACCTGAAGCGCTGATCTGACGGCGCCGCCGCGCGCACGGGTGCATCATGAGCCTTTCCCTCGCCTTCAACACGGCGCAATCCTCGCTCACCGCCAATGCGGCGAAGATCGCTTTGTCCAGCCGCAACGTGGCGGGGGCGGGCGAGGCCTCGGCCTCGCGCAAGATCGCCGTCACCACCACGGCGGCGGACGGATCGGTGCGGGTGGTCTCCATCACCCGCGCCACCGGCAGCGCCCTGTTCGACCGGATGCTCGGCGCCACCTCCGACAGCGCCGCGCAGCAGGCCCTCGCCGATGGCCTCGGCCGCCTCGCCCAGACGGTGGGCGACCCGCAGGACCCGACCTCCCCCGTCGCCCGCCTCGGCACGCTGAAGGATGCGCTGGCCCGCGCCGCCGACACGCCGGACGACATGACCCTCGCCCAGGCGGCGGTGACGGCGGCGCAGGATGTCGCTGCCACCCTCAACACGGCAACCGACACCGTGCAGCAGGTGCGCACCGATGCGGATGCGGCGATCGCCAACTCGGTCGCCAACGTCAACGACCTGCTCCACCAGTTCGAGGCGGAGAACAGCGCCATCGTGAAGGGCTCCGCCGCCGGCGCCGACATGACCGATGCGCTGGACCGGCGGGATTCCATCCTCGCCAAACTCTCCGAGGAGATCGGCATCTCCACGGTGACGCGGGCCAACAACGATATCGTCATCTACACCGAGGGTGGCGCGACCCTGTTCGAGACCACCGCCCGCTCCGTTGGCTTCACCCCGTCCCATACGCTCGATGCCAAGACGCAGGGTGGCAGCGTGTTCGTGGACGGTGTGTCGGTGACGGGACGCGATGCCACCATGCCGGTGCGCACCGGCCGCATCGCCGGCCTCACCCAATTGCGCGACGAAGCCGCCTCCACCTACCAGACGCAGCTGGATGAACTCGCGCGCGGCCTCACCGACGCCTTCCAGGAGACCGACGGCGCGGGCAACACCCGCGCCGGCCTGTTCGTGCCGGCGTCCGGCAGCGCCGCCGTGCCCGGCGCCGTGTCGCCCGGCCTTGCCGGGACGCTGGCGGTGAACGCGGCGGTGGATGTGGCGCAGGGTGGCGATATCCGCCTGCTGCGCGACGGCGGAATGAACGGCGCGGCCTTCGCCGCCAACACCACCGGCGCGGCGAGCTTCGCCGGACGGCTGAAGGCGCTCTCCGCCGCGCTCGACGCCCCGCGCGCCTATGACGGGGCGGCGCAGCTCTCCGACAACCAGAGCCTCGTCTCCTTCGGCACCGCCTCGGTGAGCTGGCTGCAAGGCGCGCGCAAGGCGGCGGACACGCGGCTCGATTCCGAAAAGACCGTGCTGGCGCAGGCCTCCAACGCGCTCTCCGCTGCCACCGGCGTGAACCTCGACGACGAATACGCCAGCCAGCTCGAACTGGAGCGCGGATATCAGGCCACCTCCAAGCTCATGGGCGTGGTGAACCAGCTCTACGACAGCCTCTTCCGGATGATCGGCTAAGCCATGCGCAGCACCTACATCTCCACCCTCGCCTGGACCTCCCCGTCCCGCGCGGCGCTGCCGAAGCTGCAATCGGACATCTCGAAGGCCACCACCGAGATCGCCACCGGGCGGCAGGCGGACTTGGGCCTCACGCTGGGCGTCGCCACGGGGGAGAGCGTGGCGCTGCATCTGGCGCGCGGCGCGATCCTGTCGCAGAAGCAGGGCAATGCGCTGGCCGCGAGCGTCCTCGGCAACAGCCAGGTGGCGCTCTCGCAGATCTCGGACGATGCCAACCAGTTCCTGAAGGACATCCTTGCCGGGCAGGCGGGCAATTCATCCGGCGCCATCCTCGCGGATCAGGCGAAATCGGCGCTCGAGGCCTTCACCGCGCACCTGAACGCCACCGACGGGCAGCGCTATCTGTTCGCCGGCATCAACAGCGCCGAGCCCCCGATGGCGGATTACGCGACCGGCCCCAAGGCGGCGGTGGATGCGGCCTTCGCCAGCGCCTTCGGCCTCGATCCCGCGAACCCGCAGGCGGACCCGAAGGTGGCGGACATCTCGGCCGCCGATATGTCGTCCTTTCTCGACGGCGCGTTCGCGGACCTGTTCGCCGATCCCGCCTGGGGCGCCACCTGGTCCAGCGCGTCGGACGAGGCGCTGACCAGCCAGATTTCCGACACCGCGCGCGTGCCCGTCACCACCACCGCCAACACGACAGCCATGCGCAACCTTGCCATGGCATTCACCATGGTGTCGGAGCTGGGCACGGCGAACCTCTCCGAGGCCACCCGCAAGGTGATGCTGGACAAGGCCGCGACCGTCGCCGGCTCGGCCGTGAGCGGGGTGGTTTCGCTGTCCGCGCAGCTTGGGGTGTCCCAGACCCGCGTCGATGCGGCGGACGAGGCCCTCGCCCGGGTGTCCGATCTCGTCGACCGGAGGATCAACGTCCTCGAAGGGGTCGATCCCGCCGAGGCGAAGACCCGCCTCGACACCCTGACGACCCAGTTGCAGATGTCCTACGCGACCACCGCCAAGGTGATGCAGCTGAGCATCCTGAACTACATCTGACATGAGGGTGCGTGATGTATCGTTTTTCCTACGCGGAAATCCTCGACGAATCCGCGACGCTCAACCGCGAGCGTGAACGCCTCGCCCTCGACAAGGCGGTGGAGCTGCTCACGCTCGCCGCGAATGCGGAGCCGGGCTCGCGCGAAGTGATGGCGGCGGTGGCCTATCTCCAGAAGCTCTGGGGCTTCTTCATCGCCGACCTCGCCGACGCGAACAACGAGCTGCCGCGCGAGCTGCGCGCGTCCCTCGCCTCCCTCGGCCTCGGCGTGATCCAGGAATGCGACCGGCTGATCTCCGGCACCGGAGGCAGCATCGGCCTGCTCATTGATATCAATACTGCGATCCGGGATGGCCTGAAATGACGAAATCCATGCACATCTCCCTCAAGGCTGGCGAAAAGCTGTTCCTGAACGGCGCGGTCTTTCAGGCGGACCGCAAGGTGACGCTGGAGTTGCTCAATGACGCGACCTTCCTGCTGGAAAGCCACGTCATGCAGCCGGAAGACACCACCACGCCGCTGCGCCAGCTCTACTTCGTCGCGCAGTCGCTGCTGGTGGACCCGGCCAATGCGGATGCCGCCCGCCGGCTGTTCTTCCGCCATCTGGCCGCGCTGATGACCACCTTCTCCAACCCCGCGATCCTGTTGAACCTCGACGCGGTGGGCCGGCTCGTCAGCGAGGGCCGGGCCTTCGAGGCGCTGAAGGCGCTCCGGGGCATGTTCCCGCAGGAAGAGGTGGTTCTCGCCTGCACCCAGCCGCACCGCGCCGCATGAGGGATTTCGCGAAGTCGGCCTCGCGCAATCCTCGCGGGTGAGAAGGGCGGCAGGACGCGGCGTGAGGAAGGAGACAGCAGCATGACCCAGGTCCAGAGCGTCGCCCCGGCGGCCGGCGCCGCCGCAAACGGCAAGACGGCCTCGGCCGGCAAGGCGAACAGCATCGACTACAACGCCTTCCTCCAGCTCCTGGTGGCGCAGCTGCAGAACCAGGATCCGACCCAGCCCATGGATTCCACCGCCTACATGTCGCAGCTCGCTTCGTTCTCTCAAGTCGAGCAGCAGGTGGCGAGCAATTCCAAGCTGGAATCGCTGCTGGCCGCCAGTGCCTTGCAGACCGCCAACCTCGCGCTCGGCCATACCGTGACCTCCGCCGACGGCAGCATCAGCGGCAAGGTCACCTCGGTGGAGATCACCAGCGACGGGCCGCTGGCGCAGCTCTCGAACGGCAAGAGTTTGCTCATCGGCCCCGGCGTGACGGTGAGCTGACGATGAACGAGGCGGATGCGCTCGGCATCGTCCATTCGGCCATCTGGACCATCCTCGTCGCCGCCGGACCGGCGGTGGCCGCGGCCATGCTCATCGGCATCCTCGTCGCCCTGTTCCAGGCGCTGACGCAGATCCAGGAAGTGACCCTCACCTTCGTGCCGAAGATCGTCGCGGTGCTGGTGGTGGCGGCGGTGACGGGTTCCTTCATGGGGGCCCAGATCATGGCCTTCACCGAGGAAATCTACGGTCGCATCTCCAGCGGCTTCTGACACCGCCTTTTCGAGGAGCCTGACGCATGTCCGACATCACGGCGCGCGCGCCGGCAGCGCAGGGCTCGCGCCGCGACATCGGCTTCGCCCTGGGCATGGTGGCGATTCTCGCCATCCTGTTCCTGCCCATCCCGCCCACGCTCATCGACATCGGCCTCGCGCTCTCCATCGCGCTCTCGGTGCTGATCCTGATGGTGGCGCTGTGGATCGACAAGCCGCTGGAATTCTCCGCCTTTCCCACCGTCCTCCTCATCGCGACGCTGCTGCGCCTCGGCCTCGGCGTGGCGACGACGCGCCTCATCCTCGCCCACGGCTCCGAGGGGGTGAGCGCGGCCGGGCACATCATCCACGGCTTCTCGCAGCTCGTCATGAGCGGCGATTTCGTCATCGGCATCGTGGTGTTCCTGATCCTGGTGACGGTGAACTTCCTGGTCATCACCAAGGGCGCGACCCGCATCGCGGAGGTGGGCGCGCGCTTCACGCTCGATGCCATCCCCGGCAAGCAGATGGCCATCGACGCCGATCTCAACGCCGGCCTCATCGACGACAAGGAGGCGCAGCGCCGCCGCGCCGAGCTGGAGGAGGAGAGCGCCTTCTTCGGCTCGATGGACGGCGCCTCCAAATTCGTGCGCGGCGAGGCGGTGGCGAGCCTCATCATTATCGCGGTGAACATTTTCGGCGGCATCATCATCGGCGTCACGCGGCACAAGATGCCCATCGCCGACGCCGCCGACATCTTCACCCGCCTCTCCGTGGGCGACGGCCTCGTGTCGCAGATCCCGGCCCTCGTCGTCTCCCTCTCCGCCGGCCTGCTCGTCTCCAAGGGCGGCACGCGGGGGCGGGCGGAAAAGGCGGTACTGGGCCAGCTCGGCGCCTATCCGCGGGCGCTGTTCGTGGCGGCCGGCCTGCTCTTCGCCCTCGCGCTGGTGCCCGGCCTGCCGTTCCTGCCCTTCGCGCTCATCGGCGGCATGATGGCCTTCGTCGGCTGGTCGGTGCCGCGCCAGCTCGCCAAACAGAAGGCGGATGCCGACGCGCGCGAGGCCGATGCGAAGCAGCTGGCGGACCGCGAGGCGCGGGAGTCCGTCAAGGAGCAGCTGAAGACCGCCGAGATCGAGGTGTGCGTCGGCAAGCAACTGGCGACGCAGGTGCTGCGCACGCCCTCCGAGCTCGGCAACCGGCTCGGCAAGATGCGGCGCAAGTTCGCCCTGCGCTACGGCTTCGTGGTGCCGGACATCCGCATGTCGGAGAGCCTCGCCGCGCCGGCCAAGGGCTACCAGATCAAGATGCACGGCACGGTCTTGGCGGCGCAGGAGATGCGCATCGGCGAACTGCTCGTGGTGGTGGGCGACGGCGCGCCGCCGGACGTGCCGGGCGACGAGGCGCGCGAGCCGGCGTTCGGCATGAAGGCCATGTGGATTCCGGAGGCCTACGCCACCGAGGTGAAGCGCGAGGGCTTCGCGCCGGTGGACAATCTCACCGTCATCCTGACCCACCTCTCCGAGGCCATCGCCAACAACCTGCCGCAACTCTTGTCCTACAAGAGCATGCGGGCGCTGATCGACCGGCTCGACCCCGAATACAAGCGCCTCGTGGAGGACATCTGCCCGGCGCAGATTTCCTATTCCGGCCTGCAGGCGGTGCTGAAGCTGTTGCTGGCGGAGCGCGTCTCCATCCGCAACCTGCATCTCATCCTGGAGGCGGTCGCGGAGATCGTCCCCCACGCGCGGCGCTCCGAGCAGGTGGCCGAGCATGTGCGCATGCGCATGGCGCAGCAGATCTGCGGCGATCTCGCCGAGGGCGGCGTCTTGAACGTGCTGCGCCTCGGCAGCCGCTGGGACCTCGCCTTCCACCAGAGCCTCAAGCGCGACGCCAAGGGCGAGGTGATCGAGTTCGACATCGACCCGCGCCTCGTGGAGCAGTTCGGCACGGAAGCGGCGACCGCCGTGCGCGAGCGCATGAAGGCGGGCGCGCCCTTCGTGCTCGTCACCGCGCCGGATGCGCGGCCCTATGTGCGGATGATCGTGGAGCGCATGTTCCCCTCGCTGCCCGTGCTCTCCCATGTGGAGATCGCGCGCGGGGTGGAGATCAAGGCGCTGGGCGCCATCTCGTGACCTCCGGCGCCGTGAGCCTGCTCGCGCGCGAGGCGGTGCTCGCCGCCTTCCTCGTCTTCTGCCGGGTGGGCGGCGCGCTGATGCTGATGCCGGGCATCGGCGGCCGGCACATTCCCATGCGCGTCAAGGTGTTCCTGGCGCTCTCCCTCTCCTTCGCTTTCCTGCCGCTGGTGCTGGACCAGGTGGCGCCGCGGGTGCGGACGGCGGGTTCGGGAGATTTCGTCTTCATGATTGCCGGCGAGCTTCTCACCGGCCTCCTCATCGGGCTTCTGGCGCGGCTCTATGTGACGGGGCTGCAGTTCGCCACCAGCTTCATCGCCCAGGCGGTTGGGGTCTCGCCCATGCCGGGCGTATCGGTGGAGGAGGACGAGCAATTGCCCATCCTCGCCACCCTCATCGTCTTCGCCGCCACCGCCCTCATCTTCGTCGCCGACCTGCATCTGGAGCTGGTGAAGGGGCTGGTGGACAGCTTTTCACGCGTGCCGCCGGGCAGCCTGCTCGCCGTGCGGCCGGCGCTGGTCGATCTCGTGGACCAGATGACGGCGGTGTTCCTGGTGGCGGTGCGGCTCTGCGGCCCGTTCATCCTCTATTCGGTGATGGTGAATTTCGCGGTGGGCCTCATCAACAAGTTCACGCCGCAGGTGCCGGTCTATTTCGTGGCGACACCCTTCGTCACGGCGGGCGGGTTGCTTCTGCTCTACGTGAGCGTGGAGCCGCTGCTCTCGGCCTTCCTCGTCGCCTTCTCGCAATGGCTGAGGGTGGGCTGAGCATGGAGAAGGCGCGCCACAGGAAGGCCGAGCGCCTCGTCGCCGTCCAGCGGCAGTTGAAGCGCGCCGCCGAGACCCGCCATGCGGACGCGGTGCGGGAGGGCGTGCGGCTCGACGGCGAGACGGCGGACCTTCTTGCCGCCCTCGATGACGGGCATTTCGCGCCTTTGATGCTGGAGAACGTGGCGCGCCGGCTGGAGCGGGTCGCCCTCGCCCGCCAGCAGGCCCTTGCCGCCGAGGCGACGGCCGCCGATCAGGTGAAGGCGGAAAGCTTCACCCTGAAGCGCGCCGAGCGCCATGCGGAGGCGACCGGCCGCCTCGCCCGCGCCGAGGATGAGCGCGCGGCCACCGACGCCATCGCCGAGGCGAGCCTCATCTCCAGCGGGCGTGCAAGCCTCGCATAAGCATGGCGGGGCAGGGTGGCTTCCGAACCGTTTTCGATGGAATCCGCGCCATGGGCATCTCCCCGCCGTCCGACCTCGTCTTCGACGTGATGCAGGCCGCAGACGCCGCCCGCGCACGGCAGGTGATGGGCAAGCTTCAGGCCCTCACCCCCGCGCCCGACGGCGCCTTCCGCACCGAGCTGGATACGGTGGCCGAGGCGAAGGCCACCGCGCGGACTGAAAAACTGGCTGCGCGCGGAGACAAGGATGCCGCGGCCGCCGCCGCGGCGCTGATCCCGCCCGGCGTCGCCTTTTCCGGCGCCAGCCTCACGGGGCTGAAGAACGCCCATGCCCTCGGCCCCCACCATGCGGGCGGCGGCACCGGCGCCGCGCCGCTGGCCGGCACGCCGAACGCCGCTACCCCGGGGGCGGCCTCGCTCCAGAAGTTCGAGGCCATGGTGCTCTCCCAGTTCCTCGACACCATGATGCCGGCGAAGGGCGCGACCTCGAAATCCTCCATGTTCGGCTCCGGCACCGCCGGCGACACGTGGAAGTCGCTGCTCACCCAGAAGGTGGGCGAGGAGGCGGCCCGCGCTGGCGGCATCGGCCTCGCCGCGCGCCTCGGCACGTCGTCGGCCGTCTTCGCGCGGGCGAAGGGAGGCGCGGCATGAGCTTGGATCTCGACGCGCCGAGCCGGCCCCCTGCGGTCGCCACCCTCATCAGCGCCCTCGACCGGCTGGAAGAGATTATCGATCTGGAGAATGCCGCGTTCGAGGCGCGCGGCGCCCTTGACCTCGTGGAGATCAACCGGCGCAAGAGCCGCGCCTTGCTGGAACTGAGCCGCGTCATGCGCGGGCTGCCGGACCGGCTCGATGCCGCCACGGCCGCGCGGCTCGCGCGGCTGAAGGCGAAGCTCGATCGCAACCTCTATGTCATCGCCCTGCGCATCGCCGCCGCGCGCGAGGTGGGCGCCATCCTCGACCGGGCGCTCGCCGAGGCGGAATCGGACGGCACCTATTCGGCGCATTCCGCCCATGCGGCGCGCGCGGGGGCCGGGGCATGATCCGCTTCGTCATCATCGGCGTGTGGGCCTGCCTCGTGGGGCTCGGCTCCAGCTATGCGGCGGCCTGGTATGCGGCGGGCACGCCGCGCAAGAGCGAGGAGCCCTATCTCGCCGGCCTCGAATATCGCCGCCTGCCCGCCGTCACGGTGCCCATGATCGTGGACGGCAAATTGCAGGGCTACGTGCTGGCGAAGTTCGTCATCACCGCCGATGCCGCCGAACTGCGCAGGCTCCCCCTGGAGCCCACCGTCTTCGCGGTGAATGCCGCCTTCAGCGAGATCTATGTGAACGGCCGCATCGAGAGCGGCAAGATCACCAAGTATAATCTTCCCGAGATGCTCGGCCGCATCAAGACGAGCACCAACACCTATCTCAAGGGTGAGGTGATCCGCGAGGTACTCGTGGATTCGCTCAACTATATCGACAAGACGGATATGCGCTCCGGCGTCGGCGTCAATGTCGCCAGCGCCCCGGGCGAGAAGCCGGCGGGCAAATCCGGTGACAAATCCGGCGGCCACGGCGAGGCCGATGCCAAGCCGAAGGGCGGGCACTGAGCATGCGCCCCCTCATCCTCGCAGACTTCTCCCACCTTGTAAGCGGCCGCGCCGCACCGCCCCGGAGCCAGGATCATGGATGATCTCTTGCGCGAGTTCCTGACCGAGACCAGCGAGAGCCTCGACGTCGCCGACGTGGAGCTCGTGAAGTTCGAGCAGGACCCGAACAACGCGCAGATTCTCAACAACATCTTCCGCCTGGTGCACACCATCAAGGGCACCTGCGGCTTCATCGGCCTGCCGCGCCTCGCGGCCCTCGCCCACGCGGCCGAGACGCTGATGGACCGCTTCCGGGAGGGCCGTCCCGTCACCACCGAGGCGGTCGGGCTGGTGCTGTCCACCATCGACCGCATCAAGCTCCTGCTCCAGCATGTGGAGGAGAGCGAGGGCGCCGAGCCCGAGGGCGAGGACCGCGACCTCATCGCGCTGCTCGAAGCCATGGCGGAGGCCGTGGACGCGCCCGTCGCATCTCCCCCGCCACCTCCGCCGCCGGCCCAGCCGGTGCAGACGCTGGAGCGCCCGCTGCTGCCCGGAGAGCTTTCGCTGGACGAGCTGGACCGCATCTTCCGCGAGACCAAGGTGGAGCCCCCCGCCGCCGCGCCCGCTCCGGCCTCGGCTCCGGCCCCCGCGCCGGTGGCCAAGAGCCCGCCCCCGGCGGAGGCGGCCCAAAGTGCCCCCCAAGGCGCCCCGTCCGCCGGCGATGGCCACGGCGTCGCCGCCCAGTCCATCCGCGTCAACGTGGGGGTGCTGGAGCAATTGATGACCATGGTCTCCGAGCTGGTGCTGACCCGCAACCAGCTGATGGAGATCGCCCGCCGCCACGACGAGCCGGAATACAAGGTCTCCCTGCAGCGCCTGTCCAACGTGACGGGCGAACTGCAGGAGGCGGTCATGCGCACGCGCATGCAACCCATCGGCAATGCCTGGCAGAAGCTGCCCCGCATCGTGCGCGACCTCGCGCAGGAGCTGGGCAAGCAGATCGAGCTGGAGCAGGTGGGCGCCGACACGGAGCTGGACCGGCAGGTGCTGGACCAGATCAAGGACCCGCTCACCCACATGGTCCGCAACTCCGCCGACCATGGGCTGGAAATGCCCGAGCAGCGCCGCGCCGCCGGCAAGTCCGAGCGCGGCCTCATCCGCCTGTCCGCCTATCACGAGGGCGGCCACGTCATCGTCGAGATTTCCGACGACGGCCGCGGGCTGGACGTGGCGCGCATCAAGCAGAAGGCGCTGGAGAACGGTCTCGCCACCGAGGCGGAGCTGGCGAAGATGCCGGACGCGCAGGTGTTCCGCTTCATCTTCCATGCCGGCCTCTCCACCGCCAGCAAGGTCACCAGCGTCTCCGGCCGCGGCGTCGGCATGGATGTGGTGCGCTCGAACCTGGAATCCATCGGCGGCACGGTGGACGTGCGGTCGCGGCCGGGCGAGGGCTCCACCTTCGTCATCAAGATCCCGCTCACCCTCGCCATCGTCCCGGCCCTCATCGTGCGCGCCGCCGGCGAGCGCTTCGCCCTGCCGCAGAGCGCGGTGGAGGAACTGGTGCGGGTGCAGGCAGGCTCGGACCACGAGATCACCTGGCTCAACAATTCGCCGGTCCTCGCCCTGCGCGACCGCCTGCTGCCCATCGTCAGCCTCGGCGGCCTGCTCGGCCTCGCGCCGGAGGGCGACGGGCGCGAGGAGGCGCTGTGGGAGCGGGCGCTCATCGTGGTGATGAAGGTGGGCCACCAGACCTTTGGCGTGGTGGTGGAGGCGGTGTCCCACACCGAGGAGATCGTGGTGAAGCCCATGGCCTCGGCGCTGCGCCAGCTGCCCATGGTGTCGGGCAGCACCATCCTCGGTGACGGGCGGGTCATCATGATCCTCGATCCTTCCGGCCTCGCCCAGCATGCCGCGGCGCGCGGCGGTGCCGCCGAGGATGTCGGCCGGCACGGCGCCGGGCGTCAGGCGCGCGCCGCGCAGAAGCGCTCGTCGCTGCTGCTGTTCCGCGCCGGCTCCCGCGATCTCAAGGCGGTGCCCCTCGGCCTCGTCACCCGCATCGAGGAGCTGGAGGTGGCGCGCATCGAGCGGGTCAACGGCTACCCGGTGCTGCAGTATCGCGGCGCTCTCATCCCCGTGCTCTACGCCAACGAGGAGGTGCAGCGCGTGGCGCAGGGCACCCAGCCCATGCTGGTGTTCGCCGATGGCGTGCGCGTCATGGGCCTGGTGGTGGACGAGATCGTCGACATCGTGGAGGCCGAGCTCGACATGGAGCTGTCGCCCTCCAACATGCCGGAGGTGCTCGGCGCGGCCGTCCTGTCGGGGCAGGCCACCGAGATCCTCGACGTCGCCTTCTATACGCAGGTGGCCTTCGGCGAGCGCTTCCGCCATCTCGTCCGTCCGGCGGAGCGGCCGCGGCTGCTGCTGGTGGATGACAGCCCGTTCCACCGCGACCTGCTCGCGCCCATGCTCAACGGCAATGGCTACGAGGTCACGGCCTGCGCCTCCGCCGGCGAGGCACTGGCGCGGCTCGGCGAGGAAGATGGCTTCGACGCCATCGTCAGCGACGTGGACCTGCCGGGCATGGACGGCTTCGCCCTGGCCGCCGCCGTGCGCGGCGACCCGCGCATCCGCGCGGTGCCCATCATCGCGCTCGCCACCGCGCAGGACCGCGACGCGCTGGAGCGGGGCCGCGCCGTGGGCTTCACCGACTGCGTCGCCAAGTTCGACCGCCCCGGCCTCATCGCCGCGCTGAAGGAATTCACCGGCCGACAGGGAATTGCCGCATGAACGCCCACACACCCCTGACCCCCGACGCGGCCCAGTCCGCGCATGATGTGATCCAGTACGTGACGGTGCGCATCGGGCCGCAATTGTTCGGCCTGCCCATCGCGCTGGTGCACGAGGTGTTCGTGCCGGAGGCCATCACCCGCGTGCCGCTGGCCCCAGGCGAGATCGCCGGCGTGCTGAACCTGCGCGGCCGCATCGTCACCATGGTGGCCATGCGGCGCCTGCTGTCGCTGCCGGATGCCGAGGGCGCGCCCATGGCGGTGGGCATCGAGCACCATGGCGAGGCCTTCGGCCTCATCATCGACGACGTGGGCGAGGTGCTGTCCCTCGATGCCGCGCGTCGCGAACCGAACCCGGCCAACCTCGACCCGCGCTGGGCGCAGGTGGCCGCCGGCGTCCATCGCCTCTCCGGCGACCTGATGCTGATCCTCAACGTGGACCTGGTGCTTGAGCGGGCCGGCTCGGCCGTCGCCCGCCAGGATGCCGGCAAACGCGCGGAGCTTTGAATGAAGACCTGTCTTGTGGTGGACGACTCCAGCGTCGTCCGCAAGGTTGCCCGCGGCATCCTGGAAGATCTCGGCTTCTGCGTGGAGGAGGCGGCGGACGGCGCCCCGGCGCTGGAGATGTGCGCGCGGGCGATGCCCGACGCCATCCTGCTCGACTGGTCCATGCCGGTGACGGACGGCCTCGCCGTGCTGGAGCAGTTGCGCTCCACCGAGGCGGGACGGACGCCGAAGGTCATCTTCTGCACCGCCAAGAACGACATGGAGCATATCGCCCGCGCCGTCTCGCTCGGCGCGGATGAATACATCATGAAGCCGTTCGATTCCGAAATCCTGCGCGAGAAGCTCGAGGCCGTGGGTCTCCTGGACAGGGTGGACTGATGCCGCAACCTTCCTCCCCGCCGGCGACGGCAACGCCGGGCACCGCCATCCGCGTGATGGTGGTGGACGACAGCGTGTTCGTGCGCGGCATCATCGCCCGCTGGCTCTCGGACGACCCGGCCTTCGAGCTGGTCGGCACCTATTCCAACGGCAAGGCCGCCCTCGGCGATCTTGAGCGGGTGCAGCCCGACGTGGTCATCCTCGACCTCGAGATGCCGGAGATGGACGGCCTCACCGCTCTGCCGCTCATCCTCAAGCAGCGGCGCAACACGACGGTCATCGTCGCCTCGGCCCTCTCCCGCCGGGGCGCGGAGATCAGCCTCAAGGCGCTCACGCTGGGCGCCGCCGACTATCTGCCGAAGCCGGACGCCACCAAGGGCACGTTTGCCACCGACGACTTCAAGCGCGAGCTGATGGAGAAGGTGCGCAGCCTCGGCCTGAAGGTGCTGCGGCAGGCCGGCCGCGCGCCCGCCTTGCCGCCGCCCTCCCTGCAGCCGCAGGCGGCGGCCGCCAGCCTGCCAAGGGGACCGATCCGTTTGCGCCCCTATTCCGCGTCCGACATCTCGCTGATCGCCGTGGGCAGCTCCACGGGCGGGCCGCAGGCGCTCACCCGCCTGTTCGCCGTGCTCGGGCCCTATATCGAGCGCATCCCGGTGGTCATCACGCAGCACATGCCGGCAACCTTCACCGCGCTGCTGGCCGAGCACGTCAGCCGCGCCGCCGGCCGTCAGGCGGCCGAGGGGCAGGAGGGCGAGGCGCTGCGCGCCGGGCACATCTACATTGCCCCCGGCGGCAAGCACATGCTGCTGGAGCGCGACGGGCCGCGCACGCTCATCCGCCTCTCCGACGGACCGCCCGTGAATTTCTGCAAGCCGGCCGTGGACCCCATGTTCGACACGGTGGCGCAGATCTATCGCCGCAACGCCCTCGCGCTCGTGCTGACCGGCATGGGCAGCGACGGCGCGCGGGGCGCCGGCCTCATCGCCGACGCGGGCGGCAGCGTCATCGTGCAGGACGAGGAGACGAGCGTGGTCTGGGGCATGCCCGGTGCCACCGCCCATGCGGGGAACGCCAGCGAGGTGCTCCCGCTCCAGGCCATCGGACCCAAGGTCATCGCCATGCTTGCGAGGAGGCGCGGATGATCCGCCCCGCGGACTACGACTTCTTCGCCCGGTTCCTGAAAGACAGGTCGGGGCTTATCCTCACCGACGACAAGCATTATCTCCTCGAAAGCCGCCTCATCCCGCTGCTCAACCGCTTCGCCATCCCCGATTTCGCGCGGCTGGCGGAGATCTTGAAGAGCAACGAGGCGCCCATCATCGCGGAAGCGGTGGTTGAGGCGATGACCACGAACGAATCCCTGTTCTTCCGCGACAAGGTGCCGTTCGAGGACATGGCCCGCTCGCTGCTTCCGGCCTTGTGCGCGTCGCGGCTGAAGACCCACACGCTGCGCATCTGGTGCGCCGCCGCCTCCACGGGCCAGGAGCCCTATTCCATCGCGATGCTGCTGGCCGAGCGGCCCGAGCTGACCGGCGGGCGGCGGGTGCATATCCTCGGCACGGACATTTCCAGCGATGTGCTGGAGCGGGCCCGCGCCGGCCGCTACAATCAGTTCGAGGTGCAGCGCGGCCTCTCGGTGCAGCAGCTGCTCAAGTATTTCGTGAAGTCGGGCGACTGGTGGGAGGTCGTGCCGCAGCTGAAGTCCGTGGTGGAGTATCGCAAGTTCAACCTGCTCGACCCGTACACCGGGCTCGGTACGTTCGATCTCATCATGTGCCGCAACGTGCTGATCTATTTCGACGTGCCCACCAAGGCCGACATCCTCGCCCGCATGTCGCGCCAGCTCGCGCCGGATGGCTTCCTCCAGCTCGGCGGGGCGGAGACGGCCATCGGCATCTGCGATGCCTTCCGCCCGCTCCCCGATCATCGCGGCACCTACGTCCACACCCGCGCGCCGTCGACGATCGTCGCCGCCCGGCGCTAGCACGAGCTTTCGCCGGCCGCCGGCGCCCAGCCCGCGGCGGGGATCGTTCCGGATCGGAGCCAATCCGGAGCGAGAATGCCCTCAAAACTCCAGAGCCGGCGCCGCGGATGCAGAATCCGCCGCCGGCTTTCGTCTTTCGTAGGGGGCGAGGCCGCGACCACTCCGATCTGGCAATCAATTCGCTTCCAAACCCGTTCCTCTTCAGATTGCCCGTTCTGTGCCATCGTCCTAGGGATTTTGCGTCGCCTGACGCGAAATAAATCGTTAAGACATCGATGCCGGCGACACGAACCCTTTAAGACATGATGGAGGGAATCATGTACGTCGTCGTTGATGAGCGGGCCTCTGTTGCCGAAAGCTATGTTTCGGCGTTCTCCCGCGAGGGTTTTTCTTCGCAGGGTTTCACGGGTAGCGAATTCCGCGACTGGATCGAGACCACCTCGGACCAGGATCTCGGCGCGGTGGAAAGCTTCCTGATCGGGGAATCCGACGCGCGCATCACCTATCCCGACCTCATCCGCTCGCACAGCCCGGCGCCCATCATCGCGCTGGAGGATGTGAAGTCCCTGACCCAGACGCTGGAACTCTTCACCGCCGGCATCGACGACGTGGTGCGCAAGCCCGTCCATGTGCGCGAGATCGTGGCCCGCGCGGACGCGGTGTGGCGGCGGGTGCGTTCCGGCGACATCCAGATGCCGTCCGACGAGCGCCTGCGCGTGTTCTTCGACGGCCGCGACCCCGAGGTGGACGGCGCGCCCTTGGCCCTGCCGCGCCGCGAGCGGCACATCCTCGAATATCTGGTGAAGAACTCCAAGCGCCGGGTCACCAAGACCCAGATCTTCAACACCATCTACGGCATCTTCAACGAGGACGTGGACGAGAGCGTGGTCGAGGGCCACATGAGCAAGCTGCGCAAGAAGCTGCGCCTGCAGCTCGGCCGCGACGTGATCGATGCCCGCCGCTATCTCGGATACCAGTACGTCGGCTGACGGCGCGGGTAGTACTCTCGGTAGCGCAAGCTCCAATCCAGCTTGGGTGAGTATGAAAAGACGGATCTTTGTCTTTCAGTCCTGAGACAAGTTCAGAAATACCCGAAAAAGGGGAGACAAACATGCGTCTGACCGTCAAGAGTACATTGATCGGCCTCTACCTCGTCCTGGTCGCTCTGGCGGCAGGGCAGGGCGCGCTTGCCCTGAGCAAGCTCGCCCACATCAACCACAATGTCGACGAACTGGCGGAGAACTGGCTGCCGAGCGTGCGTGCGCTGGGCGAGGTCAAGTATGCAATGACCCGCGTCCGCGTCGCCGCCATGCGCACCCTGCTGGTCACCGAGCCCAAGGAGAGCGCGGCCCTGGCGGACCGCATGAGCCGCCTCATCGGGGAGACCGGCAAGGCGACGGGAGAGTATGAGAAGCTGATCTCCTCGCCGGAGGAGCGCTCGCTGTGGAACGACGTGTTGGTGCGCTGGGCGGAGTATGTCCAGGTGCAGGGCGAATTCTTGGGCAAGCACCGCGCCGGGCAGGAGGACGCCGCCATCGAGCTCGCCAACAAGAGCGTCGGTGTCTTCGATGCCGTCATGCTCAGCCTTGCGAAGAGTATCGGTATCAACAACAAGGGGGCGGCCGACGCCGAGACCCGCGCCGCCGAAGACTACGAAACCGCGCAATCGGTCCTGATCCTCGCCGTGGTCGCGCAGCTCGTGCTCGGTCTTGCGGCCGTTGCCTTCATCCTGTTCGGCATCACCCGCCCGCTCAACCGCGTCACTGATGCGATGGGCAAGATCGCCGGCGGCGCGCTGGATACGCAGGTGCCGAACCGCGAGACGAAGAACGAGATCGGCGACATCGCCCGCACCCTCGAGGTGTTCCGCGACGGCCTCGCCGAGACCGAGAACCTGCGCGCCGAGCAGAAGCGCAAGGAGGAGGAGATGGCGCAGCAGCTCATCGCCGAGCGCGCCAACATCGCCAACGCCTTCCAGAGCCGCATGGGCGCCCTCGCCGAGCGCTTCTCCGGCTCGTCCGGCGAGGTGGCCGACGCCGCCCGCAACCTCTCCGCCACGGCGGAGGAGACTTCCCGCCAGGCCCAGTCGGTGACGCTCGCCGCCGAGGGGGCCTCGGACAACGTGCAGACGGTCGCGGCTTCTGCCGAGGAGCTGTCCGCCTCCATCCGCGAGATGAGCGACCAGGTGTCGAACTCGGCGGTCATCGCCCGGTCGGCGGCGGATGAGGCCGAGCGCACCAACGACAACATCCGCCAGCTCTCCGAGGCGGCCCAGTCCATCGGGCAGGTGCTGAACCTCATCAAGGAGATTGCCGAGCAGACCAACCTCCTCGCCCTCAACGCCACCATCGAGGCGGCGCGGGCGGGCGATGCGGGCCGCGGCTTCGCGGTTGTCGCCTCCGAGGTGAAGGAACTCGCCGCCCAGACGGCGAAGGCCACCGACGAGATCTCCATGAAGATCGGCGAGATCCAGCACGCGACCTCCGCCACGGTGACCTCCATCCAGAGCATCGTGACCACCATCAACAACGTGCGTGACCTTACCGCCATCATCGCCGGTGCGGTGGAGGAGCAGCGGGCCGCCACCAGCGAGATCGCCGCCAACACCCACCGCGCCGCGCAGGGCGCCACCCAGGTGACGAACAACATGTCCGGCGTCGGCCAGGCCGCCGGCATGACCGGCTCCGCCGCGACCCAGCTCATGAGCCTCTCCTCGGCGCTATCCGAGCAGTCGCAGGATCTCCAGCGCGAGGTGACGAGCTTCGTCTCCACCCTGCGCGCTGCCTGATCCGCGCCGCACAAAGAAAGAGGGCCGGTGTCGCGAGACACCGGCCCTTTTCGTTTGCCTCGTCGCGTTCAGTCGAGCTTGATGCCGAAGCGATCGGCCTGCCGCTGCACGAAGGCCTCCATGCGGCCGCGCCCCTGCTCGGTCAGCACCACCAGGATGCGCCGGCGGTCGCGGCCGTCGGGCACGCGCTTCACCAGCCCCGCCTCCTCCAGATCATCGATGCGGCGCAGCGCCGTGGTGGTGGGCGCGCCGGAGGCGATGCACAGGCTGGTGACGGAGATGGGCCGGGCGCTCGCCTCCGCCACCGCGAGGTCGAGCATCATCTCCCACGCGGGATCGGAGAACAGGCCGGTCTGGAAGATGGCGTCCCGGTCGGCCCGGGCGGCGACGAGCGCCTTCATGTAATTGGGCCGGGCGATCGTGGCGGGCAGGTCGTCCTCGCCGTTCGCGTTCAGCGCCTCGTCCTCGACGATGGCGAGGGCGCGGTGGATGGCGTGCGCCACCTCCTCGGCGAGAAGCGGCTTCTGGAGGAAATCCACCGCCTGGAGGCGCAGCGCGCCCACGGCCCGGTCGAGGGAGGCGTGGCCGGTGATGACGATGGCGGCCATGGGATGCTTGCGGCGCCGCACCGAGAGCTTCTGCAGAAGCTCGATGCCGTCGATGCGCGGCATCTGGAGATCGGTCACGATCACTTTCAGGGGATCATTGCGCTGCACGAGGTCCAGCGCCTCCACCGCCGTGGTGGCGGTGAGCGAGGCAATGCCCAGCATCGAGAGGCCGTCGTGCAGCTCTTCCAGCACGTCGCGGTCGTCATCGACCAGAAGTACCTGCGGCTCGGCGGTCGCGGCCTCGGCCCATCCGCCCTTGGAGCTGTCGTTACGCATTCTTCAGCTTGGCGTCCTGGGGTTAGGTCGTGGGTTGGGTCCTCGGGGGCGTCCTCGGTCAAGCTTTCTCTGGGCCGGCAACCGTGATTGTGGCGCCGGATTGTCTCCATTCCTTGAACATCGCGATGAATTCGGCAAGGGCGAGTTTGCGGGAAATGACAAAACCCTGGACCAGATCCACGCCCATGGCCTTGACGCGGGACAAATCCTCTTCCGTTTCCACGCCCTCGGCGACCACCTTCAGGCCGAGGCGATGGCCAAGCTCGATCAGAGCCTCCAGAATGCTGCGGGATTTTTCGGTGCCCCGGGACTGGACGACGAGGGCGCGGTCGATCTTGAGCTCGGTGATGGGCAGGCGGGCCAGCTGGAGCAGGCCGCTCTGGCGCTGTCCCACATCGTCCAGCGCCACGCCGAAGCCGGCCATGCGCACCTGTGCGAGGGCCATCAGCGCGTCGCTGGAGGAATCGTAGATCGCGTCCTCGGTCAGCTCCAGGATCACGTCGGAGGGTGCAAGGCCGGCTGCCCTGACGGTTTCTGCGAGCAGCGCCGGGGCGCGGGGCTCGGTCAGAAGGTCGAGGGTCATGTTGATGCTGACCGGACCGTCGAGCCCGGCCGCGCGCCAGGCGGCGCCGCCCCGGGCCGCGCGCTCCACCACCTCGAGGGTCAGCCGCCGCAGCAGGCCCGGCATCGTGCCGGCCGCCTCGATGATCGCTGACGGGGAGATGCGGCCGAGGCCCGGCCAGACATCGCCCAGCAGTGCCTCGGCACCGCCGAAGGCGCGGTCGCCGGGACGGCACTTGGGCTGGAACATCACCGGCACCGTGCCGCCCGCGATCGCCGCCTCCACCGCCTCGGCCACCTGCGAAACGGACGGAGCGCGGGCGGTGGCGTGGTGGATGCTCGCCTCGGCCGCCTCGCCGCCGATGAGTGTGAGCAATTCCTCGGGATCGAACGGCTTGTGGAGGGTGCCGAGGATCCGGATGTTGCTCATCCTCCCGGCCTCGGCGGCCGCTTCGATCACATCCTTGTCACTGCCGCTGATGAGGACCACCTGGGCGCTGAGAACGCACCGGCAGAGGTTGCGCAGTACGTCCACTCCGTCGACGCCCGGCATGTTCAGGTCAAGCAGGAGGATGTCGGTATCGCACAGGCTCCGTGGGGTCACATCCGTGGGATCGGAGGTATGGCTTACCGTATGGCCGGCGAAAGTAAGGTATTCCGCTAGGTCTTCGCGAAAAGCCGCATCGTCGTCAAGAATAAGGATGCGCCGAAGCTTGCCACGCCCCGGGGGCACTTTGGGTGGTGCGGCAGCCTGCGGCATCAAATACACCTCGCGCTGGCCGCCATCTTTCTGGCCGGGTTGGAAAAATTCCAATCTATGGGCTCATATTTCACTCCGTTTGTCATCTTTCAAGCCGGCAACTGATCCGGAATTCACTTCAAATCGGAATGAGTTTGCCTTGACGGAGGGCAGGCGCGGGCGTGGAGTGCGCCGCAAAACCGGCATCCCATCCTTCAATACCGGCTGAGCGGGGTCCGACGACAGATGACTCATGTTCTCATCGTCGATGACGAGCCTGAATACCTCGACGAGCTGATCGAGGCGCTGGCCTTTCGCGGCCTGTCCACCCGCTCCGTCGGGCGGGGCGCCGAGGCCATAGACATTCTCGCGCGCGATACCGACATCCGGGTCGTGCTCACCGACATGCGCATGCCGGACATGGACGGCGTCGCTCTGGTGGAGACCGTGCAGGGGCGGTTTCCTGGCCGCGATGTGCGCTTCCTGATGATGACCGGACACGCTGCCGAGGCCGACATGGAGCGCGCGCGCCAGAAGGGCGTGCTGCGCTGCTTTCCGAAGCCGCTGGCCTTCGATGATCTCTGCGCGGCGCTGGTGGAGCTTGGAGGGGCCGGCGATGTCACCGCCTGATGTCATGTCTGGTCGGCCGGCCGATCACCCCTCCGGTCCCGGACCCGATCCGTCGCCGAAGCAGGAGCCCCAGGGCTTCAACCGCGTCACGCTGATGCTTGCCGGGCTCGTCTTTCTCGTCGGCCTCATTCCGCTGGTGGCGGCGCTGGTGCTGTTCCAGTTGCACAGCGATGCGGAGATGGAGAAGGCGGAGATCACGGCCCACCGCATGGCGACGCTGCTCATGCGCAGCTTCGAGCAGGCGGTGGAGCCCATCGACGCGCTGCTGCAAAACTTCGCGAGCAATTACGACCACAGCGCTGCGCCCTACCAGATCTATGAGCAGCTCAAGGACTTCAGCGTCCCCCCCTCGGTGGTGCAGCTCGCCGTCACCGACAGAAACGGCGTGATGGTGGCGAGCAGCCTCGCCCCCCCGGGGCCGGAGAAGGTGGATCTCTCTGATCGCGAGCACATCCGCGTCCACATGGGCAAGGACCCGGGGAAGGGGCAGCTCTTCATCAGCAAGCCCGTGCTCGGCCGCGTCTCCAAGAAATACACCATCCAGCTGACGCGGCCCCTGACCGACGCGCAGGGCGGTTTCGCGGGCGTGGTCGTCGCCTCCTACGCCATCAGCGACTTCATCGATTTCTACAAGCAGCTGCGCACCGAGGATGGCCAGCTCATCGCCCTCATGGGCACGGACGGCATCGTCCGCGCCCGCGCCACCAACAGGACCAGCTTCGGCGACGATTTGTCCAAATCGCCGGCCTTCGTGGCCGCCATGCAGAACGGCGGCGATGCCTATCGCCAGGCCAGCACCGTCGACGGCATCGAGCGGGTGGGCTTCACCGTGCGCTCGGGCAAGTTTCCCATCCTCGTCTCCGTGGCTTATTCCACGGATTTCGTGCGAGCCCAGTCCGCCGACTTCAAGGCGGCGATCTGGAGCACGGCGGCCGGCCTCTCCATTGCCCTTCTGATGGTGGTCGCGGTGGGCGGCAGCTATTTCAACCTGCAGAAGCGGCTGGAGGCGCAGGAGGTTCAGGCACTCGCGCGCCTGCGCGAAGCCAATGTGCTCGACGCCATCAGCCGGGTGCCCGGCGTTTCGGTCATGCACGTCACGCCGGAGGGCGCCAGCGAGATCGGCTCGCCGCCGGACGGGACGCTCGGACGCCTCCTGCGGTCCTATCTGGGCAGGCCCCGCTTCCGCACCATCGTCGCGGACCTCAATGCGCCGCGCCACATCAATGAGCGCCTCTCCGACGGGGAGACCGACGTGGAGGCGGAGATCGTCGTGGCGCCGCTGCAGGGCATGGGCCCGGGCGGCTCCGGCGGGCAGGAGGTGGTGGTGGTCGCCGTCGACCAGACCCAGCGCCGGATGGAGGAGAACAAGCTCTACCAGATGTCCAAGCTCGCCTCGCTGGGCGAGGTGGCGACGGGCCTCGCCCACGAGATCAACCAGCCCCTCGGCGTCATCCGCCTCGCCGCCTCCAACGCTTTGACCGGGATGAAGATGGGGCTGCCGCCCGAGCATCTCGTCTCCAAGCTCGACCGCATCGTGCAGCAGACCGTGCGCATGAGCCGGATCATCGACCACATGCGCATCTTCGGCCGCAAGAGCGACGAGCACCTCCAGCCCTCCGCGCCGCTGGATGCGGTGGAGGGCGCGCTGCAGGTGGTGGGCGCCCACCTGCGGCTGGACAATATCGAAGTCGAGACCGCCCAGGGGCCGGACATTCCCAAGGTGCTGTGCCGGCAGGACCAGCTGGAGCAGGTCATCATCAACCTCATCCAGAACGCCCGCGACGCCATCGTCGAGCGCCGTGCCAGCACCGGCACGGACTTTCCCGGCCTTATCCGGCTGCGCGTCGGCTGCGAGACCGGCAAGGCCGGCCGCCTGCTGCGCATCCGCGTGGAGGACAATGGCGGCGGCATCCCCGAGGACGTGATGGAGCGCATCTTCCAGCCCTTCTTCACCACCAAGCCGCCGGGCAAGGGCACGGGCCTCGGCCTCTCGGTGAGCTTCGGCATCATCCGCGACCACGGCGGAACGCTTTCCGTGGAGAACGGGGAGGGCGGCGCCGCCTTCACGATCGAGCTGCCGGCGATGAAAGAGGAGCCGGCGGCGCAGGCCGTCTGAGCCGATCTGGCGGGCAGCCGCCGGGCCGGCCCTCCCATCGACCCTACCCGCGCGCGCAGCGACATGGATCGCGCGCGCGCCACGCTCGCAGTGCGTCATAAGTCGCGCGCCGCGCAATGCCCGCAATCACGCCGATCCGCCACGCGGCGGCGTCCTGCCTCGCTGCATTGCACCCAGCCAAAATCGCCAAATTAGTCAGTGTCACATCATTTCTTTCGGATCGCCGCCGAGAGATGCGGCACGAATGTGCGCGATTTGCCAGCAATCAGCCCATATCTGCGTCATTTTCCGGAAATGTGACGTGGCGCATTGACGGCCGAATTAATCAGTGTACTCCTATTAATGGAGTCCGCCGCAGGCGGGCGCACAGGAGCAGGCGCCGCCGGGTCGCGTTGCGATCGGGTGCATCGTCTCCGGGCAACGAGAGGGAGACACGAATGGCTCAAGAGCCGCTCGCCACCAAGGGCAACTACCTCCACATCTACGACTTCACCATCAATCCGGGCTCGGAAGCGGAGTTCATCCGCGAGTTCGAGGATTTCGACTATTCGGATGGAAATCCGATGCACAAGTCGTGGGCGCAGGTGAAGGACGGCGTTCTGCTGCGCGATGAGGAAAATCCGCTGCGCTTCTATTTGATCGCGGAGTGGAAGGACATCGAGGAGCACGCCAAGATCCGCAAGATCCTGGCCGAAGAGCTCAAGCCCTCCTTCATCCGCCACATCGTCGGTGGCAAGTTCGTGCCGCGCTACGCGAAGGTCGTGTCCTCCACGCCCGACGAGATCCTCGCCAAGGCCGCCAGCTGACATCTCCGGGCGGCGCTGTCTGCCGCCCCCTCCGGCGATGGCTTCGCGCCATCGCCGTTCCATGCGTCCGAAGAAAAAACAAAACTTCCAGAGTGCGCAAATGGAACTCTACGGTTTCTTTAGGTCGTCGGCGTCCTACAGGGTGCGCATCGCGCTCGCCTTCAAGGGGCTCACCGCGACGCCGCGTGCCATCAGCCTGCCGAAGATGGAGCACAAGGCCGACGCCTTCGTGCGCCTCAATCCGCAGGGCCTTGTGCCGGCCCTGGTGGATGGCTCTCTCGTGCTCACCCAGTCGCTCGCCATCATGGAATATCTGGAGGAGACGCAGCCCGAGCCGGCGCTGCTGCCGAAGGACCCCATCGAGCGGGCCTATGTGCGCGCCTTCAGCCAGGCCATCTGCTGCGACATCCATCCGCTCAACAATGTGCGGGTGCTCAAGCATCTCGACCGCCTCGGCCATGACGAGACCGCCCGCAACGCCTGGTATGCCCACTGGATCGCCGAAGGCTTCCGGAGCTTGGAGGCCATGCTCGCGGCGCGGGGCCTCAGCGGCAGGTTCGTGCTGGGCGATGCGCCCGGCATGGCGGACATCTGCCTCGTGCCGCAGGTGTTCAATGCCCAGCGCTTCAATTGCGATGTGACGCCCTATCCGCTGGTGATGGGGATTTACGAAAACTGCATGGCCCTCGACTGCTTCGAGGCCACGCACCCGAAGTATCAGGCAGACGCCGCCTAGATTAGAATAGTTCTTTTTCAAGTTGAAAAGACGTGTTGCCCGATCCCTCCGCCGCTCGCATCCCTTGCCCCGGGAGTAGAGGCATGAAAGCTCTATTGTTCTTGTCGCGTTCCATAGACGCGCTGAATGTCTTCGTCGGCCGCGTGGCGTGCTGGGCGATCTTCGTCGCCATCCTCGTCTCGGCCGCCAACGCCGTGGTCCGCAAGATGTTCGGCGTATCGTCCAACGCCTGGCTCGAATTGCAGTGGTATCTGTTCGGCGCGGTGTTCATGCTCTGCGCGCCGTGGACGCTGCAGCTCAACGAGCACATCCGCATCGACATCGTGGCCTCCCGCTTCAGCCGGCGGGTCACCAACATCATCGAGATCGTCTGCATCGTCCTGTTCCTGATGGTGTTCTCGATGCTGATGGTGTGGCTGTCCGTGCCGTTCGTGTTCGAGTCCCTGAAGTCCAGCGAGACCTCCACCAATGCGGGCGGGCTCATCCTCTGGCCCGCCAAGGCGCTGATCCTCGTCGGCTTCGCGCTGCTTCTGCTGCAGGGCGTGAGCGAGCTCATCAAGCGCGTGGCCATCATGCGCGGCGATCTCGCGGAGGCGGCGGGCCCCGACATCCACGCGGCCGAGGCGGAGCGCATTCTCCACGAACTCGCGAAGGTGGACCCGCGGATCTCGGAAGGCGGCATGCGGCCATGACCATGGCCGCCCCATCCTCCTCGCCCGTTCGCCCGCCGCGCCCAAGGCTGCCCCGATGATCGAGTTCATTGCCCAGAACCTCGCCCCCATCATGTTCGCGACGCTCGTCGTGTTCATGCTGCTCGGCTATCCCGTCGCCTTCGCGCTGGCCGCCAACGGACTGCTCTTCTTCTTCATCGCCGTCGAGCTTTCGCCCTACGCGCCGGACGCGATCACGCTGTCCTGGCCGCTCCTCCAGGCGCTGCCGGAGCGCATGTTCGGCACCATGGCCAACGAGGTGCTGCTGGCGATCCCCTTCTTCACCTTCATGGGGCTGGTGCTGGAGCGCTCCGGCATGGCCGAAGACCTTCTGGAGACCATCGGCCAGCTGTTCGGCACGGTGCGCGGGGGCCTTGCCTATGCGGTGATCTTCGTGGGCGCGCTGCTGGCCGCGACCACGGGCGTCGTGGCCGCCTCGGTGATCTCCATGGGGCTCATCTCGCTGCCCATCATGCTGCGCTACGGCTACGATCGGCGCCTCGCGGCCGGCGTCATCGCCGCCTCCGGCACGCTGGCCCAGATCATCCCGCCCTCGCTGGTGCTGATCGTGATGGCCGACCAGCTCGGCCGCTCGGTGGGCGACATGTACGAAGGCGCCTTCCTGCCCGGCCTCATCCTGTCCGGCCTCTATGCACTCTACGTCTTCGCGGTCACCATCATTTCACCCAAGTCGGCGCCCGGCCTGCCCCCGGAAGCGCTCACCTGCCGCGAGCCGTCGGGCGCGCGCGGCGTGTGGCAGCTCGGCGTGCTGGTCGCCTATTCCGCCGCCATCGCCACTTTGCTGATGCGCGAGACCGGCATCAAGGCGGGCGCGGACTATGTCATTCTCGCCATCTGCGTGGCGGTGGTGGTGGCGCTCGTCTGCGCGCTGCTCAACCGCTTCCTCGGCGCGCGGCGGCTCGTCCTCTCGGCCGTGCTGACGGCGGCGTTCGGCGCGGCCTATGTGCTGCTCCGCGAGAGCGGGCATCCGACGGTCGGTCTCATGGCCGACATCCTCGCCGCGGGTGCCCTCTATGCCTTCATCGCCGGCGGGATCGAGCGGTTCACCGGCATGCCCCTGGTCTCGCGCATGGCCGAGCGGGTCACCTTCGTGATGGTGCCGCCGCTGCTGCTCATCTTCCTGGTGCTGGGCACCATCTTCCTCGGCGTCGCAACGCCCACGGAGGGCGGCGCCATGGGCGCGCTCGGCGCCATGGCCCTCGCCGCGCTGAAGCGCCGGCTGGAGAAGAACCCCGCGCGCTTCTCGCTCTCCATCCTCACGCAGGCGACCCAGACCACCGCCAAGCTCTCCGCCTTCGCCATCTTCATCGTGCTCGGCGCGCGGGTGTTCTCGCTCACCTTCTACGGCATCAACGGACATGTGTGGGTGGAGCATCTGCTCACCGGCCTGCCGGGCGGGCAGATCGGCTTCCTGCTCTTCATCAACGCGCTGATCTTCGTCCTCGCCTTCTTCCTCGATTTCTTCGAGCTGGCCTTCATCGTCGTGCCGCTGCTGGCGCCGGCGGCGGACAAGCTCGGCATCGACCTCATCTGGCTCGGGGTGATGCTGGGGGTGAACATGCAGACCTCCTTCATGCACCCGCCCTTCGGCTTCGCGCTGTTCTACCTGCGCTCGGTGGCGCCGAAGAGCGCCTATCTCGACCGGCTCACCGGCAAGCGCATGGAGCCGGTGACCTCCGCGCAGATCTATTGGGGAGCCATTCCCTTCGTGGTGATCCAGATGGTGATGGTGGGCCTCATCGCCGCCTTCCCGGGCCTGGTGATGCACTACAAATCCTCGGCCCCCACGGCCGATCCCGCCGCCGCCCAGCGCCAGCTCGACAGCCTCGATGCGCCGGCGAGCGGCCTCGGCCTGCCCGCCATGCCCGGCCTCGATGACCTGCCGAAGCCCGGGGCCGGCTTCTGATTTCGCCTTTGCCGACCGACGCCGACCTGACAAAAACAAGGGGAATGATGATGAAGAGACGGACCTTCCTGACCAATATCGCCGCCGGCTCCGCCGCCACTTTGGTGGCCGCGCCCGCCATCGCGCAGAGCCAGGCCACGGTGAAGTGGCGCATGGCGACGAGCTGGCCGAAGAGCCTCGACACCATCTATGGCTCGGCGGCCGCCATGTGCCAGCGCATCGGCGAGCTCACCGAGGGCAAGTTCGAGGTGACGCCCTTCGCCGGCGGCGAGATCGTCGGCGCGACGCAGGTGTTCGATGCCACCAAGAACAAGACGGTGGAGTGCTCGCACACCCTCACCTCCTTCTTCACCGGCAAGAATCCGGCCTATGCGTTCGACGGCGGCATCGCCTTCGGCACCAACGCCCGCCAGCAGAACGCCTGGTATTACTACGGCGGCGGCAAGGCGCTGATCCAGGAGCTGTTCGGCAAGGAGAACATGGTCTCCTTCCCCTGTGGCAACACCGGCGTGCAGATGGGCGGCTGGTATCGCAAGGAGATCAAGGGGCTCGAGGACCTGCAGGGCCTCAAGATGCGCATCGCCGGCCTCGGCGGCCGCATCCTGACCAAGCTCGGCGTGGTGCCGCAGCAGATCGCGCCGGGCGACATCTATCCCTCGCTGGAGCGCGGCACCATCGACGCGGCCGAGTGGATCGGCCCCTATGACGACGAGAAGCTCGGCTTCAACAAGGTGGCCAAGTATTACTACACCCCCGGCTGGTGGGAGGGCAGCGCCCAGATCACCACGCTTGCCAACAAGGAGGCGTGGGACGCGCTGCCGCCGGTGTTCAAGGCCGCCTTCGAGACCGCCGCGACCGAGCAGAATCTGATGATGCTCGCGAACTACGACACCAAGAACCCCGAGGCGCTGCGCCGCCTGCTCGCGGCCGGCGTCGAGCTGCGCGCCTTCCCGCAGCCGGTGATGGAGGCGGTCTACAAGGCGACGCTGGAGACCTTCGCGGAACTGGCCGCCTCCAACCCCGAGTTCAAGAAGATCTACGAGCCCTGGAAGACCTACCTGAACGAATCCAACGCCTGGATGCGCGTCGCGGACTTCCGCCTCGACAGCTTCCGCTTCTCCGCGCCCAAATGGCCGTGAGCGCGGCAGCCTGAGACGATGATCGCAGGGCGGCCCTTGCCGCCGCCCTGCCCATACCGAAGGAGAGGGACGCCATGTCCGTGGAGCACGACACCCATCCCGCCGTCAGCGGCGAAGGCATCGGCGCCCGCGTCCGCCGCAAGGAGGATGCGCGCCACCTGATGGGCCGCGGCCGGTTCGCCGGCGACATCCGCATGCCCGGGATGAGCGACGTGGCGTTCCTGCGTAGCCCCGTGGCCCACGCGCGCATCCTCTCGGTGACGAAGCCGCAGGGGCACGAAGGCGCGGTCTTCACCGCCGCCGATTGCGCGGGCGTCGGCGACATCATCACCCGCTCCACCATCCCCGGCTACAAGCTCTCCGCCCATCCGCCGCTGGCGCGGGAGAAGGTGCGCTTCGTCGGCGACATCGTCGCCATGGCCTATGCGCCGACCCGCGCCGAGGCGGAAGACCTCTGCGAGGCGACCCTCTTCGACTATGAGGAACTGCCCGCCATCGTCGATTGCGACAGCGGCCGCGCGCCCGGCGCCGCGCTGCTGCACGAGGCGTGGGGCGACAACCTCTTTCTGGAAACCAGCTTCGATTCCGGCGGCATCGAGGAGGTCGCCCGCACTGCCGCCGTGAAGGTGGAGAAGCGCTTCCGCACCGGCCGCCAGTGCATGCACCCCATGGAGGGCAAGGGGCTGGTGGCGTGGTGGGATTTCCAGAACGACACGCTGGTGGTGAACACCTCCACCCAGGTGCCGCACATGATCCGCGCCGGCCTCGCCGAGACCTTGGGCCTGCCGGAAGCGCAGATCCGCATCGCCCCGCCCGACGTGGGCGGCGGCTTCGGCTACAAATGCCTGCTCCAGCCCGAGGAAGTGCTGGTGGCGTGGCTGGCGATGACGCTCAAACGCCCCTTCCGCTGGATCGAGGACCGCCGCGAGCACCTCACGGCCGGCGCCAATGCCCGCGAGCATGAATATGTCATTACCGCCTATGCCGACGAACGCGGCCGGCTGCTCGGCCTCGACGCGGAAGTGGCGGTGAACGTGGGCGCCTATTCGGTGTGGCCCTTCACGGCGTGCCTGGAGGCCGCGCAGGCGGGCGGCAATTTGCCGGGGCCGTACATCTGGCCGCAGTATCGCTGCAAGACCTATTCGGTGGCCACCAACAAGCCACCCTTCGCGCCCTATCGCGGCGTGGCGCGGCCGGGCGTGTGCTTCGCCATGGAACTGACCATCGATGCGGTCGCCGCCGCCGTGGGCCGCGAGGCGGTGGATGTGCGGGCGGAAAATCTCGTGCCCGCCTCGGCCATGCCGTACCTCAACATCACCAAGAAATTCTACGACAGCGGCGACTATCCCGCCTCGCTCGCGACGGCCCGCGAGATGATCGGCTTCGAGGCCATCCGCGCCCGGCAGAAGATGGACGAGATGGACGGCCGGCGCATCGGCGTCGGCTTCTCCACCTATACGGAGCAGTCCGCCCACGGCACCAAGGTGTTCGCCTCCTGGGGCACGCCGCTGGTGCCGGGCTATGAGCAGGCCACCATCCGCCTCAATCCGGATGGCAGCGCCGACGTGAAGGCCGGCATCCACACCATCGGCCAGGGGCTGGAGACGACGCTGGCGCAGATGGCGAGCGAGATCCTCACATTGCCCATCGCGCAGATCCGCGTGACGCTGGGCGACACCGCCACCACGCCCTTCTCCACCGGCGCCTATGCCTCGCGCGGCATCGTGATGGCCGGCGGCGCGGTCTCCAAGGCGGCGCAGAAGCTGGCGGAGAAGGTGAAGGCGCTCGCCGCCCATCTCATGCAGTGCTCCGCCGAGCAGGTGCGGTTCGAGGGCGGCGCCATCCACGGGCCGACCGGCTCCGTGACGTTCGCGGAGATTGCCCGCGCCTGGTATCGCACCCCCGAGGTGCTGCCGGACGGCGTGGACACCGGCGGCCTCGAAGTCACCGAGGGCTACAAGCCGGACGTGGATACGGGCCTCTTCTCCTACGCCACCCACGCCGCCCTGGTGGCCGTGGACGTGAAGACCGGCGCCACCGAAATCCTCGACTATGTGGTGGTGGAGGATTGCGGGCGCATGGTGAACCCCATGATCGTCGAGGGGCAGGCCTATGGCGGCGTCGCCCAGGGTGTCGGCACGGCGCTGTTCGAGGAAAGCACCTACGATTCCGAAGGCCAGCCTTTGGCCTCCACCCTCGTGGATTATCTGCTGCCCGGCCCCACCGAGCTGCCCAAGGTGCGCATTGCCCACACCGAGACGCTGTCCCCGTTCTCCGCCCACGGCATCAAGGGCGTGGGCGAGGGCGGTGCCATCGCCCCGGCCGGCGCCATCGTGAACGCCATCAACGATGCGCTGAAGGATCTCGGCGCCACCCTGTGCGAGATTCCCGCGACGCCGGAGCGCGTGCTCGCGGCCCTCGCCGAGGCGCGGCGCACGAGCAACGGACGGAGCGCCGCATGAAGCCCGCAGCCTTCGACCTCACCCTCGCGACCTCCCTCGATCAGGCGCTCTCCGCGCTGGCGGGGGAGGGGGCAAAGCCCGTGTCCGGCGGCTGCTCGCTGGGGCCGATGCTGAACCTGCGCCTCGCCCGGCCGGCCGCGCTCGTGGACCTGCGCCGCGTCGACGAGCTGCGCACGCTTCAGGGCAGCGCGACCCATCTCGACATCGGGGCCGGCTGGACCCATGCGGAGATCGAGGACGGCGTGGTGCCGGACGTGACCGGCGGGCTGATGCGCCGCGTCGCCCACGGCATCGCCTATCGTGCCGTGCGCAATCGCGGGACGATTGGCGGCAGCATTGCCCATGCGGACCCGGCCGCCGACTGGATCAGCACCATGACCGTGCTGGACGCGACCCTCCTCATTCGGGGACCGGCCGGTGCGCGGGCCTGCGCCATGGCCGACTTCATGCTGGCGGCCTACACCACCACCCTCGCGGCGGACGAGATCATCACCGCCGTCCGCGTGCCGGTGCTCTCGGCCGGAGCCAAGACCGGCTACCACAAGGTGTGCCGCAAGACCGGCGAGTTCGCCCAGGCCATCGGCGCCGTGGTGGTGGATGGCGGGCGCGGCCTCGCCCGCGTGGTGGCGGGCGCGGTGGAAGCGCCGCCGCTCGTTCTGGCGGGGGCGGGCGAACGCCTCAAGGCCGGCGATATCGCGGGGGCGCGCGCCGCCGCCAACGAAGAAATCGAGGCCGCGCTGGCGGGCCATCCGGAGGCGTTCCGCGCACTCCATCAGGTGGCCGTGGACCGCGCCCTCACCGATGCGGGGCTCGCATGAACGCCATCACCCTCACCGTCAACGGCCAGCGCCTCTCCCGTCAGGTGGAGCCGCGCACGCACCTCGCCGATTTCCTGCGGGAGGAGCTGAACCTCACCGGCACGCACCTCGGCTGCGAGCAGGGGGTCTGCGGGGCCTGCACCGTGCTCATCGATGGCAAGCCCCAGCGCTCCTGCATCGCCTCCGCCGCCGCCTGCGACGGGGCGGATATCCGCACCATCGAGGGGTTCGATGGCGATGCGCTGATGGGCGAGCTGCGCGAGGCCTTCTCCGTCCACCACGCGCTCCAGTGCGGCTTCTGCACGCCGGGGATGCTCATCTCCTCGCGCGATATCGTCAGTCGGCTGGGGGAGACATCCGAGCGCACGGTGCGCGAGGAGCTGAGCGGAAACCTCTGCCGCTGCACCGGCTATGTGGGCATCGTGAACGCCGTCTGCGCCGTCTCCTCCGGGAAGGCTCCGGCGGGGCAGGCGGAGGCGGTCGGCATCGCCGCCGCTACGGCTCCCGCGCCCGTGGCGGCTGCCGCTCCCAAGGCCGCACCGGCCCCCGCCGCGTCCATCGGTGCCGGCGGCAGCGAGATCCGCCAGAGCCTCACCGTGGATGCCGCGCCGGAGGTCGTCTGGCCAGCGCTGAAGGACATCCACCTCATCGCCCGCTGCCTGCCCGGCGCCGAGGTGACCGCCTTCGATGGAGAGAAGCTGGAGGGCCGGATGGTGGTCACCTTCGGCCCCATCAAGGCGGCCTTCGGCGGCGATGCGACGGTGACCTTCGACGATGCCGCGCGCACCGGCCTCGTCGTCGGCTCCGGCCGGGATGGCGGCTCCCGCGCCCATGGCGAGATCACCTTCGCTCTCAAGCCGGCCGGCACGGGCAGCGCCATCGACCTCGCGCTGCGCTACCGCATCTCCGGCCCCCTCGCCCAGTTTTCACGGGGCGCCCTTGTGCAAAATCTCGTCTCACACCTGACGGGGGTGTTCGCCGCCAATCTGGCCGCCGCCCTGAAAGGGGAGGCGCCGACCACTCAGACGAGCCTCTCGGCACTCGGCATTGTCAAAGTGGTGCTGGCAACGTGGTTCAAGCGGATGAAAACGTGGGTGGAACCCCACCCGAAGTGATGTCGAACGTGTGAGTACCGAGCGGCTTGCGGCAGAAAATTACTCGGTATACTGATTAAAATCGCCGGAAACGGTGGGAGGATCCGATGGGCTTCAGGAAGGTGGCGGAACTCGACGCGCTGCGCGACGGCGGCGTCACCGGGGTGGAGGTGGACGGTGTGCCTATCGCCTTGTTCCGTCAAGGGAATGAGGTTCACGCCACCCACGGCATCTGCACCCACGCGCTGGCCTTCCTGAAGGATGGCTATGTGGAGAATGGCACCATCGAATGCCCCCTCCACCAGGGCGTCTTCGACATCCGCACCGGCCGCGCTCTGTGCGCTCCCCTCACCCAGGACCTCGCCACCTATGCCGCCAAGGTGGAGGGCGGCGATGTGCTCGTCGACCTCGAAACCGCCAGCACCGGCCGCGCCGATGAGGCGCCTGTCGATGCGGATCAAGTGCTTGAAAAAACGGGACGAGATCAGCTTCCGCTCGTGATCGCCGGAGCCGGCCAGGCCGCCGCCGCCGCCATCCGCGCGGCGCGCGCGGCCGGCTTTTCCGCCCCCATTCACCTGGTCGGCGCCGAGCCGCATCTGCCCTATGAGCGGCCTCCTTTGTCCAAGGAGGCGCTGGGCGAAACCTTCGATCCCGTCTCCGCCTGCCGCCTCCCCACCGCCGATGTGGCGGCGCTGGGCGTGACGTTCCATCCGGGCCTGCGCGTGGCCGGGGTCGATGCGGCGTCGCGCATCGCAACCCTTTCTGATGGAACGGAAATCTCCTATGGCGCGCTCCTGATCGCCACCGGCGGAACGGCCCGCCGCCTCGGCGTTGCGGGCGATGACCTGCCCGGTGTGCATCACCTGCGCACGCTGGAGGATGCCCGCTCCATCGCCGCCTCCCTTGCCTCGGCGCGCACCGTGGCTGTGGTGGGCGGCGGCTTCATCGGGCTGGAACTTGCCTCCGCCGCCCGGGCGCGCGGTCTCAAGGTGGTGCTGCTGGAGCGCGAGGGCGAGCTGATGTCCCGCCTCCTGCCGCCGGCCCTGGGCGCCGCCTTCCGCCGGCTCGCGCAAGCCCATGGCGTCGATATCCGGCGCGATGTGGCGGTGAAGGCGATCGCCCCGCGCGACGGCGCTCTGGCGCTCGCGACCACAGCCGGCGAGATCCTTGCAGACACGGTTCTGGTGGGCGTCGGCCTCGTGCCCGAGACGGACCTTGCCGCCTCCGCCGGCTGCGAGGTCGCGGGCGGCATCGTGGTGGATGCGTCCGGGCGCACCACCATCGACGGCATATGGGCGGCGGGCGATTGCGCGCTCCATCATGCCCCGCTGAACGGCCGGTGCGGCCGGCTCGAAAGCTGGCAGAATGCCGAGGAGCAGGGTGCCGCCGCCGGCCGCAGCATCGCCGGTGACGACACCGCGCGCGCCGAGAAGGCGCCGTGGTTCTGGACCGACCAGTTCGGCCTCAACATCCAGATGCTGGGCGTGCCCGGCACCGGAGACGCGGTGGCTCTGAGCGGCACGGACGGCAGCGCCGGCGCCATCTACCGCACCCTCGCGGACGGGCGCGTCACGGCTGTGATCGCCTTCTCCGAAGCCGCCGCCATCCGCGCCGCCCGCGCGGAGCTGGCCGCCGGCACCCCCTTCGACCTTGCCGCCCACGGCGCGCGTCTCCTTGCGCCGGGCGATTTTGAACCCACGCCGATCGATCCTGAGGAGGACGACATGAGCGCGAGCCCCGACGTCCAGTTCACGAAGAAATATGTGTGGCCCGATGAAGGCCTCTCCATCATCCCCGACTGGGTCTATACGGACGAAACCGTGTACCACCGCGAGGTGGAGCGCATCTTCCACGGGCGCACCTGGAATTTCGTCGCGCTGGAATGCGAGATCGAAAATCCCGGCGACTTCGTCCGCTCCAATGTCGGCCCGACCCCCGTGGTGGTCGCCCGCGCGGAAGACGGCACCATCCACGTCTTCGAGAACCGCTGCGCCCATCGCGCGGCCGAATTCTGCCGGGATTTGTCGGGCAATGCCAAGGAGTTCGTCTGCCCCTATCACCAGTGGTCGTATGACCTGAAAGGCAATCTCGTGGGCGTCCCCTTCCGCCGCGGGGTGGATGGCAAGGGCGGCATGCCGAAGGACTTCAAGCCGGCGGACCATGGCCTGAAGCAGCTCACCGTGACCACCCATCGCGGCGTCGTCTTCGCCTCCTACGCGGAGGACATGGAGAGCTTCCCGGACTATCTCGGCCCCGAGGTGCTGCGCGAGTTCGAGGCCACCTTCGACGGCCGCAAGCCCAAGCTGCTGGGCCACTATCGCCACAGCCTGCCGGGCAACTGGAAGCTCTATCACGAGAACCTCAAGGACCCCTATCACGCGACCCTGCTGCATACCTTCCTGGTCACGTTCGGCCTGCTGGTGGCGGGCAACAAGTCTCTGATGCTGGCGGACCCCTCCGGCCGGCACGGGGTGATGGCGTCCGCCAAGTCGGATGCCGTGGTGTCCGAGGACAAGAAGAAGGAAATGCGCGCCTACAAGGAGGGCATGACCCTCGAGGAGCCGCGCTTCATGGACTTCATCGACGAGTTCGACAGCCCGTGGTCCGTCACCATGGCGACCATCTGGCCGAACCTCATCGTGCAGCGGGAGATGAACACGCTGGGCATCCGCCACATCGTGCCGACCGGCCCGAACGAGTTCATCATGAAATGGACCATGTTCGGCTTCGAGGGCGATGACGAGGAGATGACCCGCCATCGGCTGCGCCAGGGCAACCTGATGGGTCCGGCCGGCTTCCTGGGGCTGGAGGACAACGAGGCGATCAAGTTCGTGCAGGACGGCATGATCGGCGTGCCCGGTGGCAAACATCTGGTGAAGCTCGATCCCGGCACCGAGGCGGGCACCGCCGACACGCTGATTTCGGAAGCCGCCATCCGTGCCATGTATCGCCACTGGCGCGACGCCATGGGTATCGCCTGAGGAGGCGCGAACATGCTGAACCCCACGAGCGCAAATGCGCCCTCCCGTGAAGATCTGATCGATGCCCTGCTGCTTAAGGCGGAGGTGGAGGCCTTCAACGAGACCTATGCCTCCGCCCTCGACCAGCAGCGGCTGGCGGACTGGGCCGAGATGTTCACCGTCAATGGCTTCTACAACATCATCTCGCGCGAGAATTACGACCGGAAGCTCCCGGTGGGCCTGATCTATTGCGAGAACCGCGGCATGATCCGGGACCGGGCGTTCGCGCTGGAGAAGACCGCCATGTTCGCGCCGCGTTATTTGCGGCACATGGTGGGCAACCTGAAGGTCGCCGAGGCGGAGGACGGCAGCGTCGACGCCACCGCGAACTATGTGGTGTTTCAGGTGCTGTTCGACCGGCCGGACGCGACCATCCACCAGGTGGGCCGCTACATCGACCGTTTCGTGCGGGAGGAGGGCGCGCTGAAGCTCGCCTCGCGCATTTGCGTTTACGACAGCCTGCTCATCGACAACGCTCTGTGCATCCCGGTTTGAGCATGAACGCGATTGCACGAGAAAGCGAGGTCGCACGCCTCGCCGCAGCCCATGCCGCCGGCACGCGGCGGGTGAGCGAGACGGTGGACGCGGCGCTGGCCCGCGCGCAGGCGGCCCAGGCGGGGTACAATTGCTTCGCCGCGCTCGACGGCGCGGGCGCGAGCGCGGCGGCGGCGGATATGGACGCGCGCACGGCCGCCGGCGAGACGCCCGGTCCGCTCGCGGGCGTCCCGATCGCCGTGAAGGACATTCTCGATTGCGCCGGACTGCCCACGCGCTGGGGTTCACAGCTGCTCGCTGAGGCCGCACCGGCGGCGTCGGATATCGCGGCCGTGGCCCGGCTCAGGGCGGCGGGCGCCATCGTCATCGGAAAGACGACGACGACGGAATTTGCCCATTCGCCGCTGGGCTTCTCGCCCCTCACCGGGCTGACGCTGAACCCGTTCGCGGCGGGCCTCACCTGCGGTGGCTCGTCCTCCGGGGCCGGGACGAGCGTCGCGCTCGGGGTGACGCCGGTGACGCTCGCGACCGACGCCGGCTGCTCCAGCCGCCTGCCGGCCGCGGCCACCGGCACCTACGGCTTCAAGCCGACGCTGGGCCTCGTGCCGCACGAGCGGGTGCCGGATGCCTTCGGCAGCTTCATCCATCTGGGGCTGATCGGCCGAAGCGTCGCCGATATCGCGGCAACCCTGCCCGTGGTCGCCGGGCCGTCGCCGGCCGATCCCTGGAGCCTGCGCGCCCCTCCGCTCGCCGCAACCGGCGGCGGCCTCGAAGGTGCGCGGGTTCTTCTGTGGATGCGTGCCGGGAATGGCCGTGTCGCCCGCGAGGTGGAGGCGGCGACCCGCGCTGCGGTGCGCATGCTGGAGCGGCTGGGCGCCAACGTGGCGGAGGAGGATTATGCCCTCGCCGCGCCCGATCCCATCTGGAGCACCCTGCAGCAGACGAACTGGGCGCTGCGATTTGCTACGACCTCCGCAGAGGATTTCGCGCGGCTGTCGCCGGCACTCAGGGCGGGAATCGAGGCGGCGCGGGGGTTCACCGCCCTCGACCTGATGCGCGCCCAGGTGGCCCGCGCCCAGCTGTTCCGTGGGGTGCAGGCGAAGTTCGCGCAATACGATTTCATTCTCACCCCTTGCCTCTCCGCCCCGCTGGTGGCCGCCGATTTCGACCTTTCGGCGCCCCTGGTGATCGACGGCGAAGCCGTGGGGCCGCTGCGGGCGGAGTGGACTTCGGCTTTGTCGCTCTTCGATCTTTCGGGCCACCCCGCTCTCGCGCTACCCGTCGGGCTTGCGGAGAATGGCGGGCCGCTCGGCGTGCAGCTGGTGGGGCGCTGGAACCACGACATGGCGCTGCTTGCCGCCGCCGCCGAGATCGCCGCTGGGATGCCGGCGCCGGCATGCCCTGAAGTGGAAATCCGGGGCTGAGGCTCGGGCCGGCAACCGGCCCGAGTTTGATCGTCGCCAACGCCCGCGTCCGGCGCACCGGCCGCGGGCGTGTCTACGTGTGGGCCTACTTGCCGGAGGCGACCCGTGCCGAGATCGTGGTATCGATCAGGTCGTTGGTGAAGAAGTCCGGGGCGGTCTGACCGGCCGGGACGAGACTGCCATCCGCGAGAACGTCCAGCCCCTGCCGCCAGTCGGCCTCGGCCATGATGCCCATGGGCTTGTCCTTGGTGGCCGGCGTGGCGACGAACCCCTTCAGCACGTCGATCTGCTGGCGCAGGATGGCCGGATTGAGCTTGGCGTTCGGCCGGGCCTCGATGATGGCGGCGACCGCCTCGTCCTCGTGTCCGGCCATGATGTAGGTCCACATGCCGGCGACGACGCTGGAGAAGCGGCGCAGCGCATCGGTCTTGGCCGCGATGCTCTTCTCGGTGGCGAACAGGCCGAAGCTCGGGAAGGTCAGGCCATAGGTGGTGAAGTTGATGGTGCTGGACGGGCGCTGCGCATTCACCACGGGCAGAATGAAGGGCACGGTGGAGAAGACCCCGTCCGAGCGTCCGGCCATGTAGGTGCCGCCCTTGGCGGACGCATCCACGGCGATCAGCTCCACGTCGGAGCGCTTCAGGCCGCCGGCGGCCAGGAAGCGATCGATGAAGGGGGCTTCGAGCGAGCCGGCGGTGAAGGCCAGCTTCTTGCCCTTCAGGTCGGCCGGGCCGGTGATGCCGCTGTCCTTCGGAACCAGAAGGCCGATGTCGTTCTGGCGCACGAAGCCGGCGATGGCCTTTACGTTCAGGCCCTTGGCGCGGGCGATGGCCATGGGCGCGAGTGCCGCATGGCCAACGTCGTACTCACCATTGCCGACGATCTGCACGGTTGACACGGAGCCGTTGCCATCCACCAGCTCCACATCGAGCCCGTTGGCGGCGAAGAGTCCCTTCTTCGCGGCAAGGTGGAAGGGGGCGTGGACGCCCCACGGCGTCCAATCCAGCCGGACGCGGATCACGTCCGCTGCATGTGCTGGTAAGATAGTCAGCATACAGCCTACAATTGATGCAAGGAGGGCCGGGGCAGACAGTCCAAACATCGGGTTGATCCTTTTCTGGTAGCTATTCCAGTGTGCTTAACTCACGGGAATAGCTCGTATCGAGCGCGGTACAATGTGGTACACTGCACGAAACGTGCCTCTGCTGGGAAGTCCCTTCCAGGCCGGGATTCAACAATAGCTGCCGGCGCTTGCCGGCGCGGCGGCGAGTGTGCTCCCATTCTTCTCGGCCAAGGCATCATGTGGGCTCGTGCCGTCGCGGGCTGTCGCTCGAGGAAGATGAAAGGTGAGGCCTTGAAGGGGAACGACATGACGGCTTCCGGTGCCGTGGACGCAACATCGGCGCGGGATCGGAAGGGGACACGTCGGCCCGGCGCAGGGCGGAAGATCCGGGGCGCCGATCCCGATCCGGGCCGGGATGTCCCAATCTCGGACGCGCAGGGCCGCGATGCGGAGGCCACCTTGCGCGAGGTGGCTGTTACCCACGATGCCGCCGGCGCTTCGTCCCCCTCCATGCCGCTCTGGGAGCGGCCCGGCTATCTGGTGCGCCGGCTGCATCAGATCCACTCCGCCATCTTTCTGGAGGAGTGCAAGGCCTTCAACATCACGCCCGTGCAATACGGCCTCATGACCACGCTGCTCCAGCATTCCGGCAGCGACCAGCGCACCATCGGCGTCGAGGTGGGCATCGACCGCACCAATGTCGCGGACGTGCTCGAGCGCCTTGCCGAGCGCGGCCTCGTCCGCCGCGAGCGCTCGGAGACGGACCGGCGCGCCATGAATGCCTTCCTCACCGATGAGGGCCGGACGCTGGTGGGCGAGATGTATGAGGCCATGGTCCGCGCCCAGCAGCGCCTGCTGGAGCCGCTCGATCCGGAATACCGGTCAGCCTTCCTCGCGATGCTGACGCAGCTGGTGGAAGGCAACAACCACTACAGCCGCGCCGAGCTGAAGGCCGATTTCAAGGTCCGCCGTCGTCGCGCTCCGGGTGAGGACTGAGCGACCTTCGGCGGCGCGGGTGGTGGGGGTCTGTGGCTGACGATGGGGAAAGTTCGAACACCTCCATTTGACACGTCGCGGAGCGGACGTAACTATATGGTTAGATAACTCGCGGCGGGTTGCCCCGCCGATGGGATCTGCCTCGCCCTGATGCGCGCCAACGCGGGGGCGGGAGTGACACGACAAGGCCCGCACATGATACGGGCCGGATGGAAGGGGAGGATAAGATGGCGCTCAAGGCGAGGTTCGGCGCGTGGCTTGGCGGTGCGGCGGTGCTCCTGTGCACCACCCTTTCGGCCGCGGCTGCCGACAAGGTGACGCTGCTGCTGAACTGGTACAATTACGGCGAGCATGCGCCGTTCTACCTCGGCATCGAGAAGGGATACTTCCCGGCCGAGGGGATCGAGCTTTCCGTGGAGGAGGGGCGCGGCTCCGGCGCGACCGTGCAGGCGGTGGCGGCGGGCTCCGCGACGTTCGGCTACGCGGACTTCGGCACCATGGTGAAGGCGGCCGTCAAAGGCGCCCCCATCAAGGCTGTGGGCATCATGCTGCAGAAGAGCCCCATGGCCGTGCAGGGTTTCGCGGACAAGAACATCCGCACCCCCAAGGACATGATCGGCAAGACTGTCGTCTATACACCGGGTGACAGTTTTTCCCAGCTGTGGCCGGCACTTCTGAAGGTCAACGGCATTCAGGACAGCCAGGTGAAGGTCATCACCGGTGATGCCGCCACCAAGCGCAACGCGGTGATTTCCGGCCAGGCGGACTTCCTCCTCGGCAACGTCAACGACCAGAAGCCGCTGATCGAGGAGGCCACCGGAAAGCCTGTCTACGCCATGCTTTTCGCCGATTTCGGCGTCAACACTGTGAACGGCTCCGTCATCGTGCGTCCGGACCTTCTGGAGAAGAACCCGGACCTCGCCAAGCGTTTCCTGCGCGCGCTCCAGAAGTCCATCGCGGAAGCCAAGTCGAATCCGCAAGGCGCCGTGGATGCCATGCTGAAGGTGAACCCGAAGGCAGGTAAACGCGAGACCCTTCTCGCCAGCTGGACTGTGACCCTGCCGCTCCTGCACACGGCCCTCACCGAGAAGAAGCCGCCCCTGTGGACGGACCCCAAGGACATCGCCGGAACCTTGGACATCCTCTCCAAATACTCTGGCGTGGACATCGACCCCGCCCAGGGCGCGAAGTTTTACACCAACGACTTCCTCCCGAACTGACAGCGATATCGATGCTGTCAGCCCCGGTTTTCACCGGGGAATCGATGCCGTTCGGGAGAGAGTCAGTCGAATGATGCCGAGGCCCCCGCCGCGCGCGGGGGCCGAGCCGTTCCAGATCGCGCCAGACCCGCGCGCCATGAACCACCTAACCGGATAGTTACCAAAGGAGCCCCCATGGTCGCCGGCACCGCCCGCCTCTATGCCATCATCGGCGATCCCGTCGGCCATGTGCGCACGCCGCTCGTGTTCAATGCGTATTTCGCTGAGCACGGCATCGATGCCGTCTGCGTGCCCATCCACATCCGCCCCGACGAACTCGAACCCGCGATGGCGGGCCTCAAGGCCATCGCGAATCTCGATGGCTTCATCGTCACGGCGCCGCACAAGGCGCGGGTGGCGGGCATTGTAGACCGGCTGGTGGGGGACGGGGATAAGGTGGGCGCGGTGAACACGGTGCGGCGGGAGGCGGATGGCACCTTCACCGGCACCATGCTGGATGGCCACGGCTTCGTCGCCGGCCTCGCCAAGGCGGGGTGGGGGCCGCAGGGCAGATCCGTCTACATCGCCGGCGCCGGCGGGGCGGCGAGCGCCATTGCCTTCGCGCTGGCGGGGGCCGGCATGGCGCGGCTCACGCTCTTCGATCGCACGCCCGCCATCGGGCAGGCGCTGCTTAAGCGGGTGAAGGCGGCCTACCCGCACATCGAGACCCAATTCGGCACCCGCGACCCCTCCGGCCATGATCTGGCGGTGAATGCGACGCCGCTGGGCCTTGAGCCCTCCGATCCCTTCTCCTTCGATGTGGAGAAGGCGGACCGCGAAACCCTCGTCGCCGAGGTGCTGATGAAGCCGGAGACGACGGCCCTGCTCCACGCCGCCGCCGCGCGCGGCTGCGCCATCCACCAGGGCAGGCACATGCTGGATGGCCAGCGCGACCTGATGATGGCCTATTTCGGCCTCGCGCCCCAAGGCACACCGAAAGAGGCGACCCCGTGAGCCCGGAAGACGCCGCCCGCCTCGCCGGCCTGCTGCACGCCGCGCGGCAGGAGGCGCGCCTTGCCGACCTGCCCGCCGAAGCGCGCCTGCCCGCGACGCCGGAGGAGGCCTATCAGGTGCAGGCCGAGATCGTCCGCCTCTCCGGCGAAGAGATACGCGGCTGGAAGGTCACGGCGCTGAAGGAGGAAGACCGCGCGGCCTATGGCGGCAGGCGGCCGGTGGCCGGCCCGCTGCTCTCCGGCTGGGTGTTTCCGTCGCCTGCGGAGGTGCCGCTCTCCCGCTTCGTCGCGCCGCTGCTGGAATGCGAATTCGCCTTCCTGCTGGGGCGGGATCTGCCCCCGCGCGAAACGCCCTACACGCTGGAGGAGATCGCCGAGGCGGTGGCCGCGCTCATCCCCGCCTTCGAGATCGCCGATGGCCGCGTGCCGCCGGATGCGCCCGGCGCCCTGCGCCTTGCCGACAGCATGGGCAACGGCGCCTTCATCCCCGGCCCGCCCGTGACCAACTGGCGCGCCCTCGACCGCGCCGGCCCCGTCACGCTCATCATTGACGGCAGGACCATCGAGACCGGCAGCGGCGCCCGCATACTCGGCGACCCCCTCAAGGCCGTCCAGCACCTCGCCAACGCCCAGCCCTTGTGCGCGCCTTTGCGCGCCGGCCACATCATCACCACCGGCACGGCCACGACGCCGGTGCGGCTGGAGCAAGGGGGACGGGTGGAGGCGGATTTCGGGGGGATGGGGGTTGTGGGGGTTTACCTAAGGTGGACAATCTGATTCGAGGGTTCTATCCTGAATTGTAAGGTAGCCAAGGGCGGGAATGTGGACGAAAGCTTGCGTAGAGGTGGGGATGAAAAAAACACCTTTATTGTGTAGATATGAGCGAACGCTCGCCTTAGTTAACGATGATCTTTGTTTTACGGAGATCGCAAATTTCGAATTCGAAAGAATAATTGATGCGTTACCCGTAGATTCGGATATAAAATACACGGTAGATGTGTTCTATAATAATCCTTTTGCGATTCGATTATTTCGTAAGGTTGACGATCTTCCGTTTTTCATGACTAGGTCAGCTATCGCCAGTCGGCGAATGGCTGTGTTGTGTGGGTATGAGATTTTGGCGGCCTATCTTGAAGATGCTCAAGATCATAGGAGTAAACTCCAACCCACCCCTCAGGATTCGCTAATAATGGACGTCCTCGAAGAGCAGGTTGCAGCACGTATTGAAGCGTGGTCGCCTGGGCTGGCCGGGCGCAAGTATTTCCGGACGATCGGCTACCTTAGGCATCTCAGGAACAGTTTCGCTCACGCTCACGACGGGCCTTCCCCAGAGTTGGCATCATATGCTGCAGTATATTCTCATGATTTAAGCAAATTCTGGGAAAATGGGAAAACTGACATTGGGGGGCTTAGTTTTCGAGAGCTTCCTCACCAGGAGCTCACAGCGGAAGCTGCGCTCGGGCTCATAAATCTCATGCGCGTCTGCCTACGTGAAGTTGACCGGTTATTTGCTGCTACGTACAGAGAGCAGGCAATAATAGATGCAGTTGTGGCTGATGTTTGGCGGGATAGCCCGCAGGTCCGGATGGTGCCCGCTAGATTTTCGGCGAAGGTACGCAGCGCAATTGAAGACGGATACGGCGAGAGGCTTCCGGTCGAACACATACAAGCAGCTGTGGTCGATTTCACAAATAGAAACGCGGAATAGCCTCGTAAATAATAAGGAGAGAAGGGTGGCTAATCTATCTGATGCGGTCCCTAAGGATCGATTTCTACCAATGTTCGAACATGTTGTTGAGCAGGTACTTGCGGCCGACTGGGCTACCTTCCAAAAGGCTCGACCCCAAGATGTTCCGGGTATCTGCATGTTTATCTGGGACGAGATGGTCCACCGTAATGTGACCTCTTTTCCTTCTAAGATTGCACCTTATACTCAAAATAATTTCAGCGGTGTGGCTGAGTTCATTCAGAAGGAATTGGGAAGGCCGCCGGTGACCGAAGCCTACGCCGTATCGTACTTTAACGAAATCACTCCGAAAACCTCATTCATTGACGTAAGTTTGGTTCGGTGCTGGCCCAATGACATTCATATTGCAGATGTCGAGTTTTCCGACAACCGGCTGCCGGTTCATGCAGGCCCAAAGATTAAAGGAGAGTTGGGGCGCAGCTACCACGGACTCCACATATTCGGAGATTTCATCAATGGACTCAGAGGCGTTGCTAAGGAAAAAGGCGTCGAACGCATTTCGTTAATGGTCGCCGATGGCGCTCTGTATCCTGTGTTCAAGAAATATGGCTTCGAGGTGAGCGAGACCTACATGGCACAGATTGCTTTTAAAAAGGCGGGGATGGGCTTTCCGATGGTTCTCCAGCTTAAGTGACTCAATGTCGGCTGCGGCGCGTACACTTACAAAATTGACCCCGTAGCATGCGCAAATCCATCGCCAGGCTCGCGACCGCGGTCTCCCCTTTTGGCGCGCGCCCCTCAATACCGCCCCTCCCGCCCCTCCTGAAACGCCGCAATCCCCTCCTGCCGGCCCCGGTCGCTCATGCAGATCACATGCAGTTCGTTCTCGTGGCGGATGCCGGCGTCCAGCGGCATGGAGAGGGCGGCGCGGGTGGCGGCTTTGACGGCCTGGGTGGCGAGGGGGCTGAAGGTGGCGATGCGCTGGGCCAGCGCCGTGGCGTAAGCGTCGAGGGCGTCGTCTTCCACCACCTCCTCCACGAGGCCGATGGCGCGTGCGCGCTCCGCATCGATGGTGTCGCCGGAGAGCAGCAGGCGCATGGCCTGCCCGTAGCCCACGAGGCGCGGCAGCATCTGGGAGGCGCCGCCGCCGCCCACCCAGCCGCGCGTCACCTCCGGCGCGCCGAATTTCGCGGACGTGCCGGCGATGCGGATGTCCGCCCCGAGCGCGATCTCCAGACCGCCGCCCAGCACCCAGCCGCGCAGCAGCGCGATGACGGGCTTGCGCATGTCGCGCACCACGGCGGCATATTCCACCCGGTTGCGGAAGGCCCAGAGGTCGGTGATCTCGCCGAGGGCGTTCATGTCCGAGCCGGCGGAAAACGCCTTCTCCCCGCCGCCGGTGATGAGCACCACGCGCACCTGTTCGTCCGCATCCAGCGCCGCGCAGGCCGCCGCGAGGTCGCGGGCCATGGCGGGGGTGATGGCATTGTGCTTGCGCGGCCGGTCGATGACGAGGCGCGCCACCGCCCCCTCGTGGGTGACGCGGATGGCGCCGTCTGTGTCGCTCATGCTTCCTCTCCCGTGCGCGCGCGGGCGGCGGAGCGGCGCTCCACCTCCTCGAAGATGGCGGAGACATCGCGGTCCGTGCCGCCATGGGCCATCATGTCCGTGAACAGGCCGGTGAGCGTGTCGAGCAAGGTGAGGCTGAGCCCCATCTCCCCCGCCAGCGCCTGCGCGGTCCTCAGATCCTTCAACTGATACTGCGCCGGGGAGCCGGGCACGAAATCCCGCGCCGCCATGCGCGCGCCGTGGAGGTTCAGCACCTTCGAATCGCCGAAGCCGCCCATCAGCGCCGTGCGCAGGTTGGCAAGGTCCGCCCCGCCCTTGGCGGCGAAGGCGAACGCCTCGGCGACGCCCGCCATGGCCGCGCCGACGATGATCTGGTTGGCGAGCTTGGCCAATTGCCCCGTCCCCACCGGCCCGATGCGCGTCGCCCGGCCCAGGGGGGCGAAGAGGGGGGCAAGGTCCGCGATGGTGGCGTCATCGCCGCCCGCGAGGATGGCGAGGGTGCCGTCGCGCGCCCCCACCTCGCCGCCGGAGACGGGCGCATCCACGTATCGGATGTTTCGCGCGGCGGCTTGGGCGGCCTGCGCCCGGCAGGTCTCGACGGGGATGGAACTCATCACCACCAGCGCCGCGCCGGGCTTGAGCGCATCGAGCGCGGGGCCTTCGAACAGTACCTCGTCGATCACCGCGCCGGTGGAGAGCATCACCACCGCCGCCGCCGCGCCCGCCAGCGCCTCGGCGGGCGTCTCGGTGAGGGTGGCGCCGGAGGCGAGCAGCGGCTCCGCCTTCGCCCGGCTGCGGTTCCAGGCGGCGACTTTGAAGCCGGCCTCCGCCAGCCGCCGCGCCATGTGGCCGCCCATGATGCCGGTGCCGAGGAAGGCGATCCGCGCCCCCGGTGCGATCTCCGCCATGGTGTCCTCCGAGGTTGTTAGGCGGTCTTCGCCGCCTTCTTCACTGCCGCGAGCTGCTTGAACTCTTCGGACTTCTTGTAGAACGCATCGAGCGGATAGCAGCCGGAGACGATGCCGTTGCGCGGTGCCGAGGTGCAGTCGGAGAAGGTGCGGCACACCTTCTTCTTCTGGAAGGGCCGGCCGTGCAGCACGTCGAGCGGCAGGTCGGGATAGGAGAGCACCATGCGGCCGAGGCCGACGACATCCGTCCAGCCCTGCCGCACCACCGCCTGCGCCACGTTGGGCAGGAATTCCTGCAGATAGGTGTAGCCGGAACCGATGAGCGTGAAGTCCGGGAAGCGTTCCTTCAGCGCCCGCACCACCTCCAGATGGCGCATTACGCCGAGAAGCGGGTCTTCCGGCGGCTGGTAGCCGTCGGAGGGCGGATAGCTCGCCGGCCGCGTGACGTGGGGGTTGTAATAGGGGCTGCCGAGCGTGACGTTGACGAGGTGGATGTCGAGCGCCCGCAGCACCTCGAACACCTCGAACGTCTCGTTGAGATCATAGGCCGTGGGGTCGCCCGCATCGGTGCCGAAGCCGTAGACGTAGGGCAGGGCGCCGGCCGCATTCTCCGGCACGCCGGGGCCGAGGATGCCGGGCACGCTCGCCGCAGGGTCCGGCCGGTAGGCGATGAGGTCGATGGCCGAGAGGCGCACGCCGAACTTCAGCCCCGGGCAGGCGGCGCGGATGCCGCTCGCGAGTTCCCGCAGGAAGCGGGTGCGGTTCTCCAGGGGTCCGCCGAACGCGCCGGGCCGGCTACGGGCGGAGAGGAATTCGTGGCCGAGATAGCCGTGGCAGTGCTTCAGGTCCACGAAATCGAAGCCGCAGGCCTGCGCGCGCCTGGCGGCGGTAATGTAATCGTCGATCAGCCGCCAGATGTCGTCGTCCGACATCACCGGATACTCCTCCGGGATGCCGAATTTCCGGTCGAGCACCGGGTGGCGGTAGAGGATCATCTGCTCGAACTTGCGATTGTCGTTCGGCTTGCAGAAGCGGCCCGAATGGGTGAGCTGGAGGCCGATGACGAGCTTGTCGTCACTGCCGGTGGCCTCCCTGTGGGCCGCGATCACTGTCTCGCGCAGGCCGGCGATGGCCGGCTGCGTCGCCTCGGTCATCACCAGCTGGAGCGGGTTGGCGCGCCCGTCATGGCGCACCGCCACCGCCTCGCCGCCATAGATGAGCTTCGCCCCGCTCTCGCCGAACCGCCGCCAGCGGCGGATGGTGTTTTCGGTAGGGGCACCCTCCCGCGTGCCGTCCCAGCCCTCCATGGGGTGGATGGCGAAGCGGTTGCCGATGGTCATGCCGTCGACCGTCAGCGGCGCGGCCAACGGCTGGTCGGGGCCGTGGGCGACGATGTCGTCGCAGGGCATGTCCGCGCCCAACTCGGCGAGATGCGCGCGGAAGCCGGCGACGCCGGAGAAGGAGGTGATCTTCGGGAAATCCCCATACTTCATGGAGGGCTCCTTGGGGTGTTTCTCGGGGCGTTTCGGATGCGGGCCTTGCGGCCGGCGCTCTTGCTTATGTAACTGGTTAGTTAATACGGGTGAGGCGGGGCTGTCAATGTGGATCGCGTGGGGAGGATGCAGGCGGGAACGGTGCGGCGTGAGGCGCCATCCGTGCTCCCTCTCCCCTTGCGGGAGAGGGTTGGGGTGAGGGGTGTTTCGCCCTTTGCCCGGAAGTTGAGATTGCGGCATCAGCCCCCTCACCCCCAGCCCCTCTCCCGCGAGGGGAGAGGGGAGCGTGCTTGGGCATCTTGGAAAGGCATTATCCGCCAAACCACCGTCATGCCCGGGCTTGTCCCGGGCATCCACCTCGGGCCGAGGGCGCGATGAGCGGAAGGTGTTCCCGGCCGCTCCACGTGGATGGCCGGAACCCGCATGTTTGCGGGTTCCGTTCCCAGGGGCGGAAGTCGGCAACAGCCGACTTCCGGGACAAGCCCGGCCATGACGGCTTGGGGGTCAACGAGGCCGAGCCGCGCCGCCGCAGGCGCTCCTACTCAAACGCTCCGGGGCTCGCTGCGCCCCCCTCACACCCGCTCGATATACCGCGTCACCACATCCACCACATGCCGGCGCCGGGCGGCGCGCTCGTCGGCGGTGGCGAGGTCGCGGCCGAAGGCGGTGGAGAGGGTGGGGTTGTTGGAGAAGTAGAAATAGCTGATGGCCGAGATGGTGAGGTAGAGGTGCAGCGGGTCAATGCCGGGCCGCAGCGTGCCGTCGGCGGCGCCGCGCGCGAGGATGGCTTCCAGCCGGGCGATGAGGGAAATCTGCATCTCGCGCAGGCGAAGCGAGCGGCGCAGATATTCGCCGCCGAGCAAATTCTCGCTGTTGAGCAGCGGGATGAGGTGGGGGTGCTGGGCGGGATAGTCGAACTTGAATTCGGCGAGGCAGGTGATGGCCGCCAGCGGCGCCATGGCTTCCAGCGCCAGCTCGGCCTCCGCGACGCGCATGTCGGTATAGACGCGCTCCAGCACCGCCAGATAGAGGTCTTCCTTGCTGCCGAAGTAATAATAGATCATGCGCTTGTTGGCGCCGGCCTCCTCGGCCACCACGTCCACCCGCGCGCCGGCGAGGCCCTTGGCGGCGAATTCCGCCTCGGCGGCCTCAAGGATGTTCAGCCGCGTCTTGTCCGCATCCCGCGTCGCCGCCTCGCGCTGCGGGGCGGCGGTGGTGGAGCGGGCCGCCTTGCGGGCGGGAGGGGATGCGGGCATCGCAGGGTCCGGAACTGGCAACGAAACAGGAAACGTGACGAGCGCGCGCCCGCTCAAGCGCTGAGTCTTGCGCCGGGCTCGCGCGGCGAACGTTGCGACACGGCGAGCCGCTGTTCAAGTCCGATCGTTTGCGGATGGAACAATGCCAGATCCATCAGTCGCAGATCGGGCGCGATATCAGGACGGAAATCCATCTGGGCGAGCACGTCATGCTCCAGGTCGATGCCGGGGGCGATCTCGATCAGCTCCAGCCGGCCAGCGGCCCCGCGCCGGAATACCGCGCGCTCGGTGACATAAAGCGCCTCCTGCCCGATCCCGGCGGCATAGGCACCGGAGTAAGTGAGCTGCTGGAGGCGATCCACGAACTTGCGGTCGCGCCCTTCCCTGCGGATGACCGTCTTTCCGTCCGGCCAGGCCATGTCGAGCCCGCCGGAGGTGAAGGTGCCGGAGAAGACCACCTTCTTGGCGTTCTGCGAGATGTTGATGAAGCCGCCGGGGCCGATGATGCGGTCCGAGAAGCGGGAGACGTTGACCGAGCCCTCCGCATCCACCTCCGCGAAGGAGAGGAAGGCGATGTCGAGGCCGCCGCCGTCGTAGAAATCGAACTGGTAGGGCTGGTCGATCATGGCGTGGAAGTTGCGGCTGGCGCCCACCTCGTTGCCGCTCGCCGGCGCGCCGCCGATGAGGCCCTGCTCGTTGGTCAGCGTAATGGCATCGAGGCACCCTTCCTCCGCCGCCACGGTGGCGATGCCGGTGGAGATGCCCGAGCCGAGATTGCACACCGCCCCCGCATAAAGCTCCAGCGCCGCGCGCCGGGCGATGACCTTGCGTGGATCGAACGGCAAAGGCGCGATGGCCGAGAGCGGGATCTTCAGCTCGCCGGCATAGGCGGGGTTGTAGTCCGAGACATAGGTCTGCATCTGGGTGGGATCGACCACGACCACGTCCACCAGAATACCGGGGATCTTCACCATCTTCGGGTTCAGCGTGCCGCGCCGGGCGAGGCGCTTCACCTGCACGATGACGGTGCCGCCGGCGCGCTTGGTGGCCTGCGCCATGGAGATCATCTCGCCGAAGATGGCCTCCTGCTCCATGGAGATGTTGCCGTCCTCGTCCGCCGTGGTGCCGCGCAGGAAGGCGATGTTGGGCACGAAGGGCTTGTAGAAGAGCCATTCCCGGCCGGCGAGCTGGACCACTTCCACCAGGTCTTCCGTGGCCGAGGGGCTCTGCCGCCCGCCGCCGAGGCGCGGGTCGATGAAGGTGTTGAGGCCCACATGGGTGACGAGGCCGGGGCGGCCGGAGGCCATCTCGCGGGTGAGCTGCGAGAGCGCGCCCTGCGGCAGGGTGTAGGCCTCGACGCGGTCCTCCAGCGCCATCTTCTCCACCGGCGGGGAATCCACCAGCGTGCCGCAGACGACGCGCTTCAAGAGGCCGTCATGGGCGAGATGGCCGACGCCGCGGGTCTTGCGGTCGCCGAGGCCGACGGGATGCACGGTGGTGAGGTCGCGCGGGGCGCCCTCCTTCAGGAAGCGCTCGGCCACGGCGGCGATCAGCGTGTCCGGCACCGCATGGCCGCCGCCCGAGCCGCCGATGAGGATGGTGTCGCCACTCTGCACCAGCCGCGCGGCTTCCTCCGCGCTCAGAACGCGCATCGCCATGTCGATTCTCCCTGCCGTTCCTGCCCATCGCGGCGCCGCCGGGCCTCGAGGCACGGGGCTCCATCTTGATTAACTCACCAGTTAGTTATATGTCTCGATGCGTCCATCGTCAATTCGCCCCGTGCCGCGCGGGCGCGCCGTCGTGCGCGCCTCAAGGCGGCCGCGCGGCCCAGAGCCACCGGATCGCCCATGAGCAATTTCGAGACGCAGGACGTGCTCAGCGTCCATCACTGGACCGACACGCTCTTCAGCTTCCGCACCACCCGCAGCCCGGCGCTGCGCTTCATCAACGGCCAGTTCACAATGATCGGGCTGGAGGTGGACGGCCGTCCGCTGGTGCGCGCCTATTCCATCGTCTCGCCGAACTATGACGAGGAGCTGGAGTTCTTCTCCATCAAGGTGCCGAACGGCCCGCTCACCTCGCGCCTCCAGCACCTGAAGGTGGGCGACCGCATCCTCGTCGGGAAGAAGCCCACCGGCACGCTCATCCACGACAATCTCCTGCCCGGCCGCACGCTCTATCTGCTCGGCACCGGCACGGGGCTCGCGCCTTTCCTCAGCATCATCCGTGACCCGGATACCTATGCGCGCTTCGACAAGGTGGTGCTGGCCCACGGCTGCCGCACGGTGGCCGAACTCGCCTATTCCAACTACCTCACGACGGAACTGCCGGAAGATCCCTTCCTCGGCGAGGAGGTGCGCGAGCGGCTCATCTATTACCCCACCGTGACGCGCGAGCCCTTCCGCAACCAGGGCCGGCTCACGGACCTGATGACCTCCGGCAGATTCTTCACCGACATCGGCCTGCCGCCCCTCGACAAGGCGCACGACCGGGTGATGCTCTGCGGCAGCCCCGCGATGATCGCCGACATCCGCGGCCTGCTCGACACGCAGGGCTTCGCCGAGGGCAGCATGTCCGAGCCGGGGCATTATGTGATCGAGAAGGCGTTCGTGGAGAAATAGGGGGGCATCCTCTCCACGCTCATAGCCGTCATCCCCCGGCTTGTCCGGGGGATCCACCTCGCCACACGCGGGGGGCCTGACAGCGCAGAGCCGGCCCGGCCGTTCCGTGGATGCCCCGGCCAAGCCGGGGCATGACGGTCTTGAGGGAAGAGAGCGGAACCAGACGGGCGAGAACGACGCACCGTCCTGTCACGCTTCTTGCTTGGCCGTCCCCATGGCCATGAAATTCTACATGACGCCCGGGTCCTGCTCCACGGGCATCCACATCCTGCTCGAGACGCTGGAACTGCCGTTCGAGGCGTGGATCATCAACATCCCCGCCGGCGACCATTTGCGTCCGGACTATCTCAAGATCAACCCGCGCGGCACCATCCCGACGCTGGTGCCGGACGGCGGCGAGCCCTTGTGCGACTTCAGGTCCATCGCGCTCTGGCTCGCCCGCACCTATCCGCGCGGCAAGCTGCTGCCGGAGGATCCGGCGCTGGCGGCCAAGGCCGAGGAGCTGATGAATTTCGCCATCGGCCATCTGCACGGCGAGGGCTTCACCCGCGTGTTCGTCGCCGAGCGCTATGTCGCGCCGGAGGATACCGGACGTCTGAAAGACGACGTGACATCCCATGGCCGGGAGATCGTGACGCAGGGGTTCGACATCGTGGAGCGCCGCCTGCCGGAAGAAGGCTTCGCCGTGGGCGAGCGCTTCTCCATCGCGGACGCGGCTCTGTTCTACAACGAGTTCTGGGCCGACCGCACCGGCATCCCCATGCCGCCCAAGGTGAAGGCCCATTACCAGCGCCTGCGCGCCCGCCCGGTGGTGCGGCAGGTGCTGGCCGAGGAGGGCTACCGGACCTGAGCGGAATCCCGCGGGATTTTGCTCTGCGTCAGCACCCCGTCGCGGCAACGCCGGTATCGTGGCATCATGCTGCCCGTTACCGTCCCATCGTCCGAGCCCTACCGACACGCCGCCGAGGCCGTACTCGCCGCGCTGGGCAGCGATGCCGAGCGCGGCCTGTCGTCCGCCGAGGCGGAGCGGCGGCAGGCGGCCTTTGGTCCGAACCTGATCGCGACCGCCGCGCCGCGCGGGGCATGGCGGCAGTTCCTCGACCAGTTCGCCAGCGCCCTCGTTCTCATGCTCGTGGCCGCCGGAGCCATCTCGGCCGCCATCTGGCTGCATGAGCGCGAGACGCCTGTGCCCTATGAGGCGCTGGCGATCTTCTCCATCGTGCTCATCAACGCCGTGATGGGCTATGTGCAGGAGGCGCGGGCGGAGCGCGCGGCGGCGGCGCTGCGGCAGCTGTCGGCGGCCCAGGCCCGGGTCGTACGCGACGGCGCGCCCCTGTCCATCGACGCGGCCGGCCTCGTGCCCGGCGATGTGATTCTCGTGGCGGAAGGCGACACCATTCCCGCCGACGCGCGCCTGCTACGGGCCACCGCATTGCAGACGGTGGAGGCGGCCCTCACCGGCGAGAGCGTGCCCACCGCGAAGGATGTGGCGGCGCTGCCGGACGGGGCCGAGCCGGCGGACCGCGCCAACATGGTGTGGAGCGGCACCCATGCGGTCTATGGCCACGGCCGGGCGGTGGTGACGGCCACCGGCATGCAGACGCTGATGGGGCGCATCGCCGGCCTCATCGAGAAGGCGCCGCAGGACCAGACGCCCCTCCAGCGGGAACTGGAGCGGGTCGGCCGGGTGCTCGGCGCCGTCGTCCTCGCCATCGCCGTCGCGGTCATCGGCACCATCCTCCTCATGGAGGGCGTGCGCGACCTGCCACACGTGCTGAACGTCCTGATCCTCGGCGTCGCCCTCGCCGTCGCCGCGGTGCCGGAGGGCCTGCCGGCGGTGGTGACGGCGGTGCTGTCGCTGGGCATGCAGCGCATGGCGCGCAACAAGGCCATCGTGCGCCGCCTCGCCGCCGTGGAGACGCTGGGCTCGGCAACGGTGATCGCCTCCGACAAGACCGGCACCCTGACCCGCAACGAGATGACCGTGCGCCGGGTGGTGACGGCAAGCGGCAGCGTCGCCCTCACTGGAACCGGCTATGCCCCCGACGGCGCGCTGGAATTTCCCGACGCGCCCGCCGACCGGCTGGCGCTGGAGCAGGAGGTCGAGCGCGCGCTCATCGCCGCCGAGCGGGCCAACAACGCCATCCTCCGCCAAGGCGCGGACGGCTTCGTGGTGCATGGCGACCCTACGGAAGGCGCGCTCATCGTCGCCGCGCGCAAGGCGGGCCTCAGCGCCCTGGCGCTCGATGCGCGCTTCGCCCGGCTGGGCGAGGTGCCCTTCTCGTCCGAGCGCAAGCTCATGAGCACGCTGCACAGCGACGCGGAACGCCCCTCCCACCTCGTCCTCGTCACCAAGGGGGCGCCGGACGTGCTGCTCGCCCACTGCACCGGCGAGCTTCGGGGCGAGGCCGAGGTGCCGCTCGGCGAAGCACGCCGCGCCGCCATCCTTTCCGCCAATGACGCGCTTGCCGGCGAGGCGCTGCGCACCCTCGGCGTCGCCTACCGGACCTTGCCGGCCCCCGACCTGGCGGATGGCGCCGTCACCGCGGAGCACGAGCGCGACCTCGTCTTCATCGGTCTGATCGGCATGATGGACCCGCCCCGGCCCGAGGCGCGGGCGGCGGTGGCTGAGGCCCATGCCGCCGGCATCCGCACGCTCATGATGACCGGCGACCATCCGGCCACCGCCGCCGTCATCGCCCGCGAACTCGGCATTCCGGTGGACGTTGGGGTCGTGACCGGGACCCGCATTGCCGCATTGGACGAGGCCGGGCTGGACCGGGTGGTCGCGCAGGCGTCCGTTTATGCCCGTGTCGATCCCGAGCACAAGCTGAGGATCGTCGCGGCCCTTCGCCGGGCCGGCGAGACGGTCGCCGTGACCGGCGACGGGGTGAACGACGCGCCGGCCCTCAAGGCGGCGGATATCGGCATCGCCATGGGCACCACCGGCACGGACGTGTCGAAGGAGGCGGCCGACATGGTGCTGGCGGACGACAATTTCGCCACCATCGTGCGCGCCGTCGTGGAAGGCCGGGCGATCTTCGCCAACATCCGCAAGTTCCTGCGCTATCTGCTCTCGTCCAACATCGGTGAGGTGATGACCATGGTGCTTGGGCTGCTGCTCGCCGACCGCATCGGCCTTTCGGCCGCGGCCGGAGCGGCAGGCGGGGGCGTGGCGCTGCCGCTGCTGGCCACCCAGATTTTGTGGATCAACCTCGTGACCGACGGCGCGCCCGCGCTCGCCCTCGGCATCGATCCGGCCGACCGGGACGTGATGTCACGGCCGCCGCGCCGGCGCGGAGAGGGCGTCATCACCGGCACCATGTGGGCGGGCATCGCCTTCGTCGGCGCGGTGATGGCGGTGGGTACGCTTTTCGTGATCGACCTGTCGCTTCCGGGCGGGTTCGTGGAGGGCGACGGCACGCTGGCCTATGGCCAGACCATGGCCTTCACCACCCTCGTTCTGTTCCAGCTGTGCAATGTCTTCAACGCGCGCTCCGACACGGCGAGCGCCTTCGTGCGGCCCTTCGCCAACCGCTGGCTCATCGCCGCCGTCGCGGCGTCGCTGCTCCTCCATGGGCTGGTGCTCTACCTGCCGGCGCTCCAGCGGGCTTTCTCGACGGTTCCGCTCGCAACGGGCGACCTGGTGCTGTGCGCGGCGGTGGCAAGCTCGGTCGTGTGGACGCGCGAGCTGTGGAAGCTCGGCGCGCGGGCGATCCGGCGGGGGAGGCCGGCATGAGCGGCCTGTCGTCGATCTGTCAGATGCCGGTCGTAAAGCGGAGGCGCCGAAAGTCCCACACAGCCTTTCGACACCCGGCGCCCGCCCGCGCGGCCGGCGCGTGGGCGGCTGTGTGTGCGGGTGACCGTGTAAGAGACATGGAGGCGGAAGCATGGAGAAGACCCTGATCGTCGAAGCGCTCGGCGAGGGCGGGTTGCTGCTCCCGGCGCGGCTGGAACATGCGCTCGCCGCCAATGACCGCGCCAAGCTGCGCATGACCGCTTTGCAGGACGCCGCCGCCCGTGCCCGTTCGCCCGCCTCTCCCGTGCGGCCGCTGGACGCCGAGGCCCATGCCGCCGGCCTCTCGGGCGACGGGCTCGATGCGGCCATCGCCAGCGCCCGGCTGCTCGATGGCGGCGGCTATCAGGTGGCCGGCGCCGGCCGCCTCACGCAGGCGATCCTCGACGACATCGCCGCCATGGCCGACCCTCTGGAGGCGGCGGGGGAGGCCGGCGCCGACGCCTTCGCCGCGCGCCTTGCCGCTTTGCGCACGGCGTTCGGCGCGGGCACGGACGACATTCTTTCCGTCGATATCCTCTCCGAGGCCGACCTGGTGCGCCTCACCAGCGCCCGGCGCGGCGGGGCGGACAGCGCGCATCTCCTCGTCATGGATCTGCACAAGGCGCTGAACCGCCTCTCCGCCGCCCTCTCGGCGGAGACGGTGGCCGGCGCGCGGACGCTGGGCATCGCGGAGGACGACAAGCCGCGCATCGCCGCCTTCATGGCCGGGCTCGCCGAGACGCGGGGGCTGATCTTCGGCCATCCCGGCCTCGACACCACGGCGAGCCGCAGCGGGGCGCGCCTCGTGATCCAGAATGACATCGGCACCACCGATGCCCATGTCATCATCATCGCGGTGGAAGGGCTCGGGGCCACCGTCACCTATACGGACGTGCATCGCTCCCGCGCGAAATTCTTCATCTCCCTGTTTTCGGACGCGGGGGCCGAGTGGACGCCGCTGGCCGAGCGCACGGCGGCGGGCATCGCGGGGGGCGCGGCCTTCCACCTCGTCACCGGGCGCTTCACCGCGAAGGACGCGGAGGCGCTGGACGGCTTTCTCGCGGCCGTGGGCCGCAACATCGTCTTCCTCATCGACTGGAACAAGGCGCGCAAGGCGCTCCAGACCTTCGTGGACAAGCCCACCGCCATCGCTTTGCTGCGCACAGCGGCGCGCGGGGCCATCGGCCATCGCGGCTTCCTGGAAATGGGCGGGCCGGAACTGGTGTTCGATGCCGTCCGCCGCAGCGCCGAGGGGCGGGTGCCCTATGGCGCGCGGCTCGACCGGGTGCTGGGGCGTGAGGGCGCGGCGCGCTTCCTCGCCGAGGTGCTGCGCCTCGCCAGCGAGGGATTGGCCGCCGGCCGCTCGGCCCGGCTGATCCGCGACGAGGTGCGGGCGGAGCTGGCGCGCAGCTTCGGCTCGGTGGAGGAGGAGATGCTGGCCGTGGTGCTGCGCCAGCTCGGCATCGCCCGCATGCTGGCCGGCGAGGTGGCCGGCGTGCTCGATGGCCCGGCGGACCTCTCCGACGCCGCCCGCGATGGGCTCCGCAGCCGCGCCAAGCGGCTGGAGGAGAAGGCCGACCGGCAGATCATCGGCGCCCGCGAGCGGGCGAGCGGCCCGTTCGGACAGGGCGGCCGCTTCCTGCCCGTGGCGGATGCCGCCGAGCAGGCGGTGGATGCGTTCGAGGAGGCCGCCTTCCTCGCCAGCGCCGCGCGCTTGAAACCGGGCCTCGCCGGCCCGCCCTTGCGCGATCTCGCCGCCGGCGCGGTGGTCTGTTGCTCCGATCTCGTGCGGGCGGTGGCCGCCGCCAGCGAGGGTTCGGCCGGCCGGCGGGAGGACGTGACCGACACGCTGGAAGCCATCGACGCCGTGACCGAGGGCGAGCGCCGGGCCGATGCCGCCCATCGCCGGGTTCAGGAGGCCACGCTGGCGCCGGCCGCTAACGACCCCATCGATGCCGGGGCGCTGGTGGCCACCCTGGAACTCGCCCGCGCCATCGAGGGCGCCACCGACGAACTGGCCCGCGCCGCCCTCGCGCTGCGCGCCTCGGTGCTGGAGGAGATGGCCCCGTGAAACACGACACCCCGCACCCCATCGCCTTCATCGGCCCCGGCGGCAGCAAGGCGCCCCTCACCGCGCATGACTTCGGCTCCAAGGCCGCCCAGATTTGGCGCATGAACGCGCTGGGGCTCGACGTGCCGCCCGCCTTCGTGCTCTCCACCGCGCTCTGCGGCGACCGTCGCGAAGGCGCCGTGCGGCGCCTGCTGGAGGAGGGGCTCGGCTTTCTCGAATCGGCCACCGGCCGGCGCTTCGGCGACCGCCGCCGCCCGCTCCTCGTCTCGGTGCGCTCCGGTGCGGAAAAGTCCATGCCGGGCATGCTGGAGACCGTGCTGGACGTGGGCATGACCGCGGAGACCGCGCGCGGTCTCATGCGCCTCCACGGCAACCCGCGCCTCGCCTTCGATTGCCATCGCCGCTTCATCGAGGGCTGGTGCGAGGTGGTGGCCGGCCTGCCGCGCGCGCCGTTCGAAGCGGTGCAGCGCGATCTCATCGCCGCCGAGCAGGCGTTGAGCGAGCAGGGGCTGGACCCGGAGGCGCTGGAGCGCCTCGCCGCGCGCTATCTCGACCTCGCCCGCGACGGCTACGGCGCGATCGTGCCCGCCGACCCGCGTGACCAGCTCGCCGAGGCGGTGGAGGCGGTGTTCCGCTCCTGGGCGGCGCCGAAAGCGATCGAATATCGCCGGCTGAACCATCTGGAGCACTTGGCCGGCACGGCGGTGACGGTGCAGGCCATGGTGTACGGCAATGCCGGCGTGCGCTCGGGCTCGGGCGTCGCCTTCTCCCGCAATCCGGCAAGCGGGGCGCCCGGCCTCTATGCCGACCTGCTGTTCGATGCGCAGGGCGAGGATGTGGTCTCCGGCCGCCGCCAGCCGGTGGGGCTCGACCGGCTCGGCGCGGTGTTGCCCGATGTCGCCTCGGCACTGGCCGAGGGCGTCGCGGCGCTGGAGCGGCATTATCGCGACGTGCAGGACGTGGAATTCACCTTCGAGGAGGGCCGCCTCTATTTCCTCCAGACCCGCGCCGCCAAGCGCACGCCGCGCGCCGCCCTCAAGATCGCGGTGGACATGGTGGCGGAAGGCGCCATCACCCCGGCCGAGGGGCTGGCGCTGCTCGAAGGCGTGGATCTTTCCGCCGTCGCCGCAACGAGCTTTTCCGGCGATGCGGAGCCGGTGGCGCACGGCGTCGCCGCCTCGCCCGGCACGGTCAGCGGCCGGGTGGCGTTCGACGAGGAGGGTGCGCGCCGTCTCACCGCGGCGGGCGATCCGGTGATCCTGCTGCGGCCGGATGTGGCGACCGACGACATCGCCGCTTTGGCGCTGGCCGCCGGCATCCTCACCAGCGTCGGCGGGCGGACCGCCCATGCCGCCGTGGTGGCGCGCCAACTGGGCCGGGCCTGCGTGGTGGGCTGTTCTGCCCTCGTCATCGATGGCGCGTCGCGTCGCGCCAGGCTCGGGGCCGAGACGCTCGGGGAGGGGGATTGGCTGTCCCTCGACGGCGAGGCGGGCAGCGTCTTCCTGGGCCGGCGCGCGGTGGTGTCTGAAGAGCCGCAGGCGGAGCTTGCGGCGGTGGCGGGCTGGCGGGTGGCCGCGCCGACTCCGGCGTGACGGGCGGCCGATCCATCAGCATGCCTCATGGGTTGCAGCTCAAACTCTCATTAGGTTGAATGGATCGCGCGCGGTAGCCTGTGGCCCGATTTCGGCAGGCGGGCACGCGGCAAGCATGACTTCACAGACGACGGACACGCACAGGGCGGCCGCGCCCATCCCTACGGGGCGCTATGTGGCGGGGGCGCTGTTCGGGCTGGCGAGCGTCACCATCTGGGCGGGGTGGATGTCCATCACCCGGCTCGGCGTCACCTCTTCCCTCGGCGTGTTCGACGTCACCATGCTGCGCTACGCCACCGCCGGCCTCGTGCTGCTGCCGGTGCTGCTGCGCCACGGGCTGGGGCTCGACAAGGCGAAGCCGTGGCAGCTTCTCGTTATGATCGCGGGGGCCGGCGCGCCGTATGCGGTGGTGGCGGGCTTCGGCCTGCGCACCACGCCGGCGGGGGAGGCGGGCGTGCTCATTCCCGGCGTCATGCCCCTCTTCGTGGCGCTGATCTCGGCCGTGGCATTGCGCGAGCGGTTCAGCATGCAGCGGAAGGTCGGCTATGCGCTCATCCTCGCCAGCGTGGCGCTGATCGCCGGGGTGGGGGCGGTGGCCACCGGGCTGGGATCGGGCATCGGCCACCTCCTGTGCATGGCCGGTGCCTTCATGTGGGCCTGCTATGCGGTGGCGCTGCGCAGGAGCGGGCTCGGCGCGCTCCACGCGGTGGCGGTGGTGTCGGTGGGGTCGGCGGTGTTCTATCTGCCGCTGTACGGACTGCTGCACGGCTTCACCGTGCTCGATGCGCCGCTGCGCGATGTCATCTTCCAGGCGGTCTACCAGGGCGTCTTCGCCACCGTGATCTCGCTGTTCCTGTTCGCCCGCTCGGTGGCGCTGCTCGGGGCTTCGGCGGGCGCGGCCTTCGGCGCCTGCGTGCCGGTGATGGCGGCGCTCATGGCCATCCCCATCCTCGGCGAGTATCCCTCCGGCACCGACTGGCTGGGCATCTTTGCCGCCACCATCGGCGTCTATCTCGCGAGCGGGGGGCCGCTCCCGCGCCGCGGCTGAGCGGCGAGGGCAAGGCAGAAGGCCGCCCGCCGCTCCTGAGCGGCGGGAAGGGCTTTAAGAGGCCTACTTCGCCGCCTGCTGGCGCACCAGGGGGCAGCCGCCCTCGGCGAGGGGACGGAACGCCTCGTGGCCGGGAGTGGTGCGGATGAGCTTGAGATAATCCTACGGATACTTCTGCTCGGCCGGCGTCTTCACCTGCAGCAGATAGAGATCGTGGACCACGCGCCCGTCCTCGCGGATGCGCCCGCCGTGGGAGAAGAAATCGTCCACCGGCGTCGCCTTCATCTGCGTGGCGACGGTCGCGGTGTCTCCATTACCCCCCACCCCGGCCCTCTCCCGCAAGGGGAGAGGGGGGATGGCCGATCTGTCTCCCCTTACGGCTTGAACGCCGCGCAGGCGATGCGGGCGCCGGCGCCGCCGATGGGCTGGGTGATGAAATCGTCGGGGCTTGCGTGGATCACCAGCGCGAAGCCGCCCGGCTGGCCGAGCCCGTCCTTGTCGGTGAGGCCGGTGGTGCTCGACACCTCGGCATTCACCGAGCCGTCGGCGTTGGCGAAGATGTTGGGCAGGTCGCCCTGGTCCGGTCCGTTGGGGTTGAGCAGGCCGTGGGCCTTGTCGTGATGGTTCACGTGACCCTTGGAGTCCATGAACTTCGCAGTGTCGGAGCAGTTCGCCACCTGATGGAAGTGGATGCCGTGCCAGCCGGGGGGCAGCGCGCCGGCGGACAGCGCCACGCGCACGATGGTGACGCGGTCCGTGCCCGTCGCGGTGGCGGAGCCGATGGTCTTGCCCTCGTTGTTGATGATGTCGGCCTTCACCACCTTCGCGGCGGGCGCGGCGGCCGGGGCAGGGGCCTGTGCGAAGGCCGGTGTGGCGACGAGCGCGCCGGCGAGAATCGGGGCTGCGAGAAGGGCAAGAGAGCGCGGTGTCCGGGCGGGGCGGCGGGCACTGGTGAACGGACGCATGATCGTTCCTCCTCCGGCCGGACGGCGCGCCGGCCTCGACGACGAGCCTACATCAAGGCTGCGGCGAACTCGACCGGGCCGCAGCCGGCCCGTCCACCCCTATCGCCACAGGGGTGCGAACGTTCCGGGCCTCGATTGGAATTTTTCCAGCAAAGCTTGCGATGCCCCCTGATGGTCGCGGCAGGGCAAAGCTGGTGGCGTCGGGACATTGATGTAATGATGCGGTTCCCGCTGATTTCGCCATGGTGCGACGTCGGCAATGACTTGCCCGTGCTCCCGCAGAGGCCACCGCTTCGTCTTGCGGTGCGCCGCGTCTCCGCCTAGATATTGGACGAATGCCCCTGTTCTGCCGGATCATCTGTTTTGATCGATAATAGTTCAAATATTGAGGCCCGTATGACCACCGCCGAACTCGACCGCCCCGCGCCCCGCGCCGAAACCCGCGCATCGGCGCTCAAGGCCCTGACCCATGCCGCCCATGAGCGGCTGGACGGTGCCATCATGGCCGGCCGGCCGTTCGAGAGCCGCGAGCGCTACGGGCGCTTCCTCGCGGTGCAGTATCTGTTTCATCGCGACATCGCCGCGCTCTATGACAGCCCCGCCCTCGGCGCGCTGCTGCCCGACCTTCCCGGCCGCCGCCGCCTCTCCGACATCGCCGACGATCTGGCCGATCTCGGCCTCCCCGTGCCCGCGCCGACCGAGGCGCCCGCGCTGGGAGCGGCGACGCCTCTGCCTGAGGCGCTGGGCTGGCTCTATGTGGCGGAGGGCTCGAACCTCGGCGCCGCCTTCCTGCTGAAGGCCGCCGCCGGCCTCGGCCTCGACGAGCGCTTCGGCGCCCGGCACCTGGCCGCCGCGCCGGAGGGGCGGGGGCTTCACTGGAAGACCTTCGTCGCCGCGCTCGATGCCGTGCCCCTCTCGGCCGAGGAGGAGGCGCGGGCCGCCCGCGGCGCGGAAGCCGCCTTCAATCGGGTCGCCTCCTATGTCGGCGACGTGTTCGGCTGATCCGCCTACCGTCATTACCTGCCGCCAATCCACCTGCCGCCAAGCTCTGGACGCCGTTGCCCCGGCCCGCATAGTCTCGCGCCGCTCGCGAGCGGGAGGGGACCATGGGGGACGGGGTGCTGTCGCGTCGTGCGTTCGTTGCGGCGCTATCCGCCGGCTTGGCCGGGGTTTCACAGGCCTCGGCCGCGACGGCCGGGATCGATCCGCAGCGGGTGGCGCGCGTCGCCATCCATCCCGCCATCGGCGTGGCGCGGGTCGGCAACAGCAAGGACGCCTTCTATTTCGGCCCCGAGGTGCCCGGCGGCGTGCCCGCCGGCCCGTTCAAGGATGAGGCCGGCGCCATGGCCCGGCAGGCCGCCCGCTTCCGCCTTTTCGCCTATGACGCGCAGGGGCGCGTGCTGGGCGAGGTGACGGCGCGCGAGGCGGAGGTGTCCTGGACGCTGACCGTCGCAAACACCAAGGCGCTCTGGTACGGCATCGACATTCCCTTCGACCTGCCCGGCGCGCCCGCCGCCGGCCGCCGCAACGCCAAGGTGGCGGACCGCGCCAGCCTCGCCATCGTGCCCGGTCCACGCACCGTCTCCGGGCCGGGCGCGAGCCCCCAACGGCTCGATGGCGGCACCTTCCAGGGGCAGAAGGTGACGCTCGGCGAGGTCATGACCGACACGGACGGCCGCCTCGTGGTGATGCCCGCGTCCGGCCGCTGCCATCCCGCGCCGGACGCCCCGCCCATGAGCGGCTATGCCGACAATGACGGCTGGGCCGACGACACCGGGGACGGGCCGGTGGATGCGGTGGTGCGCATGGGCGGGCGGGAGTTCCGCGCCGATCCCGCGTGGCTCATCAGCGTCGGCCCAAACTATGCGCCGGCCATCGCCACCAGCCTTGTCACGCTGCACGACGTGGTGGAGGCGACTTTGGTCGCAGCCGGCAAGCGCAAGGCGCCGCCGACGGTGTTCGAGGACCACGTCTGGCCGGTCTTCGCCCGCCTCTCCGATCTGCAATGGGTGAACGCCGGCTTCTTCGCGAAATTCGGGTTCGGGTCGGCGAAGGATTTCGCCAGCCCCGCCTTCCGCGCCCGCCTTGCCGATACGGCACCGGCCAATGCGGCCTTCCGCGCCGAGATCTTCGCCCTGTTCCGCGATCCCGCCTCCGGGGATGTGCGGCCGGACCTCGAGCCGCAGCTCTACGGCGACCATCTGGTGATGCCGCCCGACGCCATCGAGCCGCGCCAGTGGATGACGCTGACGCCGCTGCAATATGCCCATCTGCGCAACTGGGCGGCCGGCCGCTTCACGCCCGGCCGTCCGTCGCGCGCGGCGCGGCTGGAGGAGATCGCCGTCGCGGGCCGGCCGGCGGCGCTGGACCGGGCTTCGCTGGAGGCGTGCGTCGGCGGGCCGTTCCATCCCGGGCAGGAATTCCCGTGGATCGCCCGCGTGTCGTGGATCTGGACCGCCGACATGCGCCTCGCTTCCACCGCGCGGGCGGTGGACCTCACCGACTACGGCCCCGAATTGACCTCGCCGGAAGCACTGTCGAAATCCGGCCCGCTCTCCCGCCTCGGCCCCGGCGGCATCACCCAGTGGCTCGGCCTGCCGTGGCAGGCGGACTGGGCGAGCTGCCGCTCGGGCTACCAGTCCTCCATCTCGCCCGTGCTGCCCGCCTTCTGGCCGGCGCGGGTGCCAAACACGGTGCTGTCGGAAGCCGACTACAAGGTGGTGATGGACACTGCCCGCGCCATCGAGGAGCGCCGCGCCGCCTTCGCCCGCCGCCGCGACTGGGAGCGCTTCATCAGCGCGCCGACCCGCCCGCCGGTGCTCGCCGCCATGGCGCAGGACTGGTTCCGCCTCGGCATCGTCGCCGACCGTCCCGGCCCGCGCGACGGCGCCTTTCCCGCCCGCATGAAGGTGGAGACGCTGGTGGGCTTTTCCCGCGAGCCGGACGTGAGCTATGGCGCCAACACGCTCTATCCGCAGGCGGCGACCTTCCCTCTGGTGACCGCCAATTCCGACGACAACAGCCTGCGCCTCGTGGATGCCGAGGGCGCCGTGACGGTGATGACCCTCTCCGCCCCGCTGGAGCGGCCCGAGGGCATGACGCGCAACCTCGACGGCAATCTCTACGTCTCCTGCATGAATGCCGGCTATGTGCGGCGGGTGACGCCCAAGGGTGAGGTCTCCCTGCTCGCGGAGGGCTTCTCCCAGCCCATGGGCATCGCCGCCGACCGGCAGGGCAATCTCTACGTGGCCAACTGGGTGGAGAAGGGCTTCGTCTCCGTCATCACGCCGGACGGGAAGAGCCGCGTGCTGGTGCCGCCGGAGGCAGGGCTCGTGTCGCCCATCGGCGTCATCGTCACGCCGGATGGCGCGCTGCTGGTGAGCTGGGGCGGCACCTCGGTGGCGCGGATCAACGCCACCACGGGCGAGATCATCAACCTCCACTGGCTCACCGGCTTCCGCAATCCCCGCCAGATGGCCTACGACACCTCCTACCGCCTCTATGTGGCGGACCAGCTGGACAATGGCGTGAAGCGCTTCGACCCCCTCGGCGCGCCCATCCCGCTGATCCTGCGCGGGGCGGAACTGACCATGCCGTTCGGCCTCGCCTTCGACCTCAAGGGCGATCTCTACACGTCGCAGACGCGCGGACGGCTCATCAAGAAAGTGCAGCTGAAGGGCGAGGTGGGCATCGTCTCCGACTTCGCCGATGGCCTGCCCAATCCGGGCGGCCTCGTCTTCATCGGATGAGGTGCGATCTGCTGGTCGCTGGCGCCGGCCCGGCGGGCGCCGCCGCAGCCATCGCCGCGGCGGGGCGGGGGCTTCGGGTGGTGCTGCTCCACGACCCGCGCGCCACCGCGTGGCCGGGGGAGAGCCTGCCGCCGGGCATGGCAGGGCTGGTGGACGCCGCCTTCGGGCCGGGACTGCTCGACGAGGACCGCCACCTCGTTGCCTACGGCACGCGCGCCGCGTGGGGCAGCGATGATCTCGTGGAGACGGATTTCCTCGCCAATCCCCTCGGCGGCGGCTGGCTGCTCGACCGCGCCCGCTTCAATGCCGATGCGCGTGCCCGCGCGGCGGCGGCCGGCGCGACGATGCTGGAGGGGCGGCTGGAGGGTATCGCCGCCGCCTCCGATGGCTGGGACATCACGCTGAGAGACAGCCGGCGCATCGCCGCGCGCTTCATTCTCGATGCCACCGGCCGCGCCGCCGCCGTGGCGCGGCGGCTGGGCACGGGGCGCGAGGCCTCCGACCGTCAGGTGGCGCTGGTGGCGACGCTGGATGACGCCGACCCCTATCGCGGCACGAGCGTGGAGGCGGTGGCGGATGGCTGGTGGTACACGACGCCCCTTCCCGGCGGCCGGCGCGTCCTCGCCTTCCTCACCGATGCCGGCCTTCTCGGGGACGGCACCGCCGGATGGGCAAGGCGCCTTGAGGCGACGCTCCACATGCGGCGGATCGCCGGCGCGGCGGCGGGCGCCGCCCCCCGTATTTGCCCGGCCGAAACCGCCGCCGAGCGCACCCTCCACGGCCCGCGCTGGTGCGCGGCGGGGGATGCGGCCATGACGTTCGACCCCCTGTCCTCGCAGGGCATCACTGCCGCCATCCTCATGGGTGCCCGCGCCGGCGCGGCGGTAGTGGAGGCGCTGGCGGGGGAGACCTCCGCCTTTGACGACTGGGCGGAGGATTACCGCACCCTTCAGGGCGAGACCGCCGACCTCGGCCGTCATTACGCGCTGCTGGAAGCCCGCTGGCGCGATGCGCCTTTCTGGGCACGTCGGCGGATGGCGGGGTCGTAGAGCGCATTCCCCCTCGGGCGATGCTCAAACCGCCGTCGCCCGCCGGCTCGACCGGAAGACGACGATGGGAGGGACGGGGATGGTGCTACTGGGCGGCCGAGGTGAGCCTGTGGCCGATCTTCACCCGCCCCTCGCCGCAGACCCCGCTGCCCGACGCCGCCGTCCGGTGCTAGACAGAAGCGGGGATGGAACGGGGGACATCATGGGCACGATCGTATCGCTGCGCTCGGAGGCGCTGTCGGCGGAGATTTCCACGCTGGGCGCCGAGCTGCGCGCGCTTGCGGATGCCGAGGGCCGCGCTTTGCTGTGGCATGGCGACCCGGCCTTCTGGACCGGTCGCGCGCCGCTGCTGTTCCCCATCGTGGGCGAACTGCCGGACCTCACCCTCGTGCATGAGGGCAAGGGCCATTCCATGCGCCGGCACGGCTTCGCCCGCTTCTCAGTCTTCGAGGTGGTGGCCGAGGCGCCGGACCGGGCCACCTTCCGCCTCCTGCCCAGTGAGGCCACGCGCGCCGAATATCCCTTCGATTTCGCGCTGGAGGTCACTTTCGCGCTCGAAGGCGCGACGCTGGCCATGGAGGCGGTAGTCACCAATCCCGGCCCCGGCGTGCTGCCGGCGAGCTTCGGCTACCACCCGGCCTTCCTCTGGCCGCTGCCCTATGGCGGCACGCGGGCCGAGCACCGGGTGATCTTCGAGCATCCCGAGGCCGCGCCGATCCATCGCCCGGTGAACGGCCTCCTCTCCCGCGCCGTCGAGCCGAGCCCCGCCGCCGACGGCGTGCTGACGCCAGACGATGCCATGTTCGAGCGGGACGCGCTGATCTTCCTCGGTCTGAACTCCCATCGCCTGCAATATGGCGTGCCCGGCCGGCCGGGGCTGGACATCACCTTTCCCGGCATGCCGGACCTCGGCATCTGGACCAAGCCCGGCGCCCCCTACCTCTGCATCGAGCCGTGGTCCGGCTATGCGACGCCCGAGGGCGATGCCCGCCCGTTCGTGGAGAAGCCGGGCCTTCTCCACATCCCGCCGGGCGAGCAGCGCCGCTTTGTGATGAATGTGCGGCTGATCCCCGAAATCGCCGCCTGAGGAGCGCTAAGCGCCTTTGAACGTGGGCACTTTCGCTCCGCATGTCGCAGGGCGGCGGGCGCCATCCCCTGCCGGTTGGGGCTGTCCCGCGTCATGCCCCTTGATGGAACGCGCCGGGTTTGCTTCCATCAGGGCATGACGACCGGCCTGATCGAGATCCGCAGGGCCAAGCCCGCCGACGCCAAGGCGATCGCGGCGGTCCATGATGACGCCTGGCGCACCGCCTACCGTGGAATCATTCCGGGGCTTGAACTGGAGCGCATGGTGGAGCGGCGCGGCCCGCGCTGGTGGGATGCCGCGATCCGCCGGGGCAGCCGCCTGTCCGTCCTGCTCGTTGGCGAGGATGTCGCCGGCTACGTGAACTATGGCGGCAACCGCGCCAAGGCGCTGCCCTATGGCGGGGAGATCTACGAGATCTACCTGCACCCGCAATACCAGGGCCTCGGCTTCGGCCAAAGGCTGTTCGCGGCGGCGCGGCGCGATCTCGCCATAGCCCGGCTCGGAGGTCTCGTGGTGTGGGCGCTCTCGGAAAACGAAGGCGCCATGGGCTTCTACAAGGCGCTGGGGGGGCAACCGGTCGCATCCTCGACCGAGCAGTTCGGTTCGAAAACACTGGACAAGACCGCCTTCGCTTGGCAGCGGTAGCGCCCGGACAGGCATGAGCCCGTCCGGTCCGCAGAGCCCGCAAAGCCTTGTGCCGTGTGGGTTCGACTTTGGTCGGAGCGGGCCTGAAGTCCCGTGGCCAGTGGCAAGAGCGAGCATCCCATGCGCATCGACGCGATCCCGATCGGCAAGAACCCGCCCCACGACGTGAACGTGCTGATCGAAGTCCCGATCGGCGGGGAGCCGATCAAGTACGAGATGGACAAGGCCGCGGGCACCCTCTTCGTGGATCGCTTCCTCTATACCGCCATGCGGTATCCCGGAAACTACGGCTTCATCCCGCACACCCTCTCCGGCGACGGCGACCCGTGCGACGTGCTGGTGGCCAACACCCGCGCCATCGTGGCCGGCGCGGTCATCTCGGTGCGCCCCGTCGGCGTGCTGCTGATGGAGGACGAGGCCGGCATGGATGAGAAGATCATCGCCGTGCCCTCCTCCAAGCTCACCAAGCGCTACGACAAGGTGAACAACTACAGCGACCTGCCCGAGATCACCCTCCAGCAGATCGAGCACTTCTTCGAGCACTACAAGGATCTCGAACCCAACAAGTGGGTGAAGATCGTCGGCTGGCGCGATGCCGCCGAGGCGCACAAGCTCATCCTCGAAGGCATCGAGCGCGCCAAGGCCGAAGGCAAGGAAGGCTGAGGGCTGCGCTGCCCTCTCGGCCGTTTACCTGTCGCCCTCCGGCTCGACCGGAGGGCATTGGGTCCGTGTTCCCCGGACAAGCGACACCGAAGGTGGAGCGGCCGATCCGGGGGCCAGCGCAAAACTCCCGCGCAGCGGGGCATTATCCCCTCTCCCGCAAGGGGAGAGGGGGACGTGCAGCGCCTTCGGCGGTCTCTTGCGCTGGGCCCCGGCTCGCATTCCGCTTTCGCTTCATGCGTCCGGGGCACGCGAGCGGGCTCACGCCGGCGCCTTCGCCTCCAGAATCAGCTTGCGGATTTCCGGCAGGCAGGAGCCGCAATTGGTGCCGGCCTTGAGCCGCGCGCCCACCGCCGCCGCATCGGCGGCGCCGTCCCGGATGGCGGCGAGGATGGTGTCCTTCGGCACGCCGAAGCAGGCGCATACCAGCGGCCCGCAGGCCGCGGCGGCGCCGGCGCGCCGGCCGGAGAGCACGAGGCGCCGGTCGGCGGCTGAGACCTCCGACGCCAGAAGCCCCTTCAGCGCATCCCACGCCACGCGCTGGCCGGCGGCAGCGATGAACACCGCGAAATCGAGCCGCCCGTCCGCATCGAAGGCGGCGGCGCGATAGAGGCCGGAGGGCGTGTCGCTCAGTTCGGCCACATCGGCCGGCCCTTCCGCCGTCACCCATTGCGCCCAGTCCTCAGGTGCCATGCGGCCGGCGATGCGCCAGCCGAAGCCGCCCTCCAGCGCCGCGCGCGCCCACCACACACCCTCCGGCAGCGGCATGTGGCGGCGCGCCAGCACGAAGCCCTCGAACGGTGCGGCATAAGGCGCGAGGGCGGCCGGCGTCGCCTTGGCGTCGGGCTGGCCGGAGACCGGATCGGTCACCGCATGCACCAGCGCGCCGACGCGGCCGTCCGACGAATTGGCGTGGCTCCAGTGGATGGGGGCGAAGAGCGTGCCCTGCCTTTGGCCGGCATCCACCACCACCTCCAGCACCGCGCGGCCGTGGGCGCTTGTCACCTCCGCCAGCATGCCCGTGGCGAGCCCCAGCGGCGCGGCATCGTCCGGATGCACCGCCACGAACGGCGCCGGGATGTGCGCGCCGAGGCGGGGGGCAAGGCCGGTGCGGGTCATGGTGTGCCACTGGTCGCGGATGCGGCCGGTGTTGAGCAGGAAGGGGAAGGGCGGGGTGCTTTCCGCGGCCGCCACGGGACGCGGGGCAACGAAGCGGGCGCGCCGGTCCGGCGTGAAATAGCCGCCCTCCGCGAAGAGGCGCGCCGTGCCCTCCACCCGGCCGGCGGGGACGGGCCATTGGACCGGCGCGATATCCTCATAGGCGGTCTCGCTGAGGCCGCCGAAGGCGGAGATGTCGAAATCACGCGTCCCGCCATTCTCGAAGCCGGACAGCGCGGCGTGCTCGCGGAAGATGTCCGCCGGCCCGCGCCATTGGAAGGCCGCGCCGAAGCCGAGGCGCTCGGCCACGCCCTTGAGCGCCCACCAGTCCGGTCTCACCTCGGCCGGGCGGGGCAGGAAGGGGCGCTGGCGGGAGATGCGGCGTTCGGAATTGGTGACGGTGCCGTCCTTCTCGCCCCAGGCGGCGGCGGGCAGCATCACATGCGGGCGGCAGGCGGCGGTGTCGTTGGCCACCACATTCTCGGACAGGACGAACAGCTCCAGCCCTTCCAATGCCGTGCGCACGGCGTCCGCCTGCGGCAGGCTCACGGCGGGGTTGGTGCCCATCACCCACAGGGCCTTGATCTCGCCCCGGCCGATGGCGGCGAACATGTCCACCGCCTTGTGGCCCTCATGCTCCGCCATGTGGGGCGCGCCCCAGAATCGGCGCACCCGGTCCACCTCTGCGGGGGAAAAGCCCATATGGGCGGCGAGCTGGTTGGCGAGCCCGCCCACCTCGCGCCCGCCCATGGCATTGGGCTGGCCGGTGAGGGAGAACGGCCCCATGCCCTCCCGTCCGATACGGCCGGTGGCGAGATGGCAATTGAGGATGGCGTTCACCTTGTCGGTGCCCACCGCCGACTGGTTCACCCCCTGCGAATAGCAGGTGACGGTGCGCGCCGTTTCGGTAAACAGCGCGAAGAAACGCTCCACGTCCTTGACCGCCAGCCCGCAGGCGCGCGCGGTGGTTTCGGCATCGGGCGCCACCGCGCGGGCGGCTTCCAGCGCTTCGGCGAAGCCGGTGGTGTGCGCCTCCACATAAGCGGCATCGAAGGCCGGGCTCTGCGCCAGATGCACCAGCAGGCCGGAGAAGAGCAGCGCGTCCGTGCCGTGGGCCAGCGGCAGGAACAGGTCCGCCTCGGCCCCCGTGTCGGTGCGGCGCGGATCGATGACGACCAGCTTCGTGCCCCGCGCCTTGCGCGCCTGTTCCATGCGGCGGAACAGGACAGGATGGCACCACGCCGTGTTGGAGCCGGTGAGGATGATGAGGTCCGCCCGGTCCAGATCCTCATAGCTGCCCGGCACCGTATCCGAGCCGAAGCCGCGCTTGTGGCCGGCGACGGAGGAGGACATGCACAGGCGGGAATTGGTGTCCACGTTGGCCGTGCCGAGGAAGCCCTTGGCCAGCTTGTTGGCGGCGTAATAATCCTCGGTCAAAAGCTGGCCGGAGAGATAGAAGGCCACCGCCTGCGGCCCGTGCCGGTCGATGATGTCCCTGAGGTCGGAGGCGATGCGGTCGAGCGCCTCGTCCCACGTCGCGCGGGCGAGCGCGCCGTCCGCGCCGCGCACCATGGGATGGAGCAGGCGGGTGCCGAGCCCCAGCGTCTCGCCCAGCGCCGCGCCCTTGGAGCACAGGCGGCCGAGATTGGCGGGGTGGTCGTGATCCCCCTCGATGAGCGCGCCGCCGCGCCCGTCGGGCGTCGCCTTCACGCCGCAGCCGACGCCGCAATAGGGGCAGGTGGTCTTCACCGAAGGGGGTGAGGCGAGCGGGGCGTTCATGCCGGTCCTGCCTGAGGCTTGGCCATCATTTCTAGCTCAGTACACGTCGGCCTGATAGCGCCCGGCGGTCTTGAGATCGGCGACGAATTTCGCCGCCGCCTCCGCCGAAAGACCGCCATGGGTGGCGGCGACATCAGCCACCGCCTTTTCCACGTCCTTCGCCATGCGCTTGGCATCGCCGCAGACGTAGAAATGCGCGCCATCCTTCAGCCAGCCCCACAGCTCCGGGCCGGCCTCGCGGATGCGGTCCTGCACATAGACCTTGCGCTCGCCATCGCGCGACCAGGCGGTGTCGAGCCGGGTGAGGCAGCCGGCCGCCTGAAGGCCGGACAGCTCGTCCTCATAGAAGAAATCCGTCTCGCGCCGCTGGTGGCCGAAGAACAGCCAGTTGCGTCCCGGCGCCCTGGTCGCCAGCCGCTCGTGCAGGAAGGAACGGAACGGCGCGATACCCGTGCCGGGGCCGACCATGATGACGTCCTTCGCCAGATCCTGCGGCAGCGCGAAGCCGTGCGCCTTCTGGATATAGGCCTTCATCCGCGTGCCGGGCGCGAGCCGGTCGCCGAGGAAGGTGGAGGCGACGCCGAGCCGGGTGCGGCCCTCCAGATCATACCGCACCGCATCCACGGTCAGGGTGAGCCGGCCGGGGGTGGCGACGGGGCTGGAGGAAATGGAATAGAGGCGCGGCTGCAGCGGCTCCAGGCACTCCACCAGCGCCTCCGGATCGGGGCGGATGCCGGGGAATTTTCGCAGGGCCGCCAGCACGTCGAGGCTGGCGGCATCGCCGTCCGGGTCCTCGCCGTTGGCGAGCGCGCGGGCCTTGGCCTTGCGCGCCCCGCCGACGAGATAGGAGATGAGGGTGAAGAGCGCGTCCGGCGCCGATTTCAGGCACACCTCGCGGGCCAGCACCTCGGCCAGCGTATGGCCGGCGATGGGGAAGTCGGCGGGGGCGTGCAGCGCCTCCAGCACCGCCGCGACGAGGCCCGGATCGTTCACCGGGAAGACGCCGAAGCTGTCGCCGGCGGCATAGTCGATGCCCGAGCCGGCAAGATCGAACTCCACATGCCAGGTCTCCTTCTCCGAGCCCTCCTTGTTGAGGCGGGTGCGGGAGAGGAAGGTGACTTCGCCGGGATATTCGCGGGTGCCGGTGGCGGGCGCGGCGTGGCCGGGGGCCGGGTGCGCGACAGCCGTGGCCGGGGCCTCGGGCGCCGCCTCGGCGGGGGCGGAGGTTTCCGCCGCCAGCTGCTTCAGCATGCGCAGCGTCTCCTTGCCGCCGGGGGCGCAGAGATTGAGCTTGCTCTCCGCGCCGCTCGCAAGCGCCTGCGCATAGGTCTCGCAGACATAGCCGCACTGGCCGCAATCCTGCTGCGCCATGGCCGCCATCATGCGCCGGGGCAGGGCCTTGCCCTCGGCCAGCGCCATGCGCTCGGGAAGCGGCATGGACGGGTCGTGCCAGGGGGCGCCATCGTCCTCCTCCGCAGGCGCGGGCGCGGAGATATCCGGCATCAGCGCCGCCGCGTCACCGGCCGACAGGGCCATGGGCGCGTGCCCGGCGTCGGTGGAGAGGATGGCGGCGAAGAAGCCGTTCAGCCACGCGCGCTGCTCCGCCGAGAAGGGGGCGCTGTCGGGCAATACGGGGACGACGGGGGGGCGGGACTGGAGGCTCATGGGCGGGATCCGGAAACGGTGCGCGCCAGGGGCGCGCGCATGTTGCGCTGGGTCCCGGCTCTCCTTCCACTGCGCTGCCTTGCGTTGCAGTCGGCCGGGACACGCGCCCGCTCTCGCGCCCCGGACGCATGGAGCGTCCGCGGAATGCGAGCCGGGGGCCAGCGCACGGCGTCACGCAGCGGTCGAATGGAAGGGACCGGGCGATTCATGCCGCCGTCGCCAGCGCCTTCAGCGCATCGGGATCGAGGCGGCGGGTGAAATCGGCGAAGGTCTCGCCCGGAGTGCGGTGGGCCTTCCAGCTTTTCAGCAGGCGTTCCACCACGGCCGGGGCGTCGTCCGCCGGCACATATTGGTAAAGCTCGCGGGCGATGGCGGCCGCGCTGCCGAAGCCTCCGCCGACGAGGATGTGATAGCCGTCCACCGTGTCCCCGTCGTCATTGACGGGCACCCGCGCCCCGATCAGCCCGATATCGCCGATGTAATGCTGGGCACAGGAATTGTGGCAGCCGGTGACATGGATGTTCACCGGCCCGTCGAGGGCGACGCGCTCTTCACAGTGGGCCAGAATGGCCCGCGCGGTGCCCTTGGTGTCGGCCGCCGCGAAGCGGCAGCCCTTCGCCCCGGTGCAGGCGACGATGCCGGCCTGGAGCGGTGTTGCCTTTGTGGAGAGGCCGAGGGCTTCCACCGCGTCCGTGACGGCCGCGATATCCGCATCGGCAACGCCGGAAATGAGCAGGTTCTGCCAGACGGTGAGGCGGATGTCGCCGTCGCCGGAGCGCGCCGAAATGTCGGCGAGGCCGCGCATCTGCGCCGCGCTCATGCGGCCCACGGGCGTCGCCACGCCCACATAATTCAGCCCCGCCTGCTTCTGCGGATGCACGCCGAGATGGGCGAGCCGGTCCGGCTCCGCGCGCGGCTTCACCGCCGCGGCGGCAAGGCGGGTGAAGGGGCGGCCGAGCTTGTCCTCCACCAGCTTCAGGAAGCCGTCGAAGCCCATGGAATCGAGCACGTATTTCAGCCGCGCCTTCTTGCGGTCGGTGCGGTCGCCGGTGTCGATGAAGGCGCGCACGATGGCCGCCGCCACCTCCACCGCCTCGTCTGGGCGCACGACGATGCCGGTGTCGCGGGCGAAATCCTTGTGCCCCGTGATGCCACCCAGCACGAGGCGCAGCCACACGCCTCCGTCGACGCCGAAGCCGTCCATCACCTCCACCGCCTGGAAGCCGATGTCGTTGGTGTCCTCCAGCGCGCCGATGGTGCCGGCGCCGTCGAAGGCCACGTTGAACTTGCGCGGCAGGCCGTACATGTCGCGGCTGTTCAGGATGTAATGGTGCCACCCGCTCGCCAGCGGGCGGGTGTCGAGGAGTTCCTGCGGGTCGATGCCGGCGGTGGGCGTGCCGGTGACATTGCGGATATTGTCCGCGCCCGAGCCCTTCGCCGTGAGGCCGAGGGCGACGAGACCTTCCAGCGCCGAGATGCCGTCGGTGGCCGCAATCTCGCGGATCTGGAGATTGGCGCGGGTGGTGATGTCGGTGTAGCCGCCGCCATGGCGCTCCGCGATGTCGGCGACGCCCCGGAACTGCCAGTGGGTGAGGATGCCGCCGGGAATGCGCATGCGGCACATGTAGCTGTCCTGCGCCGGGGCCACATGGAACAGGCCGTGATACTTCCAGCGCAGCAGGTCGGGGCCTTTCGGGAACACGCCCTCGCGGGCGGCGGCGCGCATGCGGTCATAGGCGTCGAGGCCCAGTTCCTCGCGCTTGGCCTTCTCTTCCGGGGTGAGCTTCCTGCCCTCCGCCTCGAAGCGGGCCATGGCGCGGTGGCTGGCGGCGTCCGGGCCGGTCATCTCCGCCACCGGCGCGACTGCGGGCGCGGGCGCGCTCCGGGCGATCTGCACCGCCTTGGCGCCGGAGACGAAGCCTTCCAGATAGCGTTTCTGGTCGGTGGTGAAATCGGCGCCCATGGGGTTTCCTTTCTTCTTCTTGTCAGGCGGCTGCGGCCACCGCATCGCGGCCGAACGCAAGCTCAGGGCGCATGGCGGCGATGGGGGTGCGGCGGGTGATGAGGTCGAGGTAGAAGAGGCCGTCCGCCGTGTCGCCGAACAGCACGGCGCCGGCGAGCAGGCCGTCCTTCACGATGAGCCGGCGATAGATGCCAAGGCCCCGGTCGGTGAGCACGATGTCCTCGGTGCCCGGACCGCCGGTGACGTCGCCGGCGGAGAAGACGGGCACGCCCGACACCTTGAGATTGGTCGAGACGACGGAGCCCGCATAGCGCGCGTCCTCTCCCGCAAGGCGACGGGCGAGCACGCCGGCCTGCTCATAGGCCGGGGCGACGAGTCCAAAGGTCATGCCGCGATGCTCGGCGCATTCGCCGATGGCGAAGATGTCGGGGTCGGAGGCTGCGAGGGTGTCGTCCACCACGATGCCGCGCTTCACCTCCAGTCCCGCCGCGCGGGCAAGGTCCGCATTGGGGGTGACGCCGCAGGCCACCACGAGAATGTCGGCGGGAATGACGCGGCCGTCTTTCAGGCGCAGGCCGGTGACACGGCTTTCGCCCTCGATGGCCTCGCTCGCGGCGCCGAGCAGCACTTCGATGCCCTTGGCCTCCACCGCGCGCCTGAGGAAGGCGCCGGCGGCGACATCGAGCTGGCGCTCCATCAGCCGGTCCATCAGGTGGACGAGGCGCGTTTCGACGCCTGCGCCGGCAAGGCCCGCCGCGGCCTCGATGCCAAGCAGGCCGCCGCCGATGACCACGGCGCGGGTTCCGGGAACAGCGGCGGCGGCGAGCAGGGCTTCCACGTCCTTCAGATCGCGGAAGGTGTGGACGCCGGGCAGCGCCATGCCGGGCAGCGGCAGGCGGATGGGATGGGAGCCGGTGGCCAGCACCAGCTTGCCGAAGGGCAGGCGGCGTCCGTCCGCCAGCACCACTTCACGGGCGGCGCGGTCGATGGCGGCGGCGGGGGTGCCGTATTGCAGGGTCACGCCGCGCGCGCGCCACCATTGGGCGGGCTTCATCTCCGCCTCGGCGGCGCTCATGTGGCCGGCGAGCACTTCGGACAGCAGCACGCGGTTATAGGCGAGGCAGGGCTCCGCCCCGATCACCGCAACGGCGTGGCGGCCCAGCGCGCGGGAGGTCAGCTCCTCGCAGAGCTTCGCGGCGGCCATGCCGTTGCCGATGACGAGAAGGGGCTCGCTCACGCCTGCCTCCTTACTCGGCCGCGACCGGCGCCTTGGCGGCGGCGGCGATCATGACGGAGGAGAGGATGGCGTAGGCCTCGATCCACGCGGCCTTCGTCTCGGGGGTGAAGTCCGGCCCGAGGCCTTGCTCCAGCGTCCAGATGAGCGCGGCGCCGACGGGGGCGTAATGCTCGTCCTTCACGCCATAGCCCACATGCTTGCGGGCGAGGCTCTCGGCGGCCGGGACGATCTTCGACAGATCGTTGAGGCCGGCGACCACGAGGCCGAGCGTCGCCATGAGCTTGGCGCCCTGGAGGCTCATGTCGCCCTTGAACAGGGGCTTCACCTCCGGCGCGATCTCGAACAGCCGGCCGTAGAACAAAGCGGCGGCGGTGTCGGAGATGGGAACGACCTTGCGAAACGAATCCTGGATCAGATCAATCTGGCTCGGAGTCATGGATATCTCCTGGCTTGAAATGAAGACGGGGAGCGGGTGCGGGGAAACCCGCTCCCCGGCGCGTCAGGCCGCCTCGACGAAGCGGTGGCGTTCGTGGAGGAATTTCAGCACCGCCTCGCGGGCCTTGAGGTAGGTGGGGTTGGTCACCAGCTCGAGGCGCTTGCGCGGACGGGGCAGCTTCACCTCCAGCACCTCGCCCACATAGGCGGAGGGGCCGTTGGTCATCATCACGATGCGGTCGGAGAGCAGCACCGCCTCGTCCACGTCGTGGGTGATCATGAGGATGGTGTTGCCCAGCGTGGCGTGGATCTGCATCACGCTGTCCTGGAGATGGGCGCGGGTGAGCGCGTCCAGCGCGCCGAACGGCTCGTCCAGCAGCAGCACCTTGGGCTCCATGGCCAGCGCCCGGGCGATGCCGACGCGCTGCTTCATGCCGCCGGAGACTTCCGCCGGGCGCTTGTCCTTGGCGTGGCCCATCTGCACGAGGTCGAGATTGTGCAGGGTCCAGTCGTGCCGCTCGGCGCGCGAGCGGGTGCCAGAGAAAACCTTGTCCACCGCGAGGCGCACATTTTCGTAGACGGTGAGCCAGGGCAGCAGCGAGTGGTTCTGGAACACGACCGCTCGGTCCGGGCCGGGGGAATTCACCTCCCGCCCGTCGAGGATCACCCCGCCCGTGGTGGCGGAGGTGAGGCCGGCCACGATGTTGAGCAAGGTGGACTTGCCGCAGCCCGAATGGCCGATGATGGAGATGTACTCCCCCTTGGCGATGTCCAGGGAAACATCGCGCAGCACCTCGGTGGTGGCGGCGCCGCGGGAGAAGGTCTTGCCGATCTGGCTGAGCTCGAGATAGGCGGGCATCGAAGCCTCCTTGAAGATGGGGTCGGGCAGGGCTCAGGAAGCCTGCGTGCCACGGGTGACGAAGGAGCCGATGCCGGCCACCAGGCGGTCGAGCACGAAGCCGACGAGGCCGATGTAGACGAGGGCGACGATGATGTCGGGCAGGCGGGAGGAGTTCCACGCATCCCAGATGAAGAAGCCGATGCCGACGCCGCCGGTGAGCATCTCCGCCGCAACGATGGCGAGCCAGCTGAGGCCGATGCCGATGCGAAGGCCGGTGAAGATGTAGGGCGCGGCGGACGGCAGCATGATCTTCCAGAAGAATTCGAGCGGGTTCAGCCGCAGAACCAGCGCCACGTTCCGGTAATCCTGCGGGATGTTCCTTATGCCCACCGCCGTGTTGATGATGATCGGCCAGATGGCGGTGATGAAGATCACGAAGATGGCGGAGGGGTTCGAATCCCGGAATGCGGCGAGCGCGATGGGCAGCCACGCCAGCGGCGGCACCGTGCGCAGCACCTGGAAGATGGGATCGAGCCCGCGCATGGCCCACACCGACTGGCCCACCACAGCGCCGAGCGCGATGCCCACCACCGCCGCGAGGCCGAAGCCCACCGCCACCCGCTGGAGCGAGACCAGAACGCGCCAGCCGAGGCCGATGTCCTGCGGGCCGGCGACGAAGAAGGGGTCGAGGATGAGGTCCTTGGAATCCGCCCAGATGCGGCTCGGCGGCGGCAGCGTGGCGCCCGCGCCGGAGCACAGGATTTCCCACAGCAGGCCGAGCAGCACCACCATCACCAGCGGCGGGATGACGGTGGCGGCGACGGATTTCGCATAGCCCGGCCAGCGGGAGGGCCGGCGCATGGCGGCAGGCTTCATCTTGACGACTTCTGCTGTCCCGGAGCGTCGGACCTCGCGGGGCGGCTCCTTCAAGGCGGTGACGGACATGGGCACGAACTCCGGGTCTGGGTATCGGGAAGAGGCCCCCTCCGCGCGGGAGGGGGCGTATTGGCGCGGCTCAGGCGTCGACGCGCTTGATGCCGAGGCTTTTGAGGTAGGCCTGCGGATCGGCGGGGTCGAAGACCTTGCCGTCGAAGAAGGTTTCCTTGCCGCGCGACGACGAGGCGGGGATATCGCTGGCGGCGACGCCCAGCTCCTTCGCCGCCTCGCGCCAGATCTCCTCGCGGTTCACCTTGGCGACGAGGGCGTTGATGTCCGTCGTGGGCTCGAACTTGCCCCAGCGGATGTCCTCGGTGATGAACCAGGCGTCATGGCTGCGGAAGGGATAGGAGGCGTGGTCCATCCAGAACTTCATGTACTGGTCGGAATTCTTCACCACGCGGCCATTGCCGTAATTGATGTCGCCGATGGCGCGGCCGTAGATGTCGGAGACGGGCACGTTGAACCACTGCCTTTTGCCGACGATTTCCGACATCTCCTTCTTGTTTTCCATCTTGTCGCACCATTGCTGGGCTTCCATGACGGCTTTCAGGATGGCGCGGGTGGCGTTGGGGTTCTTGTCCACATAGTCGGCGCGCATGCCGAGCGCCTTCTCGGGGTGCTGCTTCCAGATCTCGCCGGTGGTGCAGGCGGTGAAGCCGATGCCCTGGTTGACCAACTGCTCGTTCCACGGCTCGCCCACGCAGAAGGCGTCCATGTTGCCGACCTTCATGTTGGCCACCATCTGGGGCGGCGGCACCACGATGGTGGAGACGTCCTTGTCCGGGTCGATGCCGGCCGAGGCCAGCCAGTAGCGGATCCACAGATCGTGGGTGCCGCCCGGGAATGTCATGGCGATCTTTACTTCCTTGCCCTCGGCCTTCTTCTTGGCGAAAGCCTCCTTGAGGGCGCCGGCATTGGCCGTGACCTTGAGGTCCTTGTATTCGTTCGAGACCGAGATGGCCTGCGCGTCGAGGTTCAGGCGCGCGAGGATGTACATGGGGGTCGGCACATTGTTCTGCGTCACCTTGCCCGTGGAGATCAGGTAGGGCATGGGCGTGAGGATGTGCGCGCCGTCGATGCCGTTCTTCTCGCCGCCGAGCACGAGGTTGTCGCGGGTGGCGCCCCAGGAGGCCTGCTTCACCACCTCCACGTCGGGCACGCCGTGCTTGGCGAAGAAGCCCTTCTCCTTCGCGATGACGAGGGGCGAGGCGTCCATGAGCGCGATGTAGCCGAGCGTCGCCTTGGTGGTCTCCGGCGTCGCCGCATAGGCCGCCGGCACGCCGCCGGGGAACGCCATGCGGATGCTCTCGAACAGAGCGGCGGTGCCCAGCGCGGCGGCCGTGCCCTTCAGCAGCGATCGGCGCGAGACGCCGGCGGCAGCGGCCGGGGTGGCGCTCTCAGTCTTGGCGCTCTCAGCCTTGGCGTTCGATGTGGCTGCGGATTCGGCGGCAGCGGACTCGGCGGCGGCGGACTCGGTCTTGGAAGCGTCGCTCATTTTGTTTTCCCCTGGACGGCAAAGGCGGACGAGGAGACCCGAAACGAAAAAAGCCGCGGACATGCTCACGACCTTCCGGCCATGGCTGTCAGCGGCTCTGCTGCGGGTCCCATCGTTGGGACGAATATGGGGCGCGGTCATCATCGACTGCGCCGCAACGTTAAAAGCAAGCGGCGGGCCAACTGCCTCGAAATGCCTATCTGGCTGATTTGAATATTGAATCTTGTCTGATTAAAAATTGGGCGCGGATACTACCTGCATCAGTGTTGGTCATTACGCGATGCAGATGCCTGTGAAGTGTGCGACGCGGCACGGCTTGACCGTTGGAGCGTGCACCTCTTGAGCCGCGTCTATCGGCGGCGCGGCCGCCGGTGCCGCTCTTGTCCCCCGCCGCCCCCTCGGGCATCGTGCGCGCCTTCGATCGACCCCGATTCCGACCGCTGGTCGCCGCTGCCGCCGGACCTCTGAAGGACGCCCCATGTCCCCCTCTCCCCGCCCCCTCAAGCCCGGCGACCATGTGTTCCTGGTGGATGGCTCGTCCTTCGTGTTCCGCGCCTATTTCCAGTCCATCAACCAGGACCGGAAGTACAATTTCCGCTCGGACCGGCTGCCCACGGGCGCGGTGCGCCTCTTCTGCACCAAGCTGTTCCAGTTCGTGCGCGACGGGGCCGTGGGCATCCGCCCCACCCATCTCGCCATCGTCTTCGACAAGTCGGAGGACAGTTTCCGCAAGGAGCTTTATCCCGACTACAAGGCCAATCGTTCCGAGCCGCCGGAGGAGCTGATTCCCCAGTTCCCGCTCATGCGCGAGGCGGTGCGCGCCTTCGGCCTCATCCCCGTGGAGCAGGCGCGCTACGAGGCGGACGACATCATCGCCACCTATGCCGAGCAGGCGGTGAAGGCGGGGGCGGACGTGCTCATCGTCTCCGCCGACAAGGACTTGATGCAGCTGATCGGCCCCAAGGTCGCCATGTATGACCCCGCCTCCGGCGAGAGCGGCGGGCGCGGGGCGCGCCCCGAGCGGCGCATCGGCCTCGGCGAGGTGCAGGAATATTTCGGCGTGCCGCCGGAGAAGGTCACGGACGTGCAGGCGCTGGCGGGGGATTCCACCGACAACGTGCCCGGCGTGCCCGGCATCGGCATCAAGACCGCCGCCCAGCTCATCGCCGAATATGGGGATCTGGAAACGCTGCTCGCCCGCGCGGGCGAGATCAAGCAGCCCAAGCGTCGCGAGTCGCTTCTGAACAATCAGGAGGCGGCGCGCATCTCCAAGCAGCTCGTGACCTTGGTGCGCGACGTGGCGGTGGAGGTGCCGCTGGAAGACCTCGTGCTGGAAGACCCGGACGCCAAGCGCCTCATCTCCTTCCTGAAGGCCATGGAATTCACCACCATCACCCGCCGCGTGGCCGAGGCCTATGGCGTGGAAGCCGGCGAGGTGGAGCCGGACCCGAAGCTGGCGCCCAGCGGCGGTGACCTCTTCGCGCCCGCGGCCGCGCCCGCCGCAGATGGGGAAGCGCCGGCCGCCGTCGCCCAGCCGGGCGCCGCTGCCGCCGCCCCCGGCGGCACGCCCACCCCTGCCGATCTCGCCCACCAGCGCGCGCAGGCCGCGCGGGCGACTCCGGTGGACCGCAAGGCCTACCGCACCATCCTCGATCTCGCCGAGCTGAAGGCGTGGTGCGCCAAGGCCGTGGACCTCGGCGTCGTCGCCTTCGACACCGAGACCAATTCCCTCGATCCCATGCAGGCGGACCTCGTGGGCGTCTCGCTGGCGCTCTCGCCCAATGAGGCCTGCTACATCCCGCTGCTGCATCAGGGGGCCGGCGATGGCCTGTTCAGCGAAGGCCTGCTGCCGGGGCAGATTTCCCTCGGCGATGCGGTCGCCGCCCTGAAGCCCATGCTTGAGGACAGGGGCACGCTCAAGGTCGGGCACAATGTGAAGTATGACGAGGCGGTGCTGGCCCGCCACGGCATCACCGTTGCGCCCATCGACTGCACCATGTGCATGTCCTACGCGCTCGATGCCGGCAAGAACGGCCACGGCATGGACGAACTCTCCGTCCTCCATCTCGGCCATCAGCCCATCGGCTATTCGGAGGTGACGGGGAAGGGCAAGGCGCAGATCACCTTCGACAAGGTGGCGCTGGAGCCCGCCACGGCCTACGCCGCCGAGGATGCGGACGTGACGCTGCGCCTGTGGCAGGTGCTGAAACCCCGGCTCGCCGCCGAGGGCCGCACCACCGTCTACGAGACGCTGGAGCGCCCGCTCATTCCCGTGCTGGCGCGCATGGAAGCCCGCGGCATCGCCATCGACAAGGCCATGCTGGCGCGCCTCTCCTCCGAATTCGCGCAGGGCGCGGCGCGGGTGGAGGACGAAATCGCGGAGCTGGCCGGCGAGCGGCTGAACGTGGGCTCGCCCAAGCAGATGGGCGACATATTGTTCGGCCGCATGGGCCTGCCCGGCGGCACCAAGACCGCCACCGGCATGTGGTCCACCAAGGCCACCGCGCTGGAGGAACTCGCCGAGCAGGGCCACAAGCTGCCGCAGAAGATCCTGGAATGGCGCCAGCTCTCCAAGCTCCGCTCCACCTATACGGACGCGCTGCCGAACTTCGTGCATCCTGAGACGAAGCGCGTCCACACCTCCTATGCGCTGGCCGCCACCACCACGGGGCGGCTCTCCTCCTCCGATCCCAACCTTCAGAACATCCCCGTGCGCACCGAGGAAGGCCGGCGCATCCGCCGCGCCTTCGTGGCGGAGGAGGGCAACCTCCTCGTCTCGGCCGACTATTCGCAGATCGAACTGCGGCTCCTCGCCGAGATCGCGGAAATCCCGGCGTTGCGGCAGGCCTTCACCGACGGGCTCGACATCCACGCCATGACGGCCTCCGAGATGTTCGGCGTGCCGGTGAAGGACATGCCGGGGGAGATCCGGCGGCGGGCGAAGGCCATCAATTTCGGCATCATCTACGGCATCTCCGCCTTCGGCCTCGCCAACCAGCTCTCCATCCCGCGCGAGGAGGCGGGGCAGTACATCAAGCGCTATTTCGAGCGCTTCCCCGGCATCCGCGACTATATGGAGGAGACCAAGACCTTCTGCCGCGAGCACGGCTATGTGGAGACGCTGTTCGGCCGGCGCTGCCACTATCCGGACATTGCGGCGAAGAACCCCTCCATTCGCGCCTTCAACGAGCGCGCCGCCATCAACGCCCGCCTCCAGGGCACCGCCGCCGACATCATCCGCCGCGCCATGATCCGCATGGAGCCGGCGCTGGAACAGGCTGGCCTTTCCGCCCGCATGCTGTTGCAGGTGCATGACGAACTGGTGTTCGAGGTGCCCGAGGGCGAGGCCGAGGCGACCATTCCCGTCGTGCGCCACGCCATGGAGAGCGCGGCGGCGCCCGCCGTGCAGCTGGCCGTGCCGTTGAAGGTGGACGCGCGGGCGGCGAAGAACTGGGAAGAGGCACACTGAGGGGCGGCTCTCGCGTCCCGGCCGACTGCAACGCAGCCTTTCCGCTGTCATGCCCCGGCTTGTCCGGGGCATCCACTTGGCCGACGGACTGCTCTGCGAATGCCGATACCATCCCCGGCCACAGGTGGATCCCCCGCACAAGGCGGGGGATGACGCCGGGATGAGGCGGGGCGGCGCCAGATGGTTGACGCCTCCGCCCCCCAAACTGCTAAACACCCGCCATTCCCCAACACGAGGACACATCATGAGCATCGAACGGCTCGACAAGGGCGCCCGCATGAGCGAGGCGGTGATCCACGGCAACACCGTCTATCTCGCCGGCCAGGTGGCCGAGGGGCCGGACGTGGAGAGCCAGACCAAGGCCGTGCTCGCCTCCATCGACAGCCTGCTGGCCCGCGCCGGCACCGACAAGTCGCGCCTTCTCACCGCCACCATCTGGCTGTCGGACATCAAGAATTTCGCCGGCATGAACAGCGTGTGGGACAGCTGGGTGGACAAGGACAATCCCCCCGCCCGCGCCACCAGCGAAGGCAAGCTCGCCGCGCCGCAGTTCCTGGTCGAGATCATCGTCGTCGCCGCCCGCGGCTGATCTGCCGGGCATCCCCCTCTCCCCCGAAGTCGGCTTTTGCCGACTTCGGCTTTCACGAAATGAACTCGGCATCAGCCGAGTTCAGGCGGGAGAGGGTGGATCGCGGCGCAGCCGCGAGACGGGTGAGGGGGTGGCGCCGCGATCACATTCCCGGCGGCGTCTACCCCTCACCCCCAACCCCTCTCCCGCCCGAACCCGGCTGTTGCCGGGTTCGGTTCGGGCTGGTTGAAGTCGGCAACAGCCGACTTCAAGGGGAGAGGGGTGGCGCCCGGTGGTCTCGAAGCTTACTTTCTCCGCCTGACGATACTCCGGAGTCTCGACCCATGGCCGCCCCCGGCGCCGAATCCTCCAGCCCCCGTGCCCCGCGTGAGACGCGGCAGGCGCGCATGGAGGCGCTCGCGCGCCTGCCGGTGTTCTTTGGGCTGGACGGCCGGCGCGTGCTGGTGGCGGGCGGTGGTGAGCCGGCGGCCTGGAAGGTGGAGCTTCTCTCCGCCGCCGGGGCGCGGGTGGAGGTGATCGCCCCCGCCGTCTGCGAGGACATCTGGCGGCTGGCCGGCGCGCCTGCCCATGGTGCCATCGCGGTGCATGTGCGCGACTGGCACGCCGACGACATCGCGGGCGCGGCCCTCGCCATCGGCGATTTCGAGGATGCGGAGGCGGCCGCGCGCTTTTCCTCTGCTGCTCGCGCGGCCGGGGTGCCGGTGAATGTCATCGACCGGCCGGCCCTGTGCGACTTCACCTTCGGCGCCATCGTCAACCGCTCGCCCCTCGTGGTGGGCATTTCCACGGACGGCGCGGCCCCGGTGTTCGGGCAGGCGGTGCGGGCCAAGATCGAGGCGCTGTTGCCCTCGGGCTTCCGCGCCTGGGCGCAGGCGGCGAAGACGTGGCGCGCGGCGGTGACCGAGCGCGGCCTCTCCTTCCACGCCCGCCGCGCCTTCTGGGAGCGGTTCGCCGCGAAAGCTCTCGCCGAGCCCCACCGCGCCCCGGAAGAAGCCGACCGCGCCGCGCTGTTCGCCGCCATCGAGACGCAGGGCTCATCCCCGCAAGGTCGCTCGGGCGTGGGCGGCTCGGTTGTACTGGTGGGCGCAGGGCCGGGCGATCCCGAATTGCTCACGCTGAAGGCCGTGCGCGCGCTGCAATCGGCGGACGTGGTGCTCTATGACGACCTCGTCTCCGGTGCGATCCTCGATTTCGCCCGGCGCGAGGCGAAGAAGATGCTCGTGGGCAAGACCGGCTACGGCCCCTCCTGCAAGCAGGACGACATCAACGCGCTGATGGTGGACCTCGCCCGCGAGGGCCGCCGCGTGGTGCGTCTGAAGGGCGGCGAACCCATGATCTTCGGCCGGGCGGGCGAGGAGATCGCTTATTGCCGCGCGGCCGGCGTGCCGGTGGAGGTGGTGCCCGGCATCTCCTCCCCCCAGGGCGCGGCGAGCCGGCTCGTCACGTCGCTCACCCATCGCGACCATGCGCGGCGGCTGCAATTCGTCACCGCCCATGCGCGCGACGGCAAGCTGCCCGCCGATCTCGACTTCAAGGCGCTCTCCGACAAGGCGGCGACCACCGTCGTCTACATGCCGCGCCGGACACTGCCGGACCTCGTGCGGAATCTCCTCGCCGCCGGCATCGAGCCGGCGACGCCCGCCATCGCCATCTTCTCGGTCACCCGGCCGGAGGAAAAGGTGGTCGTCGCCACGGTCGCCAGCCTCGCCGAGGCGGTGACGCGCGCCGTCGAGGCCGGGGCGGATGGCCCCTGCCTCGTGCTCTATGGTTTCGCGCTGTCGGAAGTCGCGGCGCAGGACCTGCCGCAGGCGGCCGAGGCCGCGCGGGGGTAGGGCAGGGCGCGGATAGCGCCGTCATGCCCCGGACGAGCCGGGGCATGACGACCCATCCTCACATGTTGGGATAGTTCGGCCCGCCGCCGCCTTCGGGCGCCGTCCAGGTGATGTTCTGGTTCGGGTCCTTGATGTCGCACGTCTTGCAGTGGACGCAGTTCTGCGCGTTGATCTGGAAGCGCGGGGCGTCCGACCCTTCCTCGATCCACTCATAGACGCCGGCCGGGCAGTAGCGGTTGGAGGGGCCGGCATAGACGTCGTGCTCCGACGCCTTCTGCAGGGCCATGTCCTTCACCACCAGATGCACCTGCTGGTTCTCCTCGTGATTGGTGTTCGAGAGGAACACCGAGGAGAGCTTGTCGAAGGTCAGCACGCCGTCGGGGCGGGGATACTGGATCTTCTTGCAGTCCTTGGCCGGCTTCAGCGAGGCGGCGTCGGTCTTGCCGTGCTTCAGCGTGCCGAACAGGGAGAAGCCGAAGGTGTTGGTCCACATGTCCAGCGCGCCCAGCGGGATGCCGAGGAAGGTGCCGAACTTCGACCACAGCGGCTTCATGTTGCGCACCTTCTTCAGGTCCGCGCCGATGGCCGAGGCGCGCCAGGCCGCCTCGTAGCTCGCAAGCTCGTCGTGGCTGCGCTCGGCGGCGAGCGCGTCGAGCAGGTGGTCGGCGGCGAGCATGCCGGAGAGCACCGCATTGTGGCTGCCCTTGATGCGCGGCACGTTCACGAAGCCGGCCGCGCAGCCCACCAGCACGCCGCCGGGGAAGGAGAGCTTCGGCACGCTCTGGTAGCCGCCCTCGGTGATGGCGCGGGCGCCGTAGGAGATGCGCTTTGCGCCCTCGAACGTGTCGCGGAACATGGGGTGGGTCTTGAAGCGCTGGAACTCGTCGAAGGGCGAGAGCCAGGGGTTCTGGTAGTTGAGATGGACCACGAAGCCCACCACCACCTGCTCGTCGTCGATGTGGTAGAGGAAGGCGCCGCCGCCGGTCTTGGAATCGAGCGGCCAGCCGAAGGCGTGCTGCACGAGGCCGGGCTTGTGCTTCTCCGGCTTCACCTTCCAGAGTTCCTTCAGGCCGATGCCGAACTTCGGCACGTCGCGGCCCGCGCCGAGGTCGTACTTGGCGATGATCTTCTTGGTGAGGTGCCCGCGCGCACCCTCGGCGAAGACGGTGTAGCGGCCGCGCAGCTCCATGCCGCGGGTAAACTCGGCCTTTTGCGCGCCGGTCTTGTCGACGCCCATGTCGCCGGTGGCGATGCCGATGACCGCGCCCTTCTCGTCATAGAGGATCTCGTCGGCGGCGAAGCCCGGATAGATCTCCACGCCCAGCGCCTCGGCCTTCTGGGCGAGGAAGCGGCACACGTTGCCCAGCGAGCCGACATAATTGCCGTGGTTGTTCATCAGCGGCGGCATGGCGAAATTGGGCAGGCGCACGCCCCCGGCGGGCCCGAGCAGATAGAAGGCGTCGTCCGTGACCTGGACGGTGAGGGGGGTGTCCGCCTCGTCCCGCCAGCCGGGGATGAGGGCGTCGAGGCCGATGGGATCGACGACCGCGCCGGAGAGGATGTGGGCGCCGACTTCGGAGCCCTTCTCCACCACCACGACGGAGACATCCGTGCCGCGTTCGGCGGCCTGCTGCTTCAGGCGGATGGCGGTGGCGAGGCCCGCAGGGCCGGCGCCGACCACCACCACGTCATAATCCATGCCCTCGCGCTCTGGCAGCTCCGCCGCGCTCATACGCCTGCTCCCGTCCGTCAATCCCGTTGATTGGACTTTTTCCACGACACGCCGGCAAAGACAACCGGGCACTTCCGCATAGGGCAACATCTTGCCCTATATGGGACTATAGTTCCGTGGTTACGCACGCGCGGGCGCTGGCCTATGGTTGCCATGTTCGGGCGGGCTTCGTCCGGGCGGGCTTCGCGCCGGCGGGCGGACTGTCTAAAAGGATGGGATGGACGTGACCGCCGACCGGGACTTCGACGACTGGGCCGACATTCTCGCCTTCCACTGGGAGGCGGGCGTGGACGTGGCCATCGGCGAGGTGCCGGTGGACCGCTTCGCCGAAAGCGCCGCCGAGCCGAGCCGTCCCCGGCCACCGGCGCCTGCGGCGCGCGGGGCCGCAGATGCCGGCCCGGCCTCCGGCGCCCCGGCGGGCGTCGCGCCCTCCCGTCCCGCGCCCTCCCGCAACCAGCCCGCGCGGCCAGCCGCTCCGGCGACGCCCACTCTCGTCACCCAGCCGCCCGACGAGGCGGTGATGGGCGCGCGCGAGGCGGCACGGGGGGCCGCGAGCCTCGACGAGCTGAAGGCGATCCTTGAGGGTTTCGAAGGCTGCGCGCTCAAGCGCACCGCGAGCCGGCTGGTGTTCGCCGATGGCAATCCGGCCGCGAAGGTCATGTTCGTCGGCGAGGCGCCGGGCCGCGACGAGGACCAGCAGGGCCTGCCCTTCGTCGGCCGCTCCGGCAAGCTGCTCGATCTGATGCTGGCCGCCGTCGGCCTCGACCGCACCAGCGCCTATATCGCCAACGTCATCCCCTGGCGCCCGCCCGGCAACCGCACGCCGACGCCGCAGGAGACGGCGGTGTGCCTGCCCTTCATCGCCCGGCAGATCGAGCTGGCCGATCCGGATATCCTGGTGTGCCTGGGCGGCCCCTCGGCGCAGGCGCTGCTCGGCACCACCGAGGGCATCACCAAGCTGCGCGGGCGCTTCATGGATTACGACACCGGCACGCGCACCATCCGCGCCATCGCCACCTTCCACCCGGCCTATCTCCTGCGCACCCCGCTCGGCAAGCGCTTCGCCTGGCGCGACATGCTGGCGGTGGAGGCGCTGCTGAAGATAAGCGGGGGGTGAGGGAGGCTTTTCTTTTGTCATTGCCCGGCTTGTCCGGGCGATCCACCCTTCCGCTCGTGCCACTTGCGAGAGTGGGAACCAGCCACGCCGTGGATCGACCGGAAAAGCCGGGCGATGACGGGGGAGGGGCCGTTGCGATCATCGAGCGAAAGAACGACGGCGGTCCGGGATGGACGATGGCAGCGCTGCGTCGCCGCCTATTTCCCATACCCCAGCGGGGCGTTCACCAGCGCGGAGTTGCGGTAGCGGGGGTCGGAGGTGACTTCCTCGCCCACCCACTCGGGCAGGTCCACCTGCTGGTCGATGCCGTCCAGCTCCACCTCGGCCATGACGAGCCCGTCATTCTCGCCCTCGAAGACGTCCACGGTCCAAAGGCGGCCGGCGTGCTCCACGGCGTAGCGGGTCTTCTCGATGAGCGGCCGGGCGCAGAGCGTCTCCAGCATCACACGCGCGTCCTCGATGGGGATCGCATATTCGAACTCGGCGCGGGAGAGGCCCTGCGTCTTGCCCTTCACGGTGATGAAGGCGTCGCCGTCCGCGATGCGGATGCGCACCGTCGCGCCATCGTGCGAGAGGTAGCCCTGGCGGATGGGGGTGGCGCGCGCGCCCGCCCGCCATGCGTTGGAGGTCACGAGGAACTTGCGCTCGATCTCGACGGGCATGTTTCGGCCGGCTGGGACTGTGGATATCCGCACCATAGACCGAAGGGGGCGGGACTCGTCCAGCCCGCAGAACGGGGCTAAAACCCTAAAACATCGCAGAAAACGATTTCATGATACCGCATGCGTCAACACGCTGCACATTAGGGCGTGGCGCCTGTGGCCACGCTCCAGTTTCAGGGTCGGGCATTGCGCGCGCAAGTCGCGCACTGCCTCAGCCATGCACGCATCAGGCGTGGACCTTGCCCTTGGACGCCTTCGGCGCGTCCTGCGCCGCACCGGTGTCCAGATCATCCCGCGACGGCGGGTTGGTGGTGCCGATGGTGGTGATGCGCATGATGTTGGTGGTGCCGGGCTTGGCGAAGGGCACGCCGGCCGTGATGGCGAGGCGGTCGCCCGGCTTGCCGAGGGTGTGCTCCACGGCGGTGCGCACGGCGGTGTCCACCATCTCCCCGAAGGAGTGGATGTCCTCCTTCATGTGCACGGCGTGCACGCCATAGGAGAGGGCGAGGCGCCGCGCGGTCTCCACCTTCGGGGTGAGGCCGAGGATCGGGATGGCCGGCCGCTCGCGCGCCGCGCGGAGGCCCGTGGTGCCCGACAAGGTGAAGGCCACGAACGCCGAGGCATCCACCGCGATGGCCGCCTGATAGGTGGCCTTGGTCACGGCGTCGCCGATGGTCTTGCCCCATTCCGCCTGGGTGGCGTCCAGCACCTGACGGTAGCCGGGATCGCACTCCACGTGGCGGATGATGTCGTCCATGAAGGTCACGGCCTCCACCGGGAACTGGCCGGCGGCGGTCTCGGCGGAGAGCATCACGCAGTCCGCGCCCTCATAGACGGCGGTGGCCACGTCCGACACCTCGGCGCGGGTGGGGACGGGGGCAGTGATCATGGATTCCAGCATCTGCGTCGCCACGATCACCGGGCGGCCATACTTGCGGGATTCCGCGATCATGCGCTTCTGCAGCGCCGGCACCTCGGCCAGCGACATTTCCACGCCGAGATCGCCGCGCGCCACCATGATGGCGTCGGACAATTCCACCAGCTCGGTGAGATGCTCCACCGCGGCGGGCTTCTCCATCTTCAGCATGATGGCGGCGCGATCCTTGATGAGGCCGCGCGCCTCGTGGATGTCCTCCGGACGCTGCACGAAGGAGAGGGCGATCCACTCCACCCCGGCCTCGCAGGCGAATTCGAGGTCGTGGCGGTCCTTCTCCGTGAGGGGCGAGAGCGGCAGCACCACGTCCGGGATGTTGAAGCCCTTGTTGTTGGAGAGCTTGGCGCCCGCCACCACCTGGGCCTCCAGGAAGCCGGCGCCCTTCTTCACCACCTTCAGGCGCACCTTGCCGTCGTCGCACAGCACGGTCGAGCCGACGGTGAGGGCTTCGAGGATGTCCGGATGCGGGATCGGCACGCGGGTCTCGTCGCCGGGGCGGTCCACATCGGCGTCGAAATGCAGCACGTCGCCGGCCTTCAGCGCGATGGAGCCGTCCTTGAAGCGGCCGATGCGGAGCTTGGGGCCCTGCATGTCGGCGATGACGCCGATGGGCCGGTTCATCTCCTTCTCCAGCCGCCGGATGCGGGCCAGCACCTCGCCGTGATCGGCCTGGGTACCGTGCGAGAAATTGAGCCGGAACACGTCCACGCCCGCGAGGAACAGCGCCTTCAGCTTCTCCTCGCTGTTGGAGGCGGGGCCGACGGTGGCCACGATCTTGGTGGCGCGCTGGCGCTTGAAGGTGGGGTGGCGCTTGCTGGGCATGTGTCGTCCTCCGGCTCGGCGCGTTCGCGCTCGGTTCAATGCGTTTTAGGCGGCATCATGCGCGCCTTTGATGTACGCATAAAGTCGCATAAACGGCAGCAAGGCTGACCGTTGCAGGCAGGTCCGTGCAGGCAGGTCCGTGCAGGCAGGTCCTTGCAGGCAGGTCCTTGCAGGCAATTCTGGCTGCGCATCGCCCCCCGTTTTGGCGCCGGAGGTTGGGGGGCGCGATCTGAAGTGGCGGAGGCGCGCCGGGAACGCTGTCGGCGCGCCTCTTCCGGAGGGGCCGCGCGGACCCGTCCGGGGTGCCGGCGACGCAGGGCAGGGAACGTGCCGCGCGTCGCCGAGGGTGTCGTGGCTCTGCGTGCCGTAAGGCGCGCTCAGGCGTCCGGGGCCACCGTGTGGTTGGCCATCAGCTCGAGGGCCTTCACCATGGCGGAGTGGTCCCACTTGGAGCCGCCGTGGGCGGCGCAGGCGTTGAACAGCTCCTGGCAGGTGGCGGTGTTGGGCAGGCTCACGCCCAGCGCCTTGGCGCTCTGGAGCGCGAGGTTGAGGTCCTTCTGGTGCAGCTCGATGCGGAAGCCCGGATCGAAGGTGCGCTTCACCATGCGGTCGCCGTGGATCTCCAGGATCTTGGACGAGGCGAAGCCGCCCATCAGCGCCTCGCGCACCTTGGCCGGGTTGGCGCCCGCCTTGGAGGCGAACAGCAGGGCCTCGCCCACCGCCTCGATGGTCAAAGCGACGATGATCTGGTTGGCGACCTTGGTGGTCTGGCCGTCGCCATTGCCGCCGACGAGGGTGATGTTCTTGCCCATCTTCTCGAACAGGGGCTTAACGGTGTCGAACGCGCCGTCCGGCCCGCCCACCATGATGGTGAGGGAGGCGGCCTTGGCGCCCACCTCGCCGCCGGAGACCGGGGCATCGAGATAGTCGCAGCCGAGCGCGTTGATCTTCTGGGCGAAGCCCTTGGTGGCGACCGGCGAGATGGAGCTCATGTCCACCACGATCTTGCCGGCCGAGAGGCCTTCGGCGACGCCGCCCTTGCCGAACAGCGCCTCTTCCACGTGCGGGGTGTCCGGCACCATGGTGATGATGATGTCGGCGTTTTTCGCCACCTCGGCGGAGGAGGCGCAGGCGGTCGCGCCCTTGGCGGTCAGCGCCTCCGGCACCTTCACCACGTCATAGACGAACAGCGTGTGCCCGGCGTCGATGAGGTGGCCGGCCATGGGGGCCCCCATGATGCCGAGGCCGATGAATCCCACGTTCATGTGCGTTTCTCCTGAAGAGTGCTTTTGTGTCTCGCGGGGCCGAACCCCTCACCCGTCCCGCGGCCATGCCGCGGTCCACCCTCTCCCGCAGGGGGAGAGGGGTAAAATCAGTTCAGCCCTTGTAGGGGGCGAACCAGCCGATGCCTTCGTCGGTGGTGGTCTTCGGCTTGTATTCGCAGCCGATCCAGCCGTCATAGCCGGTGTCGTCGATGGCCTTAAACAGGAAGGGATAGTTGATCTCGCCCGTGCCCGGCTCGCCGCGACCCGGATTGTCCGCGAGCTGGATGTGCTTGATGCGGGCGATGTTGGTGCGGATGGTCGGGGTGAGATCCCCTTCCATGATCTGCATGTGGTAGATGTCGTACTGGAAGAAGATGTCGTCCGCGCCGACTTCATCCAGCACCTTGAGCGTCTGCTTGGTGTTGTGCAGGTGGAAGCCCGGGATGTCGCGGGTGTTGATGGCCTCGACGACGAACGGGATGCCCGCCTTCTTCAGCTCCGCCGCCGCGAACTTCAGGTTGTTGATGAGGGTCTCGTGGACCTTCTCCGCCGGCACGTCCTTGGGTGTGAGGCCGGCGAGGCAGTTGATGGCCTTGGTGCCGAGGGCCTTCGCATATTCGATGCCCTTGCCGACGCTGTCCTGGAACTCGCTTTCGCGGCCGGGGATGCAGGCGATGCCGCGCTCGCCCGCCGCCCAGTCGCCGGCCGGCAGATTGTGCAGCGCCTGGGTGAGATTGTGCTTCGCCAGCTTCTCGGCCAGCACGTCCTTCTCGAAGGGATAGGGGAAGAGATATTCGACGCCCGTGAAGCCGGCATTGGCGGCCTTCTCGAAGCGGTCGAGGAAATCGATCTCGTTCCACAGCATGGTGAGATTGGCGGCGAACTTGGGCATGCGTCTCTCCGCGGGCTGAGCCGTTGTGGCGCACTGTCATGCCCCGGCGGGGCCGGGGCATCCAGGCTTTTTTAAATCGATATGAGTCTTTTGGCCCGGCCTATTCGGCCGGCTCCAGGGTGCGCACCTCGGAGAGGGGCACGTCGAGGACTTCCTCGAACTCGTTCACGGCGTTGATCTCGACGCCCATGGCGATGTTGGTCACGCGCTCCAGGATGAACTCCAGCACCACCGGCACCTGATGCTCGTCCATGAGCTTCTGGGCGTTGGCGAAGGCGTCCTTGAACTCGTTCGGGGTGCGCACGCGGATGGCCTTGCAGCCGAGGCCTTCGGCCACCGCCACATGGTCCACGCCGTAGGCGCCGACCTCCTCCGAATTGATGTTGTCGAAGGAGAGGCTCACCTCGAAGTCCATGTTGAAGCCGCGCTGCGCCTGACGGATCAGGCCGAGGTAGGAGTTGTTCACCACCACGTGCAAATAGGGCAGCTTGTGCTGGGCGCCCACCGCCAGCTCCTCGATGAGGAACTGGAAGTCGTAGTCGCCCGAGAGCGCGACGATCTTGGCGTCGGGCCGCGCGGCGCGCACGCCGAGGGCCGCCGGCAGGGTCCAGCCCAGCGGCCCGGCCTGGCCGCAATTGATCCAGTGGCGCGGATGGTAGACGTGCAGGAACTGCGCGCCGGCGATCTGCGAGAGGCCGATGGTGGAGACGTAGGTGACGTCCCGGCCCAGCGCTTCGTTCATCTCCTCATAGACCCGCTGGGGCTTCAGCGGCACGGCGTCGAAATGGCTCTTGCGCAGCATGGTCTGCTTGCGGCCGAGGCATTCGTCGGCCCAGGCCGTCCAGTCCGGCAGCTTGCCGGCGGCCTTCAGCTCCTGCGCGGCGGTCACGAACAGCTCCAGGGCCGCCTTGGCGTCGGAGACGATGCCGAAGTCGGGGCCGAACACGCGGCCGATCTGGGTGGGCTCGATGTCCACGTGGATGAACTTGCGGCCCTGGGTGTAGACCTCCACCGAGCCGGTGTGGCGGTTGGCCCAGCGGTTGCCGATGCCGACCACGAAGTCGGAGGCCAGCATGTTCGCATTGCCGTAGCGATGCGAGGTCTGCAGGCCGCACATGCCGGCCATCAGCGGATGGTCGTCCGGGATGGTGCCCCAGCCCATGAGGGTGGGGATGACCGGGATGCCGGTCAGCTCGGCGAACTCCACAAGGAGGTCGGAGGCATCGGCATTGATGATGCCGCCGCCGGCGACGATCAGCGGCTTGTTGGCGTCGAGGATCATCCCCATCGCCTTGTCGATCTGCGCCCGTGTGGCGGACGGCTTGTAGACCGGCAGCGGGGCGTAGGTCTCCTCGTCGAACTCGATCTCCGCCATCTGCACGTCGATGGGCAGGTCGATGAGCACCGGGCCGGGGCGGCCGGAGCGCATGACGTGGAAGGCCTGCTGGAACACCATGGGGACGAGGGCCGGCTCGCGCACGGTCACCGCCCACTTGGTGACCGGCTTGGCGATGGATTCGATGTCCACCGCCTGGAAATCTTCCTTGTAGAGGCGGGCGCGCGGCGCCTGGCCGGTGATGCACAGGATCGGGATCGAGTCCGCCGAGGCCGAATAGAGGCCGGTGATCATGTCCGTGCCGGCGGGGCCGGAGGTGCCGATGCACACGCCGATGTTGCCGGCCACCGCGCGGGTGTAGCCCTCGGCCATGTGGGAGGCGCCCTCGACATGGCGCGCCAGAACATGGCGAATGGAGCCGCGCGCCTTCATGGCGGAATAGAGGGGATTGATGGCCGCGCCCGGAACACCGAAGGCGCAGGAGATGCCTTCCTTCTCGAGAACACGGACGGCGGCGTCGACGGCGCGCATGCGGGCCATGGCAGTCCTCCCTTTGAATCTTGTTGCTTCGTCCTGGCGGGCCGCGATCCGGATCGGATCGTCTCGGCTTTGGACTTTCGTATTGGATACGCCCGCGCCGTTTTCGCTTCTATGGGAAGAAACGGAATGACATTCGTGCCATCTGAGCAATAATGGTGCGGGGCGCACCCGCCGGCCGTGTCAGGCGGTGGCCGGGTGTGGAACAAAGGGGAGGCAGGGATGGCAGACGGCAAGGGGAGGGGGCTGGCGGCGCTCGCCCTCGGAGCCTGCGCGGCGACGGTTTTCGTCACGGGCGCGGGCGCGCAGGCGCTCAGCGAACTGTCCTGCAAGGCGCTGTGGTACCAGCGCAATGCGGTCTATGCCGAGCAGGGCTATTGCTTCAAGACCAAGGACGCCATCGCCACCTTCGGCGCCCGCTGCTATGCGCCATATGGCAAGCTGACCCCCGACCAGCAGCGCTTCGTGAACGAGGTGCAGGCCTGGGAGGCCCGCAAGGGCTGCCGCTGAGGGAATTCCGACCGCTGACGGGCGCGGCTTCTAGGGCGTCCAGCCCGGCAGAGCGGACGCCTGCTTCACCCAGGACACCAGTTGCGCTTCGTCCAGCGTGTCGGTCTCGTGGATGTCGAGCCAGCGCGCGTCGCCGCTCCTGGGCGTGCCGCCGGGCGGCACGGGGTCCAGCGCGAGGCCGTTGAAGAATGTCACCTTCACGTAGCGCGTGAAGACGTGAAAGGAGAGGAACCACCCCTTCCCTTCCACACCGTAGAAGGGCGAATTCCACTTCACCGCCTTGCGCACCTCCGGCACGGTCCCGACGACGATCGCATCGAGCCGCGCGCCGAGGTCGCGCTTCCAGCCCGGCATCGCGGCGATATAGGCCGCGATCGGGGCATCCCCCTCGCCCTTGGGGATCTGCGGATTGCCCCCCGCGAGGAGAACCACGGGACGTTCCTCGGCCCGCCCGCCCGTCGCGCCCGGCCTGCGCTTCCCTTCCGTCATATCCGCCTCCCGAGGTCGGCCTGCCCCATTCGGGGTCTCGCCTGCGGGCGAAGCCTCCCATTCCTGTGCGACGATGGTATAGGTGCTGTCCCGCCCCTGGGGTCACCCATGACCGACATCGCCACGCGCGTCTACAACCACACCTGGAAGATCGACCCCATCGTGCGGTCCGTGCTCGACACGGACTTCTACAAGCTGCTCATGGGGCAGACGATCTTCAACCGCCACCGGGCCACCCGCGTCACCTTCGGCATCCACAACCGCTCCACCTCGGTGCGGCTCGCCGACATCATCGACATCGGCGCTTTGCGCGAGCAGCTCGACCATGTGCGCTCGCTCTCCCTCACGCGGGGCGAGAGCACCTGGCTGCGCGGCAACATGTTCTACGGCAAAAGGCAGATGTTCTCGCCGGACTATGTGGCCTGGCTCGAGGGCTTCCGCTTCCCCGCCTATCACCTGGAGAAGGTGGACGGCCAGTATGAGCTGACCTTCGAGGGGCCGTGGGTGGAAACCACCATGTGGGAGATCCCCGCCCTCTCCATCATCAACGAATTGCGCTCGCGGGCCGTGCTGAAGGGCATGGGCAAGTTCGAATTGCAGATCCTCTATGCCCGGGCCATGGCGCGGGTGTGGGAGAAGGTGCAGTTCCTGAAATCCCTCGGCCGCATCAACATCGCCGATTTCGGCACGCGCCGCCGCCACGGCTATCTGTGGCAGGACTGGTGCGTGCAGGCGCTGATCGAGGGGCTGGGCGAGGGTTTCCTCGGCACCTCCAACTGCCTCATAGCGCTCCGCCGCGAGGTGGAGGCCACCGGCACCAACGCCCACGAGCTGCCCATGGTCTACGCGGCCCTCGCCCGCAACGACGACGAACTGCGCTGGGCCCCCTATCAGGTGCTCGCCGACTGGCAGGACGACTATGACGGCAACCTGCGCGTCATCCTGCCCGACACCTACGGCACCACCGGCTTCCTGGAGCGGGCCCCCGACTGGGTGACCCACTGGACCGGCATCCGCATCGACAGCAAGGACCCCATCGCCGGCGGCGAGGAGGCCATCGCGTGGTGGGCCTCGCGCGGGCAGGACCCGCGCGACAAGCTCGCCATCTTCTCCGATGCGCTCGATGTGGAGGAGGTGGCCCGCATCCACCGCACGTTCGCCGGCCGCATCCGCCTCGGCTTCGGCTGGGGCACGCTTTTGACCAATGATTTCCGGGGCCTCGCGCCGAATGGGGCGCTCGATCCCATCTCCATCGTCTGCAAGGTCATCGCCGCCAACGGCCACCCGGCGGTGAAGCTTTCCGACAACCCCACCAAGGCCATGGGCCCGGCCGGCGAGGTCGAGCGCTACAAGAGGGTGTTCGAGGTGGGCGAGCAAGAGGCGCGTAGCGCCCTGGTCTAGAAAGAGGCGCGGGTCGCCATGGTGTAAGGGCGACCCGCCCGTCCCGCCGGCTCAGTTCTTCAGCGCCGCCGTCCCGTCCACCGCCGCCGGGAAGGGCAGGTCGGTGACCAGCCGCGCGCTCGGCTTGTCCTGCGCGAAGATGGTGTCGAGATCGAGGGTGATGAAGGTCGTGCGGTGGGCGTAGTCGGAGATCGTCAGCTTGTTGTGGGTGAGGTCCTTGATGGCCACCCACTGGGTGTAGTCCGAGACCACCGCGTTGCCGTCCCGGCTCTGAGCGACGCCCAGCGGGATGTCCACCGTGTTCAGGATGTGGCCGATGGAGGTGACGGCGTCGGCGGCGTCCTTCGGCTGGGCCATGTAATGGCGCATGAAGGCCGCGCGCACGAAGCGCGAGGGCGGGGTGAAATCCCCCGGCAGCCCGGTGGCGCCGCCGCCCTGGCCGATGGCCGTGACATTGGCCGTGCCGAACCGGCGGTCGCCGACGCCCATGGTGGAGAGATTCAGATAGTTGCGCAGGTTCAGGAGGTGCCAGTCGTAGGGCGGCGAATTGGTGAGGACGCTCGCCACATTGTCGTGGATCTGCAATTGGCCGCCCACATATTCCACGATGATGCTGGCGCCCGAGCGGTCGGTGAAGACCATGTGGATGGTGGGCGGGGTCGGCCCGCTCGGCAGCGAGGCATCGGCCCACACCTTGGTCCTCTCCAAAGCGGCGCGGACATCGGCCACCGTGCCGTGCATGCCCAGCGCCCAGGCGCCGAAGCCGAGGATGGAGACGTAGGCCGTGTCCGCCTTGGTCACCGTCTGGTAGGTGGTGAAGCCGGGCAGGAAATTGCCGCTCATGCCGAGCCCGGCCGCGTTCTGCCCCTCGATGATGGCGCCGCCGGGAATGACCTCGGCGCTGATGCCGACAGCCGAATAGAGCGTCGCCACCTTCTTCTCGGGCAGGCCCAGGTCCGCCGGGGCGGTCAAGGTGAGGGTTGTGCCCTTGGGGATGCTCTTGAGCGTCCACTTCATGTCGAACGCCCATTCCATCGTGCGCCCGGCGATCACGGTCTTGTCCGCCGCGACCACGTTCACCGCCGTGCAGGCCACCGCGAGGCTGACGTTCTGGAGGGGAAGGACGGCTGCGAGGGCCATCGCCAGGATGCGTTTCATGTGAATTTTCTCCCTCCAGGTCCCGCGGATCGCGGAGCGTATCGGCTCTCCGGCCGGCTGAGACTTGAGCACACAAAGGCTGATGCCTGATGAATGGCGCCGTCGATACGGCCGCGGGGCGCGCGGTCGACGGGGCGTGAATCCGCTTTAAATGCATCGAGCTTCTGGTATAATAAAACGATATACAGTTTTTACATGTTTATTGGAGACGACCATGGCGACGCTGCGACTGGGCGATGTGGTGCCGGATTTCGAGGCCGTGACCACCGAAGGCCCCATCACTTTTCATGAGTGGCTCGGCGACAGCTGGGGCATCCTGTTTTCACACCCCAAGAACTTCACGCCCGTCTGCACCACGGAGCTGGGGCAGGCGTCCCACCTCAAGCCCGAGTTCGACAAGCGCGGCGTGAAGCTGCTCGGCCTGTCGGTGGATGCCATCGACAATCACCCGGCCTGGGTCGGCGACATCAAGGACGCCACCGGCGCCACCCTGAACTTCCCGCTGATCGCGGATTCCGACAAGAAGGTCTCCGACCTCTACGACCTCATCCACCCCAATGCGAACGACACGCTCACCGTGCGCTCGGTGTTCATCATCGGCCCGGACAAGAAGCTGAAGCTGTCGCTCACCTACCCCGCCTCCACCGGCCGCAACTTCGCGGAAATCCTGCGCGTGGTGGACAGCCTCCAGCTCACCGCCAAGCACTCGGTGGCCACCCCGGTGGACTGGAAGCAGGGCGATGACGTGATCATCGTCCCCTCGCTCTCGGACGACGCCGCCAAGGAGAAGTTTCCGGACGGCTGGACCACCGTGAAGCCCTATCTGCGCGTGGTGCGCCAGCCCGGCGCGTGAGGCGTTTCTTGCTTTGATTGTCGCCCTCCGGCCCACCCGGAGGGCGAAGCCTTTCCCCGGACAAGCGACGTCGCAGCCGGAGCGCTGATCCGGGGTCCAGCGCGCAAGTGCCGCGCAGCGGGCAAAACCTGAGCGCGGCTGCTTACGGAGCACGGCGCTATCCATTGACCCCGCCGTCATCGCCCGCCTTGTGCGGGCGATCCACCGACGACCGGGTCGGCTCCTGCCGACACGAGAGCCGGACAGGCGGAACCGTGGATCCCCCGCACCAGGCGGGGGATGACGTGGGTTCCGATATCCGCTCCCCTCAGGCCGACATGATGTAGTCGCGCAGCTGGGCGCTCTCGCGCTCCATTTCCTCCACGCGATACTTCACCACGTCGCCGATGGAGATGATGCCCACGAGCTTGCCGCCCTGAACCACGGGCACATGGCGGAAGCGGCCGCGGGTCATGCGTTCCATGATCTGGGGCACGGTGTCGTCCGGGGCGCAGGTCACGACCGCCTTGGTCATCAGCCCGGTGATCGGCTCGGCGAGCACGTCCACGCCGCGTTCTCCGATGAGGCGCACCACGTCGCGCTCGGAGATGATCCCCTCCACCCCCATGTCCGCATTGGTGACGACGATGGCGCCGATGCGGTTGCGCGCGAGGCTCGCCACGGCATCGCCCAACGTGGCGTCGGGCGACAGGGTGACGATGTCGTTGCCCTTGCGGCTCAGGATGACGGTCACGGACATTGGCGTAATCTCCCTAGCTGGTGAAATCCAGGGGCCCGCTCCGCCGGCGGGGCCTTCTCTGGAAACGATCCGGACAGGGATGATCACTCGCATTGCGGTGCGACGCAAGCGCGCAGCGCGCTCCATGCACCACGACCTTGGGCCTATAAAATGCCCTCAGGCCATGCGCCGGCGCCCCACCGGGTCGAACAGGGGGAACAGCAGCAGGCCGGCAACGAAGCCGCCGATATGGGCCTGCCAGGCCACCTCCGCATCCTCCGTTCCGGGGAGCGAGACGCCGACGGCGAACAGGAGGTTGAAGGCGAACCATGCGCCGACGAAGATCAGCACCCTTTTGTCGCTGAAATTTTCCCGCAGCGTCCCGGCCGGCTGGTGGTCGGCGAAGATGGTGCGGTAGCCGGAGAGCGCGCCGCCCGGCCCGAACGCGAAACGCACCGCCGCCGCCATGGTGCCCGAGATGGCCGCCGACGCGCCGATGAGCGGGGCGATGGCATCGCGATTGGCGAGATAATGCGCCCCCGCGCCCGCCGCCGCCGTCACCGCGCAGAACAGCCAGAAGCGCGTGGAGCCGAACCGCCGCGCCACAGGCGTCCCGAAGGCCAGCAGCCAGACGAGGTTGACGATGAGGTGCATCCAGTTCGCGTGCAGCAGCGCGTAGCTCACCACGGTCCACACCTTCGGGCCGAGGCCGCCCGGCAGGTAGAACATGCTGTCCGGCAGCGTGTAGCGCGCGGGGATGAAGGCGAAATAGGTGAGGATTTCGATGTCCGCGTCCTGCGAGAGCAGCAGCACGCGGATGGCGTGGATCGCCACCAGCCCAAGCGCCATCACCGCCACCGCGCCGGGCACGTTGAAGACGGGTTCCCGATGCGACGTGCCGGGATGGGTGGGGCGGTTCAGCACGCTCTGCACATAGGTGCCGCTGCCCCGCCCGGCAAGGGAAAAGCGCGGGGGGAGGGGGCAGCTCTGGTGCCTTCACTTGCCGGGGACGTCCGGGGCGCTAGGGCGGTTCCCTGCTCCATCGTCGCCCTCCGGCCTGACCGGAGGGCCCATCCAGCCGCCGGTGCCAGTGTCCGATGACCGGGGCCAATGGCGTCATGGGTCCTCCGATCAAGTCGGAGGACGACGGCGGTTGGCGCGCCCCTACAGCGCGTAGCGCAGGCCGAAGCGCACCTGCTGGGCGGTGGCATTGCCGAGGGACAGCCCGCCGGCATAGGCGGGGCTGCCGAGGTCGAGATAGCGGTAGCCGAGATCGAGGCTGAAGCTGCTCGACACCGCGAAGGAGATGCCCGCGCCCGCCGTCCAGGCGAATTCCCAGGCATTGCCGGCCGGCTGGAGCGCCGCAGGGGCGCTGAGCGTGTCGATGGCGAAGCCCGCGCCGACGCTGAGATAGGGCGTGAAGCCGGCGAGCGTGATGATGTCCCAGTAGACGCTGGCGAGCCCCACCGTGGCACTGGCGCCGACGCCTGGCCCGAACGGCGCGAGGCTGGCGGAGCCGAGGGCGAGATAATCGAGGCTCACCTCGGCCCGCAGGAAGGGGAGGAAGCGATAGCCGATGCCGCCGCCCAGCGACCAGCCCGACCCCGACACATCGAGCCCGGTGGGGAGCCCGCCGAAGGAGAGGCGCGCGCTGGTCGCAGCGACGTAGCCCACGTCCGCGCGGAAATACCAGCCGGAGGCCGCGTCCTCGCTCACCGCAGGGGCGGCGAGGGAGAAGTCGCCCGGCTTGCCGAGGGAGGCCATCATGGCCTCCATCTCCGCATCCGCCTTGTCGGCGGCCTGCGCCGTGCCCGCCAGCGCGGCGATTGCGAGAGAGGCCAGAAGAAGACGCCCGGCCCGACCAAACACACCCATCATGACGACCCGCCCGAGAAATGCTCTGGAGCGAGGTGTGGCACGGGGAGGCTTAAGGCCGGATTAACCCTGATGAAGGGTTAAGCTCTGGCGCGGCAAAGGAATTCGGGGGGCGGCAGCGGCGCGCCTTCGTTCCGTCATCCGGCGCGTCCGGGGGATCCACCCCTCGGCCAGCACGCTATCGGCCAACCCGTCCCGGCCCGACCGTGGATCGCCCGGACGCGCCGGGCGATGACCGAGGAGGGGGCGGGTGTTCCGGCGTCGCAGCGCTGTCTGGGCGGTGCGGTCCGGGGCCCTCCGGTCTGGCCGGAGTACGACTGCTGCGGAAGAGCGCGCCCCGCTCAGGTGGCAGCGCATACTCGTGCCGTCATCCCCCGGCTTGTCCGGGGGATCCACCCATCGGCCTGCGGGCTGTCTGCAAATCCATCCCGGCCCGACCGTTGATCGCCCGGACAAGCCGGGCGATGACGGAGGAGAGGGGTGGACCGGCGTCACGGTGCGGTCCGGGCCCTCCGGTCCGGCCAGAGGGCGCGACGGCTGCGGAAGACCGCGCCCCGCTCAGGCGGCGGCGCGCTGGAGGGCGTCGATCACCTCGTCCACCACGGTTTCCACCAGCTCGCGGTCGTCGCCTTCGCCCATCACGCGGATCACCGGCTCGGTGCCCGAGGGGCGGATGAGCAGGCGGCCGTGGTTGGAGAGGCGGCGCTCGGCATCGGCGATGGCGACCTTCACCTTCTCGTTCTCAAGCGGCGCGCCGTCGCGATAGCGCACGTTCTTGAGGATCTGCGGCAGCGGATCGAACCGGTGGCAGACCTCGGACACCGGCTTGCCCTGCCGCGCCACCACGGCGAGCACCTGCAGCGCCGCGACGAGGCCGTCGCCAGTGGTGGAATAATCCGACAGGATGATGTGGCCGGACTGCTCGCCGCCCACATTGAAGCCGTCCGCCCGCATGCGCTCTAGCACGTAGCGGTCGCCCACGCCGGTGCGGGCGAGGGTGATGCCCTCGCTGGCGAGGTGGCGCTCCAGCCCGAGGTTGGACATGACGGTCGCCACCACGCCGTCGCGGGCGAGGCGGCCGTCCTCCTTGAAGCTCTCGGCGATGACGGCCATCAGCTGGTCGCCGTCCACCGTGTGGCCCTTCTCGTCCACGATCATCACCCGGTCGGCGTCGCCGTCGAGGGCGATGCCGATGTCGGCGCGCACTTCACGCACCTTGGCGGCGAGGGCGGCGGGGGAGGTGGAGCCCACGTCCCGGTTGATGTTCATGCCGTCCGGCTCGACGCCGATGGCGATGACTTCCGCGCCCAGTTCCCACAGAGCCTCCGGGGCCACGCGGTAGCCGGCGCCATGGGCGCAGTCCACCACCACGCGGATGCCCTCGAACGACTGGTTCCGCGGCAGGGTCCGCTTGGCATATTCGATGTAGCGGGCGTGCACGCCCTCCAGCCGCCGGGCGCGGCCGATCTCGGCGGGCTTGGCGAGGCGCTTGGCGAGATCCTCGTCGATCAGCTCCTCGATCTCGCGCTCCACCTCGTCGGAGAGCTTGAAGCCGTCCGGGCCGAACAGCTTGATGCCGTTGTCGTCGAACGGATTGTGCGAGGCCGAGATCATCACCCCGAGGTCGGCGCGCATGGAGCGGGTGAGCATGCCCACCGCCGGCGTCGGCATGGGGCCGAGCAGCAGCACGTCCATGCCCACCGAGGTGAAGCCGGCCACCAGCGCATTCTCGATCATGTAGCCGGACAGGCGCGTATCCTTGCCGATCACCACGCGATGGCGGTACTCGCCGCGCTGGAACACCAGCCCGGCCGCCATGCCCACCCGCAGCGCCAGATCCGCCGTCAGCGAGGCATTGGCGCGCCCGCGCACGCCGTCCGTTCCGAAATACCTGCGCGACATGGTCCCTCTCGTCGCCTGAAGCTTTTTTATCCCGGCGCGCCGTGCCCCGACCGGCGGCCGCCGAACCTGCCTTTAGCATCCGCGCGGCGCCGGGCGGCATCACGTCTCGTGACGCTCCGCAACGCAACGTCCCGTCCGTGGGTCGATCAGGCCCCTGTGAGCAGACGTGTCCGAATTGTTCAGAAGGGCGCCCCCGTTGCAAGTGCGAAGGCGCGGGGCCGGGCGGGGCGGTGGGCATTCCTTGCGGAAAGGTTAAGGGGCGGCAGGCTGAGGGTGGCCCGGCGATTGCACCGCACCAAGGCGGATGCTACCCCTCGCCGAACCTTCCGGAGACCTTCCCGTGACGACCAGCGCCCTCGACGTCCTCGCCATCGGCAACGCCATTGTCGATGTCCTCTCGCGCGCCGAGGAGGATTTCCTCTCCGCCAACGGCATGGCCAAGGGCGGCATGGCGCTCATCGACGAGGCGCGGGCGGAGGACGTCTACGCCGCCATGGGCCCGGGCACCGAGGCGTCCGGTGGCTCGGCCGCCAACACGGCGGCGGGCGTCGCCTCGCTGGGCGGCAGGGCCGGCTTCATCGGCAAGGTGAGGGACGACGTGCTCGGCACCGTGTTCGGCCATGACATCCGCGCCGCCGGCGTCGCCTATGGCACCCCCGCCGCCGCCGACGGCCCGGCCACCGCGCGCTGCCTCATCCTGGTGACGCCGGATGGCGAACGCACCATGAACACCTATCTCGGTGCCGCGCAGAACCTCGTCGCCGCCGACATCGACGCCGCCATGGTGGAGAGCGCTTCCGTCACCTATCTCGAAGGCTATCTGTGGGACCCGCCGGCCGCGAAGGAGGCCTTCCTCGCCGCCGCGAAGATCGCCCATGGCGCCGGCCGCAAGGTGGCGCTCTCCCTCTCCGATACCTTCTGCGTGGACCGCTACCGCGCCGAGTTCAAGAACCTCATCGTCTCCGGCACGGTGGACCTCGTGTTCTGCAACGAGGGCGAGCTGAAGTCGCTCTACGAGACCTCCGATTTCGACGCCGCCCTCGTGGCCTTGCGCAAGGATGCGAAGGAGGCGGTGGTGACGCGCTCGGAGAAGGGCGCCTCCTTCGTCACCCGCGAGGCGGTGGTGAGCGTGCCGGCGCATCCGGTGGAGCGGGTGGTGGACACCACCGGCGCGGGCGACCTCTTCGCCGCCGGCTTCCTCACCGGCACTACCCGTGGCCTCGACCCGGCCACCAGCCTGCGCCTCGGCGCGCTGGCGGCGGGGGAGATCATCGGCCAGATGGGCGCGCGGCCCCAGCGCCCCCTCATCGACCTCGCCCGCGAGGCAGGCCTTATCTCTTGAAAGGCCTCATCTCGTGAGCGACCTCATTTCGTGACCGACCTGCCCGTACCAGCCGAAGCCCCCGGCGCGGATGCGGCCGGGCGGGCGCTTGCCGCCATCGAGGCGAAGGCGCCGCTCATCATGGTGCTGGGCGGCGCGGGCACGGGCAAGACCACCTTCCTGCACGAGCTGCGGAAAGCCCCACGGGGCCGGCAGGTGGTGCTGGCGCCCACCGGCGTCGCGGCGCTGCAGGCCGGCGGGCAGACCATCCATTCCTTTTTCGGCATTCCGCCCCGTCTCCAGAACCCGGACGAGGTGAAGCCCCGCGCGCAGGTGCGGCGCCTCTTGAAGAAGCTGGACCGGGTGGTGATCGACGAGATTTCCATGGTGCGGGCGGACCTGCTCGACGCGGTGGACATCTCGCTGCGCATCGCCCGCGACAATTCGGAACCCTTCGGCGGGGTGCAGATGGTGCTGGTGGGCGATTTCCTCCAGCTGCCCCCCGTGGTGCCCTATGCCGAGCAGGAGATGCTCGGCCGCATGGGCTACGAGGGGCCATTCGCCTTCCATGCCAAGGCTTTGGACGGGCGGGAGGTGACGGGCGTGCCCTTCACCTTCGTCCACCGCCAGACCGACCGCGCCTTCATCGCCATGCTCGACGCCCTGCGCCGGGGCCGTGGCGCCCGCGAGGCGGCGGAGGCGCTGAACGAGGCCTGCGTGCGCCCCCACCGCGACGGCGCGCTCCCCGTGCTCCTCACCCCCACCAACGCCCGCGCCGACGCCTACAACGCCCGCGGCCTCGCCTCCCTCGCCGACGAGGGGCGCGAATTCTCCGGGCTGCTGAAGGGCGAGTTCGGGCTGGAGGGCGACCGCCTGCCTGTGGCGGAAAAGCTGGTGCTGAAGCGCGGCGCCCGCGTCATGGCCCTGCGCAACGATCCCGCCCGGCGCTGGGTGAACGGCTCGGTGGGCACGGTGACCGGCCTCGGCCCCCATTCGGCGCTGGTGAAGCTCGATGCCGGCCCCAGCGTGGAGATCGAGGCCTTCACCTGGGAACGCATCCGCTACGGCTGGGACGAGCCCGGCGGCCGGCTGGAGGCGCAGGTGGTGGGCACCTACACCCAGCTCCCGCTGGCCCCCGCCTGGGCCCTCACCATGCACAAGGCGCAAGGCCTCACCCTCACCGACGTCCGCATCGACTTCGCCGAAGGCGCCTTCGCCCCCGGGCAGGCCTATGTGGCCCTCTCCCGCGCGCGGACGCTGGAGGGGCTCTCGCTGGTGCGGGCGATCACGGGGCGGGATGTGCGGGTGGACCGGCGGGTGGCGGCGTTTGTGGAGCGGTTTGAGGGGTGAGGCGGGGCGATCATATACCTGTTCTCTTCGCAATATCCTTATAGTAGGCATCGGAAAAAGCCATGTGATTGGCGTCTCTTAAGGTTTTTAAATGAGCCGGATTGGCATTTCTATTATTCAAAGCCGATACGAGGCAAAGGAATTTGGCGTGAGTTATTCCGGTTCCTCTTGTCGGGTTTGGAGATCTCAAGGCGGGAATCATTTCATTTAGGACATATACGTCATCCGAAAGTCGCGACTGAAATTTATATGCATCTCTCGCTCCAGAATTCAGGGAGTGGGCAATCACCCTCTTGTATCTATCAATTAATGACGTTCCATAAAATAATGGATAAAGAGACCCGACTAGGCGCCCGATTGGTTCGTCTGGTGCCCAAACTTTGATGGAGTCTGATACAGTTTTCATTAAATCATCTATTGTACTATATTTTGATTGCATCCATATCTTACAATATAGTCCATATGTTGAATTAATATCGAACGAATCAATAATATTAATAATAAACTTATTGCATCTCTTGTTTTTGCATAAGGTTTCAGCCAGGTGGTTTGATATGTGCACATTGGCGGCATCGTCCATCAAAAGACCGGACGACATGCAATTGTAAAGAGCCTCCGCGTATTTTGGAGTGAGTGGCCGGCCTCTCAGATATGTGAGCATATTTTCCCGAACAGATGGCCTATATTTTATCACGGATTCGACAGCCTGAGGCGCAATGTCGGTGCCGACTTTTGCTGCAAGGCCTATCCATCGTTTAAGAATTTTCTCTCCATTGCCCTTGTCGAAACTTCCACGCTTCAAATCCCTATGTATGCATTTTTTTACGAGTTCCCGTTCTGAGTCGAGCGGAAGTCCCGCTTTTATTTTATTATCTATCCTGGATTTTAAATTATCAAGATAAGCATTTTCTGCTATACAAAAGTGCTGGCTGGCCTGCGCTTGCGATAATATTAGTGTTTTCCCGCTATTCAACCGAACTTGGCGCGCTTGTAGAACTAGGTCAACAGATTTAAGAATCATCTTAGCATCAACTATTGTGTCAACGCCAATGTCGACGTCGTCCATATATCTAACGAAGTCGATGTGAGTATTGCTGTCGAGAAATGAATCCAATTCATAAAGAAAGGCGTGGGCGAGAACTCTCGGGGCATCTAAATTTATCTGTGGAAGTCCGACTTCCATTCTGGGCGTATAATCCGGCTGCCATAAAAGGTCACTTAGTACATAAATCAGCATATCGATTACGCACTCATCAACATCTGATATTGATGATATAGAGTTTCTCAAATAATTATAGTTTATTGAGTCGTAATAATTTGCGATGTCAGTTACAACTATATATCGTCTCGCTTTGGAAAAATTGAAAAGCGCTCTCTGGAAATTGAGCCAAGCTCTATATGTCCCATAAGTGTTTCCGGTATCCGAAAAACTATGATCTTTTGGCTCGAAAAATGACTTTTTCGTTGGTGCCTTTCCCTTCAAAGATGCATAAAGTGCATCAGACAAGCACTGCAGAACGATCGCATCTCTGATAGATGGGATCACAATTTGTCTGCAAAGTCCCTTGCTCTTCTCAAGAAGAATTCTCTGACATTTTTGTGGAGAATAGTCGCCAGATAAAATCATCTTGGAAAGTTTCTCGCTTTCAGCTTTTCGATATACATGGAAGTCAAAATTCTCGATGCCATCAGATATTATCTGCGACCTCATGGAGGTTCGCACTTTCTTCTTCCAAATAAATTCGATGTTCCGCGCCGAAAATATTTCCTCAAGTTTTTTTGCGCGAATATTGAATCTGGGGGACTTCATATTTGTTCCAGAATGCGCTGCCGTGAGGGGCCGGTGGAGGACTTTTCCCGATGTGTTATCGTTTGAAGCCGCTGATGTCAGCTTGCGAACGGGATTGGCTCTTGTGATTAGCGCGGGTCTCGTTCAGCATAGCTCTCAGCTTGAATCATTTTTTAATGGACTGAAGTAGAGTATAAGATTGAGCGCTTGCCAAGGGATATAGGCGCCGCCGGTAATAGTCCCCCTTACCCCCACCCCTCCTCCGCCAGAAAATCCAGGAACGTCCGCACCTTGGCGGGCAGGTGGGTGCGGTTGGGGTAGATGGCGTAGAGGGGGCGGAGGGGGTGAGGGCGGTGGGCAGGAGGTGCTCCAGCGTGCCGGCGGCGAGGTCGTCCTCCACGATCGCCCGCGGCAGGAAGGCGAGGCCCATGCCCTCGCGCGCCGCCATCAGCAGCAGGGTCTCGTTGCCGCTCAGCACCACCGGATCGAAGCGGGCCTCGCCGTCGTCCACACGGAGATTTTGAAGGTATTATAATGCGGAATGGCCGCCGCAGCCGCCGATTCCCCTGACTCCCACCCGAACCGCCTCCCGAACCCCACCGATATCCCCACCGGAAACCCGGTGAAACACCCCCGGCACGGGCCGGTCAGGCCATGCCGGGGCGGTCGCGTCGGCCTCTCCTCAGTCCCAGATCTGGAACATGTTATCCCCCTCCGTGCGGGAGGCGGGGTTGCCGTACATGACGCCGCCGTGGCAGGTGCCGCGGGAGTCCACGGCGATCCAGGGATGGGTGCCGAAGGTGGACTGGGTGACGTTGGAATTGGGCGCCAGCGTGTGGTATTTCTTCCACTCGCCGTTGAAGTCGATCCACATGATGTTCAGCGGAACCTTCGAGAGATTCACGAACATCACCTTCACCGGTGCCTTGCTGTTCTGCGAGCGGACGGTGCCGAAGGGCGGGCAATTCTTGCCGTTGCTCGCGTTCTGCTGCGGGGCTGGCGGGGGCGGGGAGGCCTTCTGGCCCTTGTTGCGCGCGCACTCGCGGGCCTTGTCGATGGCCTGGGCGGCCCCTGCGAGCTTGAAGGTCTGCTCGCCCCGGTCGAGGTTCACCGAGAATTCCGGCAATGTCCTGAAGGCGTTGAGCTGATCATTGTTGATCATCATGGAGGCCCAGCCGTCCCCTTCCGCATGGAAGGTGCCCATCTCCGCCGCGCCGCCGAAGCCGTAATAGACATCCAGCGGGCCGGAGACGTTGCCATAGTAAGGCACGCCGATCTGCCAAGACTTTCCGTCCGTCCCGATGCGGAATTGCACCTTTCCATTGTCCACGTCGGCGGCGCAATAGCCGAAGCGGTTGCCGTCATTGACGACGGTGATGGACCAGCGCCCCACCCGGTCGTAGGCCGTCTCCTGCTGCGCCATGGCGGGCAGGGCGGCGCCGAGCGCCGAGAGGGCGAGGAAGCCGGCAAAAAATCCTGTCCTGAAAGTCACTTGTCGGCTCCCCCGCCCCATTATGGTTAACGCTGTTTTCCTATTTTGCGACCCCTCGACTGTCAAGCTGACGCATGTATTTCAGGGCTCGCGAGGGCGGCCGGCCATGGCCTATAAGCAGGTCTCCACAGCAGCAGGCCGCCATGTCCGACCAGAGCCCCGCCACCCCCCTCATCACTTTCGACGACTTCCTGAAGGTCGACATCCGCGTCGGCACCATCCTGTCCGCCGAACCCTTTCCACAGGCGCGGAAACCCGCCTTCAAGCTGACCATCGATTTCGGCCCGGAGATCGGCGTGAAGCGCTCTTCTGCACAGATTACAGTGCATTACACGCCGGAGGATCTGGTGGGGCGGCAGGTGGCGGCGGTGGTGAATTTCCCGCCCCGCCAGATCGGCCCCTTCATGTCGCAGGTGCTGACCCTCGGTTTCCCGGACGAGAACGGCGCGGTGGTGCTGATCTCGCCGAGCCTCAAGGTGCCGGACGGCGGCCGCCTGTTCTGAGCCTCAGGCGTCCGCCCACCGCTCGGATTTGAAAGCGGACGCAATGGCTTGCGCGCGGGCGACGGCGATGTCGTCTCCCTCGATGCCGGCGCAGGCGTCGCGGGCGGCGCGCAGCAGGTCCACCTTGGGGTGGGTCTCGCCCACGCGGCCGCCGTGGCCGAAATAATCGCAGGTGGCCACCAGCATCAGCGCCTCGAACAGATCGGGATCGCGGAAGGCACCGGTGCGGTCGAGCATGGCGGCGAGCGGTCCGGCGCGGACCGGCGAGGCGCGCTGCACCCGCTCGCATTCGTGGAGCGCAAGCAGCGCGAGGTCGCGGCAGCGCTCGGGCACGTCGTAGCGGTCGCAGGCCGCCTCGATGCGCGGAATGGCGCGCTCGATGTGGCGATAATGGACGGGCAGGTGCTCGCGCGGAGAGTCCGATTTCCCCGCGTGCATCAGCAGCAGGGCCGCGCGCACCTCCAGCGGCGCCGCACGGCGGCCGGCCTCATCCAGCGAGGCGACGAGGAGCGCCCCGAGGTCGATCTCGTCGGCGCTGTCGGTGATCTGCGGCACGCCGAAGACCGCGGATATTTCGGGGAAGATCTGTTCCAGCACGCCGCATTCGCGCAGCGCTTTCACCATGGTGCCCGGCCGCGGGCCCATCAGCCCGCGGGAGAATTCCGCCCAGATGTCGGCGGGGGCGAGCCCGTCGAGCGCCCCCACCTCCATCTGCTCGAACATCATGTCGAGCGTCTCCTCATCCGCCTCGCTCCCTTCCGCCAGAAGCGCGGCGAGCCGGAGCAGCGAGAGGCCCGGATGGGTTTCGGCGAAATCCGAGGGCTGGAAGGGCGAAGACGGGGGCAGCTTGTCCATCCCGTCAGTGGATCATCAGCCGGCGAACAGGGGCAAGCCTAAGCTTCGGGCATGCATAAAGAATGGGCTAGACCGGGATGCGCACCGTCGCCCGGAGGCCGCCCATGGGGCTGTCGGAAAGCTGGATGTCGCCGCCATGGGCGCGGGCGATGTCGCGGGCGATGGAGAGGCCAAGCCCCGAGCCGCCGGCATCCTGGTTGCGCGCATCATCGAGCCGCAGGAAGGGGCGGAACACCTCCTCGCGCTTCTCCTCGGGAATGCCGGGCCCGTCGTCGTCCACGGTCACGATGAGATAGCGCGCGTCCCGCGTCCCGGCGATGGCGACGCAGCGGGCATGGCGCACGGCGTTGTTCACGAGGTTGCCGATGCAGCGCTTGAGCTGGTCGGCCTTCACCTCCACCAGCGGCGGGCCCATGAAGCTCGCCGTGGCGGTGGCGCCATCGCGCTCGGCGTTGAGGCGCAGGTCCTCGATCAACTCGCCCATGTCGGTGAGCGCCGCCTGCTCGCCCGGGTCGCCCCGGGCGAATGCGAGGTAGGCTTCCAGCATGCCCTGAAGCTCGTCCACGTCCTTCTTCAGAGCCTCGCTTTCACCCTCGGGCAGGAAGGCCAGCTCCAGCTTGAAACGGGTGAGGATGGTGCGCATGTCGTGGGAGACGCCGGCGAGCATGGTGGTGCGCTGTTCGATCTGCCGCTCGATGCGCCGCTTCATCTCCAGGAAGGCGATGGCCGCCCGCCGCACCTCGCGGGCGCCGCGGGGCCGGAAATTTTCCACGTCCCGCCCCTTGCCGAAGGCCTCGGCGGCGTCGGCGAGGTTCTCGATGGGGCGGATCTGGTTGCGCAGGAACAGGATGGCGACGGCCAGCAGCACCAGCGAAGTGCCCACCATCCACAAGAGGAAGATGTGCGAATTGGAGGCATAGGCGGCATTGCGCGGCGCAAAGATGCGCAGCACCGCGTCATCCATCTTCACCCGAACCTCGATGAGCATGGAGCGGCCCACGGTGTCGAGCCAGAAGGGCTGCTTCAGCCTGAGGCCGATCTCGCGGGAGAGCGCGGCGTCCAGCACCGAGAAGAAGGGCTTCGGCCCCGGCGGCGGCAGGTCGGTGGGCGGCAGGACTGCCACGTTCAGCGAGAGGTTGCGCGAGGCGAAGGTGCGCAGGGCGATGTGGTCGTTGGTCCTGGGCAGGAGATCGTAGAGCGATACGACGGCCGAAATGTCCTGGCTGACGGCGGCCGAGAGGCGGCGCGTCACCACATTGTAGTGACGCTCCATGAACACAAAGGCCAGTACCGATTGGAGGATCACCATCGGCGTCACGATGATGAGCAGCGAGCGCGGATAGAGCCCCTTGGGCGTCACCCGGTTGAACCAGGCGGCGAAGCCGTTCGTGCTGTCGCGCAGCCGGACGAGCACCATCTTCGCCCAGTGCCGTGCGCCGGAAGGGCTCTCCGCCACGCTCAAGGCGTCACCACCAGCCGATAGCCGATGCCGCGCACGGTCTGCAGGTAGACGGGATTGGCGGGGTCGCGCTCCAGCTTGCGGCGCAGGCGGTTCACCTGCACGTCCACGGCGCGCTCGCTCGCCGCCCCGCCGCCGGCGAGGGCGAGGCGCTGCACGGTATCGCCCGGCGCCTCGGCCAGCGCCCGCAACATGTCGCGCTCGCGCTCGGTGATGCGCACGATCTCGCCGTTTCGGGTCAGCTCGCCGCGCTCCAGATGGAAGGCGAACTCGCCGAAACGCACGCTCTCGATGGCCTTCTGCGGCGGCTGCAGGGCGCGCTTGAGGATGGAGCCAATGCGCAGCAGCAACTCGCGCGGCTCGAAGGGCTTGGCGAGATAATCATCCACCCCGGCCTCCAAGCCGGTGATGCGGTCGGCGGTCTCCGAGCGGGCGGTCAGCATGAGGATGGGCACGGCCGAGCCGCGCCTGATGTCGCGGGCGAGGTCGAGCCCGCTCTCGCCGGGCATCATCACGTCGAGCACCAGAAGGTCGAAGGCGAGCCCCTCCAGCCGGGCCCGCGCCTCGGCGGCGGAGGCGGCGGTGCTGACGCGATAGCCGTTCTCCGTGAGGAAGCGCGACAGGAGCGTGCGGATGCGGTTGTCATCGTCCACCACCAGCAGGTGGGGGGCGTCGTCGGCGACGGCGACGGATACGGGCGCGGCCTCAGCCATGGCCGGGGGCCTCCCGGAAAGCGCGAAGGGTCATCTGGGTCTCGTTCTCCGGCGGCCGTGCGGGCATTGAGGGAGCGGAGCCGAATGCGCTCACCCGCGCCGCGCCCGCGCCGCGCGGTCCGCCCGCTCGATCAGTCGCTCCACGGGCACGCGATCCTCCGGGTCGATCATGGCGAGAAGAAAGCGCCGCACCGTATCACGCCCCTCCGGTCCGCCGGCCTCCAGCGCGGCCTCGATGCGCCGGCTCTGCAGCGCCACGAACTGGCGCGCCAGCGCCTCGCCCTTGGGGGTGGGAAAGAGCAGCCGCTGGCGGCGATCGGAGGCGCCCGCCCGGCTCTCCACGAAGCCTTCGTCCACCAGTTCCCGCAACACCCGGCCGAGGCTCTGCTTGGTTATGCGCAGGATGTCGAGCAGGTCAGTGACCCTCATCCCGGGATGCCGGTTCACGAAATGCACCACGCGATGGTGCGCGCGCCCGAAGCCGATGGGCGCGAGGATCTCGTCCGGGTCGGCCACGAAGTCGCGATAGGCGAAGAACAGGAGCTCGACGAAATCCACCAGCGGCGCGGCCTCGGCCACGGCGGGAGAGGGGGCGTCGGCGGTGGTCTTGGGGGCGTCCGTCAGGGCGAGTGCGGAATTTATGTCAGTCATGTTGACTTTTTTCGTTTTGATCGTTACCCAAAGAGCGTGTTCCACGAAAGGATCGGTCGCGAGTGTTACCCCGCCCGATCGATCGTTTCGCGGCTTTGCCGGCTTTCCAAGCAGGCGTAAAGATATCCCCATGCGGGACCGCTGGAAAGCTGCGGTCATGCAGGGGGGAAGCCGCGCGCACGACGCGGTCTGAACAGGAGTTGAGAAGATGAGCGCTCAGGGTGTCCCCTTCGACCAACGCGACGGCTGGATCTGGTACGACGGCGTCTTCGTGCCGTGGGCCGATGCCAAGCTGCACGTGCTCTCGCACGGCCTGCACTACGGCAGCACGGTGTTCGAGGGTGAGCGCGCCTATGGCGGCGAAATCTTCAAGACCTCCGAGCATTCCGAGCGGCTGCGCCTGTCGGCCGAGATGCTGGACTTCACCATCCCCTACACCATCGGCGAAATCGACGCCGCCAAGAAGGCGACGCTCGAGAAGAACGGCCTCATCGACGCCTACGTCCGTCCCGTCGCCTGGCGTGGCAGCGAGATGATGGGCGTCGCCGCCCAGAAGAACACCATCCATCTCGCCATCGGCGTGTGGGAGTGGCCGAGCTATTTCGATCCCGAGCAGCGCATCAAGGGCCTGCGCCTCGACCTGTCCGAGTGGCGTCGCCCCGACCCGGCGACGATCCCCTGCCGGGCCAAGGCTGCCGGCCTGTACATGATCTGCACCATCTCCAAGCACCGGGCCGAGCGTCGCGGCTACGCCGATGCGCTGATGCTGGACTATCGCGGCTTCGTGGCCGAGTGCACCGGCGCCAACGTGTTCTTCGTCAAGGACGGCGTGATCCACACCCCGACCCCGGACTGCTTCCTCGACGGCATCACCCGCCGCACGGTGATCGACATCGCCCGCCGCCACGGCATCGAGGTGGTCGAGCGCCACATCAAGCCGGAAGAGCTGGCCGATTTCTCGGAATGCTTCATCACTGGCACGGCGGCCGAGGTGACCCCGGTCGGCGCCATCGCCGACTGGACCTTCGCCCCCTCGGGCATCACGCATCAGCTGATGGATTCCTATTCCGCCGAGGTGCGCCCAAAGCAGCAGGCGGCCTGAGCGGCCTGAGAGCTTGAATGTGAAAAAGGGGGCGGCGCTGGCATCGGCGCCGCCCTTTCCTTTAGGGGAGTTGACGCCCGCGCCCGCTCCGGCCAAACCTTGCCAGGTGAGCGACATAGCCCCACCCTCTTTGCTGAAGCGCGGCCTTCGGCGTCTCGAAGCCCTTCCCGTCGTCGGTCCGCTGCTCGCCTCGGTGAGCACCATGGAGCGGGCGACCCTGGTCGTGGTCGGCTTCATCGCCTTTGCCTTCTATCTGTTTCTCGTCGTCGCGGACGAGGTGACGGAAGGCCCGCCCGGCAGTCTCGACCGGGGCATCCTCATTGCGCTGCGCAATCCTGCCGATCCGTCCGATCCCCTCGGTCCGCCGTGGGTGGAGGAGATGATGCGGGACATCACCGCGATGGGCGGCACCAGCGTGCTCACTTTGCTGACGCTGGCGGTGATCTTTTTTCTCATCCTCACCCGCAAGCGCCATGCGGCGCTACTCGTCGCGGTGTCGGTTGCGGGCGGCACCCTGCTGTCGCAAGGCTTGAAATGGGGCTTCGACCGGCCCCGGCCGGACCTCGTGCCCCACGGCATGTCTGTCTATTCCCAGAGCTTTCCCTCCGGCCACGCCATGCTGGCAGCGGTGGTCTACCTCACCCTCGCCGCCCTCCTTGCCCGCACGCAGAAGCGCACGCGGGTGAAGCTGTTCCTGCTGGGCGGGGCGACCTTCGTCACCGTCATCGTCGGCATCAGCCGCATCTATCTTGGCGTGCACTGGCCCACCGACGTGGTCGGCGGCTGGGCGCTCGGGGCCGCCTGGGCCTCCACCTGCTGGCTCACGATGCTCTGGTTACAGCGCAAGGGCGAGGTTGAGGGCGAGACGAGCAGCGGTGGAGGCGCCTGACCCTCGCCAATCGTCAGTTACAGCGTACCGGTGCGACTTTGAGATAGCCGCCCGATTTTGCATTGGTGACAGGGACGGAATTGACCGGCTCCCCGATCACCATGACGCATTCGCCGCCGTTGAGAAGGCGGAAAACGGCGCTGGAGGCTGTGGGCTCGAGGCGCAGATTCACCTGATCTGCCGCCAGGAGGCGGTCGCCCGGATGCAGGTCGACATAGCCGCGCGGCCCGGTCCGCGTGAGATAGAGCCGGCCATCCTGATTGGTCACGCTGTCGTCCGTCCCCACCTCGTAATAGGCATAGACCGCTTGCTGCGTGTAGGCCGCCCAGCGGGCAAGCCCCGCCGCGACCACGCCGGGCGCGAGATACAACAAGGCGATATAGACGACCGTTGCGAAGCCTATGATCGTCGCCGGCAGATCCAGAATCTTGAAAAGACGATCCATTTTGCCCCCAACGGTTCGGAGGGGCAAAATACAACTTTTGCGATCAACTGAAAAGGATTCGCCTCAGTCGAACAGGCTGGAGACCGATTCCTCGTGCGCCGTGCGGGCGATGGCCTCGCCGATCAGGGTGGCGATGGAGACGACGCGGATATTGCGCGCCACCCGCACGGCCTCGGTCGGCAGGATGGAATCGGTGATCACCAGTTCCTTGAGCTTGGAGGCGGTAACGCGCGCCACGGCGCCGCCGGAGAGCACGCCATGGGTGATGTAGGCGGTGACTTCCTTGGCGCCGCGGGCGAGTAGCGCATCGGCGGCGTTCACCAGGGTTCCGCCCGAATCGACGATGTCGTCGACGAGGATGCAGGAGCGGCCTTCCACATTGCCGATGACGTTCATCACCTCGCTCTCGCCGGGGCGCTCGCGGCGCTTGTCGACGATGGCGAGCTGAGCGTCGATGCGCTTGGCGAGCGCGCGGGCGCGCACCACGCCGCCCACGTCCGGCGACACAACCATGACGTTGGAGGTGTCGAACCGTTCCTTGATGTCCCGCACCATCACCGGGGCGGAATAGAGGTTGTCGGTGGGGATATCGAAGAAGCCCTGGATCTGCCCGGCGTGCAGGTCCAGCGTCATCACGCGGTCGGCGCCGGCGTGGGTGATGAGGTTGGCCACCAGCTTCGCCGAGATGGGCGTGCGCGGGCCGGGTTTGCGATCCTGCCGGGCGTAGCCGAAATAGGGGAGCACCGCCGTGATGCGCTTGGCCGAGGCCCGGCGCAGCGCGTCGATGATGATCAGCAGCTCCATCAGGTGGTCGTTGGTCGGGAACGAGGTGGACTGCAGCACGAACACGTCCTGCCCGCGCACGTTCTCCTGGATCTCGACGAAAATCTCCATATCCGCGAAGCGGCGCACCACGGCCTTGGTCAGCGGCGTCGCCAGATACGCGGCGATGGCTTCCGCGAGCGCGCGGTTGGAATTGCCCGCGACGAGCTTCATGGGACCGTTCTCCGCTGACATTGGACGCTCCGCCCGGCACCGGGCCTGATCGAAGGGTCTGGAACAAGACTTGTTCCGGCTCTGATAGGCGGGCCGTCACAATGTTGTAAAGGGCCACGGCGCGGAGGAAGTCGGGGCCACGGTGCGTCCCGCGGGGCTGTTGCCGGGAAGTCGCGCCGCCGGTCAGTTCGCGGCGTAGCTGAGGGCCTGGCCCGGCGCTTGAAGCGCGGCAACCGGAACGCCGGCGGGATCGGGCCGGACGGCGGGCTCGGCCGGGGCCGGCTTCTCCTCCTGCGCGACGGGCGCGGCGGCAGCTGCCACTGCAGGGGCGGGCGCGGGCGCCGTTCCGCCGACGCCGAGGGTTTCGGCGAGGCTGGCCATGGACTTGTCGGCGATGCGGGCGAGCACCTTGTCGTCGCACGCGGCCCAGCCGTCCGAGACCTTGCCTTTCACCCGTCCGGCCGGCTCCTCGCCGGAAAGCCTGGCAACGCGGTTCTGGTTGCGGTCGTAGACATCCCAGGCATAGGCCACCGTGGCGGTGCCCTTCTGGACGTGCATGGCGAGATAGCCCTTCACCCGGTAGGCAGCGCCGCTGGACCGGGAGGCAACCGCCACCCGCCGGGTCTCCGCCTCGGAATTGAGCTGGCCCACCAGCTTCTCGAAGGTGGCCTGGGGCGGGCCGTCGATGCTGTCGAAGGCGACCGCGCCGCCACCGCCCGCGCTGGCCATGCCCGAGCCATCGGTCTGGCAGGCGCCGAGGGCGAGGCACAAAGCGAGCCCGGCAAGGCGCAGCGGTGAGATGAAGCGGCGTTCGGCGCGGGAAACCTCCGCGCGTTCGGCTGCTGCGTCCGCGACCCCTGCCTCTGATACCCGCATGACGGTTCCCGGCGTTGAGCTTGTTGCCCAATGGGGTAGCGGGAAATGGCGGTCGGGTCCAGAAAAACGGTTAAGGTGCGGTTAACGGTTGCAGGAATTTGCGCGAGGCCAGGGCCGGGCGCACGGCGTGGTTGATGCCTCGTTAAACGCGCGTCCACCTCAATCCAGCGACTGGAGAAGGCCGAGCAGGCGCACCGAGCCCTCCGGCCACGGCCCATAGCCCGCCTCGGCATTGAGGTGCCCGGCGTCCCCCGCATCGACGATGGCCGCGCCCCAGTCGAGCGCGAAGCCTTCGGCCCGGCGGTAGTCGCAGTATGGGTCCGTGCGGCTCGCGATCAACACGGACGGGAAGGGAAGTGGCGCGGTCGGCACCGGGGCGAAGCCGGCGATGACGGGGGCGATATCCGCCCGATCGAGGTCGGGCGGAGCGACGAGGAAGGCCGCCCGCACCTTGCCGGCGGGCAGCAGTGGCACCGCGTGGACCAGCGTCGGCACGCCGAGGGAATGGGCGATGACCACCACCGGCTTCTCCGCCGCCGCCACCGCATCTGCGAGCCGCCGCGGCCACTCGACGGGATCGGGCCGGTCCCAGTCGGCCTGCATCACGCGCCGGGCGGCGGAGAGGCTGCGCTCCCACCGGCTCTGCCAATGGTCGGGACCGGAGCCCTGCCAGCCGGGGACGATGAGCAGAACGGCGTCGGAGGATTTCATCGGCATGTCCGAAACGTCAGGCGAGGGTGATCGCGGCCATCAGCCGGCCGTAGTCCGGTTCCTTGCGGTGGGTCGTGCGGCGATAGGAGAAGAATCGCTCCTCATCGGTATAGGTGTCGAGACCGAGGTCTTCCACTTGCCCCACGCCCGCCTGCTCCAGCCTGAGGCGGATGAAGCCCGGCAGGTCGAACAGCGAATGGTGGGCCCGGTCGGCGGGGGCGAAGAACCGCGCGAAGCCCTTGTCCTCGGACAGGAAGCGGGCCACGAAATCCTCGCCCACCTCGTAGCTCGGCTGGCGGATCAGCGGCCCGATGACGGCGCGGATGTCGGCGCGGCGGGCACCGAGTTCCTCCATGCGGGCGACGGTCGCGGCCACGATGCCGCCCACGGCTCCTTTCCAGCCGGAATGGGCGGCGGCCACCACCCGGGCGCCGGGATCGGCGAACAGGATCGGCCCGCAATCGGCGATGGAGACGGCAGCGGCGATGCTGGGCGTCGCGGTCACCACCGCATCGGCCTTGGGCGCCGTCTCGCGGGTCCACGGCGCGGTCGCCACCACGGCATCGGCGGAATGCACCTGCCAGCAGGCGAGGAAATGGGAGGGCGCGACGCCCAGCGTGTCCGCCATGCGCGCCCGGTTCTCCGCCACGGCGGCGGGAGCGTCATTGGAACCGGTGCCGCCGTTGAGGCTGGCATAGATGCCCTGCGAGACCCCACCCCGCCGGGTGAAGAAGGCATGGCGGATGCCGGGCAGGGCGCTGAGCAGGGGCGCCTCGATCTTCATCTCGTGAACTCCTCGGAGGGGTCGAACGCTGGCGGCGGTCCAAGCTGAGGATGGGCGAGCGCGAGCACCTTGAACAGCCGCCCCATCTCGCCATCCCCGGTTCCGGCAAGGCGGCGCGCCGCCGTGGCGATGGCGTCGGCGGCCTCCGGCGCGGCGTCGCGCATCAGCCGATCGGCGCGGGCGGCGAGGCCGAGGCGCGCGAGGAAATCGCCCTGCTCCAGCGGTCCGAACGCCGTCAGCCCGGCTTCCCGCCCCAGCAAGGCGAGGCGGGCGAAATCCACATGGGCGGTGAGGTCGGCCGCGCCGGGATCGGCGAGGGGATCGGCGAAGCGGTGTGCCTTCAGCGCCTGCAATGTGTCGCCATGGCCGCCGGCATGGCCGTAATCGATGGCGAGCGCGATGCCTCCCTCCGCCGCGAGCCGGGCGGACAGGGCGCGGGCGGGCCCGCTCTCCATCACTTCCAGCACGGCACCGGGGGCCGGAGGCGGCAGGTGGGCGGCAAGGGCAGGGGCCGCGCGGGAGGGGGCGGGATCGAGCCCGAAGGTGAGCCGTCCGTCGGGACCGAGCCCCACCCTGCGCTCGTGCCAGCCGGTCACCGTCCACACATATTGGTCGACCGGTAGGGCATCGAAAAACTCGTTGGCGAGCACGATGGCCGGGCCGGCTGGCACGTCCTCGATGCGGACGTGCCAGGAAACGCGATCCGAGACGCGATCCTCATGCACCGCCAAGGTCCGCGCCTGCGCCTGCCGCAGCACCGGGCTCGTCTCCACCAGATGGACGCGCGCCGCCGCGCCGAATGCCGGCACCAGCCGCGCCGCGCGCAGAGCGTCGGCCATGAGGGTGCCGCGCCCGGGTCCAAGCTCCACCACCCGAACCGGGTCGGGCATGCCCATCTGCTGCCAGGCGGCGACCGCCCACAGGCCGATCAACTCGCCGAACATCTGGCTGATCTCGGGCGCGGTGGTGAAGTCGCCCCGCGCGCCGAGCGGGTCGCGCGTGATGTAGTAGCCGTGGCGCGGGTGGCCGAGGCACAGCGCCATGTAGCGGCTGACCGGCATGGGGCCTTCGGCCGCGATCAGCAGCCGTATCTCCTCGGCGAGCGGCGTCGTCACGGCACCGGCTTGCGCTTGAGCGCGTAGATAAGGAGCCCGAGCCCGGCCAGCACCAAGGGCACGGACAGCCACATGCCCATGGTGGTGCCGAAGGCGAGATAGCCGAGCTGCACGTCCGGCTCGCGGAAGAATTCGCCGATGATGCGGCCGATGCCGTAGCCCATGCCGAAGATGCCAGCGGCGACGCCGGGGCGCTTCAGCTCGCCGCGGCGCACCACGAGCAGCATGATGAGAAAGAGGATGATGCCTTCGAGCCCCGCCTCGTAGAGCTGGCTCGGATGGCGCGGAAGCGGCCCGCCATGGGGGAACACGATGGCCCAGGGCACATCCGCCGGCCGCCCCCACAATTCGCCATTGATGAAGTTGGCGAGGCGCCCGAAGAACAACCCGATGGGCGCCACCACGGCGGCGACGTCCAGCATCGAAAACACGGGGATGCGACGGGAGCGAGCGAACAGAACGAGGGCGAGGAGCGTTCCCGCGAGCCCGCCGTGGAACGACATGCCGCCCTTCCACACGGCGAAGATATCCGCCGGGTTCTGGGCGAAGTAAGCGGGATTGTAGAACAGCACATAGCCCAGCCGGCCGCCGAGGATCACGCCCAGCGTCGCCCAGAACAGAGCGTCGTCGAGGTCCTGCGGCGTCATGGGCGATGTACCGCCCCACAGCGCAGGGCGCGACACCAGCCGCCGCGCCAGCAGCCAGCCGATGACGAGACCGGCGATATAGGCGAGCGCGTACCAGCGGATGGCCAGCGGGCCGACCTGGATCAGAACCGGATCGATGGCGGGGAAGGGCAAAGCGAGTGTGGGCATCGTTTCCCCGTATAACAGCACCGGTGCCGCCGATGCGGGGTCATCTGCCGCGACCCGCCGCGGCGCGTCAAGCCGGCCCCGCCGGCCAGGTCCCAGGTGCCACAATTCCCCTTGGGTCAGATGGTATTTGAGGCGGAAACGGAGGACGACGCCATGGAAGCACAGACGGAGCGGGAACCGGTCCGGGAAGACGTCTGGCTCAGGCGACTCGCGGGTGAATGGAGCGTGGAGTCCCCGGCGCCGGACGGCGAGGGCACCATCAAGGGCCGCGAGACGGGCCGCCTGTTCGGCAATTGGGTGGTGCTGGAAGGCGCGTCCCAGATGCCCGATGCCAGCGTCCATTCGAGCCTCATGACGCTGGGCTATGATCCGGCCCGCGGCAAGGTGGTGGGAAGCTGGGTCGGCTCCATGATGAGCCATCTGTGGGTCTATGAGGGCGGGCTCGATGCGGCGGGGGACACCCTGACCCTCGCGACCCATGGCCCCGTGATGGATGGCAGCGGCGGTACCGCCGACTATGAGGACATCATCACATTCGAGGGCGAGGACACGCGCCTCCTCACCTCGCGCCAGCGCCAGCCGGACGGGACATGGCGCGATCTGTTCTGCGTGCGCTATAGCCGCGAGGGCTGACCGGCGGCGACGCGGCTGTGCGGTGTTGCGCTGCACCCTTGCGTCGCGCCCGCTCTCTCGCCATGTTCGCGAAACGGGCTCGCCCGACCGATTATTCCCGCGCACGACGCGGCTGCATGGCCTCAGGAGGCTTTCATGACCCAGACCACCGGCCGCCTTTTCGACGAGATGGCGCGTCTCGTGAACGATGCCGCTGGCGTGGCCCAGGGTGTGCGCCGCGAGGCGGAGACGGTCATGCGCGCGCAGATGGAGCGCTTCCTGCGCGACATGGACCTCGTGAAGCGCGAGGAGTTCGAGGCGGTCAAGGACATGGCGGCCGAGGCCCGCATGGAGAACGAGCGGCTCGCTGCCCGCATCGCCGTGCTGGAGGCGAACATGCGCATCCACACCCATCCGACGGCTTCCGGCCCCACCGGCCCTGAAACCGAAGTGCCGGGTCCGGCCTGAGGTATTCTGTAGCTGAATACAGGGTGGCATCCCGCCCCTGCGACAAAAGGGCACTGAGCGGATGGCATACCCACAATCTGTCGTAGCGGGGTAAACTTTACCCGCGATATACTGATTTTCGTGGCGATTCGGAGCCGGTTCGTCGTAGCGCTCGAATACGACGGGGCGCAGCCTCGCCAGGATGCTCTCTTGAAGGACACGCTCTTTCGGGACATGTCCTGACGGCGAGCCTCCGAACGGCACGCCGCATACGCATGCCCTGGCTCCTGTCTGCCCGTGGCCTGTCGCACGGAGTGCCGCTTTCGACCCTCTCCGCGTTCCTCAAACCGCGAGGTCGAGGCCATGTCCCTCATCGACATCGAAGCCGATGCGCCGGCGAACCCCGTTGATCTCGTGGAGCAGCTCGCTGCCCTGCGCGACTGGTCGTTCGAGCGCTCCGACGAGGACGAGATCACCCTCTCGCTCGCCAGCCGCTGGACGGACTGCCATGTCTCGTTCCAGTGGATGGACGAGCTGGAAGCGCTTCACGTGGCCTGCGCCTTCGACTTCAAGGTGCCGGAGGCGCGCCGTCCTGAGGTGCTGAAGCTCCTCGCCCTCGTGAACGAGCAGATGTGGCTGGGCCATTTCGACATGTGGTCGCAGGAAGGGGTGATCATGTTCCGCCATGCGCTGGTGCTGGCGGGCGGCGCCACCGCCTCGGACCGGCAGTGCGAGGCCATCCTCGATGCCGCCCTCGATGCGGTCGAGCGCTACTATCCCGCCTTCCAGTTCGTGGTGTGGGCCGGCAAGACCGCCCGCGAGGCCATGGACACCGCCATGTTCGAGACGGTCGGCGAGGCCTGAGCCTCGCCATCGGGCCGGTCCCGGACGGTCCGTCGTCTTCGTGCCGATGACGAGATCCCCGATGCCGATGTGGCGCGGGGCGTGCGCCTCCTCTATGTGAGTCCTCTGCGAGAAGACCTGCGTATGCGGACCTGCGGGCGCGGGCGTGCGCGCGGGGCGGTGCGGTTCAAGAGGCGGTCATGAGCGAGAGCGTTCTGAATTCCCTGTCTGGTCCGGTGGTGCTGCTCGGTTGCGGCAAAATGGGTTCGGCCATGCTGGAAGGCTGGCTCAAGCTTGGCCTGCCGGCGGACAAGGCCGTCGTGCTCGATCCCAACCTGCCCGCCGAAGCGGCAGCAGCGTTCGCGGCCAAGGGCGTCTCGGTCAATCCCGCAAAGGACGCCATCGCCGCGCCCTCCGTCCTGCTGCTCGCCGTGAAGCCTCAGGTGGCTCCGGAGGCGCTGCCTGCGGTCGCCCCGCTGGTGAAGGCGGGCACGCTTGTTGTCTCCGTGATGGCTGGGCGGACCATCGCGTTCATGGGCGACATCTTCGGCCCGGATGCCGCGATCGTGCGCTCCATTCCCAATACTCCGGCCGCCATCGGCCGCGGCGTGAGCGTCGCCGTGGCCTCGCCGGCCGTGACGACGGCGCAGCGGGATCTGACCGCCGCGCTGCTCGGGGCCATCGGCATCGTCGAATGGATCGAGGACGAGGCGCTGATGGACGCGGCGACCGCCGTTTCCGGCTCCGGTCCCGCCTATGCCTTTCTCCTGGCTGAGGTGATGGCGCAGGCTGGCGCGGCCGCCGGCCTCCCGGCGGACCTCTCCGCCCGCATCGCCCGCGCCACTGTAGCTGGGGCGGGGGCATTGATGGATCAATCCGACCTTCCCGCCGCCACCCTTCGCCAGAACGTGACCTCGCCGGGCGGCACCACGGCGGCGGCGCTGGCCGTTCTCATGGATGAGGGCCGCGGCTTTCCGCTATTGATGGTGGAGGCGGTCGCCGCCGCCACGCGGCGCGGCAAGGAACTCGCCGGCTGAGGATCCAGGCTTTAACGAGGAGACGGGCGATGACTGCGGAGACCACGCGCGAGGCCTGCCTGCGCAGCTTCCTCGCCCTCCTGGCCGAAAAGCCGTTTCGGGCCATCTCCCTGTCCGAGGTGGCGGAGCATTGCGGCGTGCCGCTGGCGCAGATGCGCGCCTCCTTCGCCTCCACCGACGACCTCCTCGCCGCCTTTTTCCGCGCCACCGACCGGCAGGTGCTGGCCGAAGGCGGCCCGGACAGTGACGATCTGGCGGGGGAGGGGCCGCGCGAGCGCCTGTTCGAGGTGCTGATGCGGCGCCTCGATGCGCTGGAGCCCCACCGGGAGGCAGTGCGCGGCCTCACCCGCTCCGCCCGCCGCGACCCGGCGCTCGCGCTCACGCTGCTGCGTCTCTCGGAAGGCTCCCAGCGGTGGATGCTGGCGGCGGCGGGCCTCGATTGCGCCGGGCTGTCTGGCAGCGTCAGGGCCAAGGGGCTGGCGGTCCTGTTCGCCCGCGTGCTCGACACGTGGCTGAAGGACGAGGATCCCGGCCTCGCGCCCACCATGGCCGCGCTGGATCGCGAGCTGGAGCAGGGCGGCAAGCTGCTCGGGATGCTGGATGATCTCGCCTACATCGCCATGCCCTGGCGCAAGCGCCGCGCCTCGGCCCAAAGCGCTGAAGTGCCGGCGGAAGAGACGGTGCCCGCCGCCTGAGGCCGGCGCATCGGCTTGCTCCCGGGCCGCCGGCCTGCCATGGGTCCGCCATGACCGCCCCCCGCGAAGAGCCCATCGCCCTTTATATCGACGCCGATGCCTGCCCGGTGAAGGAGGAGGCCTACAAGGTCGCCTTCCGCCACGCCATCCGCGTGCTGGTCGTCGCCAACGCGCCGCTCATGGTGCCGCGCCATCCGCTGGTGGAGCGGGTGATCGTGCCCGCCGGCCCGGATGTGGCAGATGATTTCATCGCCGCCCGTGTCTCGCGCGGCGACGTGGTGGTGACCGCCGATGTGCCGCTCGCCTCCCGCTGCGTGGCTGCCGGTGCTGCCGTGATCGCGCCGGACGGGCGACCCTTCACCGCCAATTCCATCGGCATGCAACTCGCCACCCGCAATTTGATGGAAGAGCTGCGCTCGGCCGGCGCCGTCACCGGCGGGCCGAAGCCGTTCTCGCCGCGCGCCCGCTCGGAATTCCTCTCCGCCCTCGATCTCGCGATCGTGCGGTTGAAGCGCGCCGGGTTTCACGCTGTGCCTCCGGAAGCCAGATAGGCGTCAGAAGCACTCTTCTTCCAGCCGCTTCAGGTCGGCCAGCGCAGCCTCGTCGTCATGCTCCTCGAACAGTTCGACCATGTAATAGACATGGGAATGGAGCAGCAGCAGCTTGTCGCAGATGGTGGCGCTGTCCGCCTCGGAAGCGGCGAGCCGAGCCTTGAAACGGTCCCAGAAGGCATTGTCGTGGGCGGGGTCGTCGATATAGCGGGACAGGTGCTGAAGCACCGTCTTCATGTTTCCCTCGAAATCGATGCCCTGAAAGGTCAGGTAGCGGTCCGGCGTTTCGAGCGCGAAGGGCAGAGGGGGGAAGCCGGCGGCAGCTTGCGTCATCTCGGGGTCTCCAACGGCGCGTGTGGCGTGTCGGACGGACCATGGGCCGGGCAGGGAGCCGGCTTCAAAGCAGAAGGCGCGATCCACGCGCGTCCTGCACCAATGGCATCAGGGCTGCACGAACGGTAGTCGGGCGCGGTGCCTCAGACGGCGAGGCGCCGGCGAATATCCTCCACCTTGCTCCGGCTCACCGGCACCCGCGTCTCGCCGGCATCGGCCATCACGAGGTGCCAGCCGCCGTCCTCGCGGGCGGCGGCGCGGACGTGGCGCATGTTGACGAGGTAGCGCCGGTGCACGCGCACGAACTGCACCGGATCGAGCCGGCGCTCCAGATCGGCCAGCGGCCGCGGGCAGAAGGCGGAGAAGGTGGCGGTGCGGGCCTCCGCGTAATGGCCCTGCGCCACCAGAAAGGCGACCTCGGTGACGTCGATGAGGCTGATGAGGTCTCCCTTGCCCCGCACCAGCGGCAGTTTCATGAGGGGACACAGCGCGGCCACGGCCTTGGTGCCCGCAACCGCCAGCCCGTCCACCTCCACATCCGCCCCGCCGGTGCGGCCCATCACCGGCGCCTCCACCAAGGCGTGGATCATCATCACGAAACCATCGGGCGGGCGTTCTGGTGTCGTTTCGAGCCGGCTGACCTTGGCGATCAGCGTGCCCATGGCGGTGGTGACCACCAGCGAGGCGGTGCCATCTTCGGACGCGCGGGCGCGCTCGATGAGGAAAGCCACCTTGTCCCGCGCCTCTCCCGGATGGAGCGAGAGGATATCCACACCCGCGAGGCGCTGGCCCGGCGGCGCCAGCAGCCGCATGGCCACGGGATTGACGGAGCGGATGCGCAGCTCCGCATCGAGCAGCACTACCCCCACCGGCGTGCGCTGAAGGCGGTATTCAAATGATTGCATGGCGGCGAAAGCCGTCCTTTCAGGGGATGTGACGGCCATAACTCCCGATCTGGCTTCCGTGCCCGATGCCCCGTGGGGCGCCGGTATCCTACGCCGGACGGGCGCGAAGCCAAGGCTGAGCCGCCTCAAAAACGCCCGTTTGCCACGAAGAGGCCGCATGGATACTTTACGCGCCCTCATCCCGGCGCGGCGGCGTCGGCACGGCCCTGCCTCGGCGGGCCATCCCCAAGTCCTGGATCCCGAAGCTCTCAACTCATGACCGACATTTTCCACGAGATCGAGGAAGACCTCCGGCGCGATCGCCTGCGCAAGATCTGGGACCGTTTCGGCGGCGTGATCATCGCCGCCTGCGTGCTGGTGATCCTGGCCGCCGCGGGATGGAGCGGATACCAGTATTGGCGTCACCAGCAGGCGGTGAAGGCCAGCGAGGCCTATGAGAGCGCCGTCGCTTTGTTCGATGCCGGCAAGATGCAGGAGGCCGAGGCCGCCTTCGACGCCATCGCCAAGAGCGGCCCGTCCGGCTACCGGACCCTCGCCCTCTTCCGCGCGGCCGCCGCTACCACGGCGCGCGACAAGGCGGCAGGCATCGCCGCCTTCGATGCCATCGCCGCCAACAATTCCGTGCCGCCGCTCGCCCGCGACCTCGCCCTTGTGCGCGCGGCCTTGCTCGTGGTGGATACGGCGGGCCTGCCGGAAGTGAAGCAGCGCATCGGCGGCATCGCCAACGGCACCGGCCCCCTGCGCCACTCCGCGCGGGAGACGCTCGCGCTGGCCGAGCTGAAGGCCGGCGATCTCGCGGCCGCCAACAAGACCGCCACCGACATCACCAACGACAGCGAAACCCCGCCCGGCGTGCGCTCGCGGGCCGAGCTCATCCGCCGGCTCACCGCCTCGGCCACCGCCCCGGCGGGCGAGGTGCCCGCCGGTACCGCGCCGACCCAGTGAACCGCGAGAGGATCCGCATGACCGCGACGCGCATGAGGAGGACAAGCTTGATGATGGCACGCCCTGTCACCCGCAGCCTGCGCCTCGCGCTCGTGCTCGGTCTCGCCTTGACGGCGGCCGGCTGCGAGACGTTGGAGAATCTGAACCCGTTCGACCAGAAGAAGCCGCCGGTGCCGGGCACCCGCACCCCCGTGTTCCCGAACGGCGTGCCGGGGGTCGACTATTCGACCGGCCTCGGCCAGCCGAGCAACGCCAACGCCCCCATCGACAACCTGCCGGCCACGCCCCCGCGCGGCCAGCCGCAGCAATAATTCCTCAGACTGAAGCCGACCGCCGGCTGCGAGCCCATTTCATGACCTTTTCCCTGGCCATCGTCGGGCGCCCGAACGTCGGCAAGTCCACTTTGTTCAACCGCCTCGTGGGCAAGAAGCTCGCGCTGGTGGACGACCGCCCCGGCGTCACCCGCGACCGGCGCGAAGGGGAGGGACGCCTCGGCGACCTCACTTTCCGCATCGTCGACACCGCCGGCCTCGAGGAGGCGACCCCTGCGAGCCTGGAGGGGCGCATGCGCGCCCAGACCGAGGCGGCCATCGGCGATTGCGACGCCATCCTGTTCATGATCGACGCGCGCATCGGGCTTACCCCGACCGACCGCGCATTTGCTGATCTCGTGCGCAAGGCCGGCAAGCCTGTCATCCTCGTTGCCAACAAGAGCGAGGGGCGGGGCGGCGAGGCCGGGACGCTGGAAGCCTTCGGCCTCGGCCTCGGCGATCCCGTGCCGCTCTCCGCCGAGCATGGCGAGGGCCTCTCCGAGCTCTACGACGCCATCTGCGATGCCCTGCCGGAGCAGACGCGGCTCGAAGAGGAAGACGAGGACGACGAGGACGCCGAGGACGAAGCTCCCGTCGAGGGCGAGGCCGCGCCCGAGAAGCCACGCCGGCCCATCAAGGTGGCGGTGCTCGGACGGCCCAATGCCGGCAAGTCCACCCTCATCAACAAGCTGCTGGGCGAGGATCGCCTGCTGACCGGCCCTGAAGCCGGCATCACACGCGATTCGATCTCCGTGAACGTCACCTATGCCGGCATCCCGCTGGAGGTGTTCGACACCGCCGGGCTGCGCAAGCGCTCGCGCATCGACGACAAGCTGGAGAAGCTCTCCGCCGCAGATGGGCTGCGCGCCATGAAGTTCGCCGAGGTGGTGGTGATCCTCATCGACGCCACCCGCCCGTTCGAGGAACAGGACCTGCGCATCGCGGACCTCGTGGCGCGCGAGGGCCGGGCGCTGGTCATCGGCTACAACAAGGCGGACCTCGTGGCGCGCGGTGGCCTCGCCACCCGGCTGCGCGAGGAGATCGACCATCTCCTGCCGCAGGTGAAGGGTGTGCCCATCGTCCCCGTCTCGGGCCTCATGGGCCACGGGCTCGACAAGCTGGTCGCGGCCATCGTGAGCGCCCACAAGGTGTGGAACAAGCGTGTCGCCACCAACCCGCTCAACCGCTTCCTCCAGCAGGTGACGGAAAACCACCCGCCGCCGGCGGTGTCGGGGCGGCGCATCAAGCTGCGCTACATGACGCAGCCCAAGGCGCGCCCGCCGTCCTTCGTGCTGTTCTGCTCGCGCACCGATGCGGTGCCGGAGAGCTACATCCGCTATCTGGTGAACGGCATCCGCGAGACGTTCGACCTGCCCGGCGTGCCGATCCGGCTGACGCTGCGCGAGAAGGACAACCCCTACGCGGACTAAGTGGCCGCGGTCCAAAGGTGTTGAAGGCGGCTAAATTTATGGCCAGGACGTTGTTAGGCCGGCTAGATATCGTGCCGAGCCCTCAGCCCCTCAGAAAGGCGGCCTGATCGAAGATCTCGCCGAACTGGGTGCCGACGCAATCCGGCTCGGGATGCATCACCGGCACCGGTCCGACCGCCGCATCGAAGATGTCTGGCCGGTAGACCCCCATGGCCTCGCGCGCGGCGTCGGGGGCGAATTCGCCCTGGCCGGCGGCGACGATCTGGGCGTACATCCAGAGCGCATGGTCGGGTGATGGCCGGTTGGCGCCGTCGCGGTTCAGGATCAGATAGTCGGGATGCGATCTCAGCGCCCCGCCCGGCGCGGTGTGCAGCCGCCCGTCCAGCGTGCGGCGCAGGATGTCGGCGGGCAGATTGAGGTGGCGCGGCTCGCCCAGCAGCTTGGCGAGGTCTTCGTGATTGGCTGGGTCCTCGCACCAGCGGGCGGCGGCATAGAGCGCACGAACGAGGCGGTGCAGCACCTCCGGCTCGGCATTGGCGAAGCGGGCATGGACGCCCAGCACCTTCTCCGGCACCCAGCCGAACAGCTCAGCCCCGAGCACCGCGATGCGCCCCACGTCCGCATCCACCGCCACCGAATTCCAGGGCGAGCCCACCGAGAAGCCGTGGATCAGCCCGCCCCGCAGGCTCTCCGCCATGAAGGGCGGCGGCACCACCACGAGCCGCACGTCGCGGTCCGGGTCCACGCCGCCCGCCTTCAGGAAATGGCGGATCAGATAGGTGTGGGTGGAGAAGGAATAGACCGCGGCGAACACCAGCGGGTCACGCCCCTCGGCCTTCCGCTGCCGCACCACCTTGCCCAGTGCCAGCGCCGCGCCGGGCGCGGTGGAGAGATCCTCCCCCACCTCGCCCATGGCCGCGTAGACATGCTTGTCGATGGTGATCGCGCTGCCGTTGAGATTGAGCGCGAACGGCACCACCAGCGGCACCCGCACATGGCCGAGGCCGAGGGAGGAGGCGATGGCGAGCGGCCCCAGCATGTGGGCGCCATCCAGAAGCCCGATGTTCACCTTGTCACGGATGTTGGCCCACGAGACCTCCTTGTGCAGGTCGATCTCGATGCCCTCGGCCATGGCGAAGCCGCGCTCCGCCGCGGCGATCAGCACGGCGGCGTCCGTCAGGGGAATGAAGCCGATGGCGAGGCGTCTCATCGCAGAAGCTCCGCGGCGGTGATGATGGACTGGGCGATGTCGACGATGCGCTTCTTCTCGTTCATGGCGGTGCGGCGCAGGAGGTGGTAGGCGGCCTCCTCGTCGATGCCCTTCATCTTCATGAGCAGCATCTTGGCCCGGTCGATGGCTTTGCGCTCTTCGAGCTGGGTTTTTGCCTCCTCCAGCTCCGCCTTGAGGCGCGCGAAGGCGCGGAAGCGGGAGATGGTGGTCTCGAGGATCGGCTTCACCCGCTCCTTCCGAAGCCCGTCCACCACATAGGAGGCGACGCCGGCTTCGATGGCGTCCTCGATGGTCTTCGAATCGGTCTGGTCCACGAACATGGCCACCGGCCGCTTGACCTCGCGGCTCACCTGGAACATCTGCTCGATGGTGTCGCGCGAGGGATCTTCGAGGTCGATGAGGATCACATCGGGGTCGATGGCGTAAATGCGCTCCAGCAGGTTGTTGCGGCCGGTGATGCGCAGCACCGTTTCGAAGCCCGCCTCCTTGAGGCCCTCCTCCAGGATGGCGGCGCGCACGTCGCTCTCGTCGACGATCACGATCCTGAGGGTAAGGTCGTTCGCCATGGGGGTCCGGGGTGGGGCTGTCCGCTGGGGCTGGCGGACTCGGATGATACCTCACCTTCCGGAGCCGGTGCGGTCAAGTCTCCCGGCGCGCCACGCCTTGGCGTGAAGCAGGCCGGCGGCATGGACCTTCCCGCCAAGTCCTTCTAGAACGCCCGCGGCGGAGCGCGGCGCCAGGCCGGCCTGCGGCGATCCGCGCCAGTTCGTTTCTGTCCCGGCCCGGCACTCTGCCGGGTTCATCGAAGGCGTCCATGCGCGACCTTGCCGATTACGCTCCCGCCGAATGGCTCGCGCTGACCCCGCTCGCCCAGCGGCTGCGGCGCGCCCGCAATGTGGTGGTGGATCGCATCTACGCCCGCCGCCGGACGCGGGAGCAGGCCGAGGTTGTGGCGCGGATCGCCGCCGAGAGGGCGCCGGTCGTCGCCTTCACGGTGGCCTTCAACCTGCCGCAGGCGGTGGATTTCTTGGCCGATGCCATGGCGCGATTCCTGCCGGGGACGCCGCTGGTGGTGTGCGACAATTCCACGGATCCCGCCGCCCGCACGGCCATCGCGGCGCTGTGCGTGCTGCGCGGTCTCACCTATTGCCCTCTGCCGCCGACGCCCTATCGGGGCGCGCGCAACGGCTCGCGCTCCCATGGCGTGGCGCTGAACTGGATCTACGCCAACCTCATCCGCCCTGCCGCGCCGCGCGCCTTTGCGTTGCTGGACCACGATCTGATCCCGCTGGAGCCGATCGACCTCGCTGCGCGGCTCGCGGGACAGCCCTGCTACGGCATGGTGCGGCATGGCGAGGGCAACGGCGCCTGGTACCTGTGGCCGGGCTATTGCGTGTTCGATTTCGCGGCGGTGAAGGCGTTGCCGCTCGATTTCGGCACCGACACGCCGCTCACCCTCGACACCGGCGGGCAGAACTGGGGCGTGCTCTACCGTCACCTTGACCTTGCGGCGCTCCGCATGTCCAGCCGGCGGCGGGTGCATCTCGCCGATCCCGAAACCGGGGAGATGGAGCCATTCCTGCTGGCGGACGGCTGGCTGCATGTGGGGGGCGCTGGCCATCGCGGCGGTGGCGCGGGCGCTCTCGAGCGGGTGCGGCGGGCCTATGAGGCAGATCCGGTTGGGCTGATCGCGCGCCTCAGGGCAAGCCCGGAGCGGCTCAGCCCATAAAAAAGCGCCGCCGGCTGGGCCGACGGCGCGTGTCACTCAGGAAGAAGGTCGCGCCTCACTCGGCGGCGGCAGGAGCCTTGGCGCCCTTGGCCTTCTTGACCTTGCCGTCGGCCGTGCGGTCCTGACGCTCGGCGATACGGGCGGACTTGCCGCGGCGGTCGCGCAGGTAATAGAGCTTGGCGCGACGCACCTTGCCGCGACGAACCACCTTGATGGAATCGATCAGCGGCGAATAGACCGGGAACACGCGCTCCACGCCTTCGCCGTAGGAAATCTTGCGGACGGTGAAGCTCTCGTTCAGGCCACCGCCGGAACGGGCGATCACCACGCCCTCGTAGGCCTGCACGCGGGTGCGCTCGCCTTCGACCACCTTCACGTTCACAGTCACGGTATCGCCGGGCTGGAACTCGGGAATGGCCCGCTTCTCGGCGAGCTTCGTCGCCTGCTCGGCTTCGAGCGTCTGGATAATGTTCATTGTCGCCAACCTCTTGGTGCCGCTTCGGAGCATGTCGCCCCGGCGCCACGTCGTGTCGTTTTAAGTTAAGAGACGCGGCTCCATACAGGAGAAAAGGGGCGCTGTCATTCCCTTTCCGTCTTGGATCCGTCACGCGCGGGGGAAAGAAGGTCCGGCCGCCGCGCGCGTGTGACCGCCTCCGCCTCCGCCTGCCGCCAGCGGGCGATGCGGGCGTGATCGCCGGAGGTCAGCACCTCGGGGATGCCCTCACCCTCGAACAGCTGCGGCCGCGTGAATTGCGGGTATTCGAGCAGGCCGTGGGAGAAGCTCTCGTCCGTGCCGCTCTCCGCCTTGCCCATGACGCCGGGAATGAGCCGGACGCACGCGTCGAGCAGCAGCAACGCCGCCGCCTCGCCGCCGGAGAGTACCACGTCGCCCACGCAGACCTCCTCGAGGCCGCGGGCCGCGACAATGCGCTCGTCCACGCCCTCGAACCGCCCGCAGAGGATGACCGCGCCCGGCCCCGCCGCCAGTTCTCGCACGCGCGCCTGCGTCAGCGGGCGGCCGCGTGGGGTCATCAGCAGGCGGGGGCGGGGATCGTCCGCCGGGGAAACGGCGTCGATGGCGCGGGCGAGCACGTCGGCCCGCATCACCATGCCCGGCCCGCCGCCGGCCGGGGTGTCGTCCACCGAGCGATGGCGGTCGAGGGCGTGGTCGCGGATCTGCACGGCCTCCAGCCCCCACAGCCCGTTCGCCAGCGCGCGGCCGGCGAGGGCATGGCCAAGGGGACCCGGAAACATCTCCGGGTAGAGGGTGAGGACGCTGGCACGGAAGGTCATGGGGAGAGATGGGCGCGGGGCGGGGGCGGTGTCAAATCCGCGCGCCTCAGCCCTCCTTGTCCTCGCCCGCCTCGGGCTCGGGGTCACGGCGCTCGACGAAGGCCTCGGCGATGACCACCCGGCCGGCCTTCACCTCCACCACCGGCACGGCGACACGGGTGAAGGGCACCATGAGCGTCTTCGCCCGGATGCCGGGGAGGGCGGGGGCATATTCTAGGATGTCGCCGGCGCCGAAATCGTGCAGGGCGGTGACGGTGCCGATGCGCGCGCCGGCCTCGTCCTCCACGGCAAGGCCGATCAGGTCCGCATGATAGAAGGTATCTTCGTCCTCCGGCGGCGGCAGAGCTTCGCGGGGGACATAGAGGTCCACGTTGGTCAGCGCCTCGGCGGCTGTGCGGTCGGCGACGTTGGCGAGGCGCGCGACGAAATGGTCCTTGGCCGCGCGCAGCGCCGTGATGCGGTAGCGGGTGCGCCCCGAGGCATCGGTAAGCGGGTCGTAGTCGAGGATCGCGGCCGGATCCTCGGTGAAGACGAACAGCCGCACCTCGCCCTTCACGCCATGGGGGGCGCCGATACGGGCGACGAGGACGCGGTCGGTCATCTCAACTCCGGTGCTGGGCGCCTTCAATGGGGCGCGGCGGCGGCTCTAGACCTTATGTCTGCCTTTGCCAAGCGGAAGGCCGCGCCGTCCTCCGCCGCGCGGCGCTTTCGCGCTCCCGTGCGGCTCATCGGATGCTTGCCCGGCGGCGGCGGCTGATGCACCTTGCGCCCCCATGTCGAGCCATGCCCCCCAACCCATCCTTCTCGATGCCGTCCGCCTCTCCGGGCTTCTGGACCGCATCGCCGCCCGCATTGGTGCGTCCTACGTGCGCACCGACGCTCACGACCTCGCCCCCCATCTGGTGGAGGGGCGGGGCCTCTACCAGGGTACGACCCCGGCGCTGGTCGAGCCCGCCAACACGGAGGAAGTCGCCTTCGTGGTCGCCGCCTGCGCCGAGGCCGGCGTGCCGGTGGTGCCGCAGGGCGGCAATACCGGCCTCGTGGGCGGTCAGGTGCCGTTCGGCGCGCTGCTGCTTTCGCTGCGCCGGCTGAACCGCATCCGCGACCTCGATCCGGTGGACCTCACCGTCATCGCCGAGGCCGGCTGCACGCTGCACCAGGTGCAGCAGGCGGCGGAGGCGGCGGGCTGCCTGTTCCCGCTCTCCATCGGCTCGGAAGGCTCCTGCCAGATCGGCGGCAATCTCTCCACCAATGCCGGCGGGACCGCCGTGCTGCGCTATGGCAACATGCGCGAACTCGCCTTCGGCCTGGAAGTCGTGCTGCCGGACGGCCGAATCTGGAACGGTCTGTCGCGCCTGCGCAAGGATAATACGGGCTACGCGCTGAAGGACCTCTTCATCGGCGCGGAGGGCACGCTCGGCATCATCACCGCCGCCGTGTTGCGCCTGTTCCCGGCGCCCCGCGCCCGGGCGACGGCGCTGCTCGGCATTGCCGATCCCGAGACCGCGCTCTCCCTGTTCCGCCGCCTGCGCAACGCCGCCGGCGACAGCCTGACCGGCTTCGAGATCATGCCGGACTTCGGCCTGGAGATCGTGCTCAAGCACATGCCCGGCTCGGTGCGCCCGCTGGCGGAGCGGCATCCCTGGTACGTGCTCGCGGAGCTCACCTCCACCCGCCCCAACGACGACCTCTCCCAGCTCGCCCTCGACACGTTCGAGGCAGCGTTCGAGGCGGGCGAGATCGAGGATGCGGTGGTGGGCTCCTCGGAAGCCCAGTGCGACGCCCTGTGGAAGCTGCGCGAGGACATGTCCGACGCGCAGAAGTTCGAAGGCGGCTCCATCAAGCACGACGTGTCCGTGCCGGTGTCCAAGGTGCCCTATTTCATCGCAGAGGCGAACCGGCTGTGCGAGGCGCACATGCCGGGCATCCGCATCTGCGCCTTCGGCCACATGGGCGACGGCAACATCCATTACAACCTCAGCCAGCCCGAGGGCATGGACAAGGCCGCCTACCTTGCCACCTGGGAGGAGTTCAACCGCATCGTCCACGATCTCGTGGCCTCGCTGGGCGGTTCCATCTCGGCGGAGCATGGCATCGGCATCCTCAAGCGCGAGGAACTGCCCATGTACAAGGACAAGGTGGCGCTGGACGTGATGGCCGCCATCAAGCGCGCCATCGATCCGCGCGGCCTCGCCAATCCCGGCAAGGTGCTGATGGACTGAGGTAGACCAAACCGCGCGGCTTCTGGAGCCGCGCGGTCTTCGCTCAGGCGCCGCGCGGGCTTAATGGGGGCCTTCGCTCAAACGCCGCGCGGACTTATGCGCGGCGCAGGCGCTAGGTTGGCCGGCGGCGCACCGCGAAGGCGGTTCCGACCGCGAGGGCCAATGCGGCGGCGGCGCCCACGAACACCATGCGCGGGTGGTGATGGTCGAGCATCAGGCCGAACATCAGCGGTCCCACCAGCGAGCCGATGTCGTAGCCCGAATAGACGATGCCGAAGACCTTGCCGGTGGCGCCCGCCGGCGCCGCGCTGCGCACCAGCACGTCGCGCGAGGGGGTGGTGAGGCCCATGCAAAAACCCACCAAGGCGATGAGACCAACCGTCACTTCAGGTGCCGCCTGAAGCCAGGCGGCGAGAAAACCGAAGGCGGCAGCGGCAGCAAGGCCGCTCATGGCGATCTGGTGGTGCTGGGTGGAGCGGTCCGCCACATGCCCGCCGATGGCGACGCCCGCCGTGTTGCCCACCTGGAACAGCGCCACCGCCAGCGTCGCCAGCGCCACCGCCGCGCCAAAGCCTTCCTGCAGAGCGACGATGGAGAAGCTCTGGATGCCCGAGAGGGCGACCGCGGTGAGGGTGAAATAGAGAAAGGCCATCAGCACCACGGGCATGGCCAGCACATCGAGGAAGGAGTGCGGTGTGCCCCCCGCCGCCGCATGGGCCGCGCGTCCAGCTGGCGCGCGCAAGGGGCCCCGGAAGACCGCGAGCAGAAGCCCGATCAGCACCACCAGCAGCCCCATGGCGATGAGCGCCGTGCGCCAGCCGAAATGCGCGCCGATGGCGCCCGACACGATCGGCGACAGGCCGAAGCCGATGCTTCCGGCAATCACATGGGCGGCGAAGGCCCGCCCGAGCCGGGGCGCCGCCACCTTGTGGCTGAGGATGGAGAGGTCGGCCGGGTGGTAGACCGAATTGCCGAGGCCCGCGAGCGCGGCGAGGGGCAGCAGCAGCACATAGCTCGGCGCGATGCCCATGGCCGCCGTCGCGGCGCCCTGGGTGAGGATGCCGGCGAGCAGCAGGCGGTCAGCGCCGAAGCGGTCCACCAGCACGCCGGCGGCCACCTGCCCGGCGCCCGAGAACAGATAGAAGACGGAGAGCAACAGCCCCAGCTCGATGAAGGAGACCTGGAGGTCGGCCCGCATCATGATGAACAGCGGGGCGAGGGCGAGCTGGAGGAAATGGCTGCAAAAGTGGGCGCTACAGACGGCGCCGATGGAGGAAACCTCGGCCGCGGGCCAGCCGGCCGCGCGTGCGTCTATGGACATGACTTGCCACTCCGTCCCCGGCGGGGCACCGGGATCAGGCCGGTCCGGCTGCGCCGTTCCGGATGCTGCGTCTCCCCCTCTTCGGCCGGCTCGATGCCGCCCCGCCCGCGCGCCCCACGCGCCGGCTCACGCTTCGGGCGAGGGTTGGCTCCCTCGATTGTCCAGGACCGTGCAGGGCACGCTTACCGTTTCCCCGCGAGGGACGCACGCTTATTCTCGCCAGCTTGGGCGCACGCGGCCGTCAGCGTGTCCGGCGGGGGCCGTGGCCGCCGAAATAGCGCAGGGTCAGGCAGGTGATATCGTCGGCCTGGGGCGCGCCGCGCTCGAAGACATGCACCGCTGCCAGCACCCGCTCGTTCAGCTCCTCCACCGACCAGTCGGCGGCGCCGCTGCGCAGCAGCTCCTCCACGCGCTCCTCGCCGTAGGGCTGCTCGTCGATGTCGAAGGCTTCCGTCACGCCGTCCGTATAGAGGAAGAGCGCGTCGCCGGGCGCGAGGTGCAATTCGTGCTGCTGGTAGACGAAGCCTTCCAGCACGGCCACCGCCATGCCGCCGGTGGAGGGAACGGTCGTCACCTCGCCGGAGCGGGCGATGCGGTAGGGCAGATTGTGGCCGGCATTCACATAGGTGACCTTCCCCGAGGAGAGGTCGACCACGCCATAGAGCACGGTGACGAACAGCATCTGCTCGTTTTCCACCGCGAGCAGGTCGTTGAGGCGGCGGATGCAGCCCGCCGGTGAGCGCTCGAACAGCGCGGTGGAGCGCAGCAGGGTGCGGGAAATCGCCATGAACAGAGCCGCCGGCACGCCCTTGCCGGAGACGTCCGCCACCACGAAGCCGAGCGTGGTGTCGTCGATCATGAAGTAATCGTAGAAGTCGCCGCCCACCTCGCGCGCGGGGGTCATCTGGCCGTGCACGGCGACGCGCGCATCCGGCGGAAATTCCTTGGGCAGGATGGCGAGCTGCACCTGCCGGGCGATCTCCAGTTCCTGCTGGAGACCGGCGAGCTTGGTCTTGGTGATGAGGGCCTCGCGCAGCTCCACCACCATGGACGAGAGGCGGGTGTGCTGTTCGACGATCCGCCGCGACAGATCGTGGAGCACGCGGGCGACGCGCTTCAGCTCGTCGTCGTTCTCGCTCTCCTCACCCTTGGCGAGCAGGGCCAGAACCTCCTCGCGGTCGGTCGGATCGATGGCGTCGGCCAGCGCCTGCAACTCGCCGGAGATCACCACCTCCTGCCGCCGCCGCACGCGCTCGCGCTGGCGCCGGCTCTCGGCGAGGGCCTGCACATTGCCGCGCAGCGCGACGACGGCCGCGGCGATGCGGCCGATCTCGTCATTGCCGGCATGACCCACCGTCACCGAGGTGTCGCCGCGGGAGAGAGCCTGCAGCACGTCGATAGCCGATTCCAGCGGCCGGAAGCTGTACCAGAGGAAGACATTGAGGCCGACGACGCCGAGCAGGACGAGGACGATCGCGCCTGCGACCGCGGACTGGCGAATGAGGGCGGTGGCCTGCACCGTCTGCGTCGTGTCCTCGAGGCTCACCAGCGCGCCCACGGCGCTGCCGCTCACGTCGGCGATGGGGATGGAGGTCACGTTGTAGTTGCGCCCGTCCAGCATCAGCTGCTCGGCGGTGGGCCGGCGCGGTGTGATGGACACCTTCGCCCGTTCCCACAGGCGGAAATCGCTGCTGGCGACCACCCGCCCGCGCAGGGTGATGAGGGTGGTGGCGGCACTGATGCCGCGCGCGAAGCGGTCCATCCCGAGCGCCGCATCGCGGCCGAGCACGAGCACCGCCCGTCCGAGACCGGGCAGATCGACGGTGCGGGTGGTGATGACGATCACCTGCGAGCCGCTGATCTGGCGCAGTCCGGAGAGAATCTCGCCCTTGAGGGCGCGGTCGAGGCTGCCCGCGTCCAGGATGTAGCGGGCGTTGGTGGAGCTGTCGCTGAACACCACCTCGCGGTCGGCCGCCACAACCTCGAAATAGGTGGCGGGATCGTCGATATCGATGCCCACCTCGCGGATGGCCGCGGCGATGCCCGACCGATCCGAGAAGCCCAGCGCGATCCGGAACGGAGAGGAACTGTCGATGCGCTCCAGGATGCGGGCGAGATTGGCGGTCTGGAAGGCGACGATCTCCCGCCAGAGGACGGTCTGTCCCTCAATGGCCAGCTCGCCCTCGCGGGCCTGGGCGACGCGGTCGCGCAGCACCGTAGCGCCCCAGATGCCCAGCATGAGCAAGGTGAAGCCGGTGGCGACGATGAGGGTGATGCGGGTGCGCAGCAGCATCACGACCCCCGCACCTTGTCGGCGCGGCCGGGCGGCGCCAGCACCTCGCGCCGGACGCGTTCCACATCGGGTCTGAGCCCGCCGTCGAAATCCACCGCCAGCAGTTCCTCCACATAGGCCTCGAAGACGGAGCGACGCTCGGCGACCCTGCGGTTGCCGTGCTCAAGCTCCCGGAAGGCCCGGCCCACCGCGCCGCGGGTGCCCTGGCGACGGCCGTGCGGGTGCATCGCATCGCGCTCGCCGAAATGGCCGTTCACCGCCTCGGCGAGGCCCTTGGCGAGGCGGGCGCGGGCGCCCTCCAGCGCGTTGCCCACCAGAAGGCCGGCGACCAGGGCCGCCAGAGCGGCGCAAACCGTGACCACCACCGCCGCCTTGAGGCCGATATCGGCGAAGGAGGCGGCGAGGGCGGCGGGATTGGTGGTGACTTCCACCGAGGCCACCGTGTTGTTGTCCACCACCACCGGCGCGCTCACCGAATCAGCGCCGGAATGCTCGCCGATGGCGCTGCGGATCTCGCGCCCGTCCGATCCACGCAGCACGATCTGGGTGAGGCCGGGGGTGCGCGTCAGAGTCTCGGAGAGATGCTGCTCCACGCCCGGCAGGAGCTTCAGGGGAATGCCGAAGCGGGCCGCCTTCTCGAACTGCTGGGCGAGGGTGCGGGCCACCGACGTGCCGATCACCAGCGCGTCGCGGCGGGCGCTCTCCTCGACGCGGGCGCGGTACCCGTTGATGAGCACGGCGGCGGCGATGCCGCCGAGGACGAGGGTGAGGATGAGCGCGAACAGACCCGTCATGAGGCGGGCGCGGCCGCTCTCGGCGATCTCAGGCCGCATCGTCGAGTGCTCCCAACTGGCCGAGGCCGCGATCCACCCGCGCCTCGGCCTCCCGCCAGCTCTTCACGGTAGCCTCGGCGAGGGGGGTGAGGCCGCCGTCGTCGGCGGGAGGCCCGCCCTCGCCGCGCAGCACCCGCGTCACCCGGTCGAATGGGCGGGTCAGCATGTGGACGAACGCAAATGCGGCGATGATCGCGGCGATGGAGGCGGCAAGCGAAAGAACTCCGGTGCGGATCAGGAGATCAAGGCCCAGCCGGTCGGCGCGGGCGCTGCGCGCTTCGTCCGACACGGTAACGGAGATGCCGCCCGCCACCCCGAGATCGTTCTCGAATCGCGTGCCGAATACCGTGTCGCCGCGCTCTGCCGTCGCCCACTGGTTGTCGTCGCCCAGCCGCTTCACCCAGTCCGGGCTGACCTCCTCGCCGATCACGCTGCGGTCGGTCGAATAGATGGCGCGGCCGGCGGAATTGAAGATGTCGATGGCGAGGATGGAGGGGTCGCCCGCCTTCTCGCGCTCGATGCGCGGTTGCAGCAGGGAAACCTGGTCGAGCTGCAGGCCGATGGAGAGGTTCGCCTCGGTGGAGGCGCGCAGCGTTCCGAGCAGGTTGGCGACGCGCGCGCGCTCGATCTCCTCGCCCACCCGGTCGCTCGCCGAGAACGCGATCCCCGCGACCGCCACCACCGCAGCGGTCACGGACACGACGGCGACCAGGATGAGCCGGCTTACGAAAGTCATGCGGGGAACTTCGGTGGCGTGGACGGCCGGACGTTAACCGCGCGCTCGCGGCCAAACCAGACAAAAAACTCCACTGCGACCAAAAAAACCTGCATTGTCAGCTTTGTTTTCGTGGCATGAAGGTCGGGCGGTCGGGGCACGCCCCAAGGTTAAGGCGCAGATTTCCAGCGCTGGATCGGACCGTGCGCCGGGGGCGCGGCTGCCGGCGCGAGGGGCGGCGCGAAAGGTCGAGCGCGAAGGGTCATGAGGCGGACCACACTGGGGCTCATCATCGTGTTCGCGCTGATCGCGGCCGCGTGCGTCGCCTTCGGCGCCTATTTCTCCTATGTCACCCTCATCAACGCCCATCGCAGTGTCATCGAGGCCCGATGCGGCATCGCCGCGCAGCGGGTGGTGGACGTGGTGGAAAAGGCGGCCTCGCTGGGCATCGCTCTTCCTGCGCAGCAGACACTGACGGCTGTGCTGGAGCGCGAATCCCGCGTCGAGGATGCGATTCGCTCCATGGACCTGACGGACGAGCAAGGCATCGTGTTGTTCTCCAGCGAGCCCGGGCGCGTCGGCCTCGATACGGCCCGGGACCACGAGCGCGGCCTGTCACGTCCGGTGCGCAACGACATCGGCCAGAGCCTCGGCCGCGTGGTGGTGCGCTATGACAGCGCGATCCTGACCAACGGTTCGGCGGCGCTCGCGGCGGACCTCCGGCGCATCGCGCTTCCGACCCTGCTGTGGGCCGGCGCGGCAACCCTCGTCATCGGCCTGCTCCTCGCCGCGCTGCTGCAGCGGGCCGTGCGCCGGGCCGCCGAGCCGCGCCTGTGGCCGCCGGCCGCCCGCGCCGCGCTCGCCTCCGTGGAGGAAGCGCACCGGAACACGCGGTCGCCTGGCGCGGGCCTTCCGGATGGGGGCGCCGCATGATCGGCCTGCGCGGCGGCATCTCCATCGCCATCGTCATCATCCTGTGCTCGGCGCTGGCGGTGATCGGCTGGGGCTCCGAGCAGGCGGCCCAGCGCACCATCGCGCCGGAGATCGTCGCCAAAGCCAATTCCGTGGGTCGCGCCGCCGCCGACCTGGTGCAGCGCGCCGCCTCCGTGGGGGTGCCGTTCGACCGCCTGGTGGGGGTGAACCGCTATTTCGATGAGCTGCGCGCCGCCAACGTCGAGTTCACCCAGATCAGCCTCAACGCGGCCGGCGGCAAGGAACTGGCGCGGTCGGGCGACGCGCCGGCCGGCGGCGATGCCCCCCGGGTGATGGTCCCTGTTCAGGATTCCGAGGGCCGCCGCCTCGGCGACGTGATGATCGTGGTCGATCCCGGCGTCGTCTCCCAGCAGGTCGGCGCCGTGCTGGTGGACGTGGCCTTTATCGGCATCGTCGCGCTGCTGGTGGCGCTGGAGCTCGTCGCCCTGGTCGTCGGCACCCGCGGTCTCGAATCGCTGGTGGCGGTGGAGCGGCGGCTGAAGGCGCTGAAGCGCGGCGTGCTCTCCCGGCAAGATGGCGGCGGCGGCGCGGCCGGCGACCTGATCCTGCCCATCGACCGCCACGTGGAAACCCTCGCGGAGCGCCATCTCGCGTTGCGCGCCGAGGCGGAGCACCGAGGCGATGCCGAGGCGATCGCGCGGCTGGATGAAATCGAGGTCCGCACCGGGCTCGGCCGGGTCCAGGCGGCCGAGAGCGAAGCCGCCATAGCGGTGCGCCCGGCGCTGTTCCTCTTCATGCTGGCGGAGGAACTGACCCGGCCCTTCCTGCCGCGCGCGGCCCAGGCGCTGGGCGTTCCGGCGGGCTACGGTCCCGACATGGCGGCGAGCCTGCCCATCGTCGCCTTCATGGCGGTCGTCGCGCTGTGCCAGGTACCTTTCGCCTCCCTGTCCGAGCGGCTCGGCCGCCGCCCCGGCTTCATCGCGGGCGCGGCGCTGGCGGCGGCGGGCTACGTGGTCTCGGCGATCAGCCCGCATTACGACGTTTTCCTCGCCGCCCGCGTCACCACGGCGGTCGGCTATGCGCTGGTGTTCGTGTCCGCGCAGGGACATGTGGTGGACCTCTCCTCCGGCGCCGCCCGCAGTGCGGCGCTGGCCGTGTTCGTGCGCGCCATCATGGTGGCGAGCCTGTGCGGCCCGCCGATCGGCGGCGTCATCGCCGACCGGCTGGGGCCGGGCGTCGCCTTCGGCACCTCCGCCGGCCTAGCCCTCGTGGCGCTTCTCGTGGCCCGCCTGACGCTCCCCGCCGCGGCGCGTCATCGCGCAGTCGCCAACGTGGGACTGGCCGATCTCAAGGCGGCCGCCCGCGCACCGGGGCTGATGTCCCTGCTGCTCGGCTGCGCCTTCCCGGCCAAGTTCCTGTTCGCCGCCCTGTGCTTCCTGCTCGTGCCGCTGGAACTGCAGCGCGAGGGCTTTTCCTCTGCGGCCATCGGCCGCTTCCAGATGATCTATCCGGTGCTGATGGTGATCGGCGTGCCCTTCTTCGCAGCCCTTGCGGACCGCTTCAGCGCCCGCGCGGGCTTCGTGGTGGCGGGCGGGCTGGTATCGGGCATCGGCGCCATGGCGGTGCTGCTCCACCCCTCCGTGGCGCTGATCGTGGTGGCTCTGGTCGCGCTGGGGTGGGGGCAAGCCATGTCCATCGCCTCCCAGTCGGCGCTGGTGGCCGATACCGCGACCAGCATGGGCGCCGGCCGCGCGGCCGGCGTTCTCGGCCTTTTCCGGCTGGTGGAGCGCTCCGGAAACGCCGCCGGTCCGGCGAGCGCCGGCTTCCTGCTTTCGACCCTCGGCTTTGCGTCGGCTACGGGTTTTCTCGGTGCTGTGGCGGTAGCCGGGGCTATGCTATTTGCGCTATCCGGACGCAGAATCTTCGTCCATCATTCGCGGCGCGCGTCCTCCGCGGCCGCCTCGGAAGGGAGTTCCGCCTGATGGATCGCCGTTCCCTCCTCGCACTCGGCCTCGGCGCGGGTGCCGCGGGGCTGGTGGGTACCGTCCCCGGCGCCTTCGCGCAGACCAATGGCGGCAATGGCCAGCCCCGTCCCGCCGGGGCGCCTGCGCCCGTTGCCGCGGCCAATGGCGAACCGTTCCGCGTGCTGATGCTGACCTTCCGCGGCGATACCGACGTGGAGCGCGGCTTCCGGGATTATTTCGCCGCCAATGACGTCAAGGTCGAGTTCATGACCCGCGACGTGGAGCGGGACGCGAGCCGCGTGAAGCCCATCCTCGCGGAGGTGCTGCCCAGCTTCCGGCCCAACCTCATCTATACCTACGGCACGCCGCTGACGCTGGGCGTCGCCGGTCCGTATGACGCACCGCCAACCGCCGGCTTCGTGCGGGACATTCCGGTGGTCTTCGCGCTGGTCGCGGCGCCGGTGCAGGTGAAGATCGCCCCTTCTCTCGCCTCCTCGGGGCGCAATGTGACCGGCGCGGTGCATGTGGTGCCGACCGACGTGCAGATGCGCGCCATGCAGAGCTACAAGGCGTTCAGGAAGGTCGGCGTCATCTATTCGCCGAACGAGAGCAACTCCGTCGCGATCATCAACGAGATGAAGGCCTTCTCCGCCACCATCGGCGCCGAGGTGCTGACGCAGCCCCTCACCATGGTCGGCAACAAGCCGACCGGCGACGGGGTGGAGGAATTCGTGAGGAACCTGAAGGCGCAGGGCGCCGAATGGCTCTACCTGCCCGCAGATACCTTCCTCGCCACGATCTTCGATCGGGTCGGCCCGGCCGCGCTCGCCGCGGGGCTGCCCACGTTCGGGGCTACGGAGTTCTTCCTGCGCGAGGGGCTGGGGCTTGTCGGGCTTGTCAGCCGCTATTATTCCGTGGGCCAGCTCGCCGCCTCCAAGGCGGTTGAGATCCTCGTCCAGCACGTGCCGCCACGAGACATCCCCATCGAGACGCTCAAGCGCTTCGCGCTCATCATCAACATGAACGTGGCCAAGCAGCTCGGTGTCTATCCGCCCATCGCCATGCTCAATTATGCGGAAGTAATCACGTGATGAACGCCCTGCGCGAGGCCGTACCGACCTCTACGCTGACGCAGCGCATGCTCGGGCCAGACGATCTCGACGCGATCGACACCCTTCATCATCTTGCCATCGGCCCCCTGGTGCGGCCCGAAGTGGTGAAGCCGGAGAACCGGTCCTATTTCGAAAGCATCCTCGGCGGCCGCGGCCACATCATCGGGCTGTATGACGACGCGCTGCTGGTCGCCTACGGCATCCTTCAGCACGACCATTCGCCCAAGGACGGGCCGCACCGGCTGCTTGGGCTCGATCCCGCCCGGGCGGTGGGACGTCTCGCGGGCGCCTCGGTGCATCCGGCCTATCGCGGGCGCGGGCTGCAGCGGGTGCTGATCGCCGCTCGCGTCATGGCCGCGCCGTCCGACATGGTGCTGTTCTCCACCGCCGCGCCGGTGAACACGCCGAGCTGGGCGAGCCTGCTTGCCGAAGGCTTTCCCATCTATGACATCCAGCTCTTCTTCGGCGGCTATGCGCGTTATGTGATGGTGCGCGACTTCACCACCTTCGATCCGCAGGAGACGCTGCTGGTCGATCCTCTGGACACGCCGCGTCAGAAGGAGCTGTTTGCCGAGGGCTGGCACGGCTACGCCCGTTGCCGCACCGATTCCGGCGCTGCCGGCGTGCTTTACGCCCGTCCCCGCAGCGCCTGAGAGGGCACTTTCGGCCTCTGCTCCGCGTCACGAAACTGTCGTATGGTTTGCTGAATCTGTGCCCGCATCGCGCGGGCGTCCCGATCCAGAGAGAAACTGGCCCATGAAGATCGAGAGGACCCCGCTCGGCCCCGACATCATCCTCGTGCGCCTCGAGGGCCGCCTCGACATTGCCGGGGCAGCGGCGGTTGAGCCGGAATTCAAGTCGTCCTGCCAGGCCGCCCGCGTACTTGTGGTCGACCTCTCCGGCACGCCGTTCATGGCCTCCATCGGCATCCGCCTTCTGCTGGCGGGCGCCAAGGGACTGCATCGCAAGGGCGGCACCATGGGGCTGTTCGCCTGCGATCCCCAGGTGGAGAAGGTGCTTCGGGCCACCGGCGTCGACCAACTGGTCGGCATCCACGCCACGCGGGACGAGGCGCTCGCGGCGGCGGGCGTCTCCCCGGCAACCTGACGGCGGATCCCATGGCGACGCCCGCGGCCGGAACCCTCGTCTCGACCATCGATGTGGGCGCGCGCATCGACGACATCACCGAAGCCACCGGGTGGCTCGGCGCGCTGGCCGAGGAACACGGCTGGCCGGACGCGACGCGCTTCGCGCTGGAGCTAAGCCTCGAGGAGGCGCTCACCAATGTCGTGTCCTATGGCTTCGTGGGCAGCGAACGGCCGCCGCACATCCGCATCGAGTGCTGGCGGCTGCCCGAAGGGCGGGTCGCTGTGCGTCTGATCGACAATGGCGTGCCCTTCGATCCCACCCGCATCGCCGAGCCGGAGGTGCCCGACAGCATCGAGGATGCCAAGATCGGCGGCCACGGGGTGCAGCTGATGCGCCATTTCCTGGAAGCCCTCGACTACAGCCGCGAGGGCGAGGAAAACCAGCTGACGCTGGTCGCCAACGCGGCCGTGTGACCCCTCACGAGAGTGTCGTAGTCCGGGAGTATGGTAGCCGGCTGGGATGAGAGAGCCGGAGCCGGGAACCTTGAGCGTGCCCGCGGCGTTCCCAGGTACCGCGGAGATTTTTCCTTCGATGCTCGTCATTGCCGAGCTGATGGCCGGTCTTGGCCTTCTTTTTGTTGGCCTCAAGGCCATGTCGACCCACCTTCAGCAGGCGACCGGCCGCAAGGTGCGCGGGCTGTTACGCCGGGCCACGCGCTCGCCTGTCACGGGCCTTCTGTGCGGCACGCTGGCGGGAGCAGCGACCCAATCGTCCAACGCCGTTGCCGTCATCAGCGGCAATCTGGTGCGGGGCAATGCCTTCACCACGCGCGATGCCATCCCCATCGTGGCGGGCGGCAACATCGGCACGTCGGCTTTGGTGTTCGTGGCGGCGATCGATTTCCGCCTGCTGGTGCTCTATCTCGTCGGCGTCGTCGGTATCGGGTTCCATTTCCGCCTCGATCGCCGCCAGGGCATGGGCGAATGGATGGGCGTCGCCCTGGGCCTCGTCCTCGTCCTGCTGGGGCTGGATTTCATCAAGCAGGCGCCGCGGGCGCTCGACGTCGCCGCTCTGGCGCTCAATCTCGATTCAGGGGTCACGCCGCTCGTTGGGTTCATCCTGGGCCTGGTGGCGTCCACCATCAGCCAGTCCTCCTCGACGCCGACCATCCTTGTGCTCGCGCTGATGCAGACCGGACTGCTGGGGCTCGACGACGCGCTGTGCATCGTTCTGGGCGCCAATCTCGGCTCCGGTTTCGCGGCGGTCATCTCCGCCGGAGCATTGAGGGGCACCGGCCGCCAGCTGTGCTACGTGCATGTGCTGGTGAAGATGGTGGGCTGCGCGGTCGTGGGCGGGGCCGTGCTGCTTGCGCCCCTGTTCGGCCGCGACGCGCTTGCGGCTCTCGACCAATTGGGCCGGGGCGAGGCGTCGCTTTCGCTTTCGCTCCTGTTTCTGACCCTGCAGGTGGCAGGCGCGCTACCGGTCGCCTTCGCCCGGGGCCTCACGGAGCGGATCGTCGCGGCGCTTAGCCCGCCCACGGTGGAGGATGGCGCAGCGCGGCCACGCTTCATCCACGACGAGGCGCTGGCCGACCCTATCACCGCGCTCGACCTTGCGATCAGCGAGACCCTGCGCCTGGTGAAGCTGTTGCCGACGCTGCTGCCGGACCTCGACCAGACAGAAACCGACGCTGCCGGCGAACGCTTGGCCCTGTGGCGCGGTGCGGCCTCCGTGGGACTGGCGGTGGACCAGTTCGTGGCCGAGCTGATCGCGGCCGGCCTCGCCCGGGACAGCCTGGAGGTGGCGCTGCATCATCAGTCGCTGGTGGAGAACGTGCGCATCCTGCAGGACACGCTGCACGATTTCACCGAAGTGGTGGAGGGCTTCGACGAGGTGCCGCCGCTCGCTTTCGCCCTGTCCGAATCGCTGCGCGCCATCACGCTCTCCCTCGCCGACGCCACCGACGGGCCCGGGGAAGACCTCGACCTGATCATCGCGCTCGCGGGCGATCGATCGGAGATGCTCAATCGCATCCGCCGGCAGCTTGCCGCAACGGCACTCGACGCCGGCTCGGACGCGCGGCAGCTGCTGCTGGCGACCAGCCTGTTCGAGCGGGCGATCTGGCTGGTGCGCCGCAGCGCGATTGCGTTGCGTGCGCCCGAGAATGAGGATAATCGGGATCGTCCGGCCGCCTCCGGGGCGGACATCAAGCGAGTAGAGGCCGATGCACATCGAGCGTGAGCAGGTCGGAAGCGACGTGGTGCTGAAGGTGGCGGGGCGCCTCGACACGCCCAATGCCAAGCCGTTCGAGGCGAGCCTCATGGAGGTCGTCTCCATGACCGATGGGGGAATCGTCGTGAACCTTGCCGGCGTGGACTACGTGTCCTCCTCCGGCCTGCGCGCGCTTCTCGTCGCCGGCAAGGCCATGCGCGGGGCGAAGCGCAAGCTTGCGCTGTCCTCGCTCCAGCCGCAGATCCGCGAGGTGTTCGACATCTCCGGTTTCTCGACCCTGTTCGAGATCAACTGAGCGGACGGTCCCGATGGCGGGGGCGGGAGGGGTGCAGGGCGTTTTGGGCCTCCTGCGCTTCCTCGCTGATCTGGCTGGCCTCCAGCACGCAAGTCTCGGAGAACTGGTCGCTGCCGTAATCTTCGTGGTTGCGCTGTTCGCCGTCATCGTTCTGGTGCTTTGGCACGCTTATTCCGAAAGGTGAACGGCAGGGCAGCGCCTCCCGTCAGGCGGGAGCCACCGGGGCCCACAGCACGTCCTCGATGCGCCGCGCCCCGCTCGCCAACAAAGCGAGCCGGTCGAAGCCGAGGGCGCAGCCGCTCGCCGGGGGCATCAGGGCCAGCGCCGCGAGGAAGTCCTCGTCGAGGGGATAGCGTTCGCCATAGAGCCGCTCTTTCTCGTCCATGTCCGCCTCGAAGCGCCGGCGCTGTTCCTCCGCGTCCGTCAGCTCGCCGAAGGCGTTGGCCAGTTCCAGCCCGCAGCAATAAAGCTCGAACCGCTCGGCAAAGCGCGGGTCCTCCGGCTTCGGCCGGGCCAGCGCCGCCTCGCTCACCGGATAGTCGGTAAGGATGGTGGGCCGACCGACGCCCAGGTTCGGCTCGATCTTCTCCACCAGCACGCGCGCGAACACGTCGGCCCAGGTGTCGTCGGGCGCGGTTCGGATGCCGGCCTCGGACGCGGCACGGGCGAAGTGGGCGGCATCTGGCGCTTCGCCCGCGGCGGGCAAAAGGGCTTCAAGATCCATCGAAGCATGGCGATCAAAGGCCGCGACCAGGGTCAGGCGCTCCGGCGCGGCGAACGGATCACAGGACTTGCCGCGATACTGGAAGGTCGCAAATCCGCCCGCCTGCGCGGCGCCGGCGAGGAGGGACGCGCAATCCGCCATCATCGCCGTATAGGGCGCGCCAGCGCGATACCACTCCAGCATGGTGAATTCGGGATGGTGCGCCATGCCCCGCTCGCGATTGCGGAACACACGGGCGAACTCGAAGATCCTCGGCTCGCCGGCGGCGAGCAGCTTCTTGGCGGCGAACTCGGGCGAGGTGCGCAGGTAGAGCCGGCGCGTCGTTCCGTCCGGGCCGACGAGGTCGGTGCCAAAGGCGTGGAGGTGGGTCTCGTTGCCGGGTGAGACCTGCAGCACGGGTGTCTCCACCTCGACGAAGCCGTCCTCGGCGAAGAAGGCCCGCACGGCGGAGGCGACGCGGGCGCGCGCGAGGAGGAAGGGGCGGCGGTCGGCGTGGATGTCGGGCCGCCACCAGGCGGGCGAGGGCGGAGGGGGCGAGGCGCTGGGTACCGTCATGCTGCTTGGATCCTCGCTGCCGCTGGCGGCACGCGCCCCGTCGCCGGCCCTGGGGCCGGAAAGGCGGGTGAAGACTGGCGTTGCGCGCCATTATCGCTATGGTGCGCGCCGAACCAGCCAGACGGTGCCGCCGTCCCCCATTTTCCAATCGGCGCGGGTGCCGCGCATCAGGTCAAGGAAGAGCCGACGTGGTCAAGGTTATTGCCAGCACCCTGCGCAAGGGCAACGTGGTCGACATCGACGACAAGCTGTATGTGGTGCTCACCGCCGAGAACATTCATCCCGGCAAGGGCACGCCGGTGACGCAGCTCGACATGCGCCGCATCTCCGACGGCGTGAAGATCTCCGAGCGCTACCGCACCACCGAGCAGGTGGAGCGCGCCTTCGTGGAAGACCGCCCGCATACCTTCCTCTACGAGGATTCCGACGGCTACACCTTCATGAACCCGGAAACCTACGATCAGGTGACGGTGACGAAGGACGTGATGGGCGATTCCGCGGTTTATCTGCAGGAAGGCATGGAGTGCATGCTCTCCACCCATAATGGCGTGCCGATCGCCATCGAGCTTCCGGCCCGCGTGGTGCTGGAGATCGTGGACACCGAGCCGACCGTGAAGGGCCAGACGGCCTCTTCGTCCTACAAGCCCGCCATGCTTTCCAACGGTGTGCGCACCATGGTGCCGCCGCACATCGCGTCCGGAACTCGCGTCGTCGTCATGACCGCCGACGCTTCCTACGTCGAACGCGCGAAGGACTGAGCCTCGCACCCGCAATTCGACCGGAAGGGGGCCCCGCCTCCCTTTCGGCAAGCTTCAACGCGAGCGTTGGGAACTTTTCCACCGGCCGTTTGTTGAGCCCGAACATGTCCCTGTTGGGACATGCAGTCAGCAGGGCGTTGAAGAATGATCTTGTCGGGAAGGCGGGTACTTGTCGTCGAGGACGAGTATCTCGTGGCACTGGGGCTCGAAGACAATCTGCGGTCGCTGGGCTACAACGTGGTCGGGCCGATTGCGAGCCTTTCCGCCGCCGTTGCGGCCGCGACGTCCGAGCGGATCGACGCCGCCATTCTCGACGTGAACCTCGCCGGAGAGCCGGTCTATCCGGCTGCGGCGATCCTCGCCGAACGCGGCATCCCCTTCATTTTCTGCTCGGGCTATACCGGCAGCGTGCGCATGCCGGCGGAATTCGCCGATGCGCCGCGCGTGGCCAAGCCCTACACCAGCCGCGTGATTGCGGACGCGCTCGCCGACCTCATCGGGGCGGGCGGCGGTCCCGGCGGCGGGCAGCGCGAGAGGCGGAACGTGTCCGCCTCCAACGACATGTGATCTGAAGCTCTCTGAATTCCGGCGAGGGCCTCAGGCCGCACCTGTGGCCTTCGTGGGCTCGGCCTTCGGTCCGCCGCGTGCAACACCGACCATGGCAGGACGCAGCACCCGCTCCCCGATGACGTAGCCGGCCTGCACCACCTGCACCACGGTACCGGTCGGGACGCTCGGGTCGGGCACCTCGAACATGGCCTGATGCAGGTTGGGGTCGAACTTCTCCCCCTTGGGCTCGATCTTGCGGATGCCGTGCTTCTCCAGCGCCTTCACGAGGCCGCGTTCGGTCAGCTCCAGCCCATCCAGCAGCGCCTTGAAATTGCCTTCGGCGGTCGCCTTGGCCTCCGCCTCCACCGAGCCAAGGGCCCGGGCGAGGTCGTCCGCCACGTTCAGCACGTCGCGGGCAAAGGAGGCGATGCCGTAGGTCTTGGCGTCCTGGATTTCCTTGTCGGCGCGGCGGCGCACGTTCTCCGCCTCGGCGAAGGCGCGCAGGAACTTGTCCTTGAGGCTCGCGATCTCCGCTTCCAGGCGCGCCTTGTCGCCCGCCGGATCGCCCAGGGCGGCATCCGCCATGGCGCCCGCTTCCGCCTCGGCGGTCGCCTCATTCACCTGTGCAGTCCCCCGCGCGGCGCCGTTTTCGCTTGCGTCGCCGCCGGTCTCGGGCGTGCGCTTCTGCTCGCTCATCCGGTCACTTCCCCTGCCTTGAGATTTGCCCGGGTCACAACACCGTCGGGCAAAGGCCAATTGTCCCGGCGCATATCGGGGCGATGGGGGGAAAAATCAAGTCGTAGTGATCCTTGTCCCTAAGCCGCGTCGGCCCCCGGCGCGCCCAATACGCGGCTGACGAGGCGGGCGGTGAAGTCCACCATGGGAACGATGCGGCCGTAATTGAGCCGCGTTGGGCCGATCACGCCCAGAACGCCCACCACCCGGCCCTGCCCGTCGCGATAGGGGGCGACGATGGTGGAGGAGCCGGAGAGGGAGAACAGCCGGTTCTCCGAGCCGATGAAGATGCGCAGCGCCTGCGCCTCCTCCGCCCGGCCGAGCAGCTCTGAGACTTCGCGCTTGGTCTCGAGGTCGTCGAACAGCAGGCGGATGCGCTCCAGATCCTCCAGCGCGCGCAGGTCTTCCAACAGTTTCGCCTGCCCGCGCACGATGAGGGTGCGTCCGCCCGGCTCGTCGCCCGACCAGGAGGCGAGCCCGGCCTCCACCACGCGGGCGGTGAGGGCGTCGAGGTCGCGGTTCAGCTCGGACAGGAGGCTGTCCATCTCCTGCCGGGCGTCGGAAAGGGTGCGGCCGCGGATGCGGGCGTTGAGAAAATTGGTCGCCTCGGTGAGGGCGGAGACGGGCAGGCCCGGCGGCAGCGCCAGCGCCCGGTTCTCCACCTGCCCATCCTCGGAAACGAGGATCACGAGGGCGCGCCCCGGCTCCAGCGGCACGAACTCCACATGCTTCAGGCGCGGATCGGTCTTCGTGGCGGTCACGACGCCAGCGCCACGGGCGAGGCCGGAGAGCAATCCGGACGCTTCCTGCAGCACGCCTTCCACCGTGGTGGTGCGGGCGGCCGCCAGCACCTGCGATTCGATATTGGCCCGGTCGCGCTCGTTGACGTCGCCCACCTCCATCAGCGCATCCACGAAGAAGCGCAGGCCGCGTTCAGTCGGCAGGCGCCCGGCGCTGGTGTGGGGGGCATAGATGAGCCCGGCCGCTTCCAGGTCCGCCATCACGTTGCGGACCGAGGCGGGCGAGAGCGTCATGGGAATGAGGCGGGCGATGTTGCGCGAGCCCACCGGCTCGCCGGTGGCGAGGTAACTCTCGACGATCTGGCGGAAAATCTCGCGCGAACGCTGGTCGATCTGCGCGAGGCCGCCGGTGGAGAGGGGCAGGAACGGATCGAGCGCCACGGGTTCAGCCTTCGGAGCCAAGGATTTCTCTGGCTCTAATGTGTCCCTCGCCGGGGTCGGGTTCAAGCGCCGCGCATGGGCTGTGGCGGCCCTTGCTTTCCTCCCGGCGCGCGGCGCTCTAAAAGGAGCGCCCATGACGCACAAAGAGGTATCCATCATGCGCCCCAGCAAGCGCGCCCCGGACGAGATGCGCGCGGTGTCCTTTGAACGGGGCGTGATGCGCCACGCGGAAGGCTCCTGCCTCGTGAAGTTCGGCGACACCCACGTCCTCGTCTCCGCGACGCTGGAAGAGCGCCTGCCACCGTGGCTCAAAGGCCAGGGACGCGGCTGGGTGACGGCGGAATATTCCATGCTGCCCCGCGCCACCCACGACCGCACCCGGCGCGAATCCACCACCGGCAAGCAGTCCGGCCGCACCCAGGAGATCCAGCGCCTGATCGGGCGTTCGCTCCGTTCGGTGACGGACCTCGTGGCGATGGGCGAGAAGCAGATCACCATCGATTGCGACGTGCTCCAGGCCGATGGCGGCACCCGCACCGCCTCCATCACCGGCGCCTGGATCGCGCTTCACGACTGCCTGAGCTGGATGAAATCCCGCTCCATGATCAAGGAAATGCCGCTCAAGCAGCATGTGGCGGCGGTCTCCTGCGGCATATATGAGGGCACGCCCGTGCTCGACCTCGACTATGCCGAGGATTCGGTGGCTGAAACCGACGCCAATTTCGTCATGACCGGCACCGGCGGCATCGTGGAGATCCAGGGCACGGCGGAAAAGACGCCGTTCACCCAGGAGGAACTGCTCTCGCTGCTCTCGCTGGCCCGATCCGGCGTAGATCAGCTGGTGTCACTCCAGAAGCTGGCGATCGGGTGATGGCGCGCCAGCTCACCGGCCGGCTGGTGGTGGCCACCCACAATCCCGGCAAGCTCATCGAGATGAAGATGCTGCTCGAGCCCCACGGGGTGGAGGCGGTCTCCGCCGGCGAGCTCGGCCTGCCCGAGCCGGAGGAGACCGAAACCACCTTCGAGGGCAACGCCCGCCTCAAGGCGGTTGCGGCGGCCAATGCGGCGCAGCTTCCGGCCTTCGCGGACGACAGTGGCCTCGTCATCGACGCGCTCGGCGGCGCGCCGGGCATCCATACCGCCCGCTGGGCCGGTCCGGAGCGCGATTTCGAGATGGCGATGGAGAAGGTGGAGGCCGAACTGCAGAAGATCGGCGCCACCGAGCCGGCGCAGCGCCACGCTCGCTTCGTTTCCGCGCTGTGCATCGCCTGGCCGGACGGGCATCTGGAGGAGTTCGAGGGCACCGTGGACGGCACCCTCGTGTGGCCACCGCGCGGAGCCAAGGGCTTCGGCTATGATCCCATGTTCCTCCCCGAGGGCCATGTGAAGACCTTCGCCGAGATGACGGCGGACGAGAAGCACGGCATGCCCCCCAAGGGCTTCGGCCTCTCCCACCGCGCGCGCGCCTTCCTGAAGCTCTCGCAGGCGTGCCTGAAGGGGTGAGCGCGATCTTGGATCAGGCCCCCTCCGTGCCCGCACCTGCGCACCCTCTCCCCATCGCGGGGCAGGGGGTCGACGGCATTGAGGACACGGCGGGCGGCTTCGGCGTCTATATCCATTGGCCCTTCTGTAAGGCCAAGTGTCCCTATTGCGACTTCAACAGCCATGTCCGCCTCGTGCCGCCGGACGAGGCCCGCTACATCGCGGCCTTCCGCCGTGAGATCGCCCATATGCGGGCTTTGTCGGGGCCGCGAAGGGCAGAGACGGTCTTCTTCGGCGGTGGCACGCCCTCGCTCATGGCGCCGTCGACGGTCGCCGCCATTCTGGAGGCGATCGACGACGCTTGGCCGCTCACCGCCGATGCGGAGGTGACGCTGGAGGCGAACCCGACCTCCGTGGAGGCCGAGCGGTTCCAGGGCTACCGGGCGGCGGGCGTCAATCGCGTCTCGCTCGGCGTTCAGGCGCTGGACGACGCAGACCTTCAGGGCCTCGGGCGGATGCATTCGGTGGCGGAGGCGCTGGCCGCCGTGGCCATCGCCCGCCGCGCCTTCGATCGCGTGTCCTTTGACCTCATCTACGCCCGACCGCGCCAGACGCCCGAAGCCTGGTCGGCGGAACTGCGGCGCGCGCTCGCCGAAGGCTGCGAGCACCTGTCCCTCTACCAGCTCACCATCGAGCCCGGCACGCCGTTCGAGCGGTTGTACGGCGCGGGCAAGCTCATTCTGCCCGACGATGATCTCTCCCGCGCGCTATGGGATGTGACGCAGGAGGTGACGGCGCAAGCCGGCCTGCCGGCCTATGAGGTCTCGAACCACGCCCGGCCCGGCGCCGAGGCACGGCACAATCTCGTGTACTGGCGTTACGGCACCTATGCCGGCATCGGCGCCGGGGCCCATGGCCGGCTGCAGGTGGGCGGCACCCGCCGGGCCACCTTCACCGAGCGCGCGCCCGAAGCGTGGCTGGCGCGCGTGGAGGCGGACGGGCACGGCATCGTCTCCGACGAGACGCTGACGCCGGCCGAGCAGGCCGACGAGATGCTGCTCATGGGGCTCCGCCTCCGGGAAGGCGTCGATCTCGCGCGGCACGCCCGCCTGGGCGGACGGATCGACCGGGGTCGTCTCGCGATGCTGGAAGCCGAGAGATTGGTGGCCCGCGAGGGGGATCGGCTGCGCGTCACCCCCGCCGGCTTCCCGGTGCTCAACGCCGTCATCGCCGCGCTGGCGGGCTAGGCGTCGCCGGCTCGTATCCGCGCTGAACGCGCGGGAGCGCTTGCCAACGCCGCGCGGCCTGCTTAAGTCCGCGTGGGGCTTGAGACCGCCTGCCGAGGAACGCGCACCATGTCGCTGGATGCCGACCAGATCGTCGAACGCCGTCGCCTCCGGCGGAAGGTCACATTCTGGCGTGTGCTCGGGGTGCTCGGCGTGATCGCCGCCGTGGCGGTGGGCGTGTCGGCCCTGGTCGGCCGGGACATTCCCACCTCGTCTCCCCATGTGGCCCGGATCATGATCGGCGGCATCATCCGCAACGATCGCGAGCGGGTTGAACTGCTGGAAGAGATCGGCCGCTCCCGTGCCAGCGCCGTCATCCTCTCCATCGACAGCCCCGGCGGCACGGTGACCGGCTCCGAGCAATTGTTCGATGCGCTCCGTCGCCTTGCCGAGAAGAAGCCGGTGGTGGCCGTCGTGGAAGGCGTCGCTGCCTCAGGCGCCTATATAGCGGCGCTGGGTGCCGACCACATCGTGGCCCGCCGCAATGCGCTGGTGGGCTCCGTTGGCGTCCTCTACCAGTTTCCCAACTTCACCGAGTTGCTGAAGACCGTGGGCGTGACCATGGAGGACATCAAGTCCTCCCCGCTCAAGGCCTCCCCCAATCCGTATACGCCGGTGACGCCGGAGGCGCGCGCCGCCGTGGATTCGCTGGTGAAGGACAGCTACGCCTGGTTCAAGGACCTCGTGGGCGATCGCCGCAAGCTCTCGGATGCCAAGCTCGCCAACGTCTCGGACGGGCGCGTCTTCACCGGTCATCAGGGGCTCGAACTCCAGCTGGTGGACGAACTCGGCGACGAGCGCACCGCCCGCGCCTGGCTCGCCCGCGAGAAGGGCGTGAGCGAGGCTCTCAAGGTCCGCACCTGGCGCACCAAGGAGGTTGGCGACGAGTTCGGCTGGTTGCTCGGCGCGGCGCGCGGCGTCGTCAGCGCGCTCGGCTTCCCGCAGGCGGCGGCGCTGCTGACCGATGCGGCGAAAGGCGCGCTGGAGCGCAGTCAGCTTGACGGTCTGTTGGCCCTCTGGCACCCTCGCACCGAGGGTTAGGATAGCTTTCACAAGCGCTTGGCGGCCATCCGACAACACCGATAACACCGCCGGACCACCCGGCCGTCCACCGTCCCTCTCGCGGTGCAACGGCGCGCTGGCGGCGGACGATTTCGAGGAACTGGGGCCACAATGATCAAGTCCGAGCTCGTCCAAAAGATCGCCGAGGCCAACCCGCACCTCTACCAGAGGGACGTGGAGAACATCGTCAACGCCATCCTGGAGCAGATCGCCTCCGCGCTGGAGCGGGGCGATCGCGTGGAGTTGCGCGGCTTCGGCGCCTTCTCGGTGAAGAAGCGCGACGCCCGCGTCGGCCGCAACCCGCGCACCGGCAAGCAGGTGGACGTGAGCGAGAAGACCGTCCCCTATTTCAAGACCGGCAAGGAGATGCGCGAGCGTCTCAACACCGGAAAGTAGGCGCCCGTGAGCCGCTTCCTCTCCATCCTCGTCGGCCTGCCCCTCGCGATCCTCGCGGTGGCGCTGGCGGTTGCGAACCGCAAGCCGGTCACGCTGTCCCTCGATCCGTTCGCGCCGGACCATCCGGCCGTGTCGGTGACGCTGCCGCTGTTCGCGATCATCTTCGCTGCGGTGATCGTCGGCGTGATCGCCGGCGGGATCGTGACCTGGGCGCGCCAGGGCCGCTACCGCAAGGAAGCACGTGCGGCGCGCCAGGAGCAGAGGCGGGCCGAGGCCGCGCGGCCGGCTCCGTCCTCCCAGCTGGGTCTGCCGGCTCCCCGGAACTGAGGGGCGCGCCCCGTCCCCTTCGCGTTTTTCCGGAGCCGTCCCGTGCAAGCGGGGCGGCTCTTTCGTTTGCGAGCCCGGCGGCCGGCCGATACGCGCCGCGCCTCAATAGAAGCCGACCGGGAACCAGCGCAGGTAGAGATCGGTATACACGCCTTTCTCCCAGATGCGCTGGAGGGCGAAGTCCATCGCGTGGCGCAAGGTGTCGTTGCCCTCCTTCACGGCGACTGAGAAGCCGTCGCCGAAGAAGCGGCTCTCGGTGAAGGGGCCGCCGACGAAACGGCAGCAATTCCCGCTGTCGGTGCCGTTCAGCCAGAGCGCGAGGGTGATGCCGTCACCGAACAGAAGGTCCACCTGCCCCGCCTTCACCGCCTCCTGCGCCGCCTTGAGATCCGGATAAGGTCGGATGGCGGCCTCGTTGAAGAAGGAGCGCAGATAAGCCTCGTGCGCCGTGCGGCTGACCACGGCCACCTTCTTGGAGGCCACCTCCTCGGGCGTCGCCTTCGCCAGCGTCTCCTGCCGGCGGCCGACAAACCGCGCGGGCGTGCCGAGGTAGCGTTCCGAGAAATCCAGCGTTGCCCGCGCTGCGGGCGTCGCGACAAGGCCGGCGATGGCGGCCTCTGCGCGGCCCTGGTCCACCACGTCGGCCACGTCGGCGAAAGATGCCGTCTGGAAGCTGCACGTCACGCTGAGCTCGGCGCAGATCGCCCGCGCCAGATCGATGTTGAAGCCGGAGAGGGCGCCCGTGGAGTTGATGAAATTGAACGGCGGATAATCATCCGTGGTCACGAACCGCAGTTCCTTCGGGAGCTTCGCGGCGTCGGGGCGCTCCAGCCGCCGCTCCACATTCCAGAAGTTGGGTACCACCACTGGCGTGACGGCGATGGTGTCCGCGCGCTCGACCAGTGGCGGGGGCGAGCCCGGTGCTGGCCGCCCCTGTGCCGCCGGCGGCTGCTGAGCCGTCGCACCGCCCGCCGCCACCAGAGCCACGCATAGCACGACAGCGCTGAGGCCCGACCGCCGGACAAGGAGGCGTCTGAAAGCACGGCTGCTCACGAAAGAGGCTGGTGGGAGCATCGGGGAAAAGCTTACCCTAGGGTTGCATGAGGGTCGGGGCATGGTGGGGGATGCCGGTGCCGCCCGCAAGGGGCGGAGCCATGTAAGCGAGGATGGGCACCGGCACCAGCGCGGCGGCACGCAGGGGGCGGCCGCTACGCCCGCTGTCTCGGTGGCGCCCGAGCTTTTGTGTTACCTCGGTCATGTCGATATGGCGGCGCTTCTCGCCGCAGACGCGCGTGCCCGGCTGGTGGGTGTCGGCATCGACGAAGTGCTCGTCGCCTCGGGCGCGCTGGACGACCAAACCGCAACGGAGATCCTCGCTCGCGATCTTGGCCTGCCTTCGGCCACGCACGGCCTGCGCGACCTGCCGGACGATCCGGCCGTCGCGGAAGCCGTGCTACGCACCGGCACGTTGGTGATCCCAAATGAGGGCGGGCGCCCGCGCTTCGTCATGGCGGCGCGCGGCCGCATCGTGCGGCGCCTGCGCCGGGCGCTGCGGCGAGATGCGGATCTGGCGGCGCGGGTGGGATTGATCGCGCCTTCGGAGCTGGCCCGGCGCATCGGCGACGCCTGTGGCCCGCGTCTCGCCCTTGCCGCGGCCGGGCGGCTTCTGCGCGCCGATCCGCTCAAGTCGGCGGCGACGCTGCGCCCAGGCCGTATCGTCGGGCTTGGCGCCGCAGCCGTGGGCCTGCCGCTCGCGCTGCTGCTGGCGCTGGCGCCGGGGGCGGGCATCCTCGCGGTGCAGGCGGTTCTCTCGCTCGTCTTCCTCGCCTGGATCGCCCTGCGCCTCGCAGGCTGCCTCTATGTGCCGCCGGAGGAGCCCGCGCCCCGGTTCGATGACCGGGCGCTGCCGGTCTATTCGCTGCTGGTGCCGCTCTATCGGGAGGCGGCGAGCGTTCCCCGGCTGGTGGCGGCGCTGCAGGCGCTCGACTATCCGCCGGAGAAGCTCGAAATCAAGCTGGTGGTGGAGGCCGACGATCAGGCCACCCGGGCCGCCATCGCAGCTCTCGCGTTGCCGTCGCACATGGCGGAAGTGGCCGTGGCGCCGGTGGGGCCACGGACCAAGCCCAAGGCGCTGGAAGCGGCGCTGCCCTTCGTTCGCGGCAGCTTCGTCGCCGTCTATGACGCGGAGGACCTTCCGGAGCCGGATCAACTGCGCCGCGCCGTCGCGGCCTTTGGCGCGGGCGGGCCGAAGGTGGGATGCGTGCAGGCGCGGCTGTGCATCGACAATGGCGGGGACAGCTGGATCTCGGCCCAGTTCGCCGCCGAATATGCCGGCCAGTTCGATGTCCTGCTGCCGGTGCTGAGCGCCCTTGGCCTGCCCATTCCACTCGGCGGCACCTCCAACCACTTCCGCCGCCGCGTGCTGGATCAGGTGGGGGGATGGGACCCCTACAACGTCACCGAGGATGCCGACCTCGGCATCCGCCTCGCCCGCGCCGGATGGCAGACCCGCGTCATCTCCTCAAGCACTTACGAGGAGGCGCCGGTGACCCGGCGCGCCTGGATCGGCCAGCGCACCCGCTGGCTGAAGGGCTGGGCGCAGACCCTTCTGGTCCATGGGCGCCGGCCCGGGGCGCTGGTGCGGGATATTGGCCCCGGCGGCACGCTCGCGCTGACGCTGCTCACCGCAGGGCCTTATGCGGCGGCGCTGGTGCATCCGCTCTGCCTCGGCCTGTTCCTCGCCGACATCGTGCGGGGCGTCGCCGGGCTGCCATGCACCACCATCTTGGAAGTGGCCACCAGCGCGCTTACCTACACAACTCTCGTCGCCGGCTATGGCGGGGCGGCCGTGACCATGGTGGTGGGGCTCGGCCGGCGCGGGATGCGGCCGGGCTGGCGCACCATCGCGGGCACGCCGATCTACTGGCTGCTGCTGTCGGTGGCGGCATGGCGGGCGGTGATCGAGCTGGTCCGGCGGCCGTACCACTGGCAGAAGACGGAGCACGGCGTCGCCCGGCGGGGCGCCGGCGGCGGGCTCAGAAGTAGCGCTTCAGCTCCGCTGCAGCCTCGGCCGGAGGCCGCTTGGAGTTGAACGGCGCGACGAAAGTCCCAGTCTTGTCCATGAGATAGACCACGGCGGTGTGATCCATGGTGTAGTCGCCATCCTTGAGCGGGACTTTGCGGGAATAGACGCGGTATTCCTTCTTGATCTGCTCCGTCGCCTCCGGGGTTCCGGACAGGCCGAGGATCTGCGGCGAGAAGCTGGACACGTAGGACTTGAGCACCGCCGGCGTGTCGCGCTCGGGGTCCACGGACACGAAGAAGGCCTGCGCCTTGCCCGCATCCGGACCCAGCGCGGCGAAGATTTCCGACATCTCGAACAGCGCCGTCGGGCACACGTCCGGGCAATGGGTGAAGCCGAAAAAGATGAGTGTCGGCTTGCCCTTGAGGGCGGCTTCCGTGACCGTCCGGCCGTTCTGGTCGGTCAGGCTGAACGGCCCGCCGACCGCCGCCTGTCCCGTCACTTTCTGCTGTGGGGGCGCGGGCATGAGCAGGGTGACGGCGGTGACGAGGATGAGGGCGCCCGCGGCGAAGGCCGAAAAAAGGGCAATGATCTTCGTGCGTTGCGACATTATTTCAAGGCCTTGGGGGCGATCGGAGAGGTCTCACAGGCAGGCGGAGAAGCCGGCGCTCAGGAGATCGAAGAACACGTCGGCGCCATAGCGGGCCCACAGGGCCAGCCCGCCGGCGCAGAGCGCGGCGAGGGCCGCCGCAAGGCCCAAGACCCCCGCCAGCCCGATGCCCCGCCCGGCCGCGCCCGGTCCGTCGGCATGCGTCGCAAGCCGTTGCTGGACCTCGGTTTTCTGGGACAGGGTGACAGACATGGCGCGCCGGCTGGAGGGGAGCTGCAAGCCGCAGGATAGCGCGGGCGGCGGTATTTATCCAATCCGCGCCGGTCAATCGCCCGTGACAGGGCGCCTCACCAGCGGTCGGAGGGCGGCGCGCCCTGCCATTCGGCGATGCGGCGCAGGGTGGCGGGGGTGGTTCCTTCGGGCAGGGCGTCGGGCGGGAAGAAGTCGGCGGCGACGATTTCGAGGGTCTTCTCCGGCCTTGGGCCGATGACGAGGCGGGTGGCGCGGTAGAGCGCCACATGGTCTCGCCCGCCGACCAAGGGATTGAAATAAAAGCCGGAAAGCGTCAGCGGCCCCGCCGCCTCCACGTTGGCCTCCTCGCGCAGTTCCCGCCGCGCGGCCTCCTCCGCCGTCTCGCCCAGATCCACGCCGCCGCCGGGGAAATGCCAGCCGGAGACATAGGTGTGGCGGACCAGAAGAAGCCGGCCGGCCTCGTCGGTGGCCAGTATCCGGACACCTAAGGTCATGCCGTGGCGGACCCGGCGCAGGAGGGAGAGGGCGGACAACATGGGCCGAGCATAGCCCCTCCTGACAGGGGGGAAAGGGTGGTTCACACCCCCCTGTCAGGTGCGTTCACACCACCTATTCGGCGGCGTTCGGGAGCGGTTCGGGCCGAACCCACCGCAATACCGGCGCGCGGGCGGCGCGGGTCTCGTCCAGACGGCGGCGGGGAGCGTAATGGGGGGCGCCGAGGAAGCGCTCCTTGTCCCCCGCCTTGGCGGCCATGGCGAGGTCGCGCAGGGCGCCGAGGAAGAGGTCGAGGGAGGCCTTCGATTCGCTCTCCGTCGGCTCGATCAGCATCGCCCCGTGGACCACCAGCGGGAAGTAGACCGTCATGGGGTGGTAGCCCTCGTCGATCAGCGCCTTCGCCACGTCGAGGGTGGAGAGGCCGGTACCCGCCAGCCAGGTGTCGTCGAACAGGGCCTCGTGCATGGCCGGGCGCTCGGCGAAGGGGGCGCTCATCACGTCCATCAGGCAGGCGCGGACGTAATTGGCGGAGAGGACGGCGTCCTCGGAGGCCTGCCGCATGCCGTCGGCCCCATGGGAGAGCATCCACGACAGCGCCCGGACGAACATGCCCATCTGGCCGTGGAAGGCGCTCATGCGGCCGAGCGCCTGTTCGGCGCCGGCCGACCCTTCGTCCTCCACCAGCACCAGCCCGTCCGCGGTGGCGACCAGCGCCGGCACCGGGGCGAACGGCGCCAACGCCTGAGAGAGCACCACCGGCCCGGCGCCGGGACCGCCGCCGCCATGGGGGGTGGAGAAGGTCTTGTGGAGGTTGATGTGCATGGCATCGACCCCGAGGTCGGCGATGCGCACCTTGCCGAGGATGGCGTTGAAATTGGCGCCGTCCGAATAGAAATAGGCGCCGGCCCCGTGCACCGCCTCGGCAATCGCCACCACGTCCCGCTCGAACAGGCCGCAGGTGTTGGGATTGGTGAGCATGAGGGCGGCCACCTCCGGCCCCAGTGCGGCCTTCACCGCCTCCGGGTCCACCGTGCCATCGGCGCGGGCGGGGATGGAGCGCACCTCATAGCCGATGAGGGCGGCGGTGGCGGGATTGGTGCCGTGGGCGCTCTCCGGCACCAGCACCACATGGCGATCGCCATTGCCCTGCGCCTCGTGGGCGGCCTTGATGGCCATCATCCCGCAGAGTTCGCCATGGGCGCCGGCCTTGGGGGTGAGGGCCACGGCCTGCATGCCGGTCAGCTCCAGCAGATAGCGCGACAGCTCCGCCATCAGCTCCAGCGCGCCCTTCACGGTGGAGAGGGGCTGGAGCGGGTGGATGTCGGCAAAGCCGGGCAGCCGCGCCATCTTCTCGTTGAGGCGCGGGTTGTGCTTCATGGTGCAGGAGCCGAGCGGGAACAGCCCGCTGTCGATGCCATAATTCATGCGCGAGAGGCGCACGTAATGGCGCATGGCCTCGGGCTCGGAGAGGCCGGGCAGCTCCAGCGGCGCGGTGCGCACGTGGCTGCCGAGGCGGTCCTTGAAGGGGGCGGGCTCGGCAATGTCCACGCCCGTCACCTCGGTGCGGCCGATCTCGAAGATCAGGCCTTCCTCAAGGTCGAGGCCCCGGTTGCCGGTGAAGGTGACGGGGCCCGCGCTGACGCCCCCGACGATGTGCGGCGTCGTCGCGCCACGGCCTTCGCGGTTCATCACAGCACCTCCTTGAGGGCCGCGGCATAGGCGGCGCGGTCGTCCTCGGTGGTCGTCTCGGTGGCGGCGACGAGGATGAGGTCGTCGAGGCCGGATTTCGGGGCGAGGCGGGAATAGGGGACGCCGCCGAGGATGCCCCTGGCCGCCAGCTTCTCCACCACGTCCGAAGCCTTGCCCGGCACGCACAGGGTGAATTCGTTGAAGAAGGTGTCGTTGAGCACGCTCGCTCCCGGCACGGCGGCGAGCCGGTCCGCGAGGTCGCAGGCGGCCGCGTGGTTGGCGCGCGCCAGCCGTGTGAGCCCGGTCTGGCCGAGCAGGCTCATATGGATGGTGAAGGCCAGCGCGCACAGGCCCGAATTGGTGCAGATGTTGGAGGTCGCCTTCTCCCGGCGGATGTGCTGCTCGCGGGTGGAGAGGGTGAGCACGAAGCCGCGTCGGCCTTCCGCATCCACCGTCTCGCCGGCAAGGCGGCCGGGCATCTGCCGCACGAATTTCTGCCGGGTGGCGAACAGGCCCACATAGGGGCCGCCGAAATTCAGCGCATTGCCGATGGACTGGCCCTCGCCCGCCACGATGTCGGCGCCCTGCGCCCCCGGCGGCTCGATGAGGCCGAGGCTGACCGCCTCGGTGAACACGGCGATCAGCAGCGCGCCGGCCTTGTGGGCCGCCTCGGCGATGGGCTTCAGATCCACGATGTTGCCGAACACGTCCGGCGACTGCACGACGACGCACGAGCAGCCGGCATCGATGGCGGCGATGATGTCCTCCCCGCCCGTGGGCACGGGGGCCAGCGCCACCACCTCGTCGGCGGCATAGCGCGAGACGGTCTCGATGGTCGCGCGATAGTGCGGGTGGAGATTGCCGGCCAGCAGCGCCTTGCGGCGCCGGGTGACGCGGTGGGCCATCAGCACCGCCTCGGCGGCGGCGGTGGAGCCGTCATACATGGAGGCGTTGGCCACCTCCATGCCGGTCAGCTCGGCCACCTGCGTCTGGAACTCGAAGAGATATTGCAGGGTGCCCTGCGCGATCTCCGGCTGGTACGGCGTGTAGGAGGTGAGGAATTCCGAGCGCTGGATCAGGTGGTCCACGCTCGCCGGCACATGGTGGCGATAGGCGCCGGCGCCGACGAAGAAGGGCACCGCGCCCGCCGGCACGTTCTTCGCGGCGAGGCGGGAGAGCGCGCGCTCCACCTCCAGCTCGCTCTTGTGGAGCGGCAGGCGCGGCAGCTCATGCTCGCGTTGGGCGGCGGGAATGTCGGCGAACAGGTTGTCCACCGAGGGCACGCCGATGCGCGCCAGCATCTCGGCGCGGTCATCGGGGGTGAGGGGAAGATAGCGCATGATGCCGCTGATCCCGTTTCAGGCGATGGTGAAGCTCGGGGTGATGACCACCTCCGAGCGCAGGGAATTGGCCACGAAGCATTCGTCGTGGGCCTTGTCGTGCAATGCCGCCACGTCTTCGGCCGTCGGCGTCTTCTCGCCTGAGAAGACGATGGCGGGGTTGAGCGCGATGCGGGAAATCCAGGTCTTGCCCCGCTCGGTCTTGCCGAAAGCGGCCATGACCTTGTCCTCATAGACGTCGATGCAGAAGCCGCCCCGGCGGGCGAAATCCAGCACGAACAGCATGTGGCAGGCGGAGAGGGAGGCGGCGAGCGCCTCCTCCGGGTCCACCGCATCGGCCTTCGACAAGGGCAGGCGGACCACCGCGGGGGAGGACGAGCCGGGCACGGTCAGCCCGTCGAACATCCATTGATGCGCGCGGGGATAGCGGCCGTCCGTGAAGACGGCGTCGCCGCGTTCCCAGCGGACGGTGGCAATGGGGGTGTCGTCGCTCATGGTGTCCGCCTCCCGGTCCGCTCACAGGGTATCCAGATAGTCCTTGTAGGCGTGCTCGTTCATGAGCTCGTCGAACTCGGCGGGGTTGGAGAGCTTCAGCTTCAGGAACCAGCCCTTGCCCTCGGCATCCTCGTTGACGAGGCCGGGCGCGCCTTCGAGTTCCGAGTTCACTTCCACCACCTCGCCGGAGATGGGGGCATAGACCTCGCTCGCGGCCTTCACGCTCTCGACGACGGCGGCTTCCTTGCCCTTCTCCACGGCCTTGCCGATCTCGGGCAGTTCCACGAACACCACGTCGCCGAGCTGGCCCTGGGCGTAGTCGGAGATGCCGACCACCGCCACGTCGCCGTCGATGCGGACGTATTCGTGGTCCTTGGTGTAGCGCACACTCATGGTCAGCCCCCGGTTTTCTGCTTGCGCGCGTAGCGCGTGGGTACGAAGGGAAGGGCGGTGACGGCGGCCGGCAGGGCCTTGCCGCGCACCATTATGTCGAGGCTTGTGCCGGGCGCGGACAGCGCCGGCGGCACATAGCCCATGGCGATGGGCGCCTGCAGCGTCGGGGCGAAGCCGCCCGAGGTGACGCGGCCGACGATCTCACCGCCCGAGGCGATCTCCGCGCCCTCGCGGGCCGGCGCGCGGCCTTCGAGCTTCAGCCCGACGCGCACGCGGGCGGAGCCTTCCGCCAGCTCGTGCTGCACGCGCGCGGCGCCGGGAAAGCCGCCCTCGAGGCGCCGGCGCTTCTGGATGGACCAGTTGAGCGCCGCCTCGATGGGCGAGGTCGTCAGATCGATGTCGTGGCCATAGAGGCAGAGCCCGGCCTCAAGGCGCAGGCTGTCGCGGGCGCCGAGGCCGATGGCCTTCACCTCCGGCTCGGCCAGCAGCGCCGCCCAGAGCGCGGGCGCGTCCTCCGCCGCGACGGAGATCTCGTAGCCGTCCTCGCCGGTATAGCCGGAGCGGGAGACCTCCACCGGCACGCCGTCGAAGGCGAGGGGGAGGGCGGTCATGAAGTCGAGGTCCGCCGCCTCCGGGCAGTGACGGGCCATCACCGCCGCGGCTTCCGGGCCTTGCAGCGCGAGGAGTGCCCGTTCGGGGCGCTGCACCAGCTTTACCGTGGCGGGCAGGTTGGCTTCGATGTGCGCGAAGTCGGCGCCCTTGCAGGCGGCATTGACCACGACGATCAGGGTGCCGTCGGCGGACGGGTCCGCCGGGCGGGTGGCCATGAAGTCGTCGCGGATGCCGCCGTCATCGGCTGTCAGCTGGGAATAGCGCTGCCTGCCGGGGGCGAGGTTCACGAAATCCGCCGGGGCGAGGGCTTCCAGCGCGCGGGCGGTGGTCTCGTGGTCCGGCCCGACGAGTAGCGCCTGACCCATGTGGGACACGTCGAACAGGCCGGCGTTCGTGCGGGTCCAGTTGTGCTCCGCGAGGATGCCCTCGGGATACTGGACCGGCATGAGATAGCCCGCGAACGGCACCATGCGGGCGCCGAGCGCCACATGGGCGGCGGCGAGCGGGGTTTCGAGCAAGGGCTCGGACTCGGAATGCGAATCGGGGGACGAGGCCAAAGGGGGACTCCCGGACGAACGGCGCCAATGTCCGGACCTGCCGAACCCCGTTCCCGGTGGTCCTGCGCGGCCCGCGCGGCGCCCCCTCTGTCTGCCGACCTGAGAGATTTCACCGCGCCTCGTGGAAGGGCACGGCTTACTCCTTCGGTGAGCCCGTCCCCGGCCCTGAAGGCGCGGAGGGGCTGCTTTCCAGAGTTTCGTCCCCCTGCGGCCCTTGGTGCCTGAGCGGTTCCGGGGCGGTTGCGCCTTCGGCGCCGGCACACCTCCCCATGAGGCTGCCGGTCTCTCCCGCAGGGATCGTCCGATGTTGCGGAAGCGCCACCCTTTCGCCGGGGCAGCGCGAACGCAGGTGCAGCATAGGCGTTTGCGGCCCGGCGTCAACGCGCGGCGCGGACCAGCCTCGCGTTGACGCCGCGACGCGCGATTTCTAAGTTCGCGCTCCTTTTCCGGAGCCTGTCATGTCCTCGTCCGAAGCCTCGCCTGCCGCCGCCGACCCCGCTCAGCTTGCCGCCGAGCTGAAGACGGTCGCGGAAACGGCCACCGCCTGGCCGTTCGAGGAGGCGCGCAAGCTGGTGGAGCGGCTCAAGCGCCGCCCCAAGGATGAGGTGCTGTTCGAGACCGGCTACGGCCCCTCGGGCCTGCCGCACATCGGCACCTTCGGCGAGGTGGCGCGCACCACCATGGTGCGCCACGCCTTCCGCATCCTCACGCAAGACAAGGTGAAGACGCGCCTCCTGTGCTTCTCCGACGACATGGACGGGATGCGCAAGATCCCCGAGAACGTCCCGGACCCGACGGCGCTGCGCCCCTATCTCCAGATGCCGCTCACCCGCGTGCCGAACCCGTTCGGCGGCGATTATCCCAGCTTCGGCGCGCACAACAACGCCATGCTCCGGCGCTTCCTCGACACCTTCGGCTTCGATTACGAGTTCGCCAGCGCCACCGACTATTACCTCTCCGGCAAGCTCGACGCCGTGCTGCTGAAGGCGGCGGAGAAGTACGACGAGATCATGGCCGTCATGCTGCCCACCCTCGGCGAGGAGCGGCAGGCGACCTATTCGCCCTTCCTGCCCATCTCGCCCACCTCCGGCCGCGTGCTCTACGTGCCCTTGAAGAACGTGGACGCCAAGGCCGGCACCATCACCTTCGACGACGAGGACGGCACGGAGACGACGCTCCCCGTTACCGGCGGCAGGGTGAAGCTGCAGTGGAAGCCGGACTTCGGCGCCCGCTGGGCGGCGCTCGATGTCGATTTCGAGATGTTCGGCAAGGATCACCAGACCAACGCGCCGATCTACGACAGGATCTGCCAGATCCTCGGCGGCACCGCGCCGGAGCATTTCGTCTATGAGCTGTTCCTGGACGAGAAGGGCCAGAAGATCTCCAAGTCCAAGGGCAACGGTCTCACCATCGACGAGTGGCTGACCTATGCGAGCCCGGAGAGTCTCGCGCTCTACATGTTCCAGTCGCCGCGCTCGGCGAAGAAGCTGCACTTCGACGTGATCCCGAAGGCGGTGGACGAATATTTCAACTTCCTCGCCCGCTATCCGCAGCAGGACTGGAAGCTGCGCTTCGGCAATCCAGTCTACCACATCCATGCCGGCAACCCGCCGGACGTGGACATGCCGGTGAGCTTCACCATGCTCCTCAACCTCGCCTCCGCCTCCAACACCGAGGACGAGAGCGTGCTGTGGGGCTTCCTCAAGCGCCATGTGCCCGGCGTGTCGGACCAGACGCACCCCAAGCTGCATGAGCTGGTGGGCTATGCCGTTCGCTATTTCCATGACTTCGTGAAGCCCAACAAGGTCTTCCGCGTCCCCGACGAGGTGGAGCGCGACGCGCTGGAGACGCTCGACGCGGCGCTGGCCGCGCTTCCGGCCGGCGCGAGCGCCGACGACATCCAGACCGTGCTCTACGACGTCGCCCGCCCCATCCCGCGCTACCAGGACCTCAAGGCCAAGGGCGCCACGCCCGAGCGGCCGGGCGTCTCGGTGGAGTGGTTCAACACGCTCTATCAGGTGCTCCTCGGCCTGGAGCGCGGCCCCCGCTTCGGCTCCTTCGTCGCCATCTACGGCGTGGCCGAGACGCGCGAGCTGATCCGCAAGGCGCTGGCCGGAGAGCTGGCGGCGGCGTGAGGAGACCAAGAGCCGTCATCGCCCGGTTTATCCGGGCGATCCACCGTTGGGTCGGGCTGGGTCTTGAGGCAGAGCGCTGGCGGATGGGTGGATCCCCCGGATAAACCGGGGGATGACGGGCAAGTTGGCTTGAGCGGTCTTGCCCCCTCTCCCCTTGCGGGAAAGGGTCGGGGTGAGGGGTGTCGCGCCCTTCGTCCGAACGCATTGAAGGTGGAGGCAGCCCCCTCACCCCCTGCCCCTCTCCCGCAAGGGGAGAGGGGAGGCGCCGTAGCCCGGCAACGCAACGGTCGAAGTATTGGCGCCACAGTCATGGCCGGGGCTTGTCCCCACACCGCCGTCGCCCTCCGGCTTGACCGGAGGGCCCATGGCCCGTCCGGGCGCCGCGCGGGAATGTTATGCAAGTGCTTCCGCACCCTGCGCTTTCGGCGCGATGGGTGCTTCGGTCAAGCCGGAGCACGACGGCAGGGTGGGACGACGAAAGCCGCCCTCCAAGCCCACCTACGCCGGCATCTGGAAGCTGAGCAGCTTCTTCTGCGGGAAGTCGTAGAGCTTGCCGGTTTCCATGAAGGCGGGCAGGCACAAGGGCAGGATGGCCTCGGCCGCGTCTTCCGGGGCGGGGAGGGTGGACGGGTCTTCGCCGGGGAAGGCCTTGGCGCGCATCAGGGTGCGGATGGGGCCGGGGTTGAAGAGGTTGACCTTGAGGTTGCCCGATACGCTTTCGTCCGCCCAGGTACGGGCCATCACCTCGAGCCCCGCCTTGGTGATGGCGTAGGGCCCCCAATAGGCGCGCGCCTTGCTGGCCGCGCCGGAGGTAACGACCACCGCCCGCCCCGCCGGGGAGAGCTTCAGCAGCGGATCGAAGGAGCGCACGCAGCGCCAGTTGGCGGTGAGGTTCACCGCCACCGTATCGTCCCAGTCCTTCGGGAAGACGTGGCCGAGGGGGGAGAGCGGGCCGAGCACGCCGGCATTGGCCACATAGATGTCGAGCCGGCCATAGCGCTCGTAGAGCGCTCCGCCGAGCCGGTCGATGCCGTCGGAATCCTTGAGGTTCAACGGCACCAGGGTGGCGCTGCCGCCGACGGCGCGGATGGCGTCGTCCACCTCCTGCAGCCCGCCTTCCGAGCGGCCCACGCACACCACATGCGCGCCGGCTTTCGCCAGCGCCACCGCGGTGGCGGCGCCGATGCCGCGCGTGGCGCCGGTGACGAGGGCGATCTTTTCGGCAAGCGGCCGGTCGGTCATGCGGGGTCCTGTGGTCGGGAGGGGCGCCCTCCCGGCCCGGGAAGGCGTTGGAGCTCAGCTCGCTTCGGCGAGCAGCGAGAGCTGCTGCTGGCCCACCGCGCCGGCGCGGTCGGTGAGGGGGGTGGGATAATCGCCGGTGAAGCAGTGGTCGGTGAACTGCGGCCGCACCGGGTCGCGCCCCTCGAAGCCCATGGCGCGGTAGACACCATCCACCGAGAGGAAGGCCAGCGAATCCGCGCCGATATAGCGGCGCATGCCTTCCAGATCATGGGTGGCGGCGAGCAGTTTGTCCCGGTCCGGCGTGTCGATGCCGTAATAGTCCGGGTGGGTGATGGGCGGGGAGGCGATGCGGAAATGCACCTCCTTGGCGCCGGCATCACGCATCATCTGCACGATCTTCACCGAGGTGGTGCCGCGCACGAGGCTGTCGTCCACGAGGACGATGCTCTTGCCCTCCACCACCGAGCGGTTGGCGGAATGCTTCATGCGCACGCCCTGGTCGCGGATGGACTGGGTGGGCTGGATGAAGGTGCGGCCGACGTAATGGTTGCGGATGATGCCCAGCTCGTAGGGGATGCCCGAGGTCTGGGAGAAGCCGATGGCCGCCGGCACGCCGGAATCCGGCACCGGAACGATCACGTCCGCATTGGCCGGGCTTTCGGTGGCCAGCACGCGGCCCATGTTCTTGCGCACCTGATAGACGGAGCGCCCGCCGACCACGGAATCCGGCCGGGCGAAATAGATGTACTCGAAGATGCAGGGGCGCGGCGCCATCTCCGGGAACGGCTTGAAGGACTGCACGCCCTCCTCGTCGATCACGATGACCTCGCCGTTCTCGATGTCGCGCACGTAGCGCGCGCCGATGATGTCGAGGGCGCAGGTCTCGGAGGCGAGGATGGGCGAGCCCTCCAGCGAGCCCAGCACCAGCGGACGGATGCCGAGGGGGTCGCGGGCGCCGATGAGCTTCTTGTTGGTGAGCGCCACCAGCGAATAGGCGCCTTCCAGGGTGCGGATGGCATCGATGAAGCGGTCCACGAAGCGGGGCTTCCGGGAGCGCGCCACGAGGTGGAGGATCACCTCGGTGTCGGTGGTGGACTGGGTGATGGCGCCTTCGCGCACCAATTGGCGGCGCAGGGTGAGGCCGTTGGTGAGGTTGCCATTGTGGCCCACGGCGAAGCCGCCGGCATCCAGCTCGGCGAAGAGCGGCTGCACGTTGCGCAGCAGGGTCTCGCCGGTGGTGGAGTAGCGCACATGGCCCACCGCGCTGTCGCCGGGCAGGCGGGCGATGACGGCGGCGTCGGAGAAGGCGTCGCCCACGAGGCCGAGGCGGCGCTCGGAATGGAAGCGGCGGCCGTCATAGGAGACGATGCCGGCGGCTTCCTGTCCGCGATGCTGGAGGGCGTGGAGGCCGATGGCGGTGATGGCCGCCGCCTCGGGGTGATTGTAGATGCCGAAGACACCGCATTCCTCGCGGAGGCGATCGCCGTTCAGGTCGAGATCGAGGTTGCCGGGGCGGCCATGGCCGTCCGCGATCGAAGCGCCGTCTTCGCCGGCCGCTGAGATCGGCCCGTCACATCCCAAGTCCATCATGCACCCTCCGCAGGGCCGGTCAGGCGGCACCGTGCGAGCTTGCGCCGGGAAGGTTGGACCGGGAGCACCCATAGCGCGGAAGGCGAAGCGCCCCCGCGTGACTGCCCCGGCCGACCGGCCGGCCTGTTGCTGCCCCCAAAAAGAACCTACCGCTGTCCCCCCGTCGGGGCGGCCGGGGCGGCAGGCGTGTCGCCCTCCTCAGCGGCGGGCGGCTTCTTCAACTTGCTCAAGATGGTGTTTTCAGGGTCATCCGGCAACTGCGCCTTCAGCCACTCCCCCGCTTTCGTGATGGCGGGGAGCGATTTGGCGTTGGCGACCCACGGGGGCTGCTTCTCCGGCGGCACCAGCCAGTTGAAGAACAGGAGCGCGATCACCATCAGCAGCAGGCCGCGGGCGAGGCCGAAGGCGAAGCCGAGCGTGCGGTCGAGGGCGCCGATTCGGCTGTCGAGCACCAGGTCCGAGATGCGCGCGGTGATGATGGAGGCAATCAGCAGCGTACCGAGGAACAGCAACGCCACCGTCACGGCAAGAGCAGCCGAATCCTGCGAGATGTACTGCTTCACCACAGGCAGTGCCGACTTGTAGAAATACACCGTGACACCGGCCGCGACGACCCACGAGAGGATGGAGAAGACCTCCCGGAGGAAGCCCCGGACCATCGCCAGGATGCCGGAAATCAGCATCACAGAGAGAACGATAATGTCGAGCAAGGTTATGGGCATCGGCGCATCGATCCGTGATAGGCGCACCGCCAAGCGCGCATGCGCGCGACATGCCCCTCCCCCGGAGGCCCGGCCGCGGGGGTGATATAGCTTGCGCGCCCGCCCGCGTCACCTTTCCTCGTCGTCGCCCCATTCCGCATGTTCCACGGCCCTTTGTGGGGGATTGCGGTCATGGCTGCCCCGCGCCTCGCGCATGGCAGAGTCGCGCGTCTCGCGCCCGGCTGGCCGGCGGGGGGCGCTGGCCGCGATGCCGGCCACCAGCTCCGCCAGAGACGACACCGGCCGCACCGACACCGGCGGGTCGAGCCCGTCGAGGCCGCCGGAGGGGATGATGGCGCTGGCGAAGCCGAGCTTCGCCGCCTCCTTCAGCCGCGCCTGCGCCTGCGAGACGGGGCGCACCGCCCCCGTGAGGCTCGCCTCGCCGAAATGCACCGCATCCGCCGGCAAAGGCGCGCCGGTGAGCGAGGAGACGAGGGCGGCGGCCACCGCGAGGTCCGCCGCCGGCTCGCCGATCTTCAGCCCGCCCGCCACGTTGAGATAGACATCGTGCCCGCCGAGCCGCACGCCGCAGCGGGCATCCAGCACCGCCAGCACCATGGAGAGGCGGTTGGGGTCCCAGCCCACCACCGCCCGGCGCGGCGTGCCGAGGGAGGAGGGGGCGACCAGCGCCTGGATCTCCACCAGCACCGGGCGCGTGCCCTCCATGCCGGCGAACACGGCGGTGCCCGGCGCGCCGGCGTCGCGGTTGGAGAGGAACAGCTCGGAGGGGTTGGCCACCTCGGAGAGGCCGCGCCCCGTCATCTCGAACACGCCGATCTCGTCGGTGGGGCCGAAGCGGTTCTTCTGGGCGCGCAGGATGCGGAACTGGTGGCCGCCGTCGCCCTCGAAGGAGAACACTGCGTCCACCATGTGCTCCACGACGCGCGGGCCGGCGATCTGCCCGTCCTTGGTGACATGGCCGACGAGGATGACGCAGGCGCCGGTCTGCTTGGCGTAGCGCACGAGAAGCTGGGCCGAGGTGCGCACCTGCGTCACCGTTCCTGGCGCGCTCTCCACGCTGTCCGACCACATGGTCTGGATGGAATCGATCACGACCATGTGAACGGGTGGCCCGCCCGACAGCGTGGCGATGATGTTCTCCGCATTGGTCTCGGCGGCGAGGCCGACCTCGGCCTTTTCCAGTCCGAGCCGCTGGGCGCGCAGGCGCACCTGGTCCACCGCCTCCTCGCCGGAGACGTAGACGACGCGCAGCCCGCGCTGGGCCAGCGCGGCTGAGGCCTGCACCAGCAGGGTGGACTTGCCGATGCCGGGATCGCCGCCGATGAGCAGGATGGAGCCGGGCACGAAGCCGCCCCCGGCCACCCGGTCGAGTTCGCCGATGCCTGAGACGAGACGCGGGGCGGGCTTGGCCGTGCCCTCCAGCTTCTCCAGCACCACCGCGCGGCCCTTCCGGCCGGAGCGCTGGGCGGCGGGGACGCTGGCGGCCACCGCCACTTCCTCGGAAATGGTGTTCCAGCCGCCGCACCCCTCGCACTTGCCCTGCCAGCGCGCATAGACCGCGCCGCAGGACTGGCAGATGAAGGACGTGTCGCGCCGGGCCATGAGCATCACCCTCGGCGCGGGCGGGCCGGCCGGGTCTTGAGAAGCCCGAATCTCGGGCGATGTTCTCTATATATCCCATCGGCCCCGCGCACGCCGGGGAAGGTGCGCGGTTGCGCCCTTTCTGCGGAGCATCCCCAAGTGGCAGGATCAGGGCACCTCTGCTAATCAGCGTGCAGCCCTTTTTGCGCATTCAGGGAATTGCCCGTGTTCCGAGACCAACCGGCTCCCATGCCTGCTGCGCCGAACGCACCCGCCCCCGGCCCGGCCGAAGTGGCCGCATGGGCGCGCGCGGCGTCCGATCCGGCGGCCTTCGCCGCGGAGCAGCAGGCGCTGGGGCGGGTGTGGACCTTCCTGTGCCTCGATGCCGAGGTGGCGGAGGATGGCCAGTGGTTCCGCACCGATCTCGGCGGGCGCTCGGTCTTCATCCAGCGCTTCGGCGACCGGCTGCGCGGCTTCGAGAATGTCTGCGCCCACCGCTTCCATCCCATCCGCCGCGAACGCAGCGGCAAGGGCGCGGTGGTCTGCGCCTTCCATCACTGGCGCTACAACGCCGAGGGTCAGGCGCTGGGCATTCCTGTCTGCGACGAGGCCTATGGCTGCCTGCCCAAGCAGCTCGGCGCGCGGCTGAAGTCCATCGAGGTGGAGGCGTTCGCCGGGCTCGTGTTCGGGCGCTTCCCCCATCCCGGCGGCGAGAGCCTCGCGGATTTTCTGGGCGATGCCGCGCCCATCCTCGCCGCGCTCTGCCCGCCGGGGCAGGCGTTCACGCGCTTCTGCGCCGAGGTGCCGGCCAACTGGAAGTTCCTCACCCACGTGACGCTGGACGATTACCATATCGTCGCCGTCCACCCCTCCACCTTCGGCGCCAACGGCTATCTGAAGGCGAAGGATGTCACCTATGCCCGCTTCGGCCGGCACAGCGCCTATACCACCGAGCCCGGCGACGACCCGGTGGCCGGCGTGCTCGCGGATTGCCGGGCCGGCACCTACCGGGCCCGCGACTATTTCATCATGAACCTGTTCCCCACCTTCGGGGCGTCCCAGTTCCACACCATCACTCTGCTCGGCCGCGCCTATTATTCGGTGATGGTGCTGCGCTATGCGCCGCTGGCCCATGACCGCTCGCGGCTGGAGGCCTGGCTCATCGACGGCCCGATCGCGCCGCCGCGGCCGGGGCTTCTGGGCGTCTTCGACCGGTTCGCGCAGAAGGTCGTCGCCCGCATCGTGCCCTTCTATGCCCGCCGGGTCCTGGCCGAGGACAATGCGGTATGCGAGGGCCAGCAGACCGTCGCCCGCCAGATCACCGAGGACCAGCGCCTGAGCCCCGCCTTCGAGACGCGCATCGGCTGGTTCGAGGAGACCTATGCGGCGGAACTCGCCGCCGCGCGCCAGCCCCTCGCGCCTCAGCCGCCGATGTAGCGGCGGGCGTAGCGGGCGCCGAGGGAGGTCAGCACCTCGTAGCCGATGGTGCCGGAGCGGGCGGCGAGGTCGTCCACGCTGATGCCGTCGCCGAGGAATACCGCCACGTCGCCCCGCTGCACGGAGCCTTCCGGCAGGTCGGTGATGTCGAGGGTGGCGAGGTCCATGGAGACGCGCCCCACGAGGTGGCAGCGCCGGCCGGCAACGATGGCCTCCACGCCCTTGGCGAGGTCGGAAGACCCGGCGGCGCGGAACAGGCCGTCCGCATAGCCGATGGAGACGGTGGCGATGCGGCTCGGCCGCTTCAGCCGCTCGGCGGCGCCATAGCCGACCGTTTCGCCGGCCGCGACACGCGACACCTGGATGATCTTGGCTTCCAGCCGCACCACGGGCCGCAGCGGCGGCACGCCGGTGATGGCGACGCCGCCATAGAGAAAGATGCCCGGCCGCACCAGCTCGAAGCGGAAATCCCGCCCCAGCAGGGTGCCGGCGGAATTGGCCAGCGAGCCCGGCACGCCCCGGAAGCGGCGGATCACGTCCGCGAACACCGCGCGCTGGCGGGCGGTGAGCGGGTGGCCGGGCGTGTCGGCGCAGGCAAGGTGGCTCATGACGAGGCTCGGCGTGAAGCCGAGCATCCTGCGCGTGCCGGCGAGCTGAACCGCCTCGTCCACCGACAGGCCAAGCCGGTTCATGCCGGTATCCACATGAATGGCGGTGGGCAGGTCCGCGCCCTGATCGCGGCAGAAGTCGCTCCACTCGGTGATTTCGGGCACAGAGCCCAGCACCGGGCGCAGGTTCGCCGCGGCATGGTCCGGGGCGGTCTGCGGCAGCAGGCCGTTGAGGACGTAGATCATCGCCTCGGGCAGGAGCGCGCGCAGCTCCAGCGCTTCCTTGAAATGGGCGACGAAGAAGGTGCGGGCGCCCGCCTGCCACAGGGCCGGGGCGACGCGGGCGATGCCGAGGCCGTAGGCGTTCGCCTTCACAACCGCCGCGCATTCGGCCGGGGCGGCGAGCGCCGCGAGGGTGCGCCAATTGTCGGCGACGGCCGAAAGATCGACGGTGAGGATGGCACCGGCCTCGCGCTCCTCGCGCGCCTGACGCTCTTCGTCCTCCCGGCTTTCGGCCGCCTGCGGTGCGCCGGTCAGTGGCGCTCCGGCAGGTGGTCCTCCCGCGCCAGGTTGGAGAAGCGGGTGAACTGGGGCTCGAAATGCACCTTCACCGTCCCGGTCGGGCCGTGGCGCTGCTTTCCGATGATGATTTCGGCCGTGTTCTCGGCCGCCTTCATCTCGATCTCCCACTTGAACCACTCCTCTGTGCCGGGCTTCGGCTCCTTGTTCTTAAGATAATACTCCTCGCGGTAAACGAACATGACCACGTCGGCGTCCTGCTCGATGGAGCCGGATTCACGCAGGTCCGAAAGCTGCGGCCGCTTGTCGTCGCGGGATTCCACCTGACGCGAGAGCTGGGACAAGGCCATCACCGGCACCTGCAGCTCCTTCGCCAGCGCCTTCAGGCCCGTGGTGATCTCGGTGATCTCCTGCACGCGGTTCTGGGACGAGGACTTGGACGAGCCGGAGAGCAGCTGGAGATAGTCGATGACCATGAAGTCCAGCCCGCGCTGGCGCTTCAGCCGCCGCGCCCGCGCCACCAGCTGGGCGATGGAGATGCCGCCGGTGTCGTCGATATAGAGCGGGATGGTCTGCATGGTCTGGGCGGCGGCTGCGAGCTTGGAGAACTCGCTCTCCGAGATGTCGCCGCGCCGGATCTTGTAGGAGGCGATCTCCGCCTGCTCGGCAAGGATACGGGTGGCGAGCTGCTCGGCCGACATTTCCAGCGAGAAGAAGCCCACGACGCCGCCGGAGACGGTTTCCGTCGATCCGTCCGGCCGGGTCTCGCCGCGATAGGCGGCGGCGATGTTGAAGGCGATGTTGGTGGCGAGCGAGGTCTTGCCCATGGCCGGTCGGCCGGCGAGAATCACAAGGTCCGAGGGCTGGAGGCCGCCCATCTGGTGGTCGAGGTCGTCGAGGGCGGTGGCGATGCCGGAGAGATGGCCGTCGCGCTGGAAGGCCTTGGAGGCCATGTCCACCGATTCGCGCAGCGCCTCGCCGAAGCGCTGGAAGCCGCCGTCATAGCGGCCCGTCTCGGCGATCTCGTAGAGGCGCTTCTCGGCTTCCTCGATCTGGTCCTGCGGGGTCGCGTCCACCGGGGCGTCATAGGCCTCGTTGACGATCTCCTCGCCGATGCGGATCAGGTCGCGCCGCACCGAGAGGTCGTAGATGGTGCGGCCGTAGTCCTCGGAATTGATGACGGTGGTCGCCTCCGCCGCCAGCCGCGCGAGATATTGCGGGCCGGTGAGGCCGGCCACATCGAGGTCGGCGGGCAGGAAGGTCTTGATGGTCACCGGCGTCGCGAGCTTGCCGGCACGGATCAGCGCCGACGCCAGCTCGAAGACGCGGGCGTGGATGGGCTCGTAGAAATGGCGCGGCTCGAGGAAGTCGGAGACGCGATAGAACGCCTCGTTGTTGACGAGGATGGCGCCCAGCAGCGCCTGCTCCGCCTCCACATTGTGCGGCGCCTGCCGATAGGTGGGTTCGAGGTCGCCCTTGTCCGACAGATCGAGCATGAAGCCGGCAATCCCCTGGTTGGGGAGGTGGTGTAGCAAGTTCCGCAGCGTCGGGACCAGCCCAATTCTGCGGCGGCACGGACCCACGCCGCCCAAGCACTTATCCACAGGCGGGAAAGCGGGGATTTCGGGAATTGTGCGTCCCGCTGCCCGTCGGCCACTGCGGGTCGGCGACGCATGGTCTTGCGCTTTGCCAGCGGACGTAAGGTACGCTACAGGCTTGCCGCGGCGGCACCGAGGGGAGAAGTGATGCGTTCTGACCGATCCGGAGCGTCACGGGGTTCCGTGCTCACCGCGCTGGCATTCCTTGTCCTTGCGCAGTCGTCGATCGCGTCGGGCGCCCTCGCCCAGGGCGACCCGCTCGCCCCGCCGTCCGATCTCGGCGCCGGCGGGCTGCCCGTTCCCATCGACGGCACCGCCATCTACGGCCAGAACCAGGCTCCGCCGGCAGGCTACATGGCGGTTCCCGTGCCGCCCTCCACCTGCGCCGGCGTGCGGCAGGTGGTGACCTCCCAGGGCTTCATCCTCGTTCCCACCGGCGGCGGCAATGCGCAGCGCTATGTGCGCGACCAGCGATTCTGCCAGGACGACCAGACCACCAAGCCGGCCTGGATGCCGACCTCCGACAATCCCCGCTGCTTCGTCGGCTACACCTGCGGCGAGAGCAACAACGACGGCGGCAACTGACGCCGACTGATCCCGAAAGCGCCGCCGCCCATGCGTGTCACCCCAGACAGCGTGCTCTTCATCACGATCGACTCCTGCCGCTACGACACGTTCGTCGCGGCGAACGCCCCGGCCATGAAGCAGGTCTCCGCCCTCTACAAGGCGCAGGCCCCGGCGCATTTCACCTATGCCTCCCACGCCGCCATGTTCGCGGGCTTCACCCCCGGCGTGGCGGAACTGGCGGTGCCGTTCCTCAACCCCAAGTTCGCGCGCCTCTTCCGGCTCGACCGGGCGGGGGCGGCGGGGCATGCACGGCCGGGCTTCTCGGTGAGCGGCGCGGATATCGTGGATGGCTTTCGCAATGCCCGCTACGCCACCATCGGCGCGGCGGCCATGGGCTGGTTCGATCCCAAGACGCCGGTGTCGAAGAAGCTCACCGGCAGCTTCGAGCAGTTCCTCTTCACCGGCGACAAGGGCATCGCCACGCAGCTCGCCTTCATCGAGAAGCAGGCGGCGCGGGAGACCCGGCGCGACCTGTTCGTGTTCCTGAACGTGGGTGAGACCCACGTGCCCTATCATTTCGAGGGCGCGCCCTGGCCGCGCACGGACAATCCCTGCCTGCCGTTCCAGAGCGTGGACCGCGCCGCCGATTGCCGCGAGCGCCAGCGGCTGTGCTGCGAATATGTGGACCGCAAGCTCGCGCCCCTGCTGGAGCGCTTTGCCGGCGCCACCATCGTGCTGTGCGGCGACCATGGGGATTGCTGGGGCGAGGATGGCCTGTGGGAACACGGCATCGCCCACCCGATGACGCTCACCGTCCCCCTTCTCATCCGCTATCGCGGCCGTCCGGTGGAGGAACTGCCGGCGGCGTCACCCCTCTAGGTCACGTTGTCCCGCGCCTGCGCTTCCCGTTCATGGGCCTGCCATTGCAGGGCCGAGGGCGGGACGAGAAGGCTCAGCGCGGCGGGGGCGACGGCGTAGCGCAGCGGCAGGCTTTCGCGCGTCACCTCGCCGTCGGTCGCGACCCAGGCGCGGCGGCGGCGGGCATGGATGGTGACGCGCCGCGCCGAGAAGGCATGGATGCCCGGCGCGCCGCGCCATGCGTCCACCACCACCTCGGCACCTGTGCGCAGCTTCGCGAGCGTGCCGCGATCCTCCGCCACCAGCACCTCCAGCTGGCCCCCGTCGAGCCGCGAGCGGTGCCAGCCCGAGGCGTCGAAGGCGTTCACCGTGACGAGGGCGGCATAGGCGTCGATGGGCTCGCGGGCGCCGGCCACCTCCACCTCCAGCGACAGTCTCCCGGATCGAAATATCGCCCGGCCCAGCGCCATGAACCAGCCGAAGGCGCGCCCGCGATCGCGCATCTGCTCGCGGGCCATGGCCATCTGGCTGAAGAAGCCCACCCCGGACACGCTGTGGAACGCCCGCCCGTTGAGGGTGCCGAGATCGACCCGCATGGGCTTGGCATCATGCAGCGCCTCGAGCGCGCCCATCAGGTCGCGCGGCAGGCCGATGTCGTAGGCGAGCAGGTTCATGGTGCCGAGCGGCAGCACGCCGAGGGTCACGTCCGTGTTGGCGAGCACGGAGGCGGCGTAGGAGACGGTGCCGTCGCCCGCCCCCACCACCACCGTGTCGTAGCCGTCGCGTGCCGCCGAATCGATGGCCGCCGCCATGGCGTTGCCCTCGGCCACCACCACGTCCACGTCGAGGTCGGGCCGGGTTAGGGCGTCGTCCACGATACCGCGCACCTTGTCGGGGCCCATGTCGTGGACGGTCCCCGCTTTGGCATTGAGTACGACCCGCATTCGCCGCATCGTGCATCCTCCAGACCGGCACAAGCGTTGGCGCAGCCGGGTGGTTCCCTTCCGTCCCGCCACTTTCGTGCCGCGGGTGCCGATCCGAGGTGCATCATGTCCACCGCCCCGACCGGAGCAAAGGGCTCCTATATCTTCCGGCTGCGGGCCGGGCTGCTGGTGCTCGCGGTCTCGGTGCTGCTGTGCTGGGTGGGCGGACATTTCGTGGCCCGCCAGTTCGGCCTCGGCCTCGGCTGGGCCATCCTCATCGCGCTCGCCATCTGGGTGGGCGTGGGCATGCTCATCGCCCGGCTGGACACCCGGATCTATTATGCGGTGGCGCTCGCGGTGACGCTGCTGCTCGCCTACCTCGTCTATGATTTCACCCGCTCGGCGCTGGACTGGTCGAATGGCGTCGCCCTCACGCTGGCGGTGCTGGCGAGCGCGCTGCTGGCCTTCACCTTCCACGATTTCCGCCGGCTGAAGCACGAACTGCGCCTGTGGGCCTATCGTCGCTGAGGCAACTTCCTGTTGCATTGCAGCAGGTTGACTTGGCGCCACGCAAGGGCTCAGGCTTGACTTTTTCCGGACTGAACCGTTCAAGTAGGTGCCGGGCGACAGATGCGACCTAGGGTGGCGGGCGGCTGTGCCGCCTCCGGATGACCCTAGGGTGCGGGCGACTGTGGGCGAAGCATGTCGGAGGGACGCCTTTACATCTTTGCCGGACCCATCATCTCGCTGCTGATCGCCCTCGTGTTCCTGCTGGTCTGGCTGCACGATCGCGAGCGCCGCTGCGGGCTCTATTTCGCGTCCGCCTTCTGCGCCTACGCGCTCGCCGCGCTGATGCAGATCACCGGCCTCCCTCGCGGCGCGGGTCCGAACGCCGTGGTCTCGGCCATCGTCTACACCTTCGCCGTGCTGACGCTGGTGGAGGGCGTGCTGGTGCGGTTCGGCCGCGCCGGATCGGGACGGCTGCTGCTCGTCATCGCCTGCGGCGTCGTCGCACTGGTGTTCTATTTCTTCTATGTCGACCGCGATGTCGTCGCCCGCATCTATGCGCAGAATTTCGGCTACGGCCTGATGTTCGTGATCGCGGCGCTGCAGATCTTCGCCATCCAGCGGCGGCGCCCCATCGACCGCCTGCTGTCCTGGGTCTTCCTCGTTTTCGGCCTGCACTTCTTCGTGCGCACCGTGCTGACCATGCACATCTCCGGCGATCTGTTCGAGATCGACCGCCTGCGCGAGAGCGGCGCCGACCCTTCGGATCTCGCCGCCTTGTTCCGGGCGACGCCGTTCTGGCAGGTGCTGAACTTCAGCCTGCTCATCAGCGGCCTCCTGCTGGCCCTGGCCCTGCTCGCCTCCATCGCGGCGGACGCCATCGACGAGATCCGCCGCGAGGGGCGCATCGATCCCTTGACCGGGCTCGGCACCCACCGCGCCTTCATGGAGCGGGCGGCGGAGATCCTCGCCGATCCCGGCGCCCAGCCGGTGACGCTCGTCGCCTTCGACATGGACCGGTTCAAGGAGATCAACGACGGCTTCGGCCACGGCTCCGGCGACCGGCTGCTCTCCGTCATCGGCGGCCTGATCCTGCAGGAGACCTCGCCCCGCGACGCGACCGCGCGCATGGGCGGGGAGGAGTTCGCCATGCTCCTCGCGCGGACCAACCGGGTCGGCGCCTCGCGGGTCGCCGAGCGGCTGCGCGCGGAGCTGGAGTTCGCCCGCCTCACCGTGCTGCCGCCCCATGCGGTGGTCACCGCCAGCTTCGGCGTGGTCGAACAGCGGGAGGGGGAAGACCTCGACCGGCTGTTGGCGCGCGCCGACGCGCTGGTCGCCATGGCCAAGCAGGAGGGGCGCGGCGCGCTCGCCACTGACGCCCCCTCTGCCGGCGACGCGCCCGAGGTGGACGACCTGAGCCGCACCGCTTGATCTGGATCAACGTGCCGGCCCGGAACGCTGCCTAGCCTTTCCCCTGACCAACACGGGGGAAACCATGCCTGCACAGACCGCCATCTGGCTCGCCGCCATCGTCACCGCCTTCGGCGGCTTCGCCTTTGCCCTCGCCTGGGCCGATCACTACACCGCCGGCAAGCGCTGAGCCCGGCTCCGCTCGCGTTGCGGGTGGGTCGGCGGGTGTTTTAAGCTCCCTTCCGGCAACTGCGCCGGGAGCCTCGCCATGTCCGGATTTTCGACGGGATATTCTCCCGCGTCCCCTCGACGGGGGGCGGGCGTCGTGGCCTGCGGGCTCGCCGCGCTCGGGCTGGTCGTGGCGGCCCCGGCCCACGCCACGGGCACGCTCGATTGCAGCATCGACGATGCCGCCGTCTCCTTCGCGGCGCAGACCGCGTTTTCCCACGGCATGGGCGGCAGCTTCAACAATTTCCGCGCCGTGCTGGAGGTGAAGCCGGCCGGCAAGGGCGCGCCACCGTTCGAAAAGCTGGAGCTGGATGGCGAGGCGCTTGTCCACCACTGGTTCCACGGCAGCGAGGTGCGCCTTCACCTCTATCACGAGCTGCCCGACCCCAAGGCCGGCTCGGCCGAGCTGGTGATCGAGACCAAGGGCAAAGGCAAGGAAGCGGAGAGCTTCGCCGGCCGCTATGTCCTCACCCTCACCGCCATCGATGCGGCCGGGACGGAAAAAACCCGCACGCTGAAGGGACGGGCCACATGCTCCGCCGGCTGATGATGGGCCTCGTCCTCGCCGGCGCGATGGTCTCGCCACTCTCGGCCGCCGGCCCGGAGACGCTGCCGCCCTTCGCCTGCACCGGGCCGTTCGCCGCCGACACCGACGAGGCGGCGCTGATCCGCCAGTTCGGCCGCGCCAACGTGGTGTTCCGCACCGTGCCAGCCGCCGAGGGCGAGATGGTGAAAGCCACCGTGCTGTTTCCGCAGGACCGGTCGCGCCGGGTCGAGATCATCTGGCTGGATGAGAAGAAGCGGCGGCGGCCAGGCGATGTGCTGGTCTACGATCCCGGCCCGTGGCGCACGCCCGAGGGCATAGGCATCGGCGCGACCCTCGCCGAGGTGGAGCGGGCGAACGGCAAGCCCTTCACCCTCTCCGGCTTCGGCTGGGACTATGGCGGCTCGGTGCTGGACTTCGAAGGCGGCCGTCTCGCCCCGAATAAGCTCGCCAATGGCAACGGCTGCCGCCTGCTGCTCCGGTTCTCGCCGCCCGGCGCCTATGAGGGCGACGTGGACGGCGACCGGGAGTTCCGCTCCGACGACGCGGCCATGCGGGCGGCAAAGCCCGTCGTCTACCAGATGGTGCTGTCTTACGGCGGCGAATGAGCGACTTCACGCCCGCCCTGTGCTAAAGGGGCGGCATGTCGCCCCCCGCCCCACCCCGTCCCGACCGGCCCGCCGACGCGGCGACCGCGCCGTTCTGGCGGACGAAGACCCTCGCCACCATGACGGTCGAGGAATGGGAGAGCCTGTGCGACGGCTGCGGCCGCTGCTGCCTCGTGAAGCTCGAGGACGAGGACACGGGCGCCGTCGCCTACACCGACGTGGCGTGCCGCCTGTTCGACGCCGGCTCCTGCCGCTGCGCCGATTATCCCAACCGCTCTCAGATCGTGGAAGATTGCGTGCGGCTCACCCCCGAGGCGGTGGAGAGCATCGGCTGGCTGCCGCCCACCTGCGCCTACCGGCTGGTGCGCGAGGGCAAGGATCTGCCGTTCTGGCATCCCCTGGTGTCGGGCACGCCGGACACCGTGGTCAGCGCCGGCATTTCGGTGAAGGGCCGGGTGGCGGGGCTGGAAAGCGAGTTCGGGCTGTTCGAGCTGGTGGACCACATCGTCAACTGGCCGGCCCGCTGGCCGCGCGGCGCCAAAGGGCGCCAGCAGGGGAGCGAGGCCCCCGCGAAGCGCGCCCGCGCGCGGGTCAAGCCGCGACTGTCCGAAACGGGCGCCTGAACGGGCCTATTCCGCCGCCGCGCCGGTCTTCTTCTTGCGGGCGTCCGCCGGTGCGGGCTCGATGAGGCTGCGGCATTCCTCGGCGGTGAGCGGCTCGCCGAACACCACGCCCTGCCCGTATTCGCAGCCGAAGCGGGTCATCTCGGCGGCTTCCGTTTCCTTCTCCAGCCCCTCGGCCATCACGTCCATGCCGAGGTCGTGGGCAAGGTCGATCATGGCGCCGACGATCACCGGCCGGGCGGCGCGGGATGGGCCCTTGGCCACCGAGCGCACGAAGCGCGGGTCGATCTTCACGCTGTCGAAGGGGAAGCGCTGGAGATAGGCGAGGGAGGAATAGCCGGTGCCGAAATCGTCGAGGCACAGGCCGGCGCCCAGCTCGCGCATGCGGCCCAGCACCACGGCGGCATATTCCGGGTTTTCCATCACCAGGCTTTCGGTGACTTCCAGCTTCAGCGAGCCGGGCGCCACCGTGTTGCGGGCCAGCACCGATTTCAGATCCTGGATCAGATCGTGCCGCAGCAGCTGCCGTGACGAGACGTTGACGTGCATGAACAGCGGCGGGTCCACCCGCAGCAGGCGCTGCCACTGGCCGAGCTGGCGCGCCGCGCGGTCGAGCACGAACAGGCCGAGGTCGAGGATGAGCCCGGTCTCCTCGGCGAGCAGGATGAATTCGGAGGCGGCGAGCTCGCCGAGGCGCGGGTGGTTCCAGCGCATATAGGCCTCGAAGCCGCCGATGGCCCGGTCGCCGAGGCGGACGATGGGCTGGTAGCGGACCGAGATCTGCTCCTTCTCCAGCGCCTCGCGCAGCTCCTGCTCCAGCACCACGCGGTCGATCTTCTGCTGGCGCATGGCCGGGCGGAACACCTCGATGCGGTCGCCGCCGATGCGCTTGGCGTAATACATGGCCAATTCAGCGTCTTTGAGCACCTCGTCGCGCTTCACCTGGTCCGGGCCGGACAGGACGAGGCCGATGGAGGCGGTGACGAACACCTCCCGGTCGGCGAAGGCGATGGGCGCGCGCAGCGAGCGGCGCAGGGTGTCGGCGAAGGTCGTGATGCGCTCGGCGTCGCGCTCGGACATCAGGATGATGCCGAACTGGTCGCCGGAGATGCGGGCCAGCGTGTCCTGCGGCTTCAAGAGGCGCGTCATGCGGCGGGCGACGGTGAGGAGGATCGAGTCCGCCACGGCCATGCCGACCTGCACGTTGAGCAGCTTGAAGCGGTCGAGGTCGATCACCATCACCGTCGGCTTCACCTTGTCGTCGAGCCGGGCGGTGACGAGGGCCTGGTGCAGGCGGTCGAGGAACAGCTCGCGGTTGGGCAGGCCGGTAAGGTTGTCGCGCACCGCGTCGTGCAGCAGGCGCTCGGCGGCGATGCGCTCGCCGGTCACGTCGGTGAGGGTGCCGATGCAGCGCACCACCTCGCCGTCCGCGCCCACCACCGGGCGCGCCTTCAGGTTGAAGGTGAGATAGTGGCCGTCGATGGCGCGCAGGCGGAAATCCTGGTCGATGCGGCCGCGGCGCTGGTCGATGATGCCGTCCAGCGTGGCGCGGAAGCGGTCGCGGTCGGCGGGGTGCAGCACCTCCAGCCAGCCGGCGGCCTCGGTCTCCAGCGAATGGCGCTTCAGGCCCAGCGCCTCCTCGGCCTCGGGGGAGGTGTAGATGCGGTCGGTGTCCACATCCCAGTCCCACACGATGAGGCCGGAGCCGGCCAGCGCCAGCGCGCGGCGCTCCAGCTCCGAGGTCGAGCCCTGGATGCCGCCGATGCCGGCGAAGGCGTGCTGCATCACCGTGAAGCCGATGAGCATGACGATGAGCACGAGGCCGCCCGAGAGCGCCGGCGCGGCGAGATCGTTGGTGACGAAGCCGGCCACGGTGAGGCCCGCCATCATCACCCACACCACCAGCAGCGACCAGGTGGGGATGATGAGCACCGCGCGGTCGAAGCCGTGCTGCGACAGCCAGATCACCACGCCGAAGCCGGCCACCGCCACCGCCAGCAGCGAGAGGCGGGCGATGCCCGCCGCCACCGGCGCATCCAGCAGCGCCACCACCACGAGGGCGGCGAGGAACACCAGCCAGCCGGCGGCGACGTGGACGTAGCGCACGTGCCAGCGGTTGAGGTTGAGGTAGGCGAACAGGAACACGAGCAGCGTCGCGGTCAGGATCGCCTCGCCCGCCGCCCGCCAGAACTGCTCGGCGATGGGGGAGAGGCCGAACACCTTCGACCAGAAGGCGAAGTCGAGGCCGATATAGCCAAGCACCGCCCAGGCCAGCGCCGCAGCCGCCGGGAACATCACCGAGCCCTTCACCACGAACAGGATGGTGAGAAACAGCGCGAGCAGGCCGGCGATGCCGATGACGATGCCGTGGTAGAGGGTGAAGGCGTTCACCCGGTCCTTGTAGGCGTCGGGCTCCCACAGCTGCAGCTGGGGCAGGCCCGCCGAGCCGAGTTCCACCACGAAGGTGACGGTGGAACCGGGATCGAGCGTGATGAGGAAGACATCCGCATCCGGCGCCGACTGCCGCTCCGGCTTGAAGCCCTGGCTGGGCGTGAGGGAGATGATGCGGCGGTTGCCGAGGTCCGGCCAGAACAGGCCGGAGCCGGACATGCGGTAATGCGGCGCGACGATGAGGCGGTCCACCTGCTCGTCGGTGTTGTTGGTGAGGGCGAAGGCGATCCAGTCGCCATGGCTGCGCCCGTCGGAGGTCGGCACCTCGATGCGGCGCACGACGCCCTCGGCATCGGGCGCGGTGGAGATCTGGAAGCGGCCGTCCTCGGTGGTCTGGCGCTCGACGGCCGGCAGCAGGTCCACCACCTTGGCATCGAGCCGGAGCGCGATCGCTTCCATCGCCTGGGCGCTGCCGGTGAGCGCGCAGAGCATGAGGAGGAGCGCCACGGGCAGAGCGAGGACGCCGGCGAGAAACGACCGCAAATTCAGGTCTCCGCATCCGGCATCGAACCGGACCGATCAGCCTTGGAACATGCCCGAAGCCGGATGCGCCGCGCAGGGGTGGCGCGCGACACGGCGACGGACGCTGGTTTCACCTTGGGGCCATCAGGATGGGAAAACGCCACCACGCATCACGAACATAACTTAAGGTCAACCGCGCCGGCTCGTTGCGAAGAGGCCGCGCCACGGTCCACACCCTGAATCATCTATCCAAGCGTTGCGGCCGGAGCAAGGCGCACGCGCGCCCTGGCATCGTTCCAGACGGGCCGAAAGGGGCTCCCGGAACGACAATGCGCGCCCTTTGGGGGGCGCGCATCGAAGATCGGGAGATTTTCGCTCAGAAGAAGCGGCGGGCGGCGTCGCGGTCCTCGGCGAGGGGCGCGGGCTCGCGCGAGAGGCGGGCGGCCTCCTCGCGGCGCACATATTCGGAGAACGGGTCGAGGGCGGCTTCCACCGCTTCCTCGGCCTGGGCCGAAACCACTTCCAGCGGCTGCTGCACGGGGCGGGCGACGGGAGCCACGGGCGCGGCCTCCACCGGCACGGCGCGGTCGGAATCGGTGGTGCGGCTGGCCTTGGCGTCGAGCCACGGCAGCGGATAGGGCGAGGCGATGAAGGCCACGCCGTCTTCCTGCTCCCAGGCGATCATGTGCACGGCCTCTTCGGCCGGCATGCCGGGGAGTGAGAACATCTGCGGGATTTCCCGCGCGGAACCGCTCCAGCCGATGGTGTGGGCCAGCTGGAAGGCTTCGTCGAGGAAGGCGGTGACCGCCGCGAGGCGGTCGGCGCGGAGCGACTGGGTGAAGTCCACATCCAGAAGACGGCGCAGATACGCCTCCACGCTGTCGCCGGCCGCCCACTGGGAGCCGGAGGCGAACTGGTAAACATAGACGCGCGGATTAGCCATCACGCAGCTCCGAATAATCTCTACTGGGCGCCCCTCATATCAAAGGAGCCCAGGAAACACAAAAGTGCGTCCAAAGAGCATGCGCCCTGCCGGTTGAGCGGCAACTAGGCCGGCGCTCGATTCTCCTTGCGGGAGGAGGTACGCACTGGCGGCGGAGGTCCGTTCCATCTGAGCGGATCGCGGACCATCGTGCGGCCGGCATGGTTAATTCTTCGTTTCCGTGCGGCGGACGCAAGGTCATTCCCGCCGTCCGGCGATGTTGTAGAAAGGAGGCCATGCAAATGCCTCCCCCTCCCGGCACCGATCCCAGAAGCCACGGCCTGTGGGCCATGACCGCCCCGCCCGCGCCCGAGACCGCGCCGCTGAGTGGCGAGGCGCGCGCCGATATCGCCGTGGTGGGCGCCGGCTATACCGGGCTTTCCGCCGCGCTGCGGCTGGCCGAGGCGGGCGCAAGGGTGGTGGTGCTGGAGGCCGCCGGCATCGGCTCCGGCGGGGCGGGGCGCAATGTGGGGCTGGTGAACGCCGGGCTCTGGGTGATGCCCGACGACATCGTGGCCACCCTCGGCGCCGAGAAGGGGGAGGGGCTGCTCGCGCTCCTCGGCGGGGCGCCGGCGGAGGTGTTCGCCCTCGTCGCCCGCCACGCCATCGCCTGCGAGGCGACGCCCGCGGGCACGCTGCATTGCGCCGTCGGCCGGGCCGGGCAGGCCGAGATCGAAGCCCGCGCCGCCCAGTGGCAGGCGCGCGGTGCGCCGGTGCGCCTCCTGGATGCGGACGCGGCCCGCGTCGCGATCGGCGGTGGCACCTATCGCGGTGCCCTGCTGGACGAACGGGCCGGCACCATCCAGCCCCTTGCCTATGCCCGGGGACTTGCCCGCGCGGCGATGGCGGCCGGGGCGGTCCTCCATACGGCGAGCCCCGTGGGGGCGGCGGAGGAGACGGCCGGCGGCTGGCTGCTGCGCACCGATGGCGGCACGCTCGCGGCGGACCGGATCATCGTCGCCACCGACGCCTACAGCTTCGGGCCGTGGGAGCGCCTCGCCCGCGAGCAGGTGCCGCTGCCCTATTTCAATTTCGCCACCCCGCCGGTGCCCGAGCGTCTGCGCACGCGCATCCTGCCCGGCCGGGAGGGCATCTGGGACACGCGGCAGGTGCTCACCTCGCTCCGCTACGACGCGGCCGGGCGGCTGGTGTTCGGCAGCATCGGCGCGCTCGGCGCTCTGGCGGGGGTGCATGAGGCCTTTTCCCGGCGCGCGCTGGCGCGGCTCTTTCCGGAGCTGCCGCCGGCGCCGTTCGAGGCCGCCTGGTACGGCACCATCGGCATGACGGACGATGCCTTGCCGCGCTTCCGCCGGCTGGCGCGAAATGTGGTGTCCATCAGTGGATACAACGGCCGGGGCATCGGTCCGGGCACGGTGTTCGGCCGGCTGCTGGCGGATGTGGTGCTCGGGCGGTCGCGCGCGGAGGACGTGCCGCTGCCGGAGCGGGAGGTTGCCGTCCCCCGGTGGCGGGCCGCGCAGGCGGCCTTCTATGCGGCGGGATCGGCCGCCGCGCATCTGGTGGGGGAGCGGGGAATGGGGTGAGGCGCCGTTCCCTTCTCCCCTTGCGGGAGAAGGTGGATCGCGGCGGAGCCGCGAGACGGATGAGGGGTGTGGTGCCTTTTGGCGGCCGTGGCGAGGCGGTCAGGACCGCCCCCTCACCCCCAGCCCCCTCAGTTCCGCAGGCCCGGCGCTTCCTGGCCGGTGCGGGCGACGTATTCGGTGTAGCCGCCATTGTATTGGTGGATGCCGTCCTGCGTCAGCTCCAGCACGCGGTTGGAGAGGGCGGCCAGAAAATGCCGGTCGTGGGAGACGAAGAGCATGGTCCCCTCGTAATCGGCCAGCGCCGCCACCAGCATCTCCTTGGTGGTGATGTCGAGATGGTTGGTGGGCTCGTCCAGCACCAGGAAATTCGGCGGGTCGAACAGCATCTTGGCCATCACGAGCCGCGCCTTCTCGCCGCCGGAGAGCACCCGGCAGCGCTTTTCCGCGTCGTCGCCGGAGAAGCCGAAGCAGCCGGCCAGCGTGCGCAGGGCGCCCTGTCCGGCCTGGGGGAAGGCGTCTTCCAGCGTCTCGAACACGGTGCGCTCGCCCTCCAGCAGGTCCATGGCGTGCTGGGCGAAATAGCCCATCTTCACGCTGGCGCCCACGTTGACCGTGCCGTCGTCCGGCTCTGTGGAACCGGCGATGAGCTTGAGCAAGGTGGACTTTCCGGCGCCGTTGACGCCCATCACGCACCAGCGCTCGCGGCGGCGGATGTGGAAGTCCAGCCCCTCATAGATGACCTTGCTGCCATAGCGCTTGTGGACGCCCTTGAGGCTCGCCACGTCCTCGCCGGAGCGGGGCGCGGGGGCGAATTCGAAGGCCACCGCCTCGCGCCGGCGGGGCGGCTCCACCCGGTCGATCTTGTCCAGCTTCTTCACCCGGCTCTGGACCTGCGCGGCATGGGAGGCGCGGGCCTTGAAGCGCTCGATGAAGGCGATCTCCTTGGCCAGCATGGCCTGCTGGCGCTCGTATTGCGCCTGCTGCTGCTTCTCGTTCATCGCCCGCTGTCCGGCGTAGAACTCATAGTCGCCGGAATAGGAGTTGAGGCTGCCGGTGTCGATCTCGACGATCTTGTTGACGATGCGGTTCATGAAGGCGCGGTCGTGCGACGTCATCATCAGCGCGCCGTCGAAGCCCTTCAGGAAGCTTTCCAGCCAGATGAGGCTCTCGATGTCGAGATGGTTGGAGGGCTCGTCGAGCAGCATCACGTCCGGGCGCATGAGGAGGATGCGGGCGAGGGCCACGCGCATCTTCCAGCCGCCGGAGAGCTTGCCCACGTCGCCGTCCATCATCTCCTGGGAGAAGCCGAGGCCGGCGAGAACCTCCGCCGCGCGGCCCTCCAGCGCGTAGCCGCCCAGCTCCTCGAAGCGGGCCTGCACCTCGCCGTAGCGCTCGACGAGCGCATCCATCTCGTCCATGCGTTCGGGATCGCCCAGCGCCGCCTCGATCTCCTTCAGCTCCGCCGCGACGGTGCTCACCGGCCCGGCGCCGTCCATCACCTCGGCGAGGGCGGAGCGGCCCGCCATCTCGCCCACGTCCTGGCTGAAATAGCCGATGGTGATGCCGCGATCGGCCGAGACCTGCCCCTCGTCCGGCGTCTCCTGCCCGGTCATCATACGGAACAGCGTGGTCTTGCCGGCGCCGTTGGGGCCGACGAGACCCACCTTCTCCCCCTTCAGCAGCGCGGCGGACGCCTCGATGAAGACGAGCTGCCGGCCGTTCTGCTTGCTGATGTTGTCGAGGCGGATCATGGGACAGGGGCACCCGTAGAATTGGAGGTCGTGCGCGTGGCGCGCTTTCCCGGGGGCTTAATCCATCCTGTTGCGGTGCGAAAGGGGCGCCTCGCTCAGGCGGCGCGATAGGCGCGCAGATAGTGCGCCTCGAACATCCGCTTCACATGGTGCAGCGGGCCGAGCCGGGGCAAGGCGAAGTTGCGCCGCGCGTCGCGGAACACCAGCATGCCCGCGTCCAGCGTATCGACGATGCAGACGAGTTCGGGCCGGAAGGTCTCCCGCTCCGGCCGGCCGGCGAGGGCGGCGACGATGTTGCGGGCGGCGGCGCGGGCCTGGAGATCGGCCTGGTGGGCCTGCTTCGGCATCCAGTCCGGACCGGGGAAGGAGCCCGCGTCGCCGGCCACATACACATCGTCGAGACCATGGACGGCGCAGGTGGCGTCGGCGGCGATGAAGCCGCCGGGCGAGAGCGGCAGGCAGCTCTTCGCCAGCCATGCCGGCCCGGTGAGGCCGGGCATGAACAGGATGAGGTCGGCGGGAATCTCGCCGCCCTCCGTCACCACCTTGTCGGGGGCGAAGCTGAGCGGCTTGTGGCCGAGATGGGTCCTGATGCCGCGCCGCTCCATCTCCTTCAGCAGCCCGCCCACCGCCTTGGCGCCGAGCCGCTGACCGGGCTGGGTGGAGGCGTTGAAGAAGACAAGATCCACCGCCTCCCGCCGGCCCTGCCGGCGCAGCAGCGTGTCGAGGCCGAACAGGAACTCGAACATGGGGCCGCCGCGCACCGCGGACGGTTCCTGCGGGTTGGCGCCGAACCCCACCGCGATGGTGCCGCGTTCGAGGGCGGCGATGCGCTGGCGCAGGGCGTCCGCGACGGCGATGCCCTCGCACGGGATGAACGCGTGCTCGATGCCCGGCAGCTTGCGGATGTAGCGCCCGCCGGTGGCGATGAGCAGCATGTCGTTCTCGATGACGCCGCCGCTGGTGTGGACGCGCCGTCCGCCGTCCGTCACCTGCTCCACCGTCGCGGCCACGTGCCGCACGTTGTGGCGGGCGAAGAAGCCCGCGAGGGGGATGGTGAGGTCCTCCGCCCGCCGCAGCCCGGCCGGCACCCAGATGAGGCTCGGCAGATAGGTGAGCATGGGTGCGGGCGACACCACCGTGATGTCGGCGCAGACGCGCTTGCGGCGCAGCTCGCGCACCGCGGTCAGCGCCGCGAAGCCCGAACCCAGGATGACGATGCGCGGGAGGGCCATCGCGTTACTCCGCCGGTTCGAGATGGGCGCGGGCGGCCTTCGCGGGCGCTGCGGGTCCGAAATCGCCGTCCACGTCCGCGCCGAGATCGGCGCGCCACGGCCGCCACACCTCCAGCGCCACAAGGATCAGCACCAGCACCACGGCCAGCCCGACCGCGAGCACCGGATAGGAGAGGCCGGTGAGATCCATGAAGGTGATCTTGCCCGGCCCGGAGGCCATCAGGACCGGCTTCAGCACCGGCTCGGCATAGCCGAAGGCGGTGGCGCCGGCGAGGCCGCCGAGGAGCGTGAACAAAGCGTCGCGATAGCCGACGCCCACCTGGGCGAGGACGGTGCCCGGGCAGGCGCCGGCCAGCGCTATGCCGGCACCGAGCATCAGCCCGCCCACCACATCGGCGGCATAGAAGGTGGCCTTGGGCGCGAGCTTCACCAGGCCGAAGCCGTGGAGCGCGGCGATCACCACCGCGCCGGTGGCGACGGCGGTGAGGAAGACCTTGAGCATGATGAAATTGCGGAGCTGCATCTGCCCCACGATCATGCCCGGCTCGAACACGCGGGCCTTTTCGAGAGCGACGCCGAACACCGTGCCCATGAGCAGGCCGATGACGATGGATTGGACGAGAGACATGGCGGTTCTCCTTGCCGGGGTTCGGCGTCAGATGCGGCGCAGCAGGAGGAGGGCGGTGGCGATGCCGCCGGCGAACATGGCGGCGACGGCGACCGTCGAGGAGACGGCGAGCTGCGCCATGCCGGAAAGGCCATGGCCGGAGGTGCAGCCATCGGCGATGCGGGCGCCGAACAGCATCACGAAGCCGGCGCCGAACGCCACCGCATAGCGCACGCCGGGGTTCGATGTGCCGAGCGCCCGCGACCAGATGGGGGAGATTGGCTTGCGACGGGCGCCGGAGATGCGCATGGACAGAAAGGCGCCGATGGCCACGCCGACGACCAGCGCTACCTGCCACCAGTTCTTGCCGGTGGCGGCGATGTGCTTCGCCACATAGTCGATCTGCGCCACACCCGGATCGATCCAGGCCGCCACGATGCCGCCGATGGTGACGTAGGACGAGGAGGCACCGAGCGCCGTCTCGATGAGCAGGAAGGCCGGCACCTGCAGAAGGCCGATGAGAATGCCGGCCACGTAGGGCGACCACGCCTTGGCTTTCAGGGAACAGGCGAAGCCTGAACCGGACCCGGCGCGCTGCGCGATTTCGCTCATGGGTTTCCTCCGTGACGGGGCGCCGCGTCCCGCGCGGCCAAATCCCTTGACATTCAAAAAAATGAAATTCTAATTCTTGAATGTCAAGAGGCGCGGCGGGCGGTCAACAGATCCCGAGCGCGCCCCGCGTCCATCGGCAGCACCGGCGGGCGCACAATGGGAGGTAGCAATGTCGCGGATCGTCATCCTGGGCGCCGGGCTCGGCGGCGTCATCATGGCCTATGAGATGAAGGAGAAGGTGGGGTCGAAGCACGAGGTGGTGGTGGTGAACAAGGGCACCACCTATACCTTCGTGCCCTCCAATCCGTGGGTCGCCGTCGGCTGGCGCAAGCCGGAGGAGATCACGGTGGACCTCACCAAGGTCTTCCAGTCGCGCGGCATCCGCCTCATGCCCATGGGCGCGAAACGGCTCGATCCGAAAAACAGCGTCATCGAGCTGAACGACGGCGAGACGCTCGAATACGATTACCTCGTCATCGCCACCGGCCCCGACCTCGCCTTCGACGAGGTGGAGGGGCTCGGCCCCGCTGGCCATACCCATTCCGTCTGCCTCACCGACCATGCCGCCCACGCGCGCACCGCCTTCGATGCGCTGGTGCGTTCACCCGGGCCGATCGTGGTCGGCGCGGCGGCGGGCGCCTCCTGCTACGGGCCGGCCTACGAATTCGCCTTCATCCTCGATGCCGCCTTGCGCAAGGCCAAGGTCCGCGACCAGGTGCCCATGACCTTCGTGACGCCCGAGCCCTATGTTGGCCATCTCGGCCTCGATGGTGTGGGCGACACCAAGGGCCTGCTGGAAAGCGCGCTGCGCGAGAAGCACATCAAATGGATCACCAATGCCCGCGTCGCCCGCGTGGAGGCCGGCCGGATGAGCGTGGAGGAGGTGAACGAGGACGCAAGCCCGAAGGCCACCCACGATTTGCCCTTCGCCTTCTCCATGATCCTGCCCGCCTTCCGTGGCGTGCCGGCGGTGTCCGGCCACGAGGGCCTGTCCAATCCCCGCGGCTTCGTCATCGTGGACCGGCACCAGCAGAACCCGGCCTATCCCAACATCTTCGCCATCGGCGTGTGCGTCGCCATCCCGCCCATGGGCAAGACGCCGCTGCCGGTGGGCGTGCCCAAGACCGGCTTCATGATCGAATCCATGGTCACGGCCACCGCCGCCAACATCGCCGCGCTGCTCGCCGGGGAAAAGCCGCGGGCGGTGGCGACGTGGAACGCGGTGTGCCTCGCCGATTTCGGCGACGGCGGCATCGCCTTCATCGCCCAGCCGCAGATCCCGCCGCGCAACGTCAACTGGTCGTCGCAAGGCGCCTGGGTGCATACCGCGAAGGTCGGCTTCGAGCGCTACTTCCTGCACAAGGTGCGGCAGGGCGTGAGCGAGACCTTCTATGAAAATGCCGCCCTGAGCCTGCTCGGCATCAAGAAGCTCAAGGAAGTCCGTATGGAGGAGGCGGGGCCGGTGTGAGCCTAAAGCCCATGAGATCACTCATGGGCCTTAGGCCAAGCCCGCGCGGCGCTTGAGCGCCAACCCACCCGGCACCGTTCAAGGAACGGGCCGAGGGAGTGACCCGTCCCCGCCTTACGGCACCAGCATCCGCACGATGGCCTCGGCGGCGGCCTCCGGGTCCATGGCGGTGGTGTCCACGCGCAGCTCGGGGGCGGCGGGGGCCTCGTAGGGGCTGTCGATGCCGGTGAAGTTCTTGAGCTGGCCGGCGCGGGCCTTCTTGTAGAGGCCCTTCACGTCGCGCCGCTCGGCCTCGGCCAGCGGCGTGTCGATGAAGACCTCGAAGAACTCGCCCGGCTGCATCATGCCGCGCACCATGTCGCGCTCGGCGCGGAACGGGCTGATGAAGGCGGTGATGACGATGAGGCCGGCATCCGTCATCAGCTTCGCCACCTCGCCCACGCGGCGGATGTTCTCCACCCGGTCGGCGGCGGTGAAGCCGAGGTCCTTGTTGAGGCCGTGGCGCACATTGTCGCCGTCCAAGAGGAAGGTGTGCCGGTTCATCCGGGCGAGCTTCTTCTCCACCAGATTGGCGATGGTGGACTTGCCCGCGCCGGAAAGGCCCGTGAGCCAGACCACGGCCGGCTTCTGGTTCTTCAGCGCCGAATGGTGCTCGCGGGAGATGTCGGTGGCCTGCCAGTGGACGTTGTCCGACCGTCTGAGCGCGAAGTGGATCATGCCCGCGCCGACGGTGGCGTTGGTCATCTTGTCGATGAGGATGAAGCCGCCCAGCTCGCGGTTCTCGGCATAGGGCTCGAACGGGATGCGCCGGTCGGTGGCGATGTTGCAGGCGCCGATGGCGTTCAGCTCCAGCGTCTTCGCCGCCAGGTGATCCATGTTGTTGACGTTCACCTGGTACTTGGGCTCGGTGATGGTGGCGGACACCGTCTGGGTGCCGAGCTTCAGCCAGTAGGGGCGGCCGGGCAGCATGGGCTGCTCGTCCATCCACACGATCACCGCCTCGAACTGGTCCGCCGCCTGCACGGGGGCCTCCGCCGCCGCGATCACGTCGCCACGCGAGCAGTCGATCTCGTCGGCGAGGCACAAAGTGACGGACTGACCGGCCAGGGCCTGTTGAAGGTCGCCGTCCAGCGTGACGATGCGCGACACCGTGCTGGTCTTGCCCGAGGGCAGCACGCGGATGGCATCGCCCGGCTTCACCGTGCCGGAGGAGATGAGGCCGGCGAAGCCGCGGAAGTCGAGATTGGGCCGGTTCACCCACTGCACGGCCATGCGGAACGGCTTAGCCGCATCATGGGCGGCGTCGATCTCCACGCTCTCCAGATGCGCCATCAGCGTCGGGCCAGCATGCCACGGCGTGTTGGGGGAGAGGGTGGTGATGTTGTCGCCCTTGAAGCCGGAGATGGGCAAGGCGACGAAATCGGTGATGCCGATGGAGCTGGCGAAGGCGCGGTAGTCGGCGACGATCTTCTCGAAGACTTCGCGGTTGTAGCCCACGAGGTCCATCTTGTTCACGGCCAGCACGATGTTGCGGATGCCGATGAGGTGGGCGAGGTAGGAGTGGCGCCGCGTCTGGGTCAGCACGCCCTTGCGCGCGTCCACGAGGATCACCGCGAGGTCGGCGGTGGAGGCGCCCGTCACCATGTTGCGGGTGTACTGCTCGTGGCCGGGGGTGTCGGCGACGATGAATTTCCGCTTCTCGGTGGCGAAGAAGCGATAGGCCACATCGATGGTGATGCCCTGCTCGCGCTCGGCGGCGAGGCCGTCCACCAGCAGCGCGAAATCCAGCTCCTGCCCCTGCGTGCCGACCTTCTTCGAGTCGGCCTCCAGCGCGGCCAGCTGATCCTCGAAGATCATCTTGGAATCGTAGAGCAGCCGCCCGATGAGCGTGGATTTGCCGTCGTCCACGCTGCCGCAGGTGATGAAGCGCAGCATGGTCTTGTGCTGGTGCACGTCGAGATACTTGTCGATGTCCTCGGCGATGAGGGCGTCGGTCTTGTAGACGGGGTCGAGGGGCGCGCTCATCAGAAATACCCCTCCTGCTTCTTCTTCTCCATGCCGGCGCCGCCGGCGTCCTTGTCGATGGCGCGGCCCTGGCGCTCGGACGTGGTGGTGAGCAGCATTTCCTGGATCACCTGCGGCAGGGTGTCGGCCGTGCTCTCCACCGCGCCGGTGAGCGGGTAGCAGCCGAGCGTGCGAAAGCGCACGGAGCGCATCTGCGGCTGTTCGCCGGGGCGCAGGGGGAAGCGCTCGTCATCCACCATCAGGATCAGGCCGTCGCGCTCCACCGTGGGGCGCGGGGCGGCGAAATAGAGCGGCACGATGCGGATGCCTTCGAGGTGGATGTATTGCCAGATGTCCAGCTCGGTCCAGTTGGAGATGGGGAAGACGCGCATGCTCTCCCCCTTGTTCTTGCGGGCGTTGTAGAGGTGCCAGAGTTCCGGCCGCTGGTTCTTCGGGTCCCAGCGGTGGTTCTGCGAGCGGAAGGAGAAGACGCGCTCCTTGGCGCGGCTCTTCTCCTCGTCGCGGCGGGCGCCGCCGAAGGCCGCGTCGAAGCCCCATTTGTCCAGCGCCTGCTTCAGGCCTTCCGTCTTCCACATGTCGGTGTGGAGCGGGCCGTGGTCGAACGGGTTGATGGCCTTTTCCAGCGCTTCCGGGTTCTGGTGCACCAGAAGGTCCATGCCGGCCTCGCGCGCGGCCAGGTCGCGCAGTTCGTACATGGCGCGGAACTTCCAGGTGGTGTCCACGTGGAGCAGCGGGAAGGGCGGCGGGGAGGGAAAGAAGGCCTTCTTGGCAAGATGCAGCATCACCGCCGAATCCTTGCCGACCGAATAGAGCATCACCGGGCGCTCGGCCTCGGCGACGACCTCGCGCATGATGTGGATGCTCTCCGCCTCGAGGCGCTGGAGATGGGTCAGGCTCATCGGTTCTTCGCTCTTCGGTCCCAACACGACGCACAGGGCGGCACCGCGCACCGCCCTATTCCGCATCTGTGAGATGTGGATATCTTATTTCTACTCCACATTCCGACAAAAGGCGAGCCGCCCGCGCGGGCGCAGGTCGGCGCGCGCGGAGGCGACGCGCCGCAGCCGGCCGGGCCGGCATCTGCGGGGCATTATCAGTGTGTGATGGGGGAAGGGGAACTGCGGACGGTTTAAGGGGGCGGAAATTCCGTCCGCAGTTCCATTCCCGTCGGTCTCGTTGCGGCGAGACCGACGGAGTAGCGGACAGTCGGCCTGAAGTCCGACTGCGCTATGGGATCACATTATCCGACTGTGCCGTGAAAAACAAACTGACCAGACGGTTTGTTGAAGAATGATTCCTCTCATAAGATGACGTTGACATGCCGCCCGTTCGCACGGGCCCGGATGCGGTCGCTCAGCGGGAGGGAAGCTGCCGGGACTTGCGCCCATCTCCGGGAGCATTCAGCCAGCGGCTTTCGTCGAGCAGGTGCTCGAACATCCGCTCGCGGGCGTCTGCGCTGAGCGGGCAGAGCCCCAGAATGGTGGAAAGGGCGAGTCCCTGAGCCGAATAGAGGCGGCTGAGGGCCTGCTCCGGGTCCGCCGCCTGCTCGCGGATGAGCGCAAGGGACTGCTGCTCGCGCTCCTGCAGCGGGTTGAGGAAGGTCGGATCCTCGGCGACCGCGGCGAGGATGGCGGAGGTGATGGAATTGGCTCCCTTCATCACCTCGCGATAGGCGGCGATCTGCGCGGCCAGGGCCGGCTCGGCATAGTCCGCCCCATGCGCCTCCCGGAACGCCTGGGCGAAGCTGTCGTAATGGTCCGCCTGCTGCTCCAGCAGCGCCGCGAGCACGGCCCGCTTGGTGGGAAACTGGTGCAGCAGCCCGCCCTTGCTGACGCCGCTCTCCCGGGCGATGGCATCGAGGGTCAGGCGGCCGGCGCCGTCGCGGGCGATGATGGCGAGCGCCGCCGCGATGACGGCGGACTTCGTGCGCTCCGAACGCGTGGCGTTATCCATGCCTCAGGCTGCCGCCCCTGTCGTGGCGCGAAAATACATCGCCACAACAGGACATACCGTCGATGCCGCCGGCGAGACAAGTCATTCCGACACCACCGCAAACAGGCCGTGGCCCGTTGTCTAGCGCCCGCCCATCACATATTCGCCGCGCTCGTGCACGGTGTTGGCGCGTCCCACCAGCAGGGTCTCCAGCGGGCCGATGCGCTTCTGGTCCTTGTCCTTGTAGGGCAGGGAATGCAGCACATAGCGCATGGCATTGATGCGGGCGCGCTTCTTGTCGTCGGACTTGATGACCGTCCAGGGCGAGTCCGCCGTGTCGGTGTGGAAGAACATGGCTTCCTTGGCGCGGGTGTAGTCGTCCCACTTGTCCAGCGAGGCGAGATCGACGGGCGAGAGCTTCCACTGCTTCAGCGGATGCACCTTGCGTTCCTTGAAGCGGCGGCGCTGCTCGTCGCGGCTCACCGAGAACCAGAACTTGATGAGGTGGATGCCGCTGCGCACGAGGTTGCGCTCGAACTCCGGCGCCTGCCGCAGGAACTCGCGATATTCGTCATCCGAGCAGAAGCCCATCACCCGTTCGACGCCGGCCCGGTTGTACCAGCTGCGATCGAACATCACGATCTCGCCGGTGGTGGGCAGGTGCTCCACATAGCGCTGGAAATACCACTGGCCGCGCTCCACCTCGCTCGGCTTTTCCAGCGCCACCACCCGCGCGCCGCGGGGGTTGAGGTGCTCCATGAAGCGCTTGATGGCGCCGCCCTTGCCGGCCGCGTCGCGCCCCTCGAACAGGATGATGACCCGCTGGCGGCTTTCCTTCACCCACGACTGAAGCTTCAGAAGCTCGGTCTGGAGGATGAATTTCTGCTGCTCGTAGTCGCGCCGCAGCATCTTGTATTTGAAGGGATAGCCGCCGGTGCGCCAGTCGTCGGAGAGTTCGTCGCTGGTCACGCGCGGCTGGCCGGCCGGGGTGCCCGCGGGTTTGGGCAGGCCGAGCGATTTGCGCAGCCGCACGGCGTCGTCCGGCGCGGCGCCCGCGAGAATGGCGGCGATGCCGGCCTTCACCTCGTCCACGCCCGCCGACGCGGCAGGCTGGGGCTCTTCGAGGGAGGCGGAGAGGGCGGCGACGGCGGACAGCTCCGCCTCCTGCGCCGCCATCTGGCGCTCCTCGGCCAGCGAGCGCTCCATCTCGGCGGGAATGGCGTCGGCGCCGGTCACGGGCGAGAGGTCGTCAATGCTGGCCATGCTGGGCTCCTTGGGCGCTGGAGGCGCGCGCCATCCGCGGCTGAAAAACCGCGTCAAAACATGAGCCTTAGCCGGCTGAAGAGCGTTGATTGAGATCAAGGAGCGGGGGAGGTAGGGGGCGGCGTGGGAGCGTCCCGGAGGCATGCGGCGCCGGCGGGTCCGGCACAATCCTATCCGTTTGTCATCGCCCGGCTTGTCCGGGCGATCCACCGAGCCGCGTGAGCTATGACCGAAAGATCGACACGGCCCAACCGTGGATCGCCCGGACAAGCCGGGCGATGACGCTGCGTGGGAGCCCTGCTCTGGACCCCGGATCAGCGCTGCGGCTGCGCCGTCGCTTGTCCGGGGAACGGGGCGCCCCTCATCCCCTCACTTCGGGGCGAACTGCCCGTAGAGGTGCTTCACCACTTCGGTGGCGGCGTCCTCGGCGGTCTGGCCGGGATAATTGGCCACCACCTCCACCGAGAGGTCGCTCGCCGGCTCCACCAGGATCTTGGCGAAGTTCATGCTGTTGGACCCGTTGTGGGTGAGCACAGGCGTCTTCGTCCAGTCGAGCTTCACCACGCCCCAGCCGAAGGCATAGTCGCCGGCGGAGGGGGTGCCGGGGGGCGGGTTCTTGAAGGGCGGGGTGGTGACGTGGGGCTTGTGGATGACGGCCAGCGTCTCCGGCGAGACGATCTTGGGGCCGCGCTTGCCCTGGCCGGCGTTCCAGTCGCCCCAGCGGGCGAAGTCCAGCACCGACATGTGGCCGATGCCGGCCGGGCCGATCACGGGCGGAATGTCCGCCGAGGGGCCCCAGGCCATGGCCGTGGGGGTGCCCTTGTCGTCCAGCATGTGGCCGATGGCGGCGTCATACTTGCCGAAGGTCGCCTGCGGGCCGAAGCCGGCGCTCTTCAGGCCGAGCGGCGCATAGATGCGCTCCTCCACCAGGCGCTCCCACGGCTTGCCGGAGACCTCCTCCAGCATGGCGCCGGCGAAGGTGTAGCCGAGGTTGGAATACTGAAACGGCGAGCCGGTCTTGGGCACCTCCGGCGCGTGCGTCTTCCACCGCTCCAGCGCGTCGAGGCGCAGGGCCGTGGGGGTTTTCTCGAAGCCCACCGCATTGAAATAGATGGCGATGGTGTCCGCATTGTCGGAGGGGATGCCGCTGGTGTGGGACAGGAGCTGCTCCAGCGTCACCGCCGCGAGCTTCGGGTTCATGTCCTTCACCCTGCCGCCCAGCACCTCGCCGAGGGTGCTCGACCACTTGATCCTGCCTTCCTCCACCAGCGTCCCCGCGACGGTGGCGGTGAAGGCCTTGGTGTCGGAGCCGAGGTGGAAGCGGTCTTCCACCGTCACAGGGATATCGATGCCGATGGCCCGCTTGCCCGCCGCGCCCGAGGCGACGATCTCGCCCGATCGGGTCACGGCGGCGGCCAGCGCCGGCAATCCGTATTTGGCGCGCACGCCTTCAAGATAGCTGTCGAGGTTTTCCGCCGCCCGGACAGGTGCGGCGCAGGCGAGCGCGGCGGCGAAAGCGAGCGCGGCGGGGAAAGCGAGCGCCGGAAGCCCCAGCGCGAGCCGGCCCAACGGGTGAGAGAAGACCGATCCCGACCGCCCGATACCCATGCCCGTTTCCCCCGTGGTGCCCCACCGTCGAAGCGGCCAAGCGTTGCCGTATCAACGCAGGCGGAGCCCCCTTTTGGCAAGGGGGCCATTGGGCGGGAGGGGAAAGGTCGGGCCGCTCGATCAGGCCTTGTATTCGTAGAGCAGCCGGGCGCGGATGGTGCCTTCGAGCGCCCGGATGTCGGCGAGGATGGCCTGGCTGTCCACCGCCGAGGCGTCCGCGTCGAGCACCACATAGCCGATGTCGGCATTGGTCTCGTAATATTGGGCGGCGATGTTGACCGCGTGGCGGGCCAGCACCTCGTTGAGGCGGCCGAGCATGCCCGGCAGGTTGCGCTGCACCTGGATGAAACGGGTGCCGGTGGGGCGCGCCGGCAACTGCACCTGCGGGAAGTTCACCGCGCCCATGGTGGAGCCGGTGTCCGAATAATCGAGCAGCTTGCGCGCCACCTCGGCGCCGATGCGCTCCTGCGCCTCCTCGGTGGAGCCGCCGATGTGCGGGGTGAGGATGACGTTGGGCAGGCCCTGCAGCGGAGAGACGAACTTCTGGCCGTTGGCGCTGGGCTCCACGGGGAACACGTCCACCGCCGCACCGCGCAGGCGACCTTCCTTCAGCGCGTCGGCGAGGGCGTCGAGGTCCACCACCGTGCCGCGGCTGTTGTTGATGAGATAGGCGCCCTTCTTCATGGCGGCGATCTCGGCGCGGCCGATCATCCCGTGGGTGGCGGGGGTCTCGGGCACGTGCAGGCTCACCACGTCGCTCTGGGAGAGCACGTCGGCCATGGTCGCCACCGGCTCGGTGTTGCCGTGGCGGAGCTTGTCGGTGTGATCGTAATAGATCACCCGCATGCCCATCGCCTCGGCGAGGTTGGAGAGCTGCGAGCCGATATTGCCGTAGCCGATGATGCCGAGCGTCTTGCCGCGCACCTCGTGGCTGTCGGTGGCCGACTTGTCCCACAGCCCTTCGTGGGCGGCGGCGGAGCGGTTGGGGATGCGGCGCAGCAGCATCACGATCTCGCCGATCACCAGCTCCGCCACGCTGCGGGTGTTGGAGAAGGGCGCGTTGAACACCGGGATGCCGGCGATGCGGGTGGCGTCGATGTCCACCTGGTTGGTCCCGACGCTGAAGCAGCCGATGGCGATGAGCCGGTCGGCCGCCTCCAGCACGTCGGCGGTGATCTGGGTGCGCGAGCGGATGCCGAGCAGATAGACGCCCTTCAGCGCCTCCTTCAGCGCCTCCCCGTCCAGCGCCTTGGGCAGGCGGGTCAGGTTGGTGTAGCCGGCGGCGAGCATCATCTCGACGGCGCTGTCGTTGACGCCTTCGAGGAGCAGCACCTTGATTTTGTCGCGGGACAGGGAAAGCTGGGGGGCGTTTTGGGTCACGGGGCGCGACGTCCTTCGGCGATCAGCAGGCGAACCCGCGCGGACATGAGCTGCCGCACATGAGGCTCGGCTTGAAATGGCGGTTGCCGGGCGGCGGTCGCGGCCCGGCGGCGGCGCGAAAGTAGCGATTTTGCCGCCCCAGTCCAGAGATCGCGCGCCTTTGCCGCGGCTGGGGCTTGACGATGGGGAAGTGGCGGGGCGGCTCGGCCAGCCTCGCAGGACCGTCATCGCCCGGCTCGTCGGAAGCCGGCGGCAGCCGACTTCCGTGCGCAAGACGGAACCCGGCAGCAGCCGGGTTCCGGGCGAACCACGGAACGGCAAGGCCGGCTCTCCCCGCTCCAAAACCGCACGGGCGACGGGGTGGATGCCCCGGATGAACCGGGGCATGACGGCGGTGAGGGAAGAGGATCGCCCCCTCAATCCTCGCGCGAGGAGGGGTGGAAGCGGTCGGTCACCGCCAGCACGCCATAGGCGGCGACGAAGATGATGTTGGCGACCACCAGCCACTTCACCTGCGTCTCGCTCACGTCCGTCTCCAGCCGCATCAGCGCCTTGAGGAGCGTGATGCCGGTGATGGCCATGAGCGAGGCGAACAGCTTCAGCTTCAGTCCCGAGAAGGAGATGCGCGTCATCCAGACCGGCGAGGAGGGGGTATCGGCGCGGTCGATCTTCTCGACGAAGTTCTCGTAGCCCGAGGAGATCACCACCACCAGCAGCCCGCCCACCAGGGCAAGGTCGATGAGGGTGAGGATGCCCATGATGACGTGCGTCTCGTTCATGCTCGGCAGGGCGATGGCGAAGCGCACGAGTTCCAGAATGAAGGCGACGACGAGCAAGGCGAGCGCCACCGAGAGCCCCGCGAACAGCGGCACCATGGCCCAGCGGCTCAGCGTCACCAGCCGTACGATCGCCTTGCGCATCGCTTCGTCCCCTCCCGCTCAGAAGCTGCCGGCGAGCGTGCCGAGCCCGATCACCACGGCCAGCGCGATGAGGGCGCCCACCACGGCGGCCATCACGATGTCGAGGTAGCCTTCCTTGTGGGTCACGCCGCACACGGAGAGCAGCGTCACCACCGCGCCGTTGTGGGGCAGGCTGTCCAGCGTGCCGGAGCCGATGACGGCGACACGGTGCATGAGGGACGGGTCCATGCCGATCTGCGCGGCGATCTTCATGTAGGTCGGCCCCAGCGCGTCGAGGGCGATGGTGAGGCCGCCGGAGGCCGAGCCGGTCAGTGCCGCGAGGATGTTGGTGGCCACCGCCAGCGACACCAGCGGCCCGCCACCGATGCCGAGCACCCAGTCCCGCACGTCCGCGAAGGCGGGCAGCGCCGCGACGATGGCGCCGAAGCCCACGAGGCTCGCCACCGAGAGGATGGGCAGCACCGAGGCGTTGGCGCCCGCCGTCATGGTGGCGCGCAGCTCCGGCACGGTGGTGAAGTTGATGATGATGCAGGTGACGATGGCCGCCGCCAGCGCCACGATCACCGACCACACGCCGCCCACCGCCGACAGCGTGACGCCGCCCCACTGCGGATCGGCGAGGAAGCTCACATCCATGCGCGGCAGCACCACGAAGGACATGAGGAGGTTGACGACGATCACCACCACGATGGGCAGCGCCGCCAGGAGGATGGGCGGGGCGCGGGGGGATTCGTCGCTGGAATGGATCTCGGACGGGTCGAACGGGCCGGCCGTGGAGGCCCGCTCGCGCACGATGGGGTCGTCCGCCGCGAGGTCCGCGCTTTCGTCCGGCGCCGCGATGAGCGAGCCGAAGCCCTCGCCGGCGGCGCGGGCGGCATTCTCCCGCCGCTTCAGCCACCACATGCCGAAGCCCAGCATGATGAGCGAGGCGATGATGCCGAGCCCCGGCGCCGCGAACGGCGTGGTGCCGAAGAAGGGCATGGGGATGGCGTTCTGGATGGAGGGGGTGCCGGGCATGGCCGACATGGTGAAGGTGGAGGTGCCGAGCGCGATGGCCGCCGGCATCAGCCGCCGCGGCACGCCGGCCGCGCGGAACAAAGCGACGCCCATGGGGGCCAGCACGAAGAAGGCGACGAACAGCGACACACCGCCATAGGTGACGATGGCGCCTGCCAGCACCACCGCGAGAATGGCGCGGCTGGGGCCGAGCTTTTCCGTCATGTAGTTGGCGATGGAGGTGACCGAGCCGGAATCCTCCATCAGCTTGCCGAACACCGCGCCGAGCAGGAAAAGCGGGAAGAATTGCGCGACGAAATCCGCCGCGTTGCGCATGAAGGTCTGTGTCCAGCTCGCCAGCAGCGGCTCGCCCGAGAAGGCGGCCGCGATCAGCCCCGCGATGGGCGCGAGGATGAGGATGGAGGAGCCGCGGAAGGCGAGGAAGATGAGGACGGCGAGGCCGACCAGGATGCCGATGAGACCCATTCTCAAAGCTCCGCCATCAGCTGGTCGAAATTGACCGTGGAGGCCTTGCCGATGTCGTGCCCGTGCTCGGCGAGGAACACATCGGCGGCCTTGCGGCCCTCGTCCCTCAGCCAGGTGAGGAAGTCCCATTCCGCATTGAGCTTGGAAGAGAAGCCCAGCTCGTTCATGATGGGGTTGCGCACCACATGCACGCGCATGCGCGCCCAGTTGCAGGCTTCCGTATCGCCGGACAGCTCGTTCACGTGGCGCTGGAGCAGCGCCATCATGTACAGCTCCTTGATCGCCACCGAATTGAACGACACCTCGTTGAGGCGGTTGAGGATCTCGCCCGGCGTCTTGGGCGTGCCGGGCCGCTCCAGCGGGTTGATGGGCACGAGGATGGTGTCGTCCGACTTCAGTTCGCTCACCAGCGGCGCCAGCGTCGGGTTGCCGGAATAGCCGCCGTCCCAATAGGCCTCGCCGTCGATCTCCACCGCCTGGAACAGCGTGGGCAGGCAGGCCGAGGCCATCAGCACGTCGGGCGTGATCTCGGCATTGCGGAACACGCGCGGGCGGCCGGTGCGCACGTTGGTGGCGGTGATGAACACCTTGATGGGGGAGGTGCGCAGGCGGTCGAAGTCGATCTGCTTTTCGAGGATCGGCGCCAGCGCGTTCCCGCCCAGGGGATTGTACTGGTAGGGCGAGAACATCCGCGTCATGAAATCCATCATCAGGAAGCCCGGCGCGGTGTCCATGGACCAGCGGCCGAGCATCTTGTCGAAGGGCGAGCGCTTGAACGGGCTGAAGCGCGCGGCTTCCGAGACGTGGGACCAGTAGCTCTCAAGGGCGAGCCTGGCGCCCTCGCGGCCGCCGGCGGCGAAGCCGTCCGCCAGCACGGCGGCGTTCATGGCGCCGGCCGAGGTGCCGGAGACGCCCTCGATCTCGAGCCAGCGCTCGTCGAGCAGCCGGTCGAGCACACCCCATGTGAAGGCCCCGTGGGAGCCGCCGCCCTGCAAGGCGAGATCGACGAGTACCGGTTCCCGTTCCATCTTGGACCTCATTCACTCGCAGGCCGCTCAGGGGCGGGCTGTCGCCGTTTGGCGTGGCGGGCGTTTCCTCGGGTCGTTCTTGTGTTGTTGGCGGCGGCGGGAAGGCCCGCCGTCCGCGCGCCGGTCACGCCGGCTGCGTCTTGACCGGCTGCGCGACGCGCTCCGGCCCGGTATCGGGGCCGAACCACGCCACATAGAGCGCCGGCAGGAAGATGAGGGTGAGCAGCGTGCCCACCATGAGCCCGCCCATGATGGCGAAGGCCATGGGCCCCCAGAACACGGTGGGGGCGATGGGGATCATGCCCAGCACGGTGGAGACCGCCGTGAGCATGATGGGACGGAAGCGCAGGGAGGAGGCGGAGACCACCGCATCCCACACGGTCTTTCCCGCTGCGCGGTCCGCCTCGATCTGGCCGATGAGGATGACCGCGTTCTTGGTGATCATGCCGATGAGCGCCAGAACGCCCAGGATGGCGACGAAGCCCAGCGGACGGCCGGAGGCGAGCAGCGCCGCCACCACGCCGATGAGCCCCAGCGGCGCCACCGACAGCACGATGACGAGCCGCTGGAAGCTCTTCAATTCGAACATCAGCACGGTGAACATGAGGAACAGCATCACCGGCACCACCGCCACCACCGAGGCGAGCGAGGTCGCGCTCTCCTCCACCGTGCCGCCCGGCGTGATGGCGTAACCGGCGGGCAGGGTGCGGCGCAGGGCCTCGATCTTCGGCGCGAGCTTCTCCACAACGCTCTCGGGCAGCACGCCGCGCGTCACGTCAGACTGGACGGTCAGCGTCGGCACCCGGTCGCGCCGCCAGATGGCGGGATAGTCCTGCCCGTACTCGAAGGTGGCGATCTGCGAGAGGGGCACGGTGCGCCCGTTGGGCAGCGGCACTTGCAGCGTTGCGAGGGAGGCAAGCGAGACGCGCTCCTCGTCGGTGGCGCGGGCCACCACGTTGACGAGATAGATGTCGTCGCGCACCTGCGTCACCGGCTGGCCGGAGAGCACGGTGTTGAGCACGCCCGCGAGCTGAGCGGTGGAGAGGCCGAGGAGGCGCGCCTCGTCCTGGTCCACGCGGATGGAGACCTGCCGGGCGGGCTCGATCCAGTTGTAATTGACCGTCTCCACCTCGGGGTTCTCGGCCATCACCTTGGCGAGGTCGAAGGCGATGGCGCGCACCTTCTCGATCTCCGGGCCGGAGACGCGATACTGCACCGGCCATCCCACGGGCGGCCCCAGCTCCAGCGGCGAGATGCGCGCCACAAGCTGCGGGAAGTCGGTGGCGAGCACCTTCTCCAGCTTCACGCGCAGCCGCTCACGTGCCGCCACGTCCTTGGCCACGATCACGCTCTGGGCGAAGAAGTCGTTGGGCAATTGCACGTCGAGGGGCAGATAGAAGCGGATGGCGCCACGGCCCACGTAGGTGGACCAGCGGGCCACGTCCGGATCATTGGCCAGCACCTTGTCGAACGCCTCGGCCACGCTCTGCGAGGCGTAGATGGAGGCGTTCTGCGGCGAGGCGAGGTCCACCAGCAGCTCGGGCCGGTCGGAGGAGGGGAAGAACTGGCGCGGGATCAGCGGCAGCGCCAGCACGGAGAGCACGAACAGGCCGGCGGTGACGGCGAGCGTCACCCAGCGCAGGCGCAGGCACAGGATGAGGAACGACCGGTAGACCCCCATCACGCCTTTCGGCGGGGCGTCGGGATCGGGGATCTTGTCCTTCGCCGGCGCGCGCAGGATGAGCACCTGAAGCAGCGGCGCGAACAGCACCGCCACGATCCACGAGACGAGGAGCGCGATGCCCACCACCGCGAACAAGGTGAAGGTATATTCGCCCGCCGAGGAGGCCGCGAAGCCCACCGGCACGAAGCCCGCCACCGTCACCAGCGTGCCCGCCAGCATGGCTGCCGCATAGGCCTTGAAGGCGTAGGAGGCGGCGGTGGGCGGGTCGTCGCCGGCCGCGAGGCGGGTGAGCGTCGCGTCGGTGGTGGTCATGGCGTCGTCCACCATCAGCGCCAGCGCGATGATGAGGGCACCGAGCGAGATGCGCTGCATGTCGATATGGGCGAGCTGCATCAGCGCGAAGACGATGGCGAGCGTGAGCGGGATGGCGAGCGCCACGATGGCGCCGGCCCTCACCCCGAGCGCGATGAACGACACCACGAGGATGATGCCCACCGCCTGCCACAGGCTCTCCATGAATTCGGAGATGGCGCTCTTCACCGTCACCGCCTGATCGGCCACCAGCGTCGCGTCGATGCCCACGGGCATGTTGGCGAGGATGCGCGTCATGGCGCGGTCGATGTTGGCGCCCATGGCGAGGATGTCGCCGCCGTCGCGCATGGCGATGGCGAGGCCGATGGCCTCCTTGCCGTTCACCCGGAACATGGGCTGCGGCGGATCGGCGAAGCCGCGCCGGATGGTGGCGATGTCGGCGAGGCGGATGAGCCGGCCGTTCACCACGAAATTCACATTGGCGATGTCGGCTTCCGAGGCGAAGGCGCCGGAGACGCGGACGGAGATGTTCTCCTTGCCCGTCTGGATCTCGCCCGAGGGGCGCACGATGTTCTGCGCCGCCAGCGCCGCCAGCACCGCCTGCCGGTCGATGCCGAGGCTCGCCAGCTCGGCCATGGAGAATTCGATGAAGATGCGCTCGTCCTGCGCGCCGAGGATCTCGATCTTCGACACGTCCGGCACGTGCAGCAGCTCGGAGCGGGCTTCCTCCACATAGTCGCGCAGCTCGCGATGGGAGAAGCCGTCCGCCGTGAAGCCGTAGATGATGCCGAAGGTGTCGCCGAACTCGTCGTTGAAGAACGGCCCCACGATGCCCTGCGGCAGGGTGTGGCGGATGTCGGCGATGCTTTTCCTGACGTGATACCAGATGTCCGGCACCTCGGCGGCGGTGGCGGAGCCCTTCAGGTTCACGAACACGGTGGTGACGCCGGGCTTGGTGTAGCTCTCCAGGAAGTTGAGCTGCGGCACCTCCTGGAGCTTGCGCTCCAGCCGCTCCGTCACCTGCCGGAAGGTCTCCTCCAAGGTGGCGCCGGGCCAGTTGGCCTGCACCACCATGGTCTTGATGACGAAGGTCGGGTCTTCCGCCCGGCCGAGGTTGCGGAAGGCCATCACGCCGGCCACCACGGAGATGGCCATGAGGTAGATGATGACGGAGCGGTGTTTCAGCGCCCAGGCTGAAAGGTTGAAGCCGCCGCTCACAGGCTGGCTCCCGCGGGCGCCGCGAGCAGGCGCACCTTCTGGCCCGGATGCAGCGCCTGGACGCCGGCGGTCACCACGATCTCGGAGGGCTTCAGCCCCTCGCCGACGCTGACGGACGCCGGGCCGAAGCGCAGCACCTCGATGGTGCGCAGCGCCACGGTCTGGCTCTTGGGATCGACCACCCACACGGCGGGCTTGTCGTTGAGGCGGGTGAGGGCGCTCGCCGGGATTTCCACCACCGGCCCGCGATCCACGATCACCCGGCCCACCACCGTGGTGCCGAGGCGCAGCCCCTCGGGCGGATTGGTGAGGCCCACGCGCACCCGGAAGGTGCGGGTCACCGGATCGGCCTGCGGCGCCACCTCGCGCACCCGGCCAGTGGCGGAGATGGCGGGGTCGGTGGCGAGCGCCACCGTCACCTCGGGGTCGCCGGGCAGGCCGGAGAGCATGGCGGCGGGCACATCGAACACCGCGTCGCGGCCATCCTGGCGCGCCACCTCGATCACCGGCTGGCCGGCCTGCACCACCTCGCCCGGCTCGGCCCGGCGCTGGGTGACGACGCCGGCGCTGTCGGCCTTCAATTCCGTGAAGCCGAGGCGGTCCTCGGCCATCTGCAGGCGCGCTTCCGCGTCGTCCACCTGCGCGCGGGCGTTCAGGAACGCCTGCTCGGCCTGCTCATACTGGGCGCGCGGGGTGAAGCCGCGGGCGAGGAGCTGGCGCTGGCGCTCATACTGGTTGCGTGTCTGGGTGAGGTTGGCGTTTGCCGCGCCGAGGGCCGCCTGCGCCGAGCGCACGGCATTCTGCTCGTCCTGCGGATCGAGACGGGCGAGCACCTGGCCGGGGGCGACGCGGTCGCCCACGTTCACCAGGCGGTCGATGATGCGGCCGGAGATGCGGAAGCCGTAGGTGGCCTCGTTCTGCGCCTCCACCACGCCGGTGAGGCTCACGGCGTCGCTCGCCGCGCGGTTGGTGGCAACCACCGTGCGCACCGGCCGAGGCTCCTGCGCCTGCGGCTTCTGCGCCTCGCCGCAGGCGGCAAGGAAGAAGCACGCGCCGAGCACGCCCAGCAGCATGTGCTTACCTTTGACCACGCCAGCATCCTGCCCGCGAAATACCCGATGGTCGCGCACGAGCAGCTCCTCTTCGCAGTGCAACTAGCGTGGCTATAGAGGACATCTGCGCATTAGACCAGCAAGTTAACTCAAAGCGCCTTCCTATACGTCGACGTTTCTGCCATTCCCGTGATCGACCGGCGCGTTATGCGCCAAAAGGAGAAGATCGACATGGCAGAGGTCAAGGTCGCCGTCGTCACCGCGGGCGGGTCGGGCATGGGTGCGGCGTGCGCGCGGCGTCTCGCGGCGGATGGCTACACTGTCGCCATCCTCTCCTCGTCCGGCAAGGGCGAGGCGCTGGCGGCGGAACTGGGCGGCCTCGGCGTCACCGGCTCCAACCAGAAGGCGGAGGACATCGCCGCGTTCGTGGATCAGGTGATGGCACGCTACGGTCGCATCGACGTGCTGGTGAACAGCGCCGGCCACGGCCCGCGCGACACCATCACCGCCATCACCGACGAGCAGTGGCATCAGGGCCTCGACATCTATCTCATGAATGTGATCCGCTCGGTGCGGCTCGTCACCCCCGTCATGGTGGCGCAGAAGGCCGGGGCGATCGTCAACATCTCCACCGCCTGGGCGTTCGAGCCGGCGGCGATGTTCCCCACCTCGGCCGTGTTCCGCGCGGGACTTGCCGCCTACACCAAGATCTTCGCCGACACCTATGCCGCCGACAACGTGCGCATGAACAACGTGCTGCCCGGCTGGATCGACAGCCTGCCGCAGACCGACGAGCGCCGCGCCGGCGTGCCCATGGGCCGCTACGGCACCAGCGCCGAGATCGCCGCCACGGTGGCCTTCCTCGCCTCCGAAGGCGCCGGCTACATCACCGGCCAGAATTTGAAGGTGGACGGCGGCCTGATGCGCTCGGTGTGAGGGCGGGCGCATTTGGCTTGGGGTAGGGGTGAGCGATGGGGCCGGCCTTCGAAGCCGGGCCTCTCACGCGCCTTGCGCGTCCCCATGGCGATATCTTGTGGCAAAGGTTAAGTTGGTTGACCGCAGGAGTGTTTCCCGTGAAGAATGTGGTCTACCTTCTCAGTCTGTCATTATTGACTTGCGCCCTGCCTTTGGGAGCAGCGCCCGCACATGCCGAATTCGCCATCGCCTGGGGTCAGAGAGACAGCCAGTTTTGGCATGGATGGGCAAAAAACAAAAAAACAGCAGCGGAGGCGAAAAAGATCGCCATGGACCTGTGCCAGAAGGGCGGCACGCGTGAATGCCGGCTGATCGTCACCGGCAACAAGCAGTGTGTCGCCCTTGCCGTTCCCGACAAGGGCAAGGCTGTCGGCTACTGGTCCAAGAAGTTCCTTCGGGGCGATGCGGAAACAGCGGCCGCAAACAGTTGCGAAGCCAAGGGCGTGACGTGTACCATTCGAATTGCATTCTGCGATGACTACGTGAAGCCGTGATATTCTAAATCAGATACTTGTGCCCTTCGTCCTCTCGGCCCGCGCGTCCCGTGCCACATGCACCATCATCAGCTCGCCGACATTCTCCGGCGTGAGCAGGCCCACGAGCCGGCCGCCGGGGGCGTCGAGCACGCCGACGGCGGGGACCTGGGCACTGGTGATGAGCTTGAGCGCCGCGTCCAACATTGAGCGGGCCTCCACGGTCGGGATGTCGTGCTGCATCACCTCGATGACGGGCGTCGTCGGCCCCTGCTCCTTCAGCGCCCGGATCATGGCGTCGCGGGTGAGCACGCCGCGCAGGTGGCCGGCGCCGTCCACCACCGGGAATTCCTTCTGGGTGGAGCGGATGAGCGCCTCGGCCGCATCGTCCACGGTGGATTGCGGCCCCAGCGTCTCGAAATGGGTGATCATGGCGTCGGCCACGATATGCCCGCGCGAAGCCTCCCTCAGCTGCACCTGCCCGGCCTCGCCGGAGGCGGCGAGGAAGACGAAGACGCCGATGATCATCAGCATCGGATTGGTGAAGATGCCGATGAGCCCGAGGCCGATGGCGAGGCCCTGGCCGATGGAGGCGGCGAGCGCGGTGGCGCGGGCAAAACCCATCCTCATGGCGAGGAGCGCGCGCAACACCCGCCCGCCGTCCATGGGGAAGGCGGGGATGAGATTGAACAGCACGAGGAAGATGTTGGCGCCCGCGAGCTTGACCAGCATGGACGTGCCGGGGTCCTCGACCTTCGCCAGATCCTCCGCCTTCAGGTCGCCGCCCGTGAGGGTGAGGCTCAGCACCACCAGCAGCACGAGGGCGATCACCACGTTCACCGCCGGCCCGGCGATGGCCACCACCAGTTCCTGCGACGGCTTCTCGGGAATGCGTTCCAGATTGGCGATGCCGCCGAACGGCCACAGCGTGATGTCCGGCGTCTTCACCCCGTAATGGCGGGCGGCGAAGACGTGCCCCAGCTCGTGCAGCAGCACGCAGAAGAACAGCAGCGCGACGAACAGCACCCCCTCCCACGCCGCCTGCGCGCCGCCGGAGCGGTAATAGGCCGCCCAGATCCACACCAGGAACAGCAGGAAGGTGACGTGGATACGGATGGCGGTCTCGCCGAGGCGGCCGATGGTCACGGACCAAGGCATCGCGGGTCTCCCTGAGGGATGTCGCTTCACACATAGCGCGTCGCGGCGGGGGCGCAATGACATGCATCAGGCGGCTTTGGTCTTGTTAGTAAGGAAGGCTTATTATATATTGACCTTATGAGATCGCCCCCCTCTCACGCCACGCCGCCGCTCGGCTTCCTGCTCGTGGATTCCGCGCGGCTCTACCGCGCCCGCATCGACCGCGCCTTCGATGGCGCCGGCCTCGGCCTCACCATCGGCGAGGCGCGGGCGCTGGCCCACATCAACATCAACCCGGGCCTGCGCCAGTCGGCGCTCGCCGAGAAGATGAGCGTGGAGCCCATGACCCTGGTGGGCTTCCTCGATCGCCTTGAAGGGCTGGGGCTGGTGGTGCGCGAGACCGACCCCACCGACCGCCGCGCCAAGATTGTCGCGCTCACGGATGCCGCCCGGCCCTATCTGGATGGCATCGAGCAGGCGGCGGCGCGGGCCCGCGAGGAGGCGACGCGCGGCTTCTCCGATGAGGAGCGCGCGCAGCTGCGCGATTTCCTCGATCGCATCCGTGGCAACCTCGCCCGCGACTGCGCGGGCCGCGAGGCCGCCCCGCGCGAGGCCCGCATCAGGGAGGCCCGCAAATGACGGCGCCTCATCCCGCAGAGGCCGCGACATCGCCCAAGCCGCTCATGACCGAGCGAGAGGTGTCGATCATCGGCGGCATGATGGTCATGCTCGGCCCGGTCAGCCTCTCCCTCTACACGCCGGCCCTGCCGACGCTGGTGGAGGTGTTCGGCACGTCCATCGCCACGGTGAAGCTCACCCTCACCGTCTTCTTCTTCGGCTTCGCCGTCTCGCAGCTCATCTGCGGCCCGCTGTCGGACGCCTACGGCCGGCGGCCGGTGGCGCTCGGCTTCTTCGGCATCTATCTGTCGGGCGCGGTGGTGGCCATGCTGGCGCCGACCATCGGCTGGCTGGTGGCCGGGCGCATCCTGCAGGGCATCGGCGCGGCGGCGGGCATCGCCCTGTCCCGCGCGCTGGTGCGCGACCAATATACCGGGCAGGCCTCGGCGCGGGTGATGAACCTCATCGGCACCATCCTTGCCATCGGCCCGGCCATCTCGCCCACCATCGGCGGCTTGCTGCTCGGCGCCTTCGGCTGGCATTCGGTGTTCGTCGCCATGACCGGCTTCGGCCTCGCCCTCATGACGCTGCTGCTGTTGCGCGTGCCGGAAACCAACCGCGCGCCGGACGCGCGCCTCGCCGCGCCGCGCGCGGTCGCGGCCAGCTATCGCCGCCTGCTCACCGACCGTGGCTTCATGCGCGCCGCCCTCACCGCCGGCTGCGCGCTGGGCGGCATCTACACGCTGGCGGCGGCGCTGCCCTTCGTGCTGATCGACCGGGTGGGACTCTCGCCCACCCAGTTCGGCCTCGCCATGATGATGCAGACCGGCGCCTTCATGGCGGGCACGCTCATCGCCCGGCCGCTGCTCAACCGCTTCAAGGCGCAGCAGCTCATCCTGCCCGGCCTCCTGCTGGTGCTCGCCGGCGCGGTGGCGATGGCGGTCGGCCCCCATACGGTGGCGCTCTCCACCGTCAGCGTGATGCTGCCCATCTCCTTCTGGGCCTGCGGCTGCGCGCTGCTGCTGCCCGGCTGCACCACCAATGCGCTGGCCGGCTTCGGCTCCATCGCCGGCTCCGCCTCCGCGCTCACCGGATTCGTGCAGATCGGCAGCGGCTTCCTCGGCACCTCCGTCTCGGCGCTGCTGCCCTCGCCGCTGGTGGCCATGACGATCCTCGTGCCCGCGATGGCGGTGGCGGCGCTCACCGTCCACCTCGCGCTCGCGCCGCGCCGGGTTCCGGAGCCCGCGCCGGCGGCGGAGGCGCCCGAGGCGCCGGATCTGGAGCTCGCCGCCGATCCCCTTGGCCTTGTGGGCGCGGCCGGCGACGAAATCGAGGCCGGCACCTACCGCCGCGCATCCTGAGCACGCCACGGCCGCGCTCCCGCCGGTTGACCGAACGGGAGGCGCAGTGGTCAATTCCCCTCACGCTCGCGATTCCGGGCTAGAGCACGCGCCGATCTGATTGCACTGCAATCAGATCGGATAACGCGTTCTCTATCATCAAGTTAGAGGGCGATTCACCGATCAAATTGATTCAATTTGATCGGATCGCGCTCTATGGGGGAAATCTATGAAACTTCGAGGACTGGCCCTCGCGGCGCTGATCGCGCTGGGGGCGGGAACGGTCGGCCACAGCGCGGGCGCGCAGGCGCAGACCGTGAGCTACGCCCAGGCCGCCGGCCTTCTGGCGCAGCATTGCGGCGAGGACATCATGAAGCTTTGCCGGGGCCAGAACCTCGGCAACGGCGCCATCCACAACTGTCTCGCGCAGAACGCGAGCAAGCTCTCGCCGGCCTGCGCCGCCAACCACGAAGGCATCCGCGCGATGACCGAGGCCCGCGCCGCGGCGCAGCGCGAGGCCTACAAGGTGTGCGATCGCGACCGCGCGCAATATTGCCCCGGCCTCGTGCCTGGCGACGGCAACATCGTCTCCTGCCTGCTCGAAGCCTCCAAGGTGGTGAGCCAGGCCTGCACGGGTGCCCTCATCAACGCCGGCTACAATCAGCAGTGAAGGGGGAGGGACAGATGAAATTCCAGATGCGTTCCGCCCTGCTGCTGTCCGCCGCGCTGATGGCGCCGGTGCTCCTCGCCGCGCCCGCCTCGGCCCAGGTGGTCACCTCCGATGCCCAGATCGTCCAGGGCCTCCAGGCCAGCGTTGCCAACGTGCCGAACGTCTCGGCCGAGGCGCTGCGCGGCCTTGCCGTCGCGCACATGAAGTACACCGGGCCGCCCGAGAGCCGCCCTCCGCTGGCCATCCAGCTCGACCAGCTGGCGCAGATCAACGTGGAGATCGAGTTCGATCTCAATTCCGCGATGATCAAGCCCTCGTCCTACCGCACGCTCGGCTCCGTCGCCGATGCCATGCACAACCCCATCCTGCTCGGCTACAAGTTCCTCGTGGTGGGCAACACCGACACCACCGGCACCCGCGAGATCAATCTCAAGCTCAGCCAGGAGCGGGCCGACGCGGTGATGCAGGCGCTCGCCACCACCTTCCGGGTGGATCCACGCCGGCTCCAGGCCGTCGGCCTCGGCGAGGAAAACCTGCAGGACGTGAAGAATCCGCATGCCGCCATCAACCGGCGCGTCCAGATCTTCAATCTCGGGAGCACGGGCGTCCTCACCCCCTGATCCCCCACCGCTGAACGCGAGAACGCCGCCGCCGGGCATCCCCGACGGCGGCGTTCCTGTTTTCGGGCCCCGTGATGGGGCGATCTCAGGCCTGTCTCACGCCTTCTTGGCGCGGGCCGGCTTGGCGGCGGCCTTCGGGGCCGGAGCGGGCGCGGTCTTCACCGCCGCCACCTTGGCGCGGGCCGCCTTCGGGGCGGGGGTCTTCGGAGCGGAAGTCTTGGCAGCGGGAGTCTTGGGAGCGGGGGTCTTGGGAGCAGCAGTCTTGGCAGCGGGAGCGGCCTTCGGGGCCTTGGGCGCAGCAGCCTTCGGAGCGGTGGCCTTGGGCGCCTTCGGGGCGGCGGGCTTGGAAGCCTTGGCAGGCGCCTTGGCTTCGGCGGCCTTGGTCTCGACGGCCTTGGTCTCGGGCGCGGACTTCACTTCCGCCTTGGTCGCCGCAGCCTTCGGGGCGGCAGCCTTCTTGGTCGCCTTGGGTGCAGCCTTCGGAGCCGCCTCGGGCGCAGATGCCTTGGGCGCGGTGGCCTTGGGCGCGGTGGCCTTGGCCTTCGTCGCCTTCGCGGGCGCTTCGGCCGCAGCCTTCGGCGCGGCTTCCTTCGCCGCCGGAGCCTTGGCGGCCGCCTTCGGGGCAGTGGTCTTTGCAGCAGCCTTGGGCGCCACAGCCTTGGGCGCCGCCTTCGGAGCGGCCGCCTTCACGGGAGCAGCCTTCTTGGCGGGGGCCACCTTCGCCGGCGCCGTCTTGGCGGGGGCGGTCTTGGCGGGGGCCTTGGGCTTGTCGGGGGACTGGGTCAGAGCCGAAGCCGCGAGGGATTTGATCTCCGCGTGGGTGAGGCTGCCCGGATCGCGAAGGGCCTTCGCGGCGAGGGTGCTCACTTCGTCACTGGTGACTTCCGGCTTCTTGGCCATGACTCTTCTCCGAATTCTACGCGCCGGCGCGAATTCATTGTCGAATCACGACGATCGCCAGCATGTGATCCATCCCCCGGAAAATTTTCGGAATGGTTAACGCCAGTCTTATCAGGACGTTCCCATTGGCTCGCGTCCGGCCTCCAGAGGGCCCCGCGCCGCTGTCACACCCTCGTCCCACCCTCCGTCTAGGGTGCCGAATCAAAAGCGGGCGCGGGGGCGCGTCGCTCGCTGATTCCTGTTATAAATGAAGGGGTTCGCATGCCCGGCCGTCCGACCGTGCTCTTCCTGTGCCCCGACAACGGGGCGCTCAGCCTGATGGCGGAAGCGGTGGCGCTCCATCGCCATCCCGATCTGCGCCCGTTCAGCGCCGCCGCCGCGACGCCGGGCCAGGTCGACCCCGCCCTCGTCGCCGCGCTGGAGGCCGAGGACATCCCCGCCGACGGACTTTCAGCCAAGCCGGCGGGGGTCTTCCTGCTCTCGGGCGCGCCGCGCCTCGACGTGGTGGTGGCGCTGGGCGAGGCGAGCCGCAGGGCCGTCCGCCGCCAGCCTTTCCTCGGCCTGCTCCGGCTGGAGACCTGGGGGCTCGCCGAAGTCGTGCGCAGCCTGCCCGCGCCTGCCCGCCGCTTGGCCTATCGCCGCCTCCTGCCGGAAATCGGCGCCGCCATCGCGCGGCTGGAGGAGCGCATCGCGCTCCGCCTGTCAGGGGTCGCGGCGTAGAGGTTGACGTTGCTTCCGCTCCGGCGCCGCGCGGGGGTTTTGCGTTGCTTTCGCTCGGCGCCGCGCGGGCTTTTCGCGTTGCTTCGGCTCAGGCGCCGCGCGGGCTTTGAGAGGCCCGCGCAACGCGGACCTCAGTCGGCGATCTTGCCGCCCAGCTCGTCCTCGATATGGATGCGGATGATCTCCTCGAAGGAGCTTTCCGCCTTGAAGCCCAGCGCGGTCGCGCGGGCGGCGTCGAACTTGCGGGGCCAGCCGGAGACGATGGTCTCGATCACCGGGTCGGGCACCTTCCTGATGCGCGCCACCGCCTTGTCGCCGGCCACCTTGCGCAGCGCCTCGATCTGCTCGCCCACGGTCACGGCGAGGCCGGGCATGGTGAGGTTGCGGCGGGTGCCCACGCTGGCCCCGTCGAGGGTTGCGGCATGGATGAGGAAGCCCACCGCCGAGCGCGGCGAAGCGTGCCAGTGCATGACATCTTCCGACACGGGCAGGATCGCCTCCTGCCCGGCCAAGGGCTCGCGGATGATGCCGGAGAAGAAGCCGGAGGCCGCCTTGTTGGGCAGGCCCGGCCGCACGCAGATGGTGGGCAGGCGGATGCCGATGCCGTCGAAGAAGCCGCGCCGCGTATAGTCCGCCAGCAGCAGCTCGCCCATGGCCTTCTGCGTGCCGTAGGAGGTGAGCGGGGTGTGGAAATACTCGTCCGGGATCGCCTCCGGGAAGGGCGCGCCGAACACCGCGATGGACGAGGTGAAGACGAGGCGCGGCGTATAGCCCTCGATCAGCCGCACCGCGTCGAACAGATGGCGCGTGCCGTCGAGGTTGATGCGGTAGCCCTTGTCGAAATCCGCCTCCGCTTCGCCCGAGACGATGGCGGCGAGGTGCAGGATCACGTCCGGCTGGTCCGCCACCAGCGCCGCCGCCTCGCCAGGAACGGAGAGGTCGGAGACGCGGGTGTCGATGGGAAAGGGCGCTTCGGGCGGCTTGGGTGTCACCACGTCGTGGGCGGTGATGCGGGTGATGGGTTTGCCGCCGAGGCGGCCGTCGCGGGCGAGGCGCTCGATGAGCTTGCGGCCGACCATGCCGGCGCCGCCGATGACCAGAATGTGCATCTTGGAAAATCCCCTCGCGCTCAGAGCGCCCAGCCGCCGTCGATGATGTGGATCTGCCCGGTGGTGAAGGCGCTTTCATCTGAGGCGAGATAGAGGGCGAGCGCGGCGATCTCCTCCGGCGTGCCGAGGCGCCCCATGGGCTGGCGGCCGACGAAATCGGCGCGCACCTGCTCCAGCGAACGGCCGGTCTGGGCCGAGACGGCGGCGATGCGCTCGTCCAGCGAGGGCGACTGGATGGTGCCGGGGCAGATGGCGTTGGCGCGCACGCCCTTCAGGATGAAGTCCGCCGCCACCGCCTTGGTGAGGCCGATCACCGCCGCCTTGGTGGTGCCATAGGCATAGCGGTTCGGCACACCGCGGATGGAGGAGGCCGCCGAGGCGATGTTGACGATGGAGCCCGCGCCCGTCTCCAGCATCCCCGGCAGGAAGGCCGAGATGGTGCGGTGCATCGACTTCACATTGAGGTCGAAGGAGAAGTCCCAGTCCTTCTCGCTGGTCTCGAAGATGGTGCCCTGGTGCACATAGCCGGCGGCATTCACCAGCACGTTGACCGGGCCGATCTCCTTGGCCAGCGCCGTCACGGCATCGGTGGAGAGCACGTCCAGCGACCGCGTCTCACCGCCTTCGAGGCCGGCCAGCTTGCCGGCGTCGAGATCGGTGGCGATGACGCGCGCGCCCTCGCGCACGAAGGTTTCCGCGATGGCGCGGCCGATGCCCTGTCCCGCCGCCGTCACCAGCGCGGTCTTGCCCTGAAGTCGTCCACCCATGACGTTCCTCTTGTGTTGTCGCGCGCGGTCACAGGCCGGCGCGAATGTCCTCCAGCCGCCGGAGCTGGCGGCCGTTTTCATCGACATTCTCCGGGGCCAGCCACGCCTCGAAGGCCGCTTTGGCGCGCGGCCATTCGGTGTCGAGCAGAGAGAACCAGGCGGTGTCCCGGTTGCGGCCCTTGACGATCATGTGCTGGCGGAACAGCCCCTCGAAGGTGAAGCCGAGCCGCGCCGCCGCCTGCCGGGAGGGGGCGTTCAGCGCGTTGCACTTCCATTCGTAGCGGCGATAGCCGAGGTCCTCGAAGGCGTGGCGGGCCATGAGATACATGGCTTCCGTAGCGCCGCGCGTGCGCTGGAGCGCCGGGGTGTAGAGGATGTTGCCCACCTCGATCACCTTTTGCGCCGGCTCGATGCGCATGTAGGTGGCATGGCCAACCGCTCGGCCGGTGTCCGCTTCCTCGATGGCGAAGAGCAGCGGGTCCGCCTTCTTCGCGGCCTCGCCATAGAAGGCGGCGAAGGCGGCTTCATCCGGGAAGGGGGCAGGGGAGAGGTAGGCCCAGAGCGCCTCCTTCTCCGGCCCGTGGGACAATGCGAAAAGCGAGGTCGAATGCCTGGCCGCATCGAATGGCACCAGGCGGACGTGGCGGCCCTCCAGCGTCGTCGGCTCGGGCCGGCGGGCGGGGGCGGTGTCCACGGGCGCGCCGAGGGGGATGGACGGATCGCCGGACATCACTTGTCACCCCCCGCGCGGAAGAATCGGTTGATCTCGGCGAAGGGCACGGCGCCCGCGAACGTCTGGAATGTGCCCGCGTCGCGGATCTCCTCCACCGAGGCGATGAAGGCGCCCCAGGCGACGCGGCTCAAGGTGCTGCCCACGCTGATGCGGCGCACGCCGAGCCCCGCGAGGTCGGCGACACCGAGCCCCGTCGAACCCGGCATCAGCACGTTCACCGGCAGCGGCGCCACCGCCTCCACCACGGCGGAGATGTCCTCCCGCGTGCGAATGCCCGGTGCATAGAGGCAATCCGCCCCCGCCGCCGCATAGGCCTTCAGGCGGGTGATGACCTCGGCGAGGTCGGGCCGGCCCACCAGGAAGCATTCCGCGCGGGCGGTGAGGATCACGTCCGCGCCTGAGGCGTCGATGGCCGTGCGCGCCGCGCGCACCCGGGCGACCGCCTCATCCAGATCATAGAGCGGATGCGCCGCATCCCCCGTCGCATCCTCTATGGAGAGGCCGGAGACGCCGGTTCCGACGCACAGGGTGACGCTCTCGGCGACCCCGGCCGGATCGGGCGCATAGCCCGCCTCGAAATCCGCATTCATCGGCAGGGAGGTGGCCGCGACGAGATCGGCGATGTGGGCCAGCATCTCGTCCCGCCCCACGGCGCCATCCGGGCGGCCGGTGGAGAAGGCGTAGCCGGCGCTGGTGGTGGCGAGCGCCTTGAAGCCGGCCGCCTCCAGATAGCGCGTGGTGCCCACGTCCCACGGGTTCGGCAGCACGAAGCAGCCGCTCTCGTGGAGCGTGCGGAAGGCGCGGCGCTTGTCTGTGGGCGAGGTCATGAGAGCAATCCCGTGCACCGCCGGGGCATGGCGGCGGGGGGAGATTAGGGCCGGGGCGGGCGGACGGGAAAGGTCCGTCCACCCGTCCGCATCGCGATCAGTGGTTGTCGCGCGGCACGCCCATGGTCTGGGCGATGTGCTGGTATTTCACCGCCGGTTTCAGCACCATGCCCTCGTCGAACTGGGCCACCATGGAGCGCTGGATTTCCTGCCAGGGGGTCTGGCTCTCCGGCGCCTTGTAGCCGCCGTGACCCTGCAGGTCGGCGCGGCGCTGGGCCAGCTCCTCCGGCGAGATCAGGATGTCGGCGGTGCAGGTGTTGAGGTCGATGCGCACCCGGTCGCCGGTCTTCAGCAGCGCGAGGCCGCCGCCGGCCGCCGCTTCCGGCGAGGCGTTGAGGATGGAGGGCGAGCCCGAGGTGCCGGACTGGCGGCCGTCGCCGATGCAGGGCAAGGCATGGATGCCCTTCTTCAGGAGGGCGGCCGGCGGCTGCATGTTCACCACCTCCGCGCCGCCGGGATAACCCAGCGGGCCGGTGCCGCGAATGAAGAGCAGGGTGTATTCGTCGATGCCCAGCGAGGCATCGTCGATGCGGTGGTGGTAGTCCTCCGGCCCGTCGAACACCACGGCGCGGCCCTCGAAGGCTTCCGGATCGTTCGGGTTGGAGAGGAAGCGGGCGCGGAACTCCTCGGAGATCACCGAGGTCTTCATCACCGCATTGTCGAACAGATTGCCGTGCAGCACGATGAAGCCGGCATCCTCCTTCAGCGGCGCGTCATAGGCCTTGATGACCTCGCGGTCCCAGGAGAGCTTGCCCTTGCAGTTCTCGCCCATGGTGCGCCCGTTCACGGTGAGCGCGCCCTCGTGGATCTTGCCCTGCTCGATCAGCTCCGCCACCACCGCCGGCACGCCGCCCGCGCGGTGGAATTCCTCGCCGAGATATTCGCCGGCGGGCTGGAGGTTTACGAGCAGCGGGATCTTGTGGCCCACCGCCTGCCAGTCATCCACCGAGAGCGGCACACCCACATGGCGGGCGATGGCATTGAGGTGGATGGGCGCGTTGGTGGAGCCGCCGATGGCGCTGTTCACGCGGATGGCGTTCTCGAACGCCTCGCGGGTGAGGATGTCGGAGGGTTTCAGGTCCTCCCACACCATGTCGACGATGCGCTTGCCGGTGTCGTAGGCGATCTGCCCGCGCTCGCGATAGGGGGCGGGGATGGCGGCGCAGCCGGGCAGGGACATGCCGAGCGCTTCCGCCAGCGCGTTCATGGTGGAGGCGGTGCCCATGGTGTTGCAGTGGCCGACCGAGGGGGCGGAGGAGGCCACGACGTCCATGAACTCGTCATAGTCGATCTCGCCGGCGGCGAAGCGCTCGCGGTTCTTCCACACCACCGTTCCGGAGCCGGTGCGCTCGCCCTTCCACCAGCCGTTCAGCATGGGCCCGCCTGAGAGCACGATGGCCGGAATGTTCACGGTGGCGGCGGCCATGATGCAGGCCGGGGTGGTCTTGTCGCAGCCGGTGGTCAGCACCACGCCGTCGAGCGGGTAGCCGTAGAGGATTTCCACGAGGCCGAGATAGGCGAGGTTGCGGTCGAGCGCGGCGGTGGGGCGCTTGCCGGTCTCCTGGATGGGATGGACGGGAAACTCGAACGGCACGCCGCCCATGGCCTCGATGCCCGCCCGCACACGGTGGGCGAGGTCCAGATGGTGGCGGTTGCAGGGGGAGAGGTCCGAGCCGGTCTGGGCGATGCCGATGATGGGCTTGCCGGACTGCAATTCCTCGCGGGTGAGGCCGAAATTGAGGTACCGCTCCAGATAGAGCGCGGTCATGCCGGGATTGTCCGGATTGTCGAACCACAGCTGCGACCTGAGCTTGAGGCCGTGCTTCTCAGGCTGGTCGCCCTTGCGCTCGATCGTTCCGTTTTTTCCCTGGTCGGCAGGACCGGACATGGCTTTCTCCACTGCTCCGGCGTTCGGTGCGCCGGATTTTAATCGATTTGATCGGCGGGATTTATGCGCCCGGCGGCGACGGAAATCAATCCGGGTTTGGAGGCGTTCCGGTGTGCAATGCACCCTTCGCAGGCGTCCTAGACGGATGGCACTCTTGCCTCGACGCGCGAACCGTTTATCGGAAGGAGGGCCAGCAGGAGACGCCATGTCACAGATGCCCGCCGCCGACCCGCGCCCCGCCGCCGCGCCCTTCGCGCGGCTCGCCGGGGTCGAGGTGACGCGCGGCGCGCGGACGGTCTTCTCCAATCTCAGTCTCACCTTGTCCGAGCGGCGCATCGGCCTCGTGGGCGACAACGGCTCGGGCAAGTCCACCCTGCTGCGCCTCATCAACGGCCTGATCCTGCCGGACACGGGCACGGTGACGGTGGAGGGCCTCGACACCCGCCGCGACCGGCGCAAGCTGCCGGCGACGGTGGGCTTCGTGTTCCAGAACGTGGACCACCAGATCATCTTCCCCTCGGTGCGGGAGGAGATCGCCTTCGGCCCCATCCAGCAGGGCACGCCGAAGGCGCAGGCCAATGCGGACGCCGAGCGGCTGCTCGCCCGCCACGGCTGCGCCGGCTGGGGCGAGCGGGCGGTGGCGGATCTCTCCGAGGGGCAGAAGCAGCTCGTCTGCATCCTCTCGGCGCTGGCCGCCGACCCTTCCGTGCTGCTGCTGGACGAGCCCTTCTCCAGTCTCGACCTCACCACCCGCCTCACCCTCGCCTCCCGCCTCGGCGCGCTCGACGTGACTTTGGTGATGGCGAGCCACGACGTGGACCTGTTCGCCGGCTTCGATCGCGTCCTCTGGCTGAGGGGCGGCGAGGTGGTGGCGGATGGCGCGCCGGCCGAGGTCATCCCGCTCTACGAGGCCGATGCGCGCGCCCGCGCCGAGCGCGCCGTGGCGCGGGCGTCCGGGCGGGCCGTCCCATGATCGCCGGCTATCTCTCCGGCCGCAGCCTGCTGCATCGCCTGCCCGCCGGCGCGAAACTGATCGCGCTCGCGGTGCTCTCCGTGCTGATCGTGCCGCTGGACAGCCCGGTGCTGCTGGCCATGGCGCTCGCCGGCGTGCTCATCGTCTATTGCGGGTTCGGCCGGCCGGGGCTGCGGCGGCTCGCCCAGTGGCGGAGCCTCGCGCCGCTGCTTGTCGTGATCTTCGCGCTGCAGGTGTGGGCGGCATCCGTCGAGGTGGCGGTGGCGAGCGTGCTGCGCATCTGCGTGATGGTGCTGCTCGCCGATCTCGTCACCCTCTCCACCCGCATGCAGGACATGATGGACGCGCTGGCCCTGCCGATGCGCCCGCTCGCGCGCTTCGGGCTCGATCCCGAGCGCATCGCGCTGGCGGTGGCGCTGGTGCTGCGCTTCGTGCCGGTGCTGCTCGACACCTGGCGGGGCCGCGAGGAGGCCTGGCGCGCGCGCAGCCCACGCCGGCCTGGATTGGCGCTCGTCGGCGCCTTCTTCTCCGGCGCGCTCGCCATGTCCGATCAGGTGGCGGAAGCCCTCGACGCGCGCGGCTTCGGCGCCCCGCGCAGAACACGCCCGCCGCGCCCCACTCGCAAGTCCGGATTCTGAAAGGGGACAGACCCATGGACAGCCAGATCTTCGAGACCCGCACGCTGGTGCGCATCGCCCTCGTCGCCGCCCTCATCGCGGCGCTTGGCTTCGTGCCGCCCATCTTCCTGCCCATCGCGGCGGGTGTGCCCATCACCGCCCAGAGCCTCGGCGTGATGCTGGCCGGCCTCCTGCTCGGCGCCCGCGCGGGGGCGGCGGCGACGGGGCTGTTCGTGTTCGTGGTGCTGCTCGGCGCACCACTGCTGTCGGGCGGGCGCGGCGGCCTCGGCGTGCTGGCGAGCCCGACCGCCGGCTTCCTCATCGGCTACGTCGCCGCCGGCTTCGTGACCGGCCTCGTGGCCGAGCGGCTCGCGGCGCGCAATCTGCCGGCGCTGGCGACGGCGCTGATCGCCGCCATCACGGGCGGCATCCTCACCCTCTATGCCTTCGGCATTCCGGGAATCGCGCTGATGGCGCACATCAGCCCGCTGAAGGCGCTCATCGGCGCGTCCGTCTTCGTGCCGGGCGACCTCATCAAGGCGGTGGGCGCGGCACTGCTCGCCACCACCGTACTGCGCAACTGGTCGGTGGCGGCGCCGCACCGCCCGTGAGCATCACGCGCCACCTCGCCCGCCACGCGGTGGAGCGACCGAACGCGCCGGCCCTCACCTGCGCCGGCGAGACGCTGACCTACGCCGCCCTCGATGCGCTGGTGACGCGCTGCGCGACGCGGTTCGCGCACGCGCCGGCCGGCGGCATCGGGCTCGACCTGCCGAACGGTGCGGCGCTCGCCATCCTGTTCCTCGCCGCCGCCCGTGCGGGACGGGAGGCGCAGATCCTCGATCCCGGCTGGCCGGACAGCCAGCGCCGGGACGTGCTGGAGCGGGTCAAGCCCGGTCTGATCGTGAGCGGGAAGGCCGGCGACATCCGCCTCGCGCCGGGGCAGGGGGCGGCAGGGCTGGCCGAAGCCATCGGCGCAGATGCGGCCGCGGCGATACCCGAGCCGGCCGCCGATCTGCCTTTCTACGTGGGCTTCACCTCCGGCTCCACCGGCCTGCCCAAGGGCTATCGCCGTGCGCACCATTCGTGGACTTCGAGCTTCGATGCGGACACGGCGGAATTCGGCATCGGCGCGGAGGACGTGATCCTCGCCCCCGGCGCGCTCACCCATTCGCTCTTCCTCTATGCGCTGGCGCGGGGCCTCGATGCCGGCGCCCATGTGCTGCTCTCACCCAGCTTCCGCCCCCGTAGCGCCGCCGAGCTGGCGCGCGCCCATGGCGCGACCGTGCTCTATGGCGTGCCGACGCAGATCGCGCTGCTGCTGGACCATCTTGCCGCCGAGGGCGAGACCATGCCGGGGCTGCGGCTCGTGCTGTGCTCCGGCGCCAAATGGCCGCCGGGGCGGCGGCAGATGCTCGCGCACCTCATGCCCAACGCCGACTTCGCGGAATTCTACGGCGCCTCCGAACTCTCCTTCGTCACCGTGGCGAAGGAGGCCGAGGGCGTGCCTGCGGGCTCGGTGGGCCGCGCCTTCGCGGGCGTGCGCCTCTCCATCCGTGATGCGGCGGGGCGGCGGCTGCCGCCGGGGCGCACGGGGCGGGTGTTCGTGGCGAGCCCCTTCCTGTTCATGGACTATGCCACCGGCGACAGTCCCGACCTCTTCGTGAGCGGCGACGAGGTGAGCGTCGGCGACATGGGCTTTCTCGACGCCGCCGGCTTCCTCCACCTCGCCGGCCGGTCGCGGCGGATGATCGTCACCTCGGGCAAGAACCTTTTTCCCGAGGAGGTGGAGCGCGTGCTGGAGACCCACCCCGCCATCGCCGCCGCCGCCGTGCTGGGCGTGGCGGACGGCAAGCGCGGCGAGCGGCTGGTGGCGTTCCTGTCGCTCGCCGAGGGGGAGGCGCCCGCCCGCGCGGACCTCATCGGCTTCCTCAAGGCGCGCCTGCCCTTGTTCAAGGTGCCGCGCCTTTATGCGCGGGTGGCTGACTGGCCGCTGACGCCCACCGGCAAGACGGACTTCCCCGCGATCGCCACCCTGTGGCCTGCGCGCTGCGAGCTTCTGCCATGACGGTCGCGCTCCTCGCCGCCATGCGCACGGCGGTCGCCCCGCGCGGAGGCGCCTTTCGCGACGTGCCGGCCCACAAGCTGGCGGCGGCGCTGATCGGCCCGGTGCTGGCGGCGGCCGGTGTGGCGCCGGAGGATGTGGACGAGGTGATCCTCGGCAATGCCTTGTCCGGCGGCGGCAACATGGCCCGCGTCGCCGCGCTCGCGGCGGGATTGCCGGAGACGGTGCCGGCGCTCACCCTGGACACCCAATGCTGCTCCGGCCTCGACGCCATCCGCCTCGGCGCGGCGCGCATCATGGCGGGGGAGGCGCGCTATGTGCTGGCGGGCGGGGCCGAGAGCTTCAGCACCGCGCCGCTGCGCGCCTATCGTCCGCGCGAGAAGGACGGCGTGCCGGATTTCTATCGCCAGCCCGCTTTCACCCCCTGGCCGGAGCGCGAGATCGCGCTTGATGCCTCGGCCGCCGGCATGGCTGAGGCGGAAGGCATCATGCGCGCCGAGCAGGAGGCGTTCGCCGCCGAAAGCCACCGCCGCGCGCTGACGGTGCCGCCAGCGGATGGCGAGATCGTGCCGGTGGCGGGCCTTGCCGCCGATGCCTTCGCGCGGCGCCTGTCGCCTGCGCTCATGGCGCGGCTGCCGGTGCTTTCGGGCGACGCAACCCATGGCGTCACCGCCGCCACCGTCGCGGTGGAGGCGGATGCGGCCGCCCTTGTGCTGCTGGGGCCGGCGCAAGCGGGGGACGTGACGATTGCCGGGGGCCTCGCGCGCGGCGGTGACCCGTTCGTGCCCGCGCTCGCGCCCATAGCGGCGGTGGAGGCGTTGTGCGCCCGCCTCGGCGTTGCCGCATCCGCCGTCGATCATGTGGAACTGATGGAGGCCTATGCGGCGCAGGCCCTCGTCGCCATGAGGCGGCTGGGGCTCGATCCGGCCCGGGTGAACGCCGGGGGCGGCGCATTGGCGCGGGGCCACCCCATCGGCGCGTCGGGTGCAATCCTGGCGGTACGCAGCTATCATCGCCTGCGCGCTGGAAACGCTGGCCGCGCCCTGTGCGCCATCGCCGGTGCCGGTGGCATTGCGAGTGCCCTGATGCTGGACCGGGACGGAACCGGCCCGGCACAAGACCGTTGAGCCCCGGTTCCGGAGCCGAATGCCCATGCTGGATGTCACGACCCCCGATGCCCCACGCCCGCCGCCGCCCCGTTCCGCGGGAGACGCGCTGGCGGACGCGCTGGCGGCCACACTCGAGACGGTGGCGGCGGCGGTGGCCGATCCCGACCCCGAGGAGATGGTGCACGACGCCCGCAAGGCCATGAAGCAGTATCGCGCCCTGCTCCGCCTCATTCCGGGCGATGACGCGAAGGCCGAGCGGCGGCGCACGGCGGAGGTGGCACGCCAGCTTTCCGGCGCCCGCGACCAGGTGGCGGCCCGCGATGCGCTGGACGTGATGGCCAAGGGCGGCTTCCTCCTGGCCTGCGACCAGAGCGACGCCGAGGGGGTGCTGGGCGAGGACGCCGCCGCGGACGGCGGCGAGCATCGCGCCACGCTCGGCGGCTTCCTTGTCTCCGCCCGTGCGGCCCTTGCCGACACGCTGGCGGCGCAGGCGCGGCAGGCGGATGTGCCGAAGGGACTGGTGAAGGCCTACAGGCAGGCCCGCCGCGCCCCCTTCGACACGCCCGAGGACATGCACGAGGCGCGCAAGCGCGTCGTCACCCACCGCTATCAGATGAGCTTCCTCGCCGACGCCTTCGGCCATGGCGCCAAACGGGCGCGCGCCGCGCAGCGGCTGCGCGACCTGCTCGGCGCCTATCAGGACATCGAGACCCTGCGCCCCATGCTGGATGCGGCGGGTGACGCGCTGGCGGAGGGCACGCGGGAGCGGCTGGGCCTTGCCATGGACCGGGCGCAGAAGCGGCTGCGCAAGCGGGCGCTGCGGCAGCATGCGGCATTGTTCCGCCGCAGCGCCAAGGCCTTCCGCGACAGCTGCCGGGAGCGCGTCGGCGCGGCGTCGGATTGACGCGGATCATTGCCGGCTGAGGCTCGGCGCGGCCTGATCGTCATCAAAGCGCCGTGAGAAGCGGCAAAAGCTAAGTCAGCAAAGCTTGAGCGTCCGGCGCGATGCCGGGCGAGGCTCCGGCATCCGTTTCAAGTCCCGGGCGCTTTCCGCGTCCTGAAGAGATCGGCCGATGGTCAACCTGCCCGCCAATTCGCCCCGTATCCAGCCCCAGACCGTGGGCGGAGCGCCCGCCGTCGCGCCGGAGCCGGCCCCCGTGCCCGCCCTGCCCGCCGTGACCGCGCCGGAGGCGCCGGCGTCCGGCGCCGATCTCGCCCGCGCTGCCATGGATTTCTCCAAGCTGCCCGAGGCCGGGCGGCTGTTCGCTCAGGCCTGGGCCCGCATGGCCTGCCATGACGAGGAGGATTTCGAGCACGGCCCAGGCCCCGAAGCCCTGCGCGCGGTGGACCGCGCCGCCGCCGCCCTCTCCGCCCGCGCCACCTCCGGCCTGTCGCCCACCGCGCTCACCTTGTCGCTGATGGACTGGTGGATGCATCTTGCGGCCGCTCCCGGCAAGCAGGCGGAACTGGCGCTGAAGGCGTGGCGCAAGTCCGCCCGGCTCGGCGCCTACATGGTCGCCTCCAGCTTCGACCGGAATTTCCCCAATTGCATCCAGCCCCTGCCGGGGGATGAGCGCTTCAGCGCCCCGGCATGGCAGGACTGGCCGTTCCGCTTCTGGTCCCAGGCCTTCCTGCTGAACCAGCAATGGTGGCACAACGCCACCCACGGCGTGCCCGGCGTCGCGCCCCATAATGAGGCGGTGGTGGCCTTCGCTGCCCGCCAATTGCTGGACGTGTTCTCGCCCTCCAACTCGCCCTTCACCAATCCGGAGGTCCTGCGCCGGGCGCGGGAGACGGGCGGGCTGAATTTCGTGCAGGGTGCGCGCAATCTTCTGGAGGATGCGGCGCGCAAGTCCGCCGGCCAGCCGCCCGTGGGGGCCGAGGCGTTCGAGCCCGGCCGCACGGTGGCGGTGACGCCGGGCGAGGTGATCTTCCGCAACCACCTCGTGGAGCTGATCCAGTATCGCGCGACCACCGCGACGGTCGCCGCCGAGCCGGTGCTCATCGTGCCGGCCTGGATCATGAAATATTACATTCTCGACCTCTCGCCGGAAAATTCGTTGATCCGCTATCTCGTGTCCAAGGGCCACACGGTGTTCTGCCTGTCCTGGCGCAACGTGACGGCGGAGGACCGCGACCTCGGCTTCGACGACTACCGCCGCGACGGGGTGATGGCAGCGCTCGACGCCATCAACGCGGTGGTGCCGGGCGAGAAGGTCCACGCTGTCGGCTATTGCCTTGGCGGCACGCTCCTCTCCATCACCGCTGCCGCCATGGCGCGGGATGACGACGACCGGCTCGCCTCCGTCACGCTGTTTGCGGCGCAGACCGATTTCTCCGAGCCCGGCGAGCTGCAATTGTTCGTCGATCCCGGCGAGCTTTACACGCTCGAAAGCATGATGTGGGACCAGGGCGTCCTCTCCGCCGGCCAGATGGCCGGGGCGTTCGAGATGCTGCGCTCCAACGATCTCGTCTGGTCGCGCCTCGTCCACGAATATCTGATGGGCGAGCGCGCGGCCATGAGCGACCTGATGGCCTGGAACGCCGACGCCACCCGCATGCCTTACCGCATGCATTCCCAGTATCTGCGCCAACTGTTCCTCGACAACGACCTCGCAGCCGGCCGCTACAAGGTGGACGGGCGCCCCATCTCCCTCCAGGACATCGGCGTGCCCCTGTTCGTGGTGGGCACCGAGCGCGACCACGTGGCGCCGTGGCGCTCGGTCTACAAGATCCACCAGCTGACCGACGTGGACGTGACCTTCGTGCTGACCTCCGGCGGGCACAATGCCGGCATCGTCAGCGAGCCGGGCCACAGGCACCGGCATTTCCGCCGGCACGAGACCCGCCACGGCGACCACCATCTCGGCCCCGAACAGTGGGTGGAGGCGACGCCTGTGGAGGAGGGATCGTGGTGGCCGGCGTGGGAGGCCTGGCTGTCCGCCCGCTCCGCTCCCGGCCATGAGCTGCCGCCCTTGGGCGCGGCCGGCTATCCGGTGCTCTGCCCGGCGCCGGGTACCTATGTGATGCAGCGATAGGGTTTTAGGGCACCAGCACGGCCGCCCCTTCCAGCCGGCCGCCGCGCAAATCGTCCAGCGCGCGGTTGGCCTCGGAGAGGGGATAGGGCGTGACGTGGGTGGTGACGCCTGCTTGAGGGGCCATAGCTAGGAATTCGCGGGCGTCGGCGCGGGTGAGGTTGGCGACGGAGAGGATTTTTCGCTCCTCCCACAGCCAGCGATAGGGGAAGGCGGGAATGTCGCTCATGTGGATGCCGCCGCACACCACGCGCCCGCCCTTGCGCACCGCCTTCAGCGCCTGCGGCACCAGCTCGCCCGCCGGGGCGAAGATGAGGGCGGCGTCCAGCGGCTCCGGAGCCGGCGCGTCCGAGCCGCCGGCATAGACGGCACCGAGCGTTCGGGCGAAATCCTGCGCCCGCATATCGCCGGGCCGGGTGAAGGCGTAGATCTCCCGCCCCTGCCAGCGCGCCACCTGGGCGATGATGTGGGCGGCGGCGCCGAAGCCATAGAGGCCGATGCGCCGGCCCTCGCCCGCCATCTTCAGCGTGCGCCAGCCGATCAGCCCGGCGCAGAGCAGGGGCGCCAGCGCGATGTCCTCGCCCTCTTCGCCGAGGGGATAGACGAAGCGCGCATCCGCCACCGTGTGGCTGGCGAAGCCGCCGTCGCGGGTGCAGCCGGTGAAGACCGGCGCATCGCACAGGTTCTCCGCGCCCTCTTCGCAATAGGGGCAGCAGCCGCAGGCCCGGCCGAGCCAGCCGACGCCCACCCGCTCGCCCATCGCGAGGTGCGAGACGCCGGCGCCCATCGCCGCAACGCGCCCGACGATCTCATGGCCGGGGATGACGGGCAGCAGCGTCTGCGGCAGCTCGCCGTCCACCACATGCAGATCCGTGCGGCAGACGCCGCAGGCGCCGACGCGGATCACCACCTCGCCCGGACCGGGCACCGGGTCGGGCCGCTCCTCTGCGACGAGGGGACCGCCCGTCTGTTTCAGGACCATGGCGCGCATGAGGAGCCTCCCGCGATGGCAGGAAGCCTCTCACGCCCCGGCGCGGCGGAACATGATCTCAAGCAAGCGCGTCAGCTGCCGCCGATGAAGATGCCCGCCGCGAGCACCAGCGCGCCGCCCAGCACCACCTGGAACACGGAGCGCCAGAAGGGCGTCTCCATGTAGCGGTTCTGGATGAAGGCGATGGCCCACAGCTCGACGAACACGACGATGATGGCAATGGCCGTCGCGGTCCAGAATTCGGGGATGATGTAGGGCAGAGCGTGGCCGAGGCCGCCCACCGCCGTCATGATGCCGGAGGAGAGGCCGCGCTTCAGCGGCGAGCCGCGGCCGGAGATGACGCCGTCGTCGTGGAGCGCCTCGGTGAAGCCCATGGAGATGCCCGCGCCCACCGCCGCGGCGAGGCCGACGAGCAGGGTGGTGTGGGAATTCTGCGTGGCGAAGGCGGTGGCGAAGATGGGCGCCAGCGTCGAGACCGAGCCGTCCATGAGGCCGGCGAGGCCCGGCTGCACAAAGGTGAGCAGGAACTGGCGACGGGCCTTGTCGTCCTCTTCCTTCTTCTTGTCGGCCGGCAGATAGCGATCGGCGAGGTTGCCCGCGATCTCCTCGTGCTGCAGTTCCACCTGATAGAGGTTTTCCAGCAGCTTGCGCGTGCCGGGATCGGACGCCTTCTGCTGCGCCTTCAGATAGAAGCCGGCGGATTCGTCCTCCATCCGCCCCACCTCGGCGCGGATGCGCTCGATGCCGAGGTTCACCACCGCCCAGACCGGCCGGCGGCTGTAATAGCCGGCGATGCTCTCGCGGCGGATCAGCGGCACGGTGCCGCCGTAGCGCCTCTCATATTCGCGGGTGAGGCTCGTCTGGTGGCCGCGCTCCTGCGCCGCCATGCTCTCGAACACCTTGGCCGTGTCGGGATACTCGCCACGCAGTGCCTCGGCATATTCCGTGTAGATGCGCGCGTCGTCTTCCTCCGACGAGACGGCGAGGGCGAGGATCTCCCGCTCAGACAGGTCCGAAAAACGGCGGCGGCCGGGGAAAAGCGAGATCATCCCGGGTGACTCCAATTTAGAATTTTTCTAATGATCTAGATAACGCGCATAAGCGCAACGGCAATGCGACGGAATCGCCGCAGGCCGGGCATGAGGGAGCGACATGCCGGAACCAGCACGGGCCGACATCCAAGCGGCGGGCGCGGCCGGGCGCAACCGCTACCTTCTGCTCGCCGCCGCCGTGCTGCCCCTCGCCGTGGGGCTGCTGCTCCAGCTCATGGGGATGAAGGGGGCCGCCTCGGCCGCCTTCGCCGTGGGCACGGCGCCGGTTCTGGCGGTGCTGCTTATCGACATCGCCTGGTCCCTGCGCGCGGGCCGGTTCGGCCTCGACGTGCTGGCCGCCCTCTCCATGGCCGCGGCTCTGGCCTTCGGCGAGCCCCTGGCCGGCAACGTGGTCGCCCTCATGTATGCGGGCGGCCAGCAGCTGGAGCGGTTCGCGGAAGGCCGTGCCCGGCGGGAGATGACCGCCCTTGCCGCCCGCGCCCCGCGCGACGCGGTGCTGCATCTCGATGGCGGGCTGGTGGTGGTTGCGGCGGTGGATCTGGTGGCCGGCGACCGTGTGCTGGTGCGCTCCGGCGACACCGTGCCCGCCGACGGCGCGGTGCTCGGCGGTCCGGCGGTGCTCGACCTCTCCTCGCTCACCGGCGAGACGCGTCCGGCGCGGCTGGAGGATGGCGAGGAGGCGCCCTCCGGCGCGGTCAATGCGGGCGACGCCTTCGATCTCGCCATCCTGCGGCCGGCGGCGGACAGCACCTATGCGGGCATCGTGCGCCTGGTGGAGGCGGCCGCCTCCAGCCGTGCGCCCATGGTGCGCCTCGCCGACCGCTACGCGCTCGCCTTCGTCCTCGTCTCCCTCGCCCTCGCCATCGGCGCGGCGATCCTCGCGCACGATCCGCGCCGGGCGCTGGCGGTGCTGGTGGTGGCGACGCCCTGTCCGCTCATCCTCGCCGTGCCGGTGGCGCTCATGGCCGGGCTCTCGCGGGCGGCGAAGCGCGGCGTGCTGGTGAAGAGCGGCGGCGCGCTGGAGAAGCTCGCCCGCGTCCGCGCTTTGGTGGTGGACAAGACCGGCACCCTCACCCACGGCCGCGCCGAGCTGGAAGAGGTGCGCACCGCGCCGGATTTCGAGCCGGAGGAGGTGCTGCGCCTCGCCGCGTCGCTGGATCAGGCGTCGAGCCATGTGGTGGCGCGGGCGCTCGTCCATGCCGCGCACGACCGGGACCTCGCCCTTTCGCCGCCCCGCGCGGTGAAGGAAGATGGCGGGGCCGGGCTGGAAGGATGGGTCGAGGGCCATGCCGTCGCCGTGGGCGGCACCGCCTATGTCGCGGCCCGTGCCTCCGGCGACTGGAGCGCGCTGCGCGCCCACCTTCCTCCCGCCAGCGCGGTGGTGGCGGTGGCCATCGACGGCCGGCCGGCCGGGCTGCTGCTGTTCGCCGATCCGGTACGCGACGACGCGGCCGACATGATCGCCGCCTTGCGTCGCGGCGGCGTGCAGCATGTGGCGCTCGCCTCCGGCGACCGGACCGAGGCGGTGGATGCGGTGGGCCGCGACCTCGGCCTCGACGCCTGGACCGGGGAGCTGAAGCCCGAAGGCAAGATCGCGCAAATCGCCCTGTCGCGCGAGGCCGCCAACGGCGGCGCGGTGATGATGGTGGGCGACGGGGTGAATGACGCGCCCGCGCTCGCCGCCGCCGACATCGGCGTCGCGCTGGGCGCGCGGGGCGCGGCGGCCTCCGCCGAGGTGGCGGATGCGGTGCTGCTGGTGGACCGGCTCGACCGCCTCGCCGAGGCCATGGCCATCGCCCGCCGCTCCCTCGCCATCGCGCGGCAGAGCGTGCGCTGGGGCATCGGCCTGTCGCTCGTGGGCATGGTGGCGGCGGCGTTCGGCTATCTCCAGCCGGTGCAGGGCGCGCTGCTGCAAGAGGCCATCGACGTGGTGGTCATCCTCAACGCCTTGCGCGTGCTCATTCCGGGACCGGGCGAGGGCGCCGAGACCTAGGCCGCCGCCTGAACCTGCCGGCGGCGCCAGAAGGGCGCGTCAGGCCAGCGGGTCTCGCCGGCATAGAAGCCCGCGCGCAGCCGCACGCCGGCGGTGAAGCGGGCGAAAATCCTGTCCTGATAGGCGTTGAACGCGCCTTCATCTCCCATCTGCGCGCCGGCGATGGCGTCGGCGGCGGCGATGCCCTCCTCCAGCGCGCGGGTGAGGCCTTGCGAGAGGAGAGGATCGAGGCTGGCGGCTGCATCGCCCACGGCGAGCCAGCCGGGTCCCGCCACGGCGCTGAGGATGGCGGTGGGGGCGATGGCGATGCGGGGCGGCGCTTGCTCGTCCAGTGGGCGGCCGCGCGCGATCTGTGGCCCGATGAGGTGGGTTGCGGCGAGGGCGGCGCGGAAGGCGGCGCCATCGGTGAACCGCGCGCCGGGATCGGCGGCGAGGCCCACCACCGCCCGCCCGCCGGGGATACGGCTCGCATACCACCAGCCGTCCGGAACGGATTCGAGGAAGGTGCGGGCGGGCATCGCCTCCGGCGCCCCGAGGGGAAGAACCGTCCAGTGGAAGGCCAGGGCGTCCACCGCGTTGCGTGCCACCTTCAGGCTGCGCAAGGCCGCCGCGCGCACGCCGCTCGCGTCCACCACCAGAGTGGCCGTGACCTCGAACGGCTCGTCCGCGCCATCGAAGCGGAGGCGGTGGCCCGTCCCCTCCTGCGTCATCGCGCGCAGGCGGCCGGGGTGGAGGCGCACGCTGCACGCCATCGCCTCCGCCCTGAGATCGGCGTCGAAGCCGGCGCGGTCGAGATGCCAGCCGCCGCCGAAGGGGTTGGCGAAGCCGTCATTGTGGTGCGGCGCGGCCTTGCCCCAGACGGCGGTCGCACCCAGCGACAGCAGGTGCCCGCGCGCCGTGCAGCGCTCCATGAGGCCGAGGCGGGAGAGCAGCGGCAGGGCGGCGCCGGGAATGGTCTCGCCGATGCGCGGGCCGTCGGTCGCCCCGGCCTCGAACAGCGTGACATCGCTGATGCCGCGCCGCGCCAGCGCGATGGCCGTGGCGCAGCCGGCGGGGCCGGCGCCGATGATGGCGACGCCCACCCGCTCCGGCGCGCCGCTCACGGGGCCGGCGGCGAGTTGAAGGTGGGCCAGGGGGCGACCATCTGGCTTGTGTCGGTCTCGAAGAAGCACGCGACTTCGAGGAACGGGTCTTCCGCCGTGGCCGGGCGGGCATCCGGGTTGATGCGGCTCGCCTGCACCACGAAGCCCACCTTGTGCCAGTTGACGAGGAAATCGGCCGCCTTCTGGAAGCGCCCGGCGTTGGCCGGGTAGATCGTCGTCGTCCCCGCGCCGCGCACCGCGTAGAGCTGGCGCCCCGGCGTCCATCCTGTGCCGGGATTGAAGCGCGCCAGCGCCTGCGGATAGACCGCCACCGGCCGCTCGGCTGGCCATGACCAGTAGAGCGTCTGGTCGGTGTTGGAGGGGCTCTCCGGCGGGTGGGAGGCGCAGTGGTTGTAGTCCGTGTGCCAGGGCGCGGCCATGAACTTGGAGAAGTCGCCCGGCTCCAGCGGGATGGGGCGCAGGGGGATGTAGCCCACGGTGAGGAACGCGCGGTCGGGGCGCGCCTTTGAATAATCGAGCGGCGCGGCGTTGAGGCGGAACGGCCCGCCGGGCGTCGTCGCCCAGTCCTGGATGAACAGGTTCGGGTCGCGCACCGGATAGGATACCTCGATGCCGGGGCTGAAGCGTCCGCCGAGGCAATTGGCCAGCGCCACCCGGTCCATTTCCTCCCCATCCCCCAGCTTCAGGCGCCGCTCGGGGGTGAACACGCCTTTGTGCCACTGCCGCAGCAGATAATATTGCGTTGGCGTGAGGGTGAGGAAGGGACGGTCCGTGTCGCCCAGCGCCAGCGGCATCATGGGCGTGCCCGCAGCGAGGCTCGCCGGATTGTCGGGATTGCGGATCAGGCCGTCGAAATCCGGGATCTTGTCGGTGGGCCGGTCAGCGGGGGTGATGGCGCCGATGCGGTTGTGGGCGGCGATGGCCGGCGCCGGCAGATTGGTGTTCCAGCGCTGCAGCATCACCGCGTGGAACAGGGGGCGGGCATCATCCGCGAAGGAGGCGGCAAAGCCCGGCCGGAAGGTGCCATCCGCGTACAGCGCCGGCTCCAGTGCCAATTGGCGGACGAAGGTGTCGTAGACCTCGTCCCAGGCGGTGACCACGTTGCGCGTCTGCGGCGCGAAGCCCGGGTCGCCGCACATGACCCAGGCCGGCGCGGCCATGAGCGAGGAGCCGTCCTCGAAGATGATGCGGGCGGAGACCGGGCCGTCGCCGATGTCGTCGAACCAGCTGGTGTTCTCCGCCCCGCTGCGCTCGTTCACGTTGGGACGACCCTCGGGCGTCATGATGCCCACCGTCGCGCCGAAGCCGCCGGCGAGGATCAGCCGGCCCGTGCCGGCCTCCACCCGCATGTCGCCGAGGCTGGTCAGCGGATCGGCCGGGATGTGCAGGGTGAAATGGTCCTGCGGGAAGCTCACCGGATAGTCCGGCAGCGCCCGCACCGTCCCCCCGTCGCCGAGGCAGCTCGCGGGCGTGCCATGGGCGAAGGCGGTGACGCGGCTCTGATCCGCGCGGGCGGAAAGGGCGCGCGGGCCGGGATCGATGACGAGGCGCCGGAGGCGGTCCGGGCTGTCGAGGGGGCCGTCCTGCGGGCGGCGGATAGGCATCAGCCGGCCATCGGCGAAGCCGGCGAGGGCCGGGAAATGGCCGGGCGTGTCCTCCATGGAGAAGCAGTTCAGCTTCTTGTTGGCGATGTGCGCCTGCCACACGATGTCGGTGACACGCTTGCCGCCGATGAGCGCGCCCAGCGTGACCTCGGTGCTCTCACCGGTCGGCCAGCCGGAGCCGGTATAGGCGTAAATTCGGAAGCGCACCGCCTGCCGCTTCAGCCGGCCCTGCCCGTCGCGAAACCCGTCCGCGGTGATGGGTCTTCCGGTTGTGGCATCGAGGGGCAGGCCGCCCCACAGGCCGTCGCCGGAGGACGGCAGTTCTCCGGCCGCCGTCTCGGGGGCGAGGTAATAGTCCGGGCTGTTGCCGACGCGGGCGATGCCGATGGCGGGATGGATGCGCAGCACAGGCGGGGCATTATCGGCCGCGGCGAGGCCGGAGGTGGCGGCAAGCAGGGTCGTGCCTGCTGCGCCTTTCAGAAGGTCCCGACGATCCATGATTCCGCCCCCGAAACGGGACGGAGTGTGTCCGATCGAACCTCTGGCGCAAAGCGCAAACTGCGCCGTGCGCCAGAGACGGAACCCCGCTCGGGGAGATCCCTATTCGGAGATCTTGCGGGCGCGCGAGCCCAGCGTGCGCAGGCGCAGGGCGTTGAGCTTGATGAAGCCAGCGGCGTCGCGGTGGTCGTAGGCGACGGCGCCTTCCTCGAACGTCACAAGCTCCTGATTGTAGAGCGAATAGGGGCTCTTGCGGCCGATGACGGTGGCGTTGCCCTTGTAGAGCTTCACCGTCACCTCGCCGGTCACATAGGCCTGCGAGTAATCGATCGCCGCCTGCAGCATCTCGCGCTCGGGGGAGAACCAGAAGCCGTTATAGATCAGCTCCGCATAGCGGGGCATCAGCTCGTCCTTGAGGTGCGCCGCGCCGCGGTCGAGCGTGATGCTCTCGATGCCGCGATGTGCGGCCAGCAGGATGGTGCCGCCGGGGGTCTCGTAGATGCCGCGGCTCTTCATGCCGACGAAGCGGTTCTCCACGAGGTCGAGGCGGCCGATGCCGTTGGCCTTGCCCAGCTCGTTGAGCTTGGTGAGCAGGGTGGCGGGGGAGAGCGCCTCGCCGTTGATGGCCACCGCGTCGCCCTTGTCGAAGGCGATGGTGATGAGGGTGGCCTCGTCGGGGGCTTCCTCCGGCGAGATGGTGCGCTGGTAGACATATTCCGGCGCGTCGTCGGCCGGGTCTTCCAGCACCTTGCCCTCGGAGGAGGAGTGCAGGAGGTTCGCGTCCACCGAGAAGGGCGCCTCGCCGCGCTTGTCCTTGGCGATGGGGATCTGGTGCGCCTCGGCGAACTCCAGCAGGCGGGTGCGGGAGGTCAGGTCCCACTCGCGCCAGGGGGCGATGACGGTGATGTCCGGCTCGAGGGCGTAGTAGCCCAGCTCGAAGCGCACCTGGTCGTTGCCCTTGCCGGTGGCGCCGTGGGACACCGCGTCCGCACCCATCTTACGGGCGATCTCGATCTGCTTCTTGGCGATCAGGGGACGGGCGATGGAGGTGCCGAGCAGGTACAGCCCTTCATACAGCGCATTGGCGCGGAACATGGGGAACACATAGTCCCGCACGAATTCCTCGCGCACGTCCTCGATGAAGATGTTCTCGGGCTTGATGCCGAGCAGCTCCGCCTTCTTGCGCGCCGGCTCCAGCTCCTCGCCCTGGCCGAGGTCGGCGGTGAAGGTGATGACCTCGCAATTATAGGTAGTCTGGAGCCACTTCAGGATGACCGAGGTGTCGAGCCCGCCGGAATAGGCCAGCACCACCTTCTTCACGTCACGCGCCATCACGTCTCTCGGATGTTCGGGGAAAATCGGCGCGGACTATAGGCGCGCGCGGCGCGCTGGCAAGCCGTCTCGGTCAAGGATGGGGACGGGGCGCCCGTCAGGTCCTGCCAAGAAGCCGGCGCAGGCCCGCCTGAAGCGCGAGGCCGGCGTTGCCGATGGCGTCTTCCACAGAGGCATCGGTGGGGCTGCGTGGCCGGTCGTAGAGCCACAGCCGCATGCCGACGATGAGCAGGATGACCAGAACGCCGGAAAACACCACGTCGGTGAAGAAGTGGCCGCCGAAGGCGATGCGCAATCCCCCGGCCAGCGCGCCGAAGGAGACCGCCGCGACCATCGCCACCGCCCCCGCCGGTCCGGGCACGAGGCTCGCAGGGGCGACGAGCCAGAAGCCGAGGGACCCTTCGCCCGAGACAAAGGAGCAGTTGGTGGGGCAGGTGCCGTCGGTGGCATACCAGGGGCGGAAGGCGTCCTTGCCGCCGAAGGTATCCACGTGCACCGGGCGCGGCCGGCCCCAATGCTCTTTCAGGATGCCGTTGACGAGAAGGCCCGGCCCCAGCGCCATGGTAACGGCGAGCAGCACCGCCGCCCGCGCCGGCATGAACATTTTGCCCCGGGGAAAAATGAGCTTGAGGATGATGGCGGCGAAGGCCGGGCCGGCGAAGATCCAGGGCAGCCAGTTGGCGAGGGTCCGTACTTTGGCAGCCCAGCCGAGGCCGGCGACGCCGAACACGTGGCGCGTGGCGTTCCAGAACAGGCCGGAGATGGCCAGGTCCCACTCAGGGAACACGGTGAACAGGATCGCCACGGCGGCCCCGATCACCAGCGCGAAGAACAGCACCCACTTCACCGCGTCGCCAGCTCCATTCCGGGATTGATCCAGCCGATTGATCCAGACCCTTGCACGCCGGGGCCGCCCCGCCGCACTCTTCCGCCGCGATGTACAGGCCGGAGGAGCCCATGGCCAGCGGCAGCCTCGATTTCTACTACGAGTTCGCCTCGCCCTATTCCTACCTCGCCGCCTGCCGCATCGCCTCCTTGGCCGAGCTGGCGGACGTGCGGGTGAACTGGAAGCCCTTCCTGCTCGGCCCCATCTTCGCCGCGCAGGGCTACACAAGCTCGCCGTTCAACGTCTATCCCCTGAAGGGCGCGCATATGTGGCGGGATCTCGACCGCCTCGCGAGCGCCCAGCGCCTGCCGCCCATCACCAGGCCCGCGACCTTTCCGGCCAACGGGCTCCTGGCGGCGCGTGTGGCGATCCACCTCAACGACGCCTGCCGGCCCGCCTTCACCCGCGCCTTGTTCTCCGCCGAATTCGCTCAGGGCCGCGACATTTCGGACCGGGAGACCGTCCGGCAGGTGCTCGCCGGTCTCGGCCATTTCTGGGACGAGGTGATCGCCGACGCCGAATCCGAGGTGAACAAGGCGCGCCTGCGCGCCCAGACCGAGGAGGCGCAGGCCCGCGGCGTATTCGGCGCCCCCACCTTCTTCACCGCCGATGGCGAGCTGTTCTGGGGCAACGACCGGCTGGAGATGGCGCTGGAGCACGCCCGGCGCCTCGCCCGGGCGGCGTGAGCCGCCCGTCGTGCATCATCTGCGGCGTAAGCGGGAGGCGCGTTCAAGGCTCGACCCCCCTCGGGTCTGTCATCCCCCGCCTTGTGCGGGGGATCCACACCGCCGCCGTGCGCGCTGTCGGGATTTTTATCCTGACGAATGGAGACGTGGATCCTCCGGACAGGCCGGGGGATGACACCACTCTCCCGAGGACGCGCCTTTTTCCCGCGCCGCGTCACCGGGCCTGTCGCAATGCCGCCCGGCTCTGATATATGCGCGTCACACACAAGCGACGAAACCGCGACGAAGGCTTTCCCCATGGCGAATGTCACTGCTTTCCCGGACAAGGCTACCATCGCCGAGCAGACGGCGCGGATGCTGCTCGAGGTCGAGGCGGTGCGCTTTTCCTCGGGAGAGCCCTTCATCTTCACGTCGGGCTGGGCGAGCCCGGTCTATATCGACTGCCGCCGCCTCATCTCCTTCCCGCGCGTGCGCCAGACGCTGGTGGACTTCGGCATCTCCACCATCTACCGCGACATCGGCTACGAGCAGTTCGACACGGTGGCGGGCGGCGAGACGGCGGGCATTCCCTTCGCCGCCTGGGTCGCGGACCGGATGATGCTGCCCATGCAGTATGTGCGCAAGAAGCCCAAGGGCTTCGGCCGCAACGCCCAGATCGAGGGCCACCTCGCCCCCGGCGAGCGGGTGCTGCTGGTCGAGGACCTGACCACCGACGGCAAGAGCAAGGTCAATTTCGTCAACGCCTTGCGTGACGCCGGGGCGGAGTGCTCGCACTGCTTCGTGTTCTTCTATTACGACATCTTCTCCGAGGCGGCGGGCATCCTGGACGGCGCCGGCCTCAGCCTCCACCGCCTCGCCACCTGGTGGGACGTGCTGGCGCAGGTGAAGAAGATGAACCGCTTCGAATCCAAGCAGGTGGCCGAGATCGAATCGTTCCTCAACGATCCGCATGCCTGGTCCAAGGCCCACGGCGGCACCGCCACCACCGGCGAGTGACGCCCTAGATGGAACTCTACGCCCTCGTTCGGCCCTTGCTCGGGCTGGTGACCCCCGAGCGCGCGCACGGCTATGCCGTCCGCGCCCTTGCGAAGGGTCTGATGCCGGACCTCTCCGGCCATGACGACCCGGTGCTCGCGACCCGCGTCTGGGGCCTCGATTTCCCCAATCCCGTGGGCCTCGCCGCCGGCTTCGACAAGCATTGCGAGGTGGCGGACGGCCTTTTGAAGATGGGCTTCGGCTTTGCCGAGATGGGCACGGTCACACCGCGCCCGCAGCCCGGCAATCCGCAGCCGCGCCTATTCCGGCTGGAAGAGGACGAGGCGGTCATCAACCGCTTCGGCTTCAACAGCGAGGGCCTCGCCCCCTTCGTCTACCGGCTGGCCAAGCGCCGCTCGGCGGGCGGCAAGGGCATCCTCGGCGCCAACGTGGGGAAGAACAAGGAGAGCGAGGACACGCTGGAGGATTACGCCGCCGGCGTGTCCGCCACCTGCCGGCTCGCCGATTATATCGTGTGCAACATCTCCTCCCCCAACACGCCGGGCCTGCGCGCCCTGCAGGCGCGGGCGGAGATGGAGGCGCTGCTTGCCCACCTCGTCGGCGTGCGCAACGCCTCGGTGCCGGACCCCAAGGAGCGCCCGCCGCTGCTGGTGAAGGTCGCGCCCGACCTCGACGACGCAGGCCTCGCCGACGTGGCCGAGGTGGCGTTGGAGACTGGCATCGACGGCATCATCATGGGCAACACCACCCTGTCGCGCCCGCCGAGCCTGAAGAGCGGGCACAAAGGCGAGGCCGGTGGCCTCTCCGGCAAGCCGCTCATGACGCTCTCGACCGAGCGGCTGGGCGCGCTCTACCGCCTCGTGGGCGGCAGGATTCCGGTCATCGGCTCGGGCGGTATCAGCTCGGGCGCGGATGCCTATGCCAAGATCCGGGCGGGGGCGAGCCTCGTGCAGCTCTATTCGGCGCTGGTGTTCCACGGCCCCGGCCTTGTCGGCCGCATCAAGACGGACCTCGCCGCCCGCCTGAAGGCCGATGGCTTCGCCCATGTGGCGGATGCGGTGGGCGCGGATTTCCGCTGATCCTGTCCGGTGGCGCGCCGCTTGACCGCGGCGGCTACTATGATACCCGTGACGCTCCTTCCTCCTGACGGCGGGGCACCATGGCCGGGCTGGATCGACGCGCCTTCCTCTCTCTCCTCGGCGCGGCGGCGTTCGCCGCGCCTGCCGTCGCCCGGCCGGCGGTCTTCCCACCGGCGGAGCGGGAGCTGATGGTTCCGGTCAAGGGCGGGCGGGTCTACGTCCGCACCAACGGGACGAGCGCGGGCGGCCGGCTGCCGGTGCTGCTCCTCCACGGCGGGCCGGGCGGGATGCATTCCACCTTCCACGACCCGCTGGAACTGGCGGACGAGCGCATGGTGGTGCTCTGCGACCAGCTCGACAGTGGCCGCTCCGACCATCCCGATGATCCCGCCAACTGGACCGTCGCGCGCTTCGCCGACGAGATCGATGCCGTCGGCGCCGCTTTGGGCCTGCCGCGCTTTCATGTGCTCGGCCACAGCTGGGGCGCGACCATCGCCCTGGAATGGGCGGCGCGCCAGCCGGCGACGCTGGCCGGGCTGGTGCTGGCCAGCCCTTATATCTCGGGGAAAAGCTGGATCGCGGATGTCGCCGCCCGCCGCGCCGCGCTCCCCGCCGACGTGCAGAAGGTGATCGACGCCTGCGAGGGCACCGCCCCGCCCCCGCCGGCCACCTGCGATGCGGCGTCGGGGGCCTTCTACGCCGCCTTCAACCGGCGCGAGCCGCTGCCCGCCATGCGCAAGACCTATGAGACGGCGCACAATCTGAAGCTCAACGAAAAGCTCTACGTGGCCATGAACGGCGCCGGCGAGTTCACCCAGACCGGCACGCTGAAGGATTATGACGGAGAGCCGTTCTTGGCGCGCCTCGACGGGGCACGCACATTGTTCGTCGTCGGCCAATATGACGAGACGCGCATCTCCACCGTCGCGGCCTTCGCGGAGCAGGTGCCCGGCGGCGCCGAGTTCGCGGTGATCCCCGGCGCCGCCCACGGCATCTTCAACGACCGCCCCGACGAGTCGGTGGCGGTGGTGCGGGGTTTCCTCAAGCGGCAGGACGCGCTGGCGGCGCAGGGTGCGAAGCCCTGAGCCGGCCCGCGTCCGCGCTCACATCGTCGGCGGTGCCGGGGGCGCGGGGGGCGCCGGGGGGCGGGCGGCGGGCCGGTCGGAAGCGAGCAGGTCGCGAATCTCCATCAGCAGGGCTTCGCTCTTGGTTGGCGCGGCGGGCGGCTTGCCGGCCTCGGCCCGGCGTAGCGCATTGATGCCGCGCACCACCAGGAAGAGCACGCCCGCCACGATGATGAAATTGATGGCGATCGTAATGAAGGACCCATACGCCAGTACCGCACCCTGTTTCTTCGCGTCGGCGAGGTTGTCGGCGGTCACGGTCTTGGAGAGCGGAACGAAATAGTTCGAGAAGTCCAGCCCGCCCGTGACGGCGCCGATCACCGGCATGAACACGTCGCCCACCAGCGAGGTGACGATGTTGCCGAATGCCGCGCCGATGATGACGCCGACGGCGAGGTCCACCACGTTGCCGCGGACCGCGAACTCCTTGAATTCCTTCAAAATCGGCATGCCATGCTCCAGCCAGTGTCGCGTGGGGGCGCTCGCCATGGGGCACCGGGTCGTTCTGCCCCCGCGCCATAGCATACCCCCTCGCCCCTGACGGCAACGTTCGCGCAGCCGATCCGGTTCGCCCGGCGCGGCCGGATAACGCGCGCATCGTGCCGCGCGTGACGCTTTCATGACTTTGAGCGCGCCCTTGCCTATGTTAGGGAGTGCCCGCCACCGATGGCGGGGGCGGGCCTTCCGGGCTCATCAACAGCAACCCCCGGCTGCCCTTCCGGACAGTACAGGGGAACAAATGGCGACACTGGCAAGAATGGCGGACCGGCAGACCAGCTTCGATTATGAGGATCTCCTCGCGTGCGGACGTGGCGAGCTGTTCGGGGCCGGAAACGCGCAATTGCCGCTGCCGCCCATGCTGATGTTCGACCGCATCACCGAAATTTCGGAGACCGGCGGCGAATTCGGCAAGGGCATGGTGCGCGCCGAGCTGGACGTGAACCCGGACCTCTGGTTCTTCGCCTGCCACTTCAAGGGCGATCCCGTGATGCCCGGCTGCCTCGGCCTTGACGCCCTGTGGCAGCTCGTGGGCTTCCATCTCGGCTGGCTCGGATCGTCCGGCCGCGGCCGGGCGCTGGGCCTCGGCGAACTGAAATTTTCCGGCCAGGTGCTCCCAGGCGTGAAGAAGGTGGTCTACGGCATCGAGTTCAAGCGCGTCATGCGCTCCAAGCTCGTGCTCGGGATCGCCGACGGCTGGCTGGCGGCGGACGGCGAGGTGATCTACCGCGCCAAGGATCTGAAGGTGGGCCTGTTCCAGGCCGAGACGGCACCCCAGCCCGCAGGCGCCGCGAGCGCCTGACAAGGCCTCGCCACGATCTGCGGCGACACTGGGTGCACTCCAATGGGGATTTGACATGCGGCGCGTCGTCGTCACCGGGATGGGCATCGTCTCGTCCATCGGCAACAACACGCAGGAGGTTCTTGCCAGCCTGCGCGAAGCCAAGAGCGGTATTTCCTTCGCCGAGGACTATTCCCGGCTCGGATTCCGCTCCCAGGTGCACGGTGCGCCGACCCTGAACGCGGAAGAGGTCGTCGACCGCCGCGCCATGCGCTTCCACGGCGGCGGCACCGCCTGGAACCACGTGGCCATGGAGCAGGCCATCCGCGATTCGGGCCTGGAGCCGAACGAGGTCTCCAACATCCGCACCGGCCTGGTCATGGGATCGGGCGGCTCCTCCACCAAGACCATCGTGGATTCGGCCGACATCACCCGCGAGAAGGGGCCGAAGCGCGTCGGCCCGTTCGCGGTGCCCAAGGCCATGGGCTCCACCGCCTCGGCGACGCTCTCGACCTGGTTCAAGATCAAGGGCCTGAGCTATTCCATCTCGGCCGCCTGCGCGACCACCAACATCTGCATCGGCAACGCCTACGAGCTGATCCAGTACGGCAAGCAGGACATCATCTTCGCCGGCGGCTGCGAGGATCTGCACTGGACCCTCTCCGTGCTGTTCGACGGCATGGGCGCCATGTCGTCCAGCTACAACGACCGTCCGGCGGTGGCCTCCCGCGCCTATGACAAGAACCGCGACGGCTTCGTCATCTCCGGCGGCGCCGGCGTCCTCGTGCTCGAAGAGCTGGAGCATGCCAAGGCGCGCGGGGCGCGCATCTATGGCGAAATCGCCGGCTACGGCGCGACCTCCGACGGCGTGGACATGGTGGCCCCCTCGGGCGAGGGCGCCGAGCGCGCCATGAAGCTCGCCATCGCGGGCATCAAGGCGCCCATCGACTACATCAACCCGCACGCCACCTCGACCCCCATCGGCGATCTCAAGGAGATCGAGGCGATCCGCGCCGTGTTCGGCGACACGTGCCCGCCCATCTCGGCCACCAAGTCGCTCACCGGCCACTCGCAGGGCGCCACCGGCGTGCACGAGGCGATCTATTCCATCCTCATGATGCAGAACGGCTTCATCGCCGAGAGCGCCAACATCGAGGAGATGGACCCGGCCTTCGCCGACATGCCCATCGTGCGCCAGCGGGTGGATAACGTGACGCTCGGCCATGTGCTGTCCAACGGCTTCGGCTTCGGCGGCACCAACGCCAGCCTCGTCATCAAGCACGTCGACGCGTGACGGTGCTGGACGCCTGAGCGCTCCGCCTGAAGGCGGCGGTCAGGATTGGTCATCAATGGTGAGGCGGCGCCGGCCGGAACGCGATGGCGTGGCCGGGCGCCGTCTGCTATCGGCGTCTCAGGCGCGAGAGGGTAGGTTATGCAGGACCTGATGAAGGGCAAGCGCGGCCTGGTGATGGGTGTCGCCAACGATCATTCCATCGCCTGGGGCATCGCCAAGGCGCTGGCGGGTCAGGGCGCGGAACTCGCCTTCACCTACCAGGGCGAGCAGGTGGCCAAGCGCGTCAAGCCGCTGGCATCGAGCGTCGGCTCCTCCCTCATGCTGCCGTGCGACGTGGAAGACCTCGCCAGCGTGGACGCGGTGTTCGCCGCGCTGAAGGAGGCCTGGGGCAGCATCGACTTCCTCGTCCACGCCGTCGCCTTCTCCGACAAGTCCGAGCTGAAGGGCCGCTATGCCGACACCAGCCGGGAGAACTTCTCCCGCACCATGGTGATCTCCTGCTTCTCCTTCACCGAGATCGCCAAGCGCGCCGCCGCGCTGATGACCGAGGGCGGCTCGCTGATTACCCTCACCTATGGCGGCTCCACCCGCGTCATGCCCAATTACAATGTGATGGGCGTGGCCAAGGCGGCGCTGGAAGCCTCGGTGCGGTATCTCGCAGCGGATTTCGGCCCCGTGGGCATCCGCGTCAACGCCATCTCCGCCGGCCCGGTACGCACTCTGGCGGGTGCCGGCATCGCCGATGCGCGGGTGATGTTCAATTACCAGAAGCGCCACGCCCCCCTGCGCCGCACGGTCAGCATCGAGGAGGTGGGCGGCTCGGCCCTCTATCTCCTCTCCGACCTTTCGGCCGGCGTGACCGGCGAGGTCCATTTCGTCGATTCCGGCTACAACATCATCTCCATGCCGCACCCGGACGTGCTGAAGGCGCAGGAGGATGCGGAGGCGCAAGCCGCTTCCGAGGTGCCGACCAAGGCGGCCGAATAGGACGGGCATGGGCGTGCCCTTCCGCCCGCTCTCCCGCCGGGAACTGCTCGCCGCCTGTGCCGGGCTGATCGCGGTCGCGGCATCCCCCGCCTTCGCCGATCCCCTCTCCCCCGAGGCGCGCAAGCTGCTGGACGCCATGCCCGGCAAGGCGGTGCTGGGGGCGGAGAAGACCACCCCCCTCGTCACCGAGCTGGTGGATTTCAACGCCCCCGACTGGCGCCGCTCCGCATTCGACATGCGCGAGCTGCTCGCCGGCGATGCGAAGCTCGCCTATGCCATCGTGCAGACGCCGCGCGTGGGCGTGGGCTCCATCGAGGCGGCACGGGTGGCGCTGGCGGTGCTCGCCATGCAGCCGGCGAAGTTCGGCGACTTCTATTTGGCGCTCGCCGCCACCACCGGCGAGATCGAGGGGGTGAAGGCGCTGAACGTGGTGCGCGCCGAGGGGCTGGACCACTACAAGGTGTTCCGCGCCGCCAACCAGCCGGACATCACCGACATCCTTACCCAAGGTGTGGCGCTGGCCGCCGCGCTGAGGGTGCTGGAAACCCCCGCCTATGTGATCGGTGCGGAGGTGATCGCCGGCTACGCGGACCTCGCCCGCAAGCGGGCGCTGATCGCCGCCGCCGCCCGCTGATCGCCGCCCCGGCTCCCGTTGCGGCAAAGCGGGGGCGCGCGATTTTCTTTCTTTACGCTGCAAAGCCGGCGTCGTATCGGGCGAACGTTCGGTCGCCTGCGCCGATCGTCCGACAAAAGCTGAACGGACGTGCAGGCCGGGGGGAAGCCATGCAGGCGTGGCAGGTCGCGATACTGGTCTTTCTCGCGCTCGAGGGCGGGGCGCTGTTCGGCATGGGCTCGCAGCGCTGGCTGAAGGCGCATCACCTCTCCAAGGAGACGCAGGAGGCGGTGAAGCTGGGCGTCGGCATGGTGGCGGCCATGGCGTCACTGATCCTCGGCCTGATGACCGCCTCGGTGAAGGGCAATTTCGACACCACCGGCAAGGACGTGCAGCAATATGCGACGTTCCTCACCATCCTCGATGCCACGCTCCAGCACTACGGCCCCGCGGCCAGGCCGGCGCGCGATGCGCTGCGCGCCTACACGGTCCACGCCATGAACGAGACCTGGCCTGCGCCCAATGGTGCGCCGGTGATGGTCGCCAGCTTCGATTCGGAGCTGATGCTGGAGCGCGTCGGCCACGAGATCCGCATCCTTGATCCCGCCGGTCCCGAGCAGACCGATCTCAAGGCGGAGGCGCTCGACCGGTTCAAGTCGCTCAACGCGCTGCGCTGGACGCTGATCGCCGAGGCCGTCACCGAGATCCCGCCGGTCTTCATCGTCGTGCTGATCGTCTGGCTGACGCTGATCTTCGCCAGCTTCGGGCTGTTCTCGCCCGTGAACCTGGTCTCGCTCATCGTCTTTCCCCTGTGCTCGCTGTCGCTGGCCGGCGCCATTTTCCTGATCCTGGAGATGAGCTCCCCGTTCGACGGCGTCATCATGGTGGGGCCGGAAGCCATCCAGCGCGCGCTCGAGCACATGAAGCTGCCCTGAGGGGCGGTGTAACGCGGGTGTAACCTCCCGCGTGTCCGGGAGTGCGACCCCGGCGCGGTTGCGCCGGGGCGTGGGGTTCTGTACGTCCTGCCGACCGCCGGGGACGGACCCGCGGGACCGCCCCCGACGGTTCGCAGAATGGAGGCCGACATGAGCCGCAAGGTGCTCTGGATCGCGGCGGCGAGCGTGCTCGTCGGTGCCATCGTCCTCGGCCTGAAGACGCTGGCCTGGTGGGTCACCGGCTCGGTGGCGCTGCTGTCGGATGCGCTGGAAAGCATCATCAACGTCGCCGCCTCGGCCGCCGCGCTGTTCGCCATCACGGTGTCCGCGCGTCCCGCCGACGACAACCACCAGTTCGGCCACCACAAGGCGGAATATCTCTCCGCCGTGCTGGAAGGCGTGCTGGTGGTGGTGGCGGCCGTCACCATCATGCGGGAGGCCTATTTCGGCTTCCTCGACCCGCGCCTGCCCGACCAGCCGTTCACCGGCATGCTCATCAACGGCGCGGCGACGGTCATCAACGCCATCTGGTGCGTCGTGCTGCTGCGGGTGGGCAAGGCCATGCGCTCGCCGGCCCTGGTCGCCGACGGCCGGCATGTGCTGACCGATGTGGTCACCTCCGGCGGCGTGCTGATCGGCTTCGTGCTGGTGCCCGTCACCGGCTGGCCGGTGCTCGATCCGCTGATTGCCGGCCTCGTGGCGCTCAATGTGCTGTGGACCGGCTGGTCGCTCATGAAGGAATCCGTGGGCGGCCTGATGGATGCCGCCCCGCCGCCGGACGTGGTGGCGCGCATCCGCGAGCTGGTCTCGCTCCACGCCGCCGGCGCCATCGAGGCGCACGATCTGCGCACCCGCCATGCCGGGCGCATCACCTTCGTGGAGTTCCACCTCGTGGTGCCTGGCGACATGACGGTGGCCGCCGCCCACGACATCTGCGACCGCATCGAGAACGCCTTCGAGCGCGACATGGACGATGCGATCATCACCATCCATGTGGAGCCCGAGGGCGAGGCCAAGCACCGCGGCGTGGTGGTGGTCTGAGGCTGCCTTACGCGCCTTTCGGCCGGAAGGCGGCGCACACGTCGGGGTCGGTCTCGATCCGCCCGGCGCCGATGAGGTCCAGGCAATAGGGAATGGCCGGGAACACCGCCGAAAGGCACACGGCGATGGAGGCCGGCTTGCCCGGCAGGTTCACGATCAGCGTCTTGCCGCGCACGCCGGCCTCCTGCCGCGACAGGATGGCGGTGGGCACCTCATTCAGGCTGATGCGCCGCATCTGCTCGCCGAAGCCGGCGAGCGGCTTCTCGATCACCGCCGCCATGGCCTCCGGCGTGAGATCGCGCGGGGAAGGGCCGGTGCCCCCCGTGGTGCAGATGAGGTCCATGCGCTCGTCGTCGCAGAGGGCGATGAGGGTGTCGCGCACGCTCTCGAACCCATCCGGGATGATCCGGTAATCGGAGACCCAGGGGCTGGTGATGGCGTGGCGCAGCCAGGCCTCGATGGCCGGGCCGCTCAGATCCTCATAGGTGCCGGCGCTGGCGCGGTCCGAGATGGTGACGATGCCGATGCGGACGGGAGTCATGGGCGGGCGATGAACCTGATGGGAGCTTCGCCTGCCAGTCTAGAGCGTTTCCCCACCTCACGGAATCGGGGAAACACCCTGGAGCCCCGCGCCGGCGCATTTCTTCACGCGCGCCGGCGTGCGCTTCGCTGAAGGCTGCGCCGGAAGCCGGGCCGGACCGACGGTAACAAGGTGCGCGCCGCCCCCGTCCCCCGCTGCGCGCGTCGTGGCGTCAGATGACCGCGACGATGACGTCCGACGACTTGACGATGGCCGTCGCCTCTCCGCCAACCTTCAGGCCCAGATCCTGGACGGCCTCGTTGGTGATGGAGGCGGTGACCCTGAGGCCGTTCACGTCGATCACCACATGCGCGGTGGTCGCGCCGACCTTGATGTCGGTAATGGTGCCGGTGAAGGCATTGCGTGCCGAAACCTTCATGTGCCTGATCCTTCTGCCGCTTTCCGGGACCTCCGTGGTGGCCGGGCGCAGACCGCGCGGGACCACGAACCGGAGGCCAGGCCGTGCCATACCACCGGGACGAGCCTCATGCTAGTTCCAATTGGATATAGCTTTATCGAAGGCCGGACGCGGTGCCGAGCGGCGGCACGTTCAGGGCGGGGGGATGGCCCGCCGCGTAAAAGAGCCCGCCCGAGGACCGGGCGGGCCAAGTTCCGCAAGGGGAATGGCGCCAGGCCGACGGCCGGAATCAGGCCATCGGCGGCACGTCCAGCGCGCGGAAGATGGCGCAGCGGCGGAAGGCGTCGATGGTGGGCGGCTCGCCCTTCTGCGAGCAGTATTTCGCCACCAGCTTGGCGAGGCCCTTGATGTCGCGGCCGGAGGTTTCCGGGAACATCTCCACCAGCGTGTCGATGAGGTCATTGGAGAGGATGAGGCCGAACTGGTCGCACATGACGCGCCAGATCTTCCGCCGGTCGTCCGGGCCGGGGGAGTGATATTTGATGAGGGCGATGCAGCGCGAGACGATGGCCTCGTCGATGTCGTCCACCCGGTTGGTGGTGAGGAACAGGAGGCCGTTGAAGTATTCGAGCACGCGCAGGAACACGCCCACCACCGCATTCATGGTGAGGTTATCCTGCCGGCGCTTGATGTAGACGTCCGCCTCGTCGATCAGCATCACCGCGCCCCAGCGCTGGGCGCGCGTCAACGCATCCTTCAGGGCCTGCTCCATGTGGGCCACGTCGAGGCCGAGCTGGCCGGAATGCACGCGGTAGAGCGGGCGCTGGATGATCTCGGAATAGACCTCGGCGGTGAGCGTCTTGCCGACGCCGGGCGGGCCGGCGCAGAGCACGGTGGTGCCGCCGGACTTACCCACCACCACGTCATCCATCAGCGTGTTCATCTCGGCGGTGAGAATGTCGATGAGGTCGGTCTGCTCCGGCGGCAGCACCAGCTTCTGCTTGAGTTCCGGGTGGTATTCGTAAGGTTTTATGTCGTCCACATGCACCCACACATGGTGGTGCAGCTCCAGATGGAACATCAGGATCAGCGGATGGACGGGCATGTCGGTGAAGGCACCCTTGGGGATGCTGTCCTTCGCCGCGCGCAGGGCCTCGTCCACCGCCATGTGGAAGAGGTTCTGCTTGTCTGCCTTCTTCACGATCTTGTCCAGGAAGAAGCCGGAGGTCTCGGTGCCCAGCGTGCGCTCGCCGAGCAGTTCCTCGTCATTCACCAGCCGCGCCTCGCTGCCGGAGGAGGACAGCACGACGGTGGATTTGCGCGCCCAGTCGGTGTCGCGCCGGTTGGCCGTGGGGTCCTCGGCGAAGAGGCCCGTGCCGCGGCCGGAGAACTGCTGGCCATAGCGGCCGCGCCATTCGAAATAGCGCACCATCTGGTCGTCGAAGGAGGCAAGCAGCCCCTCGTCCTCCATCAGCCAGCCCTTGGCCGCGAGCGTGCCGGGGATGGTGAGGCCGCGCAGATCCTTGGAGCGGATCAGCAGGTTCTCCACATGGGTCTTGCCGCGGTTGTTGGCCTTCAGTTCAACGATCAGCCGCCCGGCCTCCTCCTCGCCGGGGGGCGTGTAGTCGAGGCGGGTGATGAGATAGGGCTCGGGCTTGCCCGCCGGGTTCATGCGGAACAGCCAGCCGCGGATGCAGTGCTTGACGAAATAGAGCGCGATGGCCCCCGCCAGATCTTCCAGCTCGTCCGGGCTGAAACGCCGGCCGTCGTCGCGGAACACGCCGACGAGATTGGCGAGCTGCTCCTCCTGTCCGCGAATGGTGGTGCCGCCCGTCCGCAGCACCAGTTCGTGCAGGTGGGCCAGCTCGTCGGGATTCAGCGCGTCGAGGCCCAGCTCCATGCGGCTCGAAAGACGCGGCTGGGCGAGGAGGTGCGCCTGGTCCGGGAAGGCGTCCACCAGGCTTTCGACCACCAGGCGTTCGACGATGAGTTTCATGGGGCAGCCTCATGTCTCGAACGATGTCGGGGCTTCGACATTTTTGGCCGACCTGTGACACGCCCTGGCATCGCGAACGGGGATGAAGGGCCGTGAGCAAGATCGGGGCCGCCGCCACGCGGTGGCGTCGGTCCGGCGCGGCAGGCAGGTCACAGGGTAAGGCGGCTCTGCCGCAGGCGTGGGCAGGCGGGCGCCTGCGGCAAGGGCAGGCGATGGCCACGCATTCCTGTGGAATCCCCGCAAGCCTATGAGGATTCAGAGCGGGGCCAGCCAGGGACCATGCTGCAATGCAGTGAAATCCGCCTGAAATTTCAGCTTGAAGCCTCGGGCGAAATAGCTTTGTATCAAAACTAATCGCTGCCCCGCTTCCGTAAGGTCCGTTCGTCGCAAGGCTCGTCCTTCGATGGCGACGATCGGGGGGAAGGGCGGCGCCCGCGTCACGGCGTACGAGAGGAAGGTTGCCCCGGCCCATGCTCGCGCAGCAGATCGTCAACGGCCTCATGCTTGGGGCCATCTACATGCTGGTGGCGGTGGCCTTCACCCTCGCCATCGGCGTGCTGAACTTCCTCAATTTCTCGCTCCCCGGCCTGTTCATGGTGGGCGGCATGCTCGCCTTCGGGCTGATGAAGGCGGGCTGGCCCTTCCTTCTCGCCGCGGCGGGCGCGCTGGCGGCGGCGGCGTTCGTGTCGCTCCTGGTGGAGCGCTTCGCCTACCGGCCCATGCAGGGCGGCGATCCGGAGGTGCCGCTGGTCTCCTCCCTCGGCTTTCTGGTGCTGCTCGAAAACCTGATGCTGATCCAGTACGGCTCGGACCAGCAGGCCTTCCCGGCCCTGCTCCCCGATCTCAACATCCGCCTCGGCGGCCTCGTCATCGGCATCGCGCAGCTCATCTCGCTGGCGCTCTCCCTCGGCCTCGTGACGTTCCTGTCCTGGTATCTGTCCTCCACCGCCGGCGGCCGGCGCATCCGCACCGTGGCGGAGAACCGGGAGACGGCGCTGCTCATGGGCATCGACATCTCCCGCCTCGTGCCGCAGCTCTTCATTGCCTCGGCGCTGCTGGCGGCGCTGGCCGGCATCCTGTTCGCGGTGAACTACCAGCAGGTGTCGCCCTTCATGGGCGAGGGCGTCGGCTTCAAGGGCGTCGCGGCCATGATCGTCGGCGGCATGGGCTCCATCTGGGGCGCGGTGCTGGGCGGGCTGGTCATCGGCCTCGCGGAGGTGTTGTCCATCTCCTTCATCGGCGCGGACGTGGTGAACATCTCCGTCTACGGCCTGCTCCTCCTCATCCTCATCGTGCGTCCGCAGGGCCTCATGGGCCGCGCCGCCAGCCGGGAGAAGCTCTGATGAGCGGCTATCTGACGGGCGTCCTCGTCGTCCTCGCCTTCAATGTCATCGCCGCCTATGCGGTCTACCTGCCGCTCGCGGCGGGGCAATTGAACCTCGGCATCGCCGGCTTCATGGCCATCGGCGCCTATGCCTCGGCCTTCCTCACCAACGAATATATGTGGCCCATGTGGGCGGCGATCCCGCTCGGCGCGGGGCTGGCGGGGCTGGTGGGCCTGCTCATCGGCGTCCCGGTGCTGCGCACCCACGGCATCTATCTGGCCATGGCGACCTTCGCCCTCGGGCAGGTGATCTCCGCCGTCTTCCTCAATCTGGAAGTGGTGGGCGGCGCCGCGGGCTATCCCGTCACCGATTATGCCGGCCCTTACGTGGTCTATGCGTCGGCGGCGGGCGTGGTGGTGCTGATGCTGCTCATCTCCCGCACCCGCTTCGCGCTCTGCCTCACGGCGGTGAAGAGCGACGCGACGGTGGCGGACCTGCTCGGCGTCTCCGTGCGCGGCATGAAGGTGGCCGCCTTCGCGCTGGGGGCGGCGGTGGCCGGTTTCGGCGGCGGGCTCTACGCGCATCATTACAATTTCGTCGAGGCGCAGCATTTCAACGTGCTGCTCTCGGTCTTCACCGTGCTCTACGTGCTGTTCGGCGGCACGCAGACCGTGTGGGGGCCGCTGGTGGGCGCCGCCTTCTTCACCTTGGTGCCGGAGCTGCTGCGCGCCTCCGACCAGTGGCGCTACGCCCTCTTCGCCGTCTTCATCATCCTGTTCATGGCCGTGCGGCCGCAGGGGCTGGTGACGTCGTCCCTGTTCCGCCTGTTCCGGCGCAAGGCGGAGGCCGCGTGATGAGTGCCGCAACCTCCGCTGCCCTTGCCATCTCCGGCCTGTCGAAGTCCTTCGCCGGCGTGCGCGCCATCCGCGATCTGTCCTTCACCGTGCCGAAGGGCGTCACCACCGCCCTCATCGGCCCCAACGGGGCGGGCAAGACCACGGTGTTCAACCTCGTCAGCGGCGTCTATGGCGTCGATGCCGGGCGCATCGAGGTGAACGGGCAGGACGTGACGCACATGCCGTCGCGCAAGCGCATCTCCACCGGAGTCGCCCGCTCGTTCCAGAACATCCGGCTGATGCCGCACCTCTCGGTGCTGGAAAACCTGCTGGTGGGCCAGCACGTGCGCGCTTCTTCCCTCGGCGCGCTGCTCACCCCCTACCGCCTCTTTCCCAACCACCGCTGGAAGCGCGAGGCGCGCGCCGCGCTGGAGGAGAGCGGCCTCGGCCGCTGGGGCGACGAGATGGTGAGCGCGCTGCCGTATGGGGTCAGGAAGCGCATCGACCTCGTGCGCGCGACGCTGGCCGGCGCGAGCCTTCTGATGCTCGACGAGCCCGCCGCCGGTCTCAATCCCAGCGAGACGAATGCGCTGCGCGATCATCTCAGGGCGCTGATGGCGAAGGGCGTCACCCTCCTCGTGGTGGAGCACGACATGCACTTCGTGGATTCGATCTGCGAGAACGTGGTGGTGCTGAATTTCGGCGAGAAGATCGCCGAAGGCCCGCTCTCCCGCGTGCGGCAGGAGAAGCTGGTGCGCGAGGCCTATATCGGCACGGACGAGGAGGCCTGAACCATGGCGCTGCTCGAAGTCTCCGGCCTCTCCGTCGCCTATGGCCGCGTCGCGGCCCTCTCGGACGTCTCGCTCACCGTGAACGAGGGCGAGGTGGTCACCGTGCTCGGTGCCAATGGCGCGGGCAAGTCCACTTTGCTCAAGGCCATCCTCGGCGCCGTGCCGGCCAAGGCGGGCGGCATCGCCTTCGCGGAAACCGACATCACCCGCCTGCCGCCGCACCGGCGCATGGGGGCGGGGCTGGTGCTGGTGCCGGAAGGCCGGCGCATCCTCATCACCCTCACCGTCGAAGAAAACCTCAGGCTCGGCGCCCACATGCGGCGCGACACGGCGGCGGTGGAGCGGGAGATGGCGGCCATCTACGACCGCTTCCCCAACCTCGCCGAGCGCCGCCACATGGCCGCTTCCTGCCTCTCCGGCGGCGAGCAGCAGATGCTGGCCATCGGCCGCGCCATGATGGCGAAGCCCCGCCTGATGATGCTGGACGAGCCGTCGCTGGGCCTCTCGCCGCTGTTCGTCTCCAAGCTGTTCGATCTCATCCGCGAATTGAACACGGACGGGCTCTCCGTGCTGCTCGTGGAGCAGAACACCGGCAAGGCGCTCAAGGCCGCCCATTCGGCCACCGTGCTCGAACTCGGCCGCGTCGCCATGGCCGGCGCGCCGGAGGTGCTCGCGGCCGATCCCCGTTTGCAGGACGCGTATCTGGGCGGCGGGTCGGCCGCCCACTGAAACAACAAACCTTCAAAGGAGAACGGGACATGAAGAAGAGCGTGCTGTTCGGCGCCGGCCTCCTGGCGGCGCTGGTCGCCTCCGGTGCCGCGCGGGCCGAGGGCGAACTGGTCCTCGGCTACATGATGGCCAAGAGCGGCCCCTATGTGAGCCTCGCCAACACCAATGAGGTGGCCGTCGACATGGCGGTAGAGGAGATCAACGCCAAGGGCGGCATCAACGGCAAGAAGATCAAGGTGGTGAAGTTCGACACCGCCGGCGATCCCAAGCAGGCGACCACCGCGCTGCGCTCCTTCGCGCAGGATGCCAATGCGCTCGCCGTCATCGGCCCGTTCTCGTCCTCGGAAGTGCGCACCACCTTCCCGGTGGGCGAGCGCGAGGGCATCGCCCAGATGTCCATGGCCTCCTCGGCGCCGGGCCTCACCAAGGGCTTCACCTACGGCTTCCGCAACACCACGGACGAGGGCAAGGTCATCGACCAGGTGCTCGCCTCCATCAAGGACAAGAAGCTGCCCATGGCTTCGGGCGCGGCGGCCTATGCCACGGACGACGTGGTGTCCAAGTCCATCGGCACCGTGGTGGTGCCCAAGATGTTCGAGAAGTACGCCATCCCCTCCAAGGGCTCGGTGGACTTCCAGCTCGCCGCCTTCGACCTGTCGCCCCAGGTGGCGCAGCTGAAGCAGATGGCGCCGGATATCGTCGGCCTCGGCTCGCCGCCCGAGGGCGCGGTGAACCTCGCCAAGGAGCTGAAGCGCCAGGGCGTCTCCACCCGCATCGTCGGCGGCACCACCATCGCCGATCCCGAGCTGCCCAAGCGCATGGACGGTGCAGGCGACAACCTCACCATCGGCACCACCTTCTTCCCCGAGGTGAACGCGACCACCAAGGCCTTCACCGCCGAGTTCGGCAAGCGCACCAAGGCGGCGGGCATGACCCGCACCGATCCGAACCAGATGGACGCCTCGGTCTACGACATCGTCTATCTCTATTCCGAGGCGATGAAGCGCGCGGGCGTCACCGGCGACAAGGCGAAGCTCGCCGAGGAGCGCGCCGCCATCCGCGACCAGCTCGCCAAGCTGAAGGACTACCAGGCGCTCGAGGGCGCCATCTCCTTCACCGACGGCGACGCCGTTAAGCCCGTCTACATCCTCGAGGTGAAGGGCGGAAAGTGGACCCTGCTCGACACGCGCACGCCGAACTGACCTCGGCGCGAGCGTGCGGCCGGCGCCTCCTTTGCCTCCCCCTTTCGGAGGCGCCGGCCTCTTTCCCAGTTTCCTGAACGAGAGATTCCGATGGGCACGAAGATCACCTTCACCCTCCACGCCGGCGGCGAGAGCCGCACGGAGACGATCGACATCCGCCATGCGGTGATCGCGGGCTGGACCGGCCGCGACAAGGTCGCGCTGGAGAAGCACATCGTGGAGCTGGAGGAGCTGGGCGTCGCCCGCCCGGCCTCGACACCTATCTATTACCGCGTCGCCGCCGCCCGCTTCACCACGGCGGGCGCGATCGAATCCACCGGCCCCGAGTCGTCCGGCGAGGTGGAGTTCATGATCCTTCAGGCGGGCGGGCGCCGCTGGCTCGGCGTCGGCTCCGATCATACCGACCGCAAGGTCGAGACCTACGGCATCACCGTGTCCAAGCAGATGTGCGACAAGCCCATCGCCGCCGACCTCTGGGCGCTGGACGAGGTGCTGCCGCACTGGGACAGCCTGCTCATCCGCTCCCATGCCGTCATCGACGGGGCGCGCGTGGTCTACCAGCAGGGTTCGGTTGCGGCGATGCTGCCGCCGCAGGAGATCATCGCCGGCTATGAGCCGGGCTTTGGCGACGGCACCGCCATGTTCTGCGGCACGCTCGCGGCCATCGGCGGCATCCGCCCGGCCGAGCGGTTCGAGTTCGAGATCGAGGACCCGGTGCTGGGCCGGATCATCCGTCATGGGTATGATGTGACCGTCCTGCCCGTCGCCGGCTGAGCGCGGTCAGGCAAAAGGGCAGGGGCAACTGGGAGGGGCGCCATGCAGCTCGACGCGCGCGACATGGATCACGCCATGCCGGAGGAGCCCGGGCCGGGCCGCCTCGAGGTCCGCTCCCTGCGCGACACCGCCTATGAGGCCATCAAGCAGCGCATCATCATGTGCGCCTTCCGTCCCGGCGAGGCGCTGAGCGAGGCGCAGGTGGCGGCCTCCCTCGGTCTCGGCCGCACGCCGGTGCGGCAGGCCTTCGACCGGCTGATGCGCGACGGCCTGGTGGAGGTGCTGCCGCGCAAGGGCATCATCGTGCGTCCCATCACGCAGGACGAGGTGCGCGACATGGTGGAGGTGCGCCTCCTCAACGAGAGCTTCTGCGCCCGCCTCGCCGCCGAGCGGGCGGATGCAGGAGTCATCACTGCGCTGAAGGAGAACGTGCGCCGGGGCACCGCCGCCGCGGGGGACGGGGACATCACCGAGCTGATGGCCCTCGACCGCGAATTCCACCTCACGATTTCCGGCGGCGCGCGCAATCCGGTGCTGGGCGAGATATTGCGCAATCTGCACGAGCGGGCGCAGCGGGTGTGGTTCGTCTCCCTGCGCGATGTCGCCCACCACCGCCGCGTGGTGGATGAGCACGCCGCCATCGTCGACACGCTGGCCGCCCGCGACGCCGACGCCGCCGAGCAGGCCACCCGCGCCCACATCCTCTCCTTCGCCGAGAACCTCAACCGGCAGCTTTAGGCCGGCCTCGTGCCCACCACCCCGTGGTGGGGGAAGGTGACGAACAGCTTGCCCTCGGCCTCGGCCTGCGCGAGGGCGGCCCGGAAGACCTCAAGCTCCCCGGCGGAGAGCCGCGGCTCCAGCCGGCCAACCACGAAGCGCCAGAAGCTGCTGCCGGTCTCGAAGGACGGCATGGCCGGACCGGGCACGAGATCGACAAGCCCCGCCGCGCGCATCCGCCGGTAGAGGCTCGCATCGGCGACGCCGCCGGGCGAGACCATGGGCGGCACGACCTCCACCTTGGTCCGGATTGCGTCCGGCAGATCGGCACTGAAGACGTGCCGGCCGTCGATGGCGCGGACGATGACGCCGACGCGCCCGCCGGGCTTCACCACGCGGATCAGCTCGGCGATGGCGCGGTCGGCGTCGCACTCTTCCAGCACTGTCACGCTGTAGGCATGGTCGAAACTGGCGTCGGCGAACGGCAGGTGCTCGGCATCCGCCTCGCGAAAGGTGATGCGATCGGACAGTCCGGCGGTGGCGGCGAGGTCCGCGCCCTCCCGCACCATGTAGGGGTTGATGTCGCAGGCCGTGACGTGGCCTGCCCGCCGGGCCGCGATCCGCGCCAGCGCGCCTGAGCCCGTGCCCACGTCAAGCACCTGATCCGCCGGGCCGGGAGCGATGATGTCGAGGAGCGTCGTGAACATGCCCCGATAGCTGGGGCTCGACGCGCGGTCCTCCAGCAGGGCGACGCCGCCGAGATGCGCGCCGCCCAGGCGGATCACGGTGAACTCCGCCGCGAGGCGGGGCAGCGCCGCGTCCCACTGGGTGGGGGCGAGAAAGAGGGGGAAGAGCACCAGCGCCGGCCCCGATCCGCGCATGTCATAGCTGATGCCCGCATGGGCGCCGCTTTCGGGGGCGCGGTCGCGCGTGCTGGCCGCGCCCGGCAGGTCCTTGAGGGCGGCGATCACCTCGTCGGTGCGGTCGCGCACATGATCCGCCCATCCCGGCTGCGCATAGCCTTCGAGCACGCGCCGGCGGCTCTCGGGCAGGGCAGCCGCGATCACGGCGGCGATCTGGGACGAGGTGCCGCCATCTCCGGCGAGCACTGTCAGGCGGTCGGCCACGTCCGCGAAGGCCGCGGGCTCGCAGCCCACCGGCTCGTGGAACAGGAGGCCGGCGATGCGCCCCGGATGGGCCGCGGCGAAGCCCGCGAGGCTGCCCGGCATCTGCGTCGCCACATGAGCGGCCTCGATCCCCAGATGATCCCACAGGGCCGCCAGCCGGTCGGCAAGGCTCAAAGCGTGCGTGTCCCTCGACATCGTGCCCCTCCGCATCTTCGATCCCGGTTCGACCGGACCGCCATCGGCCATGCTAGAGCATCCGGACGACAGCATTTCCGGACAGCGCGTAGCCCTCAGCCGGCGATGCGCTCCCACCCCGCTCCGGCGGAGCGGAACAGCAGCGGGGCCTCCACCTCCACGGCGAAGGCGTAGGCGGCGGCGGGCAAAGCGCCGCTGCCGGTGAGGAAGGCGCGGCCGGCGCGCACCACGAGGCCGCCGCGCTCGGGCAGGCGCACGCCGCGCGCGTCGCCGGCGAGGCCTTCCCCCGTCGCCTTCAGCACCGCTTCCTTCCCGCACCATGCGCGCAGGGCCGAAGCGGCGCGGTCGGTCTCGGGGGCGGCGGACCAGCGGACGCGGTCGTCCTCATGCATGAAATCGGGGGCGAGGCGGGTCCACAGGTCCAGCCCGCGCGCCTTTTCCACATCGATCCCGATGGCGCCGCCACGGGCGAGCCCGACCGCCACCCAGTCGCCGGAATGGGTCAGGTTGAAGTCGATGTCGGAGGGCGCCGCCAGTTCCGGCCGCCCGTTCGTCCCGCGCGCCACGCACACCTCGGCCGGCGCGCGGCCGAGGGCGGCGCCGAGCAGGGTGCGCGCGAGGCTCCAGGCGGCGCGGCGGGCGGCGCGGTCGTCGGCCTTCACATGGCGGGCGATGCGCGCGTCCTCGTCGGGCGGCAACGCGATATCGAGGTCGGGATTGATGAGGGCATCGGTGACGCGCGCGATGGCGAGGAGGCTCGCGCCCGGCGCGAGGCGCGCGGCGTCCACCGGGGTTGACGCCTCAGGCACGGGCGGCGCGCCAGACGGGGAGGGTGCGCTTGAGCAGCGTGAGGAGGCGCTCCTCGTCCTCGCGCACGAAGAAATGGCCGCCGGGCCAGATGTCCACCGCCACCGGGCCTGCGATCAGCTCGCGCCAGGCATGCAGGCTCGGCTCGGGGGTTGCGGGATCGTCGGCGCCGCCGAGGATCACCGCCGGGCAGGCCAGCGCCGGGCCGGGGGTGAAGGCGTAGGTGTCCACCATGCGGAAATCGGCCTTCAGCGCCGGCAGCGTCATGGCGAGGATTTCGGGACGGCGGAACAGCGCGTCGGGTGTGCCGCCGATGCGCTTCAGCTCCTCGATCAGCGCGGCATCGCTCATCAGATGGCGGTCGAGCCGGGGAAACGGCAGGTGCGGCGCCGCCCGGCCGGAGAGCACGAGGCCGGCGACAGTGACGCCGTGGCGGGCGAGCGCCCGCGCCGTCTCGAAGGCGAGCAGCGCGCCCATGGAATGGCCGTAGAGCACCACCGGCACCGGACGGTGGGCGAGGGGCGCGGCGATGTCCTCGGCCAGCGCCGGAAGGCTCGTCGGCAAAGGCGCGCCGTGGCGGCTGCCGCGACCGGGAAGCTCGGGGCTGTCCACGGTGGCGAGGCCCAGCAGCGCGGCCTTCCAGGTGCGGTAGAGCACGGCGGAGCCGCCGGCATGGGGCAGGCAGACGAGGCGCACGGCTCAGGCCTTCGCGCCAGGGCGCGGTAGCGGCCGTGTGTCTGGACAGCGACGCGGCATCGTGGAAGCCTCCCGCTACCGAGATAAGCTGGAAAGCGCGACCGGCTCAAGGCTTTCGCTGCGGTGCGGCAGAAGTTGCAACGGGAAAAGCGGCGGCAAAAGCCGTCCTGCGCTACCTCGGTGCGGTTTCACTCCGCCTTGGCGGGCTTGACAACGGACGCCGCGGGAAATGTAATTCACTAGTTAGTTAAAAACGGGACCGCAGAGTCCCGGCCGGATCAAACCAAAAGGGAGGAAGCCGCATGGCGTCGCCGCGCCACAGGAATCCCGTGCTTGCCGTCATCGACGCGCCGTGGGCGCGGCCGCTGGGCCTGCTGGTGATCCTCATCGCCATCTGGGAGCTGTCGGTCCGCATCTTCCAGATCCCGGCCTATCTCATCCCCACCCCGTGGGATGTGATGCTCGCCTTCCGCAACGACGGCGCCATGCTGGCGCGCGAGGCGGTGCCGACCACCATCGCGACCCTCGCCGGCTTCGCGCTGTCGGCCGCCATCGGCATCCCGCTCGCCATGCTGATCGCCGGCTCGCGCACCATCGAGGCCTATCTCTACCCGCTGCTGGTGTTCTCCCAGTCCATCCCCAAGGTCGCCATCGCGCCCCTGTTCGTGGTGTGGTTCGGCTTCGGCATCGTGCCCAAGGTGATCTCCGCCTTCCTTCTGGGCGTGTTCCCGGTGGTGGTGGCCGGGGTGCAGGGCTTCAAGTCGGTGGAGGCGGACATGCGCGACCTCGCCCGCTCCATGAAGGCCTCGCGCCTCCAGACCTTCGCCATGGTGAGCCTGCCCCACGCCATGCCGGCCATCTTCGCCGGCCTCAAGGTGTCGGTGACGCTGGCGGTGGTGGGCGCGGTGGTGGGCGAGTTCGTGGGCTCGAATTCCGGCCTCGGCTTCGTGCTCCAGCGCTCCATCGGCAATTTCGAGCTGCCCACCATGTTCGCCGCCCTGATCGTGCTCGCGCTCATCGGCGTGGTGCTGTTCTGGGTGATCGACCTCGTCGAACGCCTTTTGGTCCCGTGGCATGCGAGCCAGCGCCATGACGTCTTCGTCACCGTCTGAGGAGGGCGCCATGGCCAGACCCAACACCCTGCGCGTGATCTCCCGCGACGACGGCGCGACCCGCCGCCGCCTCATCGACATCCGCGGCCTGTCCAAGACCTACCAGACCCGCGACGGCGAGGTGCCCTCGCTGAAGCCCATGGACCTCGACATCTCCGAGGGCGAGTTCATCTGCGTGGTCGGCCCCTCCGGCTGCGGCAAGTCCACGCTGCTGAAGCTGGTGGCGGGCCTCATCCCGGCCACGGCGGGCGAAATCCGCATCGACGGAAAGGCCGTGACCGAGCCGCCGGACGATGTGGGCATCGTGTTCCAGAGCCCGGTGCTGCTCGCCTGGCGCACCGTGCTGCGCAACGTGATGCTGCCGGTGGAGGTGCGCCGGCTCGACCGCGCGAGCCACCTGGAGCGCGCGCGCCAGCTCCTCAACACGGCGGGCCTCAACGGTTTCGAGAACAAATATCCCTGGCAGCTCTCCGGCGGCATGCAGCAGCGCGCCGCCATCTGCCGGGCGCTGGTGCACGACCCCAAGATCGTGCTCATGGACGAGCCGTTCGGCGCGCTCGACGCCATGACGCGCGAGAAGATGAATCTGGAACTCCAGCGCATCCAGCACGAGACCGGCAAGACCATCCTGCTCATCACCCACTCCATCCCCGAGGCGATCTTCCTCGCCGACCGGGTGGTGGTGATGACCGACCGGCCGGGCTCGGTGGCCGCCATCTATGACGTGCCGCTGCCCCGCCCGCGCTCTCTCGACATGATGGCGAGCCCGGTGTTCGCCGAACTCGCCAAGACCATCCGCGGACATTTCTACGCCCGCGGTCATCTGGACTGAGGAGCCGCGCCCGGCCCGGTCGCGGCCCGGGCGCACCTCGCTCAATCGCCGCGCGGGCTTTGGTCCCGCAGGACTGAGAGGACGAACATGCCCTTCCCGCGCGTCACCATCCGCGAGGTGGAGATCGGCGAGCGGCTGATGCCCTTCGTCCGCCCGTTCCGCTTCGGCCCCTCGGTGGTGGAGACGGCGCCGCAGGCCTTCGTGAAGGTGGCGGCCGAGGTGGAGGGCTTCGGCCCGGCGACCGGCATGGCCGCCGAGATGATGATGCCGCGCTGGTTCGACAAGGCGCCGGCGAAGAGCCCGCTCCACACGGTGGACGACCTGCGGCGCGGCCTCGCCCAGGCCGCGCGCGTCTATGCCAACGCGCTGCCCTCAAGCGCCTTCGGCCTGTCGGTGGCGGCGCGGGCGCCGCAGCTCATGTGGGGCAACCGCGAAGGTGTGCCGCCGCTCGCCGCTGGCTTCGGCCCGGCTCTCCTCGACAAGGCGGTGCTGGATGCGCTCCTGCGCGCCATGGGCCTCGGCCTCGTCGCCGGCCTGAAGCGCAACGTCATGGGGCTCGACGGGCGGCTCTCGCCCGATCTCACCGCCGGCCAGATCGGCGGCTTCCTCGCCGCGCTCACGCCGGCCCCGGCGGTGGCGCTGCGCCATACCGTCGGCCTCATGGACCCGCTCGACGGGCCGCACGGCCTCGCCGCCGAGATCGCCGCGGCGCGGCTCGCCTTCTTCAAGATCAAGATCGGCGGCGACCTCGCGGCTGACATCGCCCGGCTGGAGGAGATCGCCGCCATTCTCGCCGCCTCCGCCCCCGGCTATGCGGCGACGCTGGACGCCAACGAGCAGTACGACCCCGACCGCCTCATGGCCCTCGCCGAGGCGCTGAACGCCCCGCGCCTCGCCGCCTTCCGCGCGCGGCTTCTCTATATCGAGCAGCCGTTCGACCGCGCCGAGACCTTCGCCGCCCCGCTGCCGCCGCTGGATGGCCTGCCGGTCATCATCGACGAGGCGGACGATGCGCCGGATGCCTTCCCGCGCGCGGCGGCGCTCGGCTATCGCGGCGTCTCCTCCAAGAGTTGCAAGGGCCTCTACAAAGCCATCCTCAACGCCGCGCGGGTGAAGGCGTGGAACGCGGGCGGGGCGCGCGCGCCCTTCCTCATCTCGGCGGAAGACCTCACCTGCCAGCCCGGCCTCGGCATCGAGCAGGACACCGCGCTCGTCGCCGCCCTCGGCCTCGCCCATGGCGAGCGCAACGGCCACCATTATGTGGACGGCTTCGGCCCGGCGCCGGAGGGCGAGGCCCGCGCCTTCTTCGATGCCCATCCGGACCTCTACACCCAGCGAAACGGGCGGCTCGGCCTCGATGTCTCGCGCGGGCTCCTGCCCACCCGCGGCCTTCTGGAGGCGCCGGGCTTTGCCCGCGCCGCCGAACCCGACTGGACAAGCCTCACCCCCATCGCGCCGGCCGCGGTGCCCGAACCCATCCCGCACGGGACGCTCGCCTGAGCGACCGCGCCGCCTTTTCAGGATCGACACCATGAACGAGCACGCCCGCGCCACCGCCTTGTCCCTCCGCCTGCCGGTCGCCGGCGGGAGCCTTGAGACCTTCCGCCTCTCCGCCCCGCGCGATTTTCCCGCCCGTGCCTCCGGCCCCATGAACCGCATCGCCTTCTCCGCCGCCCATGTGGTGGCGGACCCGTTGAAGGACTGCGACCCGTGGCTCGACGCGGCCATCGACTGGGACCGCACCATCGCCTACCGCGCCCGCTTGTGGGACCTCGGGCTCGGCGTCGCGGAAGCCATGGACACCGCCCAGCGCGGCATGGGGCTGGACTGGCCGACCTCGCTGGAATTGATCCGCCGTTCGGTCGAAGCCGCGAAGGCGCACGGGCCGGAGGCGCTGGTCTTCTCCGGCGCCGGCACCGACCATCTCGCGCCTGAGGCGGCGACATCGCTGGACGACGTGATCCGCGCCTATGAGGAGCAGATCGCGGCGGTGGAGAAGGTGGGCGGGCGCATCATCCTCATGGCCTCGCGCGCGCTGGCCCGCGTGGCGAAGTCGCCGGAGGATTATGAGACGGTCTATGCCCGCGTGCTGTCGCAGGTGTCGGCGCCGGTCATCATCCACTGGCTCGGCGACATGTTCGATCCCGCGCTTGCCGGCTACTGGGGCACGCGCAATCTCGACGCGGCGATGGACACGGCGGTCGCCGTCATCAACGCCAATACGGCGAAGATCGACGGCGTGAAGATCTCCCTGCTCGACAAGGACAAGGAGATCGCCATGCGCCGCCGGCTGGACCCGGCCGTGCGCATGTATACGGGCGACGATTTCAACTATGCGGAGCTGATCGCCGGCGACGAACAGGGCCATTCCCACGCGCTGCTCGGCATCTTCGACGCCATCGCGCCGGCCGCCTCGGCCGCGCTCACCGCGCTGGCGGCGGGGGACACGGCGCGCTTCCACGACATCCTCGGGCCGACGGTGCCGCTGTCGCGGCACATCTTCAAGGCGCCGACGCGCTTCTACAAGACGGGCGTGGTCTTCATGGCCTATCTCAATGGCCATCAGGACCATTTCACCATGGTGGGCGGGCAGGAGAGCACCCGCTCCACGCTCCACCTCGCCGAGCTGTTCCGCCTCGCCGACGCGGCCGGCTTGCTTACCGATCCCGACCTCGCGCTCAGGCGCATGAAGGCGGTGCTGGCCGTGCGCGGCGTGGAGGGCTAATCCCACGCCTCAAGTGCTTCCGCCGCGCTTGTGCTTGTGCCAACTTCCCCAGCGGAGTGAACGGCGCGGGGCAGGAGCATGCGCATCAACCTTGACGCGGATCAGCAGGATGCGGCGCTCGGCGCGATGCTCTGGGTGTCGCAGGCGAAGGGTGCCGAGGCGGTGACCGAGCCGGACCACCACACCATTGCCGCTGCCGCGGAGGTCGTGTTCGGCCGACCCTCCGGCGGGCCGCTGCCGGGACCCGTCGATCCCGCCGGCCTCGCGGCGCGCCTCTCCGGCCCGGCTGCCGCCGAGGCCATGCGGCTCCTCACCGTGGTGGCGCTGGTGGATGGCAGCATCGATGCCGCCCGCATCGACCGGCTGGTGGCCTGCGCGCAGGCCACGGGATTCGGCGGTGCCGACTATGTGCGCGATCTCGCCGAGGCCGCCCATGGCCATCTTCAAGCGGCGCTCGGATGCATGATCCGGGCGAACATGGAGAGCGTCACCGGCCGCGCCTGGAGCGGCAACGTCACGAGCGACGTCGCCGCCTATCTCCTGCCCTACACTGCCAAGCCGGACCCGGCCCTCGCCGCCCGCTTTCACGCGCTGGAGCATCTGCCGCCGGAGAGCTTCGGCAACCACTTCTTCCACCACTTCCGCGACAACGGATACGCCTTCCCCGGCGAGCCCAACGGGCTCTCCGCCGTGTTCAGCGTGCCGCACGATTCCTGCCATGTGCTGGCCGGCTACGACACCACGCCGCCCGGCGAAATCCTCGTCTCCACCTTCACCGCCGCCATGCACCCGAAGAATTCCATGGCGGCCCATGTGCTGCCGGTGATCGTGAGCTGGCACCTCGGCATCAAGCTCAACGATGTGGCGGCCTCCGCCGTGGGCGCGCTCAAGCCGGGCGCCTTCTTCGAGGCGTGGGAGCGCGGCGCGGGGATCAATACGGACCTGTTCGCGCCGGGGTGGGATTTCTTCGCGGTGGCCGGAATGGACATCGATGCCCTTCGCGCCCGCTACGCCATCGCGCCAAGGCGGTTCCCGCTCGACGCCTGATCGCCACCAAGGCGCCTACCGGCACGCGGCCGAGAACAGGCGCGCCCGCCACAGCAGGGCGCCGGCGCGGCTCGGGTGGATGCCGTCGGTGGTGGAGACGGATTGCGGCGCCGGCACCACCACGGCGCCCGTCTCGGCGGCGATGGCGCGGATCACGGCGTTCTGCTCGGCCACATAGGCCTCGTCCAGCATGTCCGCATAGGGCGAGCGGTGATGCTCCACCGGGTTCACCTCCACCAGCACCAGCTGGGTTCCGGCAAAGCGGGAGATGAGGTCGCGATAGCGCGCCCGCCATTCGGCGATGGAATGCTTCGGCTTCACCGCGTCATTGGCGCCGATGGCGATCACCACGCGGGCCGGCGCGAGATGCCGCTCCAGCGCGTCGGCGCGGGAGAGGAGATCGTCGATCTTGTCGCCCGGAACGGCGGCGTTCAGCACCTCCTCGCCGCAGAGGTTCCGCGGGGCGGCCTGGTAGGTGATGCTGTCGCCGATGACGAGCACCGGGGCGGTGCTGAAGCGGGCGCGCACATCGGCCTCGAAGGCGATGCGGGTGCGCTGGGGAATCTCGCTGACAATAAGCGCGCCGAGCGCCACCGCGCCACCGGCCACCGCCAGCGCTAAAAGCCAGGGCCGGAGCCGAGCCCATTGGCGATGGGACAATGCGGGCATCAGGCGCCGGCGGGACGGCAATGTGCCGCCGGCGTCGGGCCGGCCGGAATAAAAGCGCATGGGGGCTTTCCCTTTCATCTGGAAGGCAACGCCGGAAACACCTTTCGGTGCCCGGTCGCAGCGTCGGGTGCCGCCCCTCGCTGGTGGTCCGAAGCAAATCTCCTCTTCCCCGGTGCCGCGCCGCAGCGGGCCGGGGCGCCCCGCAAGACAGGCTCCATTGTCACGGCCCAGATGTCGCAAGTTGGACCGCGGTGCGTCTTTTGGTGTCACGGGTGTGAACGATTGTTTCCGGTTTGCACGCCGGCGCGGTGAACGATTTCGCCCCCTCGGTCGTTCCTCCCCCGCAGGCACTGCAAAGCCCAAGCGCACCCGTGCGCGGGCCATCGGAACAGGAGACGACCATGGCGATCGTGCGCAGCGGTTCGGCGGAATGGAGCGGCGGCATCAAGGACGGGCGGGGCAAGATCTCCACCGAGAGCGGGGCGCTGGCCGGCTTCCCCTACGGCTTCGCCAGCCGCTTCGAGGGCCAGCGCGGCAGCAATCCCGAGGAACTGCTCGGTGCGGCCCATGCCGCCTGCTTCACCATGGCGCTCTCCCTCATCCTCGGCGAGGCGGGGCTCACCGCCACGCAGATGGAGACGACCGCGAAGGTGTCGCTGGAGAAGCAGGACGCCGGCTATGCCATCACCCAGGTGGACCTCACCCTGGTGGGCACCGTGCCGGGCGCTACGCCCGAGCAGTTCGCGGAACTGGCCGGCAAGGCCAAGGCCAATTGCCCCCTGTCCAAGGTAATCCGCGCCAACATCACGCTGGACGCGCGCCTGGAGGGGTGAGGGACAGGAAGGTATCATAGAGCCGTCATCGCCCGGCTCGTCCGGGCGATGACACGTGGAGATGTCGGGCCGCATACGCGGTCCGCCCGAGACTCACACCGCCGCTGCCTCCGCCTGCGTCCCGGCCAGAGCGCCCGCCACTTCCGCGATCATGCGGTAGGAGGCGAGGCGCTTGTCGTGGTCGAACACGTCGGACACCACGATCACCTCGTCCACGCCGGTCTCGCGCACGAAGGCGGCAATGCCCTCGCGCACGCGCTCCGGTCCGCCGATGACCGAGCGGGCGAGGAAGCGCTGGGCCTGCGCCTTCTCCATGGGGGTCCAATAGTCCTCGATGTCATCGATGGGCGGCTTGGAGAGCCCGCGCGCGCCGCGGAAGATATCGGCCACCGACATCTGCTGGGTGGTGGCGAGGCGGCGCGCCTCGGTGTCGGTTTCGGCCGCGATCACGTTCAGGGCCGCCATGGCATAGGGCTTCTGAAGCACGTCCGAGGGCTTGAAGCGCTCCCGGTAGATTTCCAGCGCCGGCAGGAGGTCGGCCGGGGCGAAGTGGGAGGCGAAGGCGTAGGGCAGGCCGAGGGCCGCCGCGAGCTGGGCGCCGTAGGTGCTGGAGCCGAGGATCCAGAGCGGCACCTCGGTTCCGGTCGCCGGCACGGCAAACAGCGTCTGGCCCGGCTGGGCGGGGGCGAGATAGGCCTCCAGCTCCTGCACGTCCTGCGGGAAATTGTCCGCATTGGTGAGCGAGCGCCGCAGCGCCCGCATGGTCATCTGGTCGGTGCCCGGCGCGCGGCCGACGCCGAGGTCGATGCGGCCGGGGAAGAGTTGCGCCAGCGTGCCGAACTGCTCGGCGATGACGAGTGGCGCGTGATTGGGCAGCATGATGCCGCCCGCGCCCACCCGGATCCGCTGCGTGCCTGCCGCGATATGGGCGATGACCACTGCCGTCGCGGCGCTGGCGATGCCCTGCATGTTGTGATGCTCGGCCACCCAGAAGCGGCGGTAGCCCCAGTCTTCGGCGTGGGCAGCGAGGTCGCGGGCGTTGTCCAAGGCATGGCGGGGGGAGAACCCCTCGCGCACCCGGACGAGATCGAGAATGGAAAGCTCAGCCATCAACCAGCCTCGTTCGCCCCCGAACGAAAGATGAGGCTGAGATAGGAAGGGCAGGGGCCGAACGGAAGGGGCTCTGGTCAAGCCCGCGGCGCCTCAGCGCCACCCATCAACCACCCGCCGGGCATATCGGGGCGGTGACGATGGTGCGCAGGCCGGGGGCGTTCTCCTCGTCGGCGAGCACGCCGTCGAGGCCCTGCACCATGGCCTTGATCATGAGCGTGCCGAAGCCCTGGCGCTCGCCCACCTTGCCGCTGCCGTGGTCGGCGACGATGAGGCGGAAGCGGTCGCGGTGCTGCTCCAGCGCCACGCTGAGCGGGCCGGGGGCGCCGCCATAGGCATATTTGGCGGTGTTGAGCACCAGCTCGGTGAGGATCAGACCCAGCCGCACCGCCCGGTCGGCCGCCATCAGCACCGGCGCCACATCGAGCCTGATGTGGGCTTCCCACTCCTTGCCGAGGGCGCTCGTGACCTCGTTGGTGAGGTCGATGAGATAGCGCGAGAGGTCCACCGCCTCCACCTGCTCGCCGGCATAGAGCTGGCGATGCACGAGGCCCACCGCCGCCACCCGGCGCTCCGCCTCCGCCAGGGCCGAGGCCGCCTCGCTCTCGCCGAGGCGTCGTGATTGCAGGCGCAGGAAGGAGGACACCAGCTGCAGGCTGTTCTGCACGCGGTGGTTCACCTCGCGCATCAGGAAGTCCTTGTGCTGCAGCAGCTGCTCGTTCTCCACCACGGTGGCGGAGAGCCGGCGGTTGAGGTCGCGCACGCGCCGGTTCTGGCGCGCCTGCAGCACGGCGTGGCCGAGGCGGTTGATGGTCTCCACCTCCGCCATCGACCAGGCGCGCGCCTTGCCACGCACGGTCTCGCTCCATGCCTCGAAGGAGGCACGCGGGGTGAGCTGGGCATTGGGATCGGCCGGGTCGTCGCGATGCGGATTGCCGGCCCAGTTGACCACCTCCACCTGCTCGGCGCGCAGCCACAGCAGCACCAGCGGCGCGTCGCCGGGGATGTTCACCGCCGCGACGCCGCTGGCCAGCGGCGCGACCTCGGCTGCGGCGGGCAGCAGGGCGGGCAGGGTGTGGGTGCTGAAGGCGCGCCTTTGCGCCCGCGCCTCCACCCAGCGGGCGATGCGCCGGAGCGCCGTCTCGTCCGGGCAGCGGCCGCAGGTGCGCACGCGGTCGGCCTCGACCACGGCGAAGCCGTCGGCGCCCAGCGCCCGGCGCAGGTCGTCGCCGTGGCGGGTGAGCACCTCCTCCACCGGGGCGTCGGCGGAGAGATAGTCGGCGAGCGAATCCTCGGCACCGTGCAGCCGGATGCGGTCGCGATACTGCATCGCCTCCTCGCGGGTGCGGATCTGGCGGGCGAGGTTGGCGGCGAGCGACTGGCAGGCCATGCGCAGTTCGTAGGGCAGGCGGCGGGGCGTGCGGTGATGGCAGGCGACGAGGCCCCACAGCAACCCGTCCTTGACGATGGACACGGAGGCCGAGGCCCCCACCCCCATGTTGCGCAGATACTGGATGTGGATGGGCGAGACGGAACGCAGCATCACATCCGACAGATCGAGCTGGGCGAGCCCGGCCTCGGCGGGACGCAGCGGGGCGGGCGTGTAGGACACGTCAGGGATCACCCGCACGCGGTTGCGCACATAGAGCGCGCGGGCCTGGCGGGGGATGTCGCTGCCGGGGAAATGGTGGTTCAGGAAGGAGCCCATCTCCTTCGCCTTCGCCTCGCCGAGCACCGTCCCCGCCTCGTCGTCGAGGAACTGGTAGATCATCACCCGGTCGAAGCCGGTGATGCGGCGGAAGACGGCGGCCGCCTCGGCGCAGAGATTGCGCAGGTCCGCCGCGCGCTCGAAGCTCACGGCGGCGGCGTCGAGCCCGGCCAGCACCTCGGCGGCGCCGAGCCGCACCTCGGGGGCCGGCTCCAGCTCCACGAGGATGCCCTGCGCGGCGCGATGCAGCAGCACCTCGAAGGTCTCGGCGCGCCCGGCGAGGAGGCCGAGGCGGGTGACGACAGTGTGCGGGGCCTGCTGCACGGCCGCCTGGAGCGGCGCGGACATGTCCGGCCCGAGCAAAGCGTCAAGGGTGGCGCCGAGCCAGCCTTCGGCGAGGCGGCCCTCGATGTCGCCGGCTCCGCCCACCACGGTGCGCGTGCGCGGGTCCGCCACCAGCAGCAGGCCGTGCGGCTGGATGGAGCCCGGAATGTGGATCGGCTCGCTGTCGCACCCGCCGATATCCGGCGTGCCGCGGGGCGCGGTGCTGCTGACGGAAGCGTCTTTCATGGGGCAGTTCGCGCTCGTGATCGCTCAGCGCGGGAGGACCCGCGCTGAAGAAAGACGGGACCTGGCCGCGCCCCCCGGCGAAGCCCCCGATGCCTGTGTCCGCCGCCGCTGGCGATGGACACAGTTTGTTCTTTTCTTCATCGCATGGCTTTTGCTGCCAAGCCAAATGCCCAGCCCTTGACAAGCCCGAAAATCACGACGGCCACGTCTAAGCCCCACTGAAATACCGTTGGAAGCATCGATGCGGTATCATGGGAGGGTTTATACCCCCATCCGGCTGGTTCGGCGCGGGGGGCATGGGAATTGGCGCAGTTCCTGCTTAAATAGGGGCAGCCATGAAGATGCATGCTCTTACCCGCGAACTCATCGAGGCCGGCGGCATTGACGCGCTGGTCGCGCGCGACGCGCCGGATCTGGCCGTGCTCACGCAGGCCGAGCGCGCCGCCTCGCTCACGGCCACGCTGGCGGCGCGGCCGGAAGGACCGGTCTGGCTCTTCGCCTATGGGTCGCTGATCTGGAACCCCACGGTGCGGGTGGAGGCGTGCCGGGTCGGCCGCATCGACGGCTGGCATCGCGCCTTCTGCCTTGAGACGGTGGTGGGGCGGGGCTCCCGCGCCCATCCCGGCCTTACGCTCGCCCTTGATTCGGGCGGCGACTGCACCGGCGTCGCCTTCCGTCTGCCGGAGGAGGGGCTGGAGCACGAACTCTCCCTCCTGTGGCGGCGCGAGATGCTCTCCGGCGCCTATGTGCCGCGCTGGCTGGAAGTCACCGATCCGGATGGCGGGGAGATCGGCTGCGCCATCGCCTTCACCATGGACCGCGCCAACCCGCATTATGCCGGTGGGCTGAGCGAGGAAGAGGTGGTGGAGCGGCTCGCCACCGCGCGCGGCGCCATCGGCTCTGCGGCGGAGTATCTGTTCGCCACCTGCGAGGGGCTGGCCGGGCACGGCGTCAGCGATCCCGCGCTCGACGCGCTGGCCGCCGCCGTGCGCCGCCGCCGCGAGGCGCTTGAATCGCAGGGCTGAGGCGGGACGCGCCGCGGGTCGGGTGGTGAGCCCGGAAGCGCTTAGGCGATGTCGTCGATATCCGCCTGCTCGGCGCGGGCAACGCCGGCAGCCGCCTGATTCGCCTCTGTCCTGAAGGCTGAGGGGGCGCGCCCGAAGGTGCGGCGGAACAGGCGGTTGAAGGTGGCGATGTCGTTGAAGCCGGCCTCGAACGCGATGTCCGACACCTTTTTCCCAGCATTGGCGGGATCGAGCAGGGCCGCCCCCGCGTATTTCAGGCGGGCGGCGGTGATGTGCTCGCGGATCGTGGTGCCGTGCTTCTGGAACATCTTCTGGAGCGTGCGCACGTTCAGCTTGTAGCGCTGCGCGACCTGGGCGACCCCGTAATCCTGCTGGCGGCAGTTGGCGGCGATGTCAGCCAGAATGTCGCGGAACAGCGGGTCGCCATCGACCGCCCCTTTATCCTCACGCTCGCGCGCAACCGAGAGCAGCGCGAGGAGGCCCGCCTCGCAGGCCCGCGCCAGAGCCGGCGGCAGATCGCGCCCGACGATGGACTGTGCCTGCGTGATGAGCAGGTCGACCGATTCGTCCGGCGCGGTGGACAGGCTCCCGCCCGTCTCGCCCATGATCGGGCCCCGCTGCGGGGCGGCCACCAGAAACAGCGTGCCGCCGGGAAAGCGGATGTCCGCGCGGTTTCGGACGGTGGCGAGGAAGGAGGCGTTCGCCGGTATATCGCGGGGCGGCTCCTGATCGACGGCCAGTGTTGCGGATTCGCTGGCTTGCCCGGCCACAATGAGTGGCAGCTCCAGCGCGGCGACACGCAGGGCGCCCAATTGTGGCGCTGTCGCACAAATAACGGCCACATTCGGCAACAGCGTCTGCCGCAAACTTAGTCCGTCCTGAGCGGATTTGACCTTGGGCGCCACCGCGGTGCCACCTTGCAACCGCGCGTGATGAAGCTCTGAATTTGATGCAGCGCAATCGTGAATACTTAAATATTGCGTCTGCGAAATCTTTAGATAGCCCTCCATCGCTGGTTTCCGCCCCTTGCCCAACCGGCGCAACAACAGAGCAAACAGAGTCTAAATGCAACTCTAACTACCCAAATACCGGTCGATATCCTGTCTTGGCCTTGACCGTAGGGCGGTTGCCCGCAACCGCCCCGAGCATGAAAATAGATTAAGCATTTGAATCTAATCGGAATTTGCCGTCATGGCAAAAGTGCAACACCTCACGTGAATATGAAGCATTTCGTTTTTTGAGCAGTGATGAGTCGCGTCTTGCGGAGAGGTGATTGCAGACCATGGGTAAGTTCGCGTCAGTTCGAGGGGTGTGAAAATCGCTCCACAACCAATGGTCGCAGATTGTGGCGGCCCAAACAGGTTAATGCCGGCGGAGGGTGTCCTCCTGCCGCTGCATGTTGGGGGTGAAGATGGTCAATTCGGGCGGCACCATCCTGTCTGGCGCGCATGTTCGGTCCTCTGCGAAGGGAGGCTCCGTAACCCGCGGCCGGGCACGGGCACTTCTCCTCTCCTCGGCGCTGGCGACGGTGCTGGCGGGCGTGATCCAGCCGGGCACGGCGGATGCGGCGTGCTCCGGCGCGGGCTTTCCGAATGTGACGGTGGACTGCACCGGGACCGATAACAACGGGTTCTCGAGCAACAACATCTTCGGCAGCACGACGGTCAACGCCGGCGCGGGCGTCATCGTCCAGACTGCGCCGAGCGGAACGGCCCTGAACGTCGGCGCGCTCACATCGATCACCAGCAACAACACGGCCGCGACCTTCACCGGTGATGAGAACGGCATCGTCTACACGTCCGGCACCAGCATCACGCTGAACAACTTCTCCGGTTCGGCCACAGGCACCACCGGAAACGGCATCCAGCTCTTCGCCACCACCGGCAACATCACCGCCAACAACTTCACCGGCACGGCGACGGGCGGCGACAACGGCATCAGCGCCACCGCGGCGATCGGCGACATCACCATGACCGGCTTCGCCGGCACGGCGACCGGCACCGAGGCGAGCAGCAACGGCATCAACCTCACGTCCACCCTGGGCGACATCACCTTCACCTCCACGCCCGCCGCCTTCGTCGGCGGCGGCACGAACGGCCTGAACTTCACCGCCCTCGGCACCATCAACACCACCACCAACGGCGGCTTCTTCAGCGGCACCTCGGGCTCCGGCGCCAACTTCCTCGGCCAGGAAGTGAACCTCACCGCCAACAACTCCTTCTTCATGGGCGGCACCAACGGCGTCGCCGCCACCGGCACCGACCTCGACCTGCGGTTCGTCGGCGGCACCGCGATGGGCACCTCGGGCGACGGCATCAACGCCACCGCCGTGGGCTTCTCCCTCGGCGGCACGCAGATCCCGGCGGTCTCCTCGGTCACCACCAACGGCACCTTCGTTCAGGGCGGCACCAACGGCATCAACGCCACCGCCACCTCGGTCGGCCTGAGCGGCATCGGCGTGGATGCCACCACCACCGTGACCGCGAACGGCGGCTCGGTGATCGGCGGCACGGGCGCCGGCATCTTCGCCTCCGCCATCACCGCCCCGGTCTCGGGCGGCCCGAACACCGCCACCACCACCGTGCAGGGCTCGGCCGACGTGACCGGCGGCTCCAACGGCATCTTCGCGCTGGCCGGCAGCCTGAATGGCAACGCCAACACCACGGTGAACGTCTCCGGCGACGTGGAAGGCACCAACGGCAACGGCGTCTTCGCCCTCGGCGCCAGCGTCGGCGACTTCACCGGCTTCGACCCGGCAGACCCCTCCACCTGGAATTCCGCGGTCGGCACCGGCAAGGCCACGGTCGACGTCACCACCAAGGACAATGTGACGGCCGGCAACGGCACGGGCATCCTCGCGGTGGGCATCGGCACCGGCAACGAGGTGTCGGTGGATGCCCGCGACAATGTCGACGCCACCGGCGGCTTCGGCGTGCTGGCCGGCTCCATCGGCACCGGCGGCACGGTGGACGTCGAGACGCGGAGTGTCTCCGGCACCGCGGGCGGCGTGCTCGGCTTCAACACCGACGGCAATGTCAACGTGACCACCAACGGCACCGTTGATGTGGCGTCGGGCGGCCTCGTCGGTGTCGGCGCCATCGCCAACAACGGCAATGCCACGGTCAATTTCTCCGGCGTGATCGATCCGCCGCTGATCGGCGTCGCCGCCGTCACCATCGGCAACGGCACCGCCACCACCAACACGGCCGGCAATATCGACGCCGACCTCATCGGCGTCCTCGGCCTGAACGTGGGCGACGGGCGGGTGGACGTGGACAACAGCGCCACGGTGGAATCCACCGTCGGCGCCACCCCGCTCATCGGCGTGGCCGGCATCAAGGTCGGCAACAACAACGCCGGCCTCGACGTGAACGTCGAGAACAAGGGCGTGGTCGAGGACTACCAGGTCGGCGTGCTCGGCCTCGCGGTGGGCAACGGCAACGACGTGAACGTCAGCAACCTCGCGGTGGTGCAGGCCGGCTTCCTCGGCGTCGGCGGCATCGTGGTGGGCGACGGCACCGGCAGCGAGACGGTGACGGTCAGCAACATCGGCGCCATCCAGACCGGCGGCATCGGCGTTCTGGGCGCGGCCATCGACCTCGACGGCTCGGGCGCCGGCACCAACGTGTCGGTGACCAACGGCGGCGCCATCTCCGGCGGCTTCCTCGGTGTCGCGGGCGTGGCGATCGGCCCGGGCACCGGCACGACGGTGAACGTGCAGAACTCCGGCGCGATCCTGAACAATTCCGGCATCGGCGTGGCCGGCCTCGCCTTCGGCGACGGTCACACCGTGACGATCAACAACCAGGGTTCGGTGAACGCCGACATCGGCGGCGTGATCGGCGTCATCGGCGGCGCTAACGGCACCCTGAACGTCACCAATTCCGGCGCCATCAGCACCCAGGGTGCCGCGGTGGCCGGCCTCGTCGCGGGCGACGAAGGCCAGGTGAAGGTCACCAACACCGGTGCCATCACCGGCGGCCTTCTGGGCGTCGGCGGCATCGTGATCGGCGACAACACCACCGGCATCGCCACCACCGTGGACGTGAAGAACTCCGCCGCCATCACCAATGACGGCATCGGCGTCCTGGGCGGCGGCATCGGCACCAATCAGGTGGTGAAGGTCTCCACCTCCGGCGCCATCAACTCCGGCCTCCTCGGCGTGGGCGGCTTCTCCATCGGCGCCAACGGCAACGTGGACGTCACCACCACCGCGGCCGTCACCTCCGGCGGCGCGGGCGTGGTCGGCGCCGGCATCGGCGACGGCTCGGTGGTCACGGTCACCACCGGCGAGCAGGTGGACGGCACCTTCCTCGGCGTCGGCGGCCTCATCGGCGGCGCGGGCTCGCAGCTCACCATCGTCACCGAGGACAAGGTGACCTCCTCCGACGGCTTCGGCGTCGCGGCCCTCGGCCTCGGCACCGGCCAGACCATCAACGTCACCACCCAGCAGGAAGTCTCCGGCGACCTGCTCGGCGTCGGCGCGCTGAACCTCGGCGGCGGCGGCACCACGGTGAACGTCGAGACCCAGGCCAAGGTCACCTCGGCCTCCGGCTTCGGCGTGCTGGGCGGCTCCATCGGCACCGGCGCCAACACGGTGAACGTCACCACCCAGAAGCAGGTCTCCGGCGACCTGCTCGGCGTGGGCGGCATCATCGGCGGCACGGGCGGCACCCTCACCGTCGAGACCAAGGATACCGTGGACAGCGCCAACGGCTTCGGCGTGGCGGCCCTCGGCCTCGGCTCCAACACCATCAACGTCACCACCGACAAGGCAGTGACCGGCCGCTACCTCGGCGTCGGCGCCCTCGCGCTGGGCGACCAGAACACCGTCACCGTCCTGACCAAGGACACGGTGACCTCGTCCGACGGCTTCGGCGTGCTGGGCGGCGCCATCGGCGCCGGCCCGAACACCGTCTCGGTGACCACCGAGAAGGCGGTCGCGGGTGATCTCCTCGGCGTCGGCGGCATCGTCGGCGGCACGGGCGGCAGCCTCACCGTCCTCACCAAGGACACGGTGGACAGCGCCAACGGCTTCGGCGTCGCGGCCCTCGGCCTCGGCTCCAACACCATCGACGTGACCACAGAGAAGGCGGTCACCGGCCGCTACCTCGGCGTCGGCGCGCTGGCGCTCGGCGACACCAACACCGTCACCGTCCTCACCAAGGACACCGTGACCTCGGCGGACGGCTTCGGCGTGTTCGGCGGTGCCATCGGCGCCGGCCCCAACACCGTCGCGGTGACCACCGAGAAGGACGTCACCGGCCGCCTGCTCGGCGTCGGCGGCATCCTCGGCGCCACCGGCGGCTCGCTGGACATCAACACCAAGGCGGCGGTCACCTCGGCGGACGGCTTCGGCGTCGCCGGCCTCGCCTTCGGCAACACCAACACCGTGAAGGTCCTCACCGAAGGCACCGTGAGCGGTGACCTCCTCGGCGTCGGCGCCCTCTCCATCGGCGACGGTGGCACGGTGGACGTGAACACCAAGGCGGCGGTCACCTCGGCCAACGGCATCGGCGTCCTCGGCGGCAACATCGGCGCGGGCCAGCAGGTGACCGTGGTCACCGACGGCACGGTCAACGCCGCCGTCGCCGGCGTCATCGGCTTCAACACCGGCGGCAACGCCGACGTGACGGTGAACCAGAAGGTCTCCATTGCGCCCGGCGGCTTCATCGGCGCGGCCGCCATCGCCGGCGGCACCGGCAACGCCACCCTGACCATCAACGGCGTGATCGATCCGCCGGCGGTGGGCGGCGGCGCGCTGACCATCGGCTCGGGCACCGCCACGGTGAACGTGAACGCCGAGGTCCAGGCGACCACCATCGGTATCGTCGGCGCCAACATCGGCAACGGCGCCATCGACGTGAACGTCAACGCCGGCGGCACCATCAAGTCCGACGGCATCGGCATCCTCACCTTCAAGCTCGGCGACGGCCCCACCACCATCGACGTGAACGCGGCGGTGGGCGGCCTGAACCAGGCGGCGACCGGCGGCGACGGCATCCTCGCCATCGCCTTCGGCGAGACGCCGATCACCATCAACACCACCGCCCTCGGCACCATCAACGCCGGCGACGACGGCATCTCGGTGGCCCAGCTGGGCGGCGGCAACATCGCCATCACCACCAACGGCACCATCACCGCCGGCGACGAGGGCATCCAGGTGCTCGCGGCGGCGCTGACCGCCGGGAACGTGACGGTGACCAACAACGCGGCCATCACCGCCACCGACAACGGCATCTTCATCCTGAAGGCCGGCGACGGCACGGTGCAGGTGAACGCCAACGCCAACATCACCTCCACCACCGCCAACGGCATCGAGGCCAACGCCATCTTCGGCACCGGCGACGTGAACGTGGCTCAGGCGGGTCTCACCACCATCACCGCCCAGGACTTCGGCGTCATCGCCTCCAAGACCCTGGGGACGGGCAACGTGACGGTTACCACCGGCACGCTCTCGGCCATCAACGCCACTGCGGGCGGCATCTTCGCCGGCCGGTTCGGCGGCACGGGTGACGTGGTGGTCTCCACCGGCATCTCGAGCGCCGTCACCACCTCCGGCAACGGCATCGACGCCCAGTCGATCGGCGCCACCGGCAACGTGACCGTCACCACCGGCCTCGCCAGCGGCGTCACGGCGGGCGGCGACGGCATCGTGGCCAACAAGTTCGCCGGCTCCGGCGACATCTTCCTCACCACCGGCTCCTCGAGCACGGTGGCCGCGGGCGACGACGGCCTCACCGCCACCAACTTCGCCTTCGGCGCCGGCAACGACATCTTCGTCACCACCGGCCTCAACTCCTCGGTCGTCGCCAACGACAAGGGCATCCGGGCCGGCGGCTGGGACAACGTCACCATCACCACCTCCGACCTCAGCCTGATCCGCGGCGACGCCGACCAGACCGGCGTCGGCAACGCCATCCGCATCTTCGAGGCCGACTTCGCCACGGTGAACATCGGCACCAACAATGCGGTGATCGGCTCGGGCAAGAGCTGGGGCGAGGCGGTGATCTCGGTCAACAGCGATGACGGCACCATCATCAACGTGGGCGCCGGCACGCTGGTCAGCTCCTGGAGCTACCTGGGCGGCGTCAACCTGCCCGGCCTGATCATCGCGGCGAGCGACATCGTCATCGATACCGACGGCGGCGCCACCACCATCACCAACGCGGGCACCATTGTCGGTCGGGTCGGCCTCACCGACAACGACGACACCTTCAACAACCTGTCGTCCAACACCTGGGTGACGGTCGGCAACAACTACTTCGGCGGCGGCACCGACACGGTGAACAACGCCGGCCGCGTCGTGACCGCGCTGCAGGGCGCGGTGGCCGAGAACACCAACTTCTTCAGCCTCGAGACCTTCAACAACGGCGATCCGCTCTTCCTCCAGAGCGGCCTGCTGACCATGATCGACGAGGTGCCCGGCCAGATCGCCTTCAACGGCGCCCGCGACGTGACCTACGTGAGCGGCACCTGGAATGGCGTCGGCAACAGCCGGGTCGGCCTCGACAGCTTCCTCGGCGCGGCCGGCTCCACTTCGGACCAGCTCGCGGTGGGCGGGCTCGACGTGAACGGCCTGGAAATCGCCGGCCTCGTCACCACCGGCGCGACCGGCCTCGTCATCAACGACGTCAACCCCGGCCCCGGCGCCTTCAACCTCGCCGGCATCCGCGTGGTGGACGTGCAGAGCGTGGCGGGCACCACCGACCCGAACAGCTTCTACATCGATCCGACCTCCACCAACTACGCGCCGAAGTTCGGCGGCGTGATCGACAAGGGCTTCTTCTTCTACGACCTCACGGTCATCGGGAACGACCAGTACCTGATCGGCCTGCCGGACCAGGAAGCCTTTGAACTGCCCAAGCTCGTCACCGGCGCCCAGGCCATCTGGCACGAGACCACCGGCGTGTGGCTTGATCGCCAGGCCGACCTGCGCACCTACCTGCAGGGCACGCCCACGCAGCTGGTCACCAAGGAAGGCGTGAAGGCGGTTCCCGGCGCTCCCGCCTCCGTCACCCCCGGCATCTGGGGCAAGGTGATCGGCAGCTGGGGCTCGCGTGATGCCTCCAACACCTTCGCGGGCGGCGGCGGCATCTACGGGTTCGACACCGGCTACAGCCAGAACATCTACGGCTTCATGGCCGGCGCCGACTTCGGCAAGGAGAACGTCTTCGCCTCCAACGACGCGATGGTGTTCGGTGTCCTCGGCGGCTTCGTCGGGTCCAACCTGAACTTCAGCAACTCGCCCACCTCGGCGGATTACTCCGGCGGGACGGTCGGTGCCTATGCCACCTACATCACCGGCAACTGGTACTTCGACGCCCTGGTGAAGGCCGACTTCCTCTCCATGGACTACAACGCGCCGACGCTCGCGGGCATCGGCTACTTCGGCCAGTCCACGGACGCCCGGAACGTCGGCTTCGCCCTCGACACCGGCTACCGCTTCTACACCTGGGGCAACGGCGGGTTCCTGGACGGCCTCGCCACCCTGTCCTACGTCAACACCAACATCTCCGACCTCAACATCGCCGGCGCCACCTTCGTGGACTTCGGCAACAACGACAGCCTGCGGGGCAGCCTCGGCGCCCGCATCGGCGGCCAGGTCTACGACGCGGCCACCTACCGGGTGCAGGCGAGCCTGACCGGCCGGCTCTGGTACGAGTTCCTCGGCGACAACGCGGTCACCCTCTTCAATCCGGGCGTGCCCTTCAGCACCGTCGACAATTTCGACGGCCTGTTCGGGGAAGTGGGTGTCGGCTTCAACGTCTTCGCCAAGGACTCGGGCTGGAACAGCTTCGTGAATGCCGATGTGAAGTTCGGCGACAACTACACGGCCGGCAGCGCCAAGGGCGGTCTGCGCTACCAGTGGTGATCTGCGCCTGATCCTCGATCAGTCCCGCGGGCGGCGTGCCTCACGGTGCGCCGCCCGTTTCTTCTGCGGGGGACAATGCCGCAGGAACGCTTGAACAACGCTTGGCTTTCGTGCTCCGCCGCCCCATCCTTCCCGTCCGGCAGGCCTTTCCGCCCGGCAAGCATGGCGCGCGGACCGGGCCAACCGGCCGCGCATCCGCACGATCGGCATTCAGGTTCCCCTTCTTTCTGGTCCCGATTCCTTCTGTCCCCGGGTCTTCGTCCACGGAGGCGTCTCGTGAATCTTCCCCGTCCGTCCCGCACCGGCGCGTTCCGCACCGGCCCCTTTCTCGCCCTCGCAGCGCTGCTTGCCGCCACCCCCTTCGCCGTCCTGTTCTCCGAGGACACGGGCGCGGTGACCGTGGCGCAGACCCAGCAGGCGCCGGCGCAGACCCGTTCCGCCCAGAACCAGCCACCGGCCGCCGCGCCCGCCGGCCCGGTGAAGACCGAGACCCAGTCGTTCGACAATTGGGTGCTCACCTGCCAGGAACTGCCCCCGGCGGCCGGCGCCAGGACCGGCAAGAAGACCTGCTTTGCGGTGCTGCGCATCACCGACAACCAGTCCAAGCGCGTCGTGGTGGTGTGGAAGATCGGCAAGGACGGCAAGGACGTTCCCACCATCGCCATCACCACGCCCACCGGCGTGATCGTGCGCGACGGCGTGGATCTGGTGCTCGGCCAGAACACCCGCAAGCTCGCGTACCAGTGGTGCAACGGCACCGAGTGCGAGGCGAGCATCGCCTATGACGCGGCGCTCTCCAAGGAGCTGTCCGCCGCCAAGGAGGCCACCATCTCCTTCCGCCTGCAGGACGGCCGGCAGGTGAATGTGAAGGTCGGCGTCACCGGCGTCGACAAGGTGCTCGCCGGGCTCGCCAAGAGCTGAGTCGGGGCGCGCGGGGCAGCGGGCGAGAGCCGAGATACCAGCGCTGAACTCCGCCCTGTCGCTTCCCTCTCGCGCCCTCACCACCGTCATCCCCCGGCTCGTCCGGGGGATCCACTCCACCACTCGTCCGCTTCCTCAGGCCCGGCACCCCTCTGTCGGACGGGTGGATCGCCCGCACGAGGCGGGCGATGACGGCGTTATCGAGCGTCAGGCGCGGCCATAGGCGGGCGATGACGGCGCATGCGGGCGTTTGCCGGATTCCGTGACACGGAGAAACTCGCTACGCTCGCGCCCGAGTTGAGATCCGCGCCCCGGAGGCCCTGTTGCGTCGCCGCATCCTGATCGCCGCGTTCGTCCTGATCGCGGCGCTTGTCGCCATCCGGGCCGCCGTCGTCGTCAGCCGTCTGCCCGAGGCGCTCACCGCCGCGCAGTTCGAGCGGATGCGGCCGGAGCCCAACCGCCAGCGCGCTTTCCTGCACCGCATGCCGAAGGGCGGCGACCTGCACACCCACCTCTCCGGCGCGGTCTATGCCGAGCGGCTGATCGCCTGGGCCATCAAGGATGGCCTGTGCCTCGATCCCGCCGCCATGAACATCCTGTCCCCGCCCGCCGACGCGAGCGCGGAGAAGCCCTGCGGTGCCGATCCGAAGATCGTCCCCATCGCCGACGCGGTGGCCGGCTGGCGCGGCCAGACCACCTTCGACCTGCTGGTGGATGCGCTCTCCATGCGCTGGTTCGTGCCCACCCCTCAGGTGCCCTCCGGGCACGACCAGTTCTTCGCCTCCTTCTCCAAGTTCAATCCCGCCGCCGGCGGTCCGGACTGGACGCGCACTATGGAGCGCACCGCCGAGATGACGGTGGACCAGCTGCGCCAGTACCGCGCCGAGAACGTGCAATATGCCGAGCTGATGGTGACGCTGATCGAGGGCGACGACCGCCGCCGCCTCGGCCAGGCCATCGGCGCGGAGCGCGATCCCAAGGCCATGCTGGCGGCGCTAGAGGCGGCCGGAATGGCGGACGTGGTGCGCCGCCGGGTGGAGGACATCAAGGCCCTCGTGGCCCGTGTGGAGGCGCTGCGCGGCTGCGCGGCGGACGCTTCCCGCCCTGGCTGCGGCGTGGATTTCCGCTACATCGCCCAGGTGAACCGCAACGGCGCGCCGGCCGAGGTGTTCGCCCAGACGGCGCTGTCGGCGGCGCTGGTGCGGGCGTTGCCGGACATCGTCGCCGGCTTCAACTATGTCGGGCCGGAGGACTACCGCACGGCGCGGCAGGATTATCGCACCCACATGCAGTGGATCGGCTTCCTCGCCGGCAAGGACGTGCCGGTGGCGCTCCATGCGGGCGAATTGTGGATCGGCCTCGTGCCGCCGCCGGACCTCGACTTCCACATCCGCGATGCGGTGGAGACGGCCGGGGCGCGGCGCATCGGCCATGGCACCGCCATCGGTTTCGAGCGCGACATGGACGGGCTTCTGGCGGAGCTGAAGGCGCGCGGCGTCGCCATCGAGATCGCGCTCACCTCCTCGGACGTGATCCTCGGCGTGCGCGCCCGCCGCCATCCCATCCGCACCTATCTCTCCGCCGGCGTGCCGGTGACGCTCGCCACCGACGACGCGGGCGTCTCGCGCATCGACCTCACCAACGAATATCTGCGCGCCGCCCAGGACCACGGCCTCGGCTATCGCCGGCTGAAGAGATTCGCGCAGACCGCCATCGACAAGGCCTTCCTGCCGGCGCCGGAAAAGGCGCGTCAGCAGGCCCGCCTCGCAGCCGCCTTCGCTGCCTTCGAGCAGGAGGTGGCCGATGCGCTGCCCCTCAAGGCGCGCCTCGCCGCCTTCTTCCGCGCGCTGGTGGGCGCGGAGGGGCATTGAAAGCGGGGCCTCAGGCGGGCTCGCGCGCCTCCGCCGGCCTGCGGGGCGAGGGCGCCATCGCATATTCCTCCCGGTCCTGCGGCGGCCCCCACATGTCCGCAACCGTCGTGCCGGTGTCGCGCGGGGGACGGCGCAGGAAGCCGAGGATCTCGTGCGGCCACACCCGCCGGCCGATCTTCGCGTACCAGCGCATGGCGTGCCGCAGGCGCGCGTCGCGCTCCAGATAGGTGCGCCGGAGCGCCTTCGGCCGTAGCTGCAGCACCGCCTCGGTAAATTTGACCCAGGCGAGTGTCCTCCACGCCGGCATGTGGCGCGTGGCGAGCACCTGGTGCTTGTAGTCCCAGCGCCGGCGATCGCTCTCGATCACCCGACGGCCGGCGGCGAGCTGGTAGTAGGGCGTCCAGCGATGCGGCGTGACGTACAGCATCTGGATCTGGTCGGGATCGTGGGCGAGGAGGCGCCTGAGGCCGCGCCAGTGGTCGGCGTCGGTCTCCTCCTCGAAGCCCACCACCCAGGTCGCCATGGAGAGGATGGAATGGCGGCGCAGCAGGCGGATCGCCTCCCGGTCCGTGTCGATGCCGCCGCCCTTTTGGATCAACGCGAGGGTGGCAGCATCCGTATTCTCCAGCCCGAGCAGGAAGCGCACCCAGCCGGCCTTGCGGTAGAGGTGCAGGATGTCCGCGTCGCGCACGATGTCGTCAGCGCGGGTGGAGCCCACGAGGACGAGGTCCACGTCCTCGGCGATCAGCGCCTCCAGGAAGGCGCGCCACGCTTTGCGGGACGAGGTGGGGTTCTCGTCGGCGAAATTGATGACCTTGACGCCCTGCTCGCGGTGCAGCCGCGCCAGTTCCTTGGCGAACAGCACGGGATCGCGGTGACGCCAGCGGCTCCAGAAGCCGCGCTGCCCGCAATAGGTGCAGGGATGCGGGCAGCCGCGCGAGAACTGTACCACCACTGCCCTGAGCCCGCCCCAGTAGGAATAATGGGCGTGATCGATCAGCTCCCAGCCGACGCGGTAGGCATCGAGGTTCTGGATCATCGGCGCGGGCGGGGTGGCGCGCGGGCCGGTGGCGTCGCGAAAGGCGATGCCAGGGACGTCGGCGAGCGGCGCGCCGGCGTGAAGCGCGGCCATGAGACGGCGTGCCGTCTCCTCGCCCTCGCCCCGGACGATGGCCGTCACATGGGGCTCGGCGGCGAGGATGTCGCGCCAGTGATAGGTGGGGAACACCCCGCCATAGACGATGAAGGCGCCGGGCAGCGCCTGCGCGATGCCGGCCGCCACGGCCGCGATCACCGGATGGCCGGAGGTCGAGCCGGAATGGCCGAACAGCACCGCATCCGGCTGGAAGTCCGTCGCCGCCGCGACGAGATCGGCCACCGTCATCGGCTTCAGTTCGCCGTCCACGAGGCGCACTTCGTGGCCGTCATCGATGAGCGGGCCACCGATGGCGAGGAGGCCCAGCGGTGGCAGGTGATCGTCGGGGATGCGGCTGCCGATGGAGGGATGCGGCACGTTGATGAGCAGGATGCGCACGCGACCTCGCTTCCTCCGCTCCGGAATGGTCGAAATGCATGTGGCCGAGGCCTGCGTTCGGATGGGTCACTGCTTACCCCGTCGCCGGCAGATGTGCCATCCTCCGAGCAACGGGGAGGGGTTGATGGCCGAGGGTCACGAGCGGGTGGAGGGCCCGGCGCCCATGCAGGGGGGCGGGTTCTACAATGACCATGCCCAGCATCAGGCGAAGGGCGGCGCCCACGGGCTGCCGCTGATCGCGCGGGCGTTCGAGGGCATGGACTTCGACGGGATGGCGCTGCGCGGCCCCGTCACGCTCGCCGACTATGGCAGCGCCACCGGGCGCAACTCGCTCGCGCCCCTGGGGCTGGCGCTCGCCGAGGTGCGGCGGCGGCTGGGGCCGGACGTGCCGGTGAGCGTCGTCCACACCGACCAGCCGGGCAATGACTTCACCGCCCTGTTCCAGCTGCTGCGGGACGATCCGGACAGCTATCTCAGGCGCGACGCGCGAACCTTCGCCTCGGCGGTGGGGCGCACCTTCCATGAACAGGTGCTGCCCGATGGCTGCGTGGATTTCGGCTGGTGCTCGTTTGCCGCCCACTGGATGAGCCATGCGCCGGTGATGCCAACTGGCCATGTGTGGCCCCGGCAGACGGTGCCGGAGGTGCGCGCCGCCTTCGCCGCGCAGGCGGCGGCCGACTGGCGGGCCTTCCTCGCCGCCCGCGCGCGGGAGCTGAAGCCCGGCGGCGCCCTTGTCGTCGTTCAGCCGAGCCTGCCGGACGCGGAGCCCACCACCTTCCCGGTGCTGATGCCGTGGGTGGAGGCGGAGCTGGACGCGATGGCGCTTGGAGGCGTGCTCACGCCGGAAGAGCGCGGGCGCATGACCATCCTCGTCTTCGAGCGCACCGCCGCCGAGGCGCGGCTGCCCTTCGCCGATGGCGCCTTCGCCGGGCTGACCCTCGTTGCCGAAGAGGCGCGGGAGATGCCGGACCCGTTCTGGCCGGCCTATGCGGTGGATGGCGACGCGGCCGCGCTGGCGGACCAGCATCTCGGCTTCTTCCGCGCGCCCTTCCTGCCCTCGCTGCTGGCGGCGCTCGACCCCGGCCGCGACGCCGCCTTCCGCGACGCCTTCACCAACCGGCTGATGGACGGGCTGGGCAAGCGCATGCGCGCGGCGCCGCAGCCGCTCCTGTCGCCCATGGTGATTCTGACGGGGCTCTACCGGAAGGCGGGGTAGGGGCGGCCCTACGCGCGGAACCGCTTCGCCAGCGCCTCGGCGTTGCGGGCGAGGAGGCCGGTGTCGGAGCCGACCGCGGTGAAGACGGAGCCGGCGGCGATGTAGCGGCGGGCGAGAGCCTCGCTGGGGGTGAGGATGCCGGCGCGGTTGCCGGCGGTCACGATGCGTCCGATCAGCCCCTCGATAAGAGTGACGATGTGCTCGTTGTTCTGGTCGCCCAGATAGCCGATGGCGGCCGAGAGATCGCCGGGGCCGATGAACACGCCGTCCACGCCGGGCACCGCGCAGATGGCCTCCAGATTGTCCATGCCGAGGCGGGATTCGATCTGCACCAGAACGCAGATCTCCTCATGGGCGCGCTGGTGATAGTTGCTGATCCGGCCGAAGCGGGAGGCGCGGGAGGCGCTCGCGAAGCCGCGGATGCCGGCGGGCGGATAGCGCGTCGCCGCCACCGCGTCGGCGGCCTGCTCCGGCGTGTCCACCATGGGCAGGAGCAGGGTCTGCACCCCCGCGTCCAGCAGCCGCTTGATGGCCACGGGATCGTTCACCGGCGGGCGCACGATGGGCATGACGGAGGGGTGCTCCATGCAGGCCTGGAGCTGGCTGAGCACCATCGGCACCTCGTTGGCCGAATGCTCGGTGTCCAGCAGCAGCCAGTCGAAGCCGGCGCCGGCGAGGATCTCCACCGACACATGGCTGGCGAGGCTGCTCCACAGGCCGATCTGCTGCTGGCCGGCATAGATGGCGTGCTTGAAGGCGTTGCGAGGCAGTTCCACGGGGTGTTCCTTGCTCAGTAGATCGCCGGTTCGCCGGGGGCGGCACCGAAGGAGGTTTCCAGGAAGTCGAAGTCGCAGCCGAGATGCGCCTGGCTGATGTGCTTGGAATACATCCAGCCATAGCCGCGCTCATAGCGCGGCACGGGCGCGGGCAAAGCGGCGCGGCGGCGCTCCAGCTCCTCGGCCGGCACCTCCATGTCGATGCGCCGGTTGGGGACGTCGACGGTGACGAGGTCGCCGGTCCGCAGCAGGGCCAGAGGCCCGCCCACATGGCTCTCCGGCGAGACGTGGAGGATGCACGCGCCGTAGCTGGTGCCGCTCATGCGCGCGTCGGAGATGCGGAGCATGTCGCGCACGCCCGCCTTCACCAGCGCCTTCGGGATCGGCAGCATGCCCCATTCGGGCATGCCGGGGCCGCCCAGGGGGCCGGCATTGCGCAGCACCAGCACATGGCCCGGCGTCACGTCGAGGTTTTCGTCGTCGGTGGCGGCCTTGAGGCTGGGATAATCGTCGAACACCAGCGCCGGGCCGGTGTGGACCCGCAGATGGGGCGCGCAGGCGCTGGGCTTGATGACGCAGCCCTCGGGCGCGAGGTTGCCGCGCAGCACGGCGAGCGCGCCTTCGTCGTAGATGGCCTTGTCGAGGGGGCGGATCACGTCGTCATTGTGCACCTTCGCCCCCGCGATGGCCTCGCCCACCGTGCGGCCGGAGACGGTGAGGGCATCGAGGTGAAGGAAGTCCGTGAGGCGCCCCATCAGCGCCGGCAGGCCGCCGGCGAAGTAGAAGTCCTCCATCAGATAGGCGTCGCCGCTCGGCCGCACGTTGGCGAGCACCGGCACGCGGCGGCTGGCCGCGTCGAAATCATCGAGGGTGATGTCGCAGCCGGCGCGTCGCGCCTGGGCGATGAGATGGATGATGGCGTTGGTGGAGCAGCCCATGGCCATGGCGACGATGATGGCGTTCTCGAACGCCGCGCGGGTCTGGATGCGGGCCGGCGTCAGGTCCTCCCACACCATGTCCACGATGCGCCGGCCCGATGCCGCGCACATGCGCATGTGGCCGGCATCCGCCGCCGGCACGGAGGAGGCGCCGGCGAGCGTCATGCCCAGCGCCTCGGCGATGGCGGTCATGGTGCTGGCCGTGCCCATGGTCATGCAATGGCCGTAGGACCGGGCGATGCCGCCCTCGATCTCGTTCCACTCCGCCTCGCCGATGTTGCCGGCGCGCCGTTCGTCCCAGAACTTCCAGGCGTCCGAGCCGGAGCCCAGCGTCTTGCCGTTCCAGTTGCCTCGCAGCATGGGGCCGGCCGGCACGTAGATGGCCGGCACGCCGGCGCTGGTGGCGCCCATGAGCAGGGCCGGGGTGCTCTTGTCGCAGCCGCCCATCAGCACCGCGCCGTCCACGGGATGGGCGCGGATCACCTCCTCCACCTCCATGGCCAGCATGTTGCGGTAGAGCATGGACGAGGGCTTCAGGAAGGTCTCGGACACCGAATGCACCGGCACTTCCAGCGGGAAGCCGCCGGCCTGCAGCACGCCGCGCTTGATGTCCTCCACCCGGTCCCGGAAATGGGCGTGGCAGGAGTTGAAATCCGACCAGGTGTTGAGGATGGCGATCACCGGCCGTCCCGCCCAGTCCTCCGGGGCGTAGCCCATCTGCCGCAGGCGGGAGCGGTGGCCGAAGCTGCGCAGGTCGTCGGCGGCGAACCAGCGCGCGCTGCGCAGAAGGTCCGGTGTCTTCAGGCGTGTCATGTCTCAGGAACCCGTCTCTCTGGGACCGTCGCGGGCACCGGGCGAGACCGCCCGGTGCGAAGGTGGGGTGGGGGATTACTGGACCACGATGTTGCCGGCCTTCACCACCTCGCGCCAGCGCTGCTCCTCGGCAGCCTGGAAGGCGGCGAACTCGGCCGGTGTGTTGGCCACAACCTCGAAACCGAGGTCGGTGAACTTGGCCTTGACGGCGGGATCGGACAGGCTCGCCTTGAAGGCCGCCACCACCTTGGCCTTCACCTCCGGCGGCAGGCCCTTGGGCGCGGCCGCGGCTTGCCAGGAATAGACATCGATGCCGTCCACGCCGCCCTCCTTGAGAGTCGGAATGTCGGGAAACTGCGGGCTGCGGGCGGCGGCGGTGACGCCAAGGGCCTTCAGCTTGCCGGCCTTGATCTGGTTCGCCACCGCTCCGAGGTTCTGGAACGAGACGTCCGCATGGCCGGCGATGAGGTCGCTGATGGCCGGTCCGCCGCCCTTGTAGGGCACGTGGATGCCGTTGGTCCCCGTCTTCTGCCAGAACAGAGCGGCGGTGAGGTGGTCGGAGGAGCCGACGCCGGAGGAGGCGAAGGTCACCTTGTCCGGATTCTTCTTCAGATACTCCACCAGCTCCTTCACCGAATTCGCCGGGAAATTGGGGTTGGCCACCAGCACGTTCGGGGTGCGCACCGCCACGGTGATCAGGTCGAAGTCGGATTTGGGCGAATAGCTCAGCGCCGGGTACAGCGCCGGATTGATGGCGAAGACGCCGATGGAGCCGACCAGCAAAGTGTAGCCGTCGGCGGGCGAGGTCTTCACATGGGTGGCGCCGGTGCCGCCATTGGCGCCGGGGCGGTTGTCGATGACCACGGGCTGGCCGAGCGCGTCGCTTACCTTCTGCGAGGTGAGGCGCGCCGTGCTGTCGGAGGCGCCGCCGGGCGGGAAGGGCACCACCACGGTGACGGGCCGCTGCGGATAGGTCTCCGCCGCCGCCGGCCCGGCGAGGGTCAGCGCGGTGGCGGCGAGCGCGGCGAGAAGCGCGCCGCTGGAAAAGGAGCGGGACGGGCGTTGCAGGCGGGTCATGGGTCCTCCCGGGGCCGGTTGGCTGCGCGGTTGCGGTGCGCGGGCTTCACGGGCGCCATCCCTGCCGCCCGGAATTGGGGCAGGCGGATGCGCCGGCGGCGGTCGTTTCCTCGGCGGCCCCTGCCTGAGGCGGGGCCTTCTCGTTTATGGGTCCACTAAAACGCTAATGCATTAGTGGCGTCAAGCGCCCGATTTGCTATTCTTCCGCCATGGACACGACGACCATGGACCTGACGCGCAGCGCGCGGCCCTCCCGCGATCCCTCCCGCCATGCGGCGCCGCAGGTGTTCGACTATCTGCGCGAGCGGATCATCACGCTGGAGATGCCGCCGGGCACGCTGATCTCGCGCGCCGAGTTGCAGGACCTGTTCGGCTTCTCCTCGACGCCGGTGCGCGACGCGCTGCTCAAGCTGCAGGAGGAGCAGCTGGTGGAGATCTTCCCCCAGCACGCCACCGTGGTGAGCCCCATCGATCTGGAACTCGCCCGGCAGGCGCACTTTCTGCGCCGCTCCATCGAGCTGGAGGCGGTGCGAACGGTGGCCCTGGGTGAGGACCATGCGGCCATCGCCGCGCGCCTCGATGGGGTGATCGCCCTCCAGGACGAGCGGCTCGCGCGCGGCGACCTGCCCGGCTTCGATGCGGGCGACCGCGACTTCCACCGCGTGCTGTTCGATGCCACCGGCATCCACAGCCTGTGGCTGATGGTGCGCCGCTATTCCGGCCATATCGACCGCATCCGCCGCCTGCACCTGCCCATGCCGGGCAAGGCCGAGCGGGTGCTGCGCGAGCACCGGGCGGTGGCCGCCGCGGTGCGGGCGGGCGATGCCGCCGGGGCGCAGGAGGCGCTGCGCACCCATCTGTCCAACTCGCTCGCCTACGCGCCGGATCTCGTCGCGCTCTGGCCGGCCTATTTCCGCAGCTGAGCGGGGCGCGCCGTCACGGCTGGCCGCACAGGCCCGCCGCCAGGGCGACCGGCACGCCGTAGCCCGCATGGGCCAGCGCGGCCGCCTCGGCGATGGGCATCGGCCGGCCGAGCAGGAAGCCCTGCGCCTCGTTGCAGGAGGTGCGGGCCACCAGCGCCCACTGGTCCTCGGTCTCGATGCCCTCGGCGACGGTGGCGATGCCGAGCCGGCTGGTGAGCACGGTGATGGCCTCGACGATGGCGGCGCTGGCGGAGCCTTCGGTGGCGTCCTGGATGAACGAGCGGTCGATCTTGATCTTGTCGAGGGGCAGCTGGCGCAGCCGGCTGAGGCTGGAATAGCCGGTGCCGAAATCGTCGAGCGCGATCCGCACCCCCATCTCGCGCAGACGCTGCAGCACGGCGAGGCTCGCCTGCTCGCTCTCGAACAGGGCGCTCTCGGTGATCTCGCATTCGAGGCGGCCCGGCGGCAGGCCGGCGTCGCGCAGCGCCGCCTCCACCGTCGCGATCACGTCGCCGAAGGCGAGCTGCACCGGCGAGAGGTTCACCGCCACCTTCAGCCCGCCGGGCAAGGACGCGATGTCCGCCACGGCCCGCCGCATGGCGAAGGCGCCGATCTCGACGATACTGCGCGTGTCCTCGGCGAGGGGCACGAAGGCTGACGGGTCGATGGGGCCCCGGCGTGGGTGGTTCCAGCGCAGCAGCGCCTCGAAGCCCGTGAGCGCGCCGGTGGCCACCGAGAAGATCGGCTGGTAGGCGAGGTGGAACTGGTTTTCCGCCAGCGCCTGCTTGATGTCCTGCTCCATCTCGAGCCGGGCGCGCAGGTGGGTGTCCATCTCCGGCTCGAACACGCATGCGGTGCCGCGGCCCCAGGCCTTGGCCCGGTAGAGGGCGAGGTCGGCCTGCTTGAGCAGGGTATCGGCGTCGGTCCAGGCCGCCTCGGCCACGGCGATGCCGACGCTGACGCTGACCGAGAGGGTGTGGCCGAGCGCCGAATAGGGCTCGCCGAGCAAGGAGATGATGCGCTCCGCCAGCGCGGTCGCTGCCTCCGGCTGGCGCGGGCCGACGCAGATGACGGCGAACTCGTCGCCGCTGAGGCGCGCCACCATGTCGGTGGCCGGCACGCAGCCGGTGAGCCGGCTGGCCACCATGCGCAGCAGTGCATCGCCGACCGGATGGCCGAGGGTGTCGTTGACGTCCTTGAAGCGGTCGAGGTCGAGATAGAGCAGGGCCATGCCCTCGCCCCGTTCGGCGGCCTGGTAGAGCGCCTTGCCGATGCGCTCGCGGAACACCACCCGGTTGGGAAGGCCGGTGAGGTCGTCGTGATGGGCGAGGAAGCGGATGCGCCCCTCGCGCTCGATCAGCGCCACGTTCTGCCGCTGCGCCTCCGCCGCCGCCTCGTTGGCGCGCAAATTCGCCTCGGCCAGTTCCGCCTGCACCTTCTTGAGGGCCGTGATGTCGGTGCGCAGGGCCACCACGCCGCCGTCCGCCGTGCGGCGGTCCGTCATCAGCACCCATCGGCCGTCGGAGAGCCTGCGTTCCACCGGGGTGTGCTGGGGCCGATGCCCGCCGATGCGGCGGGCCAGCGCGTCGGCGCTCGCCGGTGCGGTATCGGAGCGTAGCGAGGACGCGAGGCTCGCCCGCATGATGTCCTCGAAGCGCGCGCCCACCAGCAGATAGGGCGCGGTGATGGTGAACAGCTCGCGGTAGCGCTGGTTGCAAGCCACCAGCCGATCCTCGGCGTCCCACAGGGCGAAGCCGTCGGACATGGCCTCCACCGCATTGGCGAGCACGGCGCTGGCGCGGTCGCGCTCGGCGTCCACCTTCTCGCGCTGGCGCAGCGCCAGGAACAGCGCGCCGGCGAAGGCCGTCACCAGAACCCCGCCCATGGCCGCCGCCGCCACCATGCGGTCGCGGTCCAGCCGCCAGGGGGCGAGCACTTCGGCGAGATCGATGACGAGCACCACGCGCAGGTCGCCGGTCAGGGAGGTGCGCACCACCGCCAGTTCCGCCCCACCGCCGGCATTGGAGGTCACGAAGGCCTTGCCGTCGGGGGGGCGCGTCCCGAGCGCCCCCGGATGCCACTCGCCGATGGCCAGTTCATCATGGGGCAGCGAGGCCACCAGCTGGCCGGTCGGTCGTTCGATGCGGATGCGCGTTCCGGGCGCGAGGCCGGTTTCGGCCAGCACCTTCATGAGGGCCAGGATCGGCACGTCGGCCAAGGCGATCACACCGCCCCATCCGGGCACCGTCCGCGCGGCGTACAGGGACCAGTCCCCGCTCACCGGATTCTGGACCGGCCCCAGCAACGCGGCGGGCTGGAGCCCGGAGAGACTTGTGGCGATCGGCAGCGAGCGCAGCGCGCCGCGCGGACGCGCGGACGCGATGATGTCGCCTTCGGGCGACACCAGCATCAGGTCGCGGAAGGCGGTGATCTGCAGGTTCAGGCCACGCAGCAGTTCGCTGGAGGCCGGCGAGGTTGGGGCGAGCCCGGCGGCGGCGAATAGCGGTCGCATGGTGGCGAGCGCGCTGTGGACCTGCAGCAGCTGGCGATTGAGCGCATTCTCGACCGCTTGCGCGGAGCGCTCCAGGTCGGCGTCCGCCGCGAGCTTCGTGGCCTCAAGCCCGCGATGGGCGAGCAACGCCGTCCCGACGCCGAGCAGCCCCAAGATGACGATGGTTCCGGCGATGACGGATAGCTTGAGGCGGTGCCAGATCATTCGAGGGCATCATTCGCCAGGCTTGAGGGCACTGCGGGGATGCCTGAGGGATCGCGGTCGGTCCGGTTGTCCCGGGAGGGCGCAATCACTCGGCTTTGGCGGTCGTGGCATGCAACTCAGCAAGATAGGCATTCCAGGCATTGGCGCAAGCCGCGCCGCATCGCTCGATCCAACGCGGCAGGATGATGCCGGACAGCAGGTTCAGACGGCGGGCGGCGTCCGCCTCGGACTTCGGAGTCACCACCAGCCGCCGCGCCTGGGGGCGACCGCAGGCGATGGCGCCGGTGTTGCAGTCGAGACCGCGCATGGTGTCCGCGTCCGCCTGCTGCCAGATCCGCCCCTCCAGGCCCGCGAGCCCGGCGCGGATCTGCGTCCGCACGTCCTGTGGCAGCGCCTCCCAGGCGGTCACATTGGCCCCGAAGAACGACAGGCCCCAGCTGATCGCCATGCCGTGGACATGGGTGGTCACGTCGCCGAGGCCGATCTCGTACCCGCTGAGCGTGCCGGTGATGGCGCAGTCCACCACCCCCTGCCGCACCGCGTCCACCACATCCGCGAACGGCACCACCACGGGAATGGCGCCGAGCGCCTTCATCAGGTCGGACTGGGCCACCGAGGAGGTGCGGACGCGGCGCCCCGCCATGTCGTCGAGGCCCCGGAAGGCGGAGCGGCAGAACAGCACCTGCGCCGGATAGGCGTAGATGGCCAGCAGCTCGATGTCCCATTTGTCGCGCAGGAGGGTCACGAGGTGGGCGCGGAAGGCAGCCACCGTCTTCTTCAGCGTCGCCATGTCCGGATTGAGGATGGGCAGGTCCACGGCGTTGAGCTCGGGCTCCTCCGCCGAGACCACGGAAACGAGGCCGGTGCCGAACGGAACGACGCCGAGCTGCATGAGCCGGAGCATCTCCTGTCCGCGCAGGCCGCCGCCGTCGTTGGGGGTGATGGTCGCGATCACCCGCCCGCCCGTGCGCTCGGTGATCTCGTGCTCCCAGAACGGCTGCTCCAGGCGGGTGAACTGGGTGACGCCGGCGAGGCCGCCCACCACCTGCAGCCGGATGGGCTCCTTCTCTGCCGCGACGGAGGCAAAGGAGAAGGCGAGTGAAAAGATTGTTATCATTAGGGCGTGCATCTGCATCACACGCCGCAGAACCGCCCCAGCCCTGCCGCTTCGCCCCTTGAGCCCCATCCGCCCTCGTCCCGCCCACATCTTCCGGCCTCGCCATCTGGCAGCCGCCCGGTCCGGGCCGCAACGCCCGGAAGGGATGTTTCCAGTGGAGAGTGAGCGCAGGACAGGGGTGGGCGCAAGCACAAGCTTTACGATAGTCGCCCGGTGTTCCGCGTCAGGTGGCGGGGCCGCGTTGCGCCTTCTCGTATTTGCGCACAACCCGTTCCCGCTTCAGCCGCGACAGGCGCTGCAGCCAGTAGATGCCGTCCAACTGGTCGCACTCGTGCTGATGGCAGACGGCGCGCAGGCCCTCAGCCTCCTCCTCCGCGAGAGCACCGGACAGGGTGTGGTACCGGACGCGGACGCGGGCATGGCGCTCCACCTCCTCGCTGGCCCCCGGCATGGAGACGCTGCCCTCCACATGGCGGATCATCTCCGGCGAAGACCAGACGATCTCGGGATTGATGTAGGTGGCGGGTGTCTCGCCGGGCGACAGCTCAAGCACCATCACCCGCGCGAGCACGCCCACATGAGGGGCGGTGATGCCAATGCCCGGCGCCGCGCGCATCGTATCGAGGAGGTCGGCGGCAAGGGCTTCGAGCGCGGCGTCGAACACCGTCACCGCCGCCGCCGCCTGCCGCAGGCGCGGGTCGGGGAACTTCACGATCTGCCGCACCGCCATGGTGCCCTCCGTCTCGACTCTTGATGCCCCCCGCAGGGGGCGGACGGGGCTCCCCCCGCCATGGGGGCTGTGATGTAATTAGATACCGTCGTCCGAGGAGCTGGGTCGATGGCGGGCGGGCGCCGACCCGGCAAAATTCGAACCGCTCCCGAATGGGTCCCGAATCCCCCCGATACCCCCGGTGCTACCCCACCCGAACTGCCCGATATCGGCCGCTACTGAGGACGCCGCTCGCGCTCGTCCCAGCCGCCGATGGCCTCCGGCTCCGGCTCCGGCGGACGCGGCGTTCCGGCGAGGCGGAGGGTCCGGTCGAGCAGCACCTCGTAGATCGGCTTGCCGCCAAGTCCTTCTGCCACAAGGTTTGCGGTGACGCAGGTGAGGATGGTCGGCACCAGGAGGTCATAGGCCCCGGTCAGCTCCGCCACCAGCACCATTCCCACCAGCGGCGCCCGCACCGTGGCCGAGAACAGCCCGCCCATCGCCGCGATCCCGCAAGCCGCAAGCATCTGGGGCGGAAGGGAAAAAAGGCTTCCGAGCAAGGTCGCGAACAACACCCCGACCGCCGTCGCCAGCGCCAGGATGGGGGCGAAGATGCCACCCGGGATGCCGGTGGAATAGCTCGCCATGGTCATGACGAAGCGGATCAGCACGATCCCCGCCAAAGTCAGCGCCGGCAACCCCATCCCCGGCAAGGATACCGCCAGCAATTCCCCCCCGAACGTCGCCTCCGGCCGCAGCACCAGCAACGGCCCCACCGCCGCGCCCACCGCCACCGGCAGCAGATAGGGGGAGACCTTCAAAGCGAGGCGCCGAGCCGTATCAAGGGAGAAAACGAGGGCCGCGTTGAAGGCGATGCCCACCACCCCGAGCACCGCGCCAAGCCCGATGAATGCAGGCAAAAGGTGGAGCGGCACGGCGGATACGATCATCTGCATGTCCGGCTCCGTCCCGCCCACGACCTGGGCCACGACGGCGCTCGCCACCGAGCAGATGATGACTGCGCTGTAGGTCCGCAGGCCATATGGAAACTGCCGCCGCGTCTCCTCGATGACGAACAGGATCGCCGCCAGCGGCGCGTTGAAGGCCGCCGCCAGACCGGCCGCCGCGCCTGCCGCCAGAAGGCCCCGGCCGTCGCGCGTGCCGAGCCCTGCGGCATCCGAGATGGCCTTGGCGATGGACGCGCCCATATGGATGGTCGGCCCTTCCCGGCCCGCCACCAATCCGGACCCGAGGGCGAGGACACCGCCGACGAACTTCACCGGCAGCACCCGTTTCCACCGCACCTCGCGCAGGCCTTCCAGCGCGCCCTCGATCTCCTGCACGCCGGAGCCGGCCGCCTCGGGCGCGAAGCGGCGCACCAGGAGGACCGACAGCGCCACCATCAGCGCGGCCCCGACCGAGAGCGCGGCATAGAGCGCCGGCCCTTGGAAATGCTCACGCAGCAGCAGCGGCCATTCGCCCGCCTTCTCCGTTGCCCAGTGGAAGCCGGAGCCTACGCCGCCGGCGATGAAGCCCACCAGAGCGGCAAGGGCGTAATAGATGATGTCGCGCGGCTTCTGGGCGGGTTCGGCGGTCGTCACGCGGGACCTCGGGGCGGGGCAGCTGAGCAGCCTGATGCGCTGCAGCAACAGACTTAGCTGACCCGCGCCGTGGGGAGCAAGGCTGTTCGGCCCGCCGCCCCCTTCGTCTTGTTCAGACCGCCCGGAGCGTTGGCGGTGCCGCCGGCCCCAGCATCCGCGGCGATTGCTCGCCGTGGAGGTGCAGCACCCGGTCGTGCAGATCCACCAGGGTGTTGCGGTGGCCGATGGAGATGAAGGTCGTCTCCGGCAGCCGCTCCCGCAGCAGGCGATAGAGGGCCGCCTCGCTCGCCTCGTCGAGGGCGGAAGTCGCCTCGTCCAGCAGCAGCACCTCGGGGGCATCCAGCAGCGCGCGGGCGATGGAGATGCGCTGCTGCTCACCCAGCGAGAGCTCGTGCGGCCACAGGGCTTCCGCATCCAGACGCCCGGCGAGGTCGGCGAGCCCGACGGCGCTCAGCGCTTCGGCGAGGCGGTCCCGCGGCACATCGGCGACGGGGTTGGGATAGGCGAGGGCGACATCCAGCCGCCCGGCCGGGACATAAGGCTTTTGTGGCAGCACCATCAGGCGATGGGCGGCGTGCCGGTGCACCGAGCCTGTCGCATAGGGCCAGATGCCGGCGATGGCGCGCAGGAGGGTGGTCTTGCCGGCGCCCGAAGGGCCGGTGATGAGCACGCATTCGCCGTGCGCGATTTGGAGTTCGTCCGTGGCGATGAGCGGCGCACCGCCCGGCAGACGCACGTCCAGTCCACGCAGCGCCAGGGCCCGGCCGGGCGGAAGGGACGCGAGGCTCTCGGCCGGACGGTTCGCCTGCGCCGCCGCGATGGCCGCCTCGAAGCCGGTGAGCCGCTGCACCACGGAGGTCCATTCGGCCAGCGTCACATAGCTGGAAATGAAGAAGGAGAACGAGCCCTGCACGGAGGAGAAGGCGCTTGCCGTCTGCATCAGCTGGCCGAGCTGGATCTGGCCGGAAAAATAGGCCGGCGCCACCACCACGTAGGGGAAGATGGTCGAGATCTGGTTGTAGCCGGCGGTAAACCAGGTGAGGCGCTTCTGCGCCTTCATCAGCTCCACGAAGTTGCCGAAGATGTTGGAAAACCGTCCTTCAAGCTTGCGCTCTTCCGCCTTGGCCCCATCCAGGAGGGCAATCTGCTCGCCATTCTCGCGCACCCGCACGAGATCGACGCGGAAGTTCGCCTCATAGCGTTGCTGCTCGAAATTCAGCCTTACCAGTGGCCGACCGATAAAGTGGGCGAGGAGGGTGCCGCCGGCGGCATAGATCAGCGCCGCCCAGAACAGGTAGCCCGGGACATTCATCTCGCGCCCGAACAGGTTGATCGGCAGCGCGCCGGACAGATTCCACAGGATGACGGAGAAGGAAACGAGGGAGACCACGGTGCCGAGCAGGCCCACCCCCACCGAGATGGTCCGGTTGATGAACAATTGCACGTCCTCGGCGATGCGCTGGTCGGGGTTGTCCGCCTCGTCGCCGGCGAGCCGCAGCCGGTAGTGCACGTCATCGCCGAGCCACGCGCCCAGGTAGCGCCGGGTGAGCCAGCGCCGCCAGCGCACCTCAAGCCACTGCTTCAGGTAGATCTGGTAGACCGCCACGATGATGGCGCCGGCGGCGATGGCGCAGAAGACCAGCAACTGCTGCTGGAACGCGTCGAAGTCCTTCTCCTGGATGGCGTTGTAGAAGGCGACGTTCCACTCGTTGAGCATGACGGTGGCGAACACCCATGCGAGCTCGAGCGCGATGACCGCGGCGAGGAGGCCGATGGCGATCCACCGTTCCTCGCTCTTGAAATAGGGCAGCGCGAGGCGGCGGATGTCGCCGAGGAGGGATAGAAGGGCACGCAAGGCCGGGCTCTCCGGAAGGGGCTCGCGGCGAGCATTGATCCCCCGCGCATGACTGAACCATGGCCGCAGGATGAAGGATTGGAAAGGTGCCGATGGGGCAGGCGTCGCGGAGTTGCCCCGGCGGTTACAGACGGGATTGCCGATCCTGTCTGTAACCGCGGGCCATCAGGCGATCGTTCGGGGACGCCGACTCACGCCTTCTTCACGAACTCGGTGCGCAGCACGAGGCCCTTCACCTTCTCGACCTTGCAGTCGATCTCTTCCGGATCGCCGGTGAGGCGGATGCCCTTCACCAGGGTGCCGCGCTTCAGGGTCACGGAGGTGCCCTTCACCTTGAGATCCTTGATGAGGGTCACGTTGTCGCCGTCCTTCAGGACGGCGCCGTTGGCGTCGCGCACTTCGATGTCGGACATCTTTCCTCAAACCTCCTTGGCCAGCTCGCGCAGGCGGAACTTCTGGATCTTGCCGGTGGAGGTCTTGGGGATCTCCTCGAAAACCACATGGCGGGGGCACTTGTACGCCGCGAGATGTGCGCGGCAATGGGCGATGATGTCCTCCGCCGTGGCGCTCATGCCGTCGCGCAGCTCGATGAAGGCGATGGGCGTCTCACCCCACTTCTCGTCAGGCTTGGCCACCACGGCCGCCGCCGCGACCGCCGGGTGCTTGTAGAGAGCGTCCTCCACCTCGATGGAGGAGATGTTCTCTCCGCCGGAGATGATGATGTCCTTGGAACGGTCCTTGAGCTGAATATAGCCATCGGGATGCTTCACCCCGAGGTCACCCGAGTGGAACCAGCCGCCGGCAAACGCCTTCTCGGTGGAGGCGGGGTTCTTGAGATAACCCTTCATCACCACGTTGCCGCGGAACATGACCTCGCCCAGCGTCTCGCCGTCGGCCGGGACCGGAACCATGGTTTCGGGGTCCATCACGTCGAGGGCTTCCAGCGCGCTGTAGCGCACGCCCTGCCGGGACTTGAGGAAGGCCCGCTGCTTGGCGTCGAGCGCATCCCACTCCGCGTGCCAGTCGTTGACGACCGCCGGGCCGTAGACTTCGGTCAGTCCGTAGACATGGACCACGTTGAAGCCGGCGTCCTGCATGGCGGCGAGCACGGCTTCGGGCGGCGGGGCGGCGGCGGTGATGAACTCCACCCGGCCGGGCAGGGGGCGCTTGTCCGCCTCCGACGCATTGAGCAGCGTGGACATCACGATGGGTGCCCCGCACATGTGCGTCACCTTGTGGTCGGCGATGGCATCGAACATGGCCTTCGCCCGCACCTGACGCAGGCACACATGGGTGCCGGCAACAAGCGTGATCGACCAGGGGAAGCACCAGCCGTTGCAGTGGAACATGGGCAGCGTCCACAGATAGACGGGGTGCTTGCCCAGCCCGCACGTCACCACGTTGCCGACCGCCAACAGGTGAGCGCCGCGATGGTGATAGACGACACCCTTGGGATCGCCGGTGGTGCCGGACGTATAGTTGAGGGCGATGGCATCCCACTCATCGGCCGGCGGCTTCCACGCGAAGTCTTCGTCGCCGGTGGCGAGAAAATCCTCGTATTCCATCACCCCGATACGCTCGCCCGCGCCGGTGAACTCGGGATCGTCATAGTCGATGACCAGCGGCTTGTGGACGGCGAGGGCGAGGGCGGCCTTGATGACCGGGGAGAATTCCCGGTCGGTGATGAGCACCTTCGCCTCGCCGTGGTCGAGGGTGAAGGCGAGGATGGCGGCGTCGAGCCGGGTATTCAGCGAATTGAGCACGGCGCCCGTCATGGGCACGCCGTAGTGGGCTTCCAGCATGGCCGGCGCATTGGGCAGCATCACAGCGACGGTGTCGCCGACGCCAACCCCAACCTTGGTGAGCGCGGACGCGAGGCGCCGGCTGCGGGCGTAGAAATCGCGGTAATTGCGCGTCAATTTGCCGTGCAGGATGGCGGTGCGGTCCGGAAAGACACTGGCCGCCCGCTCGAGGAAGCCCAGGGGGGTCAGTGGCTGGAAGTTCGCCGCGTTCCGATCGAGATCCTGGTCGTAGATGCCGGCCATCGTGTTCCCCCCATTCGTGCGAATGCTTGTGTTCGCGCCGGGATTCCGGTCGAATTCGAGCGCGAACCTAGCCGAGGGCGGCAGGGCGGTGCAATCGGGGTTGCCCGATACCAAAGTACCGGTTCACGCATGTGTTTCCCACGCCGGGCGACAAACGTCTTACGCATTTGTGCGAGCTTGCGCCGTAAAAACGCTCCCGGCATCACCGGGCCAAAGAAGACCTTTGAGGGAGACGTCCATGTCCATCAATGGCGCGAGCCGCTACGCGCAGGCCTATGCCGGCTGGAAGACCGATCCGTCCGCCTTCTGGGGCGAAGCCGCCCGCGGCATCGACTGGGTCCGGCCGCCCGAGACGGTCTTCGATGCCGACGCCGGTGTCTACGGCCGCTGGTTTCCCGATGCGGTGGGCAACGTCTGCCATAACGCCCTCGACCGCCACGTCGCCGCCGGCCGGGGCGATCAGGCGGCGCTCGTCTATGACAGCCCTGTCACCGGCACCAGGCGCACGCTGACCTACGGCGAGATGCTCAAGGAAACGGCGACGCTCGCCGCCGTGCTCCAGGACATGGGCGTCGGCAAGGGCGACCGGGTGCTCATCTACATGCCCATGGTGCCGGAAGCGATCTGCGCCATGCTGGCCTGCGCCCGCATCGGCGCCATCCATTCCGTGGTGTTCGGCGGGTTCGCAGCCAAGGAACTCGCCACCCGCATCGAGGACGCCGAGCCGAAAGTGATCCTGGCGGCGTCCTGCGGTATCGAGCCCAACCGTGTGGTGCCCTACAAGCCGCTGCTCGACCTCGCCATTTCCATGTCGGCGGTGAAGCCGGAAGCGTGCCTGGTGCTGCAGCGTGAACAGGGGCCGGGCGCGCTGGTGGAGGGCCGCGATCTCGATTGGCAGGCCGCCGTGGATGCCGCCTCCGGCGCCGGCAAGGCCGCGCCTTGCGCCGACATGCTTGCGACCGATCCGCTCTACATCCTGTACACCTCCGGCACGACCGGAAAGCCGAAGGGCGTCGTGCGCGACACCGGCGGCTACATGGTGGCGCTCGACTGGAGCATGAAGAATCTCTACGGCATCAAGCCCGGCGAGGTGTTCTGGACCGCCTCCGACATCGGCTGGGTGGTGGGCCATTCCTACATCGTCTACGGCCCGCTGATCCTTGGCGCGACAACTTTGGTCTATGAAGGGAAGCCCGTGGGCACGCCCGATGCGGGGGCCTTCTGGCGGGTGATCGAGGAGCACGGCGTTGTCGCCCTCTTCACCGCGCCGACCGCGCTCCGCGCCATCAAGAAGGAAGATCCGGACTGCCTCCTGAAGCAGGGGCGGGATCTTTCCCGCTTCCGCACCCTCTTCCTCGCCGGCGAGCGGGCTGATCCCGATACCGTTATGTGGGCGCAGGAGCAGCTGAAGGTCCCGGTGGTGGACCATTGGTGGCAGACCGAGACCGGCTGGGCCATCGCCGCCAATCCTGTGGGCCTGGGCCTGCTGCCCATCAAGCTGGGCTCGCCCACGGTGCCGATGCCCGGCTACGACGTGCAGATCGTGGACGAGGCGTCGAAGCCCGTTCCGGCCGGAACCATGGGCTCCATCGTGGTGAAGCTGCCGCTGCCGCCCGGCTGCCTGCCCACCCTGTGGCAGCAGGACGACCGCTTCGCCGAGAGCTACCTCGCCGAGTTCCCCGGCTACTACAAGACCGCCGACGCCGGATTCCTGGATGACGACGGCTATGTCTTCGTCATGGGCCGCACCGACGACATAATCAACGTCGCGGGCCATCGCCTGTCGACCGGCGGCATGGAGGAGGTGCTGGCCTCCCATCCGGACGTGGCCGAATGCGCCGTCATCGGCGTGAAGGACGAGCTGAAGGGCGAGGTACCCTGCGGCTTCGTCGTGCTCAAGGCCGGCGAGCGGCGTGCGCCGGACGTGATCGAGAAGGAACTGGTGGGCCTTGTCCGCGACCGCATCGGGCCGGTGGCCGCGTTCAAGCTGGCCGTCACCGTGAACCGCCTGCCCAAGACCCGCTCGGGCAAGATCCTGCGCGGCACCATGAAGAAGATCGCCGACCACGATCCCTGGACCGTGCCCGCTACCATCGACGATGCCGGTGTGCTGGAGGAGATCGAGGGCGTGCTCAAGGAGCGCGGCATCGCCTGAGCCGATGTCGTTTTTTGACCCTATCGAGGCCGGGCGATCGCCCGGCCTTTTGCGTTCAGGCGACGGTCGAGGCATCCCGCTCAGGGCGCCCGGCCTCCGTCGCGATAGGGCACGTAGCAGCTGTAGCCGATGAAGCACTGGGGATTGTCGCGGGTCGGGACCCATTCCGGTCGCGTGTCCTGGTCGTAGACGCAGAAGGACCGGTCCCGAACATAACGATCATAAAGGGTTGGCGAGGTCGCGAGCACCATCGCGCCCCGCGACTGGATGAGCGCCGCGGCCTCGGCACAGGTGAACGTGCGGCTCTGCGTCTGCGCCCACGCCGGCCCTGCGACCCCGAGGAGCGCGGCCGCGACCACAAGAGCGAGCGCCCGGCGGGACGGGCGCCTGTTGGCTGGTTTCATGAGCTTCTCCTTCGCATCGTCCCCGCCGCCGGCCGTTGTGGGGCTTGGGCTTGGTCGGTTCACCGCAGGTAATTGTCCCGGGTCGGCACGTAGCAGGTATAGCCCACGAAGCACGCGGGATTGTCCCTTGTCTTGATCCATTCGGGCTTGAGCTGCTCGAACCCCGAGCAATAGCGCACCGAACTCACGTATCGGTCGAACAGATTGGGACCCGTGCCCATGACGACGGCGCCATTCTTGGAAACGAGGCCGGCCGCGGCCGCGCACGTCATCGTGAGGCTGTCGGGCCGCGCCATCGCGAGGCCGCAGGAGCCCGCCAGCAGCGCCGCACCGGCCACCACGGACAGGGCGAAACGGGGGAATCGGTAAAGTTGCATGCCTGCCTCCTTCCTTGACCAACGAATCCAGGTGTCATCCGCTCTCTGAATGGGTCTGAAACGCGTTGTTTTTACGAACGATTTACCTTTTCGGAGCGGCTGGGCGGTCAGATAGCCGGCGAAGGGCGCCGAAAGCCCCTATGTGGCGGTAACATACTGGGAATTAGCCCTCCAGTTGTGGCGATTTGGGGCGACTGTGGCAAGAATGTTACGGCATTCCGGCGAGACCCCTGCTAGATAGATGTCACTGGACGAAACGACAGTGGCTCTCGACGGTCGCCGATGGTTTCGCCCAAACATAAGTTACCCAAGCAAGGGGGTTTTAGTCATGAAGCGGTTCCTTCTCGCCACTGTCGCGCTGGCGGCGCTCTCGGCTCCGGCCGCGGCTGCTGACCTGGCGACGAAGTACCCCGTCAAGGCGGTCGCCGTTGTTCCCGTGTTCTCCTGGACCGGCTTCTACATCGGCGCCAACGTCGGCTACGGCGGTGACTCGTTCACCTACGACGTGGACGTGCTCGGCACCCCGGTCGCCGCTGCCAGCGTGACCTCTTCCGGCTTCTTCGCCGGTGGTCAGATCGGCTACAACTACCAGTTCGCGAACAACATCGTGCTCGGCCTCGAGACCGACCTGCAGTGGTCGGACATCTCCGGCACCGTCAGCGCCTCCGTGCTCGGCCTGCCGGTCGTGAGCGCTGGCTCCTCGATCGACTACTTCGGCACGATCCGCGCTCGCCTCGGCTACGCGATCGACCGGTTCCTGCCCTACATCACCGGCGGTGTGGCGTATGGCAAGACCGGCACCGACATCTCGCTCCTCGGCGTTCCGCTGCTCTCCTCCTCCACCACCTCGTGGGGCTGGACGATCGGTGCCGGTGGCGAGTTCGCGATCACCAACAACTGGACGTTCAAGGCTGAATACCTGTACGTCGACCTCGGCGACTCCAACGTGCAGGCTGCGGTCATTGCGCCCGGCGTCACCGTCGGCAACGACTCCAAGTTCAGCTCGTTCAAGGCTGGCGTGAACTACAAGTTCTGATCGAAGCTCTGCTTCATCGCGAAGCCCGCTGCCTCGGCAGCGGGCTTTTCTTTTGTCTCGGGCTTGTCGCTGAAGGTGGGTCACGCGCGAGAGCGTGAGATCGCACCGAACTTTATTGGCGGACGGCGAAGCCCGGCCCATCTCGATGACGGTCATGATCCGGGCCGGACCTCGCCGCCGGCGCGGTTGTCGCATATGGCCCTCTTAGGCTAGCGTCCACCCATGAGCGACGATATCGCGTTCGACCGCAGCTTCGATGTCCCGTCCGGCCGCCTCGATCAGGTGACGCCGCTTGTCCGGCGCATCGTGGCGCCGAACCCCTCGCCGTTTACCTTCACCGGCACCTGCTCCTACATCGTGGGCCGCGGCACCGTGGCCATCATCGATCCGGGGCCGGACGATCCCGCGCACATTGCGGCCGTCCTCGACGCGGTGCGGGGCGAGAGCGTCAGCCATATCGTCATCACCCATACCCATCGCGATCATTCCCCCGCCGCGAAGGCGATCCAGGCCGCGACCGGCGCCCCGACCGTTGCAGAGGGGGCACACCGCGCGGCGCGCCCGCTCGCTATCGGCGAGGTCAATCCCCTGGATGCCAGCGCGGACATGGATTTCCGGCCGGACATCGTGATCCCCGACGGAGAAGCCGTCAGCGGCCCCGGCTGGACCCTGACCGCCATCGCGACCCCGGGCCATTGCGCCAACCACATGGCCTTCGCACTGGCGGAGGAGGATCTCGTCTTCTCCGGCGATCATGTGATGGCCTGGGCGACCTCCATCGTCGCGCCGCCAGACGGTTCGATGGGCGATTATATCCGCTCGCTCGAACGCTTCGCGGCCCGTACCGAATCCACTTATCTCCCCGGCCACGGCGGTCCCGTACGGAACGCACCGGTCTTCGTGCGGGACTACCTCGCACACCGCGTGGCGCGGGAGGCCGCGATTCTGAGGGCCCTCGACCGCGAGGTCGAGACGATTCCCGATCTGGTGCGCGGCATCTATATCGGCCTCGATCCCCGGTTGGTCGGTGCGGCTTCGCTCACGGTGCTGGCGCATCTGGAGCATCTGGTGGCAAGCGGACGGGTCGTCACCGAGGGCGCCGCGGCCATCACCGGCCGCTTCCGCCGGGCGGCCTGACGCGGCGGCCCGGTCTCGGATGTGTGGCCGCTTTGTCCAGCTCACGCCGCCCGCGGCGCTCGCGGCGCTGTTCGGCGTCGATCCCGCCCACGCGCCGCTGCCCAACGTTCCGCCGCGCTACAATGCAGCGCCGACTCAGGACCTGATGGTGGTGCGGCGCAATCCCGAGACCGGGCGGCGCCATCTCGATCTCCTGCGCTGGGGGCTGGTTCCGTCGTTCGCGCGGGATAGCTCCGGCGGCGGGCGGCTCATCAATGCCCGCTCCGAAAATGTTGCAGAAAAGCCCACCTTTCGCTCCGCCTGGCGGGCGCGTCGGCGCTGCATCGTGCCGGCCGATGCCTTCTATGAATGGAAGGCCGTGGACAAGCGGCGCCAGCCCTTCCTGATCTCGCGCGAAGATGGGCGGCCCATGGCCTTCGCGGGCCTGTGGGAAGGCTGGAAGGATCCCGCCACCGGCCAATGGCTTAGAACGTTCACCATTCTCACCTGCGCCGCGACCGAGCGCCTGCGGGCCTTGCACGAACGCATGCCGGTGATTCTCCCCGAGCCGGACATCAAGGCGTGGCTGGAGGGCGGAGATGCCACCGCCCTCATGCGCCCTTTCCCGGGAGAGGCGCTGCAACTCATGCCGGTCTCGAGTGAGGTCAACGCGGTGCGCAATGAGGGCCCGCAACTGCTGTCGCCCTTGCCGGACAGCGAGGCCGCGGCTGCCGCCGCCCTTCTGGCGCTGCCCGCGTCCTGAGACTCAGCGTCGGCGTCGCTCCGCCGCGAGGTCTGCCATCAGCGCCTCGATGCGCTGGGCATTGGTGCCGAGGTCATGGACGCCGTAGCGGGCCGAGGAGCGCACATCCACGCGCGCGCCCTTGGAGGTCGGGCGAATGCGGATCGAGACGTCGCTGCGAAAGCCCATGATGGGCGATACCGCCACAGCCTCGATCTGACCGTCGCGTCGGGTGCCGCGGGGGGGAATCGCATCGAGAATGTGCCAGTGCCGCTTCTGCACCAAAGCGAGGACGGTGTTGAACGCTTCCTCCGGCGTCGCCGTGAGGTCCACGGGCTTGATGCCGGGATAGGCCATCCGTTGGGCATCCGCCGCCGCGGCCCCGCCAAACACAAGGCTGTTCGCATCGCGCGGATGGGCGAGGGTGAGGGCCCGGAAGCGGGGCGGATCGGTGGGATCGGTGGCGATGTCGGTGAGCTGGGGCAGCATCATGCCACGCGCGAGGACAGCCGCCGGGCCGGCGAGCACCAGGCCACCGATGGCAACCGCCGCGATGGCGCGGCCGATGCCCAGCCATCCCGTCTCCCAGGTGATGAAGAAGGCGACAACGCCCATGGCGGCCGCGACCAGCGCGAGAACGAGACCGGCGCCCAGCGTGACGATGGCCGGCTGGAAATCGAGCGCTCCCGTACGATAGAGCAGGGCCGCCAGCGCCACCACCGGCACCGAGAACAGCGCCAGCCGGAAGCTCCAGCGGGCGAGCGGCGAATAGCGCTCCTCGGAATAAAGCCGGCGTCTGATCATCCTGCCGCCTGTGGTGCGCTCTTGCGCGGTGTCCGTGCAGGTTAGACCGCGTTTTCGCCGACGAGGGAAGAGGGTTTGCCTAGCGACACGCCGAGGATTTCCGGCAGGTCGTCGACGCTGTCGACCACCAGGTCCGCATCGCCCACGAGGTCATCCACCGGTGCCGGTCCGCTGCGCACGAGGATGAACCTGGCGCCGGCGCCGCGCGCGGCGGCGAGGTCGTGGGCACTGTCGCCGACCACGGCCATGGCGTGCGGGCGGTGGCAGAAGCGCTCGGCGAAGGCCGCCACCATGCCGGCGCCGGGTTTGGAGCCGAAGCCGGAATCATAGCCGTGGACGGCATCGAGAAGATGGAGGAAGCCAAGGGCCTCCGCCTGCTGCCGGGCGTTCTCCTCCGCATCGTTGGTGACGATGGCGAGGGCGAAGCCCGCCGCCTTCAACTCCCCCAGCACACGGGCCGGATGGCCGATGGGCGTCAGATTGAGCAGGCCCTCGGCCGCGAAAAGCCGGTCGATCTCCGCGAGAAAACCGGCGTCGGCGGGGCGGCCGAGCGCGTGCGCCCACAAAGGGCCGTAATGGGCCGACGACCCGGAGACCAGCGGCGATGTCGGTAGGAAGCGCTCCTCGTCGGCAAGATAGTGGCTTACAGCTTCCAGCCGGGCGACGGCATGGGCGTCATCGTGGGCCATCTGCCGCATGACGGCGCCGGCAGCGCGACCCCAAGTGCGGTCGAAATGCACGAGGGTGCCGTCCTTGTCGAAAAGCAGCGCGGTCAGGTCTTGCATGATGGGTCCGCCGGGCGGGGAGGGAACGCCGACGGGCTGGCTCGACCGCAGCGGAAGACGTCTTTAGTATCATGGGCATGTCATCGAGACGACCCGCCGCTCCGCGCCGCCCGAACGAGTCTGACGCCCAGCGGCCACCTGTCCGGTGGCACGGGGGACTTCCCCTTGCCTCATTGCCGTCCGCCTGGCTGCCGCTCGTCCTGAGCATGGCCCTTGTCGCCGTGCCGGGACCGCATCCGGCGGAGGCGGCTACCCCGCTCCCCCCCGTCAAGCCCAAGGACATCAAGGCGTCGCCCGCAGCGACGGCGACGCGGCCGCCCCTTCTGCGCTCCGCGCCCCTGCCGCCACGCCGTCCGCCGGAACTGGCCGAGGAGGATGGCGAGGCGGAGCCGGAGGCCGGCAGCCAGGAGGCGGCGCAAGAGAGGCCCGTTGACCTAGGCACTGCCGACGGCTTCGTTCGGGAGCCGGCGCGACCTTCGCCGCCCCCGCGCATGGCCTCACGCGAAACCACGCCGAATGCGGCGCCATCCCCCGGCGTTCTTCCGACGCCGGCTCCGTCGGCGCCAACCGGTCCCGTGGAGATGCCGGCCGCCTGCGCGGAGCTGGTGGTGGCCGGCGAGATCGAGGCGAGCCTCGATACCTCCCTCTCCCCCAATCCCACGTGCGGCACCTTCGTCCCGGTGCGGCTGACAGCGGTGCGCCTTGCTGATGGGCGGATGATTCCGCTGAGGCCGGCCGCCATCTCCCGATGCGAGCTGACGGTCGCGGCAGCCGCGTGGATGCGCGAGGCGCTGGCGCCCGCCGTGGCGGCGGCCGGTGGCGCATTGGTGGCGATCCGCATTGCCGATTCCTACAATTGCCGTCCGCGCAACCGGGTGGCTGGCGCCAAGATGAGCGAGCACGGGCGCGGCAATGCCGTGGACGTGGGTGGTTTCGAGCTTGGCGACGGCCGGGTGTGGACGGTGGCGAAGGGCGGGCTGCCGATGTCGCTGCGTGCATCGATGAAGGACAGTGCCTGCACGCGGTTCAGCACCGTGCTGGGTCCAGGCTCCGACGGCTACCATGAGGACCACATCCACGTGGACCTCGCCCAGCGCCGCAACGATTTCAAGCTCTGCCACTGGAATCTCGACGCCGGTAGCGCGGTCGCATCGCGCAAGGAGAAGCCGGCGGGGGGCGCTACGACGGGTCAGCCGGAAGGCAAGGGCGGCGAGGATGCGGCCGACCAAGAGGCGGCGGCTGGGAGCGCCGAGGCCGAACCGGAGGCGGGGCCGGTATCCGTGCCGCCAGCAACGGGCAATGCGGCAGGGAAGAGCGGCCAGCCCAAGAACGGTCAGCCCAAGATTGGTGAGCCCAAGATTGGTCAGGCAAAGGATCAGCCCAGGAGCACGCCCCCGGTACCTTCTGCAGCCAAGCCGTCGCCCAAGCCCACGTCGCCCAAGCCCACGTCGCCCAAGGCTGGATCGTCCACGACGGCTTCGTCAAAGGATTCCGCCAAGGATGGGAGCAAGGACGCGAGCGCGAAGGGCTCCAAGCCGGCTGCAGTACAGCCCAATTGACGTTGCAGCTTAACTGACCGCGCCGTGGAATTGGCTTGGACGATGCGTGGCTGCGCGAAACGCACTCGTGCCGCCGCGTAGCCATGGCCGCCTTCGTCCGGCGTGAACGCGGATGCTGCAGACAGAGCCTTCGCGCCGTCCCAGCAGCTCAAACGAAAAAGGGCGCGGCCAAGCCGCGCCCTTCATGCATTCGACGGGGTGACAATCAGAGGACCACGACCTCGGCGCCGACCGGCACGCGGCTGTACAGGTCGATCACGTCCTCGTTGAGCATGCGGATGCAGCCCGAGGAGATCGCCTGCCCGATGTATTCCGGCTGGTTGGTGCCGTGAATGCGGAACAGGGTGTCCTGACTGCCCTGGTAGAGGTAAAGGGCGCGGGCGCCCATGGGATTGTGGGGGCCGGGCGCCACATAGGACGGCAGGCCCGCGATGCGCTGGTGGATTTCCGGCGTGGGGGTCCAGCTCGGCCATTCGGTCTTGCGACCAACCTTGGCCTGGCCGCGGAATGCGAGGCTTTCCTCGCCGACCGTCACGCCGTAGCGGATCGCCTTACCGTTGCCTTCCACGAAGTAAAGGAACTTGTTCGGAGTATCGACGACCACCGTGCCCGGCTTCTTATTGGTCGGATACTCAACGATATGCCGCGCGAAGTCGCCCGAAGGCTTCACATTCGGGTACGGCTTGTTGGCAAGAAGCTGCTTGTCCCGCGCCGTCATTGCCGTATCCGGCGCCGGCGCAACCGTTCCGGAGATGCAGCCGCTGAGCATCAAACCCGTCAGCAGTGCCCCGACCGCTCGCCACATCATGTCTCGCCTCTTAACTCTTCCCTTGACGCGCAAGGAGGATTCGACCCGCGAGAATGGATTAACCCAATGTCCGCCCCGCTTGAAGGGTGTTCGGATGGCCAGCGGATGCTTGTGGGAATGCGTTGCAGAAATGCCTCACAGATTGCCCTTTCGTCAGCCTCTTTGGAGTTTCGCAAGCTTTGGGGCGCCTACTCTTCGTATGACCGCGGAGAAGTCGCATCGGCTGCACAGTTTTGACGCAGTTGATGGCCATCTCTGGAAGGGTCACGCGAAGGTGCCGCTGCGTAACGGCGCACCACACAGGAGTTGGGACATGTCTACCGGACACCAAGGGCTCAGCCCCCGGGAGGAATCGGATCTGAAGCGTACGGCGCAGAGCCAGCAGTGGCGCGACATCGGCATCTCCGCCGTTGCCGCCGCCGCCCAGCAGGCGAGCGACAAGAAGGCGGTCGAGGCCAAGGCGGCCCAGGCCAACAAGGTGGTCACCCTCAAGGACATCGACTTCCTCGCCGCCTGAGCGGGGACGATGGCGCTCCTCGGGACCGGCGCGGGGGCCGGCCGGGGGTGATGACAGCGCGCTGGCGCGGGCGCCGCGCGCTCGCTGGCCTCGATTTCAGAAACGGGCCGGAACGGACGGACTGGCGGCGACGATGGATTGCCGCCGGACGAGGGATGCTCATGGCAGGTGATGGGAACGCAAGCCGCCAAGGCGCGCTGTTCCCACGCGCTCGGCGGCGGGCTAGAAGGTCCGGCCGATCGGGGACCGCAGCATGATCATCGCCTATCTCGCCAGACAAGGAAGCCTTGAGGCGGTGCCCGTCGTGGACGGGGCCATCCCCGAAGCCGCGATCTGGATCGATCTCGTATCCCCTACAGAAGAGGACGACGCCCGGGCCGAGGTGTTTGCCGGTATCTCTGTCCCCACCCGCGAGGAGATGGGCGAGATCGAGCAGTCGAGCCGCCTCTATGTGGAGGGCGGCGCACGCTACATGACGGCCACCATCCTCTGCGGCGCCGACACCGAGACGCCGGTGATGCTGGCTGTCACCTACATCCTCACCCGCGGTCGTCTCATCACTGTGCGCTATGGCGAGCCGCGCGCCTTCCCGTCCGTTGCGACCAGGCTCGGGAAGTCCTGCCCGGACACCCTCAAGGGCGAGGATGTTCTGATCGAGCTGCTGGAAGCCGTGGTGGACCGGTCCGCCGACGTGCTGGAGCAGATCGGCGCGGACGTCGAGCGCATCTCGCGGCGGATTTTCGACCGATCCGGCAGCCGCGAGAATGCCAACCAGCGCTACCGCGCCATTCTCTCCCACATTGGCCGGAAGGAAGGGCTGGTGTCCTACGCTCGCGAGAGCCTCGCCTCGCTGCAGCGGCTCATCTCGTTCCTCGGCGCGGACACCGACGGCTCGACCATCGCCAAGGACGGGAAGGCCAACATCAAGTCCATGAGCCGGGACGTGGCCGGCCTTTCCGACTACGCCAACTTCCTCGGCGACAAGCTGCAGTTCCTGCTCGATGCCACCATCGGCATGGTGAGCCTCGAGCAGAACAACATCATCAAGATCTTCGCCGTGCTCTCGGTGGTGCTGATGCCGCCGACGCTCATCGCCTCCATCTACGGCATGAACTTCCAGCACATGCCCGAGCTGAACTGGACCTATGCCTATCCGGCAGCCCTCGTCGCGATGGTGATCTCGGGCATCCTGCCCTACGTCTTCTTCAAGTGGCGCGGCTGGCTCTAACGCCAAGAATGAGCCGCCCGCTCAGACGTGCTGGCCGCCGTTGATGTGGATCTCGGCGCCGTTCAGGTACGAAGAGGTGTCCGTGCACAGCACGTAGATGATCTTTGCCACCTCGTCCGGCGTGCCGAGGCGCTGCATGGGAATCTGCGCGACGATCTTGTCGGTGCCCGGCGAGAGGATGGCGGTGTCGATCTCTCCTGGCGCGATGGCGTTGACGCGGATGCCCCTGCGACCGAAGTCGGAGGCCATCTCCCGCGTCAGCGAGGCGAGCGCCGCCTTGGAGGTGGCATAGGCGGCCCCCGCGAAGGGATGCACCCGCGAGCCGGCGATGGAGGTCACGTTCACCACAGAGCCCTGCGCCTTTTCCAGCTCCGCCGAAAGGCCGCGGGCGAGGATGATGGGGGCGAAGAAATTCACCTGAAACACGTCCACCCAGGTCTCAAGGTCGGTGTCCAGCGTGCCGAGGCGCGCGCCGCCTTCGCCCTTGGGCGATATGGCTGCGTTGTTGACGAGCGCGTCGAGCTTGCCTTCCGGCAGGCGGCTCTTGACCTCGGCGATGGCTGCCTTCGTGCTCGCAGGGCTCGAAAGGTCCACCTGCAGATGATCCTCCGGGCCGGCGCCCCAGGGGCACTTCTCGGGAAAGGCATGGCGCGAGCAGGAGATGACGCGCCAGCCGGCGGCGGAGAAACGCTTCACCGTGGCGTGGCCGATGCCGCGCGAAGCTCCGGTGAGGAGCATGATGCGCGGGCGATCTTCGGATTGGGGGGTCATGATGCAAGCCTCGGCCACAGCGGGCGACCTCATGCAGCACCCGCCCGTCTCCGGGTCAAGCCCGGCCGGCCTTTCCGGTCAGGGATAGAGCCGCGTCTTCGTCCACGCCTCGCCCTCGCCGGCGCGGCGGAACACCACGCGGTCGTGCAGGCGGAACGGCCGGTCGTGCCAGAATTCGATCGCCGTGGGCAGGATGCGGAATCCGGTCCAGTGGGGTGGGCGCGGCACGCTGCCGAGGGCATATTTCGCGGTGGTCGTCGCGACCGCCGCTTCCAGCGCGAAGCGGCCCTCCAGCGGGCGTGACTGGGTCGAGGCCCAGGCGCCGATCTGCGATAGGCGGGGGCGGGTGGCGAAATAGGCATCGGCCTCCGCGTCGCTCACCTGCTCCACCGGCCCGCGCACCCGCACCTGCCGGCGCAGGGACTTCCAGTGGAAGACCAATGCGGCCTTGGGGATGGCGGCCAGCTCCCGGCCCTTGGCGCTGCCGGTGTTGGTGAAGAAGACGAAGCCGCGCTCGTCCAGCCCCTTCAGCAGCACCATGCGGGCGTCGGGAAGCCCATCCTCGTCCACGGTCGCCAGCGTCATGGCGTTCGGGTCATTGGGCTCGGACTTGCCGGCCTCCTCCAGCCACGCGCCGAAAAGACGGAAGGGCTCGGAAGATTCGGTGAAATCACCGGATGTTAAGGGATCTCGGGGTTCCATGGTCTCGCTCGCCGTCATGTGGAGCCCCTCGTGCCTCATCGTTCGCGCGCCTCTCGGGGCGGCTTCATCGTTCTATATAGAAGTGTCGGGCGCCCGCGCGAAGGGCTGACGGCCGTGGCTGGAGCGTGTCTTCTGGCCGCGCTCCTTTCCGGCTGCGCCAGCGTGCCGTTCCATGATGACGATTCGCTCGTCACCGGCTCCATCAAGGCAACGCCGGCCTCCCTGCCGGTGCCGGATGGGCCGGCGCCCAAGGGTATCGCGCCCGGCGACTGGACGCAGGCGAAGCTCGCGCTCGACCAGGCGCTGGCCGCCCGTGATGGCGACGTATCGGTCCCGTGGGACAATCCGGAGACGGGCGCTCGCGGCACCGCGACCCCGGTCGGCCCGACCCAGGCCGGCTGCCGCGCCTTCATGATCTCGCTGGTGGATGGCAAGACCCCCGACCGCTGGGTTCAGGGCGAGGCTTGCAAGAGCCGTGGCGGCACGGTGCTGAACCAGGTGCGCCTGCTCGGGCGCGCCTGAGCCTTCTGCGCAGGGCACGCAGAAGGAGCATGGCGCACAAAAGCGCAGAGGCTTTGAGCGCTACCGTTGCATTTTTTGCGCCGCGAACCACATGTTCGCTGCGGCTGGCCGCCTGAGTGCCGGCCGCAGAGGTGACTATTCATGCGTGATCCCTACGACGTCCTCGGTGTTTCCAAGACCGCCGACGAGGCAGAGATCAAGCGCGCCTATCGCAAGCTCGCGAAGAAGCTCCACCCGGACGCCAATGCGTCCGATCCCAAGGCCCAGGACCGCTTCGCCGAGCTGAACACGGCGCACGAGATTCTCTCCGACAAGGAGAAGCGCGGCCAGTTCGACCGCGGCGAGATCGACGCCGAGGGCAAGCCGCGCGCACCGGAATTTTCCGGCTTCGGCGGTGGCGGTCCCCGGCGCGGCCCCGGCGGGTTCTCCGGCTTCGACGGCGATACGATTTTCGAGAGTTTCTCCTTCGGCCCCGAGGGCACGCGGCGCACGTCGTCGCGTGGCGGTGGCGGTGGGTTCGAGGACATTGGCGACATCTTCGGCTTCGGCCGCCAGCGCCGCTCGGCGGGCGGCGGCTTTGCGCCTCAGCCAGGCGCCGACATGGAAATCACGCTCCCCGTTTCCTTCGAGGAGGCGACTCAGGGGGCGTCGAAGCGTGTCGGCCTGCCCAATGGCAAGCAGATCGACATCAAGATCGCGCCCGGCACCCGCGAGGGGCACCGCATGCGCCTCAAGGGGCAGGGCGAGCCAAGCCCCATGGGCGGGCCGGCGGGCGATGCCTATGTGACCATCTCCTACGCCACGCATCCCGTGTTCGAGCGGGACGGCGACGATCTGCGCCAGTCGCTGGACGTGCCGCTTGCCGACGCGGTGCTCGGGGCCAAGGTGCGCGTGCCCACGCTGACCGGCGCGGTGGAGCTCGCCATTCCGGCCTGGACCTCCGGCGGGCGCACCTTCCGCCTGCGCGGCAAGGGCCTGCCCAATGCGACAGGCGGCCACGGCGACCTGCTGGCGCGGGTGAATGTGGTGCTGCCGGCGGAAAAGAACGCGGAGCTGGAAGAGCTGATGCGCAAGCTCAAGGGGGAGGCGGCCTGACGCCGCCTCTGTCCGTGTCCGCCGCCCCTGCGACGTTCCGGCTTACCATTTCGGCCGACTTCCCACCCTCGCGGCTGGCTTCTAGAGTGCGCGCCCCGACAAGCATAATGGAAGCGCGCCCATGTTCCTCGAATTGCAGAACCTCTTTTTTGAAGACCTGACGGTGGGCCGCATCGAGCGCATGTCGAAGACGGTCTCCTCGTCCGACATCGTGGGCTTCGCCGAACTCACCGGCGACCGCAATCCCATCCACCTGTCCCAGCATTTCGCCGCGCGCACGCCCTTCGGTGGCCGCATCGCTCATGGCCTCTATACCGCGAGCCTGATCTCCGCCGTGCTCGGCACCCGCCTGCCCGGCCCGGGCGCGGTCTACATCTCCCAGACGCTGAACTTCAGGGCTCCCGTGCGCATCGACGACACGGTGGAGGTGGAGGTGCGCGTGGTGGAATTGATCCCCGAGCGCTTCCGCGCCCGCCTCTCCTGCATCTGCACGGTGAAGGGCGAGGTGGTGCTGGATGGCGAGGCGTGGGTGAAGGTGCCCTCCGCCGCCACCCAGAAGGTTGCATCGGCCTGACGGCTCGTACAGGCTGCCTCCCCCCGACCGGAGGAGAGGCGGCATGTTCGAATCCGCGACGTTCGCGCACCATCTCGACAAGGCCGCCTTCAAGGCGATGGAGCCCAGCCTGCGCGAGGATCTGCTCACCGCGCAGTTCCAGCTCATCGAGCAGAAGCGGCGCAGCCTCATCGTCCTGATCCACGGGCCGGACGGCGCCGGCAAGGGGGCGGTGCTGAACCGTCTCTACGGCTGGCTGGACGTGCGCAAGCTGCAGACGCTCACCTTCGACATGCCCTGCGCGCCGGAGGACCGTCCGGCCATGTGGAAATACTGGCGCGAGCTGCCGCCCTTCGGCCAGATCGGCATCATGCTGGGCTCCTGGTATCACGCCCCTTTGTGCCGGCGGGCGCTCGGCGAGATGAAGCGCGCCGACTTCATGGCCGCGCTGGACGAGATCGAGCGGTTCGAGGCCATGCTTCATGCGGAGGGGGTGAGCCTTCTCAAGATCTGGCTCTACCTCGACGAGGCGGAGGCGCGCGCGCGCCTCAAGGGCGTGTCCAGGGGCGAGTGGCAACGCCCGGTCGTGCGCGAGTGGGAGGAATTGAAGGAAGCTGGCCCGCGCAAGCGTCTGCTCGCGATCTCCGAGGACGCCGCCCGCGCCACCTCCACCGAGACCTCGCCCTGGCACGTTGTGCCGGCCGCCGACGAGGAGTATCGCGACGCCATGGCCGGTAGCTTGCTGCTGGAGAAACTGAGGTCCATGGTGTCGGAGCCCGAGCCGGCCCCGCAGCCCCTCGCGCCCAATCCCACGCGGCTGCCGCCGGCGCTGCCGACCTTCTCCATCCTCTCGACGCTCGACCTGTCCAAATCCCTCGACGAAGACGCGTACGACCGCCAGCTGGCGCAGGAGCAGAGCCGCATCACCCGCCTCACCAACTCCCGCCGCTTCGCCGAGGCCGGGCTGGTGGTGGCGTTCGAGGGCTCGGACGCGGCGGGCAAGAGCTCCACCATCATGCGGCTGCGGCGGGCGCTCGATCCGCGGCGCTTCCGCGTGCATCCCATCGCCGCGCCGACCGACGAGGAGCGGGCGCGGCCCTATCTCTGGCGCTTCTGGCGGCACATTCCGGCGCACGGGCGCATCGTCATCTTCGACCGCTCCTGGTACGGCCGCGTGCTGGTGGAGCGGGTGGAGGGCCTGTGCGGTCCGGATGACTGGGGCCGGGCCTATGGCGAGATCAACGATTTCGAGGGTCAGCTCGCGGCGGCCAACTATGTGGTGGTGAAGTTCTGGCTCGCCATCAGCCAGGAGCAGCAGGCGCGCCGCTTCGAGGAGCGCGAGACGATCGCCTACAAGCGCTTCAAGCTCACCCCGGAGGACTGGCGCAACCGCGAGAAATGGCCGCTCTATGAGGCGGCGGTGACCGAGATGGTGGACCGCACCTCCACCCGCTTCGCCCCCTGGACGCTGGTGGAGGCGGAGGACAAGCGCTACGGCCGGGTCAAGGTGCTGAAGACCATCGCCGACCGGCTCGAGGAGGCCATTGGCTAGCCGGCCGCTTCCCACACTTGTCCCGGGTGGAGCGGCAGGAAGCGGTCTCTGGCGATGCCGGCGACGTCGAGCGCCGCGCTGAGCGCGCGCTTCGGCGCATCCTGGGCCTCGTCGGTGAGGCGGAACGTGCCCCAGTGGATGCCGAGGCCCTGGGTGGCGCCGGTGTCCTCCAGGATGCGCACCGCCTCTTCCGGGTTGGTGTGCTGCGGCTTCATGAACCAGCGCGGCTCGTAGGCGCCGATGGGGATCAGCGCCACCCGTGGCGCGCCGATGTCGCGCGCAACCGCCCGGAAGATCGCGCCGGTGCCGTAGCCGGTATCCCCGGCGAAGTAGATCAGCCCTTCCGGCGTCGCCAGCACGAAGCCGGCCCACAGGGCGAACCGCCGGTCCCGGACACCGCGCGCCGACCAGTGGTTGGCAGGATGCAGGATCGCTTCCACCCCCGCGCCGAGATCGAAGCGCGCGCCCCAGTCGCCGGTGGTGATGTCGAGGGCCTTGATCCGCGGGCGCAGGACCTTGTCGTTGCCGAGCGGCGTGAGCACGCGCGGGCGATGGGCGCGCTGGAGACGGCGCAGGGTCGCCAGATCCATGTGGTCGTAATGGTTGTGGCTGAGCAGCACCCAGTCGATCGGCGGAAGCGCCTCAAAGGCGATGCCCGGCGGGTTGTGCCGCTTCGGCCCCAGAAAGCCGAGCGGACTGGCGCGTTCCGACCACACCGGATCGGTGAGGATGTTCAGTCCTGCCACCTGGATCAGCACGCTGGCGTGCCCGACCATGGTGATTCGGATGCCGGATGCCACGCGGGGTGGCGGCGTCTCCTTCCGCGTCGGGAGCGGCGGCTCGGCCGGCCAGCCGGCAGGCTGGGGCGCCTGTCCGCGCTTGGCGCGGCGCCAGGCCAGGAGATCCTTCAGGCTCTTGTCAGTGGAAGGGTGATCGGGATTGAAGAAGCGCGTGCCGTCGAAATGATCCGACGGCGGGCCATGATGGTAAGGACGGGGCATGGCCCGACACTAGCTCAATTTCGCGCAGCCGGCGCGCGATGCTCAGCGGCCCTCTGCCGCGCTATTCCGCCGCCACCGCCTGCTCGGCATGGGGAAACGGGCAGGCTGCGCCCTGAAGATGGCCGCGCCCGAAATCGGCCAGCGCCCCGATGGCGCCCCGCAACGCCTCGCCCTTGCGGGTGAGCCGGTAGCCGACTTGCGGCGGCACGGTGGGATAGACCCGGCGCAGCACCAGCCCATCCGCCTCCAGCTCGCGCAGCGCCTTGGAGAGGATGCGCTGGGTGACGTTGGGCAGGCGGCGTCGCAATTCGGAAAAGCGCAATTCGCCATCCATGAGATGAAAGAGGGTCGCGCCCTTCCACTTGGCGCCGATCAGCGCCAGCGTCGCTTCCACGGGGCATCCCGTTCCCGGATGGGTCTCGTGGCGCCTTGCCAATGCTCGATCCTCCTCGTGTCGCGGCGGCGGTGAAGTATGGCGGACGCAGGTCGTTCGCGCCACATGGCGTATCATGGCTGATACCACCCCACCCGATTGTGCCGTCTTGCGCCGGGCGCCGGACGATCAAGATTAGGGGACGACGGCGCACCTCGCGCCAGCTTCGAGAGAGATCGTCATGAAGGCCATCGGCTACGTCGCTTCCCGTCCCGCCGACAGTGTGGACGCCCTGTTCGCCTTCGAGGTGCCGGACCCCGTGCCCGGTCCGCGCGACCTGCTGGTGCGGGTGAAGGCCATTTCCGTCAACCCTGTGGACACCAAGGTGCGCATGCGCCGCCAGGGCACGGATGAGACGCCCGTCATCCTCGGCTGGGACGCGGCCGGCGTGGTGGAGGCGGTGGGCGCGGACGCCGGGGCGTTCTGCGTGGGGGATGAGGTTTATTACGCCGGCAGCCTGACGCGACCCGGCACCAATGCCGAACTGCACCTCGTGGATGCCCGCATCGCCGCCCGCAAGCCACGCACGCTTTCCTTCGCCGAGGCGGCGGCCCTGCCGCTCACGGCGCTCACGGCCTATGAAGGACTGTTCGATCGCCTGCGCCTGCCGCGCGGCGTCGCCGACGACGGCACGGTCCTCCTGATCGTGGGCGCCGCCGGTGGCGTCGGCTCCATGGCGGTGCAGCTTGCGCGGCGGCTCGCCTCCGCCATCATCATCGGCACCGCCTCCCGGCCGGAAAGCGCCACCTGGGTGAAGGACCTCGGGGCCGACCATGTGATCGATCATACGAAGCCGTTGTCAGCTGAACTGAAGGCGCTCGGGCTCGCCGGCGCTCATCGCATCTTCAGCCTGACGGCGACACAGCAGCACTGGCCGGAGCTGGTGGAGGCGCTGGTGCCGCAGGGCACGGTGTGCGTCATCGACGATCCCTCGGGGCTGGATGCGAACCTGCTGAAGCTGAAGAGCGGTACGCTCGCGTGGGAGTTCATGTTCACGCGCTCCATGTTCGAGACGCCGGACATGGACGCCCAGCACCGCATCCTCTCGGAAGTCGCGGGACTGGTGGACGAAGGCCTCCTGCGCACCACCCTCGGCGCCCATTTCGGGGCCATTACCCCGGACAACCTCAGGCGCGCCCACCTCGCGTTGGAGAGCGGGCGGTCCATCGGCAAGATCGTGCTGGAGGGCTGGGCGTAGGGGATCGCCTTGGGGGCGTGGCGTGGCGTGGCGTGGCTGGGGCGCCTGGATTCGAACCAGGGAATGGGGGAATCAAAATCCCCTGCCTTACCACTTGGCTACGCCCCAACGCGGCGGCGGAACATATAGGCGTGGGGGGCTCCTGTCCACGGATCGGCGCGCGATTGACGATGTGGACGGATCGCGCCGGTGGAGGGGGCGGCCCGTGCGATGGCACGGCCGCCCGGCAACGCTGTGCCGGTCCGAAATTCCGTAACGTCATCAAGAGCTTGTGCCGCGATTCCGCCGTGGTCGCGTGGCGTGCTGAGGGGGTGTCCGGAACCGGACCGTGTGCCGCGCCGCTTTGCGCGGCCCTTTTGGAGGCCTGCACCATGCGTGCACGTACTGCCGTCCTTGCTCTGACGTTCGCCGCCGCCTTCGCGGTGCCTGCCCTCGCGCAGACGACGACGCCCCCCGCCACCACGACAAAGCCGGCCGCGACGACGCCCGCGCCTGCCACACCTGCACCTGCCACGACACCGCCCGCGACCACGGCGCCCGCCAAGCCACCGGCAGCCTCGACGGGCGCGACGAGCCCGGCCAAGCCCGGCGCGCCGCCCTCAGCGGCCGAGACGGCATTGCACCAGCGTCAGGCTGCGTGCGGGGCGGAATGGCGCGCGGCCAAGGCCGCCGGCAAGATTCCCGCCGGCCAGACGTGGCCAAAATACTGGAGTGCCTGCAATACCCGCCTGAAAGCCCAGGGCAAATGATGCGGGGAGGTGGCCGCAGCCGCGCCTGAGCTTTGCCCGATCCGGGCCAGAGCGCCCATTCACGCGACACCGCCGTCCGGGTGCGGTGTCGGTCAGGTCCCCGAAAAGCGAGGCGCCCGCTTCTCGGCGAAGGCGAGGCGGCCTTCGCGATAATCCGCGCTGGCGTTTGCGGAGGCAGTGGCGCGCTTGGCCTCGCCGGAGAGGGCCTGGCTGCCGCTCTCGGCCGCCCGGATGGCGAGTTTCGCGGCCTTGAGGGTCAGCGGCGCGTTCTCGGCGATGCGCAGGAGCGTGCGCTCGGCCAGCACCTCCACTTCGGCCGCCGGGGCGATCAGATCCACCGCGCCCATCGCGTGCGCCCGATCTGCCGGGAGGCGCTCGGCGGTGAAGAACAATTGCCGCGCGCCCTGACTGCCGAAGGCGCGGAGCACGCGGCCGAGCCCGCGCGGATCGTAGCCGAGCCCCAGCCGCGCGGCGGGGATGGCGAAGAATGCATCATCGCCCGCGATCCGCATGTCGCAGCTGGCCGCCAGCGCCGCCCCCGCCCCGACGCAGGCGCCGCGAATGAAGGCGAGCGTCGGGAAGGCCAGCCCCTCGATGGCGGAGCACGCCTGTTCCACAACATCGTCATAGCTCTGGGCGCCGGAGGCATCCGAGCGGGCGCTGTCGAAATCGGAAATGTCGGCACCGCCGGAGAAGGCGAGATCGCCGGCACCGCGCAGTACCGCGACGCGAATATCCGAACGGCCGCCGGCCTCCTGGGCGAAGACGGAGAGGGCGCGCCACATGGCGCTGGAAATGGCGTTGCGCCGCTCCGGATTGGTGAGCGTGAGACGGGCGATGCCGCCTTCGACGGTGATGGCGATGCTCCCGGCCAAGGTCGTCTCCCTGCTCCCGCCGGCGCTGCATGCAGGGCGCGGCTGCTTGCCACCCGGCGGTGGCCGGTGACTGGGACGTTCCTAGAGCACGGGGCGATCCCAATGCAACGCCGTCGGACGTTGGGAACGCGCGTGCCGAACGATGTCCGCTGCGGTTCCCTGCCGTCTGAAGCTGTTGAGGGTGCCGGGGCGGCGCGTGTGCGCCACCCCGTTCCCTACGGGCGCCGGTCAGGGCTTGGCACCCGGAGCAGATCCTGTGGCCGTGCACGGAGGCCGCAAAAACGGACAGGGTATCATGATAATCTGACAATCCTTGCCCTTGTGTGGACGCGGATTAAAGCAGATTCAAGGAAAAAATGAGGGGGTTCCTGCTGAATTCCAGCGTTGGTAACCGCTTCCGTCCTATCGATCTCTAGACAGGTTGTACGTCAAAGCGTTCCACACCGTCGCTCTGCTCAGGTCATTCCTTGCGGAACAAGATGTTGGCGATGAAGCCGACAATCAGACTGCCTAAGGCCACGGCCAGTCCATAAAGCAAGGCATCGTTCATGGCGAACTCTGCTACGCGTTGCTCAAAGCCGATTTTCTGCACGTCGAAGGTGGCCTGTTCCGTGGCGGCAACTAGACCGTTCCGCAGCAGCTTGACCTCGATCTGGTACGAACCGATGGGCGCTGCACCGGGGATGCGGACCTCCGCGCGAAACACCCGGGGGGCGAGGAAGGTGACGCCCTTCGCATTTTCCTCATAGAGCCCTTGGGCCGACTGCAGCCGAAGAAAAGCCGTGCGGAACGGGTCGGTCGGCACAACGTCGGCGAAATCGGCGCCCACGCGCTGGACAAAGATATTCCGCGTAAGGCCGATCTGCTCCCGCCGCAGGATCGCGAGGCTCGCCATCTCGTCGGTGGGCCGGTTGGAGAGGACGGTGAGAAAGGCGGGCACATCGATGAAGGTGCGGCTGTCGGTGTTGATCCACAGGCCCAGCACCTGCGCCTTGCGCCAGGTGGTGAAATCCTCCCGCGGGCCGCGCACGGTCACGACCACGTCGGGGGTGTCGTCGATGGGCGCGCCATCGGACGCCTCGGCAACGCCGAACACCACCAGTTCGGCGCCGGCGAAGCTCGAGGAGATGCTCACCTTGTGCTGCGATACCGACAGAACCAGCCGGTCGGCGCGGGCGGGCCCGGTAAAAAGGCCCGCCAGCAGGGCGAGGCCGGCGAGCGCGAGGCGGGGAAAGCGCGGGGTGGCCGCGCCAGCGCGGGGGCGGGCGGCGTTCATCGCACCGTCTCCACCACGGTAACGGCGAAGGTGTCGCCCGGTGCCGTCACCAGCTCGGCACCCACGCGCACCGCCACCGACAGCACCAGAAGGCCGAGCAGCAGCCGCAGGTTCTCCGCCTTCAGCGTCTGCCCCGTGCGGGCGCCGAACTGGGCGCCGACCGTGCCGCCGATCATCATCACCAGCGCCAGCACGGCATCCACGGTGCCGTTGGCGACCGCGTGCAGCACGGTTGCGGCCGCCATGGTGACGAGGGTGAGCACCAGCGACGTGCCGACCGATGTCTGGGTCGGCACCCGCAGCAGGTAGATCAGCGCCGGCACCAGGATGAAGCCGCCGCCCACGCCCAGCACTGCGCCGAGCAGGCCGATGACGTAGCCGATGGCCACCACCGGCAGGGCCGAGATGTAGATGCGCGAGCGGCGGAAGCGCATCTTCAGTGGCAGGCGCATGAGGGCGGGGCGGGTGCCCGGCCGGCGCACCGGGCGCGCCGCGCCGGATCGCGCCCTGACGATGGCCCGCACGCTCTCCACCAGCATCAGCAGGCCGATGCCGCCGAGCAGCAGCATGTAGGAGAGGCGGATGGTGAGATCCACCTGCCCGACGGAGCGCAGCCAGAGAAACAGCAGCACGCCGGACACTGTGCCGACGAGGCCGCCCGAGAGCAGCACCCACGCCAGCGTCGTATCCACCATGCCCCTGCGCCAGTAGGACAAGGCACCGGACAGGGAGGAGGCCGCCATGTAGGGCGAGACGCTGGCCACGGCCACCGCCGGCGGGACACCGGTGAAGATGAGGAGCGGCGTCATCAGGAAGCCGCCGCCGACGCCGAACATGCCGGAGATGAAGCCGACCGCGAGGCCCATCGCAAGGATCGTGAAGATGGCGACTGGCAGCTCGGCAATGGGCAGATAGATCGTCACGGGCCGGCTTTCGGTACGTGGGGATGGGCGAGCCTATAGCGGTTCGTCCCCGAAGGCGAAAGCTGTAGCTATCCCATCGACTTAAGGGCATAGGTCCCACGCCGCGCCTCGGCGGCGAGGGCGAGGAGGATGTGGGAGAGCCCGCGCCCCATTCGCGCCCGCGAGACGCCGGCCGGCCGGCCCTCCCGCCGCGGCAGGTGGACGAACAGCACCGGCCGCGGGCGCCCGCTTTCCCTTTCCGCCCAAGAGAGCGCGTGGAAATAGCTGGCATTGCACAGGTATCGCCCGGCATCGCGCGAGGGGCCGGCGGCGATGCCGGCGCGACGCAGCGCGTTGGCCAGCCGTTCGGCCGGGACGCCGGAGTGCAGGAGCGGTGGCCCGCCTGCCGAGAGGCGGCGCGCGGACGGGTGCTTGCGGGCGGCGTCCGGCGCGGCCCGTGCGGCGTTGACCGCCAGCATCTCGATGGAGAGGCTGCGGCGCCGGGCCGCGACCCCGAGGAGCAGCACCGCGTCGGGATCGAGCGCCTCAAGCCGGGCATCGAGGCGCGCCAGCGCATCCCAGCGCGTCGGCAGGATTTCCAGCGCGATCTCGATGTCCGACAGCGCAGGGCGTCGCAGGCGCAGCAGATCACCCGCCAAAAGCTGCGAGGGGTTTACCGGCACGCCGGGAAACGGGCCGAAGGCGCAGACGAGAATGCGCAACGGCCGGTTCATCGCGCTAAAGCCCGATGAGACTGGCGATCTCCGCCGCCGCGAGGGCGGGGGAGAGGGCGCCCTCGGCCACCTCGCGCTCCAGCGCTGGCAGGCGCGCCTTGACGCCGGCGTCGTGGGCGACCTTCTCGGCGAGCCGCTCGTTCAGCAGGGTCCACATCCAGCGCACCTGCTGGGCGCGGCGGGTGGCGGCGAAGGTGCCGGCCGCCTCGCATTTCTGCCGGTGCAGGACGACCTGCTCCCACACGCCCGGAATGCCGTCGCCGGTCAGAGCGGAGTAGGTGAGCACCGGCGGCGACCAGTGCGCCTCCCGTGCCCCGAGGAGGTGCAGTGCGGCACGATATTCGCCGGCGGCGGCGCGGGCACGGGCGATGTTGTCGCCGTCGGCCTTGTTCACGGCCACGATGTCGGCCAGCTCGAGAACGCCCTTCTTGATGCCCTGCAGTTCATCGCCGGCACCGGGCAGCATGAGCACGAGGAAGGTGTCGGTCAGGTCGGCCACCGCCGTCTCCGACTGGCCGACGCCCACCGTCTCCACCAGCACCACGTCGAATCCGGCCGCCTCGCACAGGAGCATGGTCTCGCGCGTCTTGGCCGCGATGCCGCCTAGCGTGCCGCCGGACGGGGAGGGGCGGATGAAGGCGGCGGGATCGATGGACAGCCGCGCCATGCGCGTCTTGTCGCCGAGGATGGAGCCGCCGGTTCGGGTGGAGGAGGGGTCGACGGCCAGCACCGCCACCTTGTGGCCAAGCCCTGTCAGATAGGTGCCGAGCGCGTCGATGGTTGTGGATTTGCCGACCCCCGGCACGCCGGTGATGCCGATGCGATAAGCGTTGCCGGTCTTCGGCAGCAGCGACTGGAGGAGGGCCTGGGCGCGGCGGCGGTGGTCCGCGCGACGCGATTCCACAAGTGTGATGGCCCGCGCCAGCGCGGCCCTCTCTCCCTTCGCGACGCCTGCGGCCAGCTTCTCGTCGTCGTGCACCGCGGCTGTCATCGTTCCTCCCTTGATATGCAAAACTTAGCGGAACTCCGGCTCAAGCGTGAACGTTCTTGTTGCATCTTTCCACTCACGCGGAGGACGAGCCGATGAATTGGGATCGCATCGAAGGCAATTGGAAGCAGTTCACGGGCAACCTGAAGACCCAGTGGGGCAAGCTCACCGACGACGACCTCACCGAGATCAACGGGAACCGCGAGGTTCTCGAAGGCAAGCTGCAGGAACGCTACGGCTATGCGAAGGACGAGGTGAAGCGCCAGGTCGATACCTGGTCCACCAACGTCCGGACCATGTGACGCCGAACAATCCTGCAAGGACGGCCCTTGCGCCAACGCCCCGCGCCTCCCGGCGCGGGGCTTTTTTGTATGGGTGGACCTACGTGCCGTGCCGCGTAATGCCACTCCGGTCCAGTTGGGCCAGCGCATCCGCTGCGCGTATGCCGCCCACCACGATGTCGGGCGCGATCTCGGTGAGCGGAACGAGCGCGAAGGCGCGTTCCATGAGCCGCGGATGGGGGATTTCGAGATCGTCGTCCCGGACGGTCTCGTCACCGAACAGCAGGATGTCGATATCGATGCGGCGCGGGCCGAACCGCACCTCGTTCGCGCGGTCACGGCCGAGCATGCGCTCGACCTCCAGCCCAAGCGCCAACAGGCTTTTCGGCCCTATGGGGCTGTCCACCTCCACCACCTGGTTGAGATAGGGCCCTTGCGGGACGGGTCCCCAAGGCGGCGTTTCGTAATATGAGGAGCTCCGGCGCAGGGTGAGCCCGGCGCGGCACAGGGTGGCGAGGGCCTGCGCCATGGTCTGTTCGCGATCGCCAAGGTTGGAGCCGAGGCAGAGATAGGCGGTCGTCACGAGGCGTCCCGGATCGCTTCGGCCACGCGGGCGGCCTGCACATGGGCGGCCACATCGTGCACGCGGATGATCTCCACCCCATCCATGATGGCGATGACGTTGGAGGCGATGGTGCCCGGCACCCGTTCCGCCGGCGTCGTCTGGATTACCTTGCCGATCAGGGACTTGCGCGAGGTGCCGAGGAGGATCGGAAGGCCCAGCACGCGCAATTCGGGCAGGCGGCGGATGGCAGCGAGGTTCTGCGGGAAGCTCTTGCCGAAGCCGATGCCGGGATCGAGCACGAGCTTCTCCCGCTTCACGCCGGCGCGGTCGGCGATTTCGAGCACGCGCTCGAAGAAGCCCAGCATATCGGTCACGATATCGAGGGTCTCATCCACCTCGGCGCGGTTGTGCATCACGACCGCCGCCGCATCGTGGTCGGCCACCACCTTCGCCATGTCGGGATCGCGGGTGAAGCCCCAGACATCGTTCACGATGCTGGCACCCGCCTCCAGCGCCCGGCGGGCAACCTCGGCCTTGTAGGTGTCCACAGAGACCGGAACGCCCATCTCCGCCACCAGCGCGGGGATGACCGGGGCGATGCGCGCCCACTCGTCTTCCGCCGCCACCGGTGTATGTCCCGGCCGCGTCGATTCGCCGCCCACGTCCAGCATGTCCGCGCCCTCCGCGACGAGCCGCCTGGCATTGGCCAGCGCATCGTCCGGCGCAGCGCTGCGGCCGCCGTCGGAGAAGGAATCGGGCGTCACATTGAGGATGCCCATGATGAGGGTGCGCGGCCCCAGGTGCAGGGCGTGACCGCGCGCGAGAAGGGATCGGGAAGGAGCAGCGGGCATGATGGGGACCAGATGAGAGGCGCCCACTCAAGCCCGCTGCGTGTCGATTTGGCAAGGCGGCGCGATGGCACCGCCGACTCTTGGATGACAGGCGCGTCAGCGCCGCTTCAGGTCTACTGCGCGGCGACGCCGGTGCCGATGGGGCAGGAGACGCCGGTGCCGCCGAGGCCGCAATAGCCGTTGGGGTTCTTCGCCAGATACTGCTGGTGATAGCCCTCGGCGAAATAGAACGGCCCGAGATCGGCGATTTCAGTGGTGATGGCGGGAAAGCCGCGCGCCTTCAGCGCCGGCCCATATGCCGCCTTCGCCGCCTCCGCCTCGGCCCGCTGCTCGGGGCTCGTGACGTAGATACCGGAGCGGTACTGAGTTCCTACATCATTGCCCTGGCGCATGCCCTGGGTGGGATCGTGGCTCTCGAAGAACAGCTTGAGCAGTTCGCCGTAGGACACAACCGCCGGGTCGTACACGACCAGCACCGCCTCGGTATGGCCGGTATTGCCGGAGCAGACCTCCTCATAGGTGGGGTTGGGCGTATGGCCGGCGACATAGCCGACCGACGTCGCCCAAACGCCGGGCTGCTGCCAGAACTTGCGCTCGGCGCCCCAGAAGCAGCCGAGGGCGAACACCGCGGTCTCGAAGCCCTGGGGGTACGGACCCTTGAGGGCGTGGCCATTGACGTAATGGACCTCGGCGGTGGGGATGGCACCGGCGCGGCCGGGGAGGGCATCGGCGGCGGTGGGCAGGTCGAGGGACTTCTTCAGCCAGAACATGGCGGGCTCCTCGTCTCGCGGCACACGGGCATCGGACCCTGCGGCCGCGCCATGGTTTTGGATGGGGCAGGCGGGAAACCCCGCTGGAACCCCAATATGGGGATGCGGCCGCGCTTGCGCGAGGGGGGGAGGGCTGCGGGGCGTGCGTGCTCAGCTGATCTCGAAGCGCGAGCGCTCGCGCACGCGGCCGAGGCCCATCAGCATGAGCCCCACGAGCATCAGAAGCGCGAAGGCCGGCATGGAGAGGAGCGGCAGCAGCACGCTGTTCCAAACCGCCGGCATCCCCGCCTTGGCGGAGGTCTCCGCCCGCTCCAGGCTGCCAGGAGACAACGCGAACCAGGCATCTCCAGCCGAGGTGAAGACGAGGCCGGCCGCCGCGATGGAGCGCGTGCCGTCCACGATGAGCGCGACAAAGCCGCCAGCCAGCAGCCAGAACCCGGTGAAGCGAAGCAGGAAACGGATCATGGGGCGGCGCGCGGCTCCTTGCGGCGAAGGCTCGACGGCTCTCATTTAGGCAGGATCGCGGGCAAATGCACGCCGGTACGTCGATGATCTCCGATCGCAAGCAAGGGGCAGATCCGACCCAGGGGCACGTGCAGCTATGCGCAGCTTTAGGAAACTTTGTCTATCAATATAATAAAATAGGCTGATCAAATAATGTACGCAAGCTCGATGGGAATAACGGAGTTCCCCATGAGCGCGTCCTTGTCTCCCGCCACCCCGCCGGACCTGTTCTGGTTCATCCCGACCCATGGGGACGGCTCTTATCTCGGCTCGGAGACCCAGCAGCGGCCGCCGGAATTCGCCTATTTCCGCGAGGTGGCGCAGGCGGTGGACCGGCTGGGCTTCAAGGGCGTGCTTCTCCCCACGGGCCAGAGCTGCGAAGATAGCTGGATCACCGCTGCGGGCCTTGCCACCGCCACAGAGCGCCTGAAACTCCTCGTGGCGCTGCGGCCAGGCGTCACTTCCCAGCCTTCGCGGCGCGGCAGGCGGCGGTGCTCGACCGGCTCAGCGACGGGCGGCTGCTGCTGAACGTGGTGGTGGGCGGCCATCCCGCCGAGCTGGGCGCGGACGGCATTTTCCTGGAGCACGCTCGTGCCGCTCGGCACGCTAAAGCTCGCTGATTTCATGAACCGCATCGGCGCCATCAAGGCGAAGCCGACGAGCTTCAAGGACTTCACCTTCGAGGACCTGCATTCCGCGTCGGGCAGCTGAGGGGGGATGCGATGACCATCCACGCCGTCGCTGCCGCCGCCATGCCGCCCGTCGCCCACATTGCGCCCCCCGTGCTGGAGGTGCGGGGCTTGACGCTCGACTATGTCGGGCAGGCCGGCCGGCACCGGGCGGTGGAGGATGTGAGCTTCACCGTCCACGCGCGCGAGCGTCTTGTGCTGATCGGGCCTTCGGGATGCGGCAAGTCGTCGATCCTCAAGGCGCTGGCAGGGTTCCTGAAGCCCGCCGCCGGCACGGTGAGCCTGCGCGGCAAGGCGGTGACCGGGCCGGGGCCGGATCGCCTCGTCGTATTCCAGGAATTCGACCAGTTGCTGCCGTGGAAGAGCATCACGGACAACGTGGCCTTCCCGCTGCGCGTCGCCCGCAAGGTGCCATTGAAGGAAGCCCGCGAGCGGGCGCGGGCGGCGCTCGCCAAGGTCGGTCGCGCCCGCGCCTTCGATGCCTATCCGCATACGCTCTCCGGCGGCATGAAGCAGCGCGCCGTCATCGCCCGTGCGCTCGCCGCCGAGCCGGACGTGCTGCTGATGGACGAGCCCTTCGCTGCCCTCGACGCCCTCACCCGGCGGACCCTTCAGGAGGATCTGCTGCGCCTCGCCGAGGAGCAGGGCTTCACCCTTGTCTTCGTCACCCACGCCATCGACGAGGCGGTGCTCATCGGCACGCGGCTGCATCTTCTGGCGGCCCATCCCGGCCGCACCGTGGCCAGCTTCGACACGTCGTCGCTGGGGCTTGCCGAGCGCGGCTCGCCGGCTTTCGAGGGGGTGGTGCGGGAGGTGAGCGACCTGCTCTTCGCCGATGGAGCCCGCCATGACTGACGTTCGGGGCAGGGGCCGAAGGCCGTGGAGATGAGCGGAGCACGGCGGGAGCCGGCGACGATGTCCGTTTCGTCACCGGCCCATGCTTCAATCGTAGGTGACGTCGTTGTCGTGCAGATAGACGTTGCTGGCCTTGCAGATGTCGATGCGGATCGGATCATCCTTCACTTCGCCGCCCGACTTCCCGCGCCAGCCCACACGCAGCGTTTGCTGGCAACGGCCGCTCGTCTTGGTGAAGACGAGGGCGGCGTTGTCGCCGGGGCCGACCGGCTCGCTCAGCCAGTTGGTGCTCCAGCCGGTCCCGTCATTTGTATAGAACCCGACGACAGTATTTGCCTCGGTCTCGTTATGGATAGTGAATTCGCCGCTCTTTCCGGTTTGAGCTGACGCAACGTCAATATAAGATACGCATGTAAAAAGCAGAAACACGGAACTGAATACGCTGATGTTCCTTCTTTTCCCCATTTGACCCCACTCCCCCATGTGAATTTACGCGCGGGACTGTCGCAAGGCTTTTGAAGAATATCAAGCCGACATCAGGTTGTGTTTCCGGCGTCTCGTGAAGTTAGTCGAGACCTGCGGCTTTGACGATCTGATCCGGAGCGTTGGTTGCGCCCGGAACGCGTTGACGAACACCAATTGGCATTTCTCCACCCGTGAACTGCCTGACAAGACCATGAGGCACGCCATGTCCGACATTGATCTCAGCCGGCAACCTGCCCTTTTCCGGGTGGCCCACGCCACGACCCGCACAGTGCCGGCACAGTGGCTTGCCACGAAAGCGGCGAGGGCATCGGCGAGCACCGGCGCGCCGGTGGAAAGGCGGGTCCAGTCGGCACCGTCATAGCGGGCCGGACCCTTGAGCCCGCCCTTGCCGGCGAAGCGGTCGGCCACCGGCTCGTGATGCGGCCGCAGCACGTTGATGGCGAAGGCGCGTTCCTTCAGCAGCGGCACGACCGAGGAGGTGGCGCGGTTGACGCAGATGAGGAGCGTCGGCGGCTCCACCGAAAGGGAGGTGACCGATGTCGCGGTGAGGCCGGTGCGCTCCTCGCCCTGGCCCACCGTGAGCACGCTGACGGCGCCCGCCAGCTTGCGCATGGCGCCCCGGAAGGCGCGCGGGGCAGCTGAAAGCTCGGGCGCGGGGGGCGGAACTGCCGTGACCTGGGCGGGCTGGCTGTGGGCGGCGGAGACGTGCGCGTTCATCGATCTGCCTTCTTTGAACATGCGGGACGGCAC